>NZ_AQQS01000014.1 GCF_002088275.1 Aurantimonas sp. 22II-16-19i
GCCGTCGGCGCCGATGGTCAGCGTGCCGTAGAGGCCGGTGATGGTCGTGCCGTCGGTCGAACCCGTCCCGGCCGTCACGACGCCGCTCGCCCCACCATTGGCCGCGGTCGTGACCTCTGTCACCACCAGCGTGTCGTTAGCGTCGACATCGTCGTCGTTGTCGAGCACGTTGCCGGTCGCCGACGCATCGCCCGCAACAGCCGCGTTGCCCGCATCGACGCCAGCCTCTACGACCGCGTCGCCCGAATTGCTGTCAGCCGTCGCGACCGGCCCGTCATTGGTGCCGGTGATGGTGATGGTCACCGTCTCGGTGGCGGTGCCGCCGTTGCCGTCGGCGACCGTGACGTCATAGGTGAGCGTCAGCTCGTCGCCGGCCGAGAGGAAGTCGAAGGCCCGCTCGCTGGCGGACGCACCTGTGGCGTTGGCGCTGTCGAAGGCCCAGGCGAGCGTGCCGGAATTGCTTGAGGCGTCGACGACGATGCCTTGCGAGACCGTCAGCATCGCCTGGAGGTCGGCCGCGCTGACCCCGTTGACGCTCACGAGATCATTGCCGTCGGTCACGATCGCAACCGTCTCGCTGGCGGCCGAAACGCTCGTCACCGCCCCCGTCACTTCGTCCGACGTATCGACGTCGGCCACCGCAAACGAGCCGCTCGCCGTCAGCGGCGCGTCGGTTTCGGCGAGGTCGGCCTCGTCGGAAAGGCGGAGATTGTCGCTGTCGAAGCTGGTGTCGAGGCTGCCGTCGGCATTGTAGCGCACCACGGCGAAGTCGCCGCCGCTGCCGCCCGCGACGAGCAGCTTGCCGTCGGTGGTGACCGTGACGCTGTAGGCCGCGTCCGCAGCGCCGAGATCGGTGACGACGATGCCGCCATTGCCGAAGCTCGTGTCGAGCGTGCCGTCCGAATTGTAGCGGACGAGCGCGAAGTTGCTGCCCTGCGCCCCGGCGACGATGATGTCGCCGTCGCCGAGCGTCGTAACGCTGAAGCTGAATTCGCTGGTCCCTGCGAGCGGCGTCGTGACGATGCCGTTGGTGCCGAACGTCGTGTCGATCACGCCACCGGCCGTGTACTGGACGAGGACGAAGTCCGTACCGCCGCCACCCAAGGCGGCGAAGCCGGAGACCAGGATCTCGCCGGTCGACGTCACCGTCATGCCATAGGCCGAGCCTGCGCCATTGAAACTGGTCGTGACGATGCCGTCGCCGCCACCAAAGGTCAGGTCGAGGACACCCGCGGAGGTGTAGCGGGCGACGAAGAAATTGCCGCTGGCTGTGCCGGAAACGAGAATGCCAGCGGGAGTTGCAACGATGTCGTGGGCGAAATCGATGCCGCTACTGACGACGTTGAGCGTAGCAATGCCGTCACCGCTGAAGCTTGTATCGAGCTCGCCGTCGGACGTGTAGCGGACGATGGCGAGGTCATAGTTCGAGCCGTTGAACGTGCTGCCGACGACGAGGATGTTGCCGCTACCGTCGATCGTGACGTTCTGGGCGTAGTTGTCCGCCGCCAGAATCGGCGTCGTGACGATGCCGCCGGTGCCGTCGGGGCCGAAATCGGTGTCGAGCTCCCCGTTGGCGTCGAAGCGCACGAGGGCGAAGTCGTGGTCCGCCCCGTTGTAATAGTCCGCCGAGACGACGAAGCCGCCAGCGCCATCGGCGACGACGGAGACGCGTACGGGTGCACCAGCCGGCCGCGTCGCGCCCAGCGACGCGTCGAGATCCACCGTCGCGACGCCGTTCTCGCCGAAGCTCGTGTCGACCTGCCCGTCGGCGAGGTAGCCGACCAGCGCGACCTCATAGGCGCC
Organism: Aurantimonas sp. 22II-16-19i; assembly: GCF_002088275.1. Taxonomy (GTDB): domain Bacteria; phylum Pseudomonadota; class Alphaproteobacteria; order Rhizobiales; family Rhizobiaceae; genus Jiella. The sequence continues at coordinate 1,804 of NZ_AQQS01000014.1, forward strand.
AGCGGTATCGCCCGTTACGCCCGCGACGACGAAGCCGGCGGGCCGCATTGCCAGGTCGAAACCGACGTCGCTCGTGCCGCCGAGATCGGTGGTGACGATGCCGTCGCTGAGCAGCGTGGAGGTGATCGTCGGGGCGTCGTTGGCGCCGCCGACGGTGAGGGTGACGGTGGCGATCGAGCGGGCGCCGCTCGCGTCCTCGATGACATAGGAAAAGCTGTCGGCGCGGCTTTCGCCCACCGCCAGATCCTGGAAGCCGGAGCCCGGCTGATAGGTGATCTGGCCAGTTCCCGTGTCGAACGTCACCGTCGCGCCCTCGGCCGAGGTGACGGTGAGAACCGTTTCGGTCTGCGGATCGGCGCCGGCACTGGCCGCGAGCCCGACGACTGCCAGGTCCGCCGTGTCGCCGACGTCGACATCGGTGTCGTTGGCAAGAAGCGTGCTGGCGTCAAAGCTGAAAGTGGTGTCCTCGTCGGTCGCCGGCTCGAGCGCCGAGCCGACGGCGTCGTCGGCCGCCACGGGGGCGTCGTTGGCGCCCGTCACCGTGAAGGTCAGCGTCACCGTGTCGGAGCTGGTGGCATTGCCGCTGGCGGGATCGACCCGGTCGGTCAGGGTGATCGTATAGGTGAAGGTATAGGTCTCGCCCGTCGGCACGAAGTCGACCGCCGACTGCGGCAGGGTCACCGCATAGGTGACCTCGCCGTTGCCGTCTTCGCCGATCGTCGCGTTCGACAGGACGAGGGCGTCGAGAAAGGCCTGCTGGTCGGGAAGCGCGAAAGCCTGCGACGAACCGTCCATCGCGCTGACCGCAATGGCGAAGTCGCCGGCGGGATCGATGTCGCCGGCCGCGCCGTTCGCCCGGTAGAAGTCGGGGTCGGAGAAGCTGAGGGTGCCGGACTGGTCGACGATCAGCGTGCTGGAATCGCTGGAGCCGTCTTCCGCGAAGGCATCGGTGGCGGTGCCCGAGCCGGTGTCGCAGTCGAAGGTCACGGTATCGACATTCGGCGAGGTCGCGTCGGCATCCGTCGTGCCGCCGCCGGTGGTGAAGGTCACGGCGCCGAATTCGATCGCGTCGTTCAGCGGAGCGACGGTCAGCGGGAGAGTCGCGGTCGGCGCGTCATCCTCGCTGCTGCTGCCAGGCCCGTAGTAGCTGATCGTGCGGCCCGTATCGCCGTCGCCGGCAAGATTGCCGGTCGGATCGTCACCGGTGGTGAAGGTGATCGCCCGCATGATCGCCTCGACCCGAAGGTCGGAACTCGCCGCCGGATAGTTGAAGCCGATCAGGAGCTGCGAGCCCACGTCCGAGAGAACCGCGGCGGCGCCCGGCTGGGTGTCGGTGGAGAGCTGCACCGAAATGAGGCTGCTGTCGCTGTTGAAGGTGACGAGGGCGCTCGTGCCGTTCGACAGCTGGACCGTGCGCGAGGCGCTGAAGCCGAGGTCGTCGCCATCGCGCGGGTCGTCGATCAGGATCTCGATCAGCTGGTTGTAGAAGCTGTCGTTCGGCGTCGCGACGGTGGCATCGGCGAGGGGCAGGAACGACCCCTCCTGATAGCTTCCGGTTGCGTTGCCGTTGTTGGCGCCGTTGGTGTCCAGATCGACGTTGTAGGCCATCGCTTCGGTTCCGTCTTTGCTTGGGGCGACTGGTTGCTGACAGCAGGACTTCAGCCGCACCCCAATTTCACAGGATCGATTGACTTCTTTCGCCTCGGCGAATTCTCATGCAGACATAGTTTTTGCGGCGCAGCACGATGCAAGATCGTGGCACCACATCCGAACAATACTTCGGGAAGGGACTCTCTCGACGGAGAAGGATCGTCTTCTGCGCCGATTCATGACATCTTCGACGCTAGATAGGCGCGCGGAAACACAGCCGGAAGCGCGTTGTTTCACGGCATTCCCCTCTTTACACGAATAACTTCAGTCTAGCTGAGATGTGTCGACATGCGCTTTTCTTCAGATTGTTATCCAATCGCGCGTCACGACCGTCGACCCTGCCGATGACTCCCCTTTTGACAGGTTTCAAATGAAACCATGCGACTTGCTCTTCGCATATCCTCCAGATGGACCGTCAGTTCACTCCCTTGCGATGAATTTGTACAGACCGACTTAACGTAATGTCAACCCTTTAGCGAAACGGATACGCGTCAGGCGATTCCTGATGGTAAACGCGGAATGCCCGCCTTGCGTGTCTTCTGCGAACGCATGCAGTCGATGCGACGCGAAACGGGCCTTGCCATCGCGAAATCGGATCTGGCCGAGTCTCGGCACCGCAGACGCCTTGGCTCGCCGAGGCCGCGCTTCGGTTGCCCGCTGAGTTCGGCCTGATGCAATCTTCAGGTTGCATATCCGCCGACGGATCGGATAGCCGGGAATGCAATCTCTGGCTCGACCAGGCGGGGCACCCCCGCGCGGCCGGCGCATCGCGGAACCCCGGCGTGACGGCGACGGTTTCGCAGGATGGCGCGGCTCGGCCGATGGCGGCCGCGCGACAAGCACGGCGACGCCTCCCCGATCTCGACCCGGCCTCTGCCGCGCTGCTATAGGATCGCGAAACGAACGGGGGACGACGGCGGACCTCCCGCGCACCTGCCGGAACACCGGGCACGGTCGCGTCGATATGCGGCAACGCTGTGCTCGATGCGACAGGATGTCTCGATGACGACACGCAGGGCGAGGACCGTGGACGCCCCGGTGCAGGAGTGACGGTCGGTTCCCCCATGGAAAGTTACGACAGCCTGCGGTCCCGCTTCGCCTGGAACCTGCCCGACCGGTACAACATCGCGGCGGCCTGCGCCGACCTTTGGGCGACGAGGGAACCGGACCGGATCTGCCTGATCGAAGATCGCGGGCCGCTCGCCGCCAAAACCATGAGCTATGGGGAACTGACCACCCTCTCGCGCCGCCTCGCATCCGCCATGGCAGCCTGCGGCGTCGCGCGCGGCGACCGGGTGGCGATCGTGCTGCCGCAGAGCTTCGCCACCGTCATCGCCCATCTCGCCGCCTACCGGCTCGGCGCGATCGCGGTGCCGCTGGCGATGCGCTTCGGCCCGGAGGCGCTGGCCTTCCGGCTCGCGGCCGCCGGGGTGAAGATGGCGGTGCTGCATCGCGACGGCCTCGCCACCTTCGACGCCGTCCGGTCAAGCCTGCCCGATCTCGAGACGATCGTCGTCGTCGGCGCCGAGCTCGAGCGAAGCGATGGCCGCCTCGACTTCGACCAACTGCTCGCCGACGCCCCCGCCTTGATCGATGACGCCCCCACCGGGCCGCACGACCCGGCGCTGATCATCTTCACCTCGGGGACGACCGGTCCTCCCAAGGGCGCGCTGCACGGCCACCGGGTGGTCCTCGGCCACCTCCCCGGCATCCGCTTTCACCACGAGGATTTCCCCCGACCCGGCGACCGGATCTGGACACCCTCCGACTGGGCCTGGGCCGGCGGGCTCCTCAACGTGCTGTTGCCCTCGCTGCAGCTCGGCGTCCCGGTGGTGTTCTGCGCCGGGCGCTTCCGGCCGCAGGAGGCTTGTGAACTGATGGCGCGCCAGCGGGTGCGCAATGCCTTCCTGCCCGCGACGGCGCTGCGGATGCTGGCAGCGACGGCCAGCCCGGAGGCGCTGGGCGACCTGGCACTCCGCACCATCGCCTCGGCCGGCGAAAGCCTGCCGGCGGCGACCTTTCACTGGGCGCGGCAGGTGCTCGGCCTGACGGTCAACGAATTCTACGGCCAGACCGAGTGCAACATGGTGCTCGGTTCTTCGGCGGCTCACGGCGTCTCGCGGGCGGGCGCGATCGGCAAGGCGGTGCCGGGCCACGAGGTGGCCCTCCTCGGCGAAGACGGCGAACCGGTGCCGGCGGGAACGCCCGGGACGATCGCCATCCGGGCGCCGGACCCGGTGATGTTCCTCGGCTATTGGCAGGATCCCGCCGCGACCGCCGGCAAGTTCCGCGGGGAGTGGCTTCTGACCGGCGATCAGGCGGTGATGGACGCGGACGGCTACGTCGCCTTTCTCGGCCGGGACGACGACATCATCACGTCGGCCGGCTACCGCATCGGCCCCGGCGAGGTCGAGAGCTGCCTGCTGTCCCATCCGGCGGTGAAGCTCGCCGCCGTCGTCGGCAAGCCGGACCGGCTGCGCACCGAGATCGTCAAGGCCTATGTCGTGCCGATGGACGGGAGCATGGCGTCGGCGGCACTCGCCGCCGAGATCCAGGGCTTCGTGCGAACCAAGCTCTCCGCCCACGAATATCCCCGCGAGATCGCCTTCGTCGACGCCATGCCGCTGACGACGAGCGGCAAGATCGTCCGCCGCGTCTTTCGCGAGCGGGCGGCGGAAGAAGCCGCAGAGGCGGACGCCGCCGCCGCCGATGGGTGACGATTCCGCTGTCCGGCGTGGTTAAGAAACAAGGTTAATCAGCCGTTAACCCTTCCCTGCCACAGTCCCGCTCAAGGTGGCGGCGGCAATCTGCGCCCGCGTCAAGCCGCGATGGGCAGGGGAAGTGAGATCGATGAAGGTGATCAATTGGGTCGGCGCCGCGGCGTCTGTCGTGGTCATGGCGGGATGCGGTGGAGCCTTTGCGGCGGATCTGGCACCGCTCTACGATGAACCGTTCATCCAGGACGTGCCCGAGATGCAGCCGGTCGAGATCGGCACCGGGTGGTATCTGCGGGGCGACGTCGGCTACCAGTTCAAGAGCGACCTGAAGACGGATCTCGCCGTCGCCTCGCCGCTCGGATCCCTCAGCGGCGGCTATGACGGGCTGGAACTGCCCGCCGCGGCCAGCGTCAGCGGCGGCATGGGCTACAAGTTCAACGAATTCCTGCGGGCCGACACGACCATCGGCTACTGGAAGAGCGACGTCGAGGGAGCTGATTTCTCCGGCGGCGGCGTGTCTTTCGACACCGATGTGCAGGCCTTCGAGCTGATGGCCAACGCCTATGTCGATCTCGGCACCTATGCCGGCTTCACGCCCTATCTCGGCGCCGGCGCCGGCGGAGTCCACGTCTCCTACGACATGAGCTGCCACTATGCGGGGTTCGACTGCGAAGACACGTTCGCGGGCCTCGACATCCAGAAGGGTTCGGGCTGGCGCTTCGCCTATGCGCTCATGGCCGGCATGTCCTACGACGTCTCCCAGAACCTGAAGTTTGACGTCGGCTACCGCTTCACGGATGTCGATGGCGGCAGCGTCGGATCGGTGTCCGGCATCGACGCACTGACCGGCGCCACGCTCAGCGCGAGTGCCACCGACGACGGCTTCCAGCGTCACACGGTCCAGGCAGGCGTGCGCTACTCGCTCTGGTAGTCGTATCGTCGAGTGGCCGGGGCGCAATGGCGCTCCGGTCGTCGCCGACATGCCGCGCAAGCATGCGGGGACGGCTTTGCTTCCGTCCCTCACCGCCGCGTCGGGCCTTGGCCCGGGGCGGCGAAGTCGCGATGGCAGCCGGCGCTCCGGGCGCCGACGGTCGCGCGATCCGTGCTGCGGCGGAAACAGGCATGGGCCCGGCCGCCGGCAAGGGCTCATGTCGGGCCGGTCGCCGGACGCTTTAACCCGGACATGCGGCGGGTCGCCGCGGTCGGCAGGATGCCGGTCTGCCCTGCCTCCACCGAACGTTTTGATCGATTTCTTCAAGCATACTTTAAGCTATAAATGCGTATTATGTTTGCGAAGAGAGGCTCCGCGAACCATGCAGCTCGATCAAATCGACCGTCTGATTTCCGATCGCGGCTACAGATTTTCGTTTCCCGAAGAAATCGAGACGGCCTATCACGCCTATCGCCTGCATTTCCGCAAGCGTCTGAACCAGGCGCTGCTGATTCCGACCCTCGTCTGCTACAACGTCTTTCTGGTCGTCGATTATCTTCTGTTGCCGCAAACCTTCTGGCTGAGCGCGGCGCTCCACCTCCTGTTCGTCTCGCCGATCATCGTCATGTCCTCGATGGGGCTGCGCGAGGGATGGAACGAGCGCAAGCGAGACTACTGCGTGGCGCTCGGCCCGCTGGCGATGATCGTCCAGATCATGGCGATCTACACCCTCAATGCGAGCGAAGCGGCCCAGCACTACCAGTATCTCGCCATCTTCGTCCTGATCTACATGAACCTCCTGTTCCGGCTGGAATACGAGCAGGCGGTGGCCGCCAGCGCCTTCGCCGCGACGCTCTATGTCGGAACGCTCTTCGTCTGCCATGCGCCGCTGCCGGTGCTGGTCATCGGCACCATGGCGTCGGGGGCGGCATGCTATCTGTCGCTTTCCGGTAACCGCCAGATGCAGCGCGACAGCCGCCATGGCTACCTGCGCCGGATGCAGGACCGGCTGCGGATCGAGGCGGCCCAGACGGCGGCCGAGCGGGACGTCCTGACCGGGCTGTACAATCGCCGCCGCCTCGCCCGCGCCTTCGACCAGCTCCTCCGGGGCTCGACCAGCCGCTCGGTCGCCCTGCTGATGATCGACGTCGACCAGTTCAAGCGCTTCAACGACGAAAACGGGCACCTCGCCGGAGACGTCTGCCTGAAGCGCATCGCGGAGGTCCTGACGCAGATCTTCGAAGGGAGCGACGATCTCGTCGTCCGTTTCGGCGGCGAGGAATTCCTCGTGCTGCTGACCGGCATCGAGCAGCCGCATGCGGTGCGACTCGCCGAGCGGATCCGGACCGAGATCGAGGCCCTCGGCATCGTCCATGCCGACGGGGCGACCCATGTGACCGTCAGCATCGGCGTGACGGCGGGAGCGATCTGCCAGGGTGTGCAGAACGCCTTGATCAGCGGCGCCGACGCAGCGCTCTACGCCGCCAAGCAGGCCGGACGCAACCGCGTCTGGCCTCCGGCTGCTCCGCTCGCCTCCGCAGCTTCGGCCGCTCTGCCTCTGGCGGTGTGACACGCCGTCCGATCGATCCGGATCGGATCCTTCATCCGGCCCGTGCTGCGGCCGAAGGGGCGCGAGCCCCGGCGTCCCTAGGGATCCGCGGCCTGCGCAATGAGCCCGCCATCAGTCTTGTATCGGAAGACGGTTCCCGCTCTTCGCGATGACTCTCTAGCCGAAGGCCTTGAAGGCGACGAGGGTGAACGTGTCCGACACCCCCTCGATCACCTGCAGCCGCTCGGTGACGAAATGGCCGATGTCGTGGTCCTCCGTCAGGTAGAACTTGGCGATCAGGTCGTAGTGACCCGAGGTGGAATAGACCTCCGAGATCTCCTCGACTTCGAGCACCAGGGCGTCGGCCACCTTGTAGGCCATGCCCGGCCGGCACTTGAACTGCACGAAGATCGTCTTCATCGATTGCTCCTGCCGCCGGTGGCGGTCCGTTCCTTCAACTTCGCCGCGATGGTCGAGGCTGGCCGGCCACCCGTCAAGGGCGCCCCGGCCTCTCTATCGCCTCGCCCGCCATGTTCATACCAGCGCGGCCACCCGGCGCTTCAGTTCCGGCAGGAGGTCGGTCTCGAAGAACGGATGGCGCTTCAGCCAGGCATTGTTGCGCCAGGAGGGATGCGGCAGCGGCAGGACCTTCGCAAAGCGTCCCCCGCCCGCCAGCACCGCGCGCCAGTCCTCGACCGTCTCGGTCAGCGAGCGAGCGCCCCCGCCGGCGATGTGGAAGCGCTGGGCATGAAGGCCGATCGCCAGCACCAGCTCGGCCTGGGGCATCGCCGCCATCACCCGGGCGTGCCAGGTGGCGCGGCATTCCCGGCGCGGCGGCAGGTCGCCGCCCTTGCCGTCATAGCCCGGAAAGCAGAAGCCCATCGGCACGATGGCGATGCGGGACGGATCGTAGAAAACCTGCGCATCGATCCCCATCCAGTCGCGCAGCCTGATGCCGGACGGATCGTTGAAGGGCTTCGTCGACTTGTCGGCGAGGTTGCCCGGCGCCTGGCCGGCGACCACGATCCGTGCCGTCGACGACAGCGCCAGCACCGGATTGGGCTCGATCGGCAACGGCCGGCCGAGCGGCGCATCCCGGCAGATCCGGCAGGCCCGGATCGTCCGGTAGAGCGCCTGCGGGTCCTCGCCGCCCGCCGCTTCGATCGCAGCCGTCACGGCTCGGCTCAGGCCGTCATGCTCGGGCGGGCGGAAACCTCGCCGTACCAGCGCGCGACATTCGCAAGGTCGGTCGGAAGCGCGATCTTGGCCGGCTTCATGAAGTCGACGGCGACGACGCCCGTGATGTCGGCGACCGAGAAGGTATCGCCCGCGGCGAATCGGTGCCCGGCGAGATGGGCGTCGAAGAGGCGCAGGAACTCGATGGCCTTGCTCCGGTTCGCTTCCCCCCAGGCGGGGACCTGCGGCACCTCCCATTCGGCCATGGCGGGATGGGTGTGACGGAAAGCCGCGGCGACCGCTGCGTAGAGGCCGAGCTCGATGCGCCGGTTCCACATCTCGATCGTGGCGATCTCGACCGGCGTCGTCCCGAACAGCGGCGGTTCGGGCCGGAGCGCCTCGAAATAGCGGCAGATGGCGATCGATTCGGTGATGATCGTGCCGTCGTCGAGTTCGAGCACCGGCAGGCGCTGCAAGGGGTTGCGGCTCGCGATCGTCTCGGAGCGGTGTTCGAGATTGTTCATGTCGACCGGCTCGAGCGGAACCGTGATGCCCTTCTCGGCGATGAAGATCCGCGTGCGGCGCGGATTGGGCGCTCGGCCGCCGTCAAAAAGGCGCATGGTCTGTCCTCCCTGTTTCACCGTCGATGCAAATCCGCCGCGCCTGGCGAGGTTCCCCGCCAGGGGCTGCCCCTCGCAGCCATCGATGCGAATTTCCGGTTCCTTAAGCGATTTTTTTAAGGTTGGCGAAACAGAATGCGGCCGGACCGAAATTCGAGCTAAGGCGATCCGACCCAGTCTTCATGTCCCTTGCCGCACCGCCCACCGTCGATCACCGCATTGCCAGCCGCTCGCGCAATGGCGATCTCGCCCGAACCCTGCGGGCGGCCCGCGAGCGGCTGTCGACGCGCGGCACCGCGGCGCCGCGATTCGGCCGCGAGCTGCTTGCCCAGCACGCGGCGGCGCTGAGGGCGGCGTCGTTCATCCTGCCGCTGCCGGTGATGGTCACCGGCTTCGGCCTGTCGATCCATCTCGGCCCGGTCCATGCGGCGCTGTGGACCCTCGTCACCCTCGGCTGCTATCTCGCCCTCGTCGCCACGGCCCGCAAGTTCGGCGCCGAGCCGGTCGCCGCCGAGGCGCTGGAGCGCTGGCGCGGCCTGTTCCTCACCGGCCATGCCCTGACCGGCCTGTGCTGGGCCTATCTGGCGGCCCTCGACCCGGCCCAGGTCAACGGCTCGCAATTCGGCATCTTCCAGTTCACCGTCCTGTTCGTCGTCGTCGCCTCGACGGCGATGATCTCCTTCACGCTGCAGCTGGTCGTCCCCCTCACCTTCGCCCTCGCCGTGGTGTTCCTGGGGATCAACACGATCGCCGAGCCGGATCCCGGCCATATCGCGCTGACGGCGGTGCTCATCGCCGCGATCGCCTTCTTCTCGCTGGTCAGCGAGATCCTGCGCCGCTCGGCCCTTCGCGCCTTCGTCCACCAGGCCGAGAAGGACGAGCTGATCGCCGAACTCGAGACCGCGCGGGTGATCTCCGACGAGGCGCGGCGGCGGGCGGAAGAGGCCAATCTGGCCAAGTCGCGCTTTCTCGCCACCATGAGCCACGAGCTCCGGACGCCGCTCAACGCCATTCTCGGATTCTCGGAAGTGATGGAGGGCGAGATGCTCGGCCCGCTCGGCAACGCCACCTACAAGGACTATGTCCGGGACATCCACGCCTCCGGCCAGCATCTGCTCGGGCTGATCAACGAGATCCTCGACCTGTCGCGGATCGAGGCCGGTCGCTTCACGCTGAACGAGGAGGCGATCGAGCTCGTCGCCATCGCCAGGGAGTGTCTGGGGACCGTCCGCATCCGCGCCGAGGCGAAGGGCCTGACCGTGCGCTCGGAGTTCGAACGCGATCTGCCGGCGCTGTGGGCCGACGAGCGGGCCGCCCGCCAGATCGTCTTGAACCTTCTGTCGAATGCCGTGAAGTTCACCCCCCGAGGCGGCGAGATCGTCGTCTCCGTCGGCTGGACCGCCGGCGCCGGACAGTATGTCTGCGTGAGGGACAACGGCCCCGGCATCCCGGAAGAGGAGATCCCGATCGTCCTGTCCTCCTTCGGCCAGGGCTCGGTGGCGATGAAGAGCGCCGAGCAGGGCACCGGTCTCGGCCTGCCGATCGTCCAGGCCCTGGTGAAGCTGCACAATGGCGAGTTCCAGCTGATATCCCGGCTGCGCGAGGGCACCGAGGCGATCGCCGTGTTTCCGCAATCGCGGGTTCTCGAGGTGATGCCGGCGATCGACGATCCGGACTGGCCCGCCAAGTGAGACGGCCGGAAGCCGGGTCATCCGCCGAAGCTTGCGACGGCGGCGCTGCGAGGCCATATCCGGGGCCCCGACATGCCCGGACCGGAGCCTTCATGGCGATCGAAAGCCCCTGCACGCAGATCTGCACCATCGACCGATCGAGCGGCCTGTGCCTCGGCTGCGCGCGCAGCATCGAGGAGATCGCCGGCTGGGCGTCGTTCTCCGCCGAAGGCCGGCGGACGATCATGACGGAGCTCGAAGCCCGCAGACAGGCGATGGCCGCGCCTGCGCAGCAGCCCGGATCCGGCTCGGACCGGCAGGACCAGCGGCCGGGAAGCGCTGTTTTCGCCAATGCGTCGTGACGTCGTCCTCACCGCCATTCTCGGCGCGATCGCGCTGTTGCTCGTCGTGCTCGTCACCCATGACGGCGGGCCCATTCTCGGGCTCAGCGAGGAAGCCTTCGCTCGCCTGTCCCGGCTGAGCATCCTCGGCGTCGGCGTCGGCGCCCTGCTGCTCATGTCGAGGCGTTTCCGGATGGGAGAGATGCTGCGCAACATCCTGGTCTGGACGGCCGGCTTCGGCGTCCTGCTCGGCCTCTATGCGTTCCAGCCGGAATTCTCCGCGCTGAAGAACCGGGTCTTCGCCGTCCTGATGCCGGGCAGCGTCGTGCCACTCGGCGAAAGCGACGGCGAGCGGCGCTTCATGGCGACCCGGGCCACCGACGGGCATTTCTATCTCGACGGCGAGATCGACGGCGAGCCCGCCAACTTCATCGTCGACACCGGCGCCTCGGTGGTGGCGATGGATGCCGCGATGGCCCGCTCGCTCGGCGTCGACATGTCGAGGCTGCAATTCACCAACCAGGTCATGACCGCCAACGGCATCGCCCAGGCGGCGCCGATCCGCCTCGACACCGTCACCATCGGCGGCATCACCCGCCGCAACGTCGCGGCGGCCGTCACCGAAGGCTCGGGACTGGGGGCCGTCCTCCTCGGCATGAGCTTTCTCGGAACGCTCACCTCCTACGACTTTCGCGGCGACCGCCTGGTGATGACCGACTGAGCCGGGCCCGTCCTCGGGGACGTCAGATCAGGCTCCAGGCGAAGCGGGCGGCGACGATCAGCAGGAAGCTGCCGAAGCAAAGTTCCAGCTGGCGGCGCGACAGCCGGTGGGCGAGCGTGGCTCCCAGCGGCACGGCAAGGATCGAGGCCGGTGCGACGACGGCGAGGGCGAAGAGATTGACGAAGCCGAGGCTGAAGGCCGGCAGCTCCGCCTCGCCCCATCCGCCGACGACATAGGCGAGAAGGCCGGGAACCGCGATGAGGGCGCCGACCCCCGCGCTCGTCGCCACCGCCTGATGGATCGGCCGGCCGTAGAGCGTCATGAAGGTGTTGTTGAGGACCCCGCCGCCGATGCCCATCAGCGCCGACAACAGGCCGATGACGAAGCCGGCGACGGAGCGCCCGACGCGGCCCGGCAGATCCTGCCCGAGTCGGAACTCGAATCGTCCGGCCAGCATCTTGGCGCCGAAGAGGAAGGCGAGGACGGCGAAGATCGCCCGCAGCTCCTCCGAGCTCGCGATCGATGCCAGGAACGCCCCTGCGACCGCACCGAGTGGGATGGCGAGGAGCCACTGCCGCAGCAGCGTCGTGTCGACGGCGCCGCGTTTCAGATGCGAGCGCAGGGAGCGGAGTGAGGTCGGCACGATGATGGCGATCGACGAGCCCACCGCCAGATGCATCGAGACGGCGTGGCTGACGCCCAGGGTCTCGAAGGTCTGGTAGAGGACGGGCACGAAGATCGCGCCGCCGCCGATGCCGAACAGCCCGGCAAGGAAGCCGGCCGCGGCCGCGGCGGCGAGCAGGGTCAGGACGAGGGGAACGAGGCTGACGCCGTCGAGGATGGTCATTGCCGGCTTCTGGACCGGCGTCTGCAACGGCTCGCCACCGGGGCGGCCCGGCCTTTCGCCGGCTCGTTTCGTCTGTTCATCGTCGCTTCCCGAAACCGTTTCGCACTCTTCGGGATCACGGTCTAGCGCATGGCATCGGCGACATGCACGGAGTTTCGGCAGTCTGCCATGGCAACGGCCGGACGATCAGGACGATCCGGGCGGCGCCCGGCAGTGCATGCGTCGCTGTATCGATCCGGTCGGATGGTGTCTGACGCCGGCGCGGCGCGAGCGAACGCGCCTTTCGACGTCCTGATGGATGCGCCGGACTGCGTGTCATGCCCGCGCCGCGACGGGTTCGCGCCGCGCCGCCCGTCCCGGCAGGCTGATCTCGAAGCGCGTTCCGGGCTGGTCCTGGGTGGACAGCCTGATGGCGCCGCCATGGGCCTCGACGATTTCCGCGGCGATCGGCAGGCCGAGGCCGGTGCCGCCGGACCGGGCCGAGCCGCGAAAGGCCTTGAAGAGGTTTTCCCGCGCGACCTCGGGCATGCCCGGCCCGGTGTCCTCGACGAAGATCAGGAGGCCGCCCCAGCCGCCCGGCCCCGGCTCCACGAGGTCGCCGCCGACGCGCAGCTGGCGCACCACCACGGACGGATCGTCGGCAATGCCCGCCAGCGCCTCGACCGCATTGCGGCAGAGATTGAGGATCACCCGGTGGAACTGGTCCGGATCGACCATGGCGAGGAGATCGCTCGGCACGGCATTGACCAGTTCGATCCGCCAGTCCGGATCGACGATCAGGCTCTCATAGACGTCGTCGACCAGCAGCCGCAGCCGCACCTCGCGGCGCACCGGCTCCCGCTCGACGGCCCGGCCATAGGCCAGCACCGACTGGGTGTAGTGCAGCGCCCGGTCGAGGCTGCGCAAAAGCAGCGGCGCGAAGCGCTGCACCGTCGGATCCTCGACCGCGGCGAGGCGGTCGGAGATCATCTGGCTGGAGGCCAGGATGTTGCGCAGGTCGTGGTTGATCTTCGAGACGGCGAGGCCGAGATCGGCGAGATGGCGCTGCTCGCGCAGGGTCTCGGTCAGCCGCCGCTGCATGGCGGCGAGCTCGACCTCGGCGACGCCGATCTCGTCGTCGCGCCGGCTCGGCACGATGATCCGTTCCGGATCGGTCGGGTTGGCGCCGAAGCGGATCATCGCATGGGTCATGCCGAGGATCGGGCGCACCAGATAGCGGCTGATCGCGGTGTAGACGAGAACCGCCGCGAACAGCGCGATCGACAGCGACAACAGGAAGACGTTGCGCGAATAGACCAGCATCGCCCGGTGCAGCGGCCGTTCCGCCATCACCACCTCGGCCCGCACCGGCCCGGCGCCGACCTCGCCCTGCACCCGCATGACCCTGTCGCCGCCGAAGACCAGCGTGTCGAAGGCGCCGAGGATCATCGCCACCATCGTCTGCTCGGACAGGTTGATCTGCACATCCGGGACGCCGACCGTCTCGGCCCGGGCGAGAAGCCGCGAGGCGTCGTTGTCGTTGATGGCGATGAGCTGTGCGTCGAGGGACTGCAGCAGGGCCGACTCCTGGTTCGGCCCGAGCACCGATTCCGGCCCGGCGTCGATCTCCTCCGAGGCGAGACCGGCGACCGCCACGGTTTCGATCTTGGCGGTCAGCCAGTCGTAGCGGAACTTCGACACCGACGGCACGAAGATCAGCACTTCGGCGAGCATGACCGCGACCGCCGTGATCACCAGGATCCGCGTCGACAGCCGCCGCCGCCGCTTCGGCACCGGATGCTCCTCCGGCCCGCCTTCAACCGATCTCCCGGGATCGCCCAAGAATGTCCCCGCTCTCCATCAGCCGCCCTCGGGCGGTACTCGAGATGCAGGCCGCACCGCATCCTGTTGCGGTGGACGAGCACTCCGGGCTCCGGCCCCCCGCCGAAACCCGTCTTCCCTTGTCGCCGCGATCAGCCCTCAGCCGAACCTGGCCAGCATGCCGACGACGCGGCGCACCCAAGGCTTCTGCGTATAGGGGCGATAGTAGACCGTTGCGGCGCGTTTTCCAATTTCGGAAAGCGTCGGATAGGGAGAGACGAAATCGCGCAGGTCGGCGACCGTCAGCTTCTTGCCGACGGCGAGCGACAGCATGTTGGTGATCTCGCCCGCCGACATGCCGGCCACCCCGGCGCCGACGATGCGGCCGTTGCGGCCGAGGACCAGCTTGATGAGGCCGCTGGTGCGCCGCTCCGCCTGGGCCCGGTCGTTCTCGCCATAGGGCCAGCGCAGCACCTGCGTGAGAAGACCGGCGGCCTTCGCCTCGGCCTCGGTGGGGCCGACCTGGCCGAGTTCGGGATCGGTGAAGGTGACATGCGGCAAATGGTCGCGCCGCTCGCGAACCGGCAGCCGGAACAGGATCGGCCGCAGCACCAGCCCGGCCTGGTAGTTGGCGACATGGGTGAATTGCGGCCCGCCGGCGATGTCGCCGACGGCATAGATCCGCCGATTGGTGGACCGGAGATCGGCGCCGACCTTGATGCCCTTGGGGCCGTACTCGACCCCTGCCGCCTCGAGGCCGAGGCCCTGAACGTTCGGCGCCCGGCCGACGGCGACGAGAAGATGGCTGGCGGCGATCGTCTCGCGGCCCTTGTCGGTCTCGATGGTGATCGAGGGGCCGGCCTCGCCCTTCGCCACGCCGACGACCTTCGCATGATCGCGCAGGACGACGCCCTCCGCCCGCAGCCGCTCGATGACGACGGCGGCGAGTTCGGGATCGTCCCTGCCGAGCAGCGACCCTGCTTCGAGCACCGTGACCTTCGAGCCCAGCCTCTGGTGGGCCTGCGCCATCTCCATGCCGATCGGGCCGCCGCCGATGATGACGAGATGGTCGGGGCGCTCGCGCAGGTCGAAGATCGTCTCGTTGGTGAAGTAGGGCGTCTGCGCCAGACCCTCGATCGGCGGCACGAAGGGCGAGGAGCCCGTCGCCACCACGTAGCGCCGGGCCTGGATGATCCGGCCGCCGGCCGAGACGGTCTTCTCGTCGACGAAGACGGCATCGGCCTCGATCACCGTCACGCCGAGGCCCTCGAAGCGCTCGACGGAATCGTTCGGCGCGATCGCCGCGACGACGCCGGCGACATGATCCTTCACCGCGGAAAAATCGATCCGCGGCGCCTCCGCGAAGACGCCGAAGCGCTTCGCCTCCTCGATGGCATAAGCGTGCTTGGCGGCCGCGATCAGGGCCTTGGACGGCACGCAGCCATAGTTCAGGCAATCGCCGCCCATCTTGCCGCGTTCGATCAGCACGACCTCGACGCCGAAGGCCGCGGCGGCGGCGGCCGTCGTCAGGCCGCCGGACCCGCCACCGATCACGCAGAGATCCGGCTTCAGAATGGGCGCCATCGCCGCTCCTCCTTCATGATTGTCGCCATCGCGACGACGCCGCGTCAGGCCGGGCGCTTGCGCAGCACCGTCTTCTTCAGGACGACCCCGAGAATGGCGAGCGCGGCGAGGCCGACAAGGGCGATCGTCATCTGCGGGGTGACGAGATCACTGAGCGAGACCTCCCCCTCGCCGACATTGACCAGCGCCTGGTCGAGCCCGGAGCCGAGAAAGGCGTAGACCATCGAGCCCGGGATGATGCCGAGAAAGGTGGTGACGACATAGGTGCGCAGGGAGACCTCGAAGAAGGCCGGGGCGACGTTGACGACGAAGAAGGGCAGGATCGGCGTCAGCCGGAGCAGCAACAGATAGGCGAAGGCATCGTCGCGAAAGCCCTCCGCGAACCTGGCGATCGCGCTGCCCGACTTGCGCCTGAGGACGTCGCCGAAGGCGGTGCGCGCGGCGAGGAACAGGATCGTCGCCCCGGTCGTCGCGCCGATCACCGTCAGCGTTCCGCCGAGCAGCCAGCCGAACAGGAAGCCCGACGCCACCGTGACGATGGAGGCGGCGGGAAACGACACCGCGACGAGAGCGGCATAGACGAGGACGAAGCCGAGACCGGCGAGGACGAGATTGGCGTTCACCCAGTCCTTCAGGACGTCGCGACTCTCCAGAAAGGCGTCCAGCGAAATGGAGCGGTGCAGGCCGAAGGCATAGGCGAGCGCCAGCGCCGCGACCAGAACCAGGATCGGCAGATAGCGGACGAAGCGCGTCCCCGAGACGGACGGACCGTCCCTTGCGGTCTCCCCTGCCCGCTTCGACGCCGCGGCCGTTCCGCCGCCGTCGGCCATGGTTGCTGCTGCCGGATCGTCCGGCTTCGGCCTTGCGCTCGGCATGGTCGGTCTCGTCTCCGGCTGGCGAACGGGCGACGGCGCAGCCCGGCAATATGGCAGGACATCGCCCGTAAGCGGCCCGGAGGCAAGGCGACGTGTACCGAGCCACTTTCGCAGGATTTCATGGCGATGTTACCGGGGGGCGGCCTCGACCGGCGAACACGCTTGCGTCAACACCGCCGGCCCCATGCCGTGACCGGCGAGCCCGAAGCCCGCGCTCACGCCGCGCGGCGTGAGCGCGGGCGCACTGCCTGGCCGGCCTCGTCGAAGAGGCGCATGGATTGCGGCCTCGCCGTGAGGCCGATCTTCGTGCCGCGCGCGATCGACACCTCGCCGGGAAGCTTGGCGACGAAAGGCTCGTCCGTCCGGCCGATGTCGACATAGACGAGGGTCACCTCGCCGAGGGACTCCGTCAGCACCACCGTCCCCCCGAAGGGCGGGTTCGCCTCGTCGGTGAGCGACAGGTCCTCGGGCCGGATGCCAAGATGGGCGGCGCCGCCCGCCGTTCCAACGGTCGCGATGGGCAGGTCGACGGTCGAGCCGCCCTCCGGAACGACGCGGGTCGTCGCACCGGCGCTCTCGATCCTCGCCGGCAGGATGTTCATCGAAGGCGAGCCGAGGAATTTCGCGACGAAGAGATTGTCCGGCGAATTGTAGAGCTCCATCGGCGCGCCGACCTGCTCGACATGGCCCTTGTTGAGGACGACGATCCGGTCGGCCAGTGTCATCGCCTCCACCTGGTCGTGGGTGACGTAGATCATCGTCGTGCCCTCCATTCTCTCGTGCAGGCGGGCGATCTCGATGCGGGTCTGGACGCGGAGCGCCGCGTCGAGATTGGACAGGGGCTCGTCGAACAGGAACACCTGCGGGTCGCGGGTGATCGCCCGGCCGATGGCGACGCGCTGGCGCTGGCCGCCGGAGAGCGCCTTGGGCAGCCGGTCGAGATAGGGCTCGATCTGCAGGATCCGGGCCGCCTCCCGGACCTTTGCGTCGATCTCGGACTTCGGCCTGCCCTTCTCCAGGGTTAGGCCGAAGGCCATGTTGTCGTAGACCGTCATGTGCGGATAGAGCGCATAGGACTGGAACACCATGGCGATGCCGCGCTGCTTGGGGGTGAGGGAATTCACCACCCGGCCGCCGATCTCCAGCGTGCCGCCGGTGATGTCCTCGAGCCCGGCGATGACCCGGAGCAGCGTGGACTTGCCGCAGCCGGAGGGGCCGACGAAAACGACGAACTCCCCGGCCCTGATGTCGAGGTCGATGCCATGCAGCACTTCGACCGAACCATAGGCCTTCTTCACTTTGGCAAGCTTGAGATTGGCCATCCGATCCTCCCAAATTCGTGAGCGCCCGCTCAGAGCGCGCCGATGAAACCGTCGTGGTCGCCGAGATGCACCGTCCCCGCCGCGACGTGGCCGGCAAAGCCATGGCCATCGAGGCCGCGCGGCTCCAAGCCGTCCGGCAGGCGGTAGGCCGCCGGACGGTCCGTGAGATTGAAGACGCAGAGAAGCGTCTCGCCTCCGCCCTTGCGCGTGAAGACGAGGACGCCGTCCGGCGCATCGAGAAAGGCGATCGCTCCCGTGGCGAGCACCGGATGCTCGCGCCGGAAACCGATCAGCCGGCGATAGAAGTGCAGCAGCGACCCTTGATCGGCCTCCATCGCATCGACGGCGCGCGCCGCATGTTCCGGCGGCACCGGCAGCCAGGGTCGGCCCGACGTGAAGCCGGCATGGGGGCTCGCCGCCTCCCAGGCCATCGGCGTGCGGCAGCCGTCGCGGCCCTTCACCTCCGGCCAGAAGTTGATGCCGTAGGGATCGACCAGATCCTCATAGGCGACGTCCGCCTCCGTCAGGCCGAGTTCCTCGCCCTGATAGAGGCAGACCGAGCCGCGCAAGGTGAGGAGAATGCCGGCGGCCAGCCGCAGGGCGCGCTCGGCGTCGCGGCCGCCGGCGGTCCATCGCGTGGCGTGGCGCTCGACGTCGTGGTTCGAAAACGCCCAGCAGGCCCAGCCCTCGGGCCCGGCCGCCTCGAAGCGCTCGACGACCGCCCGGATCGCCTGCGGCTCCGGCATGTTGCCGGAGAGGAAGTCGAAGGCGTAGCACATCTGCAGCCGGTCCCGGCCGGTGGTGTATTCGGCCATCAGTTCCACGCCGCGGATCCGCTCGCCGACCTCGCCGACGGCCATCGCGCCGTATTCGTCGAGGAGCGCGCGCAGCTCGGCGAAGAAGACCAGCACCTCCGGCCGGTTCTTGTCGTGGACATGGTCCTGGAAATTGTAGGGCTGGTTGCGCGAGGCCATCACCTCGGACTGCAGCCCCGCATCGAGCGGCGGATTGTCGGCCAGCGTCGCGTCGTGGAAGTAGAAATTCGCCGTGTCGAGCCGAAAGCCGTCGACGCCGCGATCGAGCCAGAAGCGGACATCGTCGAGCAGCGCGCTGCGCACCGCCTCGTTGTGGAAGTTCAGGTCCGGCTGCGAGGCGAGGAAATTGTGGAGGTAGTATTGCCGCCGCCGGGAATCCCATTCCCAGGACGTGCCGCCGAAGACCGACAGCCAGTTGTTCGGCGGCGTGCCGTCGGGCTTGGGGTCGGCCCAGACATACCAGTCGGCCCTGGGATAATCGCGGCTGGAGCGGCTCTCGATGAACCAGGGGTGGAGGCTGGAGGTGTGGGAGAGCACCTGATCGATGACGACCTTCAGCCCCAGCCGGTGGGCCTCGGCGACGAGGGCGTCGAAATCGCCGAGGGTCCCGAAAATCGGGTCGACGTCCCGGTAGTTGGAGATGTCGTAGCCGAAATCCTTCATCGGCGAGGTCATGAAGGGCGAGATCCAGATCGCATCGACGCCGAGCGAGGCGACATGGGCGAGGCGGCGGGTGATGCCGGCGAGATCGCCGATGCCGTCGCCGCTCGAATCCTGGAACGAGCGCGGATAGATCTGGTAGAGGACGCAGCCGCGCCACCAGTCGACCTCCGGCGTCATGGCAGTTTGAGCGTCAGCGGCGATTGCGGCTGTGTCGTCCAAGCCTCTCTCCATCAGGCTGCAGCCTCGAAGGCCGGGTGATAGGCGATCTCGCCCATTGGCGCGGGCGGCACCATGACCAGCCGCTGGACATACTGTACCGGCAGGCCGCGATAGGTGAGCGCCGGATCGCTGGCAAAGCCGAAGCGGGCGTAGAAGGCCGGGTCGCCGAGAAGGACGCAGCCGCTTGCACCGCGCTCCTCCAGCCGGCGCAAGCCCTCGGCGATGAGGGCCGTGCCGACGCCCCGGCGCTGGCAATGCGGCCAAACCGATACGGGCCCGAGACCGTACCAGCCGGCCTCGCCGCTTTCGATCGACACTGGCGAGAAGACGACGTGGCCGAGGATCGCATCCTCGGGACCGACGGCGACGAGCGAGAGCGTCATTGCCCCCGCCTCCCGCAGCCCGTCGACGATCGCCGCCTCGCTCTGATCGCTGTGTTCGACGTTGCGGAACGCCGCGTCGGTCAGCGCGCGGATCGCCCCGATATCGCCCGGTTGTTCCGGCCGAATGCTCAACTGCGTCGCCATCCTCACCCCTTCACGCCGCCGGCGGTGAGGCCGGAAATGATCTTGCGCTGGAAGATGAGGACGAGGACGATCAGGGGAACCGTGACGATCACCGAGGCCGCCATGATCGTGCCCCAGGGGATTTCCTGCTCGGACGCTCCGGAGAGCAGCGCGATGGCGACGGGGACCGTGCGCGTCGAGTTGTTGGAGACGAAGGTCAGCGCGAAGAGGAACTCGTTCCAGGCGGCGATGAAGGCGAGGAGCCCGGTCGTCACCAGCGCCGGCCACATCAGCGGCAGGAACACCCGCATGACGATGGTGAAGGGCGAGGCGCCGTCGACGATCGCCGCCTCCTCGATCTCGATCGGCAGGTCGCGCATGAAGGTGGTCAGCACCCAGACCGTGAAGGGCAGGGTGAAGATCATATAGGCGAAGATCAGCGAGAACAGCGTGTTGTAGACGCCGGCCCAGCGGACCATCTCGAACAGGCCGGCGAGCACCGCGATCTGCGGGAACATCGACACGGCGAGGATGGTGAGGAGAAGCAGCCCGCGCCCGGCGAAGTTGATGCGCGACAGGGCGTAGGCCGCCGTCACCGCCAGGAACAGCGAGATTGCCACCACCACCACGGCGACGATCACCGAATTGAGGATGTTGGTCGGGAAGACGCCGTTGGTGAGGACGCCCTCGTAGTTCGCCAGCGAGAAGTCGACGGGCAGGTAGTTCACCTGGAACAGCGCCGTGCCGGACTTCAGGCTGGTGAGGATGGCGTAGTAGAACGGGAAGATCGAGAACAGGACGATGAGGACGACGAGGGCGTAGAAGCCGGTGCGCTTGACGACGTAAGGCATCTCAACTCCCCCTGCCGCCGAGATCGAGCCGGGCGACCTTGATGTAGAACAGGGTGATGAAGGCGATCACCAGGAACAAGAGCGTCGAGGCCGCCGAGCCATAGGCGAACTTGTCGAACTGGAAGAGGTTCTCCTGGGCGAAGACCGACATCGATTTCGTCTGGGTGTTGTTCGGCGTCAATACGTAGATCAGGTCGAAGACCCTGAGCGCGTCGAGGGCCCGGAAGATCACCGCGACGAGGATCGCCGGCCGGATCAGCGGCAGCGTCACCTTCCAGAACACCTTGACCGGATGGATGCCGTCGATCTTCGCCGCCTCATAGACGTCGCCGGGCACCATCTGCAGGCCGGCGAGGATCAAGAGCGCCATGAACGGCGTCGTCTTCCACACGTCGACGATGATCACCGCCCACATGGCGGTGTCCGGATCGGCGGTCCAGGCGATCGGCGCGGACAGGATGCCGACCGTCATCAGCATGTCGTTGAGGATGCCGAACTGGTCGTTCATCATCCAGGCCCACATCTTGGCCGAGACGATGGTCGGGATCGCCCACGGGATCAGCACGGCGGCCCGCACGAAGCCGCGGCCCTTGAATTCGGCGTTGAGGACGAGGGCGAAGACGAGGCCGAGCACGGTCTCGATGGCGACCGAGATCACCGAATAATAGACCGTGTTGTAGACCGCGTTCCACCACTGCGGGTCGAACAAAAGGCCGAAATACTCGCCCTCCCCGTCGCCGTAGTCGACATACTCCCAATAGTTGCGCAGGCCGACGAATTCGGCCCCCTCGAGATCGGCGAGGCTGGCATTGGTCAGGGAGAACCAGATGGTCTTCAGGAGCGGCCAGCCGGCGACGAGGGCGAGCACCAGGAGCATCGGCGTCAGGAACAGCCACGCCGATCGGAGGCGCTGGCGCGAGAGGTCCGAGCGCGCCCGCGCGCCCTTGCGCTCGACATCGAGCGCCTTGTCGGTCGGCGGAACGCCAGCCTGAACGTTTGCCATCGTCTCCTCCCACCGGGCACCAGAGGGTCCGCAAGGCCCGGCCGGTCGGCCGGTCTCCTTCCTCGCGGTCCCGTCGTTCCAGCGTCGGCCCGGCGCCCTGACGTCGCCGACGCGGATGCCATCGCGGCCCCCGCGACGGCGATGCTTGCGGACGCCCTGCGGCGTCCGGTTCGCCTCAGGCGGGGATCACTCCCAGGCGCTGCGCTTCAGGCGACGCAGCCGCTTTTCCAGCTGGTCGAGATTGTCGGCGGCCGTTCCGCGCCCGGACAGGGTCTCGTTGACGGCGGTCCAGAACTCCTTGGAGACCTCGTTGTACTGCCGCTGCGTCGGCGCCGACGGCCGCGGCACGGCGTTCTCGACCACCTCGCCCCATTCGGCGACGATCGGCTGCGCCTCGGCGATCTCCGGATCGTCGTAGAGCGTGGGGATGGTCGGCAGACGGGACGAGTTGATCGCCCGCTCCTTCTGGGCCGCCTCGGACCCGAGGAACTTGACGAGAGCGATGGCCGCGTCCTGATGCTGGGAGTATTTCGACACGGCGAGATTCCAGCCGCCGAGACAGGCGGCCGACTTGCCGCCCTCGCCGGCCGGCAGCGGCACCACGTCGAACTTGCCCTTCACCGCGGAATCCTCGCCGGCCGACAGGGCGTATGCATAGGGCCAGTTGCGCATGAAGACGGCGTTGCCGGTCTGCCAGACGCCGCGGGCCTCCTCTTCCTTGTAGGACAGGACGCCCTGCGGCGCGATCGTGCCGACCCAGCCCTTGGCCATCTCGATGGCTGCGGCGGCCTTCTCGTTGTTGATGGTGATCTCGCCGTCCGGCTCGACGATCTGGCCGCCGCCGTTCGAGGCCACCCATTCGAGGCCGTCGCAGGTGAGCCCCTCATAGGGCGCACCCTGGAAGACGAAGCCGTTCATCTGCGTATTGCCCGCCTCGCGCTCCTTGTCCTGGATCTCCTGGGCGATCTCGGTCAGTTCGCTCCAGGTCTTCGGCGGCTCCTTGCCGTATTTCTCCAGGAGGTCGCTGCGATAGTAGAGCGCCGGCGCGTCCGTATACATCGGGAAGGCGACCAGCTTGTCGTCCACCATCTGGGACTGGATGATCGACGGGTTGTGCTTGGGGATCTCGTCCTTCATCGCCTCGGCGAGGTCGACGAAGCTGGCGGCGAGCTGCGGCGCCCAGATCACGTCGGTGCGATAGACGTCGACGTCCTCGTTGCCGGCCGACAGCCACAGGCGATACTGGCCGAACTGGTCGGTCGTCGACGCCGGCATCTCGACGATCTTGACGGTGTGGCCGCTCTCCTTCTCGAACGCGTCGAGCTGCATGCGCAGTTCGGAGATGTCCTTGCCGATCGAGCCCGCCACCAGCGCCAGTTCCTCGGCCCTTGCGCCACCGGCACAGAGCAGCACACCTGCCGCCAGGGCGACGGTCATCTTGCGGAGTGTCATCCACCTTCCTCCCTTGTTCGTCGTCGACGCGGCACGATCGGCCCGCCGTAACCGTCCGGGCATCGGGGCCTCCTCACCTGCCCCGGGCGTTGCCGCCCAGCCCATCCCGTCATGAAGGAAGGCTAGCTGCGCGATGCGGAAAGGCAAGTTGTCACGAGAAAGTCATGACGGCGAACGACCCGCCGGGCTGCTTCCCGGCGGCTCGCCAGGGTTGCAGCGCGCCGTCGCTGGCCGACCTGCGGCATGTTCCGTGCGCGGCCGGGTGATCGGCCGCCGTGATGAAACCGCGCCCCGAACGACGAAGAGACTTGACAGCCAGTCCGAGGAGTGGAATTTTTTGCACCAACAGAAAAATAATTCGCAGCGCAGCAATGCGCGCCATGGGGAGGCCGGGGTGAAGGCAGAGGCTGCCGAGGTCCGCAACGACACCGACGAGGCCAGCCTCTCGGCCCGGGCGGCGTGGCTGTACTTCTCCGGCGGCATGACCCAGGGGCAGATCGCCAAGCGGCTGGGCGTCGCCAACACCAAGGCCCACCGGCTGATCGCCCGGGCGACGCGTGACGGGCTGATCCGCGTCTTCGTCGAGGGCGAGGTCGCCGAATGCGTCCGGCTCGAGGACGATCTGGCCAAGCGTTTCGACCTGTCCTTCTGCCGCGTCGCACCGGATCTCGACGAACCGGGCATGCCGCTGATTGCCCTCGGCCTTGCCGGCGCGACCTTCCTGAAGAACGAGATCGAGCGCGGCGAACACCGGCTGATCGGCATCGGCCATGGCCGAACGCTCGCCGCCGCCGTCGGCCGGATGCCCCAGGTCGAGGCCGGCGCAACCCAGTTCGTTTCGGTGCTGGGCGGCTTCAACCGACGCTTTGCCACCAACCCCTTCGACGTGATCCACCGGCTCGCCGAGAAGACCCGCGCCGAGGCCTACCAGATCCCGCTGCCGCTGTTTGCCAACTCGGTCGAGGACAAGGCGGTGCTGATCGCCCAGTCGGGCATCGGCGAGGTCTTCGACCTCGCCTGTTCCGCCACCCTGGTCTTTGCCGGCATCGGCAGCGTCTCGGCCGATGCCTCGCTCCTCGCCAACCACATGATCGGCGAGGAGGAGATGAGCCTCCTGCGCGAAAGCGGCGCCGAGGGCGAGCTTCTCGGCCACTATTTCCGGCTCTCCGGCGAGCCGACGGCCGAGAGCTTCAGCGCCAGGGCGCTGTCGCCCGGCCTCGAACATCTTCGCCGGGCCAGCGTGGTGGCGCTCGCCGGCGGCACGGAGAAGATCCGTCCGACGCTGTCGCTGCTGCGCAGCGGCGTCCTGAACGGCCTCGTCATCGACGAGGCGACGGCCCGCAAGGTGCTTGGGGAGGCGCCCGAGGGATAGGTGTCAACCGGCCGGTGTGGAGGAGACTATCCGGCCAAAACTGGGAGGAAACAGGCATGTACGACAAGGAACGAGACCTGATCGACGCGCTTGCGCGTCGACAGATCGGCCGGCGCGAATTCATGCGCCGGGCCGGGCAGCTGGGCCTCGGCGCGGCGGCAATGACCGGGCTGATGGGCCAGGCCATGAACCGCTCCCTCGCCCAGGATTCCGGCTTCGACTGGAAGGCGCACCAGGGCACGACCCTGAAGCTCCTCCTCAACAAGCATCCCTATGCCGACGCGATGATCGCCGACATCGAGGCGTTCAAGGAGCTGACCGGCATGGACGTCACCTACGACGTCTTCCCGGAGGACGTGTATTTCGACAAGGTGACGGCGGCGCTGTCCTCCGGCTCGAGCGAATACGACGCGCTGATGACCGGCGCCTACCAGACCTGGACCTACGGGCCCGCCGGCTGGCTGGTCGATCTCAACGAGTACATCCAGGACGAGGCCAAGACCGCCGGCACCTGGGACTGGGACGACGTGCTGCCGAACCTGCGCGCCTCGACGTCCTGGTCGGGCGTTCCCGGCGAGGCACTCGGCGGCGAGGGTGCCAAGCAGTGGGCCCTGCCCTGGGCCTTCGAGCTGAACTCGATCAGCTACAACCGCCGCATCTTCGATGAGATGAAGCTGACCCCGCCCAAGGACCTCGCCGAGCTGATGGAGACGGCCGCGAAGATCTCCAAGGACGGCGACGGCCTCTACGGCGTCGGCGTGCGTGGCTCGCGCTCCTGGGCGACGATCCATCCGGGCTTCCTGTCGGGCTACGCCAACTTCGGCGCCAAGGACTTCAACGTCGACGGCGGCATGCTGAAGGCGGCGATGAATTCCGCCGAGGCCAAGACCTTCACCACCGACTGGGTGAAGATGATCCAGGACTCCGGTCCGAAGAACTGGTCGACCTACACATGGTACCAGGTCGGCAACGATCTCGGCGCCGGCGCCTCGGGCATGATCTTCGACGCCGACATCCTCGGCTACTTCCAGAACAACGGCGACACCAAGGAGAAGGGCAACATCGGCTTCCACGCCTTTGCCGCCAATCCCGACGCCGAGCAGCCGACGCCCAACGTCTGGATCTGGTCCCTCGCAATGTCGAACTTCTCGGGCAAGAAGGACGCCACCTGGTACTTCCTCCAGTGGGCGACCTCCAAGGAGCACGATCGCTTCGGCGCGGTGGAGATGGACATGGTCAACCCGGTCCGCCAGTCGATCTGGGACGACGAGGACTTCAAGAAGCGGATGGAGCAGAACGAGGGCTACCTGAAGCAGTTCGAGGCCTCGGCTCCCGGCGCCAAGATCTACTTCACGCCGCAGCCCCTGTTCTTCGACGTGACCACCGCCTGGGCGGCGATGCTCCAGCGCATGGTCGCCGGCGAGGTGCCGGTCGACGAGGGACTCGACCAGCTCGTCGCCTCGATCGACGACCAGATGAGCCAGGCCGGCCTGCAGTAATCGCCGACGCATCGCCGCGGGGACCGGCTCCTGTCCTCGCCATCGCGGTGCGCCCGGCAAAAGGCTTGCAGCGCCGCGGCGGGCACCACCCCGTCCGACGCTGCGAGGCGACCTCCCGAGACCTCCGCGGACGCTTCACCGAGCGCCCGCGGAGACCGGCGCGGCAACGCCGCCACCGGTGCCCGATGGCTGGCAACCGGTGACCGCTCCCCGACACGTCGATCCCGCGCTCCACGACATCCGATCAAGGCGAATGACAGGCCCGCAATGTCCGCCCTCGACCACCCAGCAGCCGCGACCGCGACGAAGGCCGCAACGCCCGCGAGGCGCCGCCGCCGGCGCCAGCGCTGGCTGCCCTATCTCCTGAGCCTGCCGGCGCTCCTGGTGACGGTGTGGATCGTCATCCCGTTCTTCACGGCGATCTACTATTCGATGCTGCGCTACCGGCTGTCGCTGCCGCAGCTCAAGGGCTTCGTCGGGCTCGACAACTACCTGAATTTCCTGACCGACGGGCGGTTCTGGTACACGGTGCAGGTGTCGCTGCTCTACACCGTGCTCACCGTCGTCATCGAGCTGGTGCTCGGCCTCGGCATCGCCATCCTGCTGCAGCGCTCCACCCGCTTCAATAATCTCGCCGCCATGCTGCTGCTGCTGCCGCTGATGGTCGCGCCGGCCCTCGCCGCCCTGATGTGGAAGCTGATGACCAACCCGAATTTCGGCGTCCTCAGCTATCTCGTCGGGCTCGTCGGCTTCACCGATTTCCGCTGGGCCTCCGATCCCTCGACGGCGCTGTTCACCGTCGTGCTCGTCGACGTCTGGGTCTACACGCCCTTCATCATGGTGCTGCTGCTCGCCGGGCTGCGCTCGCTGCCCAAGCAGCCCTTCGAGGCGGCGGCGCTCGACGGGGTGCCGAAGACCTTCGTGTTCTTCCGCATCACCCTGCCGATGCTGATGCCCTACATCCTGACGGCGTCGCTGTTCCGCATGCTGGAGTCGATCCAGCAGTTCGACATCGTCTATGCGATGACGCAGGGCGGGCCCGGCAACACGCTGACCGTCTTCCAGGTCGAGAGCTACCTGCAATTCTTCCAGTTCACCAATGTCGGGCGCTCGGCCGCCCTCCTCATGGTGCTCTGGGCGATCACCTACTTCCTGTCCAACGTCTTCGTGAAGAACTGGCTGCGGCTGCGCGAGCGTGCGCAGGGCGTCGCGGCCGAATAGGGGAGGACGAGACGATGCAGCACATCTCCACCGGCGAGCGGCTTCTGCGCGGCGTCCTGATCACGCTGGCGCTGGTCTTCTTCCTCTTCCCGATCTTCTGGATTCTCCTGATGAGCTTCCAGACCAATGCGGACATCCTCAGGATCCCGCCGAGCCTGTTCTTCACCCCGACGCTCGACAACTATGTCGCGCTAATCACCGGCGAACTGAAGACCGCCAGCGGCGTGTTGAAGCTCGCCTTCATGCAGAACCTCTTCAACTCCTTCATCCTGTCGACGGCCTCCGTCGCTTTGTCCCTCGTCCTCGCGGTGCCGGCGGCCTATGCGTTTGCGCGCTACAAGTTCCGCTTTTCCGAGGACATCGCCTTCACGCTTCTGTCCTTCAAGTTCGCCCCGCCGCTGCTCGTCCTGTTGCCGCTGACAATCTATTTCCAGCAGATCGGCCTCGCCAACACCTATCTCGGGCTGATCTGGGTGTATCAGCTGATCACCCTGCCGCTGATCCTGTGGATCGTGCGCGGCTATTTCGAGGACATCAGCCCGGACATCGAGCACGCCTACCGGATCGCCGGTCACTCCTGGGCGAAAATGTTCTTCAGGATCTCGATCCCGCTGGCCCGTCCCGGCATCGCGGCGGCGGCGCTTCTGTCCTTCATCTTCGCCTGGAACAACTTCGTCTTCGCGCTGGTGCTGGCCTCCGCCGACAAGCAGCCGGTGACCGTCGGCGCCCTCGCCTTCGTCACGGCGTCGGGCATCCAGTACGGCCAGATCGCCGCCGCCGTCGTCATCTCGATCGCGCCGACGCTCGCCCTCGCCCTGTTCGCCCAGCGCTATCTCGTCGAGGGCCTCTCCCTCGGCGCCGTGAAAGGGTGAGCCGATGACGACGCTGGACCTTCGCAACGTCACCAAGCGCTACGGCAAGGAGACCGTTCTCGACGGGATCGATCTCGCGGTCGCCGACGGCGAGACGGTGGCGATCTTCGGCCCCTCCGGTGCCGGCAAGACGGTGCTCCTCAGGCTCATCGCCGGCATGGCCGAGCCGGAGGAGGGCGACATCCTGATGGACGGCGAGGATCTGATCGACGTCGCGCCGGAAGACCGCTCGGTCGGCATGGCGTTCCAGAATTTCGCGCTGTTCCCCCACATGTCGGCCTTCGAGAACATCGCGGCGCCGCTGCATGCCCGGCGGGACAAGGGCCAGGTCCTGTCCGACGGGGTTCACAAGATCGCCAGGCTGCTGAAGATCGACCACGTCCTCGGCCAGGCGCCCCGGGCGCTCTCCAACGGCCAGAAGCAGCGCACCGCGCTCGCCCGCGCCCTCGTCGGCGCGCCGAAGATCCTCCTCCTCGACGATCCGCTCCGGAACGTCGACGCCAAGCTGCGCTTCGAGATGCGGCTGGAGCTGCCCCGGCTGCTCGCCGGCTTCGGCTCGACCGTTCTCTACGTGACGCAGGACTACCGCGAGGCGATGGCGCTGGGCGACAGGATCGCCGTCCTGATGGACGGGCGCTTCATCCAGGTCGGAACGCCCGAGGAAATCTACCTGACTCCCGAAACCATCGCCGTCGCCGAGCTGTTCGGTGATCCGGTGATCAATCTCTTCGACGCCCGGGTCGAGATGGCGGGCGGCGGCAGCGTCGCCGCCGTCGGCTCGGCCCGGCTGGCGCTGCCGCCCGGCCATGACGGCGTCGCCGGGACGACTGTCACCCTCGGCATCCGCCCGGAGAACGTCGCCCCCGCGGAGGCCGGCACGGCCGGCGCGATCCCCGCCCGCGTCGCCGCCCTGCTGCCGCTCAACGACCGGCTGGTGCGGCTGCTGGTGACCGACGAGGGCGACGAATTCTACACCTCCCGCGACTTCGGCGGCGAGACCGCCGGCGAAGGCGCCCGCGTCAACGTCACCGCGGCGCCGCAGGACATCATCCTCTTCGACAAGGCCAGCCGGCGGCGCATCGCGCCGGAGGGTGAGGTTGCTGTCATCGCCGCAGCGCCGGTCGGGCGGGATCGCCGGGCAGGACGGGTATCAGCATGATGGCGGCATCGCTCATCCTTCATCCGTCGCGCCCGTCGCGCCCCGCGCAGACCACACACGATCGACCGCCATCCACACCCAGGAGGCCCAGCCGATGACCGCCTCCGTCGTCCTCAAGAACGTCAACAAGATCTACGCCGCCAAGGCCAAGAACCCGATCTATGCGGTGCGCGACTTCTCGATCGAGATCGCGCCGGGGGAAATCGTCGCGCTGCTCGGCTCGTCCGGCTGCGGCAAGACCTCGACGCTGCGGATGATCGCCGGCTTCGAGGAGGTCACGAAGGGCTCCATCGCCATCGGCGGCCGCGAGATCCACACGCTCCCGCCGGCGAAGCGCGGCGTCGCCATGGCCTTCGAGGGCTATTCGCTCTACCCGCCGCTGACGCTGCGCCAGAACATCGCCTTCGCGCTGAAGTCGGAACGGCTGGCGACCGCGGAGACGAACCGGCGCGTCGAGGAGATCGCCAAGCTCCTCGAGCTGACGAAGCATCTCGACCGCTATCCCGCCACCGTCTCGGCCGGCCAGCAGCAGCGCGCCAGCCTCGGCCGGGCGCTGGTGAGGAAGGCCGAGCTCTATCTCCTCGACGAGCCGATGGGCCAGCTCGAGCCGCAGCTGCGCGCCGTCCTGCGCGGGCGGCTGAAACGCTACCTGCGCGAGCACGGGCTCACCGCCATCCTCGTCACCCACGACCAGACCGAGGCGAACGCGCTGGCGGACCGGATCGCGGTGATGGAAGGCGGCGTGCTGCAGCAGTTCGCCTCGCCCGCCGAGCTGAAGGAACGGCCCGCCAACCTCTTCGTCGGCACGTTCATCGGCGAGCCGCCGATGAACGTCTACCGCGTCCAGCCGCAGATTGCCGACGGCCGGGTGTCGCTGCGGGCCGGCGGGAGGGAACTCTTCGGCTACGATGCGGCCAGGATGCAGGACGCCGTCGTCGGCCTCCTCGCCCGGCAGTCCTCAGTCGTCGTCGGCGTGCGTCCGGCCGACGTCGCGGTCTCTCCGGCGAACGGTCGCGGCGGCGCAACGGCGAAGATCGTCTCCAACCAGTGGATCGGCGATCAGAGCCACCTGGAATCGGCCTTCGGCGACGGTGTCATCGTCGCGACGCTGGACGGGCGCTTCGCGGGATCCAGCGGCGAGACCCTGTCGGTGAGCGTGCCGCCCGAGAAGCTGCATGTCTTCGCCGAGGACGGGCCGGCCCTCGCCCATGGCCGCCATCTGGCGGGAGAGGCCTGATGGCCGGCGGCAGCGTCCTGATCGGCATCGATGCCGGCACCTCGGTGATCAAGTCGGTCGCCTTCGACCTCGATGGCCGGCAGCTCGCCGAGGCGTCGCGGCCGAACCTCTACGAAGCGCTGCCGAATGGCGGCGTGGTGCAGGACATGGCACGCACCTTCGCCGACACCGCCGCAACGCTCCGCGCCCTGGTGGACAAGCTCCCCGGCGGGGCGGCGAGCGTGCTTGGCGTCGCGGTCACCGGCCAGGGGGACGGCACCTGGCTGGCGGACCGGGACGGCGAGCCGGTGACGCCCGCCTGGCTCTGGCTCGACGCTCGCGCCGGCGACATCGCCACCGAACTGACCCGGCACGCGTCCTACCGCCGACAGTACGAGACCACCGGCACCGGCATCAATGCCTGCCAGCAGAGCGTCCATCTCCTGCACATGAGCCGGCACACGCCCGAATGGCTGGAGCGGGCAACAACCGCCTTTCACTGCAAGGACTGGCTCTATTTCAAGCTGACGGGGGAGCGGGCCGTCGACCCCAGCGAAGCGACCTTCACCTTCGGCGATTTTCGCGGCCGCGCCTACAGCGACGAGGTGATCGCGGGGCTCGGTCTCGAGCACTGCCGCCGGCTGCTGCCGCCGATCGTCGACGGCCGCCGGCAGAGCCATCGCCTGAGAGCGGACGCCGCCGCCGCCACCGGCCTTCTCGCCGGCACCCCCGTCGTCCTCGGCTATGTCGACGTCGTCTGCACCGCCGTCGGCGGCGGCCTGATCTCGCGGGAGGGCGAGGCCGGCTGCTCGATCCTCGGCTCGACCGGCATGCACATGCGCCATGTGGGCGGCGCCGACGACGTCCATCTCAACGCCGACGGCAGCGGCTACGTCATGCTCCTGCCGGGAGAGAACGCCTATGCCCAGATCCAGTCCAACATGGCGGCGACGCTGAACATCGACTGGATGCTCGATCTCGCCTGCGGCATCCTGCGCGACGGGGGCGTTGCGCGCGAGCGCCGGGATCTCGTCGCCGGCCTCGACGAGCGGGTGCTGGCGGCAAAGCCTCTCTCGGCGATCTATCACCCCCACATTTCCGAGGCCGGCGAGCGCGGCCCGTTCATGGACCCGTTCGCCCGCGCCGGCTTCACCGGGCTTTCCGCCGGCGCCGGCTTCCCCGACATGATGCGCAGCGTCCTCGAAGGGCTCGGCTTTGCCGCGCGGCACTGCTTTGAGGCGACCGGCAAGGTTCCCGCCGAGGTGCGGCTCACCGGCGGGGCGGCGCGCTCGAAGGCGATGCGCCAGATCCTCGCCGACGTCCTCGGCGTACCGGTACGCACCGGCGGGATCGCCGAGGCGGGCGCCGCCGGGGCGGTGATGATCGCCCTCGTCCAGCAGGGCCACTTCGCCGACATCGAGGCGGCGGCCGAGGCCTGGGTGACGCCGCGCCTCTCCGAACCGACCCTCCCCGACGCCGCGCTCGTTCCCCCCTACGACGCGGCCTTCGACCTCTACCGCGATCTGTCGGGCATGCTTCGGCCCGCCTGGCAACGGCTCGCGGCCATCAAGCGCGGAATGCGGACATGAGCACACTCTCGATCATCGGCGACCACTTCATGCTGCCGGAGATGTTCCGTGCCGCGATCGAGGCGGCCTGCGACAGCCCGCCCGAGATGGCGCTCCACACCCTGCCCTGGCCCGACGAGCCGATGGAGCACGGCTACGAGGTCGCCGGCATGGACGGGCTGAAGGAATATCAGGGCTCCGCCGAGGCGACGATCGAAAGGATCGGCGAGGCCGAGATGCTGGTGACGCATCTCGCCCCCCTGTCGCGGGCGATGTTCGAGAGCCTGCCGCGGCTGCGCTTCGTCGCGGTCTCGCGCGGCGGGCCGGTCAATATCGACATGGCGGCGGCGCGCGAGGCGGGGGTGCGCGTCGTCAACACACCGGGGCGCAATGCCTCGGCCGTCGCCGAATTCACCCTCGGCGCGATCATCACCGAAACCCGCAACATCACCCGCGGCCACGATTCCCTCCGCGCCCAGACCTGGCGCGGCGATCTCTACCGGGCCGACCGGACCGGGCGCGAACTCTCCGAGATGACTGTCGGCGTCGTCGGCTACGGCGCCATCGGCACGAAGGTCGTGCGGCTCCTGCGGGCCTTCGGCTGCAAGGTGCTGGTCGCCGATCCCTATGTGCAGCTCGCGCGCAGCGACAGCGAGGCCGGCGTCGAGCATGTCGGCCTCGACGATCTTCTGACGCGCTCCGACGTCGTGACGCTGCATTGCCGGGTGACGGACGAGACGACGAAGATCATCAACGCCGAGACCCTCGCCCGGATGAAGCCGGACGCCACCTTCGTCAACACCGCCCGCGGCCCGCTGGTCGACTATGACGCATTGACCGAGGCGATGCGGGCGGGCCACCTGCGCGGCGCGATGCTGGAGACCTTCGCCGTCGAGCCGGTGCCGCCGGACTGGCCGCTGCTGCAGCTGCCCAACGTCACGCTGACGCCGCACATCGCCGGCGCCTCGGTGAAGACGGTGTCCTTCGCCGCCGAGCAGGCGGCAGAGGAAGTGCGCCGCTATCTCGCCGGCGAGCCGCCCGTGAACCCCTGTTGAGCCCCCTGTTGAACCGAAATGTCGGACTGGCCGTCCAATGCCGGCCGAGCATGATGGAAGCGAAACCATGGCAGATCTGGGAACGGTCGACCTCCTGGTGATCGGCGGCGGCGTCAACGGCGCCGGCATCGCGCGGGACGCGGCCGGGCGTGGGCTGTCGGTCGTCCTGACGGAGAAGGACGACCTCGCGGAGGGCACCTCGTCGCGCTCCGGCAAGCTCGTCCATGGCGGCCTGCGCTATCTGGAATATTACGAGTTCCGGCTGGTGCGCGAGGCGCTGTCGGAGCGCGAGGTGCTGCTCAGGGCCGCGCCCCACATCATCTGGCCGATGCGCTTCGTGCTGCCCCATTCGCCCGAGCAGCGCCCGGCCTGGCTCGTCCGGCTCGGCCTCTTCCTCTACGATCATCTCGGCGGGCGAAAGCGGCTGCCCGGCACGCGCTCCCTCGACCTGCGCACCGCGCCGGAGGGCGCGCCGATCAAGGACCGCTTCACCAAGGGCTTCGAATATTCCGACTGCTGGGTCGACGACGCCCGGCTCGTCGTCCTCAACGCCCTCGACGCGAAGGAGCGCGGCGCGACCGTCCTCACCCGCACGAGAGCCGTCTCCGCGCGGCGCGAGGCCGGCCTGTGGCGGGCGGAGCTGAGAAGCGACGGCGGCGAGACGCTCACGGTCTCGGCAAGGGGAATCGTCAACGCCGCCGGTCCCTGGGTCGACCAGGTGATCGCCAACGTCACCCGGGCGAATTCCGCCCGCAAGGTGCGGCTGGTCAAGGGCAGCCACATCGTCACGCCGAAATTCTGGGAGGGCAACCAGGCCTATCTCTTCCAGAACACCGACAAGCGGGTGATCTTCATGAATCCCTATCAGGGGGACAAGACGCTGATCGGCACCACCGACATTCCCTATGAGGGCGACGCGAAAGACGTCGCCGTCGACGCGAGCGAGATCGACTACCTGCTCGCCGCGGTGAACCGCTACGTCAAGGCGGAGCTGACGCGGGCCGACGTCCTGCATTCCTTCTCCGGCGTCCGGCCGCTGCTCGAGGACGACGCCGAAAATCCCTCGGCCGTGACGCGGGACTACGTCTTCGACGTCGACGCCGAGGACGGCAGGCTGCCGCTTTTGTCGGTTTTCGGCGGCAAGATCACCACCTATCGCGAGCTCGCCGAGCGCGGCATCGCCCAGCTCACCCCCTTCTTCCCGCGGATGTCGGGCGACTGGACGGCCGATGCCCCGCTGCCCGGCGGCGACATGGCGAACGCCGATTTCGAGAGCTTCGAGGCCGATCTTCGCGCCCGCCATCCGTTCCTGCCCCGGTCGCTCGCCCGCCACTACGCCCGGCTCTACGGCACCCGGGCCGAGATGCTGATCGGCGGCGCGTCGAGCCTTGCCGATCTCGGCCGGCATTTCGGCGGCCTCCTCTATGCCCGCGAGATCGACTACCTCGTTGCGACCGAATGGGCCGAGACCGCCGAGGACATCCTCGAGCGCCGCACCAAGCACGGCCTCGCCCTCACCGACGCGGAGCGACGCGCCGTCGGCGACCATCTCGACCAGCGCCAGTCGCTCGCCGCGCAATGACCGCCACGGCCGTGCCCTTCGCGTCCCGCAAGCCTGCCGCAATGTTCGGAGAGACGACCATGCCACCGTCCGACGTTTCCGCCTTTTCCGGTGAACTCAGCGCGCTGAAGGCTCTTTCCGCCGCCCTTGGACGCGACCGGCGGCGCACCCAGGCCGCCGGCGGCAACACCTCGCTGAAGCATGACGGCATCCTGTGGGTGAAGGCCTCCGGCACCTGGCTGTCGGAGGCCGAGGACAAGGACATCTTCGTGCCCGTCAGGATCGCCCCGCTGATGGAGGCGCTGCGCACCGGCGATCCGCGGGCCGAAAAGGCCACGGACTTCGTCGCCGCCGAACTCTCCGATAGCCCGCTGCGCCCATCCATCGAGACCAGCGTCCACGCGGCGATCCCCCAGGCCGTCGTGCTCCACATCCACTGCGTCGAGACCATCGCGCTCGCCGTGCGGACGGACGGCGAGGCCCGCATCCGTGAGAGGCTGCAGGCGGCCGGACTGGCGGAGCGCTTCGCCCATGTGCCCTATTGCCGGCCGGGCGTGCCCCTGTCGCGGGAGATCGCCAGGGTGGCCGGTCCGACGATCGACGTCATCGTCCTGGAGAATCACGGCCTGGTCGTCGCCGGGCAGAGCGTCGCAGAGGCGGCGGAGCGGCTGGAGTCCGTGGTCGCGGCGCTGGCGACGCCGCCGCGAGATACCCCCGGAGATGCCCCAGCAGATGCACAGGGAGGTTCCGGGGCAGAGCCCGACCTGGCAGAGCTGTCGGCGCTGGCCGAGGGAACGCCCTACCGCCTGCCGGCGGACGCCACCGCCCACCGCATCGCCCGCGATCCGGCCGCAAGGCGCGTCGCCCTCGCCGGCCCCCTCTATCCGGACCACGTCATCTTCCTCGGCGAGGCGGTCGGCCATGTCGAGGCCAGCCGCGAGGCGGTCCGCGCCTTCGTCGCCGGCGCCGGTGCCGGCCGCGCCAGCGCGCCGCCTTTGCTGCTGGTGGATGGTCTCGGCGTCCTCGTCCGCCAGACGGTTACCGCCAGCGGCGAGGCGCTGGTCGGCTGCCTTGCCGACGTTTCGGCCCGCATTCCCGAGGACGCGCCGCTGAAGCCCTTCACCGCGGCGGAGCTCTACGCCCTCACCCACTGGGAGGCGGAAAGCTACCGCCAGTCCCTCGACCGGCCACCGGCGGGCGGTGCAGGCGGTTCCGGCGCGCCCGGATCTGCGCCATGAGCACGGCCGCGACCTCACCCGCCGTCGCCATCGGCATCGACGTCGGCACCTCCGGCGCCCGGGTGGCGGCCATCGCCGCCGATGGCACGCTGATTGCCACCGCCGCGCAGCGCTACGGCGAAGGCAGCGACAGGGCGGATCCGGCCGTCTGGTGGAACGCCGTCTGCGCCTGCCTCGACCAGCTCGCCGCCGCGACCTCCCTTGCCGCCGTCGCGGCGCTGGCCGTCGACGGCACCTCGGGGACGATGCTCGGCCTCGGCGCGAACGGCGCTCCTGCGGCCCGGCCGCTGATGTATGACGAGCCCTGCCCGGATGACGCGATCGTCGCGGCCGTCGATGCGGCGGCGCCCGGCGACAGCCCGGCGCGCGGGGCGAATTCGGCGCTCGCAAGGGCGATCCACCTGTCGCGCCAGCCAGGCGTTGCCCGCGTCGTCCATCAGGCCGACTGGATCGCCGCGCAGATCACTGGTCGGACACCCGTCTCCGATGCCAACAACGCCCTGAAGACCGGCTACGACCCGGTCGCCGAAGCCTGGCCCGGCTGGATCGCCGATGCCGGCATGGACCCGGCGAAACTGCCCGGGGCGGTCCTGCCCGGGCGCCCGGTCGGCCCGCTCGGAAGCCTGGCGGCCGCCCGCTTCGGTCTTCCCGCCGAGGCCCTCCTTGCCGGCGGCACAACGGACGGCTGCGCCTCGTTCCTTGCCACCGGCGCCGACCGGCCCGGCGACGCGGTGACGGCGCTCGGCTCGACGCTGGTGCTGAAACTGCTCTCCGACCGGCCGGTCAACGCCCCCCGTTACGGCATCTACAGCCACCGCATCGGCGACATGTGGCTCGCCGGCGGCGCCTCCAACACCGGCGGCGCGGTGCTTGCGGCGCATTTCGACGCGGCGCGGATCGAGGCACTGACGCCGTCCCTCGATCCCGAAACGCCGACCGGGCTCGACTATTACCCGCTGACCCGGCCCGGCGAGCGGTTTCCGGTCAACGATCCGGCGCTGGCCCCGCGCCTGTCGCCGCGCCCCGATGACGACGCGCGGTTCCTGCAGGGGCTGCTCGAAGGCATCGCCAGCGTCGAGGCGCTCGGCTATCGCCGGCTGGCGGAGATCGGCGCGCCGGCCCTTTCGAGCGTCAGATCCGTCGGCGGCGGGGCGCAGAACCCGGCCTTCACCCGCATCCGGCAACGGACGCTCGGTGTGCCGTTCCTGCCGGCGCTGTCCACCGAGGCCGCCGTCGGCACGGCCCGGCTGGCGCTGCGCGCGCTGTCGACAGGCTGATCGCACGACACTCGATCGCCGCGCAGATTCGACACCCGGTCCGATCGATCGGGCGGCGGATCAGACCGTCAGGTGCTTTCTGACCGCCGGATCGTCCAGCCCCTCGGCCGGGCCCTCGAAGACGATGACGCCGCGGTCCATGACATAGACCTTGTCGGCGAGCTCCCGGCAGAAATCGAGATACTGCTCGACCAGCAGGATCGCCATGCCGGAATTCTCCTTCAGGAAGCGGATCGCCCGGCCGATATCCTTGATGATCGACGGCTGGATCCCCTCCGTCGGCTCGTCCAGCACCAGGAGCTGCGGCCGCGTCACCAGCGCCCGGCCGATCGCCAGCTGCTGCTGCTGGCCGCCGGAGAGGTCGCCGCCGCGCCTCCCCAGCATGTCCTTCAGCACCGGGAACAGCTCGAAGACGTGGTCCGGGATCGACCGGTCCGCCGACTTCAGCGGCGCATAGCCGGTCTGGAGGTTTTCCTTGACCGTCAGGAGCGGGAAGATCTCGCGCCCCTGGGGGACGAAGCCGATGCCCCGCCGCGCCCTGTGATAGGGCGCCTCGCGGCCCATCACCTCGCCGTCGAAGGCGATCTCGCCGCGCCGGATCGGCTGCTGGCCGACGACCGCCCGTAGAAGCGAGGTCTTGCCGACCCCGTTGCGACCGAGGACGCAGGTGATCTCGCCCTTGTTGGCGCCGATCGAGACGTTTCGGAGCGCCTGGGCGGCGCCATAGTAGAGATCGACGTTGGAAACGGTCAGCATGGGGGCGATGTCTCCGCGCGGCAGCCGGATGTTTCTGTCAGGAGGCGTGACGTCCGTGGCGCGTCGACGAGGACGGAAGGTCGCGAAACGTGAGGCTTCGTCATTCCCGGGCGCCGTCCCGAGAATCCAGGGGCACCCGCCGCAGCACCGGCCGCTTCCGCCTTCTGCAGCTGAAGCCAATCGCGCTCGACGATCTCTGGATTCTCGGGACGGGGCCCGAGAAGGACGACGCGGAGGTGAGATCGCCCCGTCGCTGGGACCGCAGGAGACATTGCCATCATCATCGTCCGAGATACACCTCGATCACCTTCGGATCGGCCGAGACCTTGTCGAGGGTTCCCTCCGACAGGACCGAGCCCTCGTGCAGGCAGGTGACCTTGACGCCGAGTTCGCGGACGAAATGCATGTCGTGCTCGACGACGACGACCGAGCGGGTCCTGGCGATCTCGCGGAGCAGCCGGGCCGTCTCCTCGGTCTCGGCGTCGGTCATGCCGGCCACCGGCTCGTCGACGAGGAGGAGTTCGGGATCCTGGGCGAGCAGCATGCCGATCTCCAGCCACTGCTTCTGGCCGTGGCTGAGATTGGCGGCAAAAGTCGCGCGCCTGGCCGTCAGCCGCGTCGTCTCGAGGATCGCATCGATCCGGTCGCGTTCCGGCGCATTCTTGCGGTGCACGAGCGCTTCCAGCACCGAGCGCGGGCCGGACAGCGACAGGCGGATATTGTCCTCCACCGTGTGGCTTTCGAAGACGGTCGGCTTCTGGAACTTGCGCCCGATCCCCATACTGGCGATCGCCGCCTCGTCGTGATGGGTGAGGTCGACGTCGCCGTTGAAGAACACCTCGCCCTTGTCCGGCCGGGTCTTGCCGGTGATGATGTCCATCATCGTCGTCTTGCCGGCGCCGTTCGGGCCGATGATCGCCCGCATCTCGCCCTTCTCGATCACCAGCGAGAGATTGTTGATCGCCTTGAAGCCGTCGAAGCTCTTGGTGACGCCGTCGAGATAGAGCAGCGTTTCGCGCCGCGCGCGGCCGTTCGCCTCGCTGGCAAGGCGCTTCTCGCGCAGCAGCGAGGCGTAGGGGTGCGGGGAGACGGCGGGGTCGGCGGCTTTCGTCACGATGCTGGTCACGGTACTCGTTCCTGGATTCGTCGCGGCGCCGGCGGGCCGCGATGCGCCGTTCGCAGCTCCGGCCGAAGCCGGCGTGCCGCCGTGTGAGCGCGCGGCCGTCCGGGCCGGGCCTGTCGCAGAGGGGAAAGCAGGCGGCGGCGCGGCGCCCTGCGGCTCGCTCAGGGCCCGGATCTCGTCGGCCACCTTCTGCACCACCGAGGTTTCGGCCATGTCCGTCACTCCGCCGGATTGGCGACGGCGCGGGGATCGCCCGCCGCCTCGCTTTCGGACGCTTCGCCCTTTTCGGCGTTCCGCGCCTTGCGGGTGGCGCGAAGGGCATCCCATCCATGGTCGATCGTGCCGACGATGCCGCGCGGCAGGATAAGCGTGACGAAGACGAAGAGACCGCCGAGGATGAACAGCCAGCCCTCCGGCCAGACGCCGGTGAAGACGGTCTTGCCGTAATTGACCAGCAGCGCGCCGATCACCGGCCCGATCAGCGTGCCGCGGCCGCCGACCGCCGCCCAGACCACCACCTCGATCGAATTGACCGGGGCGAACTCGCCCGGATTGATGATCCCGACCTGCGGCACGTAGAGGGCGCCGGCGATCCCCGCCATCACCGCCGAGACGGTGAAGGCGAAGAGCTTCACATGTTCCGGCCGCCAGCCGATGAAGCGCGTGCGGCTCTCGGCGTCCCGGACGGCGACCATCAGCTTGCCGAGCTTGGAGCGGGTGATCCAGCCGACGAGGAGCACCGACAGCGCCAGCGCGATGCAGCTCGCCGCAAACAGGCTCGCCCGCGTCGCATCCGCCTGGATCGAGAAGCCGAGGATGTCCTTGAAGTCGGTCAGGCCGTTGTTGCCGCCAAAGCCCATGTCGTTTCGGAAGAAGGCGAGGAGCAGCGCATAGGTCATGGCCTGGGTGATGATCGACAGATAGACGCCGGTCACCCGCGAGCGGAAGGCGAAGTAGCCGAAGACGAAGGCGAGCAGCCCCGGCACCAGCATCACCATGAGCGCGGCGAACCAGAACTGGTCGAAGCCGGTCCAGTACCAGGGCAGTTCCTGCCAGTTGAGGAACACCATGAAGTCCGGCAGGTCGGGATTGCCATAGACCCCGCGCGAGCCGATCTGGCGCATCAGATACATGCCCATGGCATAGCCGCCGAGGGCGAAGAAGGCGCCGTGACCGAGGGACAGGATGCCGCAATAGCCCCAGACGAGATCGAGGGCGAGGGCGAGCAGGGCATAGCACACATACTTGCCGAACAGCGGCACCAGGTAGGACGGCACATGCAGCGGATGGTCCGCCGGCAGCCAGAGATTGGCGAGCGGAACGAGGACCGCGGCGGCGAGGATGACCGCGACGAGGATCCAGACGCGGGGACCGAGGAAACGGGCGAGGATCATCGCGGGGCCTCCGCCTGCAGGTTCGAAGCGCGCGGTTTGCCTTGGCGATCGGTGTGATCTCCCCCCTCGAGGGGGAGATGCCTGGCAAGGCAGAGGGCGGGGCGGCGCGCGCCCTCGTCCTCGCAGGGGGAAACGCCTGCGCGTGGCATCCCTGCCTCTCGGCTGCCGCCCATCTCCCCCTCAAGGGGGGAGATCAGCCAGTCTCGGGCGTATCGGGACATCGAAGGAGGTTCCAAATCCTGCCACCTCATGCGTCGACGAACCTTCCCTTTTGCGCGAACAGGCCGCGCGGGCGCTTCTGGATGAACAGGATGATCAGGACGAGGACGACGATCTTGCCCAGCACCGCCCCGGCATAGGGTTCGAGGAACTTGTTGACGATGCCCAGACTCATCGCACCGACCAGCGTGCCCCAGAGATTGCCGACCCCGCCGAAGACGACGACCATGAATGAGTCGATGATGTAGCCCTGGCCGAGATTGGGCGAGACGTTGTCGATCTGCGACAGCGCCACCCCGGCGATGCCGGCGATGCCCGATCCGAGCGCGAAGGTCATGGCGTCGACCCAGGGCGTGCGGATGCCCATCGCCGCCGCCATCTTGCGGTTCTGGGTGACCGCCCGCATCTGCAGGCCGAGCGGGGTCTTGTTGAGGACGGCGAGCAGCGCCAGGAACACCACCAGCGCGAAGACGATGATCCACAGCCGGTTCCAGTTGACCGACATCAGGCCGAGGTCGAAGGCACCGGACATGAAGTCCGGATTGCCGACCTCGCGGTTCGAGGGCCCGAAGATGGTGCGCACCGCCTGCTGCAGGATCAGCGACACGCCGAAGGTGGCGAGCAGCGTCTCCAGCGGCCGGCCATAGAGGAAGCGGATCAGCCCGCGCTCCATGACGAGGCCGACGGCGCCTGAGGCCAGGAAGGCCAGCGGCAGGGCGATCAGCAGCGAGAATTCGAACAGGCCGGGGACGTTCGAGCGGATGAACTCCTGCACGACATAGGTCGTGTAGGCGCCGATCATCACCATCTCGCCATGGGCCATGTTGATCACCCCCATGACGCCGAAGGTGATAGCGAGGCCGATCGCCGCGAGCAGCAGCACCGATCCCAGCGACAGCCCGTACCAGACGTTCTGCATCTGGTTCCAGAAGGCGATGTTGCTCTGGATGGCGACGATCGCCGCCTCGGCCGCCTTCT
This sequence comes from Aurantimonas sp. 22II-16-19i, assembly GCF_002088275.1. Taxonomy (GTDB): domain Bacteria; phylum Pseudomonadota; class Alphaproteobacteria; order Rhizobiales; family Rhizobiaceae; genus Jiella. Next base: position 43,624 of record NZ_AQQS01000014.1, read on the forward strand.
TCGCCACCGGATCATCCGTCGATCCGGCAAACCGCGTCAGCATCGCCAGGGATTCCCGGTCGCCGCGGGCGGCGAGGATTTTCGCGGCCTCGGCCTTCTCGCTCGCCGGAAGATCGGAGACGAGGGTCGCGGAAGCCAGCGCCTCCTGCATCCGCGCCCTGACCGCCGTGTCTTCCTCCGCCGCGATCGCCTCGCCGAGCGACGCGATCATTTCCGGGTCGGCTTCGGAAAACAGCGTGTCGGCCGCGCGCATGCGCTGGGCCGGATTGTCGGCCCGCAGCGTCAGCGACCCCAGCGCCGTGGTGACGGCGTTGCGGATCGAATTCTTGATCCTGACCTTCTCCATCTCGCCCCGCGGCACGGTGCCGGCCGGCTCGCCGGTCATCGGATCGGAGAGGGCATAGTCGTCGCCCTGGCGGGTGCCGATGAAGACGGCACCGTCGCCCTTGCGCCAGTAGAGGTCGCCGTCGCGGAGCGCCCGCAGCGCCCGGGCGGCGGCTTCCTCGCCGCTCGCCGCGAGTTCGATGATCACCGCCTCGGTCTCGTCGTAGCTCTGCTTGCCGCCGAATTTCTGGACGATCGCGGCCGGGCCCGCCACACCTGGCGCAGCGCTCGCGGCTTGCGGCGCGGCCGGGGTCTCCTGCGCCGACGCGGAAGCCGCGCCGAACAGGAGGACTGCGAGGCCGATGAGGAGCCAGCGGATCGATCGGGTCATGGCGTCTGAATGGTCCAGCGCGGCGCGCATCGTGCGGGCCGCCTTGAAGAGAGGAGGCGGAGCGGCTCACCAGGGAGCCGCCCCGCCGACGCTGCTTGGGAGGCAGGCATCGATCATGTTCACCGGGCAAGTCCGCCGGGCAGGTCCGCCAGACAGGTCCGACGAGCGCTTTCGCGTTCGTCTTGGCCGGGGCGTCTTGGCCGGGGCGTCTTGGCCGGGGGCGTTTTGGCCGGGGGCGTTTTGGCCGGGAGCGGGCTGCGCCTGGGAGGCGGCGCAGCCCGGACCCGTTCGCCCCGGGGAGGCAGGATGTCCGCAAGGCCGGTGCCCGGGCCTCGAGGACGGGTCTCCCCGGCGCGGGATCAGTTGGCCATCGTGTCGCCGAGGCACTTCTTCGCCTCGGTGTCGTAGTTGCCGCACTTCATCTCGACCCAGTCGGCCTCGAGCTTCTTCGATTCCGGCAGGAAGTCCGACCAGGCGTCGCCCGGAACCAGCTCTTCGGTCTCGGAGACGACGTCGAACTGGCCCTCGGCGTTGATCTCGCCGATGAGCACCGGCTTGGTGATGTGGTGGTTCGGGAGCATCTTCGAGACGCCGCCGGTGAGGTTGGCCTGCTCGGTGCCGGGCAGCGCGTCGATCACCTTGTCGGGCTCGACGGTGCCGGCCTTCTCGACCGCCTTCACCCACATGTTGAAGCCGATATAGTGGGCTTCCATGGGGTCGTTGGTGACGCGGTCCTCATTGCCGATGAACTTGTGCCAGGCGGCGATGAATTCCTCGTTTTCCGGCGTATCGACGGACTGGAAGTAGTTCCAGGCGGCGAGATGGCCGACCAGCGGCGCAGTGTCGATGCCGGCCAGTTCTTCCTCGCCGACCGAGAAGGCGACGACCGGGATGTCGGTGGCCTTGATGCCCTGGTTGCCCAGTTCCTTGTAGAACGGCACGTTGGCATCGCCATTGACGGTGGAGACCACGGCGGTCTTCTTGCCGGTCGAGCCGAATTCCTTGATCGCCGAGACCTCGGTCTGCCAGTCGGAGAAGCCGAACGGCGTGTAGTTGACCTTGATGTCCTCGGCGGCGACGCCCTTGGCCTTCAGATAGGCCTCGAGGATCTTGTTGGTGGTGCGCGGATAGACGTAGTCGGTGCCTTCCAGCACCCAGCGCTCGACGCCCTCGTTCATCAGATAGTCGACGGCCGGGATCGCCTGCTGGTTCGGCGCGGCGCCGGTGTAGAAGACGTTGCGCTCGGACTCTTCGCCCTCGTACTGGACCGGATAGAACAGGATCGAGTCGAGTTCCTTGAACACCGGCAGCACGGACTTGCGCGACACCGAGGTCCAGCAGCCGAAGACCACCGAGACCTTCTCCTGGCTGATCAGCTCGCGGGCCTTCTCGGCGAACAGCGGCCAGTCGGACGCCGGATCGACGACCACGGCCTCCAGCGGCCGGCCGAGGACGCCGCCCTTCTTGTTCTGCTCGTCGATGAGCATCAGCATGGCGTCCTTGAGGGTCGTCTCGGAGATCGCCATCGTGCCGGACAGCGAATGGAGAATCCCGACCTTGATCGGCTCGCCGCTGGGCATCTTGTCCTGGGCATTGGCCCCGGAGATGCCGAAGGCGGCGATGGCGGCCGCCGCGGCCGTCTTCTGCATCCAGGTGATGGCTGATTTCATCTGTGACCTCCAGTCTTGCCCGGCCCCGTGGCCGGCCTCGAACAGGAGGGAGTGCAAAGCCCGTGCCAGACCTGACTTGACGGAAGGTCAGACGCCTCAAGATCGCGGAGAGGCCCGGTTCCACGGTCGCCCGCTGCGGAACCTCCCCGGTCGGACAGCTCCGGGAGAACCGTCCCCGCCGCCTCGCGTGCAGGCAGAGCGATCAAATTGTGATCAGTTTCCGCTCAGCTGCGCATATGTTGTGCAAGTCCTGGGCGCGCGACATCATCCTCAGATCGGCGCCCTCGCCGCGCATCACCCCTCGTCGATCGCCTCGAGCGCCAGCTTCGCCAGGACCGGAACGTTGCGGCCATAGACCTGCGCCTTCTCGGGGTTCGAGGCGTTGCCGTCGGCATAGCGCTTGAACACTCCCTGCAGGATCGCCGCGAGACGGAAGAACGAGAAGGCGAGATGGAAGGTCCAGGCGTCGATGCCGTCGAGCCCCCGCCGCTCGCAGTAGCGCGCGACATATTGCGCCTCGGTCGGGATGCCGCGCTCGGCCCGGTCGATGCCGCCGAGCCCCTTGAAGCTGCCGAGATTGGGCAGGCGCCACTGCATGCACTGATAGGCGAGGTCGGCGAGCGGATGGCCGAGGGTCGACAGCTCCCAGTCGATCACCGCCGCAATCGCCGGCCGGTCCGGCGCGAAGATCAGGTTGTCGAGCCGGAAGTCGCCATGGACCAGCGTCGCCACGCCGTCGTCGGCGGGAAGGTTGGCCTCCAGCCAGCCAATCAGCCGGTCCATGTCGGGAATCTCGTCGATCTTCGACTGGCGCCATTGGTCGGACCAACGCGACAGCTGGCGGGCGAAGTAGTTGCCCGGGCGGCCGAAGTCGGCAAGCCCCACCGCCTCGACGTCGACCGAGTGGATCGCGGCGAGCGTCTCGTTCATCGCATTGAAGATCGCCCCGCGCTCCTGCGGCGCTTCGAGCTCCGGCAGGGCCGGATCCCAAAAGGTCCGACCGGCGACATGCTCCATGACGAAGAACGCCCGGCCGATCGGCGAGGCGTCGTCGGCGGCGAGATGCAGCATCGCCGGGACGGGCACGCCGGTACCCCCCAGCGCCTTCATCACCCGGTATTCGCGATCGACCTGATGGGCCGACTTGAGCAGCTTGCCCGGCGGCTTGGCGCGCAGGACGTATGTGCCGCTGTTTGCATCGAGGCGATAGGTCGGGTTCGACTGGCCGGACTGGAACTTGACGATCCGTTCGAGTCCGGAAAATCCCTCCACCTCTGCTTCCAGATAGGCGGACAGCGCCTCCTGATCGAGCGTTGCGTCGTCACCATCGGCCATCGATCTTGCCTCCCCCGCCATTGCCCGCGCCCCGACCTGCGCCACGACCGCGCCTCATTCCTCCCGCGCGGCCATCACCGTCAGGGTGATCCAGCGGGCCGAGAGCGCCGGCTTCAGCGCGCCCTCGATCTCCACCGCCGCGTCCCAGCCCGTCTGGACGCTCACCGCCCGCTCGGTCAGGGCGATCATCCTGAACCGGCCACGCACCCGCGTACCGGCCTTGACCGGATTGAGGAAGCGGATCCTGTCGAAGCCGTAGTTCATTCCCATCCGGGTGCCGACGACGCCGGGGATCGCCTCATAGGCGAGGGTCGAGAGCAGCGACAGCGTCAGGAAACCGTGGGCGATCGTGCCTCCGAAGGGGGTCTCGGCCTTCGCCCGCTCCGGATCGACATGGATGAACTGATGGTCGTGGGTGGCGACGGCGAAGCGGTCGATCATCGTCTGGTCGACGCTCAGCCAGTCCGAGAACAGGGGCTCGCCGTCGAGCAGCGCCCGATAGTCGGCGAGCGGCACCATCCGCCCGGCGATCAGCGCCTCCGTCTCGGCCACCGAATTCAGCGCCATCATGCCTCCCCGAAAAGTTCTGGTCCCGTCATCGTGGCGATGCCGCCATCGATGGGCAGGATCGCGCCGGTGATATATGCGCCGGCACGCCCGCAAAGGAACAGGGTGGCGCCGGCGATGTCGTCGGGCCGGCCGATCCGGCCGAGCGGAACGCCCTTGCCGATCCGCGCCGCCTGGTCGTCCGTGCCGGTCGCAAAGGCCGTCATCTTCGACTGGAAGGGTCCGGGCGCGAAGGCGTTGACGGTGATCCGGCGGACCGCCAGTTCCTTCGCCAGCGACCGTGTCAGGTGATGCACGGCTGCCTTGGAGGCGGCGTAGGAATAGACGTTCTCGGCGAGCGGCTGGGCGCCCATCACCGAGCCGAGATTGAGGATGCGGGCAGGCTCGTCGTCGCTCGCCGAGGCTTCGAGCAGCGGCAGGAGCGCCTGGGTGAGCGAGAACAGGCCGGCGACATTGACCGAGAAGACCCTGTTCCAGGCGCCATGGGGAAACTCGCCCAGCGGCGCGCCCCAGGAGACGCCGGCATTGTTGACGAGAATGTCGAGCCGTTCCGTCCGCTCGCCGATCGCCCTCGCCAGCGCCAGGACCCCCTCCTCGCTGGAGACGTCGCCGGCAAGCGCGGTGACGGTCCCGGGAAGTCCTTCGCCGTTGATTTCGGCCGCGGTCGCCTCGCAGGCCTCCAGCTTGCGCGAGGCGATGAAGACCTGCGCCCCCGCCCCGGCCAGCGCCGCCGCGATCATCCGGCCGATGCCGGTCGCCCCGCCGGTGACCAGCGCGGTCTTGCCGTCCAGCGAAAACAGCCGTTCGAAAATCGCCTTCGTCATGTCGTCGTCCCTTCCTCCCGAGGATCGGGGGACATCTAAGCCGCAATCTCGAATTGACACCATACGAGATTGTATGTCCCATCGACGGCGCCGGCCGGATCGCGACGGCTCCGGCGGCGCGGAGGACCCTTCCCGATGGCACGTGCGACGCGGCGAGACGCAGACAAGCCGAAAGGCCGGCCGCCGCGCCGCGAGCGGAACTTCGCCGCCATCCGCGAGGTCGAGGACGGCGAGTTTCGCCGGCGGATCCTGGCGGCGGCGGCCGAGATCTTCTCGACCCGCGGCTTTGCCGCCGCCTCGATCGACGAGGTGGCAAAACGCCTCGGCGCCACCAAGGGCCTCGTCTATCACCGCTACCGCTCCAAGGGCGAGCTGCTCATCGACGTCTGCGAAGACGGGCTCGCAGCCATCACGGCGCGGCTCGCCGCCATCGCCGAACGCCGGGAGCGGGCGATCACCCGCCTGACCGGGGCCGCGACGCTGCATGCCGGCGACGTCGTCGAGCGGCTCGACCTGCACCGCACCCTCGCCGGGGCGACCTGCGGCACGGCGGCCGCAAGCCTCGCCGGAGACGAAGTCGCAGCGCTTGCGGCCATCGCGGAGAAACGCCAGGCCTATGACGCGATCTTCACCCGTCTGATCGAGGCCGCCGCCGCCGAGCGCGACCTGCCGTCGGGCCGCGACACCGCGATGCTCGGCCGCATCTTCGTCGCCGCCCTCGACGCGCCGCTGACATGGCCGCCGGCGACCATCGCCGAGCTTTCGGGCAAAAGCGATTTGATCGCGCGCCAGCTGGCCTATTTTGCCATCCGGGGAGCAGGAGCGTCGGACACGACGCTGATGGAGGAGTTTTCACGATGACGGCGACCATGGATCTCGGCCTGTCCGAGCGTCTCGAACCCATCCACGCGGCGGTCCGCGACATGGTCCGCACCGAGATCGAGCCGGCGAGCGAGGAATTCCTCGCCGAGGTGCCGAAGGACGGCCGCTTCGTCTATACGGCGCGCCAGAGCGAGATCCTGGAGGGGCTGAAGGCGAAAGCCCGGAGCCGCAATCTGTGGAACTTCTGGCTGACCGGATCCGAGCGCGGCTACGGCCTGACGACGGTCGAGTACGCCTATCTCGCCGAGGAAATGGGCAAGGCCCATCTCGGCGCCGAGACCTTCAACTGCTCGGCTCCCGACACCGGCAACATGGAGGTTCTGGAGCGCTTCTGCACCGAGGCGCAGAAGTCGCCGTGGCTGCCGCGGCTCCTGAACGGCGAGATCCGCTCGGCCTATCTGATGACCGAGCCGGAGATCGCCTCCTCCGACGCCACCAACATCGCGATGCGCTGCGTCGCCGATGGCGGCGACTACGTCCTCGACGGCGAGAAGTGGTGGGCGTCCGGCGCCGGCGATCCGCGCTGCGCCATCTACATCGTCATGGTGCGCACCGGCGGCGACGATCTGCCGAAGCACAAGCGCCACTCGATGCTGCTGGTGCCGGCGGACACGCCCGGCATCGAGGTTCTGCGGGCGATGCAGGTCTATGGCGACGACGACGCGCCGCATGGCCACATGCACATCCGCTTCTCCGGCGTGCGCGTGCCGAAATCGGCGATGATCCTCGGCGAGGGCCGCGGCTTCGAGATCGCGCAGGGCCGGCTCGGGCCCGGGCGCATCCACCACTGCATGCGCGCCATCGGCCATGCCGAACGCGCCCTGGAGCTCCTGTGCGAGCGCTCCCTCGCCCGCGAGGCCTTCGGCAAGCCGCTCGCCGAACTCGGCGAGAACTACGACATCATCGCCAAGGCCCGCATGGACATCGAGATGGCCCGGCTCCTCTGCCTGAAGGCCGCCTGGATGATGGATCGGGGGGATCTGAAGGCCGCGGCGCCGTGGATCTCGGCGATCAAGGTGGTCGCCCCGAACGTCGCGCTCGACGTCATCGACCAGGCGGTCCAGATGCATGGCGGACAGGGCATCTCCCAGGATACGCCGCTGGCCCGCATGTGGACCCATGTGCGCACGCTCCGCCTCGCCGATGGACCCGATGCGGTGCATCGCCGCCAGGTGGCGCGGTGGGAGTTGAGGAAGCATCGGCCCTGAGGGCGCCAGGGAGGCAGGGAGGCAGGGGGTGACGATTGGGGAGTGGCCGCGCCGTCGAGCCGGTGCCGGCTGCCTGAGCGAGCCGTTCGGGCAAGGCCAACAAGGTCAGGCCCGGCTCGGCGAGGCCGGAGCGAGGCGGCGGTGACGCGGTGCTAGAGCATGATCCCGAAGAGTGGGAACCGGTTTTCGGAAAAGATCATGTGGCAAGAAGACGATAGAGGGGGATGCCGATCAAAGCTGATCTCATCCCGCTTTAGCCCTCGTCCCGCAGAAACAGGAACAGCGCGACGAGGAGTGTGACCCCCATGACGACGATCGCCAGGAGATAGAGAATCGGTTCATCGGGCGTGACGTATCGGGAGCCACCCCAGTCCAGGAAGACGTCGGCCCTGCCCTGCACCAGAACGCCGCCCAGGCCGTAGAGGCAGACCAGCCCGGCGGTGGGCGCAAAGACCTGAGAGACCGTCTTGGCAAGAGACCATTCGGCCGACGCAAGCTCCTCTCGAACGCCTAACGCGCGGAGCCACACGTCTCCCTTCGTCAACCAGGTCCGGTCGGAAAGCGGTTCCTGTTTCGGCGACGCGGAAATAGAAAGATTGCTCATTGGATCATCTTCCATGGAAACTTCCACCTGCGCCTAAACGTCGCAAATTAGAAATGGTTCATTTGGAGGAACAACCGACCGACACGCGAAGACAATTTTAAATATAACTGGAGTTGATCCTTGAAGGCCATCTTGTGCGACACTTACGGCCCGATCGCCGGGCTCGACTGGCGCGACGTGCCCGAACCACGCCCGGCGGAGCACGAAATCGTCCTCGCGGCGCAGGCGATCGGCGTTAACTACCCGGACGGACTCCTCGTCCAGGGCCTCTACCAGGCGCGGCCGGAGCTACCCTTCGTGCCGGGCATGGAGGCGGCGGGCCGCGTCGAGTCCGTCGGCTCCAAGGTCAGCCGCTTCCGGCCGGGCGACCGCGTCGTCGTCCAGCTGTCCCATGGCGCCTATGCCGAAAAGGTTCTCGCTCCGGAAGCCGCCGCGATGGCGCTTCCCGATGCGGTCTCCTTCGAGACGGCCTGCGCCCTCGTCTGCGGCTACGGCACCAGCCACCATGCGCTGAAGCAGCGGGCAGCGCTCCAGCCCGGCGAGACGCTCCTCGTCCTCGGCGCCGCGGGCGCGACGGGCATCGCCGCCATCGAGATCGGCAGGATCATGGGCGCGCGCGTCATCGCCGTCGCATCGAGCGAAGAGAAGCGGGCGCTGACCCTGGCCAAGGGCGCCGACGCGGCGATCGGCTACGAGGATCTGCGGGGCGACATCAAGCGGCTCACCGACGGCCAGGGCGTCGACGTCGCCTTCGATCCCGTCGGCGGCGACGCCTTCGAGACGGTGGCGCGCGCGATGGCGTGGAACGGCCGGTTGCTGGTCGTCGGCTTTGCCTCCGGCACGATCCCGAAGCTCGCCGTCAATCTGGCGCTGGTGAAGGGCTTTGCCTGCGTCGGCGTGTTCTGGGGCGCCTTCACCCAGAAGGAGCCGGACGTCTTTGCAAGGAACATGGCCGAGCTGATGGGCTGGGCAGTAACCGGCGACGTTGCCCCCGAGATCAGCGAGCGGGCAAGGCTTCAGGATGCCGCCGACGTCCTCACCCGCATGCATGCGCGCCAGACCCTCGGCAAGATCGTCCTGGTGCCGTAGGACCGGGATGATGGTTCGCCTTCAAGGCGGGCGCCGCTGGAAGAGCCCCGGGCAGATCCGGCAAAGTCGGGGAACCTTGGCCCCAGAGTAAAACTCGACTACATTGCAGGAGTGGGGCCGAAGCTGCTAACTCCGACCCTGTTTCGTGCATTAGGTGATTATCAGGATCCGGACCTCAATCACCCAACTGGTCCGGGTCCGTTTCAGTTTCAGCACGACGGTTAGCGGAATCATCCACATCACCGTTCTCCTCCAGGAGAGCAAAGCCGTTGCCTCGGCCGCGGTGGCTCATCCTCCGCGATGGCACGAGTTGGGCGCGTGCGGGCTGCTTCTGCTCCCTCGATTTCAATCATGCCCTGCACAGTGTAGGGACACAACGAAACCGGGATATCAGCTCGCTTGCCGGTCGCAGACCCGCGGCATAAACCCGGAAATGCTGCGAAGAACCGACCCCGATGCGGCCTGCCGGCACCCGCGCCGCGCCGCAGGCAACCGGATCGGCGTGTCGGTGGTTTGCCCGCAGAGGGCGGCGCGCCAGCCCCGCCACGCGGTCCGCGCAAGTCCATGAAGGAAGGCCCGACGATGTCCCCTATTCCCGCCAACATGAAAGCCCTCGTCCTGCGCCATGACGGCTATTCCGGCACCGCCGAGGGTCCGTCGATCGCCAGCCTGTCCGACTGGTGCGCGCTGCTGGAGGTTCCGGTGCCGCAGCCGAAGGGCCGCGAGGTGCTGGTCAGGGTGGGGCTTGCCAACGTCAACCCGTCGGACCTCCACTACATCAAGGGCGAATATGGCCAGCCCCGCCGCAAGGGCGTCGCAGCCGGCTTCGAGGGCATGGGCGAGGTGGTCGCCGCCGGCGACGACGAGGCCGCTCGGGCGCTGATCGGCCAGCGCGTCGCCGTCTCGGTGGCGCGGGGCGGCAGCGGCGTGTGGGCGCAATACGCTTTGACCGACGCAAGGGCCGTCGTGCCGCTCGATCCGAGGCTCTCCGACGCGGACGCCGCCGCGCTGATCGTCAATCCGATGACGGCCCATGCGATGCTGCTTCTGGTGAAGGACGCCGGCGCGAAGGCCTTCGTGATGACCGCCGGCGCCAGCCAGCTCGGCAAGCTGATGGCGACGCTCGCCCCGCAGATGGGCCTCGCCTCAGTCGCGACGGTGCGCCGCGAGGAGCATCGCTCGCTGCTCGAGGGCCTCGGCGTCGGCACCGTGGTCAATACCGGCCGCGAGGACTTCGAGGACATGCTGGTGATGGCGATGCGCCAGGTGCAGCCGACCGTGCTGCTCGACGCCGTCGCCGACCGCTATTCGGCCGAGATCTTCGCCGCCATGCCGGCCGGGGCCCGCTGGGTGATCTACGGCAAGCTCTCGGCCGAGGCGCCGAAGCTGCCAAGCCTCGGCCAGATGGTTTTCATGAAGAAGCAGATCGAAGGCTTCTGGCTGACCGAGTGGATGGCCAGGGCCTCGCCCACGGCGCGTCAGGAGGCGTTTGCGGCCGTCCAGGACCGCTTCATTTCCGGGGCCTGGAAGACCGACGTGGCCGCGACGCTGTCGCTGGAGGAGGCCGAGGAAGGGCTGGCCGAGGCGCTGTCGGGCCTCAACCAGGGCAAGGTGCTGATCCGGCCCTGAGGTCCGGGGGCTGCGCCCGCGCGACGCAGCTCACCGCCCTGTCACAGCGGCATGGCGGGATGCGCTCCTGTCGAAGCAGTGCCCGATACGCCCATCCGCGTCGGAGATCGGGCGCGAAGTCCGAAGCTGCGTCATCCCGGCCCCAGCGCCGGGATCGATCCCCTACCCCGCCCGTTCGCGGATGAACCGGATCACCTCTGCGCGGATGCGGCGGTCGCCCAGCGGCAGCACCGTCGAGAAGGACGAGATCGTGTCGATGTGGCCAAGGCCCGGATAGACCGTCGTCTCGACCGGAACGCCGGCGGCCTTCAGCCTTGCGGCCAGCGACTGCGTGTTCTTCGGATCGACCGTCGTGTCGTCGGCACCGGTGATCAGCAGCGCCGGCGGCTCGTCGCCGGAGACGAAGTTCACCGGCTGGCTCGCCGCACGGGTCGCCTCCGGAAAGATGCGCTTGTAGCGCGCGTCGGTCAGAGGCAGGAAGTCATAGGGGCCGGACAGCCCGATAAAGCCCGCCAGCCGCTCGACCGAGGAGCCGGCGCCGGCCAGATAACGCCGGTCGGTGGCGATCAGCCCGGCGATCTCGGCGCCGGCCGAATGGCCCATCAGGAACAGCGGGTGGCGCCCCGCGGGGATGCCCTCGCGCCCCGCTCTCGCCAGCCGGTCGACGGCGGCGACCGCCGCCGCGCCGTCCTCGACGAAGCCGGGAAAGCGCGTCTGCGGATAGAGCCGGTAGTTCGGGATGGCGACGATGAAGCCGGCGCTCGCCAGCGACTGGCCGACGAAGGGATAGATGTCCTTGGAGCCGGTATCCCAGCTGCCGCCATGGATGAACACCACCACCGGCGTCGTCGGCGTCATCGTCTTCGGCAGATAGAGATCGAGGACGCGGCGCTCCCCCGGCCCGTAGGCGAGATCGGCGACGAGACGGTAGTCGCCGGACGGCGTGATGGCGTTGAGCGCTGTGGCGCAGCCGGACACAGCGAGGCCGATGAAGCCGCAGACGAGGAACAGCGCGAGGCGCTTCAACCAGGCCGGCCTCTTCGTCTCCACGGACGCATCGGCGGGCAGATCCCTCCGCCGCTTCCCCTCGGTCGGCTGCGAGCGACCAGCTGCGGCCTCCTGCGGCTCGAACGAACCCATGCGAAGGTTCACTGGACGCCGGACAGTTTGGCGGTGATCCGTTCGAGCACGACGGCGGTCTCGTCGAGGCTTTCCGCGAACAACCTGCGGCTCGTCGCGCTGCCCGCCTCGCTCGCCTCGCGTCCGGCCGCGTCGGCGCCGAGCCGCGCCTCCATCTCCTGCAGCCGCCGCCGCGCCTCGTACAGCTGATCGGTGGCCATGATGGCCGCCATCACCGTCAGCCGCAGGTCGCCGATCTGGCCGAAGGATTCGCGCAGCTCGGCGATCTTGCCGTCGACATCGGCGGCCAAGGTCTCGAGATGGGCCTCCTCGCCCTCGGCGCAGGCCATCCGGTAGGTCTTCTGGTCGATGGTGACGACGATCTGCGGCATGAATACGTCCCGTTGCGATCACACGTTTCGTCGACGGCTATGAAGCGCCCGATACCCGAGGCGCAAGCCATCCATGCCCGCGACTGGAAAACAACCGGCCGAGAAGGGCAAGGCGGCAACCGCCCGCGAGCCGCCTATTTGTGCTGGTCGAGCACCTTACGCACCCTCTCCATGGCGTCGACCAGGCGCTTGGAGACCTCGCGGTTGGCCTGTTCCAGCCGCTCGCCCCGGGCCAGCGCGGCATCCAGCTCGCGGGCGAGCCGGCCGCGGTCGGCGGTCTGGCGCTGCACTTCGGCGTCGACGCTGCGCAGCGCGCCCTCCCGTTCGAGCCGGGCATCGACGGCACTGTCCAGCCGCTCGAGCGCCGTTCGAAGTCGCGTCCTGGCAGCGTCGAACGGATCGTCATGCGGCATCGGCGGTGTCTCCAACGGCGGTTGCCGGATCGTCGGCGGCGACCGGTCCGGCAGATTTTCATGGGGCATGTGCCCATGACGGTCTTAGCGGCTCGCGGGCTTCAAGAAAAGCGCGAGGCGGGCCGCGGGGTTGCGCCGGTCCCAGGGTTTTGTTGACAGCGGCGGGGGCCTATGATGGATGCCGCGCGTCTCGACGGCCCGCCTCGCGGCGGCCGCATCCTGACCAGGAGCCATTCGGGGAAACCTTGCGATGACGATCGAAATGCGCCGCAGGATGGCGAACGCCATCCGTTTCCTCTCTGCCGATGCAGTGGAGGCCGCGGGCTCCGGCCATCCGGGCCTGCCCATGGGCGCCGCCGACATCGCGACGGTGCTGTTCACGAAGTTCCTGACCTTCGACCCGAAGAAACCCGACTGGCCGGACCGCGACCGCTTCGTGTTCTCGGCCGGGCACGGCTCCATGCTGCTCTACAGCCTGCTCTATCTGCTCGGCTATCCCGACATCGGCATCGAGGAGATCAAGCGCTTCCGGCAGCTCGGGTCGAAAACCGCGGGCCATCCCGAATACGGCCATGCGGCGGGCATCGAGGCGACCACCGGCCCGCTCGGCCAGGGCACCGGCAATGCCGTCGGCATGGCGCTCGCCGAGCGCATTCTCAACGCCAGGTTCGGCAACGACGTCGTCGACCACACCACCTACGCCCTCGTCGGCGACGGCTGCCTGATGGAGGGGATCAGCCAGGAGGCGATCTCGCTCGCCGGCCATCTCAAGCTCTCCAAGCTGATCTTTCTCTGGGACGACAACGGCATCACCATCGACGGCAAGGTGTCGCTCGCCGATTCCACCGACCAGCTCGCCCGCTTCGAGGCGTCCGGCTGGCAGGCGCTGGCCTGCGACGGCCACGACCACGACGCCATCGCCGCCGCCATCGCCGCGGCCAAGCAGAGCGACCGGCCGACCCTGATCGCGGCGAAGACCACCATCGGCTTCGGCGCCCCGAACAAGGCCGGCACCGCGAAGGCCCACGGCTCGCCGCTCGGCCCTGACGAGATCGCCGCCGCCCGGGAGGCGCTCGAATGGCCGCATCCGCCCTTCGAGATCCCCTCCGACGTCCTCGACCAGTGGCGCATCGCCGGGCTTCGCTCCGGCAGCCGGCGCAAGGAGTGGGAAACCCGCTTCGCCGCCGTCGATGCCGAAACCCGCGGCGAATTCGACCGGCGCATGCGCGGCGACCTGCCGAGCGGCTTCACCCAGGCGATGCACCGCTTCAAGCGCCGGATGAACGAGGAGCGGCCGAAGATCGCGACGCGCAAGGCGTCCGAGATGGCCCTCGAGGAGATCAACGCCGTCGTCCTCGAGACGGTCGGCGGCTCGGCCGACCTCTCCGGCTCCAACAACACCCGCACCAGCCAGATGACGCCGATCACCGCCGGCGACTATTCCGGCCGCTACATCCACTACGGCATCCGCGAGCACGGCATGGCGGCGGCGATGAACGGCATGGCGCTGCATGGCGGGATGATCCCCTATTCCGGGACGTTCCTGGTCTTCTCCGACTACTGCCGCGGCGCGCTGCGCCTCGCCGCCCTGATGGGCATCCGGGTCGTCCATGTGATGACCCATGATTCGATCGGCCTCGGCGAGGACGGGCCCACCCACCAGCCGGTCGAACATCTGGCGGCGCTGCGGGCCATTCCCAACATGCTGGTGTTCCGCCCGGCCGACGCGGTCGAGACCGCCGAGTGCTGGCAGCTGGCGCTGCAGCATCGCGCCGCCCCGTCGATCCTCGCCCTGTCGCGTCAGGACCTGCCGACGCTCCGCCTCGACGAGCACGACGAGAACCGCAGCGCCCGCGGCGTCTACGAGATCGACCCGGCCTCCGGCGAGGCGAAGGTGTCGATCTACGCCACCGGCTCCGAGGTGGAGATCGCCGTCGAGGCGCGCCGGCGGCTCGAGGGTGCCGGCATCCCCACCCGCGTCGTCTCCGTGCCCTCCTTCGAACTGTTCCGCCGCCAGACCGCCGAGTACCGGCGGGCGCTCATCGACGACGCCAGCCTCAAGGTCGCCGTCGAGGCGGGCGTGCGCCAGGGCTGGGACGAATTGATCGGCCGCGACGGGCTGTTCGTCGGCATGCCCGGCTTCGGCGCCTCCGGCCCCGCGCCGCAGCTCTACGCGCATTTCGGCATCACGGCCGAGGCGGTCGTGGCAAGCGTCACCTCTCGCCTCGCCGCACGGGAAGCGTCGGAAGAGGCGTAGGATCAAGGGCCTCGAAGACCGCACGGTCGCCCTCGGGCGATCGTTCGCCGAGCCTGCCGCCCGGCCCCGAGACCCGCGACCCCGTCCGGCCGCCGGACATGTCGGCGTCCTGATCCAGTGCGACGGGGCTTGAACGGCGAAGCCTTCGAAAAATTCATCCCGCCCTTGAGAAAAGCTGACGGGTCGGCCAACTTGATTCGACCGCTCGCCGGGTCTACAGCCGGCCAGACAGCCGCTATCGGGCATCCTTCAGCCGGTACCGGGCATCCTTCAGGGAGAGTGACAACCATGGCAGTTCGCGTTGCAATCAACGGTTTCGGCCGCATCGGCCGAAATGTCCTGCGCGCCATCGTCGAATCGGGCCGCACCGACATCGAGGTCGTCGCGATCAACGATCTCGGCCCGGTCGAGACCAACGCCCACCTGATCCGCTACGACAGCGTCCATGGCCGCTTTCCCGGCACCGTGACGGTCGAGGGCGACACGATCGACGTCGGCCGCGGCAAGATCAAGGTGACCGCCGAGCGCGATCCGAAGTCGCTGCCCTGGAGCGAGATGGGCATCGACATCGCGATGGAGTGCACCGGCATCTTCACCGATCCGGCCAAGGCTTCGGCCCATCTGGAGGCCGGCGCGAAGAAGGTGCTGATCTCCGGGCCGCTCTCCAATCCGACCCAGGGCGAGAAGACCATCGTCTTCGGCGTCAACCACCAGACGCTGACGGCCGACGACCGCATCGTCTCCAACGCCTCCTGCACCACCAACTGCCTCGCCCCGGTCGCCAAGGTCCTCAACGACGCCATCGGCATCGACAAGGGCTTCATGACGACGATCCACTCCTATACCGGCGACCAGCCGACGCTGGACACGATGCACAAGGACCTCTACCGGGGCCGTGCCGCCGCTCTGTCGATGATCCCGACCTCGACAGGCGCCGCCAAGGCCGTCGGCCTCGTCCTGCCCGAGCTGAACGGCCGCCTCGACGGCGTCGCGATCCGCGTGCCGACCCCGAATGTCTCAGTTGTGGACTTCAAGTTCGTCGCCAAGCGCCAGACCAGCGTCGACGAGATCAAGGAGGCGATCCGTGCGGCCGCCGGCAGCGCGCCGCTGAAGGGGATCCTCGGCTTCACCGACGAGAAGAACGTCTCCTCGGACTTCAACCACGACCCGCATTCCTCGATCTTCCACATGGACCAGACCAAGGTCATGGAAGGCTCGCTGGTGCGCGTCATGTCCTGGTACGACAACGAGTGGGGCTTCTCCAACCGCATGAACGACACCGCGGTTGCCATGCATCAGGCCTGACCGACCCGGTCGGCGCGTCTGGAAGCCACCGACGCGAGAGCTGTCGAAGGCCGTCCCCCCGGGGGCGGCCTTTTTCGTCTGGCATGGGGTGTCGTGAGCGGAACCGGGGCTGCGCGGGCCGGTTGCCGGCGAGGCTCCTCGGTCGCCGGCGCTGCTCTCCTGCCGGAAGAGGGGATGCCGCACGGAGCGGCTTTGCACGATCGCTGCTGACGGCACCGCTGCTGACGCTCGGCCTTGATGCGCCAGCGGCTCGCGATGTCGGCGCCGTCGTGCCGTTCGGCGACAGCCTGTCGGACAACGGCAATCTCTCCCCCGCCACCGCCGGAACGACGCCGCTTTCGCCGCCCTGTTTTCAGGGGCATTGCTCGAACGGCCAGGGCTTCACCGACTATCTGACGGCGCCATGCAGGCGGCGGGCACGGCAACCCTCGGCGGCATACAGATCGATCCGACCGCCAACCAGAACCATCCCTTCGGCGGCGCCCGGACGGATTCGCTGACGGCCCTTCCGCCCGGCATTCCGGACCAGAGCGGCTTTACATCCGGTGCGTCCCATCCGGTGGGACCATCGACTTGCCTCTCGCCGCGAATCGTAATAACTGATGTTACATGAAACGCGACAGCCGCCTCTCCTCCGTTCTCCACGCGCTCCTCCACATGGACGCCTTTGGCAGGCCGATGACCTCCGACGAGCTCGCCGCCTGCCTGTCCACCCATCCCGTGGTCATCCGCCGGACGATGGCCGGGCTTCGCGACGCCGGCTTCGTGCGCTCGGAGCGCGGTCCCAACGGCGGCTGGACGATCGCCTGCGATCTTGCGGCGGTGACGCTTTTCGACATTCACGCCGCGCTCGGCGAGCCGGCGCTGTTCGCCGTCGGAAATCGCAGCGAGAACCCGGCGTGCCTGGTCGAGCAGGCGGTCAATGCCGCTCTCGACGATGCCTTCGACGCGGCCGAGGCCCTGCTCCTTCAGCGCTTCGCCACCGTCACCCTCGCCGCCCTCGCGGCCGACTTCCGCCAGCGCTTCGCGCGGCACCAGCCACAGAAGGGAACACCCCATGCATGATGCGATCGTGATTGGCGGCAGCTTTGCCGGCATGGCCGCCGCTCTCCAGCTTGCCCGCGCCCGCCGCGACGTCGTCGTCATCGACGCCGGCGTGAGGCGCAACCGCTTCGCCGCCCATTCCCACGGCTTCCTCGGCCAGGACGGTCGCGCACCGGAAGCTATCGTCGCCGACGCCCGCCGCCAGCTCGAGGCCTATCCGAACCTCACCTGGATCGACGGCAAGGCCACCCAGCTCGCTCGGCACGGCGAGGGTTTCGCCGTCTGCCTGCAGAAGGAGCGCTCGCTCAGCGCGCGGCGCCTCGTCCTCGCCCTCGGCGTCGCCGATGAGCTGCCGGGCGTTCCGGGCCTTGCGGAGCGCTGGGGCCGCAGCGTCTTCCATTGCCCCTACTGCCACGGCTACGAGCTGAACGGCGGCGCGATCGGCGTCATCGCCACCGGCCCCATCTCGATGCATCAGGCGCTGATGCTGCCCGACTGGGGCACCGTGACGTTCTTCCTCAACGGCGCCTTCGCACCGGATGGCGACGAACGCGCCCAGCTGGCGGCACGCGGCGTCGTCATCGAGGAGGCGCCGCTCGCCGAGATAGCCGGCGAAGCCGACGTCGTCCTTCAGGACGGACGGACCGTCTCCCTCGCCGGCCTCTTCACCGCAAGCCGGATCCACCCCTCCTGCGACCTTGCCGGCGATCTCGGCTGCGAGTTGGAAGAAGGACCGATGGGGCTTTTCCTTCGCACCGACGCGATGAAGGAAACCAGCGTTCCCGGCGTCTTCGCCTGCGGCGATCTCGCCCGCGCAGCCGGCTCCGTCTCGCTCGCCGTCGGCGACGGGGCGATGGCCGGCGTCGGCACCCATCGCTCGCTGATGTTCGGCTGAGCCGGTTCTGTCTTCACAAAAGCCAATGGCCGGTCGATCGACCGGCCATTGGGAAAGACATCCGAGGCGATCAGCCAGGCGTCGCGGCCTGGCCCCTCATCCCTACTCGAACAGGCTGAAGATCGATCCACCCTTCGGCCCGCCGACGCGCTTGCCGTCGCGGTCGTAGCCTTCGCGGCGATGCTGCTCCTGGGCGTAGGCCTCGGCGGTGATCGGCTGTCCGCTGCGATAGCTGAAGGTCGTCGAGGTCGCGAACTCGCTCGGCGCCAGCGATGCTGCGATCTTCTCGGCTTCGGCCGCGTCGGAGTGATGCTTGGCGGCCACCTGGGGCGCCATCTCGATCGCCGGGCAGGGGCCGGCGGGCGACAGCCCGGCCACGGTCTCGGCCGTCTGGTCGAAGATGTAGCTGCGCTCGCAGACGCCGACATTCGGCGGCTTGCGGGTGATCTCGAAATGGTCCGAGCCCTTCTTCAGCATCTGCCAGAAGGCGTAATGCTCGGAATTCTTGTGGCGCGCCATGTTCTTCGGCGTCATCCGGAAAGGATAGGCCTGGATCTGGAAGTCGCGCTGGCCGCCGTCGAAGGAGTAGCGGGCGAGCGTATAGATCTCCTGCACCTGCTCGTCGTCCATGGCGTAGCAGCCGGACGAATTGCAGGAGCCGTGGATCATCAGGTGCTGGCCGGTCCGTCCGTTCGCCCGGTCATAGGCGTTCGGATAGCCCATGTTGATGGCGAGATGATAGTTCGACTTCGGATTGAGCTGGGCCGGTGAGACCGAATAGAAACCCTCGGGCGCCTGGCGGTCGCCTTCCTTCTTCTTCGGGCCGAGCTTTCCGGACCAGGCGCAGATCTCGTAGGTCTTCAGCAGCGCATAGGTGCCGTCGGTCCGCTGCTTCCAGATCTCGAGATCCGACTCTTCCTTGTAGAGACGGACGAGGATCGGCGAGTTGACCCCCATGTGGTTGGCGCTGATGGCGCGAACCAGATCCGGCGGCAGCGGCGCGTTCTCCGGAACCAGATCGTCGACCTTGCAGGCGGAAACAGTCAGCAGCGTCGCAGCCAAGGCCGCGGCCGTCACGATACGTCGGACGTACATCCCCTCAAGTCCCCAATCGCTGCGGCGACCCCCGTATGGCCCACCGCCCCTCGCGAACGACAGCCGGATCCGGCCATCCCTCATCGCGCCCTGCGCCGGCCCCTCATGGACCGGTCGCGACGCATGCTTGACGGAAGTTTCTCACGATTTTCTTAAGCAGGCGTAAACCGTGGATCATCCGTGCTTGCGAAGAGGCGCCTCGCCTTCTCTCCGAAGATCGGAGTTGAACCCCGCGCCTCGCCCCATCGCTCATGCCTGTTACGCCGTAAGGCCGGTGCAGACCGTTCCCGATGGCGCGACGGCGCACCCCTTCTGCGCCGCATCGCCGCACTTAACACGGCGACGATGGCAGCATTCTGGCAAATGACGGTGGGGAACGGAAGTTGAGTCCTGTGGCATCCGCGCAACTCACGGACGGGATTCGATGGACCGCCCATCCATCGCCGCAGCCAGATTGCGCCAATAGGTCTGATGCGCTTGCAGAATCAGAGGCTTCCAGCCGCGCGGCGCGAACGATGCCGCGCGCGTCCGGCATCGGGGCAGCTAGAGATTCCGGCCGATCGCCAGGAACTTTTCCCGGCGCTGGCGCTTCAATTCGTCGCCGGAGAGGCGGCCGAGTTCCGACAGCGCCGCGCGGATGTGCTCGGCGGCGGCATCCACCGCCACCTGCCGGCCGCGATGGGCCCCTCCCAGCGGCTCCTGGACGATCGCGTCGATGATGCCGAAGCCCATCAGATCCTGGGCCGTCATCTTCATCGCCTGGGCGACGTCGCGGGCCCGCGTCGCGTCACGGTAGAGGATCGAGGCGCCGGCCTCGGGCGCGATGACGTTGTAGATCGCGTGTTCCATCATCAACACGCGGTTCGCCGCCGCCAGCGCCATGGCGCCGCCCGAGCCGCCCTCGCCGATGACCAGCGAGACGAGCGGCACTTCCAGATTGAGGCAGGCCTCGATCGAACGGGCGATCGCTTCCGCCTGGCCGCGCTCCTCCGCGCCGATGCCCGGATAGGCACCGGCGGTGTCGACCAGCGTGAGCACCGGGATGGCGAAGCGCTCGGCCAGGTCCATGATTCGCACGGCCTTGCGATAGCCTTCCGGCCGCGCCATGCCGAAATTGTGCTTCAGCCGGGTCTGGGTGTCGGAGCCCTTCTCCTGGCCGATCACCGCCACGGACTGGCCGTCGAACCGGCCAAAGCCGGCGATCACCGCGTGATCCTCGGCATAGTAGCGGTCGCCCGCCAGCGGCACGAAGTCGGTGATCAGCTGGGCGATATAGTCGAGGCAGTGGGGACGGTCCGGATGGCGCGCCACCTGAGTCTTCTGCCAGGGCGTCAGCTTCTTGTAGAGATCCTCGAGCGCGTCGCGGGAGCGCTTCTCCAGCCGCTCGACCTCTTCCCGCACGTCGACCGCGTCCTCGCCGGTCTCGATCTTCTTCAATTCGATGATCTGGCCTTCCAGATCGGCGACCGGTTTTTCGAAATCCAGATAGTTGTGCATACGTCCTGCGGCTGCGGCCGTCCTGAGGGATCGAAGCGGGCGAACGCCGACAGGCAGGGCGAGCGCGTGGCGACACGCTCTCCCGCGCCGCCCCGCCTGCGGCGGGGATTCATCGCGGCGGAAACTGGCTACGAGGCGGGGGAATGTCAAGGAACCTGCGCGATCGGACGAGATTGCGGCACGACCCGTCGCGGCGGACGCGGCGTCAGGCGGAGGGCCCGGTGGAGGGCCGGGGCGCGGCGCCGATCAGTCCCGGCTCGCCGGGGACAGCGGATGATGATCGGTGACGAGGCGAATCAGGCGCTCGTCGAGGACATGGGTGTAGATCTGCGTGGTCGAGATGTCGCTGTGGCCGAGAAGTTCCTGCACGGCCCTTAGATCGGCCCCATGCTTCAGGAGATGGCTGGCGAAGGCATGGCGCAGGACATGCGGCGAGATCTTCGCCGCCGGGATGCCGGCCCGCGCCGCCAGCGCCTTCAGATCCCGGGCGAAGGCCTGGCGGGTCAGATGGCCCGTCTCCGACGCCGCCGGAAACAGGAAGCGTTCGTCGCCTTCGCGCTTCAGCCCCCGCGCAACCTCGGCGAAGCGGCGCATGGCATCCCCCGCCGCCTCGCCGATCGGCACCATCCGTTCCTTGCCGCCCTTGCCCTTGACGATGATCGCCTGGCCCGTCGCCCGCAGCACCGAGCGCGGTAGGGCGACCAGCTCGGACACCCGCAGGCCGGTCGCGTAGAGAAGCTCGACCAGCGCCGCCAGCCGCGCCGCCCGCAGCCGCGCGGCGGGCGACAGCGCCGCGTTCGTCGCCTCGGCCGCTGCCAGATCGAGCAGCCGGTCGACGTCCTCTTCGCTCATCACCTTGGGCAGCGGCCGCTTCTTCCGGGCGCCCTCGATCGGCCCGGTCGGATCGTCGCCGCGATGTCCTTCGACATAGAGGAACCGGTAGAACTGGCGCAGCGCCGAGAGCCGCCGCGCCCGGCTTGATTCGGCGAGCCCCTCGCCCGCCAGCGCCGCGACATAGCCGCGGATCGCCTCGGTATCGGCCTGCTTCAGCGATGTGCCCCGGGCGGCGAGATGGCTGCTCGCGTCCTCGAGGTCGCGGCGATAGGCGTCGAGGGTGTTCTCCGCCGCGCCCCGCTCGACCGCCATCATCTCCAGGAAGGCTTCCGCCTCGAAGCCCGCCGACGGCTGGCCCTTGGAAGCGCCGGAGCCCCGCTTCCGGCCACGGCCGCTCACCGCCGCAGCTCCGAGAGACCCGCGTCCGGCGCAGCCGGCTGACGCGGCGCATCCGCCTCCGGCAGGGTCACGGGAATGCTCACCTCGGTCCGCCTCGGTTCGACGAAGTAGACGAGCGCGGCCATGATGCCGTAGATGGTGCCCGCAATGAGGGCGAGGATCGTCAACAGGCGGTAGAGTGTCGGCATCGGCGTCTGGCGAACTCGATTTCGAGCAAGTGGACCACATTCGACATCGGGCGGAGCCTTCGAGCAGCCGGGCCCCGATGTCGGAAGCGGACCACCGGGCTCGCATCCCTCGCCCCGCTTCTAGTGGGTACGGGAAAAGACGCAAGTCGCGATGGGAGCGTCCAGCCTCTGCCGAGTTCGTCGCGACGGTCTCGCGGCACGAGGGTCTGGGCGGGCGGGCTTGCCGAACGGAGGAACGATCGGACGAATGGACGGCGAAACTGCGGCAGACAAGGACATGTCGATCCGCGACCGGCTCGACGGCCGACCGATCGTGCTCGTCGGGCTGATGGGCGCCGGCAAGACCACGGTCGGCCGCAGGGTCGCGACGCTCCTGTCGCTGCCCTTCGTCGACAGCGACGCCGAGATCGAGAGCGTCTCGACGATGAGCGTCGCCGAGCTCTTCGAGACCTATGGCGAGCCGGAGTTCCGTGCGCTCGAGGCGCGGGTCATCGCCCGGCTCGTCCTCGAGGGGCCGCGGGTGATCGCCACCGGCGGCGGCGCCTATATGAATGCCGAGACGAGGTGCCTCCTCGCCGACAAGGCCATCACCGTCTGGCTGAAGGCCGACCTCGACACGCTGATGGAACGGGTGGCGCGGCGGGCCGATCGGCCTCTCCTGAAAGCTGCGGACCCGAGGAAAGTGATGCGAGACCTGATGGACAGGCGCTACCCCGTCTACGCGAAGGCCGATCTGACGGTGACCTCCCGCGCGGTCAAGCGCGAGGTGATCGCCGCCGAACTGGTCGAGACGCTCGAACGGCACCTTCGCGAGGGTCAGGGATCATGACGTCGCCCGCCACACCGCCGTCCACCGGCTCCGCCTCAGCGCCCCATGCCCCGGCCCGCGTCGACAAGGAGCGCCGCGTCACGGTCTCTCTGGGGGAACGCTCCTACGACATCCTGATCGGCGACGGGCTGATCGACCGGGCCGGGGAGGAGATCGCTGCAAGGCTCGCCGGCGCCAGGGCTGTCGTCGTCACCGACGCGACGGTGGCGCGGCTGCATCTGCAAAGGCTCGAGATCGCGCTGGCCGGGGCCGGCATCGCCGCGTCCAGCCTGACGCTGCCGGCAGGCGAGACGACCAAGTCCTTCGCCCAACTCGAACGCGTCGTCGACGCCATTCTCGCGGCGCGGCTCGAACGCGGCGACGTGGTGATCGCGCTCGGCGGCGGCGTCATCGGCGATCTCGCCGGCTTTGCCAGCGCCATCGTCAAGCGCGGCATGAATTTCGTGCAGATCCCGACGACGCTGCTCGCCCAGGTGGACTCCTCCGTCGGCGGCAAGACCGGGATCAACACCCCCCGCGGCAAGAATCTCGTCGGCGCCTTCCATCAGCCGGTGCTCGTCCTCGCCGACACCGCCCTTCTCGACACGCTGTCGCCGCGGGAATTTGCTGCCGGCTATGCGGAAGTCGTGAAATACGGGCTGATCGACCGGCCGGAGTTCTTCGAGTTCCTGGAGGCGAACCGGGCGGCGATCTTCGCGGGCGGGAGGCAGCGCTCCGAGGCGATCGCGATCTCCTGCGAGGCGAAGGCCGCCGTCGTCGCCGCCGACGAGCGCGAGACCGGCGCCCGCGCCCTCCTCAATCTCGGCCACACCTTCGGCCATGCGCTGGAGCGGGCGGTCGCCTACGATCCTGGCCGCCTCGTCCATGGCGAGGGCGTCGCGATCGGCATGGCGCTCGCCCACCGCTTCTCGGCGAGGCTCGGCCTTGCCACGGGGCAGGATGCCGGCCGTGTCGCCGCCCATCTTGCGGCCGCCGGCCTGCCGACCGAGATCTCCGCCATTCCCGGCCCGGCCCTCGACCGGGACACCTTGATGGAGGCGATCGCCCAGGACAAGAAGGTGGCGCGCGGCCGCCTCGTCTTCATTCTCACTCGCGGCATCGGCCAGGCTTTCGTCTCGAGGGATGTCGAGCCGGCCGATGTCGAACGCTTCCTCGATGAAGAATTGACCCGATGACCACGACGCTCTGGATCTATCTCGGCATCGTCATCCTCCTCGTCTGCGTCTCCGCCTTCTTCTCGGGCTCGGAGACGGCGCTCACCGCCGTCTCGCGCGCCCGGCTGATGAGCTACGAGAAGAACGGCGACGCGCGGGCCGGCATCGTCCAGCGGCTGATCGAGAAGAAGGACCGGCTGATCGGCGCGCTGCTCATCGGCAACAACCTCGTCAACATCCTCGCCTCGTCGCTGGCAACCACCGCCTTCCTCGAGATCTTCGGACCCACCGGCGTCGTCTACGCGACGATCGCCATGACCATCATCGTCGTCATCTTCGCCGAAGTGCTGCCCAAATCGGCCGCGATCGCCGGGCCGGACGGCTTTGCGCTGGCCGTCGCCCGACCGGTCGCCTTCGTCGTGGCGGCGTTCTCTCCGGTCACGGCGACGATCAACTTCATCGTCCGCCGCATCCTCTCGCTGTTCGGCTTCGGGCTGGACTCCGGCGCCTCGCTGCTCACCGCCCATGAGGAGCTGCGCGGCGCCGTCGAGGTGCTGCATCGCGAGGGATCCCTCGTCAATGCCGACCGCAACCGGCTGGGCGGCCTCCTCGATCTCCACGAGCTCGAAGTCTCCGACGTCATGGTCCACCGCACCTCGATGCGGCAGATCAACGCCGACGACGCGCCGGCGGACATCGTTCGCCAGGTGCTCGAAAGCCCCTATACCCGCATGCCGGTCTGGCGCTCGCATTACGACAACATCGTCGGCGTCATCCACGCCAAGGACATTTTGCGCGCGCTGCACGAGGTCGACAACGACCCCTCGAGGATCTCCATCCAGAAGGTCTGCACCAAGCCGTGGTTCGTCCCCGAGACCACCACCCTGCAGGACCAGCTCAACGCCTTCCTCCGGCGCAAGGCGCATTTCGCCATCGTCGTCGACGAGTATGGCGAGGTCGAGGGGCTGATCACGCTGGAGGACATCCTGGAGGAGATCGTCGGCAGCATCGCCGACGAGCACGACATCGACATGCAGGGCGTCAAGACCGAGGCGGACGGCTCGGTGGTGGTGGACGGCCAGGTTCCGATCCGCGACCTCAACCGGGCCCTCGACTGGAACCTGCCCGACGACGAGGCGGTAACGATCGCCGGCCTCGTCATCCACGAGACCCAGACGATCCCCGAGGAGCGCCAGGCCTTCACCTTCTTCAACAAGCGCTTCACGGTCCTGAAGCGCGAGAAGAACCGCATCGCCAAACTGCGGATCCGTCCCGCGACCGTGCTGGTGCCGCCGAAGAAGCCGGCCCACGCCGCGGCGGGGCTCCTGGAACCGCTTGCCGAGGTGCAGGAGACCGATCCCGAGGTTCTCGGCGCCGCCCTGGAGGAGATGGACGAGGTCGAGGCAGACACCCACGACACCCAGGAGATCCGTGCCGACGACGAGAACCGCCCTGCCCCGCGGACCGGCGACGCCATCGAGGACGGCATCAACGACGACGGCTGGCCCGCCGACAGCGGCGACGACTACCGTCACTCGCGCTGGGGCCGGCGCGACGGCGAGGCGGCGGACGACGCCCGGGACGAGCGGCCCGGCGACCACGACGACGCATGGCCGGAGCGGCCGAAGGACGCCGACGAGGAGCGCTGAGAAACGCCGGGGGCGACCTCCGGGATCGGCCGGGCCGAACTCCTCGGAAGATCCGGCGCGTCCCTGCGCGATGTCGGGCTCCCATTCGCTCGAGTGCCGTGCAGGCTTTCCCGATCACCCGATCTGCACGATCGGACGCTCTCTCAGCCCCTGCCCTGCGGCCAGACCATCAGCACGAAGCCGATCAGGCCGAGCCCCATGCCGATCAGCTGGGTGACCGGCGGCCGCTCCTGGAAGACGGCGAAGGCGATGACGTTGATGAGGATCAGCTGGGCGACCGAGGAGGCCGAGATCGCGACGCCCAGGCCGCTCTCGCGCATCAGCCGGACCATCATCAGATTGCCGATGCAGTACAGCAGCAGCGACCCGGCCAGCACCCAGGGCAGACCGTTGTTGAGGTAGGAGCGCGTCGCCGCCGCCGCGGCCAAAAACACCGGCACCGCGCCGGCCAGCCACAGGATCGCCGCCGAATTCATGCTCCGCACCCTTTCTTGAGGACACCCTGCCTGTCGCACATGCCGGTCGATCCTCATAGGCATCTTTTTGCCGCCATGGCGGCGGCGGCCGAGGCGTCCCCCTCCCCCTTGAGGGGAGGGGTCAGGGGTGGGGGTGACCACGCCGAACGTCAGCCCTTCAATCCCAAAACACAGTATCTCTTCGATGCATCCGTCGAAGGCGTCGTCGATGTCGCCGGTGCTGAAGCGCAGAACCCGGTAGCCCTGTCGATGCAGCCAGGCATCACGTCCCTCGTCGCGCGCCAGACGGCCGGGATATTGGTGAAACTCGCCGTCGACTTCGATCGCCAGACGCGCGGAATGGGCGGCGAAATAGGGCCCGATCGGCACCTGTTTGCGAAAGTGGATCCCGCAGTGCCGATGGAAGGTCTTCAACTCGTGCCAGAGACGCTTTTCGCCTTCCGTCATCGACTTCCGCAGCCGTCGCGCCCTCTCGACTGATCTGCGATCGACGCGCGTCGGCACGCTCTGCACCCCCACCCCTGCCCCCTCCCCTCAAGGGGAGGGGGACACGACCGCGCTTCCGTCATCGATCGATGCCCAATTCCGATCACACCCCGCTCATCGGAATCCCCGTGCGCTCCACCTTGCGCGGCGCCGTCAGTTCCTTCCACGTCGACAGCGCCTTCGCCGCCGGCGCGCTGGCCGGGCGCTCGACGAAGCGGCCGTCGCCTTTCTCAGCGCGCACGTCGCCCTCTTTGTAAGCCAGCTTGCCGCGCGAAAACGTCATCACCGGCAGGCCGGTCACCTCGACGCCCTCGAAGACGTTGTAGTCGATCGCCGATTTCTGGGTTTTGGCCGAGATCGTCTTGGTCGCCTTCGGGTCGAAGACGACGAGATCGGCATCGGCGCCGACGAGGATCGCGCCCTTCTTCGGATAGACGTTGAGGATTTTCGCGATGTTGGTCGAGGTGACGGCGACGAATTCGTTCATCGTAAGCCGGCCGGTGACGACGCCCTTGGTCCAGAGCACCGACAGCCGGTCCTCCAGCCCGCCGGTGCCGTTGGGGATCTTCGTGAAATCGCCGAGCCCCATGCGTTTCTGCTCGGTGGTGAAGGCGCAATGGTCCGTCGCAACAACCTGCAGCGAACCCGAGGCGAGGCCGGCCCAGAGCGAATCCTGGTGACTCTTGTCGCGGAACGGCGGCGACATGACCCTGCGCGCCGCATGGTCCCAGTCGGGGTGGCGATACTCGCCGTCGTCGAGGACGAGATGCTGGATCAGCGGCTCGCCATAGACCCGCATGCCCTTTTGCCGCGCCCGGCGGATCGCCTCGTGCGCCTGTTCACACGACGTGTGGACGACATAGAGCGGCACGCCGGCCTGGTCGGCGATCATGATCGCCCGGTTCACCGCCTCGCCCTCGACTTCGGGCGGCCGCGAAAAAGCATGCGCCTCCGGGCCGTTGTTGCCCTCGGCCATCAGTTTCTGCTGGAGAAACGCGACGACATCGCCATTCTCGGCATGGACCAGCGGCATCGCGCCGATCTCGGCGCAGCGGGTGAAGGAGGCGAACATCTCGTCGTCATTCACCATCAAGGCGCCCTTATAGGCCATGAAATGCTTGAAGGTGTTGATGCCGGCATCCACCACCTGCGGCATCTCGTCGAAGAACTTCTGGCCCCACCAGGTCACGCCCATGTGGAAGGAATAGTCGGTGCGCGCCGGCCCGGCCTTCTGGAACCACACCTGCAGCGCCTCCATCGGCCCCTGATCCGGCGCCGGCAGGCAGAAATCCACCGTCATCGTCGTGCCGCCGGACAGCGCCGCCGCCGTGCCGGTGTCGAAATCGTCGGCCGAATGGGTGCCCATGAAGGGCATCTCCATATGGGTGTGCGGATCGA
Source organism: Aurantimonas sp. 22II-16-19i (assembly GCF_002088275.1). Taxonomy (GTDB): domain Bacteria; phylum Pseudomonadota; class Alphaproteobacteria; order Rhizobiales; family Rhizobiaceae; genus Jiella. The sequence goes on from NZ_AQQS01000014.1 coordinate 71,577, forward strand.
TGCCGCCCGGCATGACATAGGCGCCGGAGGCGTCGATCATTTCGTCACCGGAAAGGTCCGGGCCGATGGCGGCGATCGTCTCGCCGTCGATCAGGATGTCGGCCTTGTAGGTGAGATCGGCGGTGACGATGGTGCCGCCCTTGATGACTGTGGTCATGGGGTGTCTCCTTCTGACGGGGAGGATCTGTCGTTAACTCGCAGAGGATCGAGGGCCAGCAACATCATCAGAGCGCGATCGACGTTCAGCATGGTTTCGGTATCGAGGTGGCCGATGGCCTCACGCATGCGATGTCGCGGAAGAGAATAGAGCTTGTCGACCATGACGCGGGACGTTTTCGCCAGACCGTTCTCTTTCGTCGGCTCCACGGCCACCCGCAAAACCCTCGCGCCCTCGTCGAACGTCGTCAGGAGAGCGATGACCGAACTGTCGAGTTTGCCCGCCAGCCGATCGTTCTGAAGGACGACCGCGGGTCTCGCCTTTCCGTAGTCGCCCGGCAGCGCGACGATGACGACATCACCGCGCTTCATTCGGCCTTGTCTTCCATCTCTTCGATGAGGCGCAGCGTCTCCCGCAAGGCTTCCTCGGTCCACAGATCGACGTCGGCCCGCTCCTCAGACGCGGAGATGAGGCGGCAGTCTTCCTCCACCTGCGACCAGATTTCATCCGACCAGATATCCGGCAACCAGACCTCGACCGGGCGGTAGCCCTTGGCCAGCAGGTCGCTTCGCTGTGCTTGCGTCAATTCCTTCGGCCTTCCCATTCGAGCCTCCTGAACAGCACCTGCATTCGAGTGGTCATCGATGGCATGACCATGACCATACACAGCGACTGTGAGGACGCCTTGTTGCAATACAAAGCGCGTGTCGTGGATTGCGTCGACCTGCTTAAGTCTCGTTCACTCTTCGGCAAATTCCACAGCGCAGGAATCGGCGAATGTCGTCAGCAAGTCTTTGCCGTCTGACTGCGACGTCCTTTCGAACCTCATTGAAACAGCCTTCTTCGACACCGTCGATTGAAAGGACGTTCGAATGTCGTCTGCATTACGAAAAAGCCGCAAGAGGGTCTGGATCTCATCGGGATGATCCGCCTGCCAGACGATCGCCCAGCTGGCAGGCATCTCATCCTCGATCCGCTTGCCCAGAACCAGCCCGAGCTTCAAACTCGTCCTTCCGGACCGGATGACCTGTCCACCAACCGCCGATCCTTGGATCATCGCCGCGAACGCTACCGACCCGATCCCTACACCCCGATATTCGAGGACGATCGCGGGGGCCGCCTTTGCGGGGCAAGAGAACGAGAAGACGTCGCACAACGCCGGCTGGGCCTCGCATCCGTCGTAGCCGAAGGATAGCGCGGGCGGCTGTTCCGGCTTGATGACCGCGCGCGGCCAGAGACGAAGCAGAACCGAATCTGCTTCAGCCCTGGTTTCGATGGTCGCCAGCGCCAAGATTGCGAGCGACGCGGCAACGGTGACACAGGCCCGCATGGCCACGGCCTTCGTTCCAGACGCAGGCAATTCCTGCCGACGATAGCCGCGGAGCCTCATCTACCTACTCCACCACCCCCGCCGTCTCCACCACCGCATGCATCAGCACGTTGGCGCCGTTCCGCGCCCACTCCTTGCTGATCTCCTCCGCCTCGTTGTGGCTGAGTCCGTCGACGCAGGGGCACATGACCATCGCCGTCGGGGCGACGCGGTTGATCCAGCAGGCGTCGTGGCCGGCGCCGGAGACGATGTCGGTGTGGGATAGGCCGAGCCGCTCGGCGGCGTCGCGCACGGCTTTCACGCAGCCGGCGTCGAAGGTGACCGGGTCGAAATGGCCGGTGATTTCGATCTCATGGTCGATGTCCAGCGCCTCGCAGATCGTGTCGATGCCGTCCTCGATCCGCTCGCGCATCTCCTCCAGCGTTTCGAGGGATGGCGAGCGGATGTCGACGGTGAAGACGACCTTGCCGGCGATGATGTTGCGCGAGTTCGGATGGACCTCCATGTGGCCGACCGTGCCGACGGCGTTGGGCTGGTAGTCCATCGCCGTCTCGTGGACGAGCTCGATCGCCCGCGCCATGCCGAGGCCCGCGTTGCGGCGCTTGTACATGGGGGTCGAGCCGGTGTGGCTCTCCTTGCCGGTGAGCGTCACCTCGAGCCAGTAGAGCCCCTGGCCATGGGTGACGACGCCGATGTCGATGCCCTCGTCTTCCAGGATCGGCCCCTGCTCGATGTGCAGTTCGAAGAAGGCGTGCATCTTGCGGGCCCCGACCGTCTCGTCGCCCTCCCAGCCGATGCGCTTCAACTCGTCGCCGAAGGCCTTGCCCTTGGCATCCTTGCGGCTCTTCGCCCACTCTTCCTCGTGGATGCCGGCAAAGACGCCCGAGGCGAGCATGGCGGGCGCGAAGCGCGCCCCCTCCTCGTTGGTCCAGTTGGCGACGACGATCGGGTGCTTCGTCTTGATGTTCAGATCGTTCAGCGTCCGCACGATCTCCAGCGCGCCGAGGACGCCGAGGACGCCGTCATACTTGCCGCCGGTCGGCTGGGTGTCGAGATGCGAGCCGACATAGACCGGCAGGGCGTCGGGATCGCTGCCCTCGCGGGTGAAGAACATGTTGCCCATGCTGTCGACGCCCATCACCATGCCGGCGGCCTCCGCCCAGGACTGGAACAGCCTACGCCCCTCGCCGTCCTCGTCGGTGAGGGTCTGACGGTTGTTGCCGCCGGCAACGCCCGGGCCGATCTTCGCCATCTCCATCAGCGCGTCCCAGAGCCGGTCGCCGTTGATCTGGAGGTTGGAGAGCTGGCTCATGGGGGGTGTCCTTTTCGAAGGCTGGGTAAGGAGGCCGAGCGGTTTCTCATGGCGTCACGGTCAACGCTTGCCGCTCCGGCTCAGAGTGGGCGCCGAACACCTCCGCGTCGTCATTCTCAGGCCCCGTCCCGAGAATCCAGAGATCGCAGGGCACCGTTCGCTTCACCTGCATAAGGCCGAAGCCGCGGGTGCGGCGGCGGCGGCCCCTGGATTCTCGGGACGGGGCCCGAGAATGACGAAGTGGCGAGGGCGGCGCCTTCTTCGTCGATGTTCGCCGTGTTCCGCTCCGACGTTGTCGCTCGCTGGATCACCGGCCCTGTAGACGCCTACTCCAGCCCTTGGAGAATGCCCCTCAGCGTCTCGACGATCTCCCCGATCTGGTCCTCCGACACCATCAGCGGCGGCGACAAAGCGATGATGTCCCCCGTCGTGCGGATGAGCAGCCCCTCCTCGAAGGCCTTCACGAAGGCCGAGAAGGCGCGCTTCGTCGGTTCGCCCTTCATCGGCTCCAGCTCGATCGCGCCGATGAGGCCGATGGTGCGGATGTCGATGACGTGGCGGGTGCCCTTCAGCGAATGGATGGCGTCGGCCCAGACCGGCTCCAGCGCCTTCGCCCGCTCGAACAGCCCTTCCTCCAGATAGGTCTCCATCGTCGCGAGACCGGCGGCGGCGGCGATCGGGTTGCCGGAATAGGTGTAGCCGTGGGCGAACTCGATCAGGTGCTCCGGCCCGTGCATGAAGGCGTCGTGGATCTTGCCCGAGGCGAACACCGCGCCCATCGGGATCACGCCGTTGGTCAGGCCCTTGGCGGTGATCATAATGTCCGGCGTCACGCCGAAATAGTCGGCGGCAAAGGCCGTGCCCATGCGGCCATAGCCGGTGATGACCTCGTCGAAGATCAGGAGAATGCCGTGCTGGTCGCAGATCTCGCGCAGGCGCTTCAGATAGCCCTTCGGCGGCGGCAAGACGCCGGTGGAGCCGGCGACCGGCTCGACGATGACGGCGGCGATGGTCGAGGGATCGTGCAGCGTGGCGATGCGCACGAGGTCCTCGGCAAGATCGACGCCGTGCTCGGTCTCGCCCTTCGAATAGGGATTGCGCTCCGGGTCGTGGGTGTGGCGCATGTGGTCGACGCCGGTGAGCAGCGTACCGAACATCTTGCGGTTGCCGACGATGCCGCCGACCGAGATGCCGCCGAAATTGACGCCGTGATAGCCGCGCTCGCGGCCGATCAGCCGGAACCGCGCCCCGTCGCCCTTCGCCCGGTGATAGGCGAGCGCGATCTTCAGCGCGGTCTCCACCGATTCCGAGCCGGAATTGGTGAAGAACACGTGGTCGAGGCCTTCGGGCGCGATCGCCGCCAGCCGCGAGGCCAGCTCGAAGGCTTTCGGATGGCCCATCTGGAAGGCCGGCGCATAGTCGAGTTCGGCGGCCTGGCGCTGGATCGCCTCGGTGATCTTCGGGCGGCAGTGGCCGGCATTGACGCACCACAGTCCCGCCGTGCCGTCCAGCACCTGCCGGCCGTCGCTCGTCGTGTAGTGCATGTCCTTCGCCGCGACGAACATGCGCGGCGCCTGCTTGAACTGGCGATTGGCCGAGAACGGCATCCAGAAGGCGTCGAGATTGTTGGGCACGATCCGGGTCTGCTCGTTCATCGCCTTGCCTTTTCACCACGCCGGCCGGGCTTGTGCTCACTGGCCGAATTCTTGACTATTTGGTCAAATGGGAGGCTAGAAGCTCCCCTGAAGCCGGTCAAGCGCATTTGCCGAATGGGAGTGCAAGGTCGCCGGGCGATGGAAAAGGGGGCAGGTTTGGACGCCAGGGTCGGGGATGACGCAGCTTTGGAGGCGATAGACCGGCACCCGACGCGGATCCAGGCGGCGAATCGCGAGATCATCCTGAGGGCGGCGCTGGAAGTCTTCGCCATCCACGGCTTCCGCGGCTCGACGGTCGATCAGATCGCCGCGAAAGCCGACATGTCGAAACCGAACCTCCTCTATTATTTCCGCCGCAAGCAGGACATCTACCGGGCCGTCCTCGAACACACCCTCGGCGACTGGCTGGCGCCGCTCGCCGCCATCGATCCCGCAGGCGATCCGATCGAGGAACTGCGGCGCTACATCACTCTCAAGCTCGAAATGTCGGCCGAAAGCCCGGCCGCCTCGCGGCTCTTCGCCAACGAGATCCTCGCCGGGGCGCCGGTGATCGGCGATTTCCTGAAGACCCGCCTGCGCGAGCTCGTCCACGACAAGGCCGGCGTCATCCGGCGCTGGGTTTCCGAGGGGCGTCTCGCGCCCGTCGATCCGGTGCATCTGATCTTCACGATCTGGGCGGTGACGCAGCATTATGCCGATTTCGACCTGCAGGTCCGTGCCGTGCTCGGCGGCCAGGTCGACATGCCGGGCTTTCACCAACAGACCGCCCAGGCCGTGCTGACTATCGTCCTCAACGGTGTTCGCCCGCGCGACTAGCGTCGGGCGCCTGGCCTGGAATAGCGGTCCGCCAAGCGGCCGCCCGACACGGCGTTCGGATGATCGAACCGTATCGGGCAGTCTGCTGGCTGGCTCCGCTGCGGACGTTACTCCGCCGCGACGCCCATGCGCATGCGCTCCATCTCCCGGAGCGCCCGGCGATATTCGACCGGCATCACCTTGACGAAGCGCGGGCGATAGCTCTCCCAGTGGTCCAGCATCTCCTTCGCCCGGCCGGAGCCGGTGTAGTGGAAATGGTTGGAGATCAGCTGGAACAGCCGCTCGTCGTCGTGGCGGGTCATGTCGGAGGAGACGTCCACCCGGCCCTTGTGCTGCAGGTCGCCGCCATGGTGGTGGAGCTTTTCGAGAAGATCGTCCTCCTCGGGCACCGGCTCCAGATCGACCATCGCCATGTTGCAGCGCTCGGCGAAGTCGCCCAGCTCGTCATAGACATAGGCGACGCCGCCCGACATGCCGGCGGCGAAGTTGCGCCCGGTCTTGCCGAGAATGACGACGACACCGCCCGTCATGTATTCGCAGCCATGGTCCCCGGCGCCCTCGACGACCGCGACGGCGCCCGAATTGCGCACCGCGAAGCGCTCGCCGGCAACGCCCCGGAAATAGCACTCGCCGGAGATCGCGCCGTAGAGCACCGTGTTGCCGACGATGATCGATTCCTCCGGCACGATGCGACTTTCCGGCATCGGCTTGACGATCAGCCGGCCGCCGGACAGGCCCTTGCCGACATAGTCGTTGGCCTCGCCCGTCAGCTCGAAGGTGACGCCCCTGGCGAGAAACGCCCCGAAGCTCTGGCCGGCGGTGCCGGTCAGCTTCACCGTGATGGTGTCGTCACGCAGGCCCTTCAGTCCGAAGCGCTTGGCGACCTCGCCGGACAGCATGGCGCCGGCCGAGCGATCGACATTGGTGATCCTGGTCTCGATCGTCACCGGCTGGCGGGCGGTCAGGGCCGGCTCGGCCTCGGCGATCAGCTTGCGGTCGAGGACGTCGTCGATCGGATGCTTCTGGCGTTCCGTCCAGCGCAGCTTTTCGGGCGTGCCTTCCGGCTTGAAGAACACGCCGGTGAAGTCCAGCCCCTGCGCCTTCCAATGGTCGATCAGATGCTTGCGGTCGAGCAGCTGCGTCTCGCCGATCAGCTCGGCCAGATGCCTGACGCCGAGCGAGGCCATGATCTGGCGAACCTCCTCGGCGACGTAGAAGAAGTAGTTGACGACGTGCTCGGGCGTGCCCTTGAAGCGCTTGCGCAGCACCGGATCCTGGGTGGCGACGCCGACCGGGCAGGTGTTCAGGTGGCACTTGCGCATCATGATGCAGCCCGCCGCGATCAAGGGCGCGGTGGCGAAGCCGAACTCGTCGGCCCCGAGCAGGGCGCCGATGACGACGTCGCGGCCGGTCCTGAGGCCGCCGTCGACCTGCAGGCAGACCCGCGAGCGCAGCCCGTTGAGCACCAGCGTCTGCTGGGTCTCGGCGAGGCCCATCTCCCACGGGCTGCCGGCGTGCTTGATCGAGGTCAGCGGCGAGGCGCCGGTGCCGCCGTCATAGCCGGCGACGATGATGTGGTCGGCCCGCGCCTTGGCGACGCCCGCCGCCACCGTGCCGACGCCGACCTCGGAGACCAGCTTGACCGAGATGTCGGCGGCCGGATTGACGTTCTTCAGATCGTAGATCAGCTGCGCCAGATCTTCGATCGAATAGATGTCGTGGTGCGGCGGCGGCGAGATCAGGCCGACACCCGGCGTCGAATGGCGCGTCTTGGCGATGGTCGCGTCGACCTTGTGGCCGGGCAACTGGCCGCCCTCGCCGGGCTTGGCGCCCTGCGCCACCTTGATCTGCAGCATGTCGGCATTGACGAGATATTCCGTCGTCACGCCGAACCGGCCAGACGCGATCTGCTTGATCGCCGAGCGCTCCGGGTTCGGCGAGCCGTCCCGCAGGGGCAGGAAGCGATCGCTCTCCTCGCCGCCCTCGCCGGTGTTCGACTTGCCGCCGATCTGGTTCATCGCCCGGGCGAGCGTCGTGTGCGCCTCGCGGGAGATCGAGCCGAAGCTCATCGCGCCGGTGCAGAAGCGCTTGACGATTTCCTTGGCCGGCTCGACCTCGTCGAGGGGAACCGGCGCCCGGCCGACCTCCTCGGCCGACTTGATGCGGAAGAGACCGCGGATGGTCGAAGTCTCGACCGATGCGTCGTTCACCTGCCTCGCATATTCCTCGTACTTCTCGAACGAGCCCGTGCGCACCGCATGTTGGAGCGTCGCGACGGCGTCCGGCGACCACATGTGGCTCTCGCCGCGCATGCGGTAGACATATTCGCCGCCGACGGCCAGCGAGCGCTTCAGCACCGGATCCTCGGAAAAGGCGAGGAGATGGCGCTCGGCGCTCTCGCGGGCGACCTCGTCCAGCCCGACGCCCTCGATGGTGGTCGCCGTGCCGGTGAAGAAGCGGTTCACGAACTCGGTCTTCAGCCCGACGATGTCGAAGATCTGGGCGCCGCAATAGGACTGGTAGGTCGAAATGCCCATCTTGGACATGACCTTGAGGATGCCCTTGCCGATCGACTTGATGTAGCGGGTCACCACCTCGTTCGGATCGACCTCCGGCGGGAACTCGCCCTTGCGGTGCATTTCGAGCAGCGTGTCGAAGGCGAGATAGGGGTTGATCGCCTCGGCGCCGTAGCCGGCGAGACAGGCGAAGTGATGCACCTCGCGCGGCTCGCCGCTCTCGATGACGAGGCCGGCGGCGGTCCGAAGGCCCTTGCGAATCAGGTGATGGTGGACGGCCGCGCAGGCGAGCAGCGCCGGGATCGGCAGCCGGTCCGCCCCGACCTGGCGATCCGACAGGATGATGATGTTGTAGCCGCCGACGACGGCCGCCTCCGCCCGCTCGCAGAGCCGGTCGAGCGCGCCGGACATGCCCGCCGCGCCCTGCTCGGCCGGATAGGTCATGTCGATGGTCTTGGTGTCGAACCGGTCCTCGGTGTGGCCGATGTTGCGGATCTTTTCGAGATCGCCATTCGTCAGGATCGGCTGGCGCACCTCGAGCCGCTTCTTGCGCGACGAGCCCTCGAGATCGAAGATGTTCGGCCGCGGCCCGATGAAGGAGACGAGGCTCATCACCAGCTCCTCGCGGATCGGGTCGATCGGCGGGTTGGTGACCTGGGCGAAGTTCTGCTTGAAATAGGTGTAGAGCAGCTTCGACTGCTTCGACATCGCCGAGATCGGCGTGTCGGTGCCCATCGAGCCGATCGCCTCCTGGCCGGTGGTCGCCATCGGCGCCATCAGCGTGCGGGTGTCCTCGATGGTGTAGCCGAAGGCCTGCTGGCGATCGAGCAGCGAGACGTCCGAGCGCGAGGCGCGCGGCGCCACGGGCTTGAGGTCTTCCAGGATGATCTGGGTGTTCTTCAGCCAGTCGCGATAGGGGTTCGCCCCGGCGATCTCGTGCTTGATCTCCTCGTCGTCGACGATGCGGCCCTTTTCGAGGTCGATCAGGAGCATGCGGCCCGGCTGCAGCCGCCACTTCTTGACGATCTTGGTCTCGTCGATGGCCAGCGTGCCGGCCTCGGACGCCATGATGACCAGATCATCGTCGGTGACGACGTAGCGCGCCGGGCGAAGGCCGTTGCGGTCGAGCGTCGCGCCGATCTGCCGGCCGTCGGTGAAGGCGACGGCGGCCGGGCCGTCCCAGGGCTCCATCAGGGCGGCGTGATATTCGTAGAAGGCCTTGGTCTCGGCAGCCATCTGCTTGTTGCCCGACCAGGCCTCGGGGATCAGCATCATCATCGCATGGGTCAGCGAATAGCCGCCCTGGACGAGGAATTCGAGCGCGTTGTCGAAGCAGGCAGTGTCGGACTGGCCCTCGTAGGAAATCGGCCAGAGCTTCGAGATGTCGTTGCCGAAGGCCTCCGAATCCACCGAGGCCTGGCGGGCGGCCATCCAGTTGACGTTGCCGCGCAGCGTGTTGATCTCGCCGTTATGGGCGACCATGCGATACGGGTGGGCGAGCTTCCACGACGGGAAGGTGTTGGTCGAGAAGCGCTGATGGACGAGGGCGAGCGCGGATTCGAAGCGCGGATCGGCCAGATCCTTGTAATAGGCGCCGAGCTGGTAGGAGAGGAACATCCCCTTGTAGACGATGGTGCGCGCCGACAAGGAGACGACGTAGAAGCCGATGTCCTCGCCGCCCGTCTCCGCCTGGATGCGGTTCGAGACGACCTTGCGCAGGATGTAGAGGCGGCGCTCGAACTCGTCCTCGCCGGCGGCGGAGGCCGAACGGCCGATGAAGATCTGCCGGTGGACCGGCTCCGTCGCGACGATCTCCGGGGCCTTCGAGAGGCTCTCGTTCGAGACCGGCACGTCGCGCCAGCCGAGGACGGTCTGGCCTTCCTCGCGCACGACCTCCTCGAAGATGGCCTCGACATGGGCCCGCCGGTCGGCGTCGCGGGGCATGAAGATGTGGCCGACGCCGTAGTGGCCCGGCTCCGGCAGGCTCACGCCCTCCGCCGCCATTTCCTCGGAAAAGAAGCGATGCGGGATCTGGACCAGCATGCCCGCGCCGTCGCCCATCAGCGGGTCGGCGCCGACGGCGCCGCGATGGGTGAGGTTCTCGACGATCTCGATGCCCTTCTCGACGATCGCGTGGGACTTCTCGTTCTTCATGTGTGCGATGAAGCCGACGCCGCAGGCGTCGTGCTCGTTGCGCGGATCGTAGAGGCCGATCTTCTTCGGCAGGCCGATCCGGTGAGGCGCGGCGTCGGTGCCCGCGGCTTTGGCGTCAGATGGCGTCAGCTGAAGCTTCGCATGCGTCATCGCGTCGTCTCCCCATCGGTGCGGGCCAGATTGCGGCCGCGCGAACTGGACCCGCCGCAATTCCACTTCCCGGCGCCGTCGCCGCGAACCAGAACTGCCGGATCTCTTCGTCTCGAGCTGGCCTTTTGCCACGCCCGGCTCTGTCAGGATAGAACCACCCGCGCGCCTCGTGGGCGCCAAGCGCGGCTTTTGCGCTCCGGCTGCCGATTTTTATGGCAGCATTCCTGTCCTATCCGGGGCAATATGGCAGATGTCGTGTCCGGCGGCAAGATGGGCTCCTCACGTCGATCCACGGCCGGCCCGGAACCGGAAGAAGCCGGGACCTGTCGCCCGCGCGGACCGCTTGACACCCTGCCGGCCCCGCATGCGCGAAGATGCTTCAGGAGACGCGCAGTGGCGAGCCGGGCAGAGTTCCTGATCCGCCTGCGTCAGGCCCGGTGATCGTCATCGGCCGGTCGCGTTCCGGTTTTAGTTTCCGGCCAGCAGACACCCCGACATCTCATTCCGGCACCATCCGATACCCGTGTCCCCTGCCCGGGTTCCGCGATCCGGGCCGGGTACCTTCGCCGTCCGCCCGAGGAGAAACCATGACCGACCGCCAGAAGACCCGGGCCCGCCCCAATCCGCGGCGCGCCTTCGGCCCGACCTACGGGGAGATCCTCGATGAGGGTGTTCGGCGTCGAACCGTTCTGAAGGGCCTCCTTGCCGGCGCGGCAACGGCCTTCGCGGGGCGGTGGACCGTGGACGAGGCACGAGCGGCCGGTCCTTCGAGCCTGACCTTCGAGGAACTCGAGCGCGTGCGCGACGAGGCGGATCACTGGCCTGCGGGCTACGACCGCCAGATCCTGGCACGCTGGGGCGATGCGCTATTTCCCGACAGCCCGGCCTTTGCCGTCGAGAGCCTCGACGGCGATGCTGCGGCGCGCCAGTTCGGCTACAACAACGACTTCACGCAGTATCTGCCGCTGCCCTGGGGCAGTGACAGCTCCGATCACGGCATCCTGGTCGTCAGCCACGAATATGCGACGCCCTTCCTGATGTTTCCCGGGATGACGGACGAGGACTATCGGGACAAGCTGACGGACGATCAGATCCGCGCCGTCATGGCGACGATCGGCGTCAGCATCGTCGAAGTGAGACGGGAAGGCGGCCAATGGGCCATCGTCCGCGACGGGCGCTACAATCGCCGAATCCACCTCGGCACCGAAATCGCGCTTTCCGGACCTGCGGCAGGCGACGACCGGCTGAAGACCGCAGCCGATCCGACGGGCCGGACGGTCTTCGGGACGATCTCCAACTGCAATGGCGGCATCACGCCGTGGGGTACCATGCTCTCGGGCGAGGAAGGTGCCATGGACGTCTTTGCCGGAGATTATACGGCCCTGCCCGATCAGGAACTGGTGGAGCGCCAGGGCTGGGACGAGGAGGACAACGACATCTATGCGGCGGGCCGGCTGGAGCCGCGGCTGAACTTCGAGCAGGAACCGAACGAGTGGATGCGCTTCGACTGGGTGGTCGAGATCGACCCGTTCGATCCCGCCGCCAAGCCGGTCAAGCGCACCGCCCTCGGCCGCATGACCCATGAGGGCGCCCAGTGCGCCGTCGCGCCGGACGGTCGGGTGGTCGTCTTCATGGGCGACGACGACGATTTCGAGTATCTCTACCGCTTCGTCACCCGCGATCCCTGGAATCCCGATGACCGGGCGGCCAATCGCGATCTCCTCGATCACGGCACTTTGTCCGTCGCGCGCTTCCAGAGCAACGGGACGGTCGACTGGCTGCCGCTCGTCGCCGGCGAGGGGCCGCTGACCGCCGACGCCGGCTTCGCCAGCCAGGCCGACGTGGTCCTCGCCACGCGGGCAGCGGCCGACCTCGTCGGGGCAACGCCGATGGACGCGCCGGAGGGCTTCATCGTCCATCCGAAGACCGGCAAGCTCTACGTGGCGATGACCGAGAACGAGGACCGCCTGCCCAAGGGCGGGGGCGAGGCGCGCGAACAGGTCAACGACGCCAATCCCCGCTCGCCCAATCCGCACGGTCACCTGCTGGAACTGGTGCCCCCCGGCGCTCCCGACCGGCCGGATTTCGCCGCGGGCAGCTTTCGTTGGGACGTATTCGTGCTGTGCGGCGACCCCGCCAAGCCGGAGGACGAGGCCATGTTCCACCCGCAGACCTCGGATCGCGGCTGGTTCACCGATCCGGACAATCTGGCCGTCGATCCGGCGGGCCGGCTGTGGGTGTCGACCGACGGGCCGCCGCCGGAGGGCATCGCCGACTCGCTCTATGTGATGGACACCGAGGGTCCGGGCCGGGCGCTGCCGCGCCTCTTCTATATCGCACCGGTCGGCTCGGAATGCTGCTCGCCCACCTTCACCCCGGACGGCCGGACCGTCTTCGTCTCGGTGCAACATCCTGGCGAATTGCGCCTTGAGGACAACGAGGACGCCACTTCGATCGCCGATGCAGGAACCAACTGGCCGGACTTCGTCGACGGCGCACCGCCGCGCCCCTCGCTGATCGTGCTCAGCCGGAGCGACGCCGGAACGGTCGGGGCCTGAGCCGAGGCAGGCGCCAAGACACACCACCTCGCAGCGCGGGCAGCGCAGGCCCGGCGCTGCGAGGCGACATCGGAATGGGCGTGCAGCCTCGGCTGCGCCGGAGTCGGTCCGCACGGTTTGCTGCGCCGCACGCGGCCTCATTGACGTTTCGCGGCGATGATCCTATCGCTTCGGCCATGATCTTCGCATCCGACAACTGGTCCGGCGCTCATCCCGCCGTCAACGCCGCCCTCGCCCGCCACAGCGAGGGCATGGCGAGCGCCTATGGCTCCAGCGACCTCGACAAGGCCGTCGAGAAGCGTTTCAACGAGATCTTCGAGCGCGAGGTGGCGGTGTTCTTCGTCGGCACCGGCACGGCGGCGAACTCGCTGGCGCTGGCCTCGGTCAACCGGCCGGGCGGCGTCGTCCTCTGCCACCGCGAGGCGCACATCGTCGAGGACGAGTGCGGCGCGCCGGAATTCTTCACCCATGGCGCCCGCATGGCGCCCGTCGACGGGCCGAACGGCCTGATCGACCCGGTCAATCTCAGGCGCGAGATCGCCCGTTTCAAGCCGGGCCACGTCCATGCCGGCCAGCCGATGGCCGTTTCGATCAGCCAGCCCGGCGAGGCCGGGACGCTCTATTCGGCGGACGAGATCGAGACCATCGCGCAGATCGCCCACGAGCGCGGCCTGACGCTGCACATGGACGGCGCGCGCTTTGCCAACGGCCTCGTCGCCACCGGGCTGACGCCGGCCGAGATGACCTGGAAGCGCGGCGTCGACATCCTCTCCTTCGGCGCCACCAAGAACGGCTGCTGGTGCGCCGAGGCGATCGTCGTCTTCGATCCGCAGAAGGCCTCGCAGTTCCCTTACATCCGCAAGCGGGGCGCGCAGCTCTTCTCCAAGACCCGCTTCGTGGCGGCGCAGTTCATGGCCTATTTCGAGGCCGGGCTGTGGCTGGACATGGCCGGCCACTCGAATCGCATGGCCGACCGGCTGCGCGCGGCGCTCGACGCCAGCAACGCGGCGCGCCAGGCCTGGCCGACGAAGGGCAACGAGGTCTTCGCCATCCTGCCGAGGGATCTCGACACCCGCCTTCGCGCCGACGGCGCCGTCTTCTACGAATGGAACCCGCCGCATTCGATGCCCGACCTCGTCGCCGAGGGCGAGACGCTGGTGCGCCTCGTCACCAGCTGGTCGACCCAGGAAGAAGACGTGGAGCGGTTTGCCGGGTTCCTGCGCTAGGGCCGGGCATGCCGGCCCGGCTCAGGCGACGATCGATGCGACGAAATCCGGATCGCGGATGATCACGCGGACATAGGCAACGGCGTAGTCCGGAACGGTCACCCTCGCCTGCTCCCAATCCCGCAGGGTGCCGAGCGGCACGTGGAAACGGCTGGCGAACTCGGCCTGCGAGAGACCGAGCGTCGTGCGCGCCGTCCGGACCAGCCTGGAGCGACGGGCGCGGTCGAGCCCCTCCACCGACACGTCGAAGTCGTCGGGGTCCTCCGGGTCACGCTCAAGAGCGATAGGCTCGTTCTTCATTCCTGTTGCTCCTTCGCACGGAAATGAACCGTCTCACCTCGCCCCGCCAGGTAAAGACGACCGTATAGAATTTGCCGTCGACCAGACCGACGGCCTTGAAGCGCTCCTCCCCGTCGATCGGACGGATCGAGGGGATCACGAGGTGATAGCCGTCCTCGAAGACCCGCTCCCCGAACATCAGGGGCACACCGTGCCGGGCGCGGTTCGCTGCGTCCTTCAAAGGGTCGAAGCGTTCGGTCATCGGCTGAGCATATACTGAATTTCAGTACCAGGAAATGCCGTGTCTTCTGCCTGCCTCGGCCTGCGGTAGATCACGTTTTGCCCGAACCGGTTGATCTGACCCATGGAGCGGCCCCACATTCGCGACTGGCGATCATCGCCGCCGTCGCTTGCGGGATAGACGCCCGCCACGGCGTCCGTTCTTCGCCGAAAAGCCGGCCGCCGAGCCGGTTGCGCTACCATTTCGTCTTCGCGGCGCGCCGTCCGGCAACACCTTGCAAGAACAGCCGGCGAGACACCAAGGGAGAAGAGACATGATCACCGATGCTCATGAGCAGGGCCGCCTTGCCTTCGCGAACAATCACCCGATGTCGTCCTGCCGCTATCCCGTGGGCTCGGACCTGCGGGCGAACTGGATGGCCGGCTGGCAGGCCGCCCAGAATGCCGCCCCGAGAGGCGGCGCCTCGCATCCGGGCCTGATGGCGGATGCCCGCCGGGCAGCCGGTGTCGACCGCCCGGCAGCGCACGAATCCTGAGCGGAAGAGCCTCCGACTCAAACGGCGACCGATCGGTGCGGGCGGACGGAGTGCCGCTCGCACCGGCCGCTGGCTGATCGCAGCACCCTTCCATCGGGCGTATCGAGCGGCTATCCTGCCTCGGAGCCCACCCGGCCCTCCAGACAGGCGTTCATGTCCACACCCAAAAAACCTGGTTCCTCGCGTCCGCAGACGCCAGAGCGAATCGATTCGCGGCGCCGCACCGGCGGCAACGAGGCGAGCCCGATCAAGGGCACGCCGATGCCGGTCAAGCGCGACCTCGCCCAACTGAAGCTGTCGCCCGAGGAAACCCGCGCCTTCCTGGAATCCAAGCGCGGCGTGCGCTCGATGGAAGAGGCGCGCGAATGGCTGCAGCTGCGCGGCATCGACGATCTCGAATGCATCACGCCCGATCTCGCCGGCGTTGCGCGCGGCAAGATGATGCCGGCCAAGAAATTCACCGGCAACACCTCGCTGGCGCTGCCCTCGGCCCTGTTCATGCATACGATCTCGGGGGAATATCCCGAGGAAAGCGGCGACTTCCGCTATTCGCCGAATGATGGCGACCTGAAGCTCGTCCCGGACCTGTCGACGCTCTGCCTCGTGCCGTGGGAGAACGACCCGACGGCCCAGGTGATCTGCGATCTCGTCGACCATTCCGGCAGCGCCGTCGGTTACACGCCGCGCAATGTCCTGAGGCGCGTCCTGGCGCTCTACGAGAACCGGGGCTGGAAACCGGTCGTCGCGCCGGAGATCGAGTTCTACCTCGTCTCCAAGAACGTCGATCCGGACTATCCCCTGGTGCCGCCGATCGGCCGCTCGGGCCGGCAGATCCAGTCCGGCCAGTCCTATTCGATCGGCGGGGTCAACGAGTTCGACGAGCTGATCGACGACATCTACGACTTCTCGGATGCGCAGGGGCTCGAGATCGACACGCTGATCCACGAGGAGGGCGCCGCCCAGCTCGAGATCAACCTGCGCCACGGCAACCCGCTGGAGCTTGCCGACCAGGTCTTCATGTTCAAGCGCACGATCCGCGAGGCCGCCCTCGGCCAGGACATCTACGCCACCTTCATGGCCAAGCCCATCCAGGGTCAGCCCGGCTCGGCGATGCACATCCATCAGTCGGTGGTCGACAGCGCCACGGGCAGGAACATCTTCTCCAACGAGGACGGCACGGCCTCCGAGCTGTTTCACTACTTCCTCGGCGGCATGCAGCGTTACGTGCCCAAGGCGCTCCTGATGATGGCGCCCTACGTCAATTCCTACCGCCGCCTGACCTATGGCATGGGCGCGCCGACCAACACCGCCTGGGGCTACGACAACCGCACCACGGCCTTCCGGGTGCCGAATTCCGATCCGGCCGGGCGTCGGGTCGAGAATCGTCTCCCCTCCTCCGACGCCAATCCCTATCTCGCCATCGCGGCCTCGCTCGCCTGCGGTTATCTCGGCATGGTAGGCGCCATCGCCCCCGGCGATCCGACCGACCAGACCGTCAACGAGGACGGCGAGATCGAACTGCCGCGCGGCCTTCTGGAAGCGGTCGCGGTGTTCGAGGCGGAAGAGCACTTCAAGGAGGTCTTCAGCCGGGAATTCGTCGCCACCTATGCCGGCGTCAAGCGCGGCGAGCACGAGACCTTCATGCAGGTGATCAGTCCCTGGGAGCGCGAATTCCTGCTGCTGCAGGTTTGATTTCCATGGACCAGCATCTTTCGCCGATCGCTCCCGGCCGCACCTACTATCAGGACACGGTCGAGCGCCCCCGCCACCCTCGCCTTGCGGGCAGCCGCAAGACCGACGTCCTCGTCGTCGGCGGCGGCTTCACCGGCCTGTCAGCCGCGATCCATCTGGCCAGGGCCGGCGTCGACGTCACTCTCGTCGAGGCGCACCGCTTCGGCGATGGCGCCTCGGGCCGGAACGGCGGCCAGATGGGCACCGGCCAGCGGATCTGGCCGGGCGAGGTCGAGGCGCTCTACGGCTTTGCGCGCTCCAAGGCGCTGTTCGATCTCGCCGAGGAGGCCAAGGCCCATCTCTTCGAGTTCATCGCCGCCAACGACATCGACGCCGACCTGCGCATGGGCCAGCTGTCGGTCGCCCACAAGCGCAAGTACCTGCCGGAATATCGCGACCAGGTGGAGATCCTGAAGACCCGCTACGGCTATGACAGCGTCAGCTTCATGGATGGCGAGGAGGCAGGCGAAAGGGTCGGCTCGAGGCGCTATTTCGGCGGCATCCGCGACACCGGCACCGGCCACGTCAATCCGCTGAAGCTCCTCGTCGGCCTGGCGCAGGTGGCGGCGAAGAGCGGCGCCACCCTGTTCGAGGAGACGAAGATCCTGTCGACGCGCCGCGAGGGCGGACGAACCGTCGCCGTGAGCGAGACCGGCGAGATCGCCGCCGAGCGCGTCCTCTACGCGGTCAATGGCTATGGCGCCGGCCTCGACAAGGCGATCGACGCCCATGTCATGCCGATCGGCTCCTTCATCGGCGCCACCGAGCCGCTGCCGGAAAGCGCCGGTGTGCTGCCCGGCGGCGAAGCCTGCGACGATTCCCGCTTCGTGGTGCGCTATTTCCGCAAGAGCGTCGACAACCGCCTGCTGTTCGGCGGCCGCGAGGCCTACACCTCGGAGGCCGGCGACATCACCCGCCACATCCGCAGGCAGATCGCCGAGGTTTATCCGCATCTCAAGGATGTGCGCCTCACCCATGCCTGGGGCGGCTCGGTCGGCATCACCATGCAGCGCCTGCCCTTCGTGAAGACCCTGGCGCCCGGCGTCACCACCATCGGCGGCTTCTCCGGCCATGGCGTCATGCTGGCCAATTTCGCCGGCCGTCTCTATGCCGAGCGGGTGGCCGGCAACCGCGATCGGCTGGCCGAGTTCGAGGCCCTCGACATCCCCGCCTTTCCGGGGGGACAGCGCCTCAGGGCGCCGCTCCTCTTCCTGGCGATGACGTGGTTTTCCCTGCGCGACAGATTGTAGCACGCGCCCTTGGTCTGTGTCGCCCGGCAGGACGCATCGTGGTAATCAGGAGCGTCGTGTCTTGAAGCCGTGAATTTGCCAGCTAAGGACATTTGCTGCGTTTCGGCATCTTTATCGGCCCACACGGCTTATCGCGATGCGCTTCGAAGCCATCTGCATCCCTTCCTAAGAAGGGATGGGGCATGAGCTCCCTGACGAGGGGCGCCGGGCACGGCGAGCGAGAAAAACTCGCCTCGGAACGAGTCGTGATCGGCCAGAGTTTTCAATGGTAAATGTCGTTCGGCTACCAGGCGGCCGCGTTTTCCGGATCCCTGCGGGCATTTGTAAGTGCATAAAATGACATACAATTCGGAATTCGATGAGCGAGACTCCGGTTTTCACAACCAGCACCATTGCGACAGCGCGGCAGGGCCGGATTCCTGACGAGCTGCGAACCTATCTGCGCGCCCATACCGCAGCGTCCCACGCTCGGCTCGATTCCCGCTTCGAGGCGCTCGGTGCGAATCCGACACTCGCCGACTATCAGCGCTTCATCCTGATGAACCTCGTCGCCTATCGGGCCCTTTCGACCTTTCTTCAGGATCCCTCGGACGACCGTGCCGCCCTGGCGGAGGCAGTCGAGAGCAATCGCGAGCGGCTGGAAGGGGACGCCGCGGCGATGGATCTCGGCTCCCCGGCGAAGACCCTGTTCACGCTCGAGCCGTTCGGAGCGGCGGAGACGATCGGTCTCGCCTATGTTCTCGATGGCTCGAAGCTCGGGGCGCGGTTCATCCATCGCCGCCTCGAAAAGGCCGGGCTCCTTGCTCACGGTCAGGGTGCCGCACAGCGATTCCTCGCATCGGCCTTCGTCGACGATGGGCCGCTTGCGGCCGTCGCCACCGGGCCGATGCCTGCCGGCGAGACGAAGAAGCAGCGGGCGATGCAGGGCGCCCTCGTGACGTTCGGCCTGTTCGAGCGCTCTCTCGATATCGCCGACAGGGCGCAAGAACGGACCATGCCAGCGCGATGAACTATCCCGGCCTCTCTTCCGACAAACTCGACCTGTCGAACTGCGACCGCGAGCCGATCCACATACTCGGCCGGATCCAGAAGTTCGGCTGTCTCGTCGCCATCTCGATGGACTGGATCATCCAGCACGTCTCGGCGAATACCGGCGACGTCTTCGGCCGCGATCCGGACGACCTGCTCGGCGCACCGCTCGCCGACATTCTTCCGCCCTCGGCCCTGCATGCCATTCGCGGCAAGCTCCAGCTCT
This sequence comes from Aurantimonas sp. 22II-16-19i, assembly GCF_002088275.1. GTDB lineage: Bacteria > Pseudomonadota > Alphaproteobacteria > Rhizobiales > Rhizobiaceae > Jiella. The sequence continues at coordinate 90,742 of NZ_AQQS01000014.1, forward strand.
TGTCGCCGAACGACGGGTCGGAACGCATCTTCGCGACCGACCTCTTCGAGGACGGCCGCCGCTTCGACGTGGCGGTCCACATTTCGGACAATTCGATCGTCATCGAGTTCGAGACGGCGGACAGTCATTCGGTCGGCAATGGCAGTCCCGGCGCGATGATCAAGGCGATGATCGCGCGCATCCAGCGCTGCGACACGAACGAGCTGCTCTACAAGGAGTGCGTGCGCCAGATCCGGACGGTGACCGGCTTCGACCGGGTCATGCTCTACCGCTTCGCCGAGAGCGGCTCGGGCAACGTCATCGCGGAATCCTTGAACCGCGGGCTCGAATCGTTTCTCGGGCTGAACTATCCGGCGACGGACATCCCGCGCCAGGCCCGGCGGCTCTACCTCAAGAACCGGATCCGGATCATCGCCGATGTCGATGCGGAAGACGTCGACATCGTGCCACCGACCAACCCGCACGGCGACCCGCTGGACCTGTCGCTGTCGGTCGCCCGGGCCGTCTCGCCGATCCACGTCGAATATCTGAAGAACATGGGGGTGAGCGCCTCCTTCTCGATCTCGATCGTCATCGACGACAAGCTCTGGGGCCTGTTCGCCCTCCACCATTACGCGCCCCGCCATCTCGCCATGGAGATGCGCAGCATGATGGAGCTGTTCGGCCAGATGATCTCGCTGGTCATCGAGGGCCGCCTGGCCAAGGACATGCGGCGGCTCGAGGAAGAGGCCCGCGACCTGCACGACCGCGTCGTCGGTCGCCTCGTCTCGACCTCTCCGACGATGGAAGAGCTCATCGACTTCGCCGAGGAATTCCGCGAGCTGATTCCCTGCGACGGCTTCGCCGTCTGGGCGAAGGATGTCGTGCGGACCGTCGGCCACTGCCCGTTTCCGGACGAGATGCCGGGGCTGGCGCGCTTTCTCAACCGGACCGCCGCCAGCCGGATCTATGCGACCGACGAGTTGTCGCTCGTCTATCCGAAGGCGCACGAGTTCACCGATCGCGCTGCCGGCCTTCTCGCCATCCCGATCTCGCGCTCGCCCCGCGACTATCTGATGTTCTTCCGCAAGGAGATCGTCGCGACCGTCACCTGGGCCGGGCGTCCCGACGACAAGCCGATGGAGCACGGGCCGAACGGTCCGCGCCTCACGCCGCGCAAGAGCTTCGAGGCCTGGCAGGAGACGGTGCGCGGCAAGTCCGCAGCCTGGTCGGTCTCGGACATGAAGGCGGCCGAGGCCCTGCGGGTCTCGATCCTCGAAGTGCTCCTGCGCTTCAACGAGGAGACCGAGCGCCAGCAGCAGCGGGCCACCCAGAATCAGGAACTGCTGATCGCCGAGCTGAACCACCGGGTCCGCAACATTCTCAGCCTGATGCGGGCGCTAGTCGTCCAGAGCCGGGCCGGCGCCAAGACGATCGACGAGTTCTCGGCGGTCATCGGCGGGCGGATCCAGGCGCTGGCGCGGGCCCACGACCAGATCACCAACGACAACTACCAGCCCCAGAGCCTGCGCGCGATCATCCAGACGGAGATCGAGGCCTATATCGGGCACAAGGTGAGCCGCGTGCGCCTCGACGGTCCGCCGGTGCTCGTCGATGCCAAGGCCTTTTCGACGCTGGCGCTGGTCTTCCACGAAATGGTGACCAATTCCGCCAAATACGGCGCCCTGTCCGATTCCCGCGGAACGGTCACCGTCACCTGGCGCGTCGACCAGCACGAGAGCTGCGAGATCGCCTGGCGCGAAAGCGATGGGCCGCCCGTGCAGCCGCCGACCCGGCGCGGCTTCGGCACCACCATCATCGAGCGGTCGATCCCGCACGATCTGGGCGGCGAGGTCGCGGTCGACTATCATCTGACCGGCGTTCGCGCCCGCTTCCTTCTGCCGCCGCAAGTCTTCTGGCTGGATCAGGAGGTCGAGGCCAAGACCTACCATCACTCCAGAGAAGGCGCACCCGTGAGTTCAGAAACGGCCGAGACGGCCATCCTGCCCCGTCTGAACGGCAGGTCCTGCCTCGTCGTCGAGGACAACATGATCATCTCGCTCGATGCCGAGCAGATGCTGCTCGACAACGGCGCCGAGAGAGTCCTGACGGCGATGAGCGTCAGCGAGGCAAAGCGGATCGTCGAGAGCGAGCCGGTGGACGTGGCGCTGCTCGACGTCAATCTCGGCAGCGAGACGAGCTTCGCGCTGGTGCCGACGCTGCAGGCGCGGGGCGTGCCCTTCGTCTTCGTCACGGGCTATGGCGAGAAGCTGGAAATGCCGGAAACCGTCGACGCCGCGGTCGAGGCGATCAAGAAGCCGTTCGCCACCGACCAGCTGATCGCCGCGCTCGAACGGGCGCTGGCGCGCAAGCCCGGGTGACGCTCCGCGAGCCGGTCCGCGGGGCGGCGTTCCGGAAGACGCTTGCACCCGGCGCCCGGCGCGGTAGGTTCTGGCAGGACGAGGGCTTCGGCCGGTCTGCGGACCTGCGCCGGAAACCGGGCGCGGGCGCTGCCGGAGATTTCTTATTCCCACTGGAATAATTCAATCGATTAGACTAGAGCGTCGCCTCGGAGCGTGTGCGGCCCCGCCGACGAGGCCGCAAGGCGCTGAAAACCGATCAGGAGTGAGCGATGTCCAGCCAGATCATTCCGGTGGAACCGTTCGACTACGTCGTCTTCGGCGGCAATGGCGACCTTGCCGAGCGCAAGCTGCTCCCGGCGCTCTACCACCGCGACCATGACGGCCAGATTCCCGGCGAGTCGCGCATCATCGGCGCCTCCCGCTCGGATCTGTCCGACGAGGACTATCGCGAATTCGCCCGCGAGGCGCTGACCAAGCACGTCAAGCCGGAGGACATCCACGAGGTGTCGCTCGGCCGCTTCATCTCGCGGCTGCACTATCGCACCATCGACGCCCAGGCCGATGGCGGCTGGGACGAGCTGCGCGCCCTGCTCGACGAGGCGGACCACGAGCGCATCCGCGCCTTCTACCTCGCCGTCGGCCCGTCGCTCTTCGCGCCGATCGCCGAGCGGATCAGCGGCAAGGGCCTTGCCAACGAGCATTCGCGCCTCGTCGTCGAGAAGCCCGTCGGCCGCGACCTCGATTCGGCGAGGGCGCTGAACGAGACCATCGGCCGGCACTTCCGCGAGGACCAGATCTTCCGCATCGACCACTATCTCGGCAAGGAGACGGTGCAGAACCTGATGGCGCTGCGCTTCGCCAACGCCCTCTACGAGCCGGTCTGGAACTCGACCCATGTCGACCACGTACAGATCACCGTGGCCGAGGAGGTCGGCCTCGAAGGCCGCGCCGGCTATTACGATAAGGCCGGTGCGCTGCGCGACATGGTGCAGAACCACATCGTCCAGCTGATGTGCCTCGTCGCCCTCGAGCCGCCCTCGGCGCTCGATGCCGACGCGCTGCGCGACGAGAAGCTCAAGGTGCTCCGGGCGCTCAAGAAGATCGACGACACCAATGTCGAGAGCCGCACCGTGCGCGGCCAGTACAAGGCCGGCGCCTCGGGCGGCGCCGCCGTGAAGAGCTATCTCGACGATCTCGGCAGTGGCGACAGCGACACCGAGACCTTCGTCGCCATCAAGGCCGAGATCGGCAACTGGCGCTGGGCCGGCGTGCCCTTCTACCTGCGAACCGGCAAGCGCCTGTCCCAGCGCATGTCGGAGATCGTCGTCACCTTCCGGCCGATCCCCCACAACATCTTCGAGAACGCCGCCGGCAACATCGCACAGAACCAATTGGTGATGCGGCTGCAGCCCGACGAGGGCGTCAAGCAGTGGCTGATGATCAAGGACCCCGGCCCCGGCGGCATGCGCCTGCGCCACGTGCCGCTCGACATGACCTTCGCCCAGTCCTTCCGGACCCGCAACCCGGATGCCTACGAGCGCCTGCTGATGGACGTCATCCGCGGCAACCAGACCCTGTTCATGCGCCGCGACGAGGTCGAGGCGGCCTGGGAGTGGATCGATCCGATCCTCAAGGCCTGGGACGCCAAATCCGTGAAGCCCCAGGGCTATACGGCCGGAACCTGGGGGCCGTCCGCCTCCGTCGCGCTGATCGAGCGGGACGGGCGGACCTGGCACGAGCCGGACTGAGATCGGCGGCACGCCTGTCGGCAACGCGGCGCCCCGGTGGCGGCAACGTCGCCGGGACAGGCAGACAACAAAGGATCAGGCCGACCCATGAGCGAGCCGGTGTTCCATCGCTATGACAGCCGCGAAGCGCTCGCCGAGGCGCTCGCCTCGAGCGTCGCGGCCGTGCTCGCCGGCGCCATCGCCACGGTGGGAGAGGCCCGCCTCGCGGTCTCCGGCGGCTCGACCCCGAAGCGTTTCTTCGACAGGCTCGCGCAGACCGGGATCGACTGGGCGAACGTGACGGTCATGCTCGTCGATGAACGCTGGGTGCCGGAAGACAGCGCGCGCTCCAACGCCGCCATGTTGCGCGCGCATCTTCTCACGGGTCCTGCCGCGGCCGCGCATTTCGTGCCCTTCTACGAGCCGAGCGACATGCCGGAAGAGATGTTCGAGACGCTCAACGACCGGTTCCAGCCGATGGGCCGCCGGTTCGACGCGGTGATCCTCGGCATGGGAGCCGACGGCCACACCGCGTCGTGGTTCCCGAACGCCCCCGGGCTTTCCGCCTGCCTCGACCCGGAGACGGACGACGCCGTCGCCATCGTCCATCCGCGCGACACCGACGAGCCACGGGTGACGCTGACCCTGCCGCCGATCGTGGAAGCGCGGTTTCTGGCTCTCCATATCGAGGGCGAGGAGAAGCGTGTGGCGCTGGAAGCGGCAAGAGCCGAAGGCGCGGTCGCGGACATGCCGGTCCGCGCCGTCCTGCGGGCCGAGCGCGACGAACCGCTCGCCATCTTCTGGGCGCCCTGACGGGACACGCCGGCGACATGGCGGCGCTCCGCCGCAAGAATCCGAGACCTCGGCCGGACAATCCGGCCGTTCCATCATTCGACTTTCGACTTTCCATGATTCGACAAGGGGCCGTAGGATGACTGCAGACCGCCGCATCGAAGAGATCACCGACCGGATCCGCGAGCGCTCGGCGCCGACGCGCGAGCCCTATCTCGCCCGGATCCGCGCCAAGGGCGCCGAAGGGCCGAAGCGTTCCACGCTCACCTGCGGCAACCTCGCCCATGGCTTTGCCGCCTGCGGTCCCCTCGACAAGCAGCGGCTTTCCGACGGTCAGACCCCCAATCTCGGCATCATCACCGCCTATAACGACATGCTGTCGGCGCACCAGCCCTTCGAGCGCTATCCCGAGCTGATCCGCGAGGCGGCGCGCGAGGTCGGCGGCACGGCGCAGGTCGCCTCCGGCGTTCCGGCCATGTGCGACGGCGTCACGCAAGGGCAGACCGGCATGGAGCTGTCGCTGTTCTCGCGCGACATCATCGCCATGGCGACGGCGGTCGGCCTCTCCCACGACATGTTCGATGCGGCCGTCTATCTCGGCGTCTGCGACAAGATCGTGCCGGGGCTGACGATCGCCGCGCTCACCTTCGGCCATCTGCCGGCGATCTTCATTCCCGCCGGGCCGATGACCTCGGGCCTGCCCAACGACGAGAAGAGCCGCATCCGCCAGCTCTATGCGGAAGGCAAGGTCGGGCGCGACGAACTCCTCAAGGCGGAATCGGCCTCCTATCACGGCCCCGGCACCTGCACCTTCTACGGCACCGCCAATTCCAACCAGATGCTGATGGAGATCATGGGCCTGCACACGCCGGGCTCGTCCTTCGTCAACCCTAACACGCCGCTGCGCGACGCCCTCACGAAGGAAGCGACCAGGCGGGCGCTGGCGATCACCGCGCTCGGCAACGAATACACCCCCGCCGGCCTCGTCGTCGACGAGCGCGCCGTGGTCAACGGCGTCGTCGGCCTGCACGCCACCGGCGGCTCGACCAACCATACGATGCATCTCGTCGCCATGGCCGCCGCCGCCGGCATCAAGCTGACCTGGCAGGACATTTCCGACCTTTCCGACATCACGCCGCTGCTGGCGAGGGTCTATCCGAACGGGCTTGCCGACGTGAACCACTTCAACGCCGCCGGCGGCATGGGCTTCCTGATCCGCGAGCTTCTGGATCGCGGCCTCCTGCACGAGGACGTGCGCACCGCCTGGGGCCGAGGCCTGCGCGCCTACGCCATCGAGGCGAAGCTGTCGTCCGACGGCGAACAGGTGGTGCGCCACGACGCGCCCAAGGAAAGCGGCGATCCGAAGGTCCTGACTACGTCCGACAAGCCGTTCTCCTCGAATGGCGGCCTCAGGATGCTGAAGGGCAATCTCGGCAAGGCGGTGATCAAGGTCTCCGCCGTCAAGCCGGAGCGCCGCATCGTCGAGGCGCCGGCGAAGATCTTCCACGACCAGAACGAGTTGAAGGTGGCCTTCGACGCCGGCGAACTCGACTGCGACTTCGTCGCCGTCGTCAGGTTCCAGGGGCCGAAGTCGAACGGCATGCCGGAGCTCCACAAGCTGACGCCGCTCCTCGGCGTCCTGCAGGATCGCGGCCACAAGGTCGCCCTCGTCACCGACGGGCGCATGTCGGGGGCGTCGGGCAAGGTGCCGGCGGCGATCCACGTGACGCCCGAGGCCAAGACCGGTGGCCCGATCGCCCGAATCCAGGATGGCGACATCATCCGCCTCGACGGCGAGACGGGAACGCTGGAAGTGCTGGTCGACGACGCGACCCTCGATGCCCGCACGCCGGAGATGCCGGACCTTTCCGGCAACGAGTTCGGCATGGGCCGCGAACTCTTCGCCGCCTTCCGCTCGGCCGTCGGCGACGCGGAAACCGGCGCCAGCGTGTTCTGAGCGGGCTGGGCGCTAAGCAGAGTTTCCCAGAAGTGGTTACCGGTTCTGGGACAAAAACTCTGCTGAAACAAAAGGTTCTAGCAGGCATCCATTGGCTTACCAGCCAATGCCTGCTTGGTTCCTCGTGGGGTCGCAAGTGTCACTCTCCGGTCGAGCGATTTGCTGACGGCCTCACAGAAATGCACGCCCGGTCGCTTCGCAGAACCGTCACAGAGGCTGAAGCTTCGTCATCCCGGCCCCCGAGCCGGGATCCATTCCTCTGCATGGGAGGTGATGTTCACCCATCACCAACAATGCGATGGAAATCGCGGATCGTGCGCAAACAGAGATGATTTGGAATGGATCCCGGATCAAGTCCGGGATGACGAGGCGGTGATGCATTCACCCACCCTTCCTCGTCGAGGCAACCGTCTCAGAAGAGAACGGATGCGGTCGATGGCGCATTCGAGGAGCTCGGTCATGAGTTCGATATGCATCGCGTCCGCACGGGAAGAAAGAGTGCTTTCTTCGCCATTGCGAAACCGGCGCCAACGTGGTCCGGGAAGCGCGACCTCCTGCTCTTCGGGCTGCCACCACGCCTGACCCCAACCCCTTGCAATCGTGGCGCCAACCGTTACCTTCCCGGCCAGCTCACACGGGGTGCCGAAAGGCTGAGAGGCGAGAAGCCAACCCGTCGAACCTGATCCGGATCATGCCGGCGGAGGGATTGCGGGCGCGGCCGGATCTTGAAGAAGGCGCGACCGATCTTTCGACGCCGGCGAGACGAAAGCCCGCCGATGTCCCGCCCCCGCCGCCCGCTTGCCCGCACCATCCTCACCCCCATCCTCGCTGTCCTGGGCGCCGGCGCCTGGCTGGCAGGCCTCGCAGCGTTGCCGAGCCCGGCCAGCGCAGAGGGCGCCGACAAGCCGACCCTCACCGTCTACACCTATGACAGCTTCTCCGCCGAATGGGGCCCCGGCCCGCAGCTGAAGGCGCAGTTCGAGACGTCGTGCGCGTGCACCCTCGACTTCGTCGGCCTCGACGACGGCGTCGCCATCCTCAACCGGCTGAAGCTCGAGGGCCCGTCGACCCGGGCGGACGTCGCCCTCGGCCTCACCAGCGACCTCATTCCCGAGGCGAAGGCGACGGGCCTGTTCACGGACAGCGGCGTCGACACGGCGGAGCTGACCGTTCCCGCCGGCTTCTCCGATCCCGTCTTCGTTCCCTACGACTATTCCTACCTCGCCTTCGTCTACGACACCGAGACGGTGAAGACCCCGCCGACGAGCCTCGCCGACCTCATCTCCGGCGACCCGGACCAGAAGATCGTCATCGAGGATCCGCGCACCTCGACGCCGGGCCTCGGCTTCCTGCTCTGGATGAAGGCGGTCTATGGCGACGACGCCGCCGCGAAGTGGCGCGAGTTGCAGCCGCGCATCCTCACCGTCACGCCGGGCTGGAGCGAGGCCTATGGCCTGTTCACCAAGGGCGAGGTGCCCATCGTCCTCTCCTACACGACCTCGCCCGCCTATCACGAGATCGAAGAGAAGACCGATCGCTACCAGGCGGCGGCGTTCGATGAAGGCCATTACCTGCAGATCGAGATCGCCGGCATCCTGAAGAGCTCCGAGCATCGGGAGCTGGCGCAGCGCTTCCTCGCGTTCTTGGTCTCGAAGGAAGCCCAGCAGACCCTGCCGACAACCAACTGGGCGCTGCCGGTGCGCGGCGACATCGACCTGCCCGAGGCGTTCTCCCATCTCGTCACAGTGGAAAAGCCGCTCCTCATCGACCCGGAAACGGTCGCGCAGAACCGCCGGGCCTGGACCGACGAATGGCTGCAGGCGGTCGGCGCGCGGTGATTGGTGACCTGGGGGTTTCGCGGCAAGTCTCCGGCCTCCGGGCCTGCCGCGCCTCCCTCTGCCCTGCCGGGCATTTCCCTCCCGACGGCGAGGAGCGGACCTCGTTCTGCCAAACCGGTCGTTCGTCGAACGGCGACGCATCAAGGCAGGCGGGGACAGTGGCTATGATCGATCTCCCCCCTTGTGGGGGAGATGCCGGCAGGCAGAGGGGGGTAGGCCGCAAGACCCGGCAGTTCCAGGCGGACAGCAACGTCGCATGAACACTCGCACAGACCGCCGCATCCGCGTCGCCGTCGGCATCGCCGCAGCCCTTCTCGCCCTCGGCTTCCTGCTCGGCGGCTTTCTCGTGCTCCTCGCCGTCAGCCCGCAGGCGCCGGACCTCGCCGCCCTTCTCTCCGACGCCTATATCCGGGCGATCCTCGGCTTCACCCTGCTGCAGGCCGGGCTGTCCACCCTCCTGTCCGTCCTCCTGGCGATCCCCTTCGCGGTCGCGCTGCATCGTGCCCGCTTCCCCGGCAAGCGGCTGATCCTGCGCCTGTTCCTCTTGCCTCAGGCGCTGCCCGTCCTGGTCGGCGCCCTGGCGGTGATCACCATCTGGGGCCAGAGCGGCGTCATCTCCCAAGGGCTCACCGCGCTCGGCCTGCCGCGCCTCGACGTCTACGGCCTGTCGGGCATCCTCATCGCCCATGTCTTCTTCAACATGCCGCTGGCCGCCCGGCTGTTCGTCGCCGCCCTCGACCGGGTGCCGACCGAGAGCTGGAAGCTTGCGGGCCAGCTGGCGCTGCCGCCGCTCGGCGTCTTCCGTCTGGTCGAATGGCCGGCGCTGCGCCCCGCCCTTCCCGGCGCCGCCGCGCTGATCTTCATGCTCTGCGTGACGAGCTTCACCATCGTCCTCGTCCTCGGCGGCGGGCCGGCGGCAACAACGCTGGAAGTCGCCGTCTACCAAGCGCTGCGCTACGACTTCGACCCGTCCCGGGCGATCGGCCTGTCGCTGATCCAGATCGTCCTGACGGCGCTCGTCCTCATCGCCACGCTCATCCTCGGGCGCGACACGGCCGGCGGCTTCGGCCTTGGCGCGAAGGCCCGCCGCTTCGACGCCGCAAGCCGCGTCAGGGACCTGTCCGACGCGCTGGTCGTCACCCTCGGAACACTGTTCGTCGCCAGCCCCTTCGCCGCGGTGCTCGTCTCCGGGCTCGCAGCGGACCTGCCGCGCCTTGTGACGGAAGCCGCCGTCCTCGATGCAGCGCTGACCAGCCTTGCCGTCGCGCTCGCCGCCGCCAGCCTGTCGCTCCTCGTCTCCACCCTCGTCCTCCTGGCGATCGAGGCCCTCGCGCAAGGCCGGCGGCCCGGCCGCCTGCGCCGCGTCACCCGGCGCTCGCTCGAGACCGCGACCAGCCTCGTCCTCGTGGTTTCGCCGGTCATCGTCGGGGCCGGCTGGTTCCTGGCGCTGCGGCAGGTCACCGACGTCCTCGCCGCCGGTCCCTATGTCGTCGTCGCCACCAATGCGGTGATGGCGATGCCCTTCATCGTGCGGATCGTCGCGCCGGCCCTGCGCCAGGCCAATGCCGAGACCGGCAGGCTGGCCGAAAGCCTCGGCCTCACCGGCCTTGCCCGCCTCGCCTTCCTCGACCTGCCGGCGATGCGCCGGCCGCTGGCGCTGGCCTTCGCCTTCGCCGCGGCGCTGTCCTTCGGCGATCTCGGCGCCATCGCGCTCTATGGGTCGAACGACTTCGTCACCCTGCCCTATCTGCTGCTGCAGCGCATGGGCAGCTATCGCACCGCCGATGCGGCCGGCCTCGCCCTCCTCCTCGGCCTCGTCGCCATCGCGCTGATGGCTGTCGTCGAGGGCGGGCTGGCCGGGCGAAGGAGACCGACGTGAGCGAAACGGCAGCGACCCGGAAGAGTGCCATGGCGGGCGGACAGCCGGCGCCGGCGCTTCGCCTCGAGGGCGTCCGCTTCGCCCATGGAGCGGCGGAGATGCGGTTCGACCTTTCGGTGGCGGCGGGCGAATGGCTGGCGCTGATCGGCCCCAGCGGCGCCGGCAAGTCGACCCTCCTCGATCTCGCCGCCGGCTTCCTGACGCCGGCGAGCGGGCGCATCCTGATCGCCGGCCGCGACGTGACGCGCCTCGCGCCGGCGGAGCGGCCGCTGTCGATGCTGTTCCAGGAGAACAACCTGTTCCCCCATCTCGACGCCTTCCGCAACGTCGCGCTCGGCATCGCGCCGCGGCTGCGGGTGTCGAAGGACGAGCGGGCGGCGGTGGAGGGGGCGCTCGCCGCCGTGGGTCTCGAAGGCTACGGCAAGCGGCTGCCGGCCGAGATGTCGGGGGGCGAGCGGCAGCGGGTGGCGCTGGCGCGGGCCTTTCTGCGCGAGCGGCCGCTGATCCTCCTCGACGAGCCCTTCGCCGCGCTCGGCCCGGCGCTGCGGCGCGACATGCTGGAACTCCTGGCCAGACTGCGCCAGCGCGGCGACGGGAGGCCGGCGAGCGTGGTGATGGTGACCCATCATCCGGAGGATGCGGCGGAGATGGCCGACCGGGTGGCCTATCTGGAGGACGGCGAAATCGCCGCCCTCGGCCCGGCGCAAACGATGCTGTCGGGCGCCGCCGATCCGCGGGTCTCACGCTATCTCGGCATTGCGAGAAAAAACGTGTGACGCATTTCCGGCGAATTTCCGGTCTACTGCGATGATCGGGGACGGGAGGGGATGTCTTTCCGGAAATTGATCGACGATGTTGCCCTCGCGCGCTTTCGCGGCGGCAGCCGATTCGGTTAACTGCATTTGGTAAGGCGGCGAAAGCGTAATCGCGGTCGGGACGGACGGGGCGTCAATCGCGTCGATGACATCACCATGGCATGAGTTCAGGATCGGGCCGAGGATGCGGGCGCTGGGGCGCCTGGCGACGCTGTGCGCGCTCCTCGCGGCCTCCGGCTGCACGACCTTCGGTGCCGGTCTCGACACGATGGCCACCGAGGCCGAGACCGGCAGCATCCGCGCCGGCTACACCTCGACGCGCCAGCCGATCACCTTCGAGACGGCGCAGCAGAGCGATCCGCAATCGGTCATCGGCAAGAGCCAGCATCCGAAGATCCTCGCGGCCTATGGCGGCGCCTATTCCGACCCCAAGCTCGAACAGGCGCTGGCCGGCATCGTCGGCAAGCTGGCGGCGGCGAGCGAGGACCCCAACCGGGTCTACCGGATCACCATCCTCAACTCGCCCAACATCAACGCCTTCGCGCTGCCGGGCGGCTATGTCTACATCACCCGGGGCCTCCTCGCGCTCGCCAACGACTCATCCGAAGTCGCGGCGGTGATCGGCCACGAGATGGGCCACATCACCGCCAATCACGGCATCCAGCGCCAGCAGCGCGAGCAGGCGGCCGAACTTGCCAGCCGGGTGGTCTCGGAAGTCCTCGACAACGAATCGGCCGGCCAGATCGCGCTCGCCAAGGGCAAGCTGAGTCTGGCGCAGTTCTCGCGCCAGCAGGAGCTGCAGGCCGACGCGCTGGGCATCAAGCACATCGCGCGGGCGGGCTACGACCCCTTCGCCGCGGCGCGCTTCCTCGAAGCGATGGATTCCTATTCGCGCATGCGCAACGCCTTCCAGGCGACCGATCCCAATCTCGACTTCCTCGCCTCGCACCCGTCCGCCCCGCAGCGCATCACGCTGGCCGGCCAGCTCGCCCGCAGCGAAGGCCCGCCCGGCACCGGCACGCGGGACCGCGACCGCTATCTCGCCGGCATCGACGGCATGCTGTTCGGCGATTCGGCGGTCGAGGGCTATGTGCGCGAGCGCACCTTCCTGCATCCCGGCCTCGGCATCAGCTTCACGGTGCCGAAGGGCTTCTCCCTCGACAACACCGCCGAGGCGGTGATGGCGACGGGGCCGGACGACACCGCGATCCGCTTCGACGGCGTCGCGCTGGCGCCCAATCGCGGCCTCGTCGACTACGTCAATTCCGGCTGGATCGGCGGGCTCGAGCCCGGCAGCGTGCGCCAGCAGCGCATCCACGGGCTCGAGGCGGTGTCGGCGCGGGCGAGAGGCGGCGAATACAATTTCGACGTGACGGTGATCCGCCTCGGCAGCCAGGTCTACCGCTTCCTGACCGCGGTGCCGGCCAAGGCCAGCGTCGATGCCGGCGCCATCGCCGCCGGCGTCGCCGGCAGCTTCCACCAGCTGTCGGCCGAGGAACGGGCGGCGCTGAAGCCGCTGCGCATCCGCATCGTCGAGGCGCGGCAGGGCGACACGGCCGGAACGCTCGCCGCCCGCATGGTCGGCGTCGAGGCCAAGGAAAACATGTTCCGCCTCCTCAACGAGTTGACCGTCGACGACGCGGTGAAGAGCGGCGAGCGCTACAAGATCGTCGCCGAATAGGTCGCCGGCCCCGCAGTCTCGCGCGCCCCGGCGCTCTCCCCGCCACGCTAAAGGTCGCGCAAATGCGCCCGGCGGCGCGGCGCGCCCCGGTTCCGCCCCGCAAGTCTGGGGCCGTTTGCAGTCTCCCGTCCCGGCGGGAACGGACAGCGGAACGCCGGAGGCAAGCCCTCCGATATTCTGTAGTCTTACGGCTCGCCTCCGGCGTCCCGCACGGTGTCTTGTTGGGCCCTTGTGGCCGTCCGTCCCCACCTGAAGCGCAGCTTTCGCCACGCCCCGGGCTTCGGGCCGGAAGACCGGCTGTCGGCGCATCGCGGGAGACTTTTGGCCTCCCCCTTTAGCGGTCCGATCCGCACCCGCGCCGTAGTACGCGAGGGGCCGACGGAGCCTCGAAACCGTCCGAGTCGCGAGATCCCTCCGGAAGAGACCCACGCCGCGGACACCGCCCGCCTTCCCGAACGATCCCGGCGATCATTCGTGTCCCTCGGGAAGACGGCGAGGGGATTGTGGGGGGCGTGGATGGGGGTGGGGATATCTTTTTTTGGCGGGGCCGAGCGTTGGCGCGATGGGGTCGCGGTGCCGGTCACACCATAGAATGCAGCGGCGCACTCCCCGCTTCGTCATCCTCGTGCGTCAGCACAGGGCCTCGGCGGTTCCGTCGCTGCTCCGGGGGCGGGCTGCTACTGACCGGGCGAGGCATGGATCCCCGACCCTTGCGGGCCGAGGATGACGAAGCTGAGGGGGCAGCGGCGAGGTCGTTGTGCAATTTTGGGTAGGAGCTGAGCGACAACTCTGTGCCCATCGCAGACATTCATGTACGCTTTGCCTTCACTCGGAAGAGGACATTAGAGTTCGTTCCAATGAATGGCAGCTTTTCGCCGTCAGATCGGCCGTTCCCATTCTTCAACGAAGTGTGCCAAAGCTGCCTTTCGCACGTGTGGGTCTAAAGCCTTCGATGGGCGGCGGGACGCGGCCGTTCGCTGCGGCTGACATCCAATTCCTGCTTTCAGCCAACGAGCAGGCAGCTTGGCGAGCGGCGCAATGGAGATTGACAAAGATTCATGAGCCAATTCACCTCCAACATGACCAAGGCCTCCCATCGCAACTGGGCCGCTGCCGAGCGCCTCAGGAGCGCAGAAGCACCAGATCGAACGACTGCAGGCTATCTCTATGGAATTGCCGCAGAGTGCGCGATCAAAGCTTTGTACCGTGACATGTCCTGGACCACCGACAGCAAAGATGGGCCCGTCTACGCCCACTTCCCTGAAATCAAGGCAAAGCTTCGTGACTCGATCGTGGGGCGCGGGGCAGCACAACTCGTTCGGTTTACCGATCAGCGCTATATGGAAGGTTGGGCTATCAAAATCCGATACAGCGACGGCACACGTCCTGACGCGGCAACCTTGGAAAAATGGCGCGACGATGCGGATGCAGCCCGATCGGCCTTGCAATGAAGCGTCCTCTTCGTTTCGATGATAGTCTCCCGCAGTTCGTCGCCAGTCTAATAGCCGCGTATTCTGGAGATCTCGCCACTGCACAGCCAATCGTGATCCGGGACTTTGAAGGTCGCCTTGGGGTCATCCTGGACATCCCTGCTGCAGATGTCGACCAGTTGAATACTGCGATTGCCGAGGCCCTTGGCCCATATTCCCGCCCCGAAGACCCCGTGCGCGGGCGCAACGCGGCTGGCGTATCCCGGATCGTCGAGGAGGCGCAGGCCGCACCCGTTCTAAAGGTCAAAGGCGTAAATATCCGACTTCTCGACCGCCGGATTGTCGGTGCGGATTGGATGCTGCGTCCGGTGCTGCAGCCTGGCGCGATACCCAGGATTGCGTTTGTCAGTATCAAGGGCGGCGTCGGCCGTTCCACGGCTCTTTCTATTGCAGCGACGCATCTGGCTCACGCCGGTTTGCGGGTACTCACTGTGGATCTCGACCTCGAAGCTCCGGGGCTAGGTGCGACGCTCTTGAAGCCAGAAGAACTACCCACTTACGGGGTCGTGGATTGGCTCGTCGAGAACGGGCTCTCCGGTACTGACAGCACGTTCCGCGCCGATTGCATCGGCAAGTCTTCCCTTTTGGACGGGATATCTGTCGTGCCCGCCTTTGGTAGCCAAACCTTGGCACATCCCGCCGATGCGCTTGCCAAGATCGCCCGGGCAAGCCTCGAAGACGTGCGCGACGGCACTCCTTTGTCCTTTCGCATTCAACTTCAAGAAATGATTGAGAGTTTTGAGGCCACCGGTGACTATGATGTTGTGTTGATCGATGGGCGTGCGGGTCTTCACGAAACGACGGCGGCACCAGTACTTGGGCTTGGGGCGAAAGTGCTCCTTTTTGGCATCAATGAACCGCAGACCTTCCAAGGCTATGCCTTCCTTTTGGCTCACATTCGGGAGCGCATCCCCGGGGGCTTGGAATGGGAGGAGAAAGCCTGGTTCGTGCAAGCCAAGGCGGATCCCGCGGACATGCGAATTGCTCAGGAGCGGTTCAACGCTCTTTGGAACATGGACGAGGGTCCGCTTACACAGCCCGAACGGCTCGGGCCGGACGATTTGGAGCTGGTCTGGGCTGACAATGACGCGCCAGCCCCTCTGCCTAAGGACCCGGTGCCTGTGCTACGCATCCTTAATGACGAGCGTTACCGAAGCTTTAATCCGGTTGAGAACCGCGTCCAGCTCGATGAACGGCTCGTGCGTTCGACCTTTGGAGAGCTTTTGGATTGGCTCGACGAGCAGATGGAATTGCCCCGATGAGCGTTCGCCGAAGATACCGCCCCCCCAAGCCGGAAGACATTTCCGCAATCCGAGAGGCAATCGCTCGGTTTGACCCCAGCGCGTCAACGACAATTGTCGGAGCGGACAAGGCCAAGGTGCGGGACATCTTCGCGCCCATGGCCCATAGCAAAGCGCTCGACCCCGCGACCACGCTCGTTCTAGGCGCGCGCGGGGCCGGAAAGAGCTTCTGGGCGAGCGTACTGTATAACAAGGACACAAAGCCGCTCGCCGCTGATCTATACCCGCGCTTGGGCCTTGACAAGCTGCGGGTTGAGATCGGGTTTGGCGGCGTGGCTCGCGCTGGCGTGTCGAAATCCGAGATCGACCGACTGGTTCCCAACGGACGGGAGAAGATCGCCGCAGACCCCTTCTGGCGAGCTGTCATCGCAGGCGCAGCCCTGAAAGTGACCGAGCCTGATAAGAAGCACGCACCCACAGACATGCTTAACCGTTTCGCGGATCCTGAGGATTGGTCCGATGCAATGGCGGAGGTTGATGACTACCTTACCCAACGGGATCAGACTCTCCTCGTAGTCTTTGACGCGCTCGATGCGATCTCCGAGGATTGGGGTCGGCTTAGTGGGTTAATTGACGCGCTGATGCGCTCGGTTTGGGAGCTGCGCGGCTTCAATGCGATCCGAGCTAAACTTTTCATGCGCCCGGACCAGTTGAGCGAGCTCACGCTACGGTTCGTGGAACTGCCGAAGCTGCGCAGCGGTGCGGCCAAGCTCTCGTGGAATCAGGCGGATCTCTACGGGCTTATGTTTGCGAGATTGGCGTTTGACGAAGAGGCAGGGGAGGCCTTCGGTCGATTTCTTAGGTCGCGCGGCCTGGATAAACTGCCGGAAAATCAAGAGGGGCTTCGAACCTGGAAGCTGTCCAACAATGAGGCCCAGCAACAAGAACTTTTTGAGGCCATGGCAGGTAATTTCATGGGCGCAGGTCCGCGAAAGGGAAAAACCTTCGACTGGCCGTATAACCACCTTGCAGATGGCCTCGGAGATGTAACCCCACGCAGCTTTCTCATTCTCATGCAAAACGCCGCGGAACGGTCCCAATCACGAGATGCGGGAGCATTTATCCTTCTGCCACAAGCAATCCGCGACGGACTTCGAGAAGCGTCGAAAGTCCGCATCGAGCAGCTCAACACGGAATATCCCTGGATCAAGCGTGTTCTCCAACCGCTCGCGGGTCTTAGAGTGCCAGCAGAGCCACAGGTGTTCTTTGACGCTTGGACAGTAAACTCCACGGTGGAAGCCGCTGTAAAAATTGCGCGCAAAGAAAATGCGCTCCCTCCGGTGCCGATTGATTCGTCTCGGAAGCTATTGAATAGGGAGCCCGACCTCGCGGATCGCCTGACTAAAATGGGCGTCCTCACAAGTCGCCCTGACCAGCGCTACGACATGCCTGACCTTTTCCGCATCGGTGCGGCGCTTCTGAAAAAGGGCGGGGTGACACCGAAAACCTAGTGTCCCAGCGTGATGGAGCCATGTTCCGCGGCGGCTGTCATTCCACAACAGTACACCAGTCTAGAAAAATGTCTGCTTTTGTGGTCGCGGCAGCCGGAACCTGCCGATCAGTTTCCGGCCCGAACGCGCCGCCCCATTCCTCCCCCTACCGACAAGTATACCGCGCCGAGACCCAGCCGGTGGGCTCGCCCTCGGCAACGACGCGGAACCAGGTGCTGCTGGCGTTGACGTCGATGATGTCGACGTAAGTCGAGGGGCCGAGGCGGGTGAGTTCGGGAAAGCGGGAGCCGGGGCCTTCGCGGACGGCGAGATAATTGTCGCCATTGGGATCGAGGCCGCAGACTTCGGCGGCGGTGGCGGGGGTGGCGAGAGCCGCCAGCGTCGCGGCGCAGAGGATCAGGGAGCGGATCATGGGGGCATCCTCGTGAGGGCGGACCCGGAGGAAGCCCGATCCTCGATCGATTGCGAAATCTGCGCCGTCGCGCAATGCCCGGGCGTCCCGGATGCCGGCACCAGCGTCCGGCGCGGCGACTGGCACCAGCGTCCGGCGCGGCGGCCGGAGGCCGGCGTCCGGCGCGGAGGCCGGGGGCCGGCGGATGGCTGCCGGCGACCGGGGGGCCGGGCCTGGGACCGGTGGCGGGAGCGGTGGCGGCCTCGGTGGCGGTGGCGGGTGGCGGTGGCGGTGGCGGTGGCGGGAGAGGACAGACGGCGGTGGTGGGGACGGCAACCGGCTCCCGGCCCCGGTCGCCGGCCCTCTTCGCTTGGGACGCCGGCATGAAAAAAGCGGGAGGGCCTTTCGGCCATCCCGCTTGGATTTCGTGGCTGCCGGGTTCGGCGGGCGGGACCGGTCAGCTCACATAGGCGGCGCGGTCGGCGTTGGTCTCGAGGAGGGCGGTGCGCAGCTTTTCCAGCGCCCGGGTCTCGATCTGGCGGACGCGCTCCTTGGAGATGCCGAGCTTGGTGCCCAGCGCCTCGAGCGTCGCGCCGTCGTCCTGCAGGCGGCGCTCGCGGATGATCTTCAGCTCGCGCTCGGAGAGGACGTCCAGCGCCGAGTTGAGCCAGGTGACCCGGCGCTCGTCGTCGATGGAGGTGGAAACCATCTCGTCGGGCAGCGGCGCGTCGGAGACGAGAAAATCCTGCCGGTCGGCGGAGCCGGATTCATCCTCGATCAGCGGGGCGTTGAGGGAGGAATCGGGGCCCGACAGGCGGGAATCCATCAGCGCCACGTCGCCCTCGGAGACCTTCAGGGCGGTGGCGATCTCGCGGTACATCGCGGTGCCGGAGAGGCTCTCGGAGCCCTGGCTGAGGCGGGCGCGCAGGCGGCGGAGATTGAAGAACAGCGCCTTCTGGGCCGAGGAGGTGCCGCCGCGCACGATCGACCAGTTGCGCAGGATGTAGTCCTGGATCGAGGCGCGGATCCACCAGGTGGCATAGGTGGAGAAGCGGACCTCCCGCTCGGGCTCGAAGCGGGCCGCGGCCTCGAGCAGGCCGACATGGCCCTCCTGGATCAGATCGCTCATCGCCAGGCCGAAATGCCGGAACTTCGAGGCCATGGAAATGACCAGGCGCATATGCGCCGAGGTGATCTTGTGGAGGGCCTCCTGATCGCCCTGCTCCTTCCAGCGAACCGCCAGTTCGTATTCCTCTTCCCTTTGCAGATAGGGGGCTGCCATGGCGGCGCGGATCATGGTGCGACGAGCGGACTGTGACTTCATAGGACCCTCCGGTCGGTCAGAACGGCTGTGATGCCTCTGGCGTGCGGGAGACACACGCTCCGGGTCCTTCAAGAACGCAGCCAAACGGCAAACGTTCCCACAACGGCAAACTTTTTGGAGCGATGTAGAAAGGGAGGGGAAAAAGGCAAGCGTTTCATTGCG
Organism: Aurantimonas sp. 22II-16-19i; assembly: GCF_002088275.1. Classification (GTDB taxonomy): domain Bacteria; phylum Pseudomonadota; class Alphaproteobacteria; order Rhizobiales; family Rhizobiaceae; genus Jiella. The sequence continues at coordinate 109,892 of NZ_AQQS01000014.1, forward strand.
ATAACGGTTGCTTCAGATTTTGTAACACTCCGGGACGACAAAAAAAAGACCGGCCGTCTGATGAACGGCCGGTCCTGTTCGTCAATATCGGGTCGCGGCACTCGGCCCGGCGCTGCCGGGCGGCGCGGGTGGCTCGCCTCAGGCGGCCTCCTCCTGGGTGGCGGTGGTCTCCTCGGCGTCGTCCGCCTCGGCTTCCTCGTCGCCCTCCTCGGCCTCGGCAGCGCCCTTGGCGCCGCGCTTGGGGCCCTTGTTGAGGTTGATCTCGATCAGCCGCACGGCCTCGGTCTCGGAGACCTCGTTGACGGCGGCGAGCTCGCGCGCCATGCGGCCGAGGGCGGCCTCGTAGAGCTGGCGCTCGGAATAGGACTGCTCGGGCTGGCTGTCGGCGCGGTAGAGGTCGCGCACCACCTCGGCGATCTGGATCAGGTCACCGGAGTTGATCTTGGCGTCGTATTCCTGGGCCCGGCGGCTCCACATCGTCTTCTTCACGCGCGCGCGGCCCTGGACCACCTTCAGCGCACGCTCGACGAAGTCGGTCTCGGACAGCTTGCGCATGCCGACGGATTTCGCCTTGGCAACCGGAACCTTGAGCCGCATCTTGTCCTTCTCGAAGTCGATGACGAACAGTTCGAGCGTCATGCCCGCGACAACCTGTTCCTCGATCGCGACGATCTGGCCGACACCGTGCGCAGGGTAGACGATGCTCTCACCGGTCCTGAAACCCTGGCTGACCGTTGCCTTCTTCTGACTGCTCATACGCTTTTTCTAACTCCCTGTTGTGCCCGGCCGAAACAGCCGCTAGACACGGGCGGTGGCTCGGAAGCCACCGATTTGCGACGATCCCTCCAGCAGGATCGACAGATCGCAGTCGCGGTTCGGCCGAAACGTCGCCCTTGCGATTGGCCGCATGATCGGTTCCGGTTCGCTGAAGAACCGGCGACATGGCGGCAATGAGGGGAACGTCCTTTCGGAAAACCATCCCATGTCATGCGTTCGGCATGGGATGTTGCAGTGCCTAGGCACCCGACTGTGGATCAGAGCCTACTATATTCCAGCGGAAAATTCAAGGAATACGGGGGTATGCCGCATTTGTGCGGCGCAGCGGCCGATTCGCCCGGTTTGCGGACGAATCGACTGCCGGCGCTCGAGGCAATCGTCGCAAGGGGAGGAAAAGCCGGCGGCCGATCCGCGCCGGGATGAGACGTGCCGGAGCCCCCGCGAGGGGACCCGGCAGGCGCTCCCGGGCGGTGTCAGTCGCCCTGGCCGGGCTCGGGGGAGAAGTACTTCTCCAGCTTGCCGTCCTCGCCGTCGAACTTCTCGGCGTCGGACGGGGCCTCGCGCTTGATCGTGATGTTCGGCCACTTGTCGGCATATTCGGCGTTGAGCGTCAGCCATTTGTCGAGGCCCGGCTCGGTGTCCGGCTTGATCGCCTCGGCGGGGCACTCGGGCTCGCAGACGCCGCAGTCGATGCACTCGTCGGGATGGATGACGAGCATGTTCTCGCCCTCGTAGAAACAGTCGACCGGACACACCTCGACGCAGTCCATGTATTTGCACTTGATGCAATTGTCGGTCACGACATAGGTCATGTGTCATCCTCTTCGGCGGCCCGGCCGGCGAGGCGGGGCCACGGTCTCGCCTGGCTGCGCCCGTTCGGCGGGCAGCAGCCGTCCGTCTGGACCTAGACACTCGGCATTTGGCTTGCAAGCGCAAAGCTTGTCGTCGAACGGGCGGTTTGGGCAAAGCCATTCCACCCGGTCCGGAAAGGCTTTCGGCGGCGCGGCCCCAAGCGGCGGGCGACGACGGCGCTCAGCCGGGATCGCCGCCCTTCAGCCGCGACAGGGAGCGGCGGTCTTTCTTGGAGGGCCGGCCGGTGCCCTTTTCCGGCGCATCCGGGCGCAGGCTGATCGCCGGCTCGGCTGACGGGCGCCTGACGGTGGGTTCCGACAGGTCCTCGTAGAGGAGAGCCGCCTCGCTGGCCGGGCCCCGCCGCTCGCCGGGAGCGCGGATCTTCAGGACCCTCACCGCATCGGCATAGGAGACCGTCAGCGTGTCGCCGACCCGCACCTTCTGGGCGGGATTGGCGATCTTGTCGCGATTGACCCTGACGCCGCCGGAAGCGACCAGCTTCTGCGCCAGCGTCCGCGACTTCACCACCCGGGCGAAGAACAGCCACTTGTCGATGCGCTGGACAGCCGCGGTCCCGCCCGTCGAGGCACCCGTGGCCCCCGGCGCGGCGCCGTCCTCCGTCTCGTGCGCCTCAGCGACCAAGCTTTTCCTTCAGCGCGGCGAGCTTGGCGAAGGGCGAATCCGGGTCGATGCGCTGGGGCGCCTTGTCCCGGCGATTATTGCCGCCGGCCGCCTCGTCGCGCTGCGGCCCGCGATTGCCGCGCTCCGGGCGGTCGCCAAACTCCTTGCCCGGACGGTTCTTGCCCTTCGGCCCGCTTTTGCCGTGACGCTGCTGGCGCTCCTCGCCCTCCGGCCGGTCCGGACGATCCTGGCGATTCGGGCCGCGGGAGAACCGCTGCTGGCGCTCGCCGCCGGGCTCGCCGGCCGGACGATCCGGCTGGGCCCGGCCCTGCCCCTGATCGTGACCTTGTCCCTGGCCCTGGCCCTGGCCCTGGCCCTGGGGCGCCTGACCCTGGCCGGGACGGCGGTTGCGACGGCCCTGGCGGTTCTGGCCGGCATTGCGGTCGCCGCGATGGGGGCGCCAGACCTGGATGATGCGTGGCTCGGCGGTCTCGGCAGGGGTGTCGGCGGCGCCGTCGGCCGAAGACGCTGCGGCCACCGGCTCGCCCGCGTCCTCGTCAGCCGAGGCTTCGCTCGCCGCGTCCGTCTTCGAAGGCGTCGCGGTTTCGTCACCATCGGCGGCCTCGGCGGAAGCCTCTTCAGCCGTATCAGGCGCCGCAACAGGTGCCTCGCTCGTGGCGGGCGCCCGGTCGGTGGCCGTTGCCGGCTCGTCTGCCGTCGCCTCGCTCGCAGCTTCGAGCGGAGCGCTCTCGGCCTCGTCCGATTCGGAGACCGCGGCAGCCGGCGCGTCGGCTGCTTCGGCCATGTCGCCCTCTTCTTCGGACGCGCCGACGGCTTCGTCGCCGGCAAGCACGGCATCGGTCGCGGCACCGTCGTCGGACGACTGGGCTTCGCCAGCTTCGGTTTCGCCAGTCTCGGTTTCGGCCGCCTCGATCTCGCCGGTCCCGGCGGTCGCCTCGGCGGACGGCGTCGTCGCGGCGGGCTCTGCGGCTGCTTCAGTGCCTTCGGTTGCGGCAACGTCCGGCACCTGCGGCGCCTCGGCGGTGGCGGCAGCTTCGGCCGCCCGGCGTTCGGCCTCGGCTCTTGCGGCAGCCTTTTCGGCCGCCTCGCGGGCGATGGCTTCCTCGTCGAGGCGGGGCAGCTCACCCTCGACGGCGTCGGCCTGCATCGGCTGCGGCCGATAGCCGAGTCCCTTCAGGATCTCGTCCATGTCGTCGGCGGTGGCGCCGAGGATCGACATCATCGCCGGCGTGACCAGGAACTGCGAGCCGTTGAAGCCGCCTTCCGGCCGCTTGCCGGAGCCGGGCTTCCAGGACAGCGCCGGGCGAATGAGATCGGCGAGCCGCTCGAGGATGTCGACGCGCACGGCGCGACGGCCGAGCAGCCGGTATCCGGCGAGCTTGTAGAAGATCGGGTCGAAGTCGGTGTCGGCGACGGCCGAGGTGCGGCCGGTGGCCAGAAGATGGGTCACGTCGCCGAAGCCGGCGCGCTCGCGGCCGTCGTTGCGGATCGCCCAGAGCAGCGTCAGGAGGCCGGCCGGCGCCGGCTTGATCAGCGTCGGCACGAAGATGTGGTAGGCGCCGAAGCGCACGCCGAAGCGCCTGAGGGCGGCGCGGGCACCCTGATCGAGGGCGCGCACTTCCTCGGCGACGTCGCGGCGCTGGAGAATGCCGTATTCCTCGACCAGCCTGTAGGCGAGGCCGCGGGCGACGCCGTCCAGCCCCTCGGCCTGCTTGAGGTCGGCGAGCGGCTTCAGGACGGTCGAGACCTGATAGGTCACGTAACGCTCGACCCGGTTCGCCACCATGTCGCGCATCGGGCCGGTCAGCTGTTCGTCGGCGAGCAGCACGACGCGCGGCTTCAAGGGATCCTCGCCGCCGGTCAGCATCGCCACGGGTGCGCCGAGCCAGCGCACCAGCCCGTCGGAGCCGAGGGCGAGATCGCCGTTGGGAGAATTGGCGAAACGTTCCGCACGCTTTTCGAACTCGCCGGCGAGCGCCTTCTGGGCCGCAGTGCGCACGGCGCGACCGTCCGCGCCCTCCGCCTTGGTATCGGCGGAGAAACGAAACGCCTGCAGTTCGCCTACGGCGTGGCCCTCGACCGTCACCGTTCCGTCGTTGGCGATCTCTGCTTCCATGAATGCGTTCTCTCTCAGCCGCTTCATCAAGACGCTTGTCCTGCGGTCTACGAACCGTTTCGTCAACCTGTCGTGAAGAGCGTCGGACAGACGATCCTCGATGTCGCGCGTCTTTTCCTGCCAGTGTGTCGGATCGGCCAGCCAGTCGGGCCGGTGGGAAATATAGGTCCAGGTGCGGATTTCGGCGATTCTTTGGGACAGCGTGTCGAGATCGCCCTCGGTGCGGTCGGCCCGGCGGACCTGGGCCGCCATGTAGTCTTCCGACACGTGGCCGTTGTCGGCGACGTCGGCATAGATCGAGGCGATGATCTCGGCATGCTGGGCGGGAGCGATGCGCCGGTAGTCCGGCAGCTTGCAGGTCTCCCACAGCAATTCGACGCGCCTCGCCCCCCTCGCCCGCTCGGCGACGTCGGGGACGCGGGAGAGAAATTCCAGCGCCCGCTGGTCGACCGAGGGCAGCGCCTTGGTCAGGGCTTCCACTTGCGGCGGGCGCTCGAGGCTGTGCTTGAGCGAATCGAGGGAGGTGAAGTCGTGTTCGCCGCTGCGCCATTGCAGCACCTTCACCGGCGCGAAGGAATGGCCCTCCAGCGCCTCGACGAGCTCCTCCGGCAGGGGATCGACCTGGCCGGTGACGCCGAAGGTGCCGTCGCGCACGTGCCGGCCCGCGCGCCCGGCGATCTGGCCGTATTCGGCGGCGGTCAGCTGGCGATACTGGAAGCCATCATATTTCCAGTCCTGGGCAAAGGCCACGTGATCGACGTCGAGATTGAGGCCCATGCCGATGGCGTCGGTGGCGACGAGATAGTCGACCTCGCCGTTCTGGTAGAGCTCGACCTGGGCGTTGCGGGTGCGCGGCGAGAGCGCCCCGAGGACCACCGCCGCGCCGCCGCGCTGGCGGCGGATCAGCTCGGCGATGGCATAGACCTCCTCGGCGGAGAAGGCGACGATGGCGGAGCGCCGCGGCAGCCGGGTGATCTTCTTGGAGCCGGCATAGACGAGGTTGGAGAGCCGCGGCCGCGTCTGCGTCCCGAGGCCGGGAATCAGCTGCTTCAGGACGCCGGTCATGGTCGAGGCGCCGAGCAGCAGCGTCTCCTGGAAGCCGCGGGCGGTGAGGATGCGATCGGTGAAGACGTGGCCGCGCTCGAGGTCGCCGGCGAGCTGCACCTCGTCGATGGCGACGAAGGCGGTGCCGGGATGGCGCGGCATCGCCTCGACGGTGCAGATGAAATAGCGGGCCTTGGGCGGGCGGATCTTCTCCTCGCCGGTGATCAGCGCGACATTCGCCGCACCGACCCGGTCGCAGACCTTCTGATAGACCTCGCGCGCCAAGAGCCGGAGCGGCAGGCCGATGGTGCCCGAGCCGTGGGCGATCATCCGCTCGATGGCGAGATGGGTCTTGCCCGTGTTCGTCGGCCCGAGCACCGCGGTGACGGTGGCGTCGGCGGCACGGCCCTGAACGGAGCTCGAGGGGGAAGCGAAGGTCAGTCGGCTCATGAGCCCGTCGATCTGGGGCAATTCCGGCGGATGCGGCGGGAGGCTGCACCGGGAGATGCGGGACATGCTGGGCACGGGCCGGTTCGGATCTGGAACGGTCCGGGCCTGCGGCGGTCGGCGGCGGACGGATGATCCCCGCCACCAAGGACTTACCTAGTGCGTCCGGCGACGATGCGAAAGCTTTCGCCGGCGGAACCTGCTCGCAAGCCTGACGCGGCCGGGCGGGAGCGGCGCGGGCCGGACCGGTGCGGAACAGAGCGCATCCTCGGCAGGCCGGCGTGCAAGAGAAGCGCCTCGCGGCGGCAGAGGGCGCCAGGCGAATAGCCTGGAACATCTCCAGACGACTTGGCCATGTCGGGCAGCCGGGCGGCGGGAGCCGGGCTTTCCTGCCGATACCCGGCTTTGCCAGCGCAAATCGCGCCCTATAAGTTGACTGTGGACATCATGTTTCCATAAAGGAGGCACGAGACGCCGGCTCGCCGCGACGACCCTCGTCGCTGCGTCTCCGGCATCCGGCAATCTTCAGGTCACGGTCCCCCCATCATGCGTCTTCGCTCAATCCCGATCCTTCGGCCGGCCCCGATCCTTCGGCCGGCCATGGTGTCGCTGCTCCTCGCGGGGCTCATGGCGGCATCGGCCGGAACCGCCATGGCGCAGGCCGCCGGCGCTGGCCCGGCGACCGAGGATGCGTCTGCGGCCGATGGGGCGGCCCCGACGGCGGGCCGGGTGCGCCCGGCCGAACCGGCGAGCCCCTCGACCGGCCCGGCGACCGGCGCGGCCGCGCCCGGCAGCGATACGCCCGCCGGGGGCGAGACCGCCGCGTCGCCGGCGGCAAGCGATGGCGCCGCGACGCCGGCCGGGGTCGTCGACGCCGATGCTGCCGCGGGCACGGCACCCGCAGGCGTGGCCACCGACGATGCGGCCGCGGACAACGCGGGCAACGCGGCCGACGCCGGCACGGGCGACGCGACCCCGGTCCTCTTCGAGGAGCCGCGCGACGAAAAACTGCCCCACGACCTCTCGCCGCTCGGCATGTTCCTGGCCGCCGACTGGGTGGTGAAGAGCGTGATGATCGGGCTGGCGCTGGCGTCGCTGGCGACCTGGACGATCCTCCTGGTCAAGGGCTTCGAGGTGTTTTCGGCGAAATGGCGAGCGCGGGCGGGGGTCAGGCGCCTCGCCAAAGCCGATTCGCTTCGCAAGGCGCTCGGCGACGAGCGCTCCGCGGCACGCTGGGGCGGACCGGTCGGCCGCCTCGCCCGATCGGCGGCGGGCGAGCTCGAGCGCTCCGCCGGCCTGTCGGCGGACGGCGTCAAGGAGCGGGTGGCGATCGGCCTGTCGCGGATCGAGGCGAATGCGGCGCGCTCGCTCAACCGCGGCACCGGCCTGCTCGCCACCATCGGCTCCATCGCGCCCTTCGTCGGCCTGTTCGGCACGGTCTGGGGCATCATGAACTCCTTCATCGGCATCAGCGAGGCCAACACCACCAACCTCGCCGTCGTCGCCCCGGGCATCGCCGAGGCGCTGCTCGCCACCGCCATCGGCCTCGTCGCGGCGATCCCGGCCGTCGTCATCTACAACGTCTTCGCCCGCTCCATCGCCGGCTACCGGGCGATCCTGTCCGACGCGACGGCGCTGGTGATGCAGCATCTGTCGCGGGATCTCGAACGGGGCGCCACGGCGGGCCGGGACCTGCCGCTCGCGCAGGCGGCGGAGTAGGCGCCATGGCGGTCAAGCTCGGCAGCAACGACGACGACGCCGGCGACGAGGTCTCGGAGATCAACGTCACGCCCTTCATCGACGTGATGCTGGTTCTCCTGATCATCTTCATGGTGGCCGCGCCGCTCTCGACGGTGGACGTGCCGGTGGATCTTCCGACCTCCAACGCCGCCCCCCAGGAGCGGCCGGACGAGCCGGTCTACCTGACCATCCAGGAAGACCTGTCGCTGAGCCTCGGCGAGGACCCGATCACCGCGGCAGCCCTCGCCGAAAGCCTCGACCGGCGGACCAACAGCAATCGCGACGAGCGCATCTTCCTGCGCGCCGACGGCACGGTGCACTATTCCGACATCATGGAGGTGATGAACGCGCTGCGCTCGGCCGGCTACCTGAAGATCGGCCTCGTCGGCCTCGAGGATCCGGGCCGGGCCGAGGCGGCGCGGGCCGCAGCGAGCGGTGGCGCGCCGGGCGCGGCAGGCGGCAGCGGCGCGGCGGGCGCCGGGCAGTAGGCGGATCATGGCACGTCAGACCTCCGGCAGTTTCGACCCCTTCGACGGATCGCCGCGGCGCGCCGGCGCAGAGCGCTGGCTGGTCGCCGCCCTGGTGGTGGTGCTCGCCCACGGGACGGGCGCCTATGCTCTGATGGCGAGCGTTCCCGAGACGCCGCCGAAGGGCGCCCAAGAGGCCGCAGTGCTGATCGACCTCGCGCCGCCGCCCGAGTCCGAGGCCTCCGCCGCGATCGACGAGGCGGCCCCGGCGCCGGAAACCGTCAACACGCCGGATCCCTCCCAGAGCGAGGCGGAGACGGAGGTGCCGCAGGCGCCGATGCCGCCCGAGGAACCGACACCGCCCGAACCCGAGCCCGAACCGGCCGCCCCGGAGCCGGAGCCGGCCGAACCGGAACAGCCGGCGCCGCCCGAGCCGGTCGAGGAGCCGCAGCCGCCCGAGCCCCAGCCTGTGGAAGAGCCGGCGGTGGAAGAGCCGGTCGTGCAGCCGCCGGAGCCGGAGCCGGAGCCGGCGGTCGAGCCGGTGCCCGAGCCCGAGCCGCAACCGGTGCCCGAGCCCGAAGAGGTCGCGCCGCCGATCCCCGACGCGGTGCCGCTGCCCCGGCCCGCCCCCGAGCCGGAAGAGCCCGAGCCGGAGGAACCGGCGGCGCCGGCGCCGGACACCGCGGTGCTGCCCGACGTCGTGCCGCTGCCGACCGCCCGGCCGACGCCGCCGAGGCCGGTGCGCCAGGCGGTGCGGGAGGCGCCGAAGCGGGCGGAAAAACCGGTGCGGCGCAGCCAGCCGAAGGCGGAGCGGCCGGCCCCGAAGCGGGAGACGCGCCAGCGGCGCTCGGCGTCCCCCTCGGTCGCCTCGCGCGGCCAGTCCCGCAGCGAGGCCTCGCAGGGCGCCAGCGTCTCGCGGGCGGCCCTGGCGCGCTGGCAGTCGCAGGTCCAGGCCCGGCTCAACCGCTACAGCCGCAGCTTCTCCGGTCGCGGCTCCGGCACAACGCGGGTCGCCTTCTCGATGGACGGCGGCGGCCGCGTCACCGGCGTCCGGGTGGTCGGATCGAGCGGCAACGGCACCCTCGACAGCCTCGCCGTGCAGCTGGTGCGCCGGGCGAGCCCGTTCCCCGCGCCGCCGTCCGGCAAGGGCGTGTCGCTGACCGTGCCGGTGCGGATCCGCTGAGGCGGACGCGCGGTGGGTAGCGCGTAACGGACGCCGCTACGCCGGTGAGATGCGGCGGTGCGGCTGAGCATGAGGGCGTGGACGCGGCCGGGGAGCGTCAACGGGAGCGTGTTCCTGCGTGATCGGGACCGCCAGACGCAGGGTCCGGCACGGCGACGCCCAAGTGATCGGGCCGGAGCGATCGGGCGGCTGCCAAATGGACGAGGCGGCGCCAGAGCGCCCTGATGCCCGGCGCCGCTCCTCGATGCGGCCCAGCCGCGGGCGGTACGGCGATCCGCCTGGATTGCGCCGCTCTAGCGGACCTGGTCCAGCAGGCGCTTGCATTCCAGAAGATCGAGCAGCACCTGGTCGAGGGTGTCGACGCTGTCGCGCGGCAGGCGCAGGCCCTCCTGGGCGGTGTCGCGCTCGCGGCGCAGGAAGCTGCCGAGGGCGCGCGGGCGGGGGCGTGCCGGCGGCGACGGCTCTTCCGGTCCGACGGCCGGTGCGCCGCCCGATCCGCCAGACGATACCGCGGGCGGCTCGACGGCGGCGACGGTCTCGGGTTCGGGATGGATCAGGTCGAGGTCGTCGACATGGGCCTGCCCCGCCTCCTCGGCCTCCGGCCCGTCGGCGGGAGGGGCGCTCGACAGATCGTCGAGGCCGGCGAGATCGCCGGAGCCGATGGCGACCACGAAGCGGCTGCCGTTCTCCTTCAGGAGACGCTGCACGCCCTTGATGGTGAAGCCCTTGACGTAGAGGAGATAGCGGATGCCGCGCAGGAGCTCGACGTCGTCGGGGCGGTAGTAGCGCCGGCCGCCGCCGCGTTTGAGCGGACGGATCTGCGCGAAGCGCGATTCCCAGAAACGCAGGACATGCTGCGGCAGGTCGAGATCCTCGGCGACCTCCGAGATCGTCCGGAACGCATCCTCACCCTTGTCGGCCATCAATGAAGCATCTCAGATCCGCGCATTCGCCTGTCTGGCCGCCTATTCGGCGGCGCGCATCAGCTCGAGGCCCGACGACTCCAGGTTCGACGAGGAGGCGGCGCGCTTGCTGTGGGCTTCGAGAATGCGGTCCTTGAGGACGTTGGACGGCTTGAACACGGCCACCCGGCGCGGCGAGATCGGCACTTCCTCGCCGGTCTTGGGATTGCGGCCGACGCGCTCGTTCTTGTCGCGCACGAGGAAGGAGCCGAAGGAGGAAACCTTGACGGATTCGCCCTTGGCGATGGTCGAGCAGATCTCCTCGAGCACCATCTCGACGAGTTGCGCCGATTCCGTCCGCGACAGCCCGATCTTGCGAAACACCGCTTCGGCGAGGTCGGCCCTGGTAAGTGTCCTATCCCCCATCGTCGTCCCCTGGTCGGTGTCGAAAACCCGCCCGCGCCAATTGGTCGCGCCGGGCATCTTACTTTTTCGTTACTCTACTGAAAGCGCCATATGAATCAAGCGCCATCTACCATCTCAGAAGGATCGCGCCCCAGGTGAAGCCGCCGCCCATCGCCTCGAGCAGGACGAGATCGCCCGGCTTGACGCGCCCGTCCCGCACCGCCGTGTCGAGCGCGAGGGGAATCGAGGCCGCCGAGGTGTTGCCGTGGCGGTCGACGGTGATCACCACCTTGTCGATGTCGATGCCGAGTTTCTTCGCCGAGGCGTCGATGATCCGGCGGTTGGCCTGGTGGGGAATGAACCAGTCGATGTCGTCGGGACCGATCTTCGCGGCCGCAAAACAGGCCTCGATCACGTCGGTGATCATGCCGACCGCGTGCTTGAAGACCTCGCGCCCCTGCATCCGCAGATGGCCGACCGTCCCGGTGGTCGACGGCCCGCCGTCGACAAAGAGCTTCTCCTTGTGGGAGCCGTCCGAGCGCAGCTTGGCGACGAGGATGCCCTTGCCGGCGCTCTCTTCGGCCGGCACGCCTTCCAGCACCACCGCGCCGGCACCGTCGCCGAACAGAACGCAGGTCGTGCGGTCTTCCCAGTCGAGAATGCGCGAAAAGGTCTCGGCGCCGATGACGAGGGCCCGGCGGGCCTGGCCGGCGCGCAGATACATGTCGGCCGTGGTCAGCGCGTAGAGAAAGCCGCTGCACACCGCATGGACGTCGAAGGCGAAGCCGTGGCTGATGCCGAGCCGGTTCTGGACGTCGACGGCCGAGGCCGGAAAGGTGTTGTCGGGGGTCGCGGTGGCGAGGATGATCAGGTCGATGTCGGCGGGCTCGAGCCCGGCCGCGTCGAGCGCCCGCCGCGCCGCGCCCTCGGCGAGCGAGGCCGTGGTCTCGCCCTCGCCGGCGATGTGGCGCTCGGCGATGCCGGTGCGCTGGCGGATCCATTCGTCCGAGGTCTCGACGACGCCGACGAAGTCCTGGTTGCGCATGACCCGCTCGGGCAGCACCGAGCCGGTGCCCCGGACGACGGAGACGATCTTGTCACTCATGAAACGCTGCTTTCGGGGACGATCGCCGCCTCCTCGGAGATGCGGCGGTGATAGTTGGCGAGGTCCGCCTCGATCTTTTCGCGCAGGCCCGCCCGCGCAACGGTGTGGGCGAGGTCGATGGCGGCGGCGATGCCCTCGGCGTCGGTGCCGCCATGGCTCTTGATGACGATGCCGTTCAGCCCGAGGAAGACGCCGCCATTGACCTTGCGCGGATCCATCTTGTCGCGCAGCCGGTCGAAGGCGCTCTTGGCCAGGATGTAGCCGGCCCGGGCGAGCCAGGTCCGCGACATCGCCGCGCGCAGATAGGCGGCGATCTGGCGGGCCGTGCCCTCCGCCGTCTTCAGGGCGATGTTGCCGGTGAAGCCCTCGGTGACGACGACGTCCACGGTGCCCTGGCCGAGATCGTCGCCCTCGACGAAGCCGCGATAGTCGATGCCGGGCAGCGGCGTTTCCTTCAGGAGCCGGCCCGCTTCGCGGATGTCGTCCTGGCCCTTGACCTCCTCGACGCCGATGTTGAGGAGGCCGACGGTCGGCCGCTCGAGGCCGAACAGCGCCCGCGCCATGGCGCCGCCCATCATCGAGAAGTCGATCAGCTGCTGGGCGTCGGCGCCGATGGTCGCGCCGACGTCGAGGACGATGCTGTCGCCGCGCAGCGTCGGCCAGATCGCGGCGATCGCCGGGCGCTCGATGTTGGCCATGGTGCGCAGGCAGAACTTCGCCATCGCCATCAGGGCGCCGGTGTTGCCGGCCGAGACGGCGACGTCGGCCTCGCCGGTCTTCACCGCGTCGATGGTGCGCCACATGGACGACTTGTAGCGGCCCTGACGCAGCGCCTGGGAGGGCTTGTCGTCCATGCGGACGGAAATCTCGCAGTGGTGGAAGGTCGAGGCCGCGTCGAGCTCTGGAAAGCGGGCGAGCACGGGCCTGACGGCGGCTTCCTCGCCATAGAGGACGAAGCGCGTGTCCGGCCGGCGCTGAAGGGCGAGCGCGGCGCCCGCCACCACCACCTCGGGCCCGTGATCGCCGCCCATCGCGTCGAGCGAGATGGTTATGCCGGATCCTGAGGTCAACGCGTTCTCACTTCTGTCCGCCGATGCGCCGGGCCCTGCCGGCGCGGCGCGAAAATAGCCAAATCCCCGGTACATACAACCGGCCTCGTCGCCTCAATCACCGCCGCTGCCCCGCCCGTCGCGGAAATTGGCGAGCACGGCGAAGGGCGAGGGAGGCTCCTGCGTCTCCGCTTCCGGCTCTATCGCGGCGCCGAAGCGCTCGCCCGGCCGCTTGGGATAGGGATCGACGACCAGCGCCAGCGCCTCGTAGAGCCTCGGGCCGAGGTCGATCCGGTCGCCGACGAAGGGCTCCGGCGGATCCTCGGCCTCGGGATCGATGACGATCTCGGTGGGCTCGGCCTCGACCTTCCGCCGCGGCGCCCTCGCCTCGCGCAGGAAGGTGGCCTCGAAGGGCTCGTCGATCCGCTGCTCGACCGGCTCCAGCGTGACGACGCTCTTCTGGACGACGACCGCCGACAGGCGGCCGGCGACCCGGGCGCCGTCCTTGCGGAACGGCCGCGCCATCAGCTCGGCGCCCATCGCCGTCACCCGGTCGACATCGAGCGCCGCGGCGAGCCGCGCGCAATCCTCCCCCGTCGCCTTGAAGGCGACCCGGAGGCCGTCCTGCGGCAGCGGCCCGGCCGGCAAGAGGACGCGAAGCGGCGAGACCGGCTCTCCATCCATGGGTCAATCTCCTTCGTTCAGCTCCCGGGGGGTCAGCTCCGGGGGGTTCAGCGCGCCGGGATCGAGCGCGCCGGACAGGATCGCCGCGGCCGGCACCGCCGCGAGGCGCTCGTTCATGGCGAGCATGTAGGTGGCGAGATCGTCCACCGCATCCTCCGGCACCGTCGCCTCGACCGCCCGCCCGGCCAGCGCGGCCTTCAGCGCCGACCTCTGGTCCGCTGCCTCGAAGGCCTCGTCATAGACCCGGACGCGCTCGTAGAAGACGCCGGCCAGCTTGCGCATGCGCCTCGGCACCGCCTGGTCGCCGATGCCGAGTTCGCGGATCGAGGAATCCACGTCGAGAACGAAGCGGTCGACGACGTCGCGCGACAGCGGCTCCAGCGAGGCTTCAACGCGGCAGCGGCGCAGGAACAGGAAGACATGCAGGCCAAGGGCCTCGAACCGCCCCGCGAACGTATCGGCGATCCCGCAGCTCTCGTAGAGCTTCGGCTGGCGCGTCATCGCGACGAGGGCCTGATAGAGGAGTTCGACGATCGCTCGGTTCTGGCGAGCGATCCTCCAGCGTTTCAGCATTGACGATCCGCGGTTTCTCGCTTGGCCACAGGCGGTGCCACAGCTTCGGCCCGATTGCAACGGCGCCTGAGGTGGATTACCAACGCCCACGCGCCGCGGCCTCGCCGTCGTCCGGCGGAACGACGGGAGGCTCGACGGCCGGCGGGAGGATCGGCTCGTCCGGGTGCCGGGCCGCACTGGCGCCGGAACCTTGCCGCGCCGGCGGTTCGCGAGCCATGGGGCTGTCCGCCGACGAACCGGCAGGCGGCGACGAGATCGCGGCAAGGGCGGCGTAATTTCGCCGTCTGAACCGCGCATGACACAGAAAACAAAGTCGGTTGGCTGGAACGGAGTTGAGAAAAGCGTGAGCAAGAAGACGCGTCTGACGCTGGCGTTCGCCGTGGGAGTGGCAGCCATCGGCCTGTCGTCGCTGTCGGCCTGTACGACCAGCGAAGTCCTCAACCAGGGCTATATCGTCGATCCGAAATCGCTCGAGCTGGTGCCTCCGGGCTCCTCCAAGGAGCAGGTTCTGCTGGCCCTCGGCTCGCCCTCCACCAAGGCCAGCTTCGACAACGAGGTGTTCTACTACATCTCCCAGAAGCGGGTGCGGCCGGTGGCCTTCCTGCAGCCGCAGCTGGTCGACCAGCGCATCCTCGCCGTCTATTTCAACAAGGACGATCGGGTCGAGCGCATCGCCGACTACGGGCTGAAGGACGGGCGGGTGTTCGACTTCATCTCCCGCACGACGCCCACCGGCGGCAAGGATGCGAGCTTCCTCGGCCAGGTGCTGAGCGACACGGTCGGCGATTCGACGCCCGGCGCGCCGGCGCTCTGATCGCGACTACGGCGGGCGAAGGCGGTGCCTTCGCCGGTCTTTGCAGCGTGAACGTCTCTGCTGCGCGCCGGTCTCGGGAGCACGGTCATGGGAGGCCCGACGCATTCCTTCCGAGGTCGTGCCTTCGATCCGCTCAGTTGCCGCCAGCGCCTCGGCCGGGTGGCCGGTTGACGACGCCGCCGGTCATCGGCCGCGGCGCGCCGGTGGTCAGCGGAAAGCTGATCGGCAGCCCGGCGATCGCCCGCATGGCGAGATAGGCGAAGCACTCGGCCTCGACGGCGTCGCCCCGCAGCCCGCAGGCATCGGCATCCACCGCCTCGACGTTTGCCCGTTCGGCGATCGCCGCCATGATCGCCGGATTGCGGCGGCCGCCGCCGCAGACGATCAGCCGCTCCGGCCGGCTCGGCAACAGATCCAGCGCCTTGCCGACGGCGCCCGCCGTGAAGGCCGTCAGCGTCGCCGCGCCGTCCGCAAGCGACAGACCCTCCGCCATCGCCATCGCGAAGCTGAAGCGGTCGAGGGACTTCGGATAGGGCTGTTCCAGCCAGGGATGCTGCAAGAGCCGGGCGAGCCGCGCCTCGTCCACCGTGCCGGCGAAGGCCAGCCGCCCGTCCCGGTCCATCGCGCCGGCGCCATGGGCCCGGATCCAGTCGTTGATCGGGGCATTGGCCGGCCCCGTGTCGAAAGCGACCAGGGTTTCGCCATCGGACCAGGTGAGATTGGCGACCCCGCCGAGATTGAGGATCGCGGTGCCGGCGCCGGCGCCGATCCGCGCCAGCATCGCCCGGTGGTAGATCGCCGAGAGCGGCGCCCCCTGCCCGCCCGCCGAAACGTCGGCCGAGCGGAAGTCGTGCACCACCGTCAGGCCGAGCATTCTCGCCATCGCCGCGCCGTCGCCGAGCTGGCGGGTGCGGCCGGCAACGCCCGCTGCCGGCGGCCGGTGGAGGACGGTCTGGCCGTGGAAGCCGACGGCGGCGATCGCCGCGCGGGCAAGGCCATGGCGCTCGCAGAAGGTCGCGACGGCCTCGCCCTGCGCCGCGGTGAGGCGCTTTTCCGCCACCGCGAAGCTCTCAGGCTCGGGCCCGGAGAAGTCCCACCGGCGCGCATCGGCGACGGCCGCCTCGATCAGCGGCGTGACGTCGGCCCCGTAAGGCATCAGCTCGAAGGGGCCGAATTCGGCGATCGCCTCGCCGTCGGTGCGGATCGCGGCGACGTCGATATTCCCGTCGAGGACGGTTCCGGTCATCAGGCCGATGGCCCATCCCTTGTCTGCCATGATCGCTTCCTGCCCTGCTGCCACGTCGTTTCGCGGGCTCTTCGCGCCGCCGTCCCCAACCGCCTATGCCGATCCTACGCCGGCGCCGGCGCCAGGCAAACCGCCAGTCCGGCAAGACCCAGCGCCGCCCGCTTCCACGGCGCCATGGTGCCGATCAGGCCGAGCGACAGGAGCCACAGGCCGGCGGCGATCTGGACGAAGGCGACGAATGCGCCGAGCGGCCGGTCGGCGAGGTGGATGATCTGAGGCTTGGAGATCATCGCCAGCGGGATGACGTAGAGCCCGACGCCGAGGCGCATCGCCGAGCCGGCGACCTTCAGCCAGTTCTCGCCCGCCATGCCGGCGGCGATGAACACCGCGCCGCAGACCGGCGGCGTGATGGTCGAGAGCAGCGCGAACCAGAAGACGAAGAGATGGGCGAGCAGCGGCTCGATGCCGAGGCGCTGCAGGGCCGGCCCGGCGATGGTGACGCAGATGACGTAGGCCGCCGTCGTCGGCACCTCCATGCCGAGGAGGATGCAGGCGAGCGCCGTCAGGAGCAGCGCCGGGACGAGGGATTCGCCGGCCAGCGCCAGGATCGCCGAGGTCACCTTGACGCCGAGCCCGGTCATGCCGAGGACGCCGACGACGATGGAGGCGCAGATGATGATCGCGGCGATCACCGCGATCTGCCGTCCCGCCTCCAGCGCCGCGACGCCGGCGCGCGCGGCAAAGCGCGAGACCGAGACGCTCGGCGTCGCATCGACGAACAGGAGCAGCACGCCGACGAGGATGGCGAGGCAGGCGGCGTATTGCGGCGTCAGCCCGGCGCCGAACATGGCGGTGAGGAGGACGGCGAAGGGAACGAGGAAGAACATGGTGGTGACGACGACCGTGCGCGGCCGCGGCCGATCGGCCTCGGCCATGCCCGCGAGGTCGTAGCGCCGGGCGAAAAGGTCGATGCCGATCCAGACCGTCAGGAAGTAGAGGATCGCGGCGGGCAGCGCGGCGACGATGATGTCGCCATAGGGCGTGCCGGTCAGCTCCACCATGACGAAGGCGCCAGCGCCCATCAGCGGCGGCATGATCTGGCCGCCGGAGGAGGCGACGGCCTCGACCGCCCCGGCCAGCGCCTTCGGGTAGCCGAGGCGCTTCATCGCCGGGATCGTCACCGCGCCGGTGGAGGCGACATTGGCCGAGGCGGAGCCGGAGATCGAGCCGAACATCGCCGAGGACAGAACCGAGACCTTGCCCGCCCCGCCGCGCAGCCGGCCGGCCGCCGCGCCCGCCAGATTCATGAAGCCCTGCCCCGCCTCGCCGGCATTCAGCACCGCGCCGAGGATGACGAAGATCGCGACGATGCCCACCGAGACGCCGGTGAGCGAGCCCCAGAGGCCGCCCTCGGTGATCGTCATGGTGCCGAGGAAGCTTGCGACCGGAAAGCCCGGATGGCCGTATTCGCCGGGGATGTATTGGCCGAAGAGGCCGTAGGCGAGGCAGGCGAGGGCGACCAGCGGCAGCGGCCAGCCGATCGCCCGCCGCGCCGCCTCGAGGGCGACCGCGACGAGGGTGACGGCGACGGCGACCTGGAAGGACGTGTCGAGGAAGCCGTACTGATCCGACAGGGCACCGGCATTGAGCGCGACATAGAGGCAGCCGATCTCGCCGAGGACGAGGACGACCCAGCCGCTGGCCGCCTCGAGGCGCGAGCGGGGCGCAAAGACGAACAGCCAGGGCAGCGCCAGCGCCATGTGCAGCGGCCGGGCGACGAGGGCCGGCACCAGGCCGGAAAAGACCAGCGCCAGATGGAAGCCGATCGAGAGGATGCCGAGCCCCTGCCAGAGGCGGAGCGGGCGGCCCGGCGCGTCGCCGGCCGGGGAGCTGAGGCTCATGGGATCGTCCGGAATGGGTTCATGGCGCCCGCAGGGGGGGGATCCCGGGCGGGCGGTTCTGGCGGGCGCTCGGGGGCGCCGGCCCGGGATGCCGGCCTCGAAAGCCGGCTGCGGGACGGGCTGCGGATCGCCGGCCCGGCGGTGCCCGGTGGATGGGCCGCGGCGGCCTTCGGCGGCGGAGCGGCGGGCGGAGCCGAGGAGCCGGAGGCCGCCGCCGGGAAAACGACGCGGGCGGCGCTGCTGCGACGCCGGCGCCGGTCGGACGTCGTGTTACTGCAGGGCGTCCGGCAGGGACACGCCGGCCTCGCGATAATAGCGCAGGGCGCCCGGATGGAGCTTCACCTCGCCGGCTTCCAGCAGCTGCGGGTCGACGGCCTTCCACCAGCGCGATTCGCCCGACAGCGCCTCCTTCTCCTCCCAGAAGGTCCTGGTGAGAAGATAGGCGGTCTCCTCGCTCATCTGGCCGGCGGCGAAGGCGAAGACCGGCAGCGAGGTGGTGACGGTGTCCGTCTCGACACCGGCATAGGTGCCGGCGGGAATCACCTGGGGGGTGCGGCCGGTCTTTGCCACCTCGTCGTCGCTCATCGACAGGAGCGTCACCTCGCCGCTCGCCGCCGCCTCGATGACATTCGGCGCCGGGAACGAACCGGCGGTGACGAAGCCGTCGATCTGGCCGTTCTTCAGGGCATCCGCCGCATTGCCGAGTTCGGCGTCGGCGACGGTCACCTTGTCCTTCAGCGCGAACAGCTCGAGATATTTCTCGCCCTCGGTGGCGCCGAAGCTGCCCTTGCCGAGAAGGATCGTCTTGCCGGCGAGCGCCGACAGGTCCTGCGCCTCGGCCTTGCCGGCGAGGACGAAATGCATGGTCAGCGAGGGAATCGGAAACAGCGCGCGGATCTCGGCGAAGCGGGGATTGGGACGCTTTTCGAACGGCCCCTTGCCGGCGGCGGCCGAGGCGACGAGGCCCGGCGGCGCGGTGAAGACGTAGTTGCCGGGGCGGACCGCCGCCTCCATGACGTTCTGGACCGAGCCCTGGCTCTCCTCGACGGTGAGGATCGCCTCGCCGTCGGTGCCGGCCTTGACCGCGTTGGCGAGCTCGACGCCCATCTGGTAGTAGGACGTGCCGCTCTTGGCCGACTTGTAGGCGATGCGCTCCTCGGCGCTCGCGCCCACGGCCAGTGCGGCCAGCATCGCGGCGGCGCCCGCTAAGGCGGCGATCGTCTTGGCTGCCATCGTCGTTTCCTCCCTCATCCGCGCCCTCTGGCGCGCTCCTTGAACCCGCGCCCTGTCTCGGCGGCACGGCAGGGGTTGTCAATCCCGTGGCGGGTCGGCCTGGCCTGGCATGACCCGGCATGACCCGGCGTCGCCTGGCACGGCCCGGCCCGATAAGCCCTGGGCCCCCGCGTGCCTCGGCGCAGGGCTTTGTGCCCGGCGCCGAGG
>NZ_AQQS01000015.1 GCF_002088275.1 Aurantimonas sp. 22II-16-19i
TCATTGCTGCTAGAAATCGCGGGTTCCAAGCGTTGGAGTCAAACCACTAGAGGCTCTTACGCTCGACGCCGAGATCGTCCCGGAGGTCGCCGAGACTTCCTATGCCAAGGATATGTTCGCGCTGATCGGCTCCGGCCTTGCTGTCGGTCTCTCGCCGGGTTTCCGCATTCCGCCACCGGCTGCGGTGCCACCGGAACAAGCCGAGATGATCGAGGAGGAAGATCCTCGCCTCGGCAGGGCGATCATTCGAACGATCCTCCAGGCCATTCTTTTCGAACTCTCGATCGTGACACGACCCGCCTATGACGAGGCGGGAGTCGAGGAACGGAACTGGCAGCCGACGCCGGAAATCGTCCCGGTCCGCAAGACTTTCCACCTCAATCGCTGGAGGCTCTGACGTGGCCGAAACCATCGAACAAGCCGAAGCTATTCCGGAGGGTTATCCACAGGCGCCGGCTGGGCTCTCAACCGCTGCGGCGGCGCTCGACCCGTCGATGATCTGGCAGCGGATCGAGGCTTATGTGGCGCATCGCTGGAGCGCTCGGGATGTCGTGTGGATCATTGAGGGGCCGGGTGGCTGGAAACCCCCGCTCACGCCCGCGACGATCGCCAGTGTCGAAATCTGGAACGGCGAGACATGGGAAACCGTGATGCTCTCGCCGTCGCCGCTCGGCGGCTATTGCTTGCCGGGCTGCGGCCCGTACCGCTTCACTGGCACGGCCGGCGGGGGTGACGTTCCTGCTGCCGTCTCCGAAGCCTTCCGACGCCTTGCTGAATACATGGCGTCGAAGCCCGGCAAGGCTGGTGCCACAACCGAAGGCATCACAGCCGGCTCAATCTCCCTCACGCATCGACGATCGGCGTCATGGCTCGCCGAGGCCATTCAAAACAGCGGAGCGGGCGACTTGCTCCGCACTTACCGGAGGGTGTGATGCTCGGATGGCTCTTCAAGCGCGACAAGCAGGAAACACGCTCGGCGGCATCCGGCTTTACCGCCGAAATCATGGCAGCGCGCGAGGCGTATGTTTCTGGTCGGCGCGGCATCGCCGAACTGACGGCAACGGCGCAAGCCTGCATATCGATGTGGGAAGGGGCCTTCGCCCTCGGCGATGTCTCGGGAACAGATATTCTTGACCGGGCCTCGCTTGCGCTCATTGGCCGATCTATGGCGCTTCGCGGCGAGATCGTCTTCCTGATCAACGATGCCGGATTGATCCCGTGCGCAGATTGGGATTTGCGGACACGCAACGGCAAGCCAACCGCCTATCGTCTTTCGGTCTCTGAAGCCGGCGGCGGGAGAAGCTTGACGGCTCTTGCCGGCGAGGTGCTTCACCTCCGCATCGGATGCGATCCGGTGGCACCCTATTACGGCACCGCGCCATTGAAGCGGGCGAGCCTGACGGCGGGGCTGTTGAACGCGATCGAGACCGCGCTCGCCGAGGTCTATGAAAACGCGCCGCTCGGCTCGCAAATCGTCCCGTTTCCGGAAAGCCAGGATACCGACCTCGAAAAGCTAGGCCGAGGTTTTCGCGGCCGGCGAGGTCGTGTCCTATTGCGCGAGAGCGTCAACGTCACCGCAGCCGGTGGCCCGGCTCCGGCGCAGGACTGGAGGCCGCAAGATGTGTCTCCCGACCTTTCCCGCTCGCTTGCCGGAGAAACGCTTCAGGCGAGCCGTGACGCAATTTGTAGCGCCTTCGGCGTGCTCCCGGCCCTCTTCACGGGAAATGCGCAGGGACCGCTTGTCAGGGAAGCGCAGCGGCATCTTGCGAGCTGGACGCTCCAGCCGATCGCGATGCTTCTCGCCGAGGAAGCCACGAACAAGCTCGGCAGCGCCGTCATGGTCGATCTCCTCCGGCCGGTGCAAGCCTTCGATGTCGGCGGGCGGGCTCGCGCGCTCTCGACCATCGTCGAGGCTCTGGCGAAGGCGAAGGAGGCGGGCTTGGCGCCCGGCGATCTTAACACGGCGCTGACCATGGTGAACTGGGGCGACAGCGACAAGGCGGCCTGATTATGCTGGCACGTGTCCCATGGACGCCGAAGCCGGCGAAGGTGAAGGCCGCACCGCGCCGACTGAAGCACGATCGGCAGCGTCTCATCACGGATCGAATCGCCGAGATCATGCGCGAGGCGGAGCCGACGCCCTTCTCAGTCGAGGGACCATGTCGGGCCGGTTTGCGCGCTCGCCTCTGTCTTCAGGGCTGGCCATGGAAAGAAGCGGACAAGGTCGCTGACGAGATCGTTCGGGGGGCGCTGAACATCGTCGGCGCGAAGCGGCCGACTTGGGAGCAAGGGCAACCGGAATGGACCCAGCCCGGAGCGTTGCCGGTGCCGCGCGAGAGGTGCGCCCGTTGCAATAGGCTACTTCCTGACGGGCATCGGCTTTGGTGTAGCGACGTTTGCGCCCGTGCGGCCAAGATGGACCGCCAACGGCAGCGATGGGACGAGGAATCCTACGCGGCGTGGAAGGCAAACAAAGCGGCCTGGGTCGCGCGGCAGCCGGATCGGCCGTGCGGGGCTTGCGGCCTGATGTTCAAGCCGAAGCGGACGGAACAGCGGTTCTGCCGATACGAATGCACCGTGATTGACCGAAGGGGCAGCAATGCGGCTCGACGATCTTCCTGACGAGGAATGCGCCTGGTGCGGCAATGAGTTCGACCCGAAATCGATCATTCAGAAGTATTGCTCGACAAAGTGCCGTCACCAATCAATCGCGGCCTTCGGGAAGCAGATCCGGCGCGAGGCACTGGCACGGCTCCAATGCCAGCACTGCGGCGAGTCGATACGGAACGCGAAGAAGGCTGACACGAAATATTGCTGCGTCCCATGCCGAACGGCGGCGCGCACTCTTCGGGTGAAAGGCCCCATAAGCGCCATTCGCTGCATCGACTGCGGCGGGCCGATACCGGGCGTCAGGCGCCGGGACTCGCTACGGTGTGCCGAATGCTTGCGGGAGGAGCATCGCCGCGCATCGCGAAGGTGGGCGCTGGATCGTCGACGGTACGATTGTGAAACCTAGACGACAAACAGACTGGGGCCACCGCCGTCATCTTTGGTCAGAACCGCAATAGGAAAGTTTGCGCGCCGCATATCATGCGATTTCTTATCTTCAAACCAGATGCAGGATGCGATCTTTTCAGATTCCTCGATTGATTCAATCGTCATTAAGGGACCCCCAGACTTTAGTCTGACAGTCTCACCCACCTGCAATTCGTGATTTGCCATTTCGACCCTCCTAACTGCAACGGCATCAATCTAAGGCCGAACATTGCCGCGCACAAACCCAAAGTAGGAGTGGGCTCGTTATGAACAAAAGTGTGATTGGAAAAGAGAAAGGGCTCAAAACTGTCATAGTTTCAAGCCCTTAACTCCTAAAACTGGCTCCCCGGGCCGGATTCGAACCAGCGACCGATCGATTAACAGTCGAGTGCTCTACCACTGAGCTACCGGGGAATGCGCTTCACCGCGCTGGCGAGGCCTATAGCAAAGCCCTTGCCCTTTTGCCAAGCACTTGTGAGCAAAAAACCGAATTCCCAGCGAATTGATCCCGTGAGGGCTGGAAACGCCGGCGGCCGCACCGGCGTTGCGATCGTGTGGCGGCTCTCCCATCTGCCGCTTCGAGCGCCGACGATCACGTGGAGACGACGAATGGCCCCGACCCCCGACGATGCCGGCCGCGCCGGCAAGGCGCCCTTCGGCGCAGCCGGCACCCCGAGCCGCCGCACCGCCGGGGACCGCGGCCCGGCGCCGGGCGCGCCGGCCATCGGGGCAAGGACGGGCGGGGCGAGGACGGACGGCGCCGGGACGGACGGAGCAGGGCCCGGCAACGCAGGGGCTGGCGAGGCGGGGCGGGCCGCGCATCCGGGCGACCGGAGCGAGCCGCGCGAAGCGCACGAGGACGGCGCCTTCTCCGAGGATGCCGATTCGGGCCGCCCGGCGAAGCTGAAGCTCTTCGGGCGGGAATTTCCGCTGCCCGGCTCGCGGCGCGGGCGGATCGTCCTCGGCGTCGCCATGATGGCCGGCGGCAGTCTCGGCTTTCTGCCGATCCTCGGCTTCTGGATGATTCCCGTCGGCCTCCTGGTCCTGTCGGTCGATTCGCCCCTGGTGCGCCGGCGGCGACGGCGCATGGAAGTGCGCTATGCCCGCTGGCGACGCTCGCGCCGGGGCAACGGCGACGGCAACGGCGACGGGGGAGCGGGGAGCGGCCGGACCCCGCCTTGACACCCGACCGACGGCGCTCTCGCCGTCGAGCCTTGCCTCGGGGCTTGCCGCCCGCCGCCGGCTTCTGCGCATCTGTCCGGCGAATCGACGCCTCGGCTTTCACCCTTCGTTTGCCAAGTCTTCCGATAGGTCAGGCCGCCGGCCGCCGATCGGATGGCTTGGCAACGGCCTCGAAACCGTAAGCGCCCAGAATGGCCCGGCGATGGGGGTAAAACCCGCCGGATCCTGTGGGAGACAGTTCGTTGGACGCCTGCGTAGGTCAGACAGACCGCCCGATCTTCGTCGATCTCGACGGGACGCTCATCCGGAGCGATCTGTTGTGGGAGACGCTCTTTCTCAACGCCCGCCAGTCGCCGGCCCGGCTCCTCGGCCTGCCCGGTTGGCTGGCGGCGGGCAAGGCGCGGCTGAAGGCGGAGCTCGCCACGGGCATCGATTTCGACCCGGCGCTCCTGCCCTATCGCGAGGAAGTGCTGGAAGCGCTGCGCGCGGCGCGGGCGAGCGGCCGGCGGATCGTGCTGGCGACCGGCGCCAACGAACGCCTGGCTCACGCCGTCGCCGATCATCTCGGGCTGTTCGACGAGGTGATGGCCTCCTGCGACGCCGTCAACCTCACCTCCGAGCGCAAGCTCAAGCGGATCACCGCCGGCTGCGGCGTCGACGGCTTCGACTATTTCGGCAATTCCCACGAGGACCTCTGCCTGCTCCAGGCCGCCGCCGAGGCGACCGTCGTCGCCCCCGACCGGGCAGCGCGGCGCTGGCAAGAGAGCAGCGGCGCGGAGCTGATCGAGGCGGGGGGAAGTCCGGTACGGGCCGCGCTGAAGGCGATGCGGCCGCATCAATGGGCCAAGAACATCCTCGTCTTCGTGCCCGTCGTCCTCACCCACGAGTTCTTCAACCTCTCGATGGTGGCCGCGGCGCTGATCGCCTTCTTCGCCTTCTCCTTTGCCGCCTCGGCCGTCTACATCCTCAACGATCTCGTCGACCTCACCGCCGATCGCAGGCACAAGACCAAGCGCAACCGCCCCTTCGCCAGCGGCAGGCTGCAGATCCCGGACGGCCTCAAGCTGGCGGGCGGACTGTTCGCCGCCTCGCTGCTGCTCGGGCTGATGCTGCCCTTGCCGTTCTTCGGCGTCCTGGCCGGCTATCTCGTCGCCACCACCGCCTATTCGATGTTCATCAAGCGGATGCTGCTGATCGACGTCCTGACGCTGGCCGGGCTCTACACCACCCGCATCATGGCCGGCGTCGCCGCGACCGACGTCTCGGTCTCCTTCTGGCTTCTGGCCTTCTCCCTGTTCTTCTTCCTGTCGCTGGCACTGGTGAAGCGCTACACCGAGCTGATGGATTTCGGCACCGGTGCCGAGCGTTCCAAGACCGGCCGCGGCTATGTCGACGCCGACCTCGAGACCCTCGCCCAGGCCGGCATGACGTCGGGCTTCGCCGCGGTGATGGTGCTGGCGCTCTACATCAACAGCCCCGAGGTCCTCACCCACTACAACATCCCCTGGCTGGTCTGGCCGCTCTGCCCGATCCTCCTCTACATCGTCGTGCGGATCTGGGTGCTCGCCCGCCGCGGCCAGATGCACGACGATCCCGTCGTCTTCATGCTGCAGGACTGGCGCAGCCAGCTGATGATCGCCATCGGCGGCGTGATGTTCCTCCTGGCCGCCTATGCGTGAGGCCAGGCCCCACCGCCACGACAGCTGGGGCCGGCTGAAGGCCACGGAGCGCCGCGCCATGCCGGCGACGGCCGCTGTCTGGCGCGCGCCTTCGGGCGGACCCGCGCTGCCGGAACGGCAGCCGGAGCCGGGCGGCTTCCTGCCCTACGGCAACGGTCGCTCCTATGGCGACAGCTGTCACAACGACGCCGGCGTCCTCCTCGACGGGCGCCACGGCATGACGCCGCAGATCACCGCCTTCGACCCGCGGACCGGCCGTCTCACCGCCGATGCCGGCGTCCTGTTCTCCGAGATCACCCGCCATGTCGCCGGCCACGGCTGGTTCCTGCCCGTCACCCCCGGCACCCAGTTCGTCACCCTCGGCGGGGCGATCGCCAACGACATCCACGGCAAGAACCACCACCGGCGCGGCACCTTCGGCCGCTGGGTCGAGGACATCGAGCTGGAGCGCTCCGACCGCGGCGTCCTGACCCTGACGCCCACCCAAAACGCCGAGCTCTTCGCCGCCACCATCTCCGGCATGGGGCTGACCGGGCTGATCCGCCGGGCGACGATCCGGCTGATGAAGGTCGACTCGCTCGCCATCGTCGAGACGACGACCCGCTTTGCCACGCTGTCCGACTATTTCGCCCTCGCCGAGGCGGCCGACGCCCGCCACGAATACGCCGTCGCCTGGATCGATTCGCTGGCCGGCGGCCGGAATTTCGGCCGCGGCCACCTCATCTGCGGCGATCATGCCGAAGCGGGCGACGACATCGGCGACAGGTCGGGCGAGGCTTCCGGCCAACTGGCGTCGGTTCCCTTCACCCCGCCGGTCAGTCCGCTGGCGGGCCCGTTCCTGAAGGCCTTCAACGAGGCCTATTTCCGCAAGGCGAAACGCGGCACCCACACCCGCACGGTTCCCTTCGCCGGCTTCTTCTATCCGCTCGACCGCATCGGCGCCTGGAACCGGCTCTATGGCCCGCGCGGGCTGCACCAGCATCAGAGCGTCGTGCCCGAAGCCGGCGCCGAGGCCGTCATCCGCGCCCTGCTCGAATGCGCGAAGGCTCATCGGCAGGGCTCCTTCCTGACGGTCCTGAAGCGCTTCGGCGACCTTCAGAGCCCCGGCCTCACCAGCTTTCCGCGCCCCGGCTACACGCTGACGCTGGACTTTCCCCATCGCGGCGATCAGACCCTGCAGCTTCTCGCCGAGCTCGACCGGATCACCCTTGCGGCCGGCGGCGCGGTCAATCCCTACAAGGACGCGCGCATGTCGCCCGAGACCTTTTCGGCCGGATTTCCCGGCTGGCGGCGGCTCGAGGCCCTGCGCGATCCGGCGATGATGTCGGACTTCTGGCGGCGGACGGCGATGCGCCTTCCCGCCGCTGCGGCCCCGGCGGTGTCGGGAATGTCGGCCGCACGGGATGGCGACAATTCGACCGGTTCCCTCGGCAGTTCCTTTACCATTGCCGAGACAATAGTTGCGGCGCGCCACTGAGCTGCGGCCGCCTTAACGCATCGCTGAAGTCCAGGCGCTATGACCTTCCGTCAGATCGAGCGCCTTGTCGACGAACGACGGAGAGATCAGGCCGATGACCAAATATATCCCCTTCATTCTCTTCACCGTGTTCACCAATGCGGCGGCGCAGGTGATGCTGAAATACGGCATGATGCAGCTCGGCGCCCTGAGCTTCGTCGGGGTCAACCCGATCCTGAAGATCCTGCAGATCGTGTTCAGCCCCTGGGTGTTCCTCGGCCTCTGCACCTTCGTGATCTCGATGGCCTCGCACCTCTACGTCCTGTCGAAGGTGGATCTCTCCTTCGCCTATCCGTTCCTGTCGCTGGCCTACGTCGCGGTGGCGATCTTCGCCTATTTCGTCTTCCGCGAGGAGGTCAACGCCATGCGCATCGTCGGCATCGCGCTGATCTGCGGCGGCACCTTCTTCATCGCCCAGAGCGGCGGGACGGGCCATGCCGATCCCGCGGTCGATGCCGTCGATGCGGTCACCAGCGACACCGCCACCCACAATTCCTGAACGCACCAAGCCTTAGAGGTTTCGTCATGAAACACGTGATCTTCGGCGGCGACGGCTTCGTCGGACGCCATCTCGCCAAGAAGCTCGTCGCCGACGGCGAAGAGGTCGTCGTCGCGGACATCGTCAAGAGCGACCTTGCGCACTACGCCGGCGCCCGCTTCGTCCATTGCGACGTCACCGACAAGGCGGCCGTCGCGGCGGTGCCGATGGCGCCCGAGGACATGGTCTACAACCTCTCGGCCAAGATGCTCTCGCCGATCCAGGTGCGGGCCAAGCGCCACGACTTCTTCTATCCGGTGAACTATTTCGGCACCGAGAACATCATCCACGCCATGGACAAGGCCGGCGCGCCGAACCTCGTCCACTTCACCACCGACATGATCTACGGCCACACGGTGACGACGCCGATGACCGAGGATCACCCGGTCGCCCCGCTCGGCGAATACGGTCAGTCGAAGCTCGACACCGAGATCCTGGCGGCCAAGTGGCGCCAGAAGGGCATGAACATCTCGCTGTTCCGCCCCCGCCTGATCATCGGCCCCGGCCGGCTCGGCATCCTGGAGAAGCTGTTCAAGCTGATCGACCACAACCTGCCGGTCCCGATGATCGGCTCGGGCAAGAACCCCTACCAGTTCATCTCGGTCTTCGACTGCGCCGAGGCCGCGCGCCTCGCCTGGAAGGCCGGCGTTCCGAACGAGGCCTACAATCTGGGTTCGCTCAACCCGCCGCCGGTCAAGAAGCTGCTCGGCGACCTGATCAGGCATGCCGGCTCGAAGTCGATCCTGGTGCCGACGCCCGGCTGGGCGGTGAAGCGGACGCTCGATCTCCTCGACGCCCTCAACATGCCGCTGATGGATCCCGAGCAGTATCTCATCGCCGACGAGGAATGCGTTCTCGACGTCTCCAAGGGCGGGCGCCAGCTCGGTTGGGTGCCGCAATATCGCGACGAGGACATGCTGATCGCCGCCTACAGCGAATATCGCAACACGCTCGCTTCGGGATCCGGCAAGGTCGCCCCGCACGCGCAGCCGGCTGAATGAAGGGAAAGACCATGCTCGATCGTCCCGTGACCACGTTTGAGGCCGCGAACCGCCGCGGCCCCGCCAAGCCTCAGCTCCTCTCCGTCGAGGATGCCAAGGCGATGCCCGTCGAGACCATGGCCGATCTGTTCAAGGAGCACATCAATCCCGGCCAGTTCCACTTCATGAAGCTGCTCGGCTTCCACAAGGTGAAGATCGAGCGCGCCGAGGGGATGTACTACACCGACCAGAACGGCCGGAAGATCCTCGACTTCTTCGGCGGCTTCGGCTCGCTCGCCCATGGCCACAACCATCCCCGCGTCATCGCCGCCCGCGAGCGCTTCCAGGACGAGAAGCGCCACGAGATCGCCATCGCCTTCCTGTCG
Source organism: Aurantimonas sp. 22II-16-19i (assembly GCF_002088275.1). Taxonomy (GTDB): domain Bacteria; phylum Pseudomonadota; class Alphaproteobacteria; order Rhizobiales; family Rhizobiaceae; genus Jiella. The sequence goes on from NZ_AQQS01000015.1 coordinate 9,318, forward strand.
CAATACGCCGCGGCGCTGGCCAAGAATCTGGCCGCCTGCTCGCCGGGCGAGCTCGACATGGTGTTTCTCGGCTCCACCGGGTCCGAAGCCATGGAAGCGGCGATCAAGGTCGCCGAGCGCGCCTCCGGCCGCAGGAACTGCAAGATCGTCCATGCCGAGAACTCCTTCCACGGCAAGTCCAAGGGCGTCCTCTCGATCACCGACTCGACCCTCTATCAGGGCGAGTTCAAGCTGGTCGACAACCGGGTGAAGGTGCCCTTCGGCGATCTCGAGGCCCTGAAGCGGGCGATCGAGAACGATTCGGACATCGGCGTCGTGGTGCTGGAGACGGTGCAGGGCGGCGGCGGCATCATCGGCGCGCCGACGTCCTACTGGCAGGGCGTGCGCGACCTCTGCGATCGCCACAACGTCCTCTGGGTCGCCGACGAGGTCCAGTGCGGCTATGGTCGCACCGGCAAGTTCTACGCCTTCGAGCATCACGGCGTGGTGCCGGACGTCACCGCGCTCGCCAAGTCGCTCGGCGCCGGCAAGGCCGCCGTCGGCGCGATGATCGCCAGGCGCAGCGTCTACATGAAGGCCTATGGCACGCCGAAGACGGCCATGATCCACGCCCAGGCGACCTTCGGCGGCATCGGCGAGGCCTGCGTCACCGCCATCGAGGGCCTGAACGTCCTCTATGACGAGGACCTGATCGGCAACTCCGCCGAGACCGGCGCCTATCTCCTGTCGCGGCTGAAGACGATCCAGGCGAAATACCCGACGCTGATCAAGGACGTGCGCGGCCAGGGGCTGATGATCGGCCTCGAATTCCACGACTTCTCGCGGACCCTGCCTTTGGCGCTGCGGCCGATGGTGGCGATGCTCGACGACAAGCTGAAGGGCTCGCTGTCGGGCTTCATCGGGGCGCTGCTGCTGCGTGACTACGACGTTCTCGTCGCCTTCACCGAATACAACCGCAACGTCATCCGCCTCGAGCCGCCGCTGATCTGCGGCGAGGAGCATGTCGACCAGTTCTGCGACGCTCTCGACGCCCTGCTCGGCCGCGGCATCGTCTCGATCGTCAAGGACTTCGTGAAGTCGCAGCTCGGCTGAGGCTTCGCCGCCCGCCGGACGCGTTCGAGCGGCTCGCGGTCCGCGGGTGATGATCGAAACGCCGGCAGGCGGGGCCGCTCACGGCGCCTCGCCTGCCGGCTGCTTGCCGTCGTCCTCCGCGAGATTGTCCTGGATGCGGATGAGATAGCGGCGGAAGGCCTTGCGCTCGCGGTCGGTGAAGCCGGCCAGCGCCCGGCGCTCCAGCGCCTTCTGCGCCCGCTGCACCTTCTCCACGAGGGCGGTGCCCTCCGCCGTCAGGAAGGCCCGGCTCTGGCGAAGGTCGGTCTCCGACAGGCGCTTTTCGACCAGTCCCTGCGCCACGAGCCGGTTGATCGTCTTGGTCACCGTCGGTGGCCGCACGGCGAGCTTTTCGGCCAGATCCCGCAGGGTGATGCCGTCGCTCTTGCCGATCGTCAGGAGGACGTTGTCCTGCCCGGGATAGATGTCGGCCGTTCCGAGCTGGTGCATCAGGGCGGTTCGGGCGCTTCGGGCGGCGAGGACCAGCTGACCGGTGACGGTTCCCTTCTTCTTCTTTCGGGCCATCATCTCTCTCGGTTGCCGGGACCGGCGGCAGAATGGGCGAGCCGCGAAGGTCTGTAAAGTTTGCAGAGCGTTCATGGAAAACGCGGCGCGAGGTATCATCGCGGCGCCTGCGGCGTTATGTGACGAGGGATTGCCGGAAGGCAACGGCTGCGTGTTCGCGCGGCCCCCGGAACCGGTTGAATTGGGCGAGACATGGCAGTTCGGCGTCGCTTCGAGGAGATGACCACCAGCGAGCTCGCGGCTTGCGGGCAGGAGCTGGCGGGCGCCGCCGCGGTGCTGCCGATCGCGGCGATCGAGCAGCACGGACCGCATCTGCCGCTCGGCACCGACGCCTATCTCGCCGATGCGATGGTCGAGGCGGTGATCGGCCGGCTCCCGGACGACCGGCCGGTGACGTTCCTGCCGACCCTGCGGATCGGCAAGTCGAACGAGCATGCGGGCTTTGCCGGCACGATCAGCCTCGGCTGGCAGACCATGACCGCGGCGCTGATCGAGATCGGCGAGAGCCTCGCCGATGCCGGCTTCCGGCGCCTCGTGATCGTCAACGCCCATGGCGGCAACTCCTCCGTCATGGACACCGCGGCGCTGGAGCTGCGCCAGCGGCGGGGGATGCTGGCCGCCACCTCGTCCTGGCTGCGCTTCGGCTATCCGGAGGGCCTGCTGCCCCGGCGCGAGATCGATCACGGCATCCATGGCGGCGCCGTCGAGACCGCGCTGATGCTGCATTTCCGTCCCGAGCTGGTGCGGCGCGACCAGATCGCGACGTTCGAGAGCCTGCAGGCGCGGCTTGCCGAGCGCCACACCCATCTGCGCGCCCATGGCCGGCTCGGCTTCGGCTGGATGGCGCGCGACCTCAACGAACAGGGTGTGGTCGGCGACGCCAGCCTCGCCACCGCCGCCATCGGCAAGGCCATCGCCGACCACCAGGCCGACGCCTTCGTGGCGTTCCTCGACGACGTGCTGGCGTTCGACCTCGCCGATCTGGCACGCTGACCGGGACGAGCCCGATCGACGAGGTGTCGGGCCATCCGAAAGAGGAGAACAGCCGATGTCCGCACAGGCAGGTCTCGGGGGCGAGGCGAGCCTCTCCCGCCCGCGCCGTCTCTGGCTGAAGAACCCGCAGGCGATCCTGGCGGACGGCGCCGATGGCGGCGTCGTCGTTGCGGCCGGGCGCATCGCCGAGCTGGTGCCGGCCGGCGCGTCGCCGACGGAGCCCGTCGACGAGACCTTCGACGCCTCCCGCCACGTCGTCCTGCCGGGGCTGATCAACACCCATCATCACTTCTACCAGACGCTCACCCGCGCCCATCCGGCGGCGATGGACAAGGAGCTGTTCCCCTGGCTCCAGAGCCTCTATCCGATCTGGGGGCGGCTCGATCCGGACAGTCTCAGGATCGCCGCCCGGCTGGCCCTGACCGAGCTTCTGATGTCCGGCTGCACCACGGCGGCCGATCATCACTACCTCTTCCCGCAAGGCCTCGACGACGCCATCGACATCGAGGTCGAGGAGGCGGCAAGGCTCGGGATCCGGGTGACGCTGACACGCGGCTCGATGGACCTGTCCCGGAAGGACGGCGGCCTGCCGCCGGACCACGTCGTCCAGGACGCCGACACGATCTTGTCCGACAGCGAGCGGCTGATCGCCCGCCACCACGACCGCTCCGAGGACGCGATGGTGCAGATCGCGCTCGCGCCCTGTTCGCCGTTTTCCGTCACCAAACGCCTGATGCGGGAGACTGCCGAACTGGCAGACACCCACGACTGCCGCCTGCACACCCATCTCGGCGAGACCGAGGACGAGAACCGCTTCTGCGAGGCGACCTTCGGCTGCCGGCCGCTCGACTATCTGGAGGAGGTCGGCTGGCTCGGGCCGCGCACATGGCTCGCCCATGGCATCCACTTCACCACCGAGGAATGCCGCAAGCTCGGCCGGCACAAGGTCGGCGTCTGTCACTGCCCCTCGTCAACGCCATCCTCGCGTCCGGCTTCTGCAAGGTCCGCGAGCTCGGCGAGGCGGGGGCTCCGGTCGGCCTCGGCGTCGACGGATCGGCCTCCAACGACGGCTCCAACATGATCGCGGAGCTGCGCAGCGCCCTGATGGTGCAGCGCCTGAACCTCGGCTCCGCCGCCGCCTTCACCGCCCGCGACGCGATCGCGCTCGCGACCACCGGCTCGGCGGCCTGCCTCGGCCGGCCGGAGCTCGGCCGCATCGCGGTCGGGGCGCAGGCCGACCTCGCCCTCTTCACCCTCGACGATCTGCGGTTCTCCGGCGCCCATGATCCGATCGCCGCGCTCGTCCTCTGCGGCGCGCAGGGCGCCGACCGCGTCATGGTCGCCGGTCGCTGGCGGGTCGAGGGCGGCCTGCCGCTCGGCGTCGATCTCGGCGCGCTGCGGCACGCGCACGGTAAGGCCGCCGCGCGTTTCGCCTGATCGCCTGCGGCGGATCGCCGCCGATCCGTCCGGCGCCCGGCAACGCTGCGGCCGATGCGCCGGCCTGCGATCTGCTCCCGAGGCTTCGAAGGCAGCTGCGCTGTAGCGGAAGTTTGCAGCCGGCCCCACATCCTCGAACTTCGTACGGCGTATATATTTATTCTTGCGAAGATAAAGTCTTGAGGCACTGTTTCGACATCATGCTTCCAAAGCATGGCCCATGATTCTCTCATTCGTAAGAGCTGATCCGCTATCCCTTAAGTATTGTGGCTCTGGATGCGGAAAATCGGTGTTTTGGCGGCGGCAGACATGTTGGAACTGGATTGACGCCGACGCGACGCAATCGACGCAGCGGCTGGGGCCGCTTCTCGGCTTTTCGCCCGACGTGGCGCGTCGCTACGAAATCGAATCCCGCGATGCCCGCGTCCGCCATCTGCGTGCCGCCATCCTCATGGGAGTGGTCAGCTACAACAGCTACGACGCCCTGACCTACATCACCATGCCCGACGTCGCGGGCGAGGCGGTGGTGCTGCGGCTCGTCGTGACGGCTCTGGCTGCGATCGTCTATCTGGCGTTGCCGAGGCTGTCGGCCATCAATCGGGAGAGCCTGATCCTCGGCGCGATGATCGCCGCCAGCGCCGTGCCTCTCTATCTCTTCTGGGCGACGCGGGCGGTGAACAGCCCGCTGAGCTTCGTCGACTTCCTGCTGACCATCGTCTTCGGCGTCGTCGTCCTGCAGGTGCGGTTTCCCGCCGCGATCGCCCTGACGGCCTTCTGCTGGATCTGCGGCGAGCTCGTCGTGACATTCCGGCCCGAGCTCTCCTACGAGATGCGGCTCGGGCTCTCCATGCAGCTCTTCCTGGCCACGGTCTTCCTCCTGCTCAGCAGCAGTCTGATGCAGAAGAGCCACCGCGAGGCCTATCTCGCCAATCTGCGCGAGACCACCCGATCGTCGGAACTGGAGATCGCGCGGCAGGGCTTCGCCGCCCTCTCGATGACCGACGCCTTGACCGGGCTCGGCAATCGCCGCTGCCTCGACGAGGTCCTGCCGGAGTGGCTGGCGCAGGCGCGGGCCGGACGGATGCGCTTCGCCTTCATCCTCGTCGATGTCGATTACTTCAAGGCCTACAACGACCGCTACGGGCATCTGGCGGGGGATGCCTGCCTGCGCGAGATCGGCGGCGCGCTGGCGGGTGCGGCACGGGAGGACCGGGACCTCGTCCTGCGCTATGGCGGGGAGGAATTCGCGATCCTGATGCGCGGCGTCGGGGAGAGGGTGGCGCTCGAGCGGGCGAACGATTTCCTGGCCGCCGTGGCAAGCCTGGCGATCGACCACGCCGCCCGCCCCGACAGGGTCGGGCGCGTCACGATCAGCGCCGGCCTGACCCATGTCGAGAAAGGCGTTGGCCGCAGCGTCGATGCCGTCATCGCCGAAGCCGACGCGGCCCTCTACCGGGCCAAGCGGGCGGGCCGGGCACGGATCATCGCGGCGCATCGCGTGTCGATGCCGGAACAGGCGGTCGTGACATGATCCGCCGTGCGGGTGGTCGGATCGGCTGGCCGGCAGGAAGCCCGCGTGGCGCCTGAGCGCCAATCCCTCGGGCCGGTCCGCTCGGCCGGCGGCATCAGTCGCCGGCGACGAAGAACTGCAGCTTGCCGTCGGGCGTGATGCCGACCCGATAGAAATTGTAGGCGCCGAAATCGATCATCGACTGGTAGTCGCCGGCCGTGACGATCCTGAAAAGCTCGACCAGCTGCGGCTTCGTCAGCCGGGACAGGTCGACCTGGGTGAAATAGGGCCAGACGAAGATCTCGTCGTCGCTGCCTGCCTCGACCCGCGCGTAGCCGGCGCTGAGGACGTCGATGAGGATCGCCAGGATCTCGATTCCCTCGCCGTCCCCGGAGGCCGACTTCAGGAACGCCACCGGATCCGCCGGCGGATCGCCGAAGCTGACGACCGTCGCATCCTCGCCGGTCTGGAACAGCGGCCGGATGGCCTCGATGTCGCCGGTCCGGGCCGCCTCGATCAGCTTTGTCCGCAGCTCGCGAACCGGTGCCGGCAGCGTCTGCTCGTCATGGCCGATTTCCGCCGCGAGCGGCTGGGCCGGAGCGGCGGGCGAAGCGGCGGAGTCCTCGCCGAACGCCCTGCCGACCCGCGAACCGGTGCCGTCGCGCGGCTCTCCCGCCGGGTCGGCCTGGTAGCGCGCCGGGCTGGACGCGGCGTCTTCCGGCCGTGGCGGGGCGCCGTCCGCCTCGCCGTTCGCCGGCCTCTGGACGCGGCTTTCGGTGGAGGTCTCGTCTTCCGGCGGGATCGGCACCTCGCCCTGGTCGGTGCCTTCCATCTCGTGGCGGTCGGCGGCACTCGCCGGCACGGCGCCGTTGCGGTGCCGGTCGGTGGGTTCGGGCGCGTCCTTCTTGGGAGAACCGGAGGGCTTGGCAAAACCGGGGGGAAGCTCGGGGCCGACGCGCTGGGTGCCGGGAAGCGGCGGCAGGGGGACTGCGATGATGCCGTCCTTGCTCGGCCCGACGCGGCCGTTTTCGCCCTCGAACTGGGAAAAGGCGAGGGCGTTGCCGACGAGGAGGAGCGACAGGCCGGCCGGAGCCGACCTCAGGATCTGGCGGAGGATCTGGCGCTGGATCTGACGGAGGAACTGACTGTGGCGCTGGCGCGTGGAACGGCACATCGATGCGGCTGCCTTTGCTGCTGCAAACGGATCGGCTCGGGCGGAGGGGCCCCTTCCAACCTGCCTTGCCGAATAAGGGTTCGAACCGGCGGCCCCGGTCCGACATCTGCGTGCCTCCGCGGGGAGGTCTCGACCCTGAAGTGCGACGAACACCGCCGCGGTCATCCTGTCGCCCCTCTCACCGGTCCCTGATGATCCGGCCGGTCCCTGATGATCTGGCGGGCCCTTGACGAACCCGCCGGGAGATCGGTCCCGCTTTGCCAGGTTCTGCCCTCATGTCGGGGTCGCCGGGTCGCCTGGCAAGGCGGCAGGGCCGATGCTGCCGCAGATTTTCAGCTCTGGCGCGACCAATGCGCCGGATCGCCCCCGATCCCCGGCGCGGCCTTGGCTACTGGATCGTCCGGTCGGCCCGGAACTCGCCGAATTCCAGGCGCTTGCGCAGGCCCTCCATCAGCGACAGCACGTCGTCCTCGCCGTGCAGCCGCACCAGCTCGGTCAGCGCCGTCGTGATCGCGGTCTCGGCGAGGATCTCGGCCTCGATGCCGTCGGACATCCCGTCCGCCCACGCCTCGTTGTGGTATTCGAGGGCCACCTGCTTCTTCTCCGCCTGGATCATCTCGTCCAGTTCGGCGCTCTGTAGATCAATCATGTGACCCCCTTAAAAATTTCGTCCCCGATTTCACCAGTCGTTAACAGCTAGCATGATCCCGGGCGCCCGATCGCGCGAATCCCCACCGATCGTTAATCAAGCGTTAACTCCCGTACCTTGAACCGATCTCCCGCGCCAGTGCGGCGCCTTCCTTCTGGTACCGATTGACGGCGATCGTGGCGGCGCTGGTGCAGCTGCGGTAGGTCGCCGCGAAGGTGCGGTAGCCATTGTTGAAGCTGGCGATCAGCTGCTTGCGATCCGCCTCGCCCGGCGACTGCGCCGCGATCAGCTCCTGCATCTTGTCGCGCCAGACGTCGGCCTGCGGATCGTCGCAGAGCTTGCGCAGGAAGTGCATCGAGCCGAGGATCATCGCCAGCCGGCCGAGCGGCGCCATGTAGGCCGCATCGCTCGGGCGCTCGGGCTGGGCGTCCTCCTCGCTCGTCCGTGGCTTCGTCCCGGCCGCATCGGTCCCGGCTGCATCGGTCTGGGACGACGTCTGCGCGACGGCCTTGCCGGACGGGGCGAGGCACAGGACGAGCAGGGCCGCGAAGGCGGCGAGGATGAACCGTGTCGCTTGCATGGAAAGAGAATTCACCGATCGTCAACCCTGTCGCAAGGGCGCCGGGCGAGGGGAGGGCTTTATTTACCGGTCTGGGGCATCGCCGCAACAGCCAGCCGGCCACGCGGTTAACGGCCGTTGCGGCGAAAGGACGCCGGACTGCCGGATGCCCCCGCCGCGCCGGCGAATCAGCCGCCTTCGCGATCGAGGCACCGTCTTTCGCGATCGAGGCACCCGGCGACGACGCGGCTCAGCCCGGCCGTCGTCTCGCCCGCCGCCTCGCGCCTCTCGATCTCGGCGAGGCCGACGGTTTCCAGCGCCTCGGCATCGTCGCCGGCGATCGGCGCCCGGTCGGCCGGAAGCCGGCCGGCATAGACCGCGATGACGGCGTGGCTTCCGTCCGCGATCGCTTCGTGCAAGGTGGCGAAGATGAGGTCGTCCGGGACCAGCCCCGTCTCCTCGAGAAGTTCGCGCCGCGCCGCCGCCTCCAGCGTCTCGCCATGCTCGACGCCGCCGCCCGGCAGGCTCCATAGTCCCCGGTAGGGGGCCTTGCCCCGCCGGGCGAGAAGCACGCCCGCCTCGCTCGACAGACAGATGGAGACACCCAGAAATGGCCTTTTGCGTTCGTCCATGGCGCTCTGCTCCTCTCCTGCCGACGGTCTCACTGCCAGCGTCCCTGCTGCCGACCCCCGCGCTGCGCAGGGCGATGCGGCGCTGCGCGACCGCGGGCTGATCCGTGGTCGGCCGCTTCGCCCTGACGGCTTCGCCCGATCATGTCGCGAGCCGCTTCGCCCTCGCCGCGATCGACGCCTTCCCGCCGCGGCCGCTGATCCTGCCGACGCAGCCGGTGATGGTGGTGCTGGCCGGCAGCGAGGGAAGGGCCGAGGCGTTCCGGCCCGGCCGCGCCGCGCTGCTGGTGCGCTGGGGCCTGATCCCCGGCTGGTTCCGCGGCGAGGAGCAGTTGCCGGCGCTGTTCAACGCGAGGGCCGAGACGGTGCACGACAACGCCGCCTTTCGCGGCGCGCTGCGCCATCGCCGCTGCCTGGTTCCGGCGAGCGCCATCTTTCGTCGCATCGAGCCGGCGCAGGACCGTGCGGCCGCGACACCGAAACGACGGCAGGCCGGCGGCGTCAGGCGGCTGACCATCGGCGAGGCGCCGGTCTTCGCCATAGCCGGGCTGATGGAGACCTATCTGGCGCCGGACGGCAGCGAGATCGACACGGCGGCGCTCCTGACCGCGCCGGCGCAAGAAGCCGACCGCGCCGTCGTCGACCGACTGCCGGTGGTGATCGCCCCGCAGGATTTCGATCGCTGGCTCGACTGCCGCGGATACGGGCCGGGCGATATCGCCGACCTCCTCGCCGCGCCGCCCCTGGCGGCGTTCACGCTGTCGGATATGGATTGAGCGCGGGCGGCTGCTATGCGGCGCGCGGTCATCCCGTCGCCGGCCTGATGCCCCAGACCTCATGTCCCAGACCTGATGCCCCAGACGTCACGGTCTGGCGTCACGCCCGACGAGACACCCCTCTCAACGACTGCGGCGCCCCGCCGTCATGGCGGGACGCCGCAGGTCTTCCGGCGCCCCACGAGAGGCTGCGCCGGACATGGCCGCGCCCGTCATCGGCGCCGCCCTGTCGGGTCTCACTCGGCGGCGATGAGCGTCTCGGTCGGACGCGCCTTGGCGGCGTTGGGCTTGCCCGCGCGCACGGCCTGGCTGGCGGCGGCGATGGCCGGAACGGCGATGTCGCGATAATTGCGCACGAGATCGATCTCGTTCTCGCGCTCGCGCCTGGAGCGGAATTGCAGATTGTCCTGGGTCATGTCGGTGCTCGCATCTGGATCTGATGGGGGAGTTCCATCGGTCAATTGCGCCAGTTTGAAGACGATGACTAACGCTTCCTGCACTTCGTCGCCGAAGACCGGCAAGGGATGGGGAGCGTGGCGATTGCGCGACAGCCAAGATCCTGAAAACGAGCACGAATTTTCGCCGATTCCGGCTGGCGTAGACATTTCGTCCGCGGCCGGTCTCCCGGACAATTACCATGTCGGCCCGACACGAATCGTGGGCGGCGCGCGCCGCGTCGATGACGGTTGCGTGACGAGCGTCGCCGGAGTGTCATCCGGCGATCGCGGCCGGCGGGCCGGCCCGGCCCCGGCACGCGGCAGCGACGGGGAGCGCGCCGCATCGCGTTTGGCGCCGACATCCTGTATGCCGGCCCGATCACGATCAGGGCGAACCGGCGCCGGCAGGACCGCCGCGATGGGGGCGCCGGATGAGACGCCGGGATGGAACGGCGAACGGGACGATGGGCATGACGGGCGACGACGGCGATCGCGGGCTTCGGCTCCACAACACCATGACGCGGACGAAGGAGCCGTTCCGGCCCCTCGACTGGCGCGCCGGAAGCGCCGTGCCGGAGGCCGAGCGGCGGGTGCGCATGTATGTCTGCGGCCCGACGGTCTACGATTTCGCCCATATCGGCAATGCCCGCCCGGCGATCGTCTTCGACGTCCTCTTCCGGCTGCTGCGCCATCTCTATGGCGACGACCGGGTCGTCTATGCCCGCAACATCACCGACGTCGACGACAAGATCAACGCCCGGGCCGCGCGGGACTTTCCCGGCCTGCCGCTGAACGAGGCGATCGCCCGGGTCACCGAGACGACGGGCGCCCAGTACCATGCCGACGCCGCCGCCCTCGGCTGCCTTGCGCCCACCTTCGAGCCCCGCGCCACCGCCTATGTCAGCCGCGACGACGGCCATGACATGGTCTCGATGGTCGAGGCGCTGATCGCGCGGGGCCATGCCTATGAGGCGGGCGGCGAGGTGCTGTTCGACGTCACCTCCATGGCCGACTACGGCCGGCTCTCCAACCGCAGGCTGGAGGACCAGAAGGCCGGCGCCCGCATCGCCGTCGACAGCCACAAGAGGAACCCCGGCGACTTCGTCCTGTGGAAGCTGTCGTCCCCGGGCGAGCCCGGCTGGGACTCGCCCTGGGGCCGCGGCCGCCCCGGCTGGCATCTCGAATGCTCGGTGATGTCCGAGGCGCTGCTCGGCGAGACCTTCGACATCCATGGCGGCGGCCTCGACCTGATCTTTCCCCACCACGAGAACGAGATCGCCCAGTCGCGCTGCGCCCATGGCAGCGCCGCGATGGCGCAGGTGTGGATGCACAACGGCTTCCTCCAGATCGAGGGGAAGAAGATGTCGAAGTCCGACGGCAACTTCTTCACCATCCGCGAACTGCTGGAGACCGAGAGGTTCGGCGGCCGGACATGGCCCGGCGAGGTGCTGCGCCTCGCCATGCTGATGACCCACTACAGGGAGCCGATCGACTTTTCGGTGAAGCGGCTGGAGGAGGCGGAGGAAACCCTCGAAAGTTTCGCGCGGGCCGGCAACGATGGTTCGCAAAGTGCGCCGAGCGAGGCTTTCGTCGCCGCCCTTCTCGATGATCTGTCGAGTGCCGCCGCCATTGCCGAGCTGCATGTCCTTCGCCGCTCCGATCCGGCGGCGCTGGTTGCGTCGCTCGATCTGCTCGGGATCAATCTCGCCAGCTTTCAGTCACGGCTGGCGGACGCGGCGGCCGAAGGGGAGGCGAGCGTCGACGCCGCAGACGTCGAAGCCGCGATTGCCAACCGCCTCGCCCTCATCCGCGACAAGAACTGGGCCGAAGCCGACCGCATCCGCGACGAATTGCTCGAACAGGGCATCCAGTTGAAGGACGGCAAGGACCCCGCGACGGGCGAGCGGACGACCAGCTGGGAAGTCAAGCGCTGAGCTTGCGAGCGCGAGTTCGGATCGGATCGTGCCTGTTCGCCCCCCTCTGTCCTCCTGAGCCATAGTCGAAGGGCGGACATCTCCCCCTCAAGGGGGGAGATCCGATCTGCATCGGCGCCGCCTCAGGTTCGTGCGGTTCGCCTCGCCGACCTCGCTGCCGTCTCGCACATGGCTGACCGAAGCGGAAACCTCTGACGAAAGAGGTGCGGCCGGCGAGCCAGCCGATCTCCCTGCTTGTGGGGGGAGATGCCCGCCCTTCGACTATCGCTCAGGAGGGCAGAGGGGGGTAGGCCGCCGCCGCACCCTCGAAGGACGAGCCTCGACCCCGCGACTCATGCCACCGCCACCACCAAACCCCCGGCTTCCCACCTGATTTGTAAGGTTCCATCCGCTGGTGTAGAGACAGCCGCAAAGACACGACGGTTGCGGATCGCGCGTCGGCCGGGCCTGCCCCTTCTTGCCGCCACAATGGCGGCGGATCGTGGCCCGGCGTCGATCCCATCCGAACCCGACGAGAACGGCCGGACCGCCGGCCATCAGGAGCGCTCATGGATCGCATTCGCATTCGCGGCGGCAACGAACTCAACGGCATCATCCCGATCTCCGGGGCAAAGAACGCCACGCTGCCGCTGATGATCGCATCGCTCCTCACCGACGATACGCTGACGCTGGAAAACGTGCCGCACCTCGCCGACGTCGAGCAGCTGACGCGCATCCTCGGCAATCACGGCGTCGATTTCTCGGTGACGGGCAAGCGCCTGCGCCAGGAATCGGGCTTCGGCCGGACGATCCACTTCACCGCCCGCAACATCGTCGACACCACGGCGCCCTATGACCTCGTCTCCAAGATGCGGGCGAGCTTCTGGGTGATCGGCCCGCTTTTGGCGCGCATGCACGAGGCCAAGGTGTCGCTGCCCGGCGGCTGCGCCATCGGCACCCGGCCGGTCGACATCTTCATCGACGGGCTGAGGGCGCTCGGCGCCGACATCGACATCGAGGCCGGCTACGTGGTGGCCAAGGCCAAGGGCGGCCTTGTCGGCAATCGCTACCGGCTGCCCAAGGTCTCGGTCGGCGCGACCCACGTGCTGATGATGGCCGCGACGCTGGCGAAGGGCGAGACCATCCTCGAAAACGCCGCCCGCGAGCCGGAAATCGTCGATCTCGCCACCTGCCTCACGGCGATGGGCGCCAAGATCTCCGGCGCCGGCACCTCGACCATCCGCATCGACGGCGTGCGCTCGCTCTCCGGCGCGCGCCACCGGGTGCTGCCGGACCGCATCGAGACCGGCACCTATGCCATGGCCGTGGCGATGACCGGCGGCGACGTGACGCTGACGGGCACCAGCGTCGACCTCCTGCCGACCGCTGTCGAGACGCTGGCGCGGGCCGGCGCGGTGGTGACGCCGGTCGAGGACGGCATCCGGGTCTATCGCAATGGCGGCGGCATTTCCCCGGTCGACGTCGTCACCGATCCCTATCCGGGCTTCCCGACCGACCTCCAGGCGCAGTTCATGGCGCTGATGACCCGGGCGTCCGGCACCGCCTCGATCACCGAGACGATCTTCGAGAACCGCTTCATGCACGTCCAGGAACTGGCGCGGCTCGGCGCCAGGATCCAGCTCGCCGGCCAAGTGGCGCGGATCGAGGGCGTCCCGCGGCTGAAGGGCGCGCCGGTCATGGCGACGGACCTTCGCGCCTCGGTCTCGCTGGTCATCGCCGGGCTGGTCGCCGAGGGCGACACCGAGGTCAGCCGGGTCTATCACCTCGATCGCGGCTTCGAGCGGCTGGAGGAAAAGCTCGGCCGCTGCGGCGCCGAGATCGAGCGCATTTCCAGCTGACGGCGAGGCGCCGGGCCGCGCAGGCCCGCCGCTCCGTGGACCGGCTTGCATTTTTCAGCGTTTGCGCCGATTTAAGGGGCGTTTCCGGTTGACCGTGCCCGGTGTGGTGCGAACACGGCTCCATGGCGGCTTCGACGAGGACTGTCCGCAACGCACATTCCCCGTCGAGGCCGCCTGCCGTCTCGATGAAATGCAACATCCACGCGGTGCCGCGGGCCAGCCGCCCGACCATCGCTCCAACGCGCGGCACCCGTTCGCCGGGCCGCAGCGCAACGAAATCTAGGATCACTCCACGTATGGCAAAAGAAGAAGTTCTCGAATTTCCGGGCGTCGTCACCGAGCTCCTGCCGAATGCGACATTTCGGATCAAGCTCGAGAACGATCACGAGATCATCGCCCACACGGCCGGCCGGATGCGCAAGAACCGCATCCGCGTGCTCACCGGCGACAAGGTGCTGGTCGAGATGACGCCCTACGACCTGACCAAGGGTCGCATCACCTATCGCTTCAAGTAAGCCCAAGCCGCGTATCCCGATGGCCTCCTCCCAACGTCTGGTCCTCGCCTCCGGGTCGCCCCGGCGGCTGGCGCTTCTCCAGCAGGCCGGCATCGAGCCGGACCGGCTGATGCCGGCCGACATCGACGAGACGCCGCAAAGGAGCGAGCATCCGCGCTCGCTCGCCAAGCGGCTGTCCAAGGGCAAGGCGGAGGTCGCGGCGCGGCGCCTGCGCGAGCTGGACTATGGCCCGTCGACGATTCTGGCCGCCGACACCGTCGTGTCGGTCGGACGGCAGATCATGCCGAAGGCCGAGATCACCGACGACGCCCTCGCCAATCTGAGGACGCTCTCCGGCCGCACCCACCGCGTCTATACCGGCATCTGCGTGATCGGGCCGACCGGCGCCCTGCGCCAGCGCCTGATCGAGACGCGGGTCCGCTTCAAGCGGCTGTCGCGCCAGGACATCCAGAGCTACATCGCCTCCGACGAGTGGCGCGGCAAGGCGGGCGGCTATGCCATCCAGGGGCTGGCCGGCAGCTTCGTCGTCCGCCTCATCGGCTCCTATACCAGTGTCGTCGGGCTGCCGCTGGCCGAGACGCTGGCGCTGCTCGCAGGCGAGGGCTACGACATCCATGCCACCTGGCGCGCGCCGCGCATGGTGCTGGAGGACGAGACGGACGGGGATTGGCCGGATCCGGATCCGGATCCGGACGAAGCGGACGAGGCGCCGCCGCCGTCCGGGCGAGCCGATGCTCGCGGCGACGATGGGGCTCCGCCGACGGGCCGCGACAGGCCGGCGGCCGATCGCGAGGCTGCCGAGGTCGCGGTCCTGCGCGCCCTCGAGCCCATGACCCTCGACCCCACCCCGCAGAACCTCACCCCGCAAGACCCTGCACCGCAGGATCGCACCCGGCAGGATCCCGCCCCGCGCGATTCCGCCGCGTCGCCGCCGGCCGAACTGGCCGCCACGGCGCCCGCTTCGGGCACGGGCGAAAAGCGCGTCCGGATGCCGGTCGCCGTCGACAAGGACGGCGGCGAGAGCCCTTCCTTCGGGTCTGCGCATGCCTCCGGCGAGGAGAGGCCCGCGCGAACCGACCATTCGGATTGATCGACGGCAGACGAGCGATGACCCGAGAACCGGCCAGGCCCACCCCGCTGCGCCCGAAGCGCAAATGCCCCGAATGCGGGCGCCTCTCGAACCGCGAGACCTTCCCGTTCTGCTCGCCGCGCTGCAAGTCCGTCGATCTCAATCGCTGGCTGTCGGGAAGCTATGTGATTGCGGGCCCGGCCATCGACAATGCCGACGAAGACGAGAGCTGACGGCGCGCCACAGGCGGGCGAAGGCCGGGCGAGGAAGCCGGGCGAGGGACGTCGGGAACGGGAGAGTGCGCCGCCGTTTTGCGGACCAGAAGGCTCGGGGAAGATGGGATTGTTCTGAAGAGCGACTGCTGCTTGCAGTCCGGCCCGCTGCGGATTGCGGCCTCGCCCGAGGCTTGAGGCCGCGACGCGGCTGGGAGAGGCGGGGCCTAGAGCATGATCCCGGAAAGTGGGAACCGGTTTTCGGGAAAGATCATGCGGCAACAAGAGGATGCAGCGGCATGTCGATCGAGGCTGATCTCATCCCGCTCTAGTCCCGGCTCTGGCGCCAGATCCGGCGGGTGACGGCGATGCGGGGCGCATGGCCGCCCGATCGCAGATCTGAGACGGCGTGGGAGATCCGCTCCGGATCGTTCTTCCCGGTCGCGGCAATTCCGAGAGCACGGAGCGCGCTCTCGACTTCTTCAGCGAGATCCTTGTCGTCGTCGATCCGCATGCGAGTTCCGATCCTTCGAAGCACGTTGCCGGACGCGGACCAGCCGGAGAATTTTGTCAGGACCTCGCGATCGCTTGCGGCGTCGCCTTGGTGCTGCGATGGCATCAGATCCTCCCAACGCTTGCCTGCTTCCAGGGGCATCGAACATGCACCCCGGCCCTGCCTCCGGACCCTCGCCAGGCGCTGGCACGCCTCGACGGATCCGGCATCTCCCAACGGCTCGGCCCGTCAGGATCCTGAGCCGTTGCTGGATTAGCGGTGGAGGGTTCTCGCCGACCTGCGCCTGATGCGCTGGCCCCATCCACGAACCGCAGGCTAGGGCGAAAGAGCGCCGGCTGAATATCAATCAGTTAAAGAAGCGAGGATATATTTGCCCGCCGCCCGCCGCCCGTCGATCCGAGCGCCGGCCGCCAGCGTGGCGGAGGCGGCAGACCGAATGCGGTCTTGGGGCAGGGTGCCCGCAGTCCGGGACGACCCGAGACGAAAACGGGAGAGACGCGCGCCCCGCCTTCCTGACGACCGCCTCCCTGACGACCCTCTTACCCCTGACGTCGTTCGAGCCTACCGCTCGACGGCGCCGACGAGGACGTCGCGACCGTTGGCGATGCGGTTCCACTGGCCGGGGTCGGCGGCGCTCTGGCGCTTCAGGAAGGCATAGGGCGTGTCGCGCCAGGCGAGGATGCGCCAGTTGAGATTGTCGAGGACGAAATCCCCGTCCGTGGTGTGGAGTGTGAGGACGGCGTGGCCTTCGCCATTCGGCTTGCGCACCACGGTCAGCAGCAGGGAGGCATAGTCGATGCCGAGCCGCTCGTGGAGCTGCCGCCGCTTCTCCAGCGCGAAGTCCTCGCAGTCGCCGGCAGTGCCCGGATAGGTCCAGTATTCCTCGATGCCGTAGAGGTCTTCGTCGGGCTTGGCCTTGATCGCCGAATTGACCGAGACGTTGATCCTGGCGATGGCGTGGATCAGCGCCGGGTCGAGTTCGACAGGCTCGGGCTGGCCGTGCCGCGCGATCGGTCGGCACTCGGTCGGCTCCCGGCGGCAGAAATCCTGATGGCCGAGCGGCCGCGGGGCCGAGACCCCGATCTGCATGAACGGTTCCCGCGCCTCCATCGCGGAAGCCGGCAGGGTGAACAAGGCAGGCGCCAGGCAAAGCAACAGCGTGGCGCCGATCGCGCGAATTCCCTCCATGCGTCCCCTCATCCGCAGGTCTGTCGTCGGGTTGATCTGCCGATGTTCGATGCAATTTCGTAAGCTGTCAATCGATTGTGCAGTGCGGCAGTGGCCGCAATGCCAGCCCGACGCCAGCCCGACGCCAACCAATCGCCGGATCGGCGATTGCATCACGCGAGTTTCGCTCAGAGGATGCAGGCGCGGCTAGCCGATGCCGCTCCTAAGTCGCTGGAGTATTGAGGAAATTCCGCGCATCCCGCATATGTGTGACAGTTTCGTCACAGTTGCGCGACAGATGCCGGAAGCCAGTGGACTTTACGAATGCCCGAACCAGCTAGTCTGCCGCCTCGACGAGATCGAGCAGGCTCCGCTCCATCAGGTCGAGGTCCTGGGGCCGCGACAGGCGGTGGTCGCCGTCGCGCACCAGGCTGAGGATCACCGCGTGATGCGGCAGGTGCTCGACGAGGGTGAGGGCGTGTTCGAAGGGAACGTCCGCATCGGCCATGCCCTGGATGATGGTGACGGGACAGAAGGTGTCGATCAGTCCGTCGAGGACGAGATTGTCGCGGCCGTCCGCGAACAGGGCGCGGGTGTAGACGTCCGGCTCGGGCGAATAGTCGGAGGCGATCTCGAGCCGCCCCTCGGTCTCGATGGCGGCCAGTTGCTGCTTTGTCAGCCTGGGCAGGAGCAGCCGCTCGGTGAAGTCGGGCGCCGGGGCGAGCAGCAGCATCCCTTTGACCCGCCGCCCGATGCCGTAGCGCTCCGCCCGGCAGACGAGATTGAGCGCCACCCACGCCCCCATGGAGGAGCCGGCCAGCACCACCGGCCCGTCGCCGAGCGCGGCGATCACCGCCGCCGCCTCGGCGGTCCAGCCGCCGATGGTGCCGTCCTCGAACCGCCCGCCGGATTCGCCGTGCCCGGAATAGTCGAAGCGGCAGTAGCCGAGGCCGCGGTCGGCCGCGAAGGCGAGCAGCCGTTCCGCCTTGGTACCCCGCATGTCGGAGCGGTAGCCGCCGAGCCAGACGATGGTGGGGCTCCGGCCTTCGAGACGGCGCCAGGCGATCGCGCGCGCGCCGGCGCCGTCGCCGACCGTCAGGCGTCCGGCGATCTCGCGATCGGAGATGGCGGAGTTGGCGCCGCCGCTGGTGTCCTCGTCTGCCGGCATCTCTTCTCCTCGTGTCTCTCAGTGACCGCCGTTTGCCGCTGTTGCCGCTCGAAAAGCGCGGCGCGAACGGCCCGCGGATCCCTGCGAGGCTCCGCCTGACCGCCCGTGCCTGCAGCGCCGTCAGGCCGGCTTGCCGTCTTCTTCCTCTTCGAAGGACACCGCGACGTCGCCATTCGCCGAGAGGCGGACCCGGTCGCCCTCGACCTCCGCCACGAGGCCGAGCGGGACGAAGTGGTGATGGCCGCGGTGCGAACCCTCGCCGGCATCCTGCTTCGTCAGCTTGATCCGGTCGCCCTCGATCGTGTCGACCGTGCCGACATGCACCCCGTCGGCCCCGATGATCTCCATGTGCTCGCGGATTGCGTGATCGTTCGCCATGACAGCGCTCCATTCCTGCGAGGCGCCCGACTGGCGCCGTCGCGTGATCAGCTAGGGCCAAGCGTGGGCTTTGCGAGGTCGGCGGCAAGGGCTGACAAACCCGACCGCGGCACCCATATCCGTGAGGCCCACGACCGCGCGCCGATCCCCCCTCGGCGGCCACGTCCGGGCCCGAGGGCGGAAAGCCGCGCCATGCTGGTGCCAAGTGTTCCGATCGGTGCTATAAGGACGAGGAGCGCGCCGTCGGGCGTGCTCGTGAGTTTTGCCGGGGCGTCGATCGAAACGATCGTCGTCCCCGGGCGTTCTACCCAGCTATCAGTCGTCAACAACCGGAGAATACGACCATTCGCAGACCATTCCGTGCACCGCCGGCTCAAAAGGAGGGGCCCCGCTCCAATCGTGATATCCGTGTTCCGCAGATTCAGCTCATCGACCACGAGGGCCAGAATCGCGGCCAGATCGCGACGCAGGAAGCGCTTGCGATGGCAGAGGAGGCTGGCCTCGACCTCGTCGAGATCGTTCCGACAGCCAATCCGCCTGTCTGCAAGATCCTCGATCTCGGCAAGCTGAAATACGAAAGCCAGAAGAAGGCCGCCGAGGCGCGCAAGCGCCAGAAGACCATCGAGGTCAAAGAGATCAAGATGCGTCCGAACATCGACGAGCACGATTACGAGACGAAGATGAAGTCCGTGCGACGCTTCTTCGACGAGGGCGACAAGGTCAAGGTCACGCTTCGCTTCCGCGGGCGCGAGATGGCCCACCAGGAACTCGGCATGAAGCTGCTCAACCGCGTCAAGGACGATACGGCCGAGTATTCGAAGGTCGAGGCGGAGCCCAAGCTCGAGGGCCGACAGATGATGATGGTCCTGGCGCCGCGGGGCTGATCCCGCCGGGCGACGGGACTGGCGTCCCACGAGCGGCATTCCGCATGGGACGACAACCGAAATGACATTCGACGAAAACGCTGCCCGGCCGCCGGCCGTGGCGGCGTTTTTCGTCTGGCGGGCCGGGCGCCCGGTGTTCCGGCCGAGCCGGCGTGCCGCGGATCTGCGAATTCGTCGCGCCAACCCCGTCCGGCACTCTTTCAGCAAGGCCGGCCCGCCCCTATCTGCCCCCTGCCGCCGGAATGAAGCTCGAGGACAGACCATGGATGACACGCGGATCGCCACGCTCGGAGGAAGCCGGGCCGCCAGTCTCGGCGATATCGAGGCCATGGCCATCGCGGCCTATGCCGACCTGCCGCAGGAGTTCCGCTCGCTCTGCGGCGAGATCCGCTTCATCGTCGCCGACTTTCCCGAAGAGGACGTGATCGAGGAGATGGAGCTCGAGACCGAGTTCGACATCCTCGGCCTGTTCGAGGGTCGCCCGATCGGCGATCTCGGCGTTCCCGTCACCGGCGAGATGACCAACCGCATCCTCCTCTATCGCCGGCCGATCCTGGATTTCTGGGCCGAGAACGACGAGACGCTGGAGGCGATCGTGCGCCACGTGCTGATCCACGAGATCGGCCACCATTTCGGGCTGTCGGACGCCGACATGGAAGACCTGGAGCGCCAGGCCGACTGACCCGCCATCCGGTCGACCGGCTCGGCGGGCCTCTACGAAACGCGATCGCGCGGAGCTGACATCCGCGATCCCGGCCGGGCCCCTCCGACGTCCGGAGGCCCCGTTTCGCCCCTACAGGATTCACACATCTCAGGGGGCTTCATTGGCAAGCCGATACCAAGTGATGTCACCGTTGAAGGGGGTGGCAAACTTCGCAGCTTCGTCATTCTCTGGCCCCGTCCGAGAATCCAGGGGCCCCCGCCGCACCATCGCTCCCTTCCGCCTTCTGCAGCTAGAGCCCCCTTCTGCAGCTGGAACGAAATGCGCCCGACGATCCCTGGATTCTCGGGACGGGGCCCTATCGCATTCACACATCTCGTCCGGTTCTTCGTCGGCAGTTCGTGCTGGCGGCGTTGGAGCCGGATGAAGGTCGCGACAGTCGAAGCTTCGTCATTCCGGCCCCCGAGCCGGGATTCATTCCAAATCATCGCCGCCGCAGCGACAGACAATCCGAAGCCGTTGAATCTTCTGGAGCGATTGGCCGCTTCCAGGGCAGAGGAGTGGATCCCGGGTCAAGCCCGGGATGACGAAGCTTTGTTGCTTTGACCGTTTCTGCGACGTCGATACGGATCACGGCCGGCCGATCGTTCGTCTCCGAAAGGAGAGGTGTGAATGCGGTAGGGACGGCCCGAGAATGACGACGCGTTGGGGCTGGCCCCTTCCTTTTCTCCGCCCCCGGCGCCTCCAATCGCAACCGCAGCGCTGTCTCAGAAGAGTTTTTCGAGAGGTGTGAATGCTGTAGCGTCTCGCTCTGCGGCTTCCACTTCCTCGAAACTGTCTTTCGAGGAAGGTCGGGCCGATGAAGGATGTCCTCACGATCATCGTCGCCGCCATCGGGCTCCTCGCCGGCGGCCCCGCCCGCCCGCATCCGAGCGAGCGACGGGCCGAGGAGCATCGGGCCGAGGAGCGACAGGCCCGGGAGCGACAGGCCCGGGAGCAACGGGCCCGGGAGCATAGGTGCAGCGGCGGATGATCGCGGGTGCAGAAACCGTCCCGGCCGCCATCGCGTTTCGCTCCGCCTCGTCCGCGCGGCCCCCGAAGGTGTTGCCGTGCCGCCGGCGCCGTCTCCGGCATCCGGGCCGTGCCCCGTCAGGTCCCGCCGTGCAGGTCGAGGGACAGGAACAGGAGACCCGGCAGCGGCGTCCACAGCCCCGTCGCGATGCCGGCCTCGCGCAGCATCGCCGCCGTCCAGGCATTGCAGTTGGCTAGAAGGTGGAAGGTCCCTTCCGCCTCGAAGAAGCGGTCGTAGGGACCATAGTTCTTGCCGGCGATCTCCACCGTCCCTGCATCCGGCCCCGGCGTGAAGCCGGCGAGCATCGCCGTCACCATCCGCTGATAGGCTGTTCCGGTCAGCGCGAACGCCCTGACGTCGGGGTGGTCCGCATCGATGGGGCCGGCAAGCGCCACATGCATCGCCGAGGCATCCCCGGTGATCGTCTTCAGGAGCGGCATCGGCTTCAGGTCCGCCCAGGTGGGGGTCTCGGTGTAGAAGCTCCGCCCGCCCCAACCGACGATGATCCACTCGACGTCCGGGCGCGAGGCCGGCAGCCCCGCGTCGGCGAGAAAGGCGAAGCTCTGGCGCGTCTGTGGATCGGCGGGGAGGGCGATGTCGCTGTGGATCGGCCCCTTCAGGAGGAGGATGCGGTGGGTGGTCGCGGCCGCCGCGGGATCGCCCGCGGCGATGCCGTCTGCCGCGGCGACCCCCGAGCGCTCGACGCCCGGTCGCTCGACACCCGGTCGCTCGAGAAGCGTGCCGAGAGCGAGGCTTGCCGCAAACAGCAGGAGGGCGACGGCGAGGCTTCTCAGAAGAATGATCGAACGCCTCGCCCGCCGCCGTTCCTGCATGTCCGGGTCAGTCCTGCCGTAGAGCATGATCCCGACAGGTGGCTTGCCGGCTTTCGGAGAAGATCATGCGGAAACAAACATCCTGAGCGGGGCGGCGTTTCGAAGACAAGCCATCCCGCTCTAGTCCTGGTTGCGGCTGACGAACTTGTTGAAGTTCGGATTGTCGCCGGAGGTGTCGAGCATCAGGGCGAGTTCCTGCTCCTCGAAGATCTCGAAGAAGCGGTCCCAGGAAATCTCTTCCAGGCCCTCGTTGTCCTGGCCGTGGTCGAAGCGCAGGAGGCCCGGCCCGCCGCTCCCCTTGGTGTCCGAGACCACCGACGGCTTGCCGCCGGTGCGCGTCGCGAAGGCCTTGATGTCGTTGTGGTCGATGACGATGTGCGATGCCGCCATGGGTTCTCTCCTCTTGCCTGGGAAACCCTCTTCATCGGGAATTCCCGCTGCCGGTGATCCCTGGACAATCGCAGGAGGCAGGGCGCGTTCCATCGCCGGTGTGTCGTGACGGCGTTTGGATCCTTTGCCGGACGACGGTCCCCCGCGGCGCATCCTCGCGGACACGCTCCCGCCAGGGCGTCCCGGCGCGGTGCGCCTTGCCCGCCCGGCCGGTGAGGGCAGCCGCCACGAGCCCCGGCTACTGCTCGGCGAGCTTCATCTCCGGATCGTAGTCCTCGCGCGGCACGGTCTTGGTCACCGCCTGGCCGCAGCGCATGGTCTTCTCCTCCGCGTCGAAGGCGTAGGTGGGCGAGCCATAGAGCTCCCAGCCCTTCGACAGGGCCAGCGAGACCTTGTGGCAGAAGCTGGCATCGTCGGGGCCGGTGAGGAGACGATAGAGTTTCATTCTGTCGACCTTCTGTTCAGGCGGCCGCGCCGCGCGCTGCGATGGCATCGCGCATGGCAAGGACGCGCCGGGCCTCGGTGAGGTGGAGCCGTTCGATCATCCGGCCGTCGATCTGGATCACCCCGCGACCGGCGTTCTGCGGACGGGCGAAGGCGGCGACGATGGCTTCGGCCTCGGCGATCTCCGCCGGGGAGGGTGCGAAGGCGGCATTGGCCATGTCGATCTGCCGCGGGTGGATCAGCGTCTTGCCGTCGAACCCCATGCGCCGGCCGGCCGCGCATTCCCGCTCGAAACCGTCGACGTCGCGGAAGTCGCCATAGACGCCGTCGAGAACCGAGAGGCCGTTCGCCTTGGCCGCCAGCACGATCTGCATCAGCCAGGGCAGGAGCTCGGTCCGCTCCGCGTCCGGCCGCAGGTTGGTCGCCAGCCGAATGTCGTTGGGGCCGACGACGAGGGCCGACAGCCGGCCGCGCACGCCCTTTCGCGCGATCTTCTCGGCCTTCGCGACGCCGCGCGGCGTCTCGATCATCGCCCAGAGCCGCAACTTCGCCGGTGCGTCCATCTCGTCGAGGGCCCGGGCAGCGTCCCGCAGGCCGTCCTCGTCCTCCACCTTCGGCAGCAGCACGGCGTCGATGCCGGCGCCGCGCGCCATCAGGAGATCCTCCGCGCCCTCGCGGGTCTCGAGCGGATTGATGCGCACGATCCGGAACCCGGAAAAGCCGCCTGCGGCGAGATGGTCGCGCAGGGCCTCGCGCGCGTCTTCCTTGGCCTCGGGGGCGACGGAGTCCTCGAGGTCGTAGATCAGCCCGTCGGCGAGAAGGCCGTCGGACTTTTCGAGCGCCCGCGGATTGGCGGCGGGCACGAACAGGAGGGAGCGCAGGAGAAGCTCGGTCATGGCCGTTCGTCTCGCTCAAATCGCCGCGCCGCGCAAGCGCCATGCGCCGGCGCGCGCCCCTCCGTCCGCTTGCTGCGCCACCGCCTCGATGCGCTCAGTGCTTTCGACAATGTTACAGTGCTTAAATAAGTGATGGCCGCTGCTAAAATGTCCAAAGCATGACGTTTAGCCGTCGGAGTATTTACGCCGGACATGACTTGGAACGATCAATTGCGGCAGCGCTTCTACCCCGTGAATCCCAACCACGGCAGGAGGCCCCAATGGCGACCACGGTAGGACACGAGAGTGGCATCAACTCGCTCGTTCAGGATCTCATCTTGCTGGAGCGCGATGCGATCGCCGCCTATGAATCGACGATCGAGAAGCTTTCCGATGCAGCGCTCTCGTCCCAGATCGCACGCTTCAAGCAGGACCACATGCAGCACCTCGAAGTGCTGAACGAGATGGCGGCGGAGCTCGGCATCGATGCGCCCCAGGAGGGCGACGCCAAGCAGTGGCTGACCACCGGCAAGATCGCTCTGGCGCAGCTGATGGGCGACAAGAGCATCCTCAAGGCGATGAAGACCAACGAGGACGATACCGTCACCGCCTATTCCCGCGCCACCAACCATCCGGACGCGGTCGAGAAGTCGCGGGCCTTCTTCGCCAAGGCGCTGGCCGACGAAGAGCGCCACCGCGAGTGGATGGACAAGACCGCCTCGGCGCTCTGATCCGGGCGCCGGCCGGGTTCGCGCCCGGCCGGCCGCCGGCGCTTGCTCATGACGAGATCATCCGTGACGCGAGCTGCGCCTCGCGCGCGGACAAACGCGGGCTTTGCCCCCGCGATCCCGGAGGGCCGTCCGCCCCCGCGGACCCCTCCTGAGACCCAGCACTCTCCCCACAGTCAAAAGGGACGATCCATGTTTCACCATTCCTCGAAGCTCCAGTACACCGTGCGCGTCGACACCCCCGATCCGCAGTTCGCCAAGCTCCTGCAGCAGGCGATCGGCGGCATCGAGGGCGAGATCCGCGTCGCCATGCAGTATTTCTTCCAGGCGATGGGCGCCCGCGGCGACGACCGCATCCGCGACATGCTGATCTCGACCGCCACGGAAGAGCTCTCGCACATCGAGTTCCTCGGCCATGCCGTGGCGCTCAACCTCGAGGGCGCTCCGGTGACCGCGCAGGAAGAGGCGGCGAAGGACCCGGTGGTCAACGCCATTCTGGGCGGTGCCAATCCGCGTCATCTCCTTTCGTCGGGCCTCTCCGCGATGCCGGTCAACGCCAATGGCGTGCCCTTCGACATGAGCCATGTCTACGCTACCGGCAACATCGGCGCGGACATGCTGGCCAACGTCACCGCCGAGGCGGGCGGGCG
Organism: Aurantimonas sp. 22II-16-19i; assembly: GCF_002088275.1. GTDB lineage: Bacteria > Pseudomonadota > Alphaproteobacteria > Rhizobiales > Rhizobiaceae > Jiella. Next base: position 34,449 of record NZ_AQQS01000015.1, read on the forward strand.
TGTTCTCGCGTCGCGGCTCTACAATCTGACGAACGACAGCGGCATGAAGGACATGCTCTCCTTCCTCATCGCCCGCGACACGATGCACCAGCAGCAGTGGCTGGCGGTGATCGAGGAACTCGGCGGTCTTGCCGCGGCGCTGCCGATCCCCAACTCCACCCCGGAGAACCACGAGGCGATGCAGCACTCCTACTATTATCTCAACACGCTGCTCGACAAGGAAGCGCCCCAGGGCCGCTGGTCCTCCGGCCCCTCCTTCGACGGCCGCGGTGAGTTCTCGGTCAAGCAGCAGCCGGAGCCGGAAGGCCAGGTTCCGAGCCTCGGCAAGGCGCGGCCGAATTCCGGCGCCCAGACCGAGCAGATGTGATCCGACATCCTCGAACGCCATCCGACAGGGATACCGGGACCGGCAGCGCGCAAGCGCTGCCGGTTCTGCGTTTGCGGCGTATGGGGCAGGGGCGGATGCCGCCGATTTCACCACGGCCGTCAGTCATGCTATCGATCGGGGCGAGACCGACACCACCTTCGAGGCAGACATGCAGAAATTCGACAAGCTGACCGGGGTCGCCGCGCCCCTGCCGATCGTCAATGTCGACACCGACATGATCATTCCCAAGGACTATCTGAAGACGATCAAGCGCACCGGCCTCGGCACCGGCCTCTTCGCCGAGCTGCGCTACAACGGCGACGGCACCGACAATCCCGACTTCGTCCTCAACCGGCCGGCCTATCGCAACGCCGAGATCCTCGTCGCCGGCGACAATTTCGGCTGCGGTTCCTCCCGCGAGCATGCCCCCTGGGCGCTGCTCGATTTCGGCATCCGCTGCGTGATCTCGACGTCGTTTGCCGACATCTTCTACAACAACTGCTTCAAGAACGGCATTTTGCCGATCCGCGTCACGCCCGAGCAGCTCGCTCTGCTGATGGACGACGCCGAGCGCGGCTCGAACGCCCGCCTCACCGTCGATCTGGAACGCCAGACGATCTCCGGCCCCGACGGCGGCGAGATCTCCTTCGACATCGATCCGTTCCGCAAGCACTGCCTGATCAACGGCCTCGACGACATCGGCCTGACGCTGGAGCGGGCCGATTCGATCGCCGACTACGAGAAGCAGCTGGAATCGGAACGCCCCTGGGCCTGATTCCCGGCGCCCGTAAGCCCCGCGCCAGCCAGCGCGCCTAGACGAACCCGGTGGCGGGCAGGCAAAACCTGTCCGCCCTGCGGCCTTTCCGGTGAAACCGCGCGATCGGGTGTTGACGCGCCCGGCGAAATCATCGAAGAAGGCGCCCGCGGCGCTGTGGTAGCTCAGTGGTAGAGCACTCCCTTGGTAAGGGAGAGGTCGAGAGTTCAATCCTCTCTCACAGCACCATTTTTCCCTCAGATCTCAATTCGGGATTTTGCACACGAAGCGCGCGATTGCGCGCGGCGTGTTGGACAGCAAGTCGTAGGGTGGCTGGTCTGCGTAGATCCGAGTTATCGGGCGCTTGGCGATACATCGATGCTTTTCTCCAGCTGAGACTGGATATCGCCTAGCTGTCGACGATCGGTCCAGAAAACCGTTGACCAGCACTTTGTCCGTTCGTAGGAAAAGGAGCGTGGACCAGGGTCCACGCGCCAGCTTGTAGCTCGTTTATCTCTTTGGCCGGAGGGCGAGCATCAGGAAGATTGCCCCGAGGATGCAGATCGCCGTGGAGGCGGTCTGCCCCTCGGCGGTAACCTCAAGCATGCTTGCCTTTATATGTACTCGGTCGATTGCCGCTACATGTTCATTAAGAAGACTGACTGGGGGCGGCACTCCGCCACATAAATGTAGTCCGTGTATCACGGCTACCTCCTGTTACGAGATCGCCAAGTCGGCGACGTTGCAGGGATAGAGCATCGCTCAAGACCTGCAAATCGCGCGGGTGCCCCGTCCCCATCTTTCACGCGTCAGATTTCGTTAATTCTTGCTGCCGGCTCGCAAATCGTCTGTAGCGTTCGCAGACCTATGACTCGACGCAAGAAGGCCCCGGATCCTTGCGGATCCGAGGCCCCCGGTTCTCGCTTCGCAGAAGAGCGCTTACTTCGCGGCGGAGATGACCACCTCGATCAGGACGTCCTTGCCGAGTTCGGCGACGCCGATGGTGGCCCGGGTCGGCAGGTGCTCGGCCGGGATCCACTCCAGCCACGCCTCGTTCATGCCGTCCTTGGCGGCGAAGTCGGAGATGTAGATCATCGCCGTCAGGAGCTTCTCCTTGGAGGAGCCGACCTTTTCGAGGAGATCGTCCAGCTTGGCGCAGATTTCCGCCGTCTGGCCCTTCATGTCCTTGGATTTGTCGTCGGCGACGAGGCCGCCGAAATAGAGGACGCCGTTGTGCTCGACGACGCGGTGGTTGATCTTGGTCTGGATGTGGCGGGTGATCACGCTGAAAGTCCTTCGGTCTGCGTGAGGGATGATCCGGAGGCATCGGCCTCCGGGGCGAAACGGGTGATCGCAAAGGGTGCGATCGGCGCGTTGGTGCGGCCGGTGGCGACCAGCTCGGCCATGATCTCGCCGACGCCCGGCCCCATCTGGAAGCCGTGGGACGAGAAGCCGAAGGCGTGATAGGCGCCCTCCTCGGTGGAGGAGGGCGAGATCACCGGAATGCCGTCGGGCATGCGGCCCTCGATGCCGGCCCAGGAGCGCACGATGCTCGCGCCCTTCATGATCGGAAAGATGGCGATGGCCGTCTCGGCGGTCCGGCGCAGCTCGGAAAAGATCAGCTCGGAGACGTTGGTGTCGGGCAGGGCCCGGCCGCGCAGCCCGCCGCCGATGACCACGGTGCCGTTGGCCATCTGCTTGAAGGAGAGCGGCCGGCTCTGGTTGCCGACGACGGCCGTGCAGAAGCGCGGCATGCGGGACGTCACCAGCATCATCGGCGCCGTCGGCTCGACCTCGACCGGCTCGCCGAGCTGCCGGGCGATCTCGCCGGCCCAGGCGCCGCCGCAGTTGAGCAGCCGGCGGCCGGTGAAGACGCCCCGGTCGGTGGTCACCTTGAAGTCGGACCCGACGCGCGTCACCCGTTGCGCCCGGCAGTTCTCCTCGAAGCGCACGCCGAGCGCGCGGGCCTTGCGGCTGAAGGCGAAGGTCGTCTGGTAGGGCTGGGCGAAGCCGTCGTCGAGGCTGGCGAGGCCGCCGACGCAGTGTTCGGCCACCGCCGGCAGATGCGCGCGCAGCTCGCCGCGGTCGAGGACGACCTCGTGCTCGAACCCCATGGCCCGCAGATGCGCGGCGCGGGCCTTCAGCTCCTCGAGGTCGGCCTCGCTCTCGGCCACCTTGATCTGCGGTGCCCGCTGGAAGCCGCAGTCGTCGTCGACGAGTTCCTCGATCCGGTGCCAGATCTCCATCGAGCGCTGGGAGATCGGCACCTCGGCATAGTGGCGGCCGAGCCGCCGCACGCCGCCGGCATTCACGCCGGAGGCATGGCGCCCCACCGTGTCCTTCTCGATCACGACGACGTCGAGGCCGCGCATGGCGGCATGCAGCGCGGCCGAGCAGCCGTGGATTCCCCCGCCGATGACGAGGAGGTCCGCCGTCCGGTTGGTCATGGGATGACGCCTTCTGAGGGTTTCGTCTATTCCGCCGCCTCGCGCGGGGCCTCCGCGCCGAGGCCGGCGAGCTCCGACAGGAGCAGCGGCTTCAGGGGCGGGCGGATGCGGTAATAGTCGACGGTGGAGGGCGATTCGCCGCGTGCAGCGGCGATGATCTCGCTCACCGCAAGGCCGCACATGCGCCCCTGGCAGGGACCCATGCCGGCCCGCAGGAACGACTTCACCTGGTTCGGCCCCGGCGCGCCCAGCGCCACGGCCTCGCGGATCTGCCCGGCGGTGATCTCCTCGCAGCGGCAGACCATCACCGCGTCGGCCGGCGACAGGACGTCGTCCGACGGCGCATAGAGCGCCTCGAGCAGCGGCCGCACGGCGCCATCCTTTGCAAGCGCGGCGCGCAGATCGGCGCGCTCTCCCGAGACCGGCCTGCCGGCCTTCTCCGCGATCCGCATGGCGACGAGCCGGCCGCGCATCGCCGCCGACTTCGCCCCGCCGATGCCGGCCCCGTCGCCGGCGACGAAGACGCCCGGCACCGAGGTCTCGAAATCCTCGCCCAGCACCGGCAGGAAGGCCCGCTGGCTCTCGTCGAAGCGATGCTGGCAGTTCATCACCCGGGTCATCTGCTGGTTCGGCACGACGCCCTGGTGCAGCGCCACATGCGCCGTCTCGATCCGGTGCCGCTTGCCGCCGCTGGAAAAGCTCACGGCGGTGGCCGCCTTGTCGCCCTCGATGGCGATGTCCTCGGCGTCGCGGTGGACCGGCACGCCGGCCCGCTTCACCGCCCGCATCATCGCAAAACCCTTGGCGAGATAGCGCCAGCCGGGCAGCGCCCGCACCACATGCCGCGCGGCGGCCCGGTAGCGGCTCCTCGGCACGGTCTCGACGATGGCCTTCGGCGGCACGCCGGCGGTGATCATCTGGGTGGCGGCGAGCCACAGCAGCGGCCCCGAGCCGACGAGGACGAGGTCTTCGAACACGATGCCGGAGGTCTTCAGAAGGATCTGCGCCGCACCCACGGTGGTGACGCCCGGCAGGGTCCAGCCGGGCATCGGCGTCGGCCGCTCGATCGCGCCCGTCGCGACGACGAGGCTCCTCGCCTCGACGCTGTGGGAGCGCCCGTCCGCCGAATAATCGATGCGCTTGGCGCTGTCGACATTCCAGACCACGGCGCCGGAGACGTAGTCGGCGCCGGAGGCACGGAACGCCTCGGCGAGTTGCGCGCCCTCGCCATAGTCCTTGCCGAGCAGCGCCCGGCGCTTGTCGTCCGAGACCTCGATGTCGCGGAAGATCTGGCCGCCGGGGCGCGGCTGCTCGTCGAGGACGAGGCTGGAGAGCCCGGCCCGGCTGGCTTCGGTCGCGCAGGCCATGCCCGCCGGGCCGGCGCCGACGATCACCACATCATAGCTGTTCATGCCGCCACCTCGTCCGCCGTCTGGCGGTTCACCGTCATGCCCGGCTCCGCCACGATCATGCAGGCCTGCCGGTTCGGCACGCCGTCGATCTCGACGAGGCATTCGAAGCACACGCCCATCATGCAGAACGGCCCGCGCGGCGCGCCGGACACCACCGAAGCCCGCGTCGTCGTCTCGCCGCTCGCGATCAGCGCGGCGGCGATGGTCTCGCCGGCGCGCGCCTCGACGTCGCGGCCCTCGAAGGTGAAGCGGACCGTCTCGCCGTTTGCGTCAATTCGCTGGGGCATCGAACCTCCTTGCGGTGAATGCGACAAGCTCCTCGCCGAGCGCGCCTTTCGCGATCATCGGGGCGAGGGCCAATGCGTGGGAGCCGGCGAGGGTGACGCCGGAATGGCAGTTGACCGAGAAGACGCCGGGATGGCTCTCCGACTGCTGATAGATCGGATAGCCGTCGGGGCTCATGATCCGCAGCGCCGCCCAGGACCGGACGATGCGCAGGTCCTTGACGAACGGAAACATCCGGATCGCCCGTGCGGCCAGCGTCGCCATCACGTCCGAGGACGACGAGACGTCGAAGCCGACATCCTCGTGGCTGTCGCCGATCATGATCGAGCCCTCGCCGGTCTGGCGGACCACATGGGTCGGCATGTTCAGGCGCGGCCGGGTGCGCTCGGTGACGAGGATCTGGCCTTTCAGCGGCGCAATGTTCAGGTCGAGGCCGACGTTACGGCCCAGCGCCTTGTTGCCGAGGCCGGCGGCGAGCACGATCCGCCCGGCGCGGAAGGTGCCGGACGGTGTGGTGACCGCATAGCCCTCGCCGTCGCGGGCGATCGATTCGGCCTTGGCGTCGGCGACGATGCGGCCGCCGCGGCGCTTGATGCCGTCATGCAGCGCCCGCAGGAGGTAGAGCGGGCTCGCATGGCCGTCATGCTCGCAATAGGTGCCGCCGACGACCTCCGGCCCGATCTCCGGCATCATCTCCCGGACTTCCTGCCGGTCGAGGATGCGGGCGCCGTAATTGGCCGCGCCATGAACGTTGTGGAGCCGGGCGATCAGGCTCTTGCGCTTCTCCAGCTCCTCCTCGGAGAGGCAGAAATGCAGCCCGCCCGGCTTCTCGTAGGCGGTGGAGACACCGGTCTCCTCCTTCAGCATGGCGTCGAGGGAGGGCCAGAGATCGGCGCTCCGGCGGGTCCAGATGGCATAGTCGGGATAGCCGTCGCCCTTCGACTGCACCCAGACGAGGCCGAAATTGCCGCGCGAGGCCCGGAAGGCGACGTCGCCTTCGTCGAGAACGGTGACCTTGAGGCCTTCTCTGGCCAGACCATAGGCGGTGGCGGCGCCGACGAGGCCGCCACCAAGCACGAGCGCATCGCTCTGCATCAGCGCGATCCTTCTCCGATGAGCAGACGGTCGAGCCCGTAGAGCCGGTCGACGATCAGCATGAGCGCGACCGTGAACAGGATGGCGACCGTGGAGACCGAGGCGACCAGCGGGTCGGTGGTCTGGGTGATGTGGGAAAACAGCTTGACGGGCAGGGTCGTCGTCGCCGGATTGACGATGAAGACGGTGACGGTGAGCTCGTCGAAGCTGGTGATGAAGGCGAGCACCCAGCCACCGACGATGCCGGGCACGATGGCGGGCAGGGTGATCCGCCGGAACACCGTCCAGCCGCCGGCGCCGAGCGACGTCGCGGCCCGGGCGATCGACGGGTCGAGCCCGATGACCGAGGCGAGGACGAGGCGCAGGACGAAGGGCACGATGATGACGACGTGGCAGAAGACCAGGCCCCAGAAGGTGCCGTTCAGCCCCATCATCGACAGGAACCGCAGGAAGGCGATGCCGAGCACCACCGTCGGCACCGTCAGCGGCGACAGGAACAGCGCCTGCAGCGCGTCGCGGCCGGCAAAGCGGCTGCTGCCGATGGCGAGCGCGGCGGGCACGCAGATCACCGTCGCGATGGTCGCCGAGGCGGCGGCGAGCTTGAGGCTCATGATCGCCGCGTCGATGAAGTCGGGATTGTCGAGGATCGCCCAGAACCAGCGCAGCGAGATGCCGCTCGGCGGGAATTCCAGAAACCCTTCCGGCGTGAAGGCGACGCCGACGACGACCACCAGCGGTGCCACCATGAAGATCGCGAAGACGAGGCTGAAGAGCTTGGCGAAGAGGCTGTTCCGGATCATTCGAACACTCCCGCGAAGCGCTTCTCCACCAGCCGGTTCCAGGCCACCATGATGGCGAGGACGGAGACGAGGAGGATGATGGCGATGGCGGCGCCGAGCGGCCAGTTGAGCGTGTTCAGGAACTCGTCATAGACGGTGGTCGAGACCACCTTGACCCGCCGGCCGCCGAGGATCGCCGGCGTCGCGAAGGCGCTGGCCGACAGCGAGAAGACGATCAGCGAGCCCGACAGGATGCCCGGCATCGCCTGCGGCAGGACGATCCGGCGGAACACCGTCGAAGGCTTCGCGCCGAGGGATTCGGCGGCCTTCTCCGTCGCCGGGTCCTGGCGCTGCAAGGCCGCCCAGACGGCGAGGATCATGAACGGCACCATGACATGGACGAGGGCGAGCACGATGCCGCCGGAGGTGTACATCATCTTCAGCGGCCGCTCGATCAGGCCGATCGTGCGCAGGGCGTCGTTGATGACGCCGTTGTTGCCGAGGAGGATCGCCCAGCCCAGCGTGCGCACCACGACGGAGATCAAGAGCGGGCCGAGCACCACGAGGATCATCAGCGAGCGCCAGAACGGATGCATGCGCAACAGGAAATAGGCCTGGGGCGTGCCGATCAGCGCCGCGATCACGGTGGTCGCCAGCGCGATCAGGAAGGTGCGCAGGAAGATCTCGTAGAAATAGCCGTCGCTGAGCACGTCGGCGTAGTTCTGGAGGCCGAAGGTCGGCTTGATGCCGCCGTAGAAGTCGAAGCTGTTGAAGGAGAGCACCGCCGTCATCACCAGCGGCGTCACCAGCATGACCGCGAAGATGACGAGCGCCGGCGCGCTCAGGAGCCACGGACGGGCGCTGGTCATGCGGCCGTCTCCACGGCCAGGATGCGCAGATGCTCCGCCTGCCAGGCGAGGTGGACGCTCTCGCCGACCTCGGGCTCGCGCCGGCCGCTGTTGCGGCGCATGACGAGGATCTCGCCGAGGGGGGTGTCGACCTTGAACAGCCACTGGTCGCCGAGAAAGATCCGCTCGGTGACGCGGCCGGCGACGAGGCCTTCGCCATCGCCGCAGAATTCGATCCGCTCGGGGCGCAGCGAGATCAGCACCGGACCCGCCGTTTCGCCATGGGCCGGGCCGTTCAGCCGCAGATCGCCGCAGCGCAGGACCGTGCCGTCGGCGCCGACGCTTTCCACATGCGCGTCGATGGCGTTGCTCTTGCCGAGGAAGGAGGAGACGAAGCCGTTGGTCGGCCGGTCATAGGCGTCGAAGGGCGTCGCCTCCTGGACCAGCCGGCCGCCCTGCATCACCGCGATCCGGTCGCTGAGGGCCATGGCCTCCGACTGGTCGTGGGTGACCAGCAGCGTGGTGACGCCGGCCTCCTGCTGGATGCGGCGCAATTCCAGCTGCATCTCCTCGCGCAGCTTGGCGTCGAGATTGGACAGGGGCTCGTCGAGGAGCAGCAGCTCCGGCTCGATGACCAACGCTCTCGCCAAAGCGACGCGCTGGCGCTGGCCGCCGGACATCTGCCGCGGATAGCGGCCCGAAAGATGCGACAGGTGGACGAGGTCGAGGGTCGCGGCGATCCGCTTCTTGCGCTCGGCGGCGGGGATCTTGCGCATCTCGAGGCCGAAGCCGACATTCTCCTCGACCGTCATGTGCGGGAACAGCGCATAGGTCTGGAAGACGATGCCGAGGCCGCGCGAGCGCGCCGGGATCTTCGCCAGATCGCGGCCGTTGAGATGGATCGCGCCGCCGGACGGCGTCTCGAAGCCGGCGATCATCTGCAGGGTGGTGGTCTTGCCGCAGCCCGACGGGCCGAGCAGCGAGACGAACTCGCCCTTCTCGACGCTGAGGGTGAAGCGATCGACCGCCACCGTCTCGCCGAAGCGCTTGGTCAGGTCGCGTAATTCCAGGATAGCCATGTGCGTTCGTTCATTCCGTCGCGCGGGTCGCCGCAGGACGGGAGCGGGCGTTCGGCCCGCTCCCGTCGGTTGGTCAGGCAGCAGCCGCTGTCAGCGCTCGACCTCGCGCGCCCAGCGCTGGGTCCACTCCTGGCGGTTCGGGTTGATGACGTCCCAGTCGACCTTGACCAGCTTGGAGATCTGCTCTTCGCCATAGGGCAGCCACTCGGCGAGGTTGTCCGGCAGGACGGTCTTCTTGTTGACCGGGCCCGACCCCATCGCGTCGGCGAGCTTCACCTGGATTTCCGGGTCGAGGAGATACTTCACGAACTCCTGAGAGGCCTCCGGAGCGTCGCTTTCGACCACCGGGCAGGCGGCGAGCATGAGCGCCACGGCGCCTTCCTTCGGATAGGCGAACTTCGCCGGGAAGCCGGTGTCGGCGAGCGACTTGGTGCGGCCCGAACCCCAGATCGACAGGGCGATCTCCTTCGACTGGAAGAGCTCCGACATCTTGCCCGAGGACGGCTCGAAGACGAGGACGTTGGGGGCCACCTTGTCGGCCAGCGCCTCGTAGCCGGGATCGATGTCGGTCTCGCCGCCGCCGTTCAGCCGCGCCATCATGACGAGGGTATGCAGGCCGTAGGTGTTGGAGATCGGCGGGATCGACAGGATCTGCTCGAACTTCGGATCTTCCAGATCCTTCCAGCTCGACGGCGGCTCCCAGCCCTTCTCCTCGAACCATGCGGTGCTGTAGGTGAAGCCGGTGGCGACGAAGCCCACGCCGATCGAATTCGGGCCGATCTTGGCGAGGTCGTAGATGTCGGCGCTGGCGGAGATCGTCTCGTCGAGCGGCGCGCAGAAGCCGAGCGCGTCGGCCTGGTACATCGGCCCGTCGTCGAGGATCACGACGTCGAGCTCCTGGTTGCCCTTCTGGGCCTGAAGACGCGCGAGGTTCTCGGTCGAATTGCCGGCGACGAACTGGACCGTGACGTCGTGGGTCTTCTCGAACTGAGGAATGATCAGTTCCTTCATCAGCGTCTCGAAGGAGCCGCCGTAGCCGCCGACGGTCAGCGTCTTGGTCTGCGCCTGGGCGGCGACCGTCGCGAAGACCGATCCCGCCGCAGCGAGCATGAGGAGATGTTTCTTCATGAAGTTCCCTGCCGATGCCTGATTTCGTGCAGGCCTATCGTTTAGGCGTTTCCCATTCCGCGCAAATGAAATTAAAGGATAGACTCATTCCAGGGAGTTATACGGCACCGGAATGGCCCAGCCCAACATCCGCCAGTTGACCGCGTTCAACGCCATCATGAAGGCCGGCTCGGTGACCGAGGCGGCCGAGCGGCTGTTCGTCAGTCAGCCGGCGGTCACCAAGCTTCTGAAGGGCTTCGAGGAGGCCTGCGGCTTCTCGCTGTTCGAGCGGGGGCAGGGGCGGCTGAAGCCGACCGCCGAGGCGCGCCAGCTGTTCGCCGAGACGGAGAAGCTGGAGGCCGGCCTGATGCGGATCTCGCGCATCGCCGAATCGATCCGCAACCTGGAACGCGGCGAGGTCTCGGCGGTGACCTTCCCCGGTCTCGGCATGCATCTGGCGCCGCAGGCGGCGGCGGCCCTCCTGATGCGCAGTCCCGAGCTCCGGCTGCAGCTGTTCACCCGCACCTCGCGCAGCATCGAGGACTCGATGGTCACCGGCAAGGCGGATTTCGGCATCAGCCTCCTGCCGGCGACGTCGCCATCGCTGAAGTCGGCGAAGTTCGAGGAGATCGAGCTGTTCCTGGTCGCGCCCGCGAGCCACCGGCTGGCGGCGCGGGAGGTCGTCGCCGTCGAGGATCTCGAGGGCGAGCGGCTGGTCGCGCTCGGCCGGGAGGACCTGTCCTATCCGATCATCGAGGCGGCCTTCCACCGTGCCGGGGCGACGATGAATCCGGTGGCCGAAGTCCAGATGGCGGATGCCGCCTGCGCCATGGTGGCGGCCGGGGCGGGGATCTCGATCGTCCCCTCGCTCGCCTCGGCGGGCGCCCAGGGCGGCGGCGTCGTGTTCCGCCGGCTGAGCCGGCCGATCGTGATGACGTCCTGGCTGATCACGCCCCGGGGCGAGGCCATGTCGCTCCTGTCGGAGGCGCTGCTCGGCGAGATCCGCGCCCGCATCCGCCGGCTGCAGGACCCTCCGGACCGGGCCGATCCGCAGGCGTTCGACCCGCAGGCTCCGTTCCGGCGTTAGCCCCGGACGTCACTCGGCCAGCGTCAGGATCTCGGCGCGCAGGTCGTCGAGCCCCCTGCTCTTTTCCGAGGAGGTTGCGATCAGCCTTGGAAACGCCGCCGGTCGCTTGCGGGTGCGCTCCTGCGTTTCTGCGAGGAGCGTCTCGACGGCGGGCGGCTTGATCTTGTCGGTCTTGGTGAGGACGATCTGGTAGGACATCGCCGCCTTGTCGAGGAGCTTCATGACCTCCTCGTCGTTCGGCTTGATGCCGTGCCGCGCGTCGATCAGCAGGAACACCCGCTTCAGCGTCGCCCGCCCGCGCAGATAGTCGAACACCAGCGCCGTCCAGGCGTCGACATGGTCCTTCGGCGCCTTGGCATAGCCGTAGCCCGGCATGTCGACGAGGACGATCGGCGGCAGCCCGGCCTCGACCGTGCCGTAGCCGTCGGGCACGAAGAAGTTCAGCTCCTGCGTCCGCCCCGGCGTGTTGGAGGTGCGCGCGAGGCCCTTCTGGCCAAGCAGGGCATTGATCAGCGACGACTTGCCGACATTCGAGCGGCCGGCGAAGGCGATCTCGGGCGGGCCCTCCGGCGGCAGGAACTTCAGCGCCGGGACGCCGCGCACGAACACCCAGGGCTTGGCGAAGAAGCGCCGGTCGGCCTCGCTGGTCGCAGACGAGGGGGTCTCGGAGGAGGGTGCGTCGGTCGGGGTCATGATGCCGGCTCCACTGCCGCTGGCCGCGCGCCGGATGGAACGCGGGCCTGATGGAAAAGGGGCCCGATGGCAAAGGGGCGGGCTCTCGGCCCGCCCGTCAGGTCTCAGGTCGACGTCTTCGGTTTTCGCTTGAAGGCGCCGCGCATGTTGTCCCACAGCTCGATCTTGGCGCCGTTGCGCTTCATGATGACGCTCTGCTGGATGATCGACAGGAAGTTGTTCCAGGTCCAGTAGATCACCAGCCCGGCCGGGAAGGCCGCCAGCATGAAGGTGAAGACCACCGGCATCCAGGTGAAGATCATCTGCTGGGCCGGGTCCGGCGGCGTCGGGTTGAGCCGCATCTGGATGAACATGGTGATGCCCATCAGCAGCGGCCAGACGCCGACCATCAACAGGTGCGGCAGGGTGATCGGGATCAGCCCGAACAGGTTGAAGAGCGAGGTCGGATCGGGCGCCGCCAGATCCTGGATCCAGCCGAAGAACGGCGCGTGCCGCATCTCGATGGTGACATAGAGGACCTTGTAGAGGGCGAAGAACACCGGAATCTGGATCAGCATCGGCCAACAGCCGGCCGCCGGATTGATCTTCTCCTCCTTGTAGATCCGCATCATCTCCTGTTGCTGCTTCTGCTTGTCGTCCTTGAAGCGCTCGCGCAGCTCCATGATCTTCGGCTGGACGGTCTTCATCCGCGCCATCGACTTGTAGGACTTGTTGGCGAGCGGGAAGAAGAACAGCTTCAGGATGACCGTGACGACGAGGATCGCCACGCCGAAATTGCCGACCAGCTTGTAGATGTAGTCCAGCGCGTGGAACATCGGCCGGGTGATGAAATAGAACCAGCCCCAGTCGATCAGCTGGCCGAACTGGCGCACCCCCAGCGTCTCCTCGTAGCCGTCGATGATGTCGACCACCTTGGCGCCGGCGAAGGTGCGCGAGGTCGTCGTGGCGGTCTCGCCCGGGGCGACGGCGATCGGGTCGGAGACGAATTCGGTCTGGTAGTGCGGCCGCTGGCCGGACAGGTAGAGGAACTGCGAGCCGAAGGGCCGGGCGGTCTCGGGCACGAGCGCCGTCGCCCAGTACTTGTCGGTGATGCCGAGCCAGCCGCCGCTGGACTTGGAGTGGGCGACCTTCTGGTCGTCCTCGATCGACGAATACGAAACCTCGTTCAGCCCGTCCTCGCCGAACACCCCGAGCAGGCCCTCGAAGAGCACGTAGGCGGCGGCGACCTCGGGCTTGGAGTAGCGCACGACGCGGCCATAGGGCTCGACGGAGACCGGCGCGGTGCCGCCGTTGACGATCGCGTCCTCGACGGTGAACATGAAATTCTCGTCGACCGAGATCGTCCGGTTCACCGTCAGGCCGTCGGCCGTCGCGGTCAGCGTCACCGGTGTCGAGGGGGTCAGGGTCGCGCCATCGGGCGCCTGCCACTCGGTCGCCGCGCCGACGACCGGGCCCTTGCCGCGCACCAGAAGGCCGGTCTCGGCGAAATAGCCGTTCGGCAGCTGCTCGGGCGAGAACAGGACGATGGTCGGCGAGGTGTCGTCGACGGTCTCGTGGTAGTTCTTCAGGCGAAGGTCGTCGATGCGCGCGCCGGTGAGGTTGATCGAGCCGGTGAGCTGCGGCGTGTCGATGGCGATGCGCCGCCCCTGCGAGATCACCGCATCGCGGTCCTCCGAGAGCGGCAGCTGCGGGCTGGTGATCACGCTTTCGCGCCCCGAGGGGGCGGCGGTCTGGGTCTGGTCGGTGCCGGCCGGCGTCTGCGGCGTCTGCAGCGACCCGTCGGCGCGCTGGGTGCTCTCGACCGCCTGCCGCTGGGCGTCCATGCGCGGACTGACGACGAAATACTGCCAGCCGATCAGAACCGCAATGGAGAGCGCCATGGCGATCAGGAAGTTGCGGTTGTTTTCCATTACTCAGACCTCGATCGGCGTTTGGATCGGCCTTCGCCGCCTGGCGTCGTCTTCTGATTCGGCCCGGCCATCCGGGAGAAGCGTTTCCGCAATTCCTCTGACAGGGTGGTGAACGGCGCCGCCAGCACGTCGCGGCGCGCGACGATGACATAGTCGATCCCGGGCACCATGTCAGCCTCGGCGCCGATGCGGATCGCCTCGCGCAGCCTGCGGCGGATCCGGTTGCGCTCGACGGCATTGCCGACCTTGCGGGTCACCGTCAGCCCGAAGCGCGCCGGAGCGGCGTCGCCGCGTTCCAGCGCTTCGATGAAGAACAGCGGGCCGTTCAGGCGACGGCCCTTGCGCGCGGCGAGAAACTCGGCGCGTTTCTTGAGCTTTTCAGCCGCCATGACTGGCGATCGGCTGATCGCCCATCCGGCCGGCGTCAGGCCGACAGGCGCTTGCGGCCGCGCGAACGGCGCGCTGCAATGACCTTCTGGCCACTCTTCGTCGCCATGCGGGCGCGGAAACCGTGGCGGCGTTTGCGGACGAGCCGCGAAGGCTGGTAGGTACGCTTCATCGTCAATCCCCGCGTGGTTTCAGCACGCGGGCCCTTCAGTCGTGTGTGATCCGGAAATCCGGTGCGGCCATCGAACGCAATTCACCATCGCGCGGAGCGCCGCCCGCTCGCTTGGGGGGGCTTATAGGAAGGCATGGCGGTAAAAGTCAATTCCCGACTTTGTTTCCCGCCTGCCGCCGGCTCGCCCGTCCGGGGCTGCGAAACCACATCGCACTGCCTGCCGCCGGCCGCATCCCCCCGCAATCGCGCTGTCGATCCGGCCCCGATGGCCCCATCAGTAACGCTGAATGGAGCCAAAGCTTGTGGCGGCACCACCGGCCCGCTAAACCTCAGGCACGTCTCACGACTTTTTTAGCGGCGGGAACGCCGCCTGATCGAGCGGTCACATGCAGCGCAGAGCCATCGGCATCGTCCTCTTCTGTCTCGTCCTCCTGGTGGCGATCGTCGCCGGCTACTGGGACATGCTGGATTCGGAGCGGCTGCGGGTCGCCGAACGGACCAGCAAGGGCGCGGTCGGCGAGGCAACCGTCGATCCGGAAGCAGCCACCGGGCCCGGCGGCGCAACGCTTGGCTCAAGCGCCGGCACCGAGGGTTCCGCGGCAACGGACACCGGCCGGGAGGGCGGTGAACCTGCGCCCGGGTCCGAAGCGGCCGGACCGGCCGTGACGCCGGATGACGCCGCTCGCGAGGCTGCGGCACCGGCGGGCGGTGCGTCATCCGCCGCGGCCCCTGCGGCCGAGGTCGCGCCGGAAGCGACCGGGCGGGCAGAAACCGCGCAGGCAGAAACCGCGCAGGACGAGGTCGCCGCGTCGGCAGAGAGCGCCGCCGGACAGGCTCCCGTGGACGTCGTCGAAACACCGCCTGACGCGCCAGCGCCTGCCCAGGAGCCCGCAGCCGAAGCCGCCGGCGCGCCGGGCGAGGCCGCCGACAGGCTCGCCGCCGGCAAGTCGGGCCGCCAGCAGGATGCGGGCGAAGCGGGATCGGCCTCCGCCGATGCCGGGACCGCTTCGGCTCCGGCTTCTGAAGATGTCACCGCCGCACCGGTCGAGCCCGCCACGCAAGAGCCGGCGCCGGAGAATCGCCCTGCCGGAGGGGAAGGGCGTGTCACCGAAGCTCGTGAAGCCCTTGAGGAACCCGCCCCGGAAGATGCCGCCTCGCGCGCCGACGCTGCGTCAGCATCCGCCGGCGCACCGGCGCCTGCGGCCGACGCACCGCCAGCCCCGGCCGCCGACGGATCGGCAGCCGACACCGCTGCCGCAACCCCCCAAGCCAAGTCCTCCCAAGCCGAAACCGCCCAGCCCGAGCCCGGCGACGCGAATGCTGCGGCATCGACGTCTGGCGAGGAGCCGCCGGTGCAGACGGACACCGATCCGCAGACGGCCGCCGCTCCGCAGGCGCCGGCCACGCAGCCGGATCCGGGCGCTGCCGTAACCGCCGACACCGAGGCACGCGAGGCGCCAGCCGGCAACGAGCCCACGCCGTCCGCCGAGCCGGCCGAGCCGCAGCTGGCGGAAGGCGAGGGCGACGAGCCGCGCTTCGACGTGCTGCGCGTCGAGCCGGACGGTTCGACGCTGGTGGCCGGACGCTCGGCGCCGAACAGCACCGTGACGCTGCGCGACGGCGATCGGACGCTCGGCACCGACAAGGCCAACCGGGACGGCGACTTCGTCATCGTCCTCGACCAGCCGCTGGCGCCCGGCGACCACTCGATCCAGATCCAGTCGCAGGACGACAAGGGCGCCGACACCCTCTCCCGCGAGACGGCGGTGGTCTCCGTGCCGGCGGACGGCGATGCGAAGAACCTCCTCGCGATGATCGAGACGCCCGGCGAGCCGTCCCGGCTGATCGAGACGCCCAGCGCCCTCCTTGCGCCGCCGGCGACCGGCGAGGCGACCTCGCAGGCTGCGCCGGATGGGTCGGGCTCGGCCGAAGCGCCGTCTGCGTCCCCCTCCGATACGACCGGCGACGGCGTCGCGACCTCGCCCGCGACCGCGACAGGACCTGACGCAAGCGGGCCTGACGCAAGCGGCCCGGATGCAACCGGTCCTGACGCAACCGGCTCCGCCGATGCGCCGGCTGCGCCCGGCGAAACCGACATGGCCGATGCGCCATCGTCTCCGGCCGAATCCGACGTCGCCGGGCTGGTCCCCGAGCCCGCCACGCCGGCCGAAGCGCCGGTGACCGCCGGCACGCCAGAGGCCCGTGCGCCAGAGACCTCTGCGCCAGAGCCCTCTGGGCAAGAGACGTCCGGGCAGGAGACCAGCGGGCAAGCGGCCGCCGGCCAGGACACCGGCAGCCGGCAGGCCGGCGGGCAGGAGAGCGCCGCGCCGCGCAGCGACGCGGTGGACGATCCGGCTGCCGCCGCTCCCGACGCCCCCGCTCCCGATGCCGCGCCGCAAGACGGGCAACGCGAGACGGCGAGCGTCGAGCCGCCCGCCGGCGCGGCCGAGTCTTCGGCCGGCTCAGGCGGTGATGCGCCGCAGCGCGAGTTGCGGGTCGAGGCGGTGGAGATCGACGGCGGGCGGATGTTCGTCGCCGGGGCGGCCGAGCCGGGCACGCGGTTCCGCATCTATGTCGACAACCAGCCCTTCGCCGTCGGCACGGCCGACCGCAACGGCCGTTTCGTCGTCTCGACCGACCAGCAGCTCGCCGTCGGCGACCACTTGATCCGCGTCGACCAGATCTCGCCGCAGGACCGGGTCGTGGCCCGGGTCGAGGTGCCGTTCTTCCGGCCGGAGGGGACGTCCCTCGCGGCGACCGCCGAGCCGGGAACGCCGGAGCCCGATCCGGCCGCCGCCGCCGATGGTGAGGGAATCGCCGGCGCGGCGCCCGCCGAACCGGATCGCGGCGCCGCCGCAGAGAAGGCCGCCGCGCTCTCCAACGCCCCGGCCGAAGGGGCTGCCGCCCCGGCTGCCACGGAGACTGCCGAGACGGCCGACGAGACGCCCGCCCCGTCGCCCGAGCCTCGCGTCGCTGCGGCGCCCCCGCAGCCGACAGCCCGAGAGGCGACAGCCCAGCAGCCGACAGGCCCCGACTCCTCCGCCCCCGCGCCGGCCGAGGAGACGACTGCCTCCGCCGCACCCCCCCGGACGACAGGCGAGCCGACGAGCGAGCCGGCGAGACAGGAGGCATCCTCGCCTCCGGCCGAGCCCTCCGGCTCCCGCGACCGGCTCGCATCGACCGGCAACCCCGCGTCCGGCGAGGCGCCGGGCACGGCGGCGCCCGGCGATACCGCTTCGTCCCCGGCCGGTACCGATTCGGACGGCACCCGCGACGCCGACCTCGCCGCGCGTCTCGGCGGTGTCGACGATGCCCCGCAAGCGCCCGCCATCCCGCCCCGGACGCAAGCACCGACGCAGACCGCAAAGACCGCGCAGGGCGCGCAGGCCCGGACCGGCACCGGCGAGCCCGATGCGATCGCCGCGCCCGAGGCGTCCGCGCCAGCCCTCCCATCCGTCGCCTCGGCCGATCCGGCCGCAGCGCCCGGCGGCACCGCAGGCGAGACCGCCGGCGAGACGGCCGCCGGCGAGAAATCCGGACGCATCCCCGTCACCCGGCAGCCGGCGCTGGCCGCCTCGCGGAGCGCACGGGTGATCATCCGCAAGGGCGACACGCTGTGGCGGATCTCGCGGGAGACCTATGGCGCCGGCAGCCGCTACACCGTCATCTACCTCGCCAATGGCGACCAGATCCGCAATCCGGACCGGATCTATCCCGGGCAGGTCTTCCGCATGCCGGAGGAGCGGCAGGGCGCCGGCGAGGTCTCCGGCGCCGTCAACTGATCTGCCGTCGCCGGGTCCTCGCCGTGCCCCGATCCTGGGGCCCTCCGGCCGGGCGCTGCGAGCGCCGCCGTCCGGCTGCCGGCTGACGGTCGGTTGCGGCTCCGCCCCGGCTCGCCTGCGGCCGGGGGGTGATCCCTTTCGCCGCGGGCGTTACGATCGGTCGCCGAAATGACCGGTCGATCTTTGCGCCAAGAAGCCTTAGATCCGTTCCAATCTCTTTCGCACCCATCGAGGTCGAAGCCGTGAGGCTTCTTCCGGAAGGACGATCTTGGCCGATACCAGCAGCGCCCGCGTCACAGGCGACAGCGGCGAGACCTTTTCCACGCTCCGCAATCTCTGGCCCTACATGTGGCCGAGCGAGCGGCCGGACCTCAAGATGCGGGTGGTCTGGGCCTCCTTCTTCCTGGTCCTCGCCAAGCTCCTCACCGTCGGCGTGCCCTACTTCTACAAATGGGCCACCGACGCCCTCGACGGCAGCAGCGGGGCCGGCACCGGGGCCGGCACGGGCGCCGGCGATACGGCGGCCGCCGTGGCCGCGACGCCCGGCTGGCTGCCGCTCTTCCTCGCCGGCGCGATCACCCTCGTCATCGCCTACAACGTCGCCCGGGTCATCTCGGTCGGGCTGAACCAGCTGCGCGACGCGCTGTTCGCCCGCGTCGGCCAGCATGCGGTGCGCCGGCTCGCCTATCGCACCTTCGTCCACATGCACCGCCTGTCGCTGCGCTTTCATCTGGAGCGGCGCACCGGCGGCCTGTCGCGGATCATCGAGCGCGGCACCAAGGGCATCGAGGCGATCGTCCGCTTCACCATCCTCAACACCATCCCGACGATCCTCGAATTCGCCCTCGTCGCGGTCATCTTCGGCTTCGCCTACGGCCTCTCCTATGTCGCCGTCATCGCCGTGACGATCTGGCTCTATGGCTGGTTCACCATCAAGGCGAGCGACTGGCGCATCGAGATCCGCCGCGACATGAACGACAGCGACACCGACGCCAACACCAAGGCGATCGATTCGCTGCTCAACTTCGAGACGGTGAAGTATTTCGGCAACGAGACCATGGAGGCCGAGCGCTTCGACCGCTCCATGGCCCGCTACGAGATCGCCGCGACACGGATCTGGACGTCGCTCGGCTGGCTCAACTTCGGCCAGGGCGTGATCTTCGGCGTCGGCATGGCGATCGTCATGGTGATGTCGGCCCTGGCGGTCCGCGACGGCACCCAGAGCCTCGGCGACTTCGTCTTCGTCAACGCCATGCTGATGCAGCTGTCGATCCCGCTCAACTTCATCGGCTTCGTCTACCGCGAGATCCGCCAGGGCCTCACCGACATCGAGGAGATGTTCGCGCTGCTCGGGATCAATGCCGAGGTGGTCGACAGGCCCGGGGCGAAGCCGCTCGTCGTCAGCGACGGGGCGATCCGCTTCGAGAACGTCCGCTTCGGCTACGATCCGGCCCGCGAGATCCTCAAGGGCGTCTCCTTCGAGGTGCCGCCGGGCAAGTCGGTGGCGATCGTCGGGCCGTCCGGGGCCGGCAAGTCGACGATCTCGCGGCTCCTGTTCCGCTTCTACGACGTGAAGGGCGGCCGCATCACCATCGACGGTCAGGACATCTCTGAGGTGACGCAGGAGAGCGTGCGCGCGGCGATCGGCATCGTGCCCCAGGACACCGTCCTCTTCAACGACACCATCGCCTACAACATCCGCTACGGCCGCATCGACGCCAGCGAGGAGGAGGTGATGCGCGCCGCCGAGCTCGCCCAGATCGCCGGCTTCATCGAGCAGCTGCCGGGCGGCTTTTCCGCCATGGTCGGCGAGCGCGGCCTGAAGCTCTCCGGCGGCGAGAAGCAGCGCGTCGCCATCGCCCGCACCATCCTCAAGGCCCCGCCGATCCTCGTCCTCGACGAGGCGACCTCGGCCCTCGACACCCATACCGAGCAGGAGATCCAGTCGGCGCTGGACCTCGTCTCGAAGAACCGCACGACCCTCACCATCGCCCACCGCCTGTCGACGATCATCAACTCCGACGAGATCCTCGTCCTCAAGGCCGGCGAGATCGTCGAGCGCGGCTCCCACCGCGAGCTGCTTGCAATGGGCGGGCTCTATGCCGAAATGTGGGCCATGCAGCGCGAGGCGACCGAGGCGGAGGAAGCGCTGCGGCGGGCCCGCGAGAGCGACGAGATGGGTGTCCTCGAGCGGCGGCGGACGCCGCCGGTCTGACCGCCCGCCAAGGCCGCCGCGCAGCGTCTCGGCCGTGTCTCGGCCGTGTCTCGCCCGGGCCGGTAAGGAACGGCTGGCCTGACGCAGCGTTGGGTCGCATGGCGAAGGGATCGTTCGGCCGCCTTGCGTGACCGGCCCCCTTGCGTGACCGGCCCTTGCGTGACCGGATCGTGATCCCGCCCGGCACCGGGGAGCGTCCCGGGAGGTATCGCGGGGCCGCCGCATCGGCTAAATCCAGCGGGCGCGACCGGGCGGGCGCTTTCGGGCGAAACGCAGCAATCGGGCGACAAGAACAGGAAGAAGACGGCAAACGTGCATATCCTCACCTCGATCCGCAATGTCCTGACGCCCATCCACCGGGCCGGCTATCCCTTCATCGCCGCCTTCTTCGGCGTCTCGGTCGTCCTCGGCTTCCTGTGGCAGCCGCTGTTCTGGATCGGCCTGATCCTGACCCTGTGGTGCGCCTATTTCTTCCGCGATCCCGAGCGCATCACCCCCGTCGCCGACCATCTCGTCGTCAGCCCCGCCGACGGCCGGGTCTCCCTCGTCGGCCATGTCGCACCGCCGGTGGAGCTCGGCCTCGGGACGGAGCCGATGCTGCGCATCTCGGTGTTCATGACGGTGTTCGACTGCCACGTGAACCGCGCCCCGATGCGCGGCCGCATCGCCCGCATCCTCTACCGCGAGGGCGAGTTCAAGAATGCCGAGCTCGACAAGGCGAGCGAGGTCAACGAGCGCAACGCCATGGTGATCGAGACGGCGCAGGGCGAGATCGGCGTCGTCCAGATCGCCGGCCTGATCGCCCGGCGGATCATCTGCTGGTCGCAGGTGGAGGACCGCATCGAGGCGGGCGAGCGCTTCGGCCTCATCCGCTTCGGCTCGCGCCTCGACATCTATCTGCCGGGCAGCGTCCGGCCGCGGGTCGCCGAAGGCCAGACGGCCTTTGCCGGCGAGACCATCATCGCCGAATATGGCGACCATCTGCCGACCTGGCCGTCGAGGCGCGACTGATGTCCCTGGACAAGCTCTTCCCGCCCTTCGATCCCGGCCACCCGGACGACGAGGAGCGCCCGCAGCGGCGCATTCCGTTCCGCCGGATCGTGCCGAACCTCATCACCATCCTCGCCATCTGCGCCGGGATGACCGGGGTGCGCCTCGCCTTCGAGGGGCGGTTCGAGCTGGCGGTCCTGATGGTGCTCGGCGCCGCCGTCCTCGACGGCATCGACGGCCGCGTGGCGCGGCTGCTGAAGGGCCAGAGCCGGTTCGGCGCGGAGATGGATTCGCTCGCCGACATCGTGAATTTCGGCCTCGCGCCGGGGCTGCTCCTCTACGCCTTCCTGCTCAACGAGGCCGGCGCCTTCGGCTGGACGGCGGCGCTGCTCTACACCACCGGCTGCGCGCTGCGGCTCGCCCGCTTCAACACCATGCTCGACGATCCGAATCGGCCGAAGTGGCATTCCGCCTTCTTCGTCGGCGTCCCGGCGCCCGCCGGTGCGGCGCTGGCGATGCTGCCGATGTATGTCAGCTTCATCGGCGTCAACGTGAACCTGCCGCAGATCACCGCCGGCTTCGCCTCGATCTATCTCGTCCTCGTCGGCCTCCTGATGGCGAGCCGCATCCCCACCTGGTCCGGCAAGGGCGCCGGCATCCGCGTGCCGCGCAGCACCGCCATTCCGATCATCATGGTGATGGTGCTCTACGTCGCCATGCTGGTCAGCTTCTTCTGGGAGACGCTGACGGTGACGATCCTCGCCTATTACGTCTCGATCCCCTTCTCCTGGCGCGAATTCTCCAAGCGCTCCAACCGCGAGGCGCGGCAATTCGGCCCGCCGCCGGGGTGAGGGGGAGGGGCGGCCTCTTCCGCCCGAAGGAGGGTCCTGGGTCGGAGCGGAAGGCCAGCTCCGCAACCCCTGACTCCGCCCCCTGACAATGCTTTTGTCTCTTTGCATCCCGACCATGAACGCAGCCTTTGGCGTGCGATTGCCGCGTTATGGTCGATTCGCAAATTGACCATAACGGAGATGTCGGCACTGCGAGCTGCAGCCGTTTCGGCCGGTTCAAAGGGGTTGGAGCGGGTACGCCCGGCTCGCTCGCAACCCGCCGGCGCTGCTGGACGTGCAAAGGCCCGCTCTCCTGCCGGAGCGACCGCACTCACACGGCGCAAGAAGTGCTTTGACAAGAGCGGCTCCCAAGGCAATCCGGGAACGATACCGCCCCGGTCTTCGACCGGCGCCAAGGGCTTCCCGATCACGCACCGCGCGCTGAAACGGGGGCGACACCCTAAACGCGTCGTCATTGCTCGGGCCCCGTCCCACTGCTATCCGGCTAAGGTGCTTAAGCCACTGAAATCGTTGCGACTAGCAGTGCCGAGTCGGGTCTGCCAGCTCGGGAGTATTCTGGTAATGAATTCAACGGTTTGAGAGCGCTCAAGTAGTTCCTTAACCGGACAGCAGTGGGCCCCGTCCCGAGAATCCAGGGGCACCCGCCGCAACATCGCCCGCTTCCGCCGTCTGCAGCTGAAGCCTCCTACTGCAGCCGAAGCCAACGGCGCCCGACGATCTCTGGATTCTCGGGACGGGGCTCGAGAATGACGAAGCGTTGGGACTGGCGCCTTCTTTTTCTGCGCCCCGGCATCTTCATTTTCCATCGTAAAACGCTGGCTTGGAATAGCTTTTCGAGATGTTGGAATGCTGTAGGGACGGGGCCCGAGGATAACGATGCGTCGATATTCGTCGCCAACCCGTTAGCGAAAACACCAATGGGGGTCGGCTTCCCGCCGGAGCCCCGCCAGATCTGTGGAGCTCGAAGCGAAGGAGAGCAGCGCCTCGGCTGCGCCGCCGCCTCAGCCTTCCAGCGCCGCCGCCGCCGTCCCCGCCTCAGCCCGCTAAGGCGGCCGCGACGGCCTCTTCGCCGACACCCGCATCGCCGGTCTCGGCCATGCCCGCCGCCTCGCCGAAGACGTCCCCGACGCCGATGAGGATCGGCCGGTCGAGGCCGATCGAAGCGACGATGGCGGCGAGGTCGCACAGCCGGCCGGCGGCCCGCGTCTCGTCCTCGCGCGACAGGTTGGCGGCGACGCCGACCGGGGTCGCCCGCGACAGCCCCTCGTGGATCAGCCGTTCGGCGATGCGTCCGGCCATCCGCCCGCCCATGTAGAAGATCGTCGTCGCGCCGGGCCTTGCCAGCGCCGGCCAGTCGATGTCCTCCGGCAGGCCGCCCTTGCGCGAATGGCCGGTGACGAAGCGCAGTTCCTGGGCGTGGTCGCGGTGGGTGAGCGAGACGTTGAAGGCGGCGGCGAGCGCCGAGGCCGCGGTGATTCCCGGCACGATCGAGACGGGGATGCCCTCGGCCTGCAACTCGCGCAGTTCCTCGCCGGCCCGGCCGAACACCGAGACGTCGCCGGATTTCAGCCGCACCACCGACTTGCCGGCCTTGGCGAACTTGACCATCAGGGCGTTGATGTCCTCCTGGCGGCAGCTCTCGCGGGAGGCGCGCTTGCCGACCAGCATGCGCTTGGCCTCGCGGCGGGCAAGCTCGAGGACGCCGTCGGAGACGAGGTCGTCGAAGAGGATCACGTCCGCCGCCTGCAGCGCGCGAACCGCCTTCAGCGTCAGAAGCTCGGCCTCCCCGGGGCCGGCGCCGACCAGCGTCACCTTGCCGGTCTTCGGGGCCGCGGTCTCGCCGTCCGGCGCCGCCGCGATCGCCTCGATCAGCCGGGCGGCTTCGGTTTCGTCGCCGGCATCGGGCGCCCGGGTGAGAAAGGCCTTGTCGGCGAAGCGCTCCCAGAAGCTGCGGCGCTCCAGCCCCGGCGACAGCTTCTCCATCGTCGCGGCGCGCAGCTTGGTCGCCAGCCCCGCCCAGTCGGACAATGCCGGGGGCAGCAGCGTCTCGATGCGCCGCCGGATCGCCTGGCCGAGGATCGGCGAGGCGCCGAAGGTGGAGATCCCCACCACCACCGGCGAGCGGTTGACGATCGAGCCGAAGGCGAAGTCGCAGAAGGCCGGCTTGTCGACGACGTTCACCGGCACCGAGGCCGCCCGCGCCGCGCAGGCGAAGGCCTGGCCTTCCGCCTCGCTCTCGGTGTCGAGGATGGCGAGGGCGAGCCGCCGCTCGCCGCCGGCCGCGAACAGGTCGAGCGCCCAGGGGCGGTCGTGGTGCCGGATCTGCCCGGCGCTTGGCGCGCCTCTTGTGCCGATCTCGGCGAGCAGCGCCGTCATCTCGGGATCGAGCGCCTCGGCGGGCGCGTAGAGTTCGACGGCCGCGCCGGCCGCCGCCAGCATCTCGGCCTTCCACGCCGCTGCCGCAGACGAACCGGCCATCAGCACCGGCCGCCCCTTCAGCGAAAAGAACACCGGCAGCACGGACAACGCGCCCATTCGCTTCGGGCGCGTCGGCGTCGGGTCCTTCCGCGGCGGGATCGGCGCCAGAGACGTGGGTGTCAGAGACATGGCAGCTTCCATCTTCCTCGGTCACCATCAAGATAAGGCGAGCGCGGCCCTGATGACGAGACCGATTATTTCGCAATTGCGAAGGAGTTGGCAAGTTTTTGCTCATGGCCGATTTCTGCCCTGCCGCAGGCAGGGGATCGCTCACGTCTTGCGCCGGTCGGCGCGCCGGGGCTAGTGCTTCCGCCGGAGCCGCCGCGACAGGCGATCCGCCGTCCGGTCGTGGGGACCGGAGCGCGCAAAAGCCTGCGCGGCGCCTGAACCGGGTTCCCCGACATCCCGAAGGGGGGATTGGACATCCTATGAAACATCGAGGCAAGCACGCCATGGCCGCAACCGACCCCGCAACGCTGCCCTACCGGCCCTGCGTCGGCATCATGGTGATCAATGGCGAGGGCCTCGTCTGGGCCGGTCGCCGCCTCGTCGAGGATGCCGGCGAGATGAGCGGGGCCGAGAAGCTCTGGCAGATGCCCCAGGGCGGCATCGACGAGGGCGAGGACGCCCTCCAGGCGGCGCGGCGCGAGCTCTACGAGGAGACCGGCATGAAGACCGTCTCCTATCTCGCCGAAACCGACGGCTGGATCACCTACGACCTGCCGGCGGATCTCGTCGGCGTCGCCTTCAAGGGGCGCTACCGGGGCCAGAAGCAGCGCTGGTTCGCCTTCCGCTTCGAGGGCGAGGAGAGCGAGATCGCCATCGACCCGCCGCCGGGCGGCCACGCGGCGGAATTCGACCGCTGGGGCTGGAAGACGTTCGACGCGCTGCTCGATGAGATCGTGCCGTTCAAGCGCGGCGTCTACGAGCAGGTCGTCGCCGCCTTCCGGCATCTCGGCCGCTGATCCGGCCGCAGCTCTTCTGAAGGCCGGAACCGGCGAGGCGACGGCGCGGCTGCGTTCAGCCGGCCGTGGCGGCCGGTTTGACCGGCCGGATCAGCCCGGATTTCATCAGCGCCAGCAGCGGCTTCTCGAGGCCGTAATAGGTGATGATGCCGGCAATGGCACAAGCGCTTGTCATGCCCACCACATAGATTGCCACCCAGCCGCCGGTGACCGGCAGCCCGATGATCTTCCACGCGATCTGGCAGATCGGGATGACCAGGATGTGGCTCAGATAGATCGAGTAGGAGGCGTTTCCGAGCAGCAGGAGCGGTTGCGAGCGCAAGAGCGGCGCGCGCTGCTTCTCGGCCATGGCGGCGCCGAACACCACCATGGCGGCCGGAATGCCGGCAAAGAGCAGCGAGTGTTCCCCCTTTCCCAGGAGGAACAGAAACGCCGTGCCGCTGGCGAGGACGGTCAGCGCGATGCCGCGCGAGATCGTCGTCGCGGACAGATAGACCACGCCGGCAACGATGCCGAGCGCGAATTCCAGGATGATCGGCTGCGTGTAGAAACCGGCGACGCCGGTCGCCCCGAAGAGGTATCCGGCGACGACGGCAAGGACCATGGCGCCGATCAGCGCCGGCAGGCGCATGCGCTCCGGCAGGAACAGCGCGAGGGCGAACAGGACATAGAAGCTCATCTCGTAGTTCAGCGTCCAGCCGACGAACAGCACCGGATTGTAGTTGCCGAGGGTCGGATGCATCACCGGGAAGAACAGCATCGAGCCGGCGAAATGGCCGTAGTCGAACTGGGTCGAGCGCAGGATCGACGGCGCCAGGATCGCCGCGGCGGTCAATGCGAGGGTCAGGATCCAGTAGAGCGGCCCGATCCGCTCCAGCCGGTTGAAGAAGAAGTCGGAGGGCGATTGCGGGCGCGTGGCGGTCGTCACCCACATGATGAAGCCGCTGATGACGAAGAAGACGTCGACGCCGGCCTGGCCGATGGCGAAATTCGGCAGGACGAGCGCCTCGCCGAGCCGGCCGGAGGAATCCGTCACGTGGAAGACGACGACCATCATCGCCGCCAGGCCACGCAGATATTGCAGATTCCAGATCATCGCTTCGACCGGTGAAAGTTTTAGTCAAGTATTCCCGGAATTATACATGAGCGGGCAAGGGGTCGCCCGTCCTTTCCGGAAATTTCTGCAAACACCGTTAACATGGCCTTGCGGCGAGCCTTGCGCGGCATCGGCGCGATGCGGGCCGGTCCTTGCCCGGCCGCGGCTGCAAGGGAAGCGGAAGCCGTTGGCGTGCCGGCCGCCGATGCGGCGATGACCGCCGACGCCCGAACAACAAAAAGGGCGGCCCCGAAGGACCGCCCCTGATCGACTGCTTCTTAGACGAGTGCCGCTTGGACTTAGAAGTCCATGCCGCCCTCTGAAACCGGGCTTGCCCGGTTTCAGCATCCTCAAGGGATGGGCGGCTTCGATGGACTTCTTAGAAGTCCATGCCGCCCATGCCGCCCATGCCGCCGCCCATGCCGCCCGGCATGCCGCCGCCGGCCGAGTCCTTCTTTGGCGCTTCCGAGATCATCGCCTCGGTGGTGACGAGGAGACCGGCGACCGAAGCCGCGTCCTGCAGGGCCGAACGAACGACCTTGACCGGATCGACGATGCCCATCTGGATCATGTCGCCATACTCGCCCGTCGCGGCGTTGTAGCCGAACGACAGGGACTCGTTCTCGAGGATCTTGCCGACGATGATCGAGCCCTCGGCACCGGCGTTCTGGACGATCTGACGGATCGGAGCCTGAAGCGCCTTGCGGACGATGGCGATGCCGGCGTCCTGGTCGGAGTTGAGGCCCTTGAGGGTCACCGCGTTGGAAGCGCGCAGGAGAGCGACGCCGCCGCCCGGGACGATGCCTTCTTCGACGGCCGCACGGGTCGCGTTGAGGGCGTCGTCGACGCGGTCCTTCTTTTCCTTCACTTCGACTTCGGTCGCACCGCCGACGCGGATGACCGCGACGCCGCCGGCGAGCTTGGCCAGACGCTCCTGGAGCTTCTCGCGGTCGTAGTCCGAGGTGGTCTCCTCGATCTGCGCCTTGATCTGACCGACGCGGGCCTTGATCTGCTCGGACTCACCGGCGCCATCGACGATGGTGGTGTTTTCCTTGGTGATCGAGACCTTCTTGGAGCGGCCGAGCATGTCGAGGGTGACGTTCTCGAGCTTGATGCCGACGTCCTCGGAGATGACCGTACCACCGGTGAGGATGGCGATGTCCTCGAGC
This sequence comes from Aurantimonas sp. 22II-16-19i, assembly GCF_002088275.1. Lineage (GTDB taxonomy): Bacteria > Pseudomonadota > Alphaproteobacteria > Rhizobiales > Rhizobiaceae > Jiella. Next base: position 62,417 of record NZ_AQQS01000015.1, read on the forward strand.
ATGGCCTTGCGGCGATCGCCGAAGCCCGGCGCCTTGACGGCAGCGATCTTCAGGCCGCCGCGCAGCTTGTTGACGACGAGCGTGGCGAGAGCCTCGCCCTCGACGTCCTCGGCGATGATGACCAGCGGCTTCGACGACTGGACGACAGCCTCGAGAACCGGCAGCAGCGCCTGGAGGTTGGAGAGCTTCTTCTCGTGCAGGAGGATGTAGCAGTCCTCGAGCTCGGCGACCATCTTCTCGGCGTTGGTCACGAAGTAGGGCGACAGGTAGCCGCGGTCGAACTGCATGCCTTCGACGACTTCGAGCTCGGTCTCGGCGGTCTTGGCTTCCTCGACGGTGATGACACCCTCGTTGCCGACCTTCTGCATGGCGGCGGCGATCATCTCGCCGATTTCCTTCTCGCCATTGGCCGAGATGGTGCCGACCTGGGCGACTTCGTCCGACGTGTCGATCGAGCGGGCGGCCTGGCCGAGCGCCTCGACGACCTTGGCGACGGCGGCGTCGATGCCGCGCTTGACGTCCATCGGGTTCATGCCGGCGGCAACCGCCTTGGCGCCCTCGCGGACGATCGCCTGGGCGAGAACGGTCGCGGTGGTGGTGCCGTCACCGGCCTTGTCGTTGGTCTTCGAGGCCACTTCGCGCACCATCTGGGCGCCCATGTTCTCGAACTTGTCCTCGAGCTCGATTTCCTTGGCGACGGTGACGCCGTCCTTGGTGATGCGCGGGGCGCCGAAGGACTTGTCGATGACGACGTTACGGCCCTTGGGGCCGAGGGTGACCTTCACCGCGTCGGCGAGGATGTCGACGCCGCGCAGCATCCGCTCACGAGCGTCGCGGCCGAATTTTACGTCTTTAGCTGCCATGTTGATTTTCTCCCGGGCGCGCCCTTGAGGGCCGGCGCCGTTTGAAGTTTCATCGTATCGTGGATCGAAGAGACCGAAGGATCGTCTCGCCTTTAGGCGGCGACGACGCCCATGATGTCGGACTCTTTCATGATCAGGAGGTCTTCGCCGTTGAGCTTGACCTCGGTGCCGGACCACTTGCCGAAGAGGACGCGGTCGCCGGCCTTGACGTCGAGCGGAACGACCTTGCCGGACTCGTCACGCGCGCCGGAGCCGACGGCGACGATCTCGCCTTCCTGCGGCTTTTCCTTCGCGGTGTCGGGGATGATGATGCCGCCAGCGGTCTTGGCTTCGGACTCCACCCGGCGAACCACGACGCGGTCGTGCAGGGGACGGAAGTTCACAGCTGCCATGTTCGTTTGAACCCTTCGTTGGACGAAACGCCGGACACCTCCCGGGCACCCGGCTTGAGCAATTCTAGCACTCGCCGATGGAGAGTGCTAACAGTCGTGAGATAGTGATTTCGGGGGAGGCTAGTCAAGAACCGGCGGGTGAAATTTTTCGTCACCCGTCATGGGGGCTGGCCTGGGTGGCTGGCGCGGCCGGCCGCGGTGGCGCCGGCCCGACGCCCGGCCCGGCAGGGCCGGGAGCGCCGCTTGCGGGGCGGAAAAATGCGCCCGGAGCCGCTTGGCGCCTCGAGCAAACTTGACCGCATGCGCCCCCATCTCTATCGCCACGCACAGAGTTTCAAGCCCGAAACGCCAATTCGCCGGGAACAGTTGATGCAGGATCCCTCCGTGACGATGCCGCGCCGGATCGACCGCCTCGCCGAGGTGTCGGATGGCTACGACGCGATCTTCTGCGACATCTGGGGCGTGGTTCACGACGGTCTCGCCAAGCATCCGGCGGCCGAGCAGGCGCTCGCCGCGGCGCGCCGGGCCGGGGCGACGGTGGTCCTCATCACCAACGCCCCGCGCAAGGCGGCCGGCGTCATCGCGATGCTCGACAGCTTCGGCATCGCCCGCGAGGCCTACGACCATGTGGTCACCTCCGGCGACGTCACCCGCGCGCTGATCGCCAGGGCCGAAGGGCCGGTCTTCCACATCGGGCCGGAGCGCGACGTCGATCTCTTCGAGGGGCTGTCGGTCGAACGGACGCAGGATGCGGGAAGCGCCCGCGCCGTCATCGCCACCGGGCTCTTCGACGACGAGACCGAGACGCCGGAAGACTACCGCGACCTCATCGCCGCCTTCCGGCGGAACGACCTGCCGATGATCTGCGCCAATCCCGACATCGTCGTCCATCGCGGCGAGAAGCTGGTCTATTGCGCCGGCGCCGTCGCCAGGGCCTATGAGGAGGCCGGCGGCACGGTCTCGATGGCCGGCAAGCCCTATCCGCCGATCTATGCCGAGGCCCATCGCCTCGCCGGAACCACCGCCGCCTCGCGCATCCTCGGCATCGGCGACGGCCTTGCCACCGACATTCGCGGCGCCAACGACGCCGGCCTCGACGTCCTGCTGATCACCGGCGGCATCCACGGCAAGGATTTCGGCGACCGCCCGGAAGATCCTGCCGCGGTCGGCCGGGTTCTCGCCGAGAAGGGCCTGTCGGCGAACGGCTTCATGGCGGCGCTCGGATGACAGCGCCTGCCGCCATCGCCAGGCTGTCCGGCGGCGAGGCGCCGCCGGAAGCGATCCGCGGCGGTGTCGTCGCGATCGGCAATTTCGACGGCGTCCATCGCGGCCACCAGGCGGTGCTCGGCACCGCCCGCGAGATCGCCCGGGCCGAGGGCCGGCCGCTGATCTGCCTGACCTTCGAGCCGCATCCGCGCACCGTCTTTCATCCCGAACGGCCGGTGCCGCGGCTGACGTCGGCGCCGATCCGCGCGAAGCTGCTCGGCGCCCTCGGCTTCGACGCCGTGGTCGAGCAGGGCTTCGACAAGGACTTCGCCGGGATCGAGCCGGAAGCCTTCGTCAGGACCATTCTCGTCGAGCGGCTGAAGGCGGCCCATGTCGTCGCCGGCTTCGACTTCCACTACGGCGCGCGGCGCGCCGGCACGCCGCAGACCCTGATTGCGGCCGGCGAGCGCCACGGTTTCGGCGCGACCCTCGTGCCGGCGCTGCAGGACGCGGCCGGGGAGACGATCTCCTCGAGCCGCATCCGCGCGCTTCTGGAAGCCGGAAAGGCGGCCCGCGCGGCCGAACTCCTCGGCTATCGCTGGACCATCGGCGGCTCGGTGCAGGAGGGCCAGCGCCTCGGCCGCACGCTCGGCTATCCGACGGCGAACATCCTCCTGATGCCCGAGACGATGCTGAAATTCGGCATCTACGCCGTCCGCCTGCGCCGCGCCGACGGCACGCTGCACGACGGCGTCGCGAGCTTCGGCCGCCGCCCCACCTTCGACAACGGCGCGGCGCTGTTCGAGACCTTCCTCTTCGACTTTTCCGGCGATCTCTATGGCGAGACGATCGCCATCTCGATCTTCGGCTTCCTGCGCGGCGAGGAAAAGTTCGACGGCGCCGAGGCGCTGATCGCCCAGATGGACCGGGATTCGGACGACGCCCGGGCGATGCTGGCTACCGCCACCAGCCTCGGCGATCTCGACCGGGCGATCGCGTTCTGAACGGTCTGTCGTCGTCGGGGGTCGCCTGGCCCGTCATCAGCGCGATGCCGATCTGGACGCTGGCAAAGGTCAGGCCAAGGAAATAGACGACGAGGCAGGCGGCGAGAAGTCCGCTGTCGGACTGCCTGATCACCCGGCCGAAACCGGCCGTATCCGTCGCGATCAGCGCGGCGACGAGAAAGGCAGCCCCCGAAAAGCCGATGATGGCGTGACGAACGAGAAATCGAAACAGGGCCGGCATGGTCTTCCGCCTCCGGCAGGCGGCGCAGGAAGATGGTGGTTTTCCCATTCTCCAGGCGCCGAACAAGGGTTGCTGATCAAGCTAGGGGAAGGATCGTCCCCTCCGAGGGCCAGGATCGGCAGATTCGTTTGGCCCGACCCTATTCTTTTCATCGCCGCCCGAAGTTGCTAAAGCCGGCCACATGTTTGCACGGCGCGCATTCCCGATCGGCTCTCGAATTAGCCGCCCGGCCTTCCGGCCAGCCTGACCGGCTCGCGGAGGGACCGGGAAGCGTCGCTTGTCACCGCCGAATTTCCTCCCGCCGCCGCTCGATCCTTCGCGGCCGCCCAAGGGTTGACCCACATCATGACCGACGAGACGAAGACGACCGAGGCTCCTGCGACCGGTGAGGGCACCGACTACGCCAGGACGCTGTTCCTGCCGCAGACCGAGTTCCCGATGCGCGCCGGCCTGCCCAAGGCCGAGCCGGAATGGCTGGCGAAGTGGGACCGGATGGATCTCTACGGCAAGCTGCGCCAGGCGTCGCAAGGCCGGCCGAAATACGTCCTCCACGACGGCCCGCCTTATGCCAACGGCAATCTCCACATCGGCCATGCGCTGAACAAGATCCTCAAGGACGTCATCAACCGCTCCTTCCAGATGCGCGGCTACGACGCCAACTACGTGCCCGGCTGGGACTGCCACGGCCTGCCGATCGAATGGAAGATCGAGGAGGCCTACCGCGCCAAGGGCAAGAACAAGGACGAGATCGAGGTCAACGAGTTCCGCCAGGAATGCCGCGAGTTCGCCGCTCACTGGGTGGGCGTCCAGACCGAGGAGTTCCGCCGCCTCGGCGTCGAGGGCGATTTCAGGAACCCCTATCTGACGATGGATTTTGCCGCCGAGTCGGTGATCGCCGGCGAACTCCTGAAGTTCGCCATGTCCGGCCAGCTCTATCGCGGCTCCAAGCCGATCATGTGGTCGGTGGTCGAGAAGACGGCGCTGGCGGAGGCGGAGGTCGAATATCACGACTACGAGTCGGATACGGTCTGGGTGAAGTTTCCGGTTCAGACGGCGTCGTCGCTGACATCAAGCGGTCCGAATGGCGGTCCGACGAGGGGGCGCAGCGAAGCCCAAGCCAAACTCAGCAACGCTTCCATCGTCATCTGGACGACCACCCCCTGGACGATGCCGGGCAACCGGGCCGTGGCGTTTTCCGACCGCATCGCCTACGGCCTTTATGAAGTGACGGCGCCGGAAGACGCCGAAAACCCCCGCTGGGCCAAGCCGGGCGACAAGCTCGTTCTTGCCGATGCCCTGGCGGCGGACGTCTTCGCCAAGGCGCGCGTGCCGGAAGGCGGATGGCGCAAGGTTGCCGACGTCTCGGCTGCCGATCTCCACGGACTCCTCGCCGACCACCCGCTCAAACATCTCGGCTACACCTTCCCCGTCCCCCTCATCGCCGGCGACCACGTCACCGACGATGCCGGCACCGGCTTCGTCCACACCGCCCCCGGCCACGGCCGCGAGGATTTCGATGCCTGGATGGAGATGCGCCGCGATCTCGAAGCGCGCCGCATCGATACCGCCATCCCCTTCACCGTCGACGACGACGGCTTCTATACGAAGGACGCGCCGGGCTTCGGGCCTGATGCGCCCGAGGGGCCGGCCCGGGTCATCGACGACAAGGGCAAGAAGGGCGACGCCAACGCCCGTGTCATCGCCGCGCTCATCGCCGCCGGGAACCTGCTGGCCCGCGGCCGGCTGAAGCACTCCTATCCCCACTCCTGGCGCTCCAAGAAGCCGGTGATCTTCCGCAACACGCCCCAGTGGTTCGTCCATATGGACCGGGATCTGGGCGGGTATGGGCTGGAGGGCGGCTCGCAGCCGCCGGCCGAAGACACCCTCCGCTCCCGCGCCCTCCAGGCGATCGACGACACCCGCTTCGTTCCCGCCTCCGGCCAGAACCGGCTGCGCGGCATGATCGCCGATCGCCCCGACTGGGTCTTGTCCCGCCAGCGCGCCTGGGGCGTGCCGATCTGCGTCTTCGTCGACGAAGACGGCAACGTCCTCAAGGACGAGGCGGTCAACGAGCGCATCCTTGGAGCTTTCCGCGAGGAGGGCGCCGACGCCTGGTTCGCGGCCGGCGCCAGGGAGCGCTTCCTCGGCAACGAGCACGACGGGGAAAAGTGGACCATGGTCCGCGACATTCTCGACGTCTGGTTCGATTCCGGCTCGACCCACGCCTTCTGCCTGGAGAAGCGCCCGGACCTGAAATGGCCGGCGGATCTCTATCTCGAGGGCTCCGACCAGCATCGCGGCTGGTTCCATTCCTCGCTTCTGGAAAGCTGCGGCACGCGCGGCCGGGCGCCCTACGACGCCGTCCTCACCCATGGCTTCGTCATGGACGAGGAGGGGCGCAAGATGTCGAAGTCGCTCGGCAACGTCGTCACCCCCCAGGAGGTGATCAAGCAGTCCGGCGCCGACATTCTCCGCCTCTGGGTGGTCAGTTCCGACTATTCGGAGGATCTGCGCCTCGGCAAGACGATCCTGCAGACCAATGTCGACTCGTATCGCAAGCTGCGCAACACCATCCGCTGGATGCTCGGCACCCTCGCCCATGACGAGGGCGAAACGGTGCCTTACGCCGAGATGCCCGAGCTCGAACGGCTGATGCTGCACCGGATCGCCGAGTTGGACGACGTCGTGCGCAAGGGCTACGACGCCTTCGACTTCAAGCGCATCGCCCGCGCGCTCACCGACTTCGTCGTCGTCGAGCTCTCCGCCTTCTATTTCGACGTGCGCAAGGACGCGCTCTATTGCGATCCGCTCTCGTCGGTGAAGCGCAAGGCGTCGCTGCAGGTGGTCCGGACTCTCTTCGACCACCTCGTCACATGGCTCGCGCCGATGCTGCCCTTCACCATGGAGGAGGCGTGGCTGCAGCGTCATCCGGAGGCCGTGTCGGTGCATCTCGAACAGTTCCGCATTGTCGACCCGGTGTGGCGCGACGAGGCGCTGGCGGCCCGCTGGCAGGCGATCCGCCGGGTCCGCCGCGTCGTCATGGGGGCGCTCGAGGAGAAGCGCCGCGACAAGGTGATCGGCTCGTCGCTGGAAGCCTGGCCGACGGTGCACGTCGCCGATGAAGCGACGCGGACGCTGGTCGCCGGCTCCGACTTCGCCGAGATCTGCATCACCTCCGGCATCGAGATCTCCGGCGATGCGGCGCCGGACGGCGCCTTCGCTCTGTCCGACACGCCGGGCGTCGCCGTCGTCTTCGCCAGGGCGGAGGGGCTGAAATGCGCCCGCTCCTGGAAGATCACCGGGGATGTCGGCTCCGATCCGGACTATCCCGACGTCTCGGCGCGCGATGCCGCGGCGCTCAGGGAGCTGAAGGCTGCGGGCCGTCTTCCGGCCTGAGCCGGCGCCGGGCTCCGCCCGGTGCGCGCCTGCCCGCAATGCGCCGGGCCGGCGCTTAGAGCGATGTTTCGGCGAAATTCGTTCCGTTCCGCTACGGTACGCCCGGAATTCGCCGGATTCCCGTGCCAGTCAGGTCGATGTTGCAGAAACGGACTTGGCCTTTGGCCGCGTTCCGCCTATGCGACATGGGGCCGGTCCGTTCTGAGGGGAGCGATCCGGCCGCCCGGCCGAGGCGACGAATGATCGTCGCCGCGCCGGACCCGCGCGGAGACGATCGGTTGGCAAGCCGGGGCGATCTCCGCCTGTTATCTCGAGGGGCTCGGGGCGGCACGGTCGGTTTCGGCCCCGCTGCCCGCATGAGGGGGACGTATCGCCATGATGCCGAACACCGCCCGCAAGGTGGTCATCGCCGCCGTACTGGTCATGGGATGTCTGTCGCTCGGCGGCTGCCTCGGCCCGACCTACGGAACCGGCAAGTCGCAGGGCGAGACGCTCTTCGACGACATGAACAACTTCGTCTCGCTCGGCGATAGCGAGGAGAAGAAGGGCATCGCCTACACGCCGCGCCAGGAACTGGTGAAGCCGGAGAACACCTCGGTGCTGCCGGCGCCCCAGGTCGCCCGCAACACGACGGGCGATCCCAACTGGCCGGAATCGCCCGAGGAGCGCTCCAAGCGCATCCAGGCTGCCGCCTATCAGGGCGACGGACCGCTGCCGGCGGAGTTCGCCACCAGTAGCAAGGAAGGCGTCACGCAGGGCTATCTCGATCGCACCAGCGGCAGCGGCTATGCGTTCAACAAGAATTCCGACGAAGCCGGCGTCCTCTCGCCCGCCGAGCTGAAGAGCCGCTCGGAACTGCTCCAGGCACGGCTGAAGGAGCGCAACCAGGGCAGCCCGACCCAGCGCCGCTACCTCTCCGAACCGCCGCTGACCTATCGCGAGCCGGCCGCCAGCGCGCCGGTCGGCGATCCCGGCGAGGACGAGGAGACCAAGGCGCGGCGCCTGCGCGGCAACGGCCCCGGCGTCCTCGACAAGATCGGCGAACTGCTGCCGTTCTGACCGCGTCTCCGGCCGGCCCGGGCCTGGCCTGACGCCGAACGCCGCTTCGGTGGGGCGGTCAGCGCCGCTCGCCGAAGAAGCGCCTGAGCAGCGCCGCGCTCGCCGTCTCGGCGATGCCGGAATAGACCTCCGGCGCGTGATGGCAGATCGCCTGCGAATAAAAGCGCGGCCCGTGTTCGACGGCGCCGCCTTTTTCGTCTCCGGCGCCGAAATACAGCCGGCGGATGCGGGCGAAGGAGATCGCCGCCGCGCACATGGCGCAGGGCTCCAGGGTCACATGCAGGTCGCAGCCGGTCAGGCGCTGCGATCCCAGCGCCGCGCAGGCGAGGCGGATCGCCACGATCTCGGCATGGGCGGTCGGATCGGAGCGCAGCAGCGTCTCGTTGCCCGCCGCGGCGATCACCCGGTCCTCCATCGTGATCACCGCACCGACCGGAACCTCGCCGCGGTCCGCCGCGCGTTCGGCCTGTTTCAGGGCGAGATCCATGAAATTGCGGCGGTTCATCGGCAGATCGGTCTCGCTCGCGCGTCAAAGCCTTGCTATAGCACTCGCAAACGATGACGGAAGCCGCAAGGGCGGCTTGGCCGTTCGCGGCAAGGGCCGATCGCTTCCGTTCCCCGGTCGCGCGGCACCCGGTCGCGCGGCGATGGTCGCCGAAGAATTCGGATCAGGAATTGCGCGAACCTCCGGGCCACGGCCCGTCGACGGCGCGAGACATTGAAAGCATGGCGATGAGCGACGACGACAGGACAGGCGGCGGCACGGGCGGCCCGGGCAAGGGTGGCGGCCGCACCGGCGGCAAGGGCCGCGGCCCGTCGACCGGCGGTGGTGCGAAGACCGGCGCGAAGGCTGGTGCGCGGGGCGGGCCGAGAGGTGACGGTCCGAGAGGCGACAAGCCGCGCCAGGGCGCCCGGCCGGCCGCCGCGGGCGAGGGGGCCAAGCGCTCCTTCGCCGACAAGCCGCGCAAGCCCTTCGCCGGCAAGCCTTCCGGCGGCAAGTCCTATGCCGGCAAGCGCGACGATGCCGGTGGCGACGCGGCCAGGGGCGGCGAGGGCCGGCCGTTCCGCGCGCCGCGGGGCGAGGGGGCCAAGCCCTTCACCCCGAAGAGCCGCGGCATGTTCTCCCATGGCGGGGCGAAGGCCGAGGATGGCCGCCCGGCCAAGCCGCGGAGCTACGGCAGCCGCAGCCATGACGCAGCCTCCGGCGGCGAGGCGCCGGGCGGTGAAGCAAGGGGCGGCGAGCGCAAGCCCCGCCCGATGACCGGCGAGCGCCGCGATGCGGCGGACCGACGCGGCGGCGATGGCGCGAAGGGCGGCTTCCGCAAGGAGCGGCCGGCCCGCGGCGACAAGCCCTCCGGCGCCGCGCGGGCCGAGCGCGTCGACAGGCGGCCGCGCGAGGGCGGCGACGCCCCGGCTTCCGCGGGCGATGTGTCCAACGAGGCGGCGCTCACCATGCGCATCGCCCGCCGGCTCGCCCGGGCCGGTGTCGCCTCGCGCCGGGACGCCGAGGCGATGATCGCCGAAGGCCGCGTGTCGGTGAACGGCAAGGTGCTGGAAACGCCGGCCCTCGACGTCGGCCCGAAGGATCGCATCACCATCGACGGCGACGCGCTTCCGGCGATCGAGCGGACCCGGCTGTGGCTGTTCCACAAGCCCTCCGGCCTCGTCACCACCAACAAGGACCCGGAAGGCCGGCCGACCGTCTTCGAGAAGCTGCCGGCGGAGATGCCGCGCGTCCTCACCATCGGGCGGCTCGACATCACCACCGAGGGCCTGCTGCTCCTGACCAATGACGGCGGCCTCGCCCGGGTGCTGGAGCTTCCCGCGACCGGCTGGCTGCGTCGCTACCGGGTGCGCGCCCACGGCTCGATCAATCAGGCCAAGCTCGACGAACTGCGCGAGGGAATCGCCATCGACGGCGTCTTCTACGGCGCCATCGAGGCGACCCTCGACCGCGAGCAGGGTTCGAACGTCTGGCTGACCCTCGGCCTGCGCGAGGGCAAGAACCGCGAGGTCAAGCGCGTGCTCGGCCATCTCGGCCTCGACGTCAACCGGCTGATCCGCCTGTCCTACGGGCCGTTCCAGCTGGCCGATCTCAAGGAAGGCGCGGTGCGCGAGATCCACGGCAAGACGCTGCGCGACCAGCTCGGCCCCCGGCTGATCGAGGAGGCCGGTGCCGATTTCGACGCGCCGATCATCAACGAATTCTCCAACAAGCCGGTCGCGCCCGAGCGGGCGCCCCGCGCCAAGGATGGCGAAGCGAGGAAGAGCCGCGCCGAGACCGCGCCGAACCGCAAGCGCCAGCGCGAGGACGACCGCGAGGACGCCCTCGGCCGTCTCGATACCCGCTCCGACCGCCCGGCTCGCGGCAAGCCTGCCGAGCGCCCCGCCCGTGCTGCCGGGGCAGGGCGTCCCGACCGCGCGGATGGCGGCGGTCGTCCGGCGCGTCCGGCCCGGTCCGAGGGTCCCGGGGGCACCGGCCGTCCGCCGCGCGCCGATCACGCCGGCAGGTCCTTCGACGACAAGCCGCAGCGCGCCCGTAGCAGTGCCCGTGACGGCGAGCAGCGCTTCGGATCCGGTGACCGCGACGAGGGCCGCGGCCCCAAGCGCTTCTCCGCCGACCGCCCGGCCCGCGGCGGCTTCGGCGACAGGAAGTTCGGCGAGGGCAAGCCCGGCGATCGAAAATCCGGCGACAAGAAGTTCGGCGACAAGAGCTTCGGTGACGGCAAGCGCGGCGACGCGCCGGCCGATCGCCCGGTGCGTCCGCCGCTCGGCACCCGCCGCCTGACCAATGTCTGGATCGCCCCCGGCGGCCGGCCGATGGGCCCGAAGAAGGCCGCCAGTCAGGAAGCCATGGCCGAGCGCGTCGACAAGCCCCGCGCCGTCGATCCGACCCAGCGCATGGGCAAGAAGCGGGCGGGCGCAAAGCCGGCCGGCGGTGCCTCGGGTCCGCGGCCGACCAGAGGCGCCGGCGGCCCCCGGCCGAGCAGCGGTGCCGGCGGCGCCGGCGGCCCGCGCCGGCCGAAGAAGGGCTAGGCGATGCGCATCGTCGCCGGCGAGTTTCGCGGCCGCAGGCTCGCCGAGCCGAAGAGCGACCGCATCCGCCCGACCACCGACCGCAACCGCGAGACGCTGTTCAACATCCTCGCCCATGGCGCGGCGGCGGATCTCGTCGGCGCCCGCATCCTCGACCTGTTCTCCGGCACCGGGGCGCTCGGCTTCGAGGCCCTGTCGCGGGGCGCGAAGTTCTGCCTCTTCGTCGAGGAGGACGTCGAGGCCCGCGGCATCATCCGCTCCAACATGGAAGCCTTCGGGCTGAACGGCCGGGCGAAGATCTTCCGCCGCGACGCGGTCAAGCTCGGCGTGCCCGGCACGATGGAGCCCTTCGACATGGTCTTCGCCGATCCGCCCTACGGCAAGGGGCTCGGCGAGCGGGCGCTCGCCTCTGCCCGCGAGGGCGGCTGGCTGAAGCCGGGGGCGCTGGCGGTGCTGGAGGAGGCCGAGACCGCGCGCTTCGAGCTGCCGGACGGCTTCGAGCTCACCGAGGAACGCCCCATGGGTGCGACGATCCTGCGCTTCCTGCGGCTGGCGCGCCCATGAACTCGCCATGCTCCTGCGTTATGTCTGCGGCGAGAGCACCGGTGATCCGGGCGCGCCGCGACCTAACGAAAGCTTAAGTGGCCGGAGCGGCCGCCTTGCTCCATAGTCGCCGGTAACTTGCCACGATAACGAGGAAATCTGACCGACATGATGCAGGTGATGCGGGCCGTTTCGGCCACAGCCCTCGCGGGCGCTCTCGCCTTCGGCCCGGTCTGGACCGCGGCCGCCGAGACGACCACCCAACCCGAGGCGAAGACGGCCGCCGAAGCCGCGTCGCAGTCCGACGCCGTCGCCGGCACGCCCGCCGACGACAAGCCGGTCGAGGAGCGTATCACCGAGTTCACCCTCGACAATGGCCTGCAGGTCGTCGTGCTGCCGGATCACCGGGCCCCGGTGGTCACCCAGATGGTCTACTACCATGTCGGCGCGGCGGACGAGGCGCCGGGCGAGAGCGGCATCGCCCACTTCCTCGAACACCTGATGTTCAAGGGCACCAAGGCCAATCCCGAGGGCGCCTTCTCCAAGGCCGTCGCCGACATCGGCGGCCAGGAGAACGCCTTCACCACCGACGACTACACCGGCTACTACCAGCAGGTTCCGGCGTCGGAGCTGGAGATGGTGATGAGCTTCGAGGCCGACCGGATGGCCAATCTCGTCCTGACCGACGAGGTCGTGGCGCCCGAGCGCGACGTCATCCTCGAGGAGCGACGCATGCGCGTCGACAACGATCCCGGCGCGCAGCTGCAGGAGGCGGTCGGCGCCGCCCTGTTCCAGAACAGCCCCTACGGCATCCCCGTCATCGGCTGGCGCGGCGAGATGGAGCAGCTGTCGCGCGACGACGCCATCGCCTTCTATGACAAGTATTACACGCCCAACAATGCGACGCTGCTGGTCGCCGGCGACGTGACGGTCGACGAGGTGCGCAGGCTCGCCGAGGAGACCTACGGCAAGGTCGAGCGCCGGGCCGATCCCGGCGACCGGGAGCGGGCCCTAGAGCCCGAGCCGCTGGCCGCCCGCACGGTGACGCTCAGCGACCCCAAGGTGACCCAGCCCTCCATGCAGCGGGTCTATCTGGTTCCCTCCGAGACCACCGCCGAGCCCGGCGAGGCCGAGGCGCTCGACGTCCTCTCCGACATTCTCGGCGGCGGCACGACGAGCCGGCTCTATCGCTCCCTCGTCGTCGACAAGGCGATCGCCGCCGGCACCGGCGCCTATTACGGCGGCACCGCGCTGAAGGAGGGGCAGTTCGGCGTCTACGGCATGCCGCGCGGCGATGCGACGCTCGCCGACATCGAGGCCGCCATCGACGCCGAGATCGCGAAGATCCGCGAGACCGGCGTCACCGAGGCCGAGCTCGAGCGCGCCAAGAACCGGGTGCGCAAGAACATGATCTATCTGCGCGACAGCCAGACCGCGATGGCAAGGCGCGTCGGCGCGGCGCTGTCCACCGGCCGCACGCTCAAGGACGTCGAGACCTGGCCGGACCGGATCGAGGCGGTCACCGTCGAGGCGGTCAACGCCGCGGCGCGCAAGTATCTCGAGCCGCAGCGCTCGGTCACCGGCTATCTGACGCCGAAGGCGCCGGCCGCCGCGTCGGCCGCGCCGGATGCCGCCGGCGACGCTGCCGAGGATGGCGGCGCGGATGCCGCAACGCCTGCCGCCGCCCCTTCGCGCTCCTGATTCTTTCCGAAAGACAGCCATGACCACGAACGCCACGACCCGCGGCCTCAAGGGCCTCCTGTCCATCGCGACCTTCGGCTTCCTCGCCTTCACCGCCGCGCCGGCCCTCGCCGTCGACATCCAGGAAGTGACGAGCCCCGGCGGCATCAAGGCCTATCTCGTCGAGGACCACTCCAACCCGCTGATCGCCGTCAACTTCGCCTTCGAGGGCGGCGGCTCGACCCAGGATCCGGACGGCAAGGAGGGCCTTGCCAACCTCCTCACCGGCCTTCTCGACGAGGGCGCCGGCGACATCGAGAGCGCCGACTTCCAGTCGAAGCTCGACGAACTCGGCGTGTCGATGAGCTTCGAGGCGAGCCTCGACAACTTCACCGGCTCGTTCCGCACCATCACCGACTTCGAGGACGACGCCTTCGACCTCCTCCACCTCGCCTTGAGCGAGCCGCGCTTCGACGCCGAGCCGGTGAACCGCATCCGCGGCCAGATCGTCACCGGCATCCTCGCCGGTCGCAACGATCCCGAGGAAGTCACCTCCAAGGCGTTCCGCGAGACGGTGTTCGCCGGCCACCCCTATTCCCGCCCGACGGAGGGAACGCCGGAGGCGCTGGCCTCGGTCACCGCCGAGGATCTCAAGGCCTTCCGCTCGAAGGTCTTCGCCAGGGACAACCTCGTCGTCGGCGTCGTCGGCGACATCACCCCCGAGGCTCTCGGCAAGCGCCTCGACCAGGTCTTCGGCGGCCTGTCGGAAAAGGCCGAGCTGAAGACCATCCCGATGGCCGAGCCTGTCATGGGCAAGGACGTCCATGTCGACCTCGCCGTGCCGCAGACCAGCATCCGCGCCGCCATGCCGGGCATCATGCGCGACGACGACCAGTTCTTCGCCGCCTATCTGATGAACCACATCCTCGGCGGCGGCTCCTTCACCTCCTGGCTCTACGAGGAGATCCGCGAGAAGCGGGGCCTTGCCTATGGCGCCTATTCCTACCTCGCCAGCTACGATCACGGCGCGGTTCTCGGCATCGGCACGGCGACGAGGGCCGACGCCGCCCCGCAGACCGTCGACATCATCCGCAAGGAGATCGAGCGCATGGCGACCGCCGGGCCGACCCAGGAGGAACTCGACAAGGCCAAGGCCTATGTGAAGGGCTCCTACGCGGTGCGCAATCTCGACTCCTCCCTCGCCGTCGCCCAGACCCTCGTCGGCATCCAGCTCGACGACCTCGGCATCGGCTATATCGACGAGCGCCAGGCGCTGATCGACGCGGTGAGCCTCGACGACGTCAAGGCCGCCGCGAAGCGGCTGCTCGACACCGCGCCGACCGTGGTGACGGTCGGCCCCGCCGGCGCCTGAGGCCGGCGGCATGCGTCTCGGTCTGGCCCTCGGGGGCGGCGGCGCCCGCGGGCTCGCGCACATCCACGTCCTCGAGGCGCTCGACGACCTCGGCCTGAAGCCGGTGCGCATCACCGGCTCGTCGATCGGCGCCGTCATCGGCGCCGGCTACGCGGCCGGCATGCCGGCGCGCGACATCCGCGCCTATCTCCTCGACTGCTTCGTCTCCCCGCGCATCGTCATCGGCCGGCTCTGGCAGACCCGGCCGGTGTCGCTGCAGGAGTTCCTCAGCGACGGCGGCTTCCGCATCGGCCAGCTCAACGCCCGCCGGGTGATCATGGCCTTCATGCCGCCGGACGTGCCGATCACCTTCGAGGAGCTGCACATCCCCCTCGGCGTCATGGCGACGGACTATTTCGCCCGCGCCGAATGCGAGCTCGACACCGGCGACCTGCGCAGCGCCATCGCCGCCTCCGCCGCGATCCCCGCGGTGTTCCGCCCGGTGCGCCGCGACGGCCGGGTGCTGGTCGACGGCGGCATCTACAACCCGCTCCCCTTCGACCGCCTGAAGGGCATCGCCGACGTCATCGTCGCCGTCGACGTCAATGGCGGCCCCGATGGCGACGGCAGCCGCATGCCGACCCCGATCCAGGCGATGATCGGCGCCTCCCAGCTGACCATGCAGTCGATCATCGACACCAAGCTGATGATCTCGCCGCCCGATCTCCTCTTCCGCCCGGCGGTCTCGCCCTACGGCGTCCTCGACTTCATGCGCTCCCGCGAGATCCTGACCGCGACCGAGTCGATCCGCGACGAGGCCAAGCGGGCGATCGAGCACCACCTGGAGGGCCGGCTGAAGGGGCGGGGACATCCCGAATGGCGGACCGAGGGGGTCGAGGCGGCGCTCGGGTGACCGGTCCGGCAGCGACGCCCGCCGCCGAGGGGAGCATCCTCCGGCACACCATCGTCCAGGCCACCACCGTCCAGGACATGACCACCATCACGTCCGCCTCGTCATCCCGGGCTTGACCCGGGACCCATTCCAAACCGCCGAAGACTGTCCTCCCCGCCAGGCGGGCACCATCATCGCGGCTTCGTCATCCCGGCCCCCGAGCCGGGATCCATTCCAAATCGTCGATGATTCCCGCGCGAGTTTCTGCCAATCCTAACATCTTCGCCGATTTGGAATGGATCCCGGGCTTGACCCGGGATGACGACGCGTCGGCCGAGCGTCAGTGATTGTCGTCGTATCGAGCCCTCGCGGCGCTTGAACGGTAGGCCCTTGGCGCCGAACGAGACCGGGGCCGACGGTATCAGACCGAGATCCGCCCCCTGGAGAGCCGAGCCCGCGCCTCACCCCGCTCACCCGGCCCGTGCCACGCTCGTCTCCGGCGGCCCCTGCGTCCGCAGGACCAGCACCAGCCCCACCGCGAAGAACGCGATCAGGCTCGCCATGCCGATCCGCGAGGCGGTGATCGGGTCGAACGCGCTTGCAGCTGCCAATCCAGTGGTCAGGGCCACCGCAGCCGGGGCGAGGAAGGACGTCGCCCGGCCGATGAAGGCGTAGAAGCCGAAATAGCGGCCGGCCTCCTCAGGGCTGACCGATTTCGCCATC
Source organism: Aurantimonas sp. 22II-16-19i (assembly GCF_002088275.1). Taxonomy (GTDB): domain Bacteria; phylum Pseudomonadota; class Alphaproteobacteria; order Rhizobiales; family Rhizobiaceae; genus Jiella. The sequence goes on from NZ_AQQS01000015.1 coordinate 78,803, forward strand.
CAGGAGCGCGACGAGGCCTGGATCGGCCCGAAGGCGAGGCCGATGAGCAGGCCGAAGACGATGTAGCTCTTCTCCGCGCCGCTGGCGAAGACGCCGCCGCCGGGCGCGGTGGGCGCAAAGCTCAGGAGGCCGAACAGCGTCGCCTCCGGGCTCGTCGAGATGATGCCGAGGGTCGCCAGCGTCAGGCAGAGGATCGCGATCACCACCACCGCCTTCGATCCGAAGCGCTGGTCGATCAGCCCGGCGGCAAAGCAGCTGGGGATGGCGACGACGTTGAGGATGATGCCGAAGAGGCCGCTCTCGGTCAGCGTCCAGCCAAACATGCCGGCCGCAAACGCGCCGCCGAGAACGATCAGCGCATTGACCCCGTCCTGATAGATCATCCGGGCGATCAAGAACTGGAACAGCGGCTTCCGGTCGCGGATCTCCCGGAAGGTGTCGAGGAGATCGCCGAGCCCCTGTCGCACCGCCGCCGAGACCTTTTCGCCCCGAGGCCGGTCCGGCGTCAGGACAAACATCGGCAGGATGAAGACCAGATACCACAGCGCCGCCAGCGGCGCCGTCGCCCGCGCCCCTTCCCCCGCCGCCGGATCGAGCCCGAAGGCCGGCGCAAGGCCGAGCAGCGTCAGCCCGGTCTCCTTCGAGCCGGCGAGGAAGGCCAGCGCGACGATGAGGAAGACGATGCCTCCGGCATAGCCGAGCCCCCAGGCGACGTTGGACACCCGCCCGATCTCCTCGTTCCTCAACAGCCGCGGGATCATCGCATCATTGAAGACGATCGAGAATTCCGCCCCGATCGAGGCGAGGACGACGAGCAGCGAGGCGACGAACAGCGACGAGCCCGGGCTCGCGAACCACAACAGGCAGAGCGCCGATATCTTCAGGACGGCGAACACCCCGATCCACGGCTTGCGCGGCCCCGCCCGGTCGGCGACGGAGCCGAGAAACGGCGAGCCGAGGGCGACGAGGAAGCCGGCGATCGCCGCCGACCAGGCCCACCATTCCTGCCCCGTCGCCGGATCGCTCGCCAGCTGCGAGACGAAATACGGCCCGAAGACGAAGGTGATGACGACGGTGAAGAACGGCTGGGCGGCAAAGTCGAAGGCCATCCAGCCCCAGACGCCCGGCCGCCTGAGGGCAGGGCGCGGGTCGCGCGTCAGATCATCCGATGTCACCTGGAGAGCCCCCGTCCCGCGCCGCAGCGATGCGAGCTAGGTGCAACGATTTCGGAGCGGGGGCAAGCTGTAAGGGACCGGTCATGCGAGTGGGGCTGAGAGACATATCCGCCTGCATCTGGCGGATCGTCATTGATGTGGCGGACGTCGGCAGTCCGATCTGAAGGTTGTCGTATGCTCAGATGACATGCCAACGCACGCGGCAATGCTGCCATGCCGCCAAAGGAAATTGGCAGGACGGCGCCAAGACGAACTGGCGCCTTTGATCGGGTCGTGTACACCTACTCAACTTCAGGTGAACACACGGTTGCCTTCAGTCCAACCCCGCACCGTATCCATGGCGTTCTGCCGCCCGGCGTCGAGCTTCGCCGGATCTGTCTTCAACGACAGGGCTGCGCGTTCCTTCCGGCCGAGGAAGTAGGAAATCCGCTCGCCGTTCGCGCCCGACGGATGAGGCATGCCTTCGATCAGGCGGTCCCGAGAGACGCATCCTTCCGCCGCCAGCCAGCGGCACGCCTCAACGACGGCAGGGCCGAGTGGCACGACCAGCGCGTCGGGCAGCGACGCCAGCTCAGCCCCTGTGTGCGCGAGAAGTTGCTCTCTGAGGAGACGCGAGGACGTCATGCCCGGATTGCTTCCCGTGTAATTCTTGCCGGCTCTGAACACCGGGTACCGGAGCGCCGACGCGAACTGGACCAAGCGGAGGTCCTTGCTCCAGAGCGACGCTGTCGTCGGGATGCCAAGCGCCCCAGCGACGCTGATGTAGTCAAGCATGGCAATCAGGTTCGCACGCATCGGTCCGGCGAAGCTCGCCGCCGCCTTTGCGAGGCGCATTGCCTCGGCATCGTGCAAGCCGCGCTGGAGGGCGGCCCGTGCGGTGCGCAGGGCCTCGTTGGCCTGGACTTCTCCGGGCGTGATGCCGAGGATAATGACTTTGGCGGCGGGGTTTACGTATTCGAAGGGGGCGTAGCGCACGGCGAGCGAGCCTTCTTCACCGATGAGAAGGGCCGGGTCGTGGATGTCTTGGGCGGAAAGAAGGGCCGAGCGGTAGCGTTCGAAGGCCATGGTTGGCTGCTCCATTGGGTGATCAAACTATTGAGTGAGGGCGTTGCGGCTCAGGAAAGCCGATGGCGCCTTGTGCGGTGGCCGACGGTGACGATGTTGCCGTTGTCTCCGACGACCGCGTAGATGCCGAGCCAGCGCTCGACAGACCTCAGGGCGGCATCGCCGCCCATGTGCTTCGCCAGCCGACGACGACTGGCCTTGTCGAAGAAGATCCGCTCGGATCCCCCGCATCGCTCGGCAGTCCCGAAGCGGTCGAGATAGTCGAGCATCATGGGCGGAATCGCGCGTTGCTGGAGGCGTCTGCGTGCATGCACGGTCAAGCCGGCGATGTCAGTCACGACCGGGCCTCAAGGCCGAGCGAGGCGACGGAGCGCCGCTCCCAACGATCGGCGCGCACGATGCCCCAGTTGCCCTTGTCGTTCGGACGCCGCCAAGCGGGGCGGGTCATCGAAGCGATGTATTCCAAGGCCTCGCGGTAGTCCTCGAACTGGCACTCTTCGCCCTTCAGGCCGACCGTGTATCTCCCGCCGCGTCGGTAATCCGGCACGAAGGCAGTTCCGTCTGCCGCGACCGGGACGAACAGGAACTCGCCGAGAACCTCACCATCGCGGGGACTGTCCTCCGCTTCGTTGACCTCGCGGTCGGGATCCATCCAGACCGATTCCTTGAAGTCGGGGCGCGCGCGCAGCCACTCGAGTGCTGCGTCCGCCGCGACCCGTCCGTCGGCATCGGCGCGCAGGGTGCCGCCCTTCTTGGCAAGGAGGTTCTGCAGGCTGCGGAAGCCGAGCCCCGAAAGGGCGGCGAGCTGCTCGATCGACACAGACTCGCCCGTATCAAGAAGGATGCGGGCCTCGGCCGCTAGAGCCACCTGGCGCACCTCCTTCAGCTCGCCCCAGCCCGGCGGAATGCTGTCGACGAAGGCGCGAAAGGCCGCGACCTTCTCCTCGATAGCCTGCCGCCTGTCGGCCGGCGTGCCGGCGAGATCCGGCTGGATGCCGAAGCCCGAGAAGGCCATAAGCTCGGTCATGTCCTGACCTCGTCGCATGAGATCTGCGCTGTTCTCGATGTCGTCGGCCCACTCGGCGCGCCAGTCGCGATCGCTGGCAGGTGCCCCGTCTGGTCCGTCGTGGAGGGCATCGAGAAGGTGCACCATTGCCGCGTTTGCCGCATGCGGCTCCCCCGTCAGCGCCTCAAGCCATTCGCCCGTGCGCTCGATGAGCTCGTGCAGATCGTGAGGAGGATTGCTGTTGTATGCATTCGCAGCTTCTTCACTGCGGATCTCTCTGATTGTTGCCATGTTGTCCTCATGCAATGTGAGTGCACATCGCATATGGAGGACTTTTCAGCGCCTGGCAAGTGATGAATGCAAAATGATTGCATTCCGCATTATCAAGGACGGTGCTTCGCGCGCGCTCCCCTGCCAAGTCGCGATGAGGAATGGCCCAATGGTACCCGACGAGTGGACCGCCAACTGAGCGATGCGCGCGTGGACCACCCGTGTCCCGCCCTCCCGGCAGTTCGCGCTACCTGACGAAAAAGATGAAGGTCAGCCACGAAGGTCCAGATCTCAAATAGTCGCGGACCTGCTGGACGTCGTTGAAGGATCGAAAGCTGCGATTGACTCACCCCGCGCTTCCCGATCCGGCATGTCGGCCGTCGTTCCCGACACCGCCCCTTCGCCGCCGCTCACGAGAATTTCTCGCGTCTTCCGTTTCGCCGCGTGGTAACGCTCGCCATCGCAACCCGTGAAGGATGAAAGCCATGGCCAAGGGTCAGATGCGCAGCAACAAGGAAACCCGCAAGCCGAAGGCCGACAAGAAGGCCAAGGATGCGGTCCCGATGACGGTGCCCGGCAAGTTCGCCGCGCCCCAGTCGAGCGACAAGAAGAAGTGAGACCGGTTCGATCGAGCCGGATCCTGGACCGGCTCGATCTGCGGCAGGCAGATGTTCCCTCCGGAACGGCGAGGGGACGGACCGGACATCGCACGAGTGCCATGGCCGGCGCCCTCACACGGCGCCGGCTTTTCTGATCCCGCACGTCAGACCTGCAAGGCGAGGTCCGACAAGAGCCCCGCCGCGACGGTGAGCCGGGCGACCGAGGTCTCGCCGCTTCCGGCGAGCGCCACCAATTGGCCGCGGATCCGCTCGACGGTGCCCTGGCGCTGCTTTGCCCAGGCTTCCGCGTCCTCGCCGCTCTTCAGCGTCGCCGCCGTCAGCTGGCGCCGCGCCCGCGCGATCTGGCTTTCCGCCCGCTGCAGGGCCAGCGTCTCGAAATAGTCGCTGGTATCCAGCCGGAACAGCGCCGCCTCGAGCCGGCCGATCTCGAACAGCCGGGTGATCTCGAAATAGCTCTCCACCGTCTCTTCCAGCGGCCGGCCGGTCTCCCGCGAGACCGAGGCGATGTCCGGGATGAGGGCGATCAGCGGCAGCAGAGCCACCTCCTCGGCGAGGTCCTCCGGCACGCCCCGGCGGGTCCAGTCGGCGATGCGCTGCTCGGCCTCGTTGCGGGCGGCCTCGGAAGCGATCTCGGCGAGCCGTCCCCGCAGCTGGCCGAGGGCGTCGCGGCTCTCGATGGCGACGCTGGTCAGCCCCGAGCCGAAGCCTTCGTTCATCACATACCAGTTGGTCAGCCGCCGCAGGAACCAGCCCACCTGCCGGTAGAGGCCGTTCTGCAGGCTTCCCGAAAGCTTCGCGTCGAGGGCGTCGATCCGCTCGTAGAGGGCGCGGATGTCGAAGCCGTCCTTGGCCGCGACGAAGGCCCGGACGACCGCCGCCGGCGCGGCGCCGGTCGCCTCCTCCATGGTGGTGACGAAGGTCGGCCCGGTGCGGTTGACGATCTCGTTGGCGAGCACCGTCGCGATGATCTCGCGGGCGAGCCGGTGGCCCTTGATGTCCCGCGAGAAGTCGCGGCGCATCGGCACCGGGAAATAGTCGTGCAGGCGGTCTTCGAGATACGGATCGTCCGGCAGGTCGCTGGCGACGATGGCGTCGAAGAGGGTGATCTTGGCATAGGCGAGGAGGACGCCGATCTCCGGCCGCGTCAGCCCCTGGCCGGTGCTGCGCAGGTCCGCGATGGCGCCTTCGGAGGGCAGCGTCTCCACCGTCCGGTTCAGATGGCCCGCCGCCTCGAGGACGCTCATGAAGCGCGACTGCAGGGCCAGCGCCGAGACGCCGTCGCATTGTTCCAGCGAGATCGCCAGCGACTGCTCGTAATTGTTGGCGAGCACAAGCTCGGCCACCTCGCCGGTCATCGAGGCGAGCAGCCGGTTGCGGTCCTCGCGCGACAGCCGCCCGTCGCTCATCGCCCCCTTCAGCGCGATCTTGATGTTCACCTCGACGTCGGAGGTGTTGACGCCGGCCGAATTGTCGATGGCGTCGGAGTTGATCCGGCCGCCGCGCCGGGCGAACTCGATGCGGCCCTTCTGGGTGACGCCGAGATTGGCGCCCTCGCCGACGACCTTCGCCCGGATGTCGAGGCCGGTGATGCGCACCGCGTCGTTCGCCCGGTCGCCGACGTCGAGGTTGCTTTCGCTGGAGGCGCGCACATAGGTGCCGATGCCGCCGAACCAGAGGAGGTCGACGGGGGCCTTCAGGATCGCGGTGATGATCTCGGCGGGGGTTGCCTCGCGGCGATCGAAGCCGATGGCGGCCGCCGCCTCGCCCGACAGGTGGATCAGCTTGTCCCGGCGCGAGAAGACGCCGCCGCCATGGGAGATCTTCGCCCCGTCATAGTCCCGCCAGGACGAGCGGGGGAGGGCGAAGAGCCGCTGGCGCTCCTCGAAGGAGACGGCCGGATCGGGGTTCGGGTCGATGAAGATGTCGCGGTGGTCGAAGGCGGCGAGGAGCCGGGTCTGGCGCGACAGCAGCATGCCGTTGCCGAAGACGTCGCCCGACATGTCGCCGCAGCCGACCGCCGTGAAGGGCTCGGCCTGGATGTCCCAGGCGGCGCCCCCCGCCTCGGCTCCGTCCCGCTCGACCTCGCGGAAATGCCGCTTCACCGCCTCCCAGGCGCCGCGCGCGGTGATGCCCATGGCCTTGTGGTCGTAGCCGGCCGAGCCCCCCGAGGCGAAGGCGTCGTCGAGCCAGAACGCCTCCGACTGGGCGATGGCGTTGGCGGTGTCGGAGAAGGTCGCGGTGCCCTTGTCGGCGGCGACGACGAAATACGGATCGTTGCCGTCGTGGCGGCGCACCCTCTCCGGCGTGACGACCGTGTCGCCGGACAGATTGTCCGTCACCGACAGGAGCGAGGCGACGAAGACGACATAGGCCGAGCGGCCCGCGGCGAACCACTGGTCGCGCTGCGAGGCGTCCGGCAGGCGTTTGGGGTAGAAGCCGCCCTTGGCGCCCACCGGCACGATGACGGCGTTCTTCACCTGCTGCGCCTTGACGAGGCCGAGCACTTCCGTCCGGTAGTCCTGGGCCCGGTCCGACCATCTGAGGCCGCCCCGGGCGACCGAGCCGAACCTGAGATGCACGCCCTCCACGCGGGCGTCGAAGACGAAGATCTCGCGGAACGGCACCGGCGCCGGCAGGCCCTCCACCGCGGCGGAATCGAACTTGAAGGCCAGCGCCGGCTGCACCCGGCCGGGCTCGGAATCGGCCTCCGCCGAAATCCCGTCGACGGCGAAGTAGTTGGTGCGCAGCGTCGCCAGCACCGCATTGAGGAAGCGCCGGACGATGCGGTCGTCGTCGGCCGAATCCACCGCGTCCAGCGCCTCGACGATCTCGCCGTGGATGGCGCCGGCGCCCCGCGCCGCGGCCCGCCGCGCCTGCCGGCTCTCCGGCTCGTCGCCGGCGGCAGCCTCCGCCTCGCCGTTTTCGCTGGCATCCCCTGTCTTCGCCCGGTCCGGATCGAGCGACGTCTCGAACAGCCGCCACAGGGCTCCCGCAATGCCCGGATGGCGCACCAGCGCCGCCGCCAGATAGTCCGGCGAATAGGCAAGGCCCCCCTGGCGCAGGTAGCGGGCATAGGCGCGCAGGACGTTCGCCTTGCGGAAGTCGAGGCCGGCCTCGAGCACGAGGGCGTTGAAGCCGTCGTTCTCGATGCGCCCGCGCCAGACCGCGCCGAAGGTGTCCTCCAGCGCCTTGCCGCCGTCGTCGAGCCGGATCTGCTGGCCGCCGGCGGCGCGCACCAGGTCCATGTCGTGCAGATGCACCGCGTCGCCATCCGGCCGGGCGAGCCGGAAGGTGCGCTCGGAGACCACCGAGAAGCCCATGTTTTCCAGGATCGGCACCCGCGTCGACAGCGCCACCGCCCGGCCGAGATGGTAGATCTTCAGCCGCACCGTGTCGGCCCCGTCGCCGTCGCGGCGGTAGAAGTCGACGAACAGCGGCTCCTCGTCGTCGAGCTTCTCGATGACGGCGACGTCGCGCACCGCTTCGGCCGGCGCGACGCTGTCGCGGTAGCTGCCGGCCAGGCCGCTGGCGAAGCGCTGGTGGTGGCTCGGCGCCTGCGCCCGCGACAGCGCCGCGACGAACTCGTCCTCCCAGTTGCGCGCCATCTCGGCGATGCGCGCCTCCAGCCGGGCGACGTCGACCTCCGGCGTCGGATCGCCGGCCCGCCCGACGATGATGTGGACGCGGGCGAGCAGCCCCTCCGGAAAGGCCGGATAATAGGCCGAGACGTGGCCGTCATAGGCCTCGGCGAGGAGATGGCCGATCCGCTCGCGCAGCCGCGAATCGTAGCGGTCGCGCGGCACATAGACGATGATCGAGGCGAAGCGGTCGAAGCGGTCGACCCGCGGCAGCACCCGCACCCGCGGCCGCTCGCCGAGCTCCACCACCGTCGCCGCGTAGCGTTCCAGAAGCTGCGCGTCGATCTGGAACACCTCGTCGCGCGGATAGGATTCCAGCGCGTTGAGCAGCGCCTTGGCCGAATGGGAGCCCGGCCGGAAGCCCGAGCGCGCGATCACCGTCTCGGCCTTCAGCCGCACATGCGGGATGGTCAGAATCGAGCGGGTATAGGCCGAGGAGGTGAACAGGCCGACGATGCGCAACTCGCCCGTCAGCCGGCCCTCGCCGTCATATTGCTTGACGCCGACGTAATCCATGTAGGCCCGTCGGTGGACCAGCGACTTGGCGTTGGCCTTGGTGACGATCAGCGGGCTGGCGGCCTCGAGGAAGGCGCGGATCTCCGGCGTCGTCACCATCGGCCGGCCGGCCCGGCCGAGGATGCGCACCTCGGGATCGGAAAGGATGCCGAGCGCGTCGCTCTGGCGCCGCTCCAGGATCTCGCCGTCGCGCGCGCCGCGATAGTCGTAGTCGCAGCTGCCGAGGAAGATGAAGTTGTCGTCGCGCAGCCATTCCAGAAGCCGCGCCGCCTCCATGGCGCTCGCCTGCTCGTCCTCGGGCAGGGCGCCGGCCCGCGTCTCCAGCGCCGCGATGGCGCGGCTGACGCGCTCGCGCATGGCGGCAAAGTCGCGGTTGGCGTCGGTGACCTGGGCGAGGATCTTCTCCAGCGCCTCGGCCAGCCCCGAGCCCGGATCGCCCCCCGCCATCGGATCGACGGCGAACTGGATGAGGCTGGTGCGCGTCGTGCCCGCCCGCGTCTCCTCGTCCACCCGCGAGGCGGCGAAGTCCGCCAGCGCCCCGTCGGCGCTGCGGGTCACGTCGAGGATCGGATGGGAGATGTAATGGATCTCGTTCGCCCGCTCGGCGATCTCGGCGGTGAGCGAATCGAACAGGAAGGCCATGTCGTCGCAGACGACGGTGACCAGCTCCTGCGGCTCGCCGGCATGGCGGAACTCGTCCGGCCGGTCGATCCAGACCAAAGGCCGCCCCGGCCGGTGGGCGGCCAGCGCCTCGGCCCCGGCCTTCGCGGCGGCCGCCAGCGCCGCCGCGTCGAAGGCCTCCAGATCCTCCACCGGCGGGCGGGCAAACAGCAGCGGCGCCAGCTTCGCCCCGTCGCTGTCCGGCCCCAGCCGCTCGGCCACGGCCCCGAGGACGGCGTCCTTGCTTTTGGTCTCGCTCTTGGTCACGTCAGTCCCTCCTCATGCGCCCCGGTCTCGTCCGATGCATCATAGGGGAGCGCCCCGGAACTGCGAGCAAAGTTCGCATGGCGGATGGATGGGGGAGGGGGCGAAGGCGGCAGATGCGCGGTGTGCTTCAGGTTTGACGGGGCTTGTGCAGACCGTAGTGGTCGAGGTGAATTTGAGCGGCGGCGATTGAGGCCGGAAGCAGACCGGCCAATTTTGAAGGCTAGCACGCTGGAACCTGCCCTTCGGTTCCCGCCCCTTCTCAGACGCTGATCGTGCAGAGCGGACGTTGAATTTTGAAACACAATTCCCGCATCTGTTTCAGATTCTCGCGTTCTGATCGCTAAGGCACGTAATTTTGCAGCAGGCTCTTTCCCTGCGCCTTGGCCTGCCTGCCGATTGCGCGCCGCACCTCGTTATGGCTCGATCCCAAAATCGATCCAAACGCTTCAAGCTCTTCATCCGACGGCTCGCGGTCGAGGTCGATGTAAGTCTGAAAAACCTTCGCTAGCGCCGGTTTCCACGAGCTTTCGATCCTTCGTAGCTTGTCGTCAAAGCCGCTGTCCATTTCACAATCTCCCTTTGCTATTTAGAAATGGATTGTTGGCCTTCGCACAACAAGGGAGAAGAAATTTTCGGCTTGCAGGTGGCCATACCAGCTGGGGCCAGATGGGAAGGAACTAGCAATTCTGTCTCAGATTGGGGGGTGCCAACCCGTCGCTTTTAAGACACTCCGCTTGGCAGCTTCATCTCGATCGTACGCATGATCCGGTCGGTCTCTGCGAGGATTTTGAGAATGCGCTGATAGTGCTTCACGTCATCGAACGAGAGTACACGGCCTTTGCGATCCATCAGCCACTTCTGTGCAGGCTGATAGCCACCGATATAGAAGTCCCACGAGACATGAGGCACGTCACGGAAATGCTGAGACTTGTTGATCCAGATCGCTCCATCATTGTAGATGGGCGTCTCGACCACGTTGTGGCTATCACCCGTAAACGGGTAGTGTGTCTCACCGATCGCGGCGGGCTCCATTAGATGCAGCTTGCGAAGCTCCTTGCCCTTCTGTGCGACGTCCCAGAACTCCTGGGGTGAGGACGGCCAAGGGATACGGGGGAAATCGATTTTCAGAAATTCGGCATAGGCCCTGCGATAATCAGGGCAATGCAGGACACCATAGATATAGTCGAAAACTTGCACCTCGTCGGGGGTACCATATTTCGGGTGCTCGGCTTTTTTCCGAAGAGTACTGTAGAGTTTAGCGTCGAAATTAATACGGCGGGTTTGGTCGAGGTCTTGATCGTCAGGGAAAAGGTATAGAGGTAGAACTTGATTCTGCTCTTTCGTTTTAAGTGAGATGGCGCAACTTTCAGCTGGCAGGTTCGTGGCGAGAACGTGGAAGTAGCCTTCCGTTGCGAGCTGACGTGACGATAGCAAGCAAATGTTATCCTGATTTAATACATGTTTGATTATCTCGTTTCGTGGGTAATCCATTGTTGTATAAGAAAGATCGCACCATTTTATATCAAATGGACGATAAAGACACTTAGTAATCGAAGAAGAATCATTTTCTTTTTGCCTCAATATCCGACGTTGTTTGTGAAGTTTCCAGTCTCGATTGTCGCGCGTGGAATATTTTTTGTGAAAATCAACATCAGATAACTCCTGATTTCTCATGTCTGTGATGCGAGCTTCAATACTACTCCGCGTGTCTGCGACAGCGAATTTGTCGCGGTGAGTTTGAAACCCGAGTACGCCGACTGTGAAAAAAGAACGAACGGAGAAACCTGCGTCGTACGCGTCTAATAACGCCGCATCGACTGGATAAAACATTTGATAATGCGTGTGAGGAGACAGTAGAGTTGCTGTAGCGGAATTTAGACTCTTTATTGTGCTTAGGGATTCGTACTTGGCATTTCGTGTGCCCCATAAATCGCCGTGCATCACTTCTGCCAAACCGTCGCCACCATCTTTTTTCTTTATTCCGATGATGATTGAGACGCCCTGTTGAATATCAAAGACGTTCTTGTCTGGATGGCCTTCCGGCGTAACCTCCCTCTTTTTTACGTTCCCGTGCAAGTCGAGAACCCAGACGCGGTCGAACGTTTTCCGAAGATGCCATCGCATCCCTCGAAACGTCGGATTGTCGAGATAGCCGTGATTGGTGATGAAGCCGAGAATGCCCTCGCCATTCTTTTCAATCAGATGCGACGAGAACCGGATGAACTTCACATAGAGATCATTGAGCCACTTGGAATTACGTTCTTTAAGTTTGACCTTGCCGCCCGGTTCTTTCTTGTAGTCATCCATCAGGTTGCCTATCCAACCTTCGGACACGCCGCCTTCCCCCAAGTAAGGAGGGTTCCCGATCACACACATGATGGGCATGTCCCGTTTAATCATGTTCGCGCCCTTGGCTTCGCGCGAAAGCCATTGCGTGAAGGGCAGCGTCTGGTTGGCCGGTTCACCTTCTTCGAGGCTATTGGTTAGATAGACCGATAAGCGTGGTGGCTTTGACGTTGGTTTGTAGCCGAGCTCGGTTAGGATCATGTCGAGCTTCATGTGGCACATGGCGTAGGACGCCATCAGTAGCTCGAACCCATGCAGTCGGGGGATAAGGTCCTGTTCGATGTACTGAGACCACATACCCGGCGCGACACCTTGCACCTTTGGCGCAATTTGCTTGATAACTTCCGCGAGAAACGTGCCGGTGCCGGTGGCAGGATCGAGAATTTGGACCCGATGTACCTCGCGTTTTTCGATCGTGTTTTTGCCGTCCTTCCTGATGCGACCCTTTTTGGTGATAGCCTTCTGCCCGGTGTCCCAATCGATTGTCACCTTTGACGTGTCGGCCAGGCCGTCGGCGAGTCCAAACTCGGTTTGCAGCACTTCATCAACCGCACGGACTATGAAGTTCACTACCGGTTCGGGCGTGTACCACACTCCTCGTGCCTTTCGCTTCTTCGGATTGTAAGCGGCTAGGAACGTCTCATAGAAATGCAGAAAGGGATCGTTGCGGCCGGTCAGCTTGCCGAAGCCCTCCATAAGCTTGGAAACGTCGCAGGCGCGAAACACTCGCGCCAGATCGTCAATGATCCAAGAGATCCGTTCATCGAGGTCGTAACCGGCGATGTATGTGAATAACGAACGCAGAAACGGGTTAGACTTAGGCAGAAGCTCCAGAGCTTCCTGCCGACTAAACGTGTCCAAAGTGGTGTCATGAAGGCGAGCGGCGAACATGCCGTAGGCAATTGTCTCAGCATAGATGTCAGCGAATTCGTCAATTGTAATATCGTGGATCAGATTTTCTTTAAATGCCGCGTACTGTACAAAAAGCTCGGAACAGTTCCCTTCATCCTCGCTCAATGTACGGCTTAGAACGTCTTTGATAAGATTGGCCTTACCGGCCATGCGTTCGGCCAGCTCGCGCGGGCTCGTGATCGTTTGTGGGCGTTGCTCTGTGAAATTTTTGAGCAGGTTTGCGAGGGCGGTGAACTCGTCTGGTTTAGGCTGAATACCGAGCGAAAAGTCGGCGATGGATGCTGATGCAGTCAGTTTACCGTCGCGATAGAAGTCCCAGTCGAGACCGTTGGTGTAGATCAGGTTCGGCAGGGCTTTGCGATAGCGCTCCTGTTGCGCCTTATTGGCATCTTTCATACTACGAATATTAATCGGAACATCTTTTGCCTCGACGTGACCGATGACGATATCACCCTTGGATACAAGGAAGTCAGGTGCACCGCACTTGACGCGCTTTGGTTCGTTTAGGGCGATCACGTTGTCCTCAATCGAAGACAATAGTTTTTGCAGTGATGCCCTGTAGGAGTGTTCTGTCGCTGCGCCCGTGTGATAAATACTGTCTATTTCATAAATAAACTCTGATATATTCACAATATTATCCTGCTTATAAATCGATTATTTGTGACGGGCGGTGGCGATCCGGATCGGATGTTAGGGCAAGCAATTATATCAGCGTTTATCATTCCTTAGTGGCTCTTTACGCACCATGTGCGAAAAAATTCCTGCTTTCAAGCAGCAGACACACTAATCCGAACAACCCGCCTAGGTACGATGCTGCCGTAGAGCCCTACGTCGCATCAGTGGCGACACCGAGCGATCTGCCGCATTCGCACTGTGGCATAACTGACCGGGCGCGCCGCCTCGGCCTTTGCCTCGCCACGCGAGGCGACCGCGCAGAGACAAGGCCCCGCACCCTCCCGCATCGGCCCCCCGTCAAAAAAAGATATCCCCACCCCCAACCACCACCCCCACAATCCTCTCGCCGTCTCCCCGAGGGACACGAATGATCGCCGGGATCGTTCGGGAAGACGGGCGGTGTCCGCGGCGTGGCCCCTTCCGGAGGGGTTCGCGGCTCGGACGGGTCAAAGGCTCCGCCGGCCCCTCGCGTACTACGGCGCGGGTGCGGATCGGGCCGCTACAACGGGAGGCCCTGAAAAGGGGGCTCCCGTGAAGCGCCGGCAGCCGGTGAGCGCATTCGGTGCGGCCTTGCGGCGAAAGCTGCTTGTGCCGGGCAGGATGTGGCAAGCCATAAGGGCCCGAAAAGACACCGCGCGGAACGCCGGAGGCGAGCCGTTAGACTGAAACAATCGGAGGGCTGGCCTCCGGCGTTCCGCTGTCCCTTCCGTTTTCGCGGGCGGGCGGCCATGAAGACGGCGCTTCGGCCCTTCGGGGCCGCCGCGCCGGGTGGATCCCCCGGGGCGCGCGGCGCCGCCGGGCGCTTCGGCATGTCCGGCTGGTGCCGCTATTCCCCGCTCCGGCCGCCCGGCCGGCGATGCGGCGCGCTCGGGGGGAGGATCGGTCGGGCGTCGGCCGACCATTGGCTGTTGCCCATCGCCGAAATTTCGGACACAAGACATGCCATGAGCGGCACGCAACGCGACGACGACGAGCGCCAGCGGGAGGCGAAGGCCATCCTTCGAAGGGTGCGCCAGGAGACCGACCCGCAGATCGGCGGCCACACCGAGGCGATCGTGACGCGGACCGGCGATCACTTCATGGCGCGGGACGTCGACCAGGGCGACCGGATCGAGGTGATCGGCAGCCGGATCGGGCGCATCGCCGGCATCGGCGGCTTCCTCGTCCTGGCGCTGCTTCTCGCCCATCAACTCCTCTGAGGCCGAGGCGATGACGAAAGAGGCAAATGCGGTCGGCGACCGGCCGGCGGTGATCTCCATCGCCAGCCATGTGGTGCGCGGCAGCGTCGGCAATCGCGCCGCCGCCTTCGCGCTGGAATCCCTGGGCTTTCCGGTCTGGTCGGTGCCGACGGTGACGCTGCCCTGGCATCCCGGCCACGGCCCGGGCACCCGGATCGTGCCGCCGGCGGAAGAATTCGCCGCCATGGTCGACGAGCTCGCCGGCTCGCGCTGGCTCGGCGAGGTGGGGGCGGTGCTGATCGGCTATTTCGGCGAGACCGCGCAGATCGAGCCGGTGGCGCGGCTCATCGAGGCGGTGCGGGCGAAAAACCCCAAGGCCGTCGTCCTCTGCGATCCGGCGACCGGCGACGGCGGCCGGCTCTACCAGCCGCGAAAACTTCTCGACGCCATCGCCGAGCGCCTGTTGCCGCTCGCCGACATCGCGACGCCCAACCGCTTCGAGCTGGAATTCCTCACCGGTCTCGACCTCACCGACAACCGCGAGCTGATCGAGGCGGCGAGCGCGCTGGGGCCCCGCACGGTGGTCGTCACCTCGGCCTTTCCGATGCTGCGCGGCGGCACCGGCAATCTTCTCGTCGACGACCGCGAGACCATGCTCGCCGAGCACCGGCTGATCGAGAACGCGCCGAAGGGGCTGGGGGACCTCACCGCGGCGGTGTTCCTCGCCCGCATCCTGTCCGGCGCGACGCTGGAAAAGGCCCTGCAGTCGACGACGGCGACGGTGTTCGAGCTTCTGGCCCGCACCACCAAGCGCGGCGCCGACGAACTGACCATCGAGACCGACCTCGACAGCCTCAAGCATCCGATGGCCATGGTGCAGATGCGCCGGCTCGGCCGCTCGGTGCCCAAGCAGCCGGCGTGACTTGGGTGCCCTTTTTCGGGCATGATCGGCGTCCGGCGGCGCCGCTGCTGGGGCGGGAAAAGCTGCGGCCGGTCTTTTCATTTCGCCGCGACTGTGTCAGCAGGCAGATCCAGCGTGCAGCGCAGCAGGCCGTTGGAGGGTTCTTATGACGCAACTTCTTCCCGAGCATCTGATGGAAGGCTACAAGGCCTTCATCGACAAGCGCCTGCCCGGCGAGAAGCAGCGCTTCCGCGAGCTGGCCGAGCAGGGCCAGCATCCCAAGACGATGGTCATCGCCTGCTGCGATTCGCGCACGGCGCCCGAAACCCTCTTCGACTGCGGCCCCGGCGACATCTTCGTCGTGCGCAACGTCGCCAATCTCGTTCCGCCCTACGAGCCGGACGGCGAGTACCACTCGACCTCGGCGGCGCTGGAATTCGCCGTCCATGTGCTCGAGGTCAAGCACATCGTCATCCTCGGTCACGGCAATTGCGGCGGCATCCACGCGGCGCTGTCGCCGTCCGCCCAGCCGCTGTCGCCCGGCGACTTCATCGGCAAGTGGATGAGCCTCCTCGATCCCGCCGCCAGGGCCGTCGGCGCCAACGAGCTGATGACCGGGCGCGAGCGGCAGTCGGCGCTGGAGCGCATCGCCATCCGCTATTCCCTCGCCAATCTGCGCAGCTTCCCCTCCATCGCGGCCCTCGAAGCCGAGGGCCGGCTGTCGCTGCACGGCGCCTGGGTGGACATCTCCTCCGGCGAGCTCTGGGCCATGGACCCCGACACCGGCGACTTCGCCAAGACCATCGACGAATAGGCTGCGCGGCCCGGCTCGGGGCAGGTCGGGACACCGGCCGCCCCGACGCCGATGGTGACCCAATGGCGACGATCCCCCGGGATTTTCTTTGGGTGGGGCCGGTTCTGTCGCGTTTTGAGACATTGACGCCTTGCGTTGCCGGTCCTGCCTCCGCTTTATGGGGAACAGAAGAGGATTATCGGACCCGGCGGTGCCGGGGACGATCGCTTGGGGGACTATTGGATGAAACAACAATTCCGGATCGGCGTGGCGGCTGCGGCGCTCCTCCTGGTCGCCGGCTGCTCGCGCTCGGTGTCGCCTTATGCCGACAACAGCGGCCCGCCGCCGCTGGCTCCGGTGCCGACCGGCCAGGTCGCCGCCAACCAGCTGCCGCCGCCGCCCCCGCCGCCGCCGCCCGGCGACAGCATGAACAATGCCGCTCTGAACAGCGATGCCGAGTTGACCGACGGCAACAGCCAGGGCGACCTGCCGTCCGGCAACGGCTCCGGCAACACCCAGGTCGCCAGCGTCAACCAGCCGGCGCTGTCGCGCAATTCCGTCCTCGGCGCCTACAAGGTCACCACGGACGGCGGCAACTGCCAGATCATCCTGTCCCTGACCAAGTGGTCCGGCGGCTACCGCGCCGCCTCGCGCGGCTGCCCCGGCAAGGTTGCGGATGTCTCGGCCTGGGACGTCTCCGGCAGCCAGGTGATCCTGAAGGATTCCGCCGGCTCGAACGTTGCCAACCTCAATTCCTCCGGCAATGCCCGCTACCAGGGCCAGACCACCGGTGGCCAGAGCATCACCCTCTATCGCTGAGGCGTGGAGACGCCTTGAAGGCGTCCGGGCCGCACGGCCCCGTATCCCCGCATGACCCGAAAGCCGCCGGCACCGCCGGCGGCTTTTTGCCGACGGCGTCACGCCGGTGCAAGGTGATCGGGAAACCGTCCTTCGCAGCCATGCCGGTTGTCGAGGCTCCGGCAGGGCGATAGATGCTGCATTGCAGCAGCCGAAACTGGGCAGCAGCTGAAATTGGGCAGCGGCCGGAGTTTTGCAGCGGCAGAGATGGCGCGGCTGGCGAGACGGGCATCCCCTGCTCTTGCCGCTCGCCGGAACCGAGAAAGGAACGAGCGTCCCGATGGCCTCCAGCGCTACCGTCGAGCCCAAGCCGCGGTCGGGCCCCGTCCGCTCCGCCCTCGAGCGGCTGATCTCGTCCGGCGAGATCGAGGCCGACCCGCTGCAGCGGCGGCTGGCCGACCAGCTCGACGCGCTGGACCGACGCCTGTCGGCCGAGATCGGCGCATCCAAGAAGAGCGCGCTCGGCTGGCTGTTCGGCAAGAAGCGCGACGAGGCGCCCGTCAAGGGCCTCTATGTCTATGGCGATGTCGGCCGCGGCAAGACCATGCTGATGGACATGTTCTTCCGGCAGAGTTCGATCGCGGCGAAGCGGCGGGTGCATTTCCATGCCTTCATGGGCGAGGTGCACGAGCGGATCGGCGAGCATCGACGGGCCCACAAGAATGGTGAGGCCAAGGGCGACGATCCGATCCCACCGGTCGCGGCGGCGATCGCCGCGAAATCGAAGCTCCTGTGCTTCGACGAGTTCGCCGTCACCGACATTGCCGACGCGATGATCCTGTCGCGGCTGTTCAAGGCGCTGTTTGCCAACGGCCTCATCCTCGTCGCGACGTCCAACGTCGCTCCGGACGACCTCTATCCGAACGGGCTGAACCGACCGCTCTTCATGCCCTTCGTCAA
Source organism: Aurantimonas sp. 22II-16-19i (assembly GCF_002088275.1). Taxonomy (GTDB): domain Bacteria; phylum Pseudomonadota; class Alphaproteobacteria; order Rhizobiales; family Rhizobiaceae; genus Jiella. The sequence continues at coordinate 96,583 of NZ_AQQS01000015.1, forward strand.
GGTGCTGAAGGAGCATGCCGAGATTTTCGAGCTTGCCGGCGAGGAGGACTACCGGCTGGCCTTCCTCAGCGAGGAGGACATCTATGTCGAGACCACCGACCCGGCTGCAGGCCAGCGGATCGACGCCGCCTGGCGCCGGCTTCTCGACGGTTCGAAAGAGACGACGGCGTCGCTCTCGGTGAAGGGGCGCACGATCCCGGTGCCGCGGGCGGGCAACGGCGCGGCGCGGTTCTCCTTCGACGACCTGTTGAAGCGGCCGCTCGGCGCGCAGGACTATCTGGCGCTGGCCCGGCGCTTCCACACGATCCTCGTCGAGGACGTGCCGGTGATGGCCGAGGCCGAGCGCAACGAGGCCAAGCGCTTCATCACCCTCGTCGACGCGCTCTATGACAGCGGCCGCCGGCTCGTGGTCTCCGCCGCAGCGCCGGTGGGCGAACTCTACCAGGGCCGCAGCGGGACCGAAGCCTTCGAATTCGACCGGACGACGTCCCGCCTCTTCGAAATGCGGTCCAAGGCCTATCTGGAAAAGGCCGGCGAGGCGCAGGCGGGAGACGGGTAGCGCCCTGGAACCTGCGCGGGTTGCCTGTTCAAGCCATTGGCGCGCGACGAAACATGATCAGACGGCCCCATGAAAAAAGCCGCCCCGTCCGAAGACGAGGCGGCTTTCGCGGGCATGGCAGGCGCGTGAAGTCAGAGTGCGCGGCGGCGACCGAAGATCAGTGACAGCACGAACAGCACGATCGCCACGAAGAAGATGATCTTGGCGATGCCGACGGCGGTACCGGCGATGCCGCCAAAGCCGAGAACCGCTGCGATCAGCGCGATGACGAGAAACGTAATTGCCCAACCGATCATGGCTGGCACTCCTTTTCACAAAGATTTTAGTTGCCAGTAAAACGGCGTGGCTACGGGAAAGTTGCAGAAGATGCTGCGATTCTTTTGGTGTGGCCGCCCGCTCTTCTGGTGCGCAAGGGGCACGACCGGCGTGTCTCTGCCTGCCCCGAGCGCGGGAGGAACCCGCAGCCCACCGCGCTCTCAGTGCAACGAAGCTGTGATTCTACAGCCTTCGCAGCGCCGCCCGATTACGGCTCGAACGAAACGGGGGACGGACCGTCGGTCCGCCCCCCTGATGATGTCTTCCGTCGTTTCACCGCCGAGAGACGGTGGCCGGCATGGCCTCAGCGCCCGAGGTGGTGGGTCTCCTGCAGGCCCCAGACCGGCGTCGGGATGCCTTCCTGGCGCGCCTTCAGCTGCAGGGCGAGATACAGGGAATAGTGCCGGGACTGGTGCAGGTTGCCGCCGTGGAACCACAGATGCTCGACCTGCGTCGGCTTCCACATGTTGCGCTGCTCGCCCTCCCAGGGTCCCGGATCCTTCGGCGTATCCGAGCCGAGGCCCCACACCTTGCCGACCCTGTCGGCGGCATCCTGGCCGACGAGATCGGCGACCCAGCCATTCATCGAGCCATAGCCTGTCGCATAGACGATGAGGTCCGCCGGCAGCTCGGTGCCGTCGGCAAGCCGGATGCCGGTCTCGGTGATCTCCTCGAGCTGGCCGGCCTTCAGCTTGATCTTGCCGTCGATGATCAGCTGCGAGGCGCCGACGTCGATGTAGTAGCCGGAGCCGCGCCGCAGATATTTCATGAACAGGCCGGAGTCGTCGGCACCGAAATCGAGCTGGAATCCGGCCTTCTCGAGGGCGGCGTAGAAGTCCTTGTCGACCTCGCGGATCTTGTCGTAGATCGGGATCTGGAACTCGTGCAGGATCCGGTAGGGGATCGAGGCGAAGATCATGTCCGCCTTGTGAGTGTCGATTCCGGACTTCAGCGCCCGCTCCGAATAGAGATCGCCGAGGCCGTATTCCATGAGCGGATCGGACCTGACGATGTGCGTGGTCGAGCGCTGCACCATGGTGACGTCGGCGCCGCCTTCGTAGAGCGCGGCGCAGATGTCATGGGCCGAATTGTTCGAGCCGACGACCACCACCTTCTTGCCCCGGTACGCGTCCGGGCCCGGATGCTGGGACGAGTGCTGCTGTTCGCCCTTGAACCGGTCCATGCCCGGGAACTTCGGCATGTTCGCCTTGCCGGACATGCCGGTGGCGAAGACGAGTTCCTTCGGCCGGAGCGTCACTTCCTCGCCGTCACGGTCGACGACGACTTCCCATTCGCCCTTGGCTTCGTCGTAACGAGCGCTCCTGGCCGTCGTCTTCGACCAGTAGTTCAGCTCCATGATCCGGGCATACATTTCCAGCCAGTCGCCGATCTTGTCCTTCGGCGCGAAGACCGGCCAGTTCTTCGGGAACTGGAGGTAGGGGAGGTGGTCGTACCAGACCGGATCGTGCAGGCAGAGCGACTTGTAGCGCTTGCGCCAGGAATCGCCGGGCCTGTCGTTCTTCTCGACGATGATCGTCGGCACCCCCAGCTGGCGCAGCCGGGCGCCGAGCGCGATGCCGCCCTGGCCGCCGCCGATGATCACGGTGAAGGGCTGGGTGCCGTAGCCGAGATCGCGCGCCTCGTCCTCGCGCTTTTCCAGCCAGCTCTTGCGATTGGCGTCCGAGCCGTGCTCGGCGCCCATCGGCCGGCGCTCGCTCATCGGCTCCTCGAAGCCCTTCAGCTCGGTCATCGCCGTGAGGAAGGTCCAGGCCTTGCCGTCCTTCAGGCGCAAGACGCCTTCGCCGCGCGCGACCTTCGTCTCGAAGGTGAAGAAGGCGGTGACGATGCCGCCATCCTCGCCCGGTTCCTCGGCGAGCGCAAAGTTGTGCGGCTCGACGCCGGACAGGACGGCGGAGAGCATGTCCGCGACGCCGTCGGGGTTTTCGACGGTCCGGATGTTCCAAGTGAAGGCGACGAGATCGCGCCAGAAGCTCGTCGCGGCGAACATCGAGGCGGCGCGCGAGGCGTCGCCGGCTTTCAGCGCAGCTTCGAAATCGGTCAGCCAGGCCTCGGCCTTGGCGCGCGCGGGATTTGCCGCCGCCGTCGACGGTCGTTCCAGTGTCTCGCTCATGTTTCCTCCCACAGGACTGATGCTGGCGCGCGGGTGGACGCGCCGATCATCGGCCGGAACCCCTCTGCCCATCGCCGGACCTCCGCCTATCGCTGGCGGTTTTCAAAGGTCCGGCGCCTCCCGGCCGAAAGTCTTCGTGGGACGAGTTTGCGCCGAGGCGCCTGAAGGCGCAAGCGGGTCGGTTTCAACTGAGAGAGATGAGGCGCGGCTGACGAAACGGCATGCGGCAGGCTGGCCGCGACGTCTTGCCGGCAAAGTGCCGCGGCAGTCGTTTCCTAGCCGCGCTCGTCAGGAAAATACACCGGGCCGACGATCCGGATTCCGCTGGCGGTCCGGCGGATTTCCGCTGCAGGGGCGGCATCCTGCGAGGCATCCTGCGAGGCATCGTCGAGGGTATCGAGCGCCGTTGCCCGCGATGTCGGGATTGGGAGGCTCGACAGTCGAAGGCTGGAGACCTCGAAGCTTTCCTGCGAATTGTTCTCTTGAGCCATGGTCGTCGAGGGCGCAGCACCAAGTATCAATGCGAAAGAGACAATCTTAACGGTCCTGGCAATCATCATGCTGCTCCTCGAAGATCCTCAGATCTCATGCGTTCGACTTGGAGCATAAAGGCGCGTGTGCCGGATCGGGTTCCGCCTGACCCGGGAAAAATGCGGCGAGATCTTGATGGGATGGCAGATGCCGGCGGTGTGGGGTCGGCCGGCCCGTACGAGACGGGCCGGCCGGAACCTCATTGCGCGGCGGCGTCGTAGCGCCTGACGGCGTCCTCGACCACGCGCTCGACGTCGCCTTCGAGCATCAGGCGCTTGGCGACCAGATCGTCCGCCGCCTGTTTCGCCGCGGCTCGATAGGCCGCCGCGTCGGCGTAGCGGGCGGCGAGCGGCTCACGGCTGTCGGAATTGCCGCCGGCTTTCTTCGGGAAGGCGACGAAGCTGCCGGTCAGGCTGCAGAGATCGCCTTCGGCATAGCCCTTCGCGCGCAGGTTCCAGCCCCAGTAGGTGCCAGCCGGCGCCGCGATGACGGGCTCCTGGACGCCGCCCTGCGGCAGGCCGTCGGCATCGGTCTTCGGCACCATCACGTCATAGGCCTTGCCGGCCTTCGGCGGCGTTGCCGAGTGGTCCATCACCGCCAGCGGGTTCGGCATCGGCGCCGGTTCGCTGCCCTCGATCGTCGGCAGGTCGAGCGCCGCGGGATCGACGAGCTGGTCCGCCTGAAGGCCCGGGAAGGCGCTCTCCGGCGGCGTGTCGCCGTCGGCGATCCACCCGTCCATGGCGGCGACGAGCGCCCGCATGGTCGGCCCGGCGCTGACCGGGTTCGACGGATAGACGCAGACGTCGGTCTGCTTCGGATCGCCGCCCCAGCCATTGTAGTGCGGCGCGCCGGCGAGGAAGAACAGCCGGACGTCGTCCGGCATGGTCAGCGGCTCGCCCGACGGGGCGGTGGACACCAGGCTCGCCCGGCCCTGCCAGAACTCGGTCGAGGTGTCGGTGTGGATCACCTTCGGACAGGTGCCGGTTTCACCGCACAGGGCCAGGATGCTGCCGCTCTCGCCCGACACCGGATCGCTCGTCTCGGCATAGGAGAAGGGGAACTGGTCGCCCGGATAGTCGTGGTCCTCATGCTGGCGCGAATAGCGCCCCGGCTGGGCGAAGGGATAGTTGGTGAAGGTCTTGCGGGATCCGGCGATGTGCGGCATCGCGCCGTCGAAGACGCGTTTGCCGCCCTCGTCGGCGTTGAAGCCCTGATAGATGAAGTCCCGCAGGAACCGCCCGGACTGGGAGATGCCCATGCCGATGGTGTGCTCGATGCCGCTCACCGGGCTTTCCACCTCGCCCGGCTGATTGCCGCGCAGGAACGAGACGACGTCGGCGGTGGCAACGAAGGCAAGGCCCGCCGGCACGGCATCCTTCGCCGGATAGACGAATTCGTAGATCGCGCCGTCATCCATGCCGTCCGGCCGGGTGATCTCGATCGTCCGGTCGTCGACATAGCGGAAGGACAGGCCCTCGGGCGTCTGACGCTCGTCCCCGGGCTTGGCGCGAACCGTGAGAATGGCCTTTGCGGGATCCGTCTCGGCGGCGGGGTAGGTGAGGGCGACGCTTTGCGTCTTGCCTGCCTTGTCGAAGATGAACTCCTCGCGCGACTGGCCCGTCACGCCCGCCGCGACCGGAACGTCCATCTCCATGAGGTCGGCGCCGATGCCGGCCTGCCAGCCGCTCCAGACGATCGTGGTGCCGCGCGACATCAGAAAGCCGTCGCCGGGGTCGTCGACGGAGAACACGCTGGCCGGGGCACTTGTCAGGTTGAGCAGCGGGAAGGCGAGGTTCCGGCCGCGGTTCGGTACCTCGTAGAACAGCGTGCCCGAGCCCTTGGCGGCGTCCGTGGGCGCGAGGATCGTCACCTTCGTCGAGAACTCGACCTCGCCTTGCTCGTTGACCGGCGCCTTGTCGAGGAGGGCGATGCGCCGGCCCCGCTCGGACTTCGGGTCGATGGCGAGACGGGCGACGGCGTCGATGCGCCGATAGGTTCCGGCCTCGCCGAACGTTTTGCCCTCATAGGCGGGGCCTTGGCTTGCGATGTCGAAGGAGACGACACGTGCGTCGCTCGTCTGGGCGCTCGCCGCGACGAGGCCGACGGCGGCTGCTCCCAGCAGCCAGTGATTGGTTTTCATGGTTCCTCCCGGTCCGCTCCTGATGCGTCCGGGGGCAAGTGGATGCCGGTGACATCACGATGTCAAGTATATCGTATACAATACATGCCCGGCGGTATGCGAACAATCATAAGGCCGGCAGCCTTTTCCGGGTGGCAGCTCAAGGCGTTGAAGGGCGTTTCGGGCCGTGCAAGGGCCGGCGGAAATTCGGTGGGAAGCGTGTCGGAGTGTGGGCGACGAGCCGTCGCACCGAGCCGGGCTCGGGCGGCGCTTCGCGCGGCGGAGCGTCGAAGCGGCTGGAATGCGGAAAATGTCTGAAAAATTCGGGTGGGAAAGCGCCTGGCTCACCCATCCCCCTCTCGTGTGACTGAAGACGACCCCCGTCGTCCTGCCCCCGTTTTCGATCCCGTGGACCGAACCCCTTAGAGGATGTCGATCTGCACCGGCGCGGTGCCCGAATGGATCATCCCGATCCGCGAGGCCGCGGCCTTCGACAGGTCGATCACCCGGCCGTGGGCATAGGGGCCGCGGTCGTTGATGCGCACGACGACGGACTTGCCGTTGCGCCGGTTGGTGACGCGGACCTTCGTGCCGAAGGGCAGCGACTTGTGGGCGGCGGTCATGGCATTCATGTTGAACCGCTCGCCATTGGCGGTGCGGCGGCCGTGGAACCTCGTGCCGTAGTAGGATGCATTGCCGGCCCGTGCCTTGCTGGCGCCGGCAACGGCCTCGGCGGAGACGAACGGCACCTGCGTCAGTGCCGGGGCCGTCAGGAGGGCGATTGCCAGAGCCATCGATCGTGCAACGTTCATGGGTGTCCTTTGCTGCGTTTCGTTTCGGCTGATGGCTCTTTCGGCAACTCCTTTGACCAAAGCGTGATCAGAAATCGGCGAGAGCAAGATTTTTTCTGGGCAACGGGAACCTTTTCCAGTTTTGCGCGAGTTTTTGAAAAACCACGAGAAATTTCGATCGCCGTAAGGCCGGAATACGACAACTGTGTCGCAAATCGGCGAAGTGTGGCGCGGCCTGAACAGCCACCGCCCGACCTGCCGATGCGGATCGGGCAGCGGTGGCGGCAGTGACTGATGCCCGGTCTTCGGGGGGCGGTCCTGGGACGCCCGGTCCCTGGCGGGCGGCGGCGCCGGGTCGAACGGCGGGACGCCGCGCTGCAACGGTAGCGCCCGGGAGTTCCGATGCGTGCCGGGTGGTCCGAAGTGGCATCGAGGGAACAGCCTCGGCTCCTCCGTCATCCACCAATCGTCCCCGACGCCGGAAACCCTATGCACCGCACGCCTCTGCCCGCGGGGCGCCTTGTACCGGGCGGTGGATTGCACCTGCACCTGGGGGAGTATCCCTTTACCTGAGCGATGAGCCGTGATCGCTCTCCGGGTGCCTGCCACCAAAAGAAGCAAGAGAAGGACGTCGCCGTGATCGACGCGGACCGCAACTACCACATCCCGAAGCTCACGCTGCATGAGGTCTACCCGCTGACGCCCTTCCTGATCGGCAAGGACGCGAGCACGCCGCCGCTGAACGTCATCGACGTCGGCGCGAATACGGGGCTTTGGGCTGCTGCGTTCTTTAACGTCTTCGGGGAATGGATCGCCCGCTATGAGGCGTTCGAGCCGATGCCGGCAAACGTCGCGAGGTTCTCGTCGCGGCCGCACTATGCCGGCAAGGCCAATCTGCATGCGGTCTGCGTCGGCGCAGAGCAGGGCGAGGCCGAGATCAACTTTCACGCCGAGATGACGACCACGGCTTCCGTCGTCATGAAGCGCATGAAATATCGCGCGACCGTGGTCAACAACGATCGCAGCCGCAAAGTCCCGCAGGTTAGCCTCGACGACATGATCGACAAATGGGGATGGAACCGCGTCGACCTCATCAAGATCGACGTCGAAGGTTATGAATGGAGCGTCCTGCAGGGGCTCGGGAAAGCTCTGGGCGCCGGCAAGGTCGACAACATCCTGTTCGAGTTCGGCATCTATCAGACCGTCCAGGGGCAGACGTTGAAGCAGTTCTACGAGCTGTTGTCCGGCCACGGCTTCAAAATCTACAAGCAGATGATCAGCAAGAACTACTATGGGCTGAACCTGATCTCCCACTACTCGCCGGCGCTCGAGGTCACCGAAGACCAACCCGAGATGTTCATGCTGCTGGCGACGCGGAAGGAACCGAGCCCCGCCTATGTCGGGCCGCGGGTCGTCGGCCGGGTGAACTGACCGCCCGCCATCGGTTCGGCTCCGCGCTGAAAAAGCCCCGGCCGCCCTTGCCAGCGATCGGGGATTTCTGTATTTCGGCAGGTGGGACACCTCTCCCCAACGAGAGGCAACTATCTGTGAGGGTAGCTATCAGATGGCGAACATCTCCAAGCCGGACATGCGTCCGGCCAATCCCCGCTTTTCGTCTGGACCTTGTGCCAAGCGACCCGGTTGGTCGCTGGAGGCGCTGAACGATGCCGCGCTCGGACGCTCGCATCGCGCCAAGGTCGGCAAGACCAAGCTCCAGCAGGCAATCGACGACACCCGCGAGATCCTCGGCGTCCCCGCCGACTATCGCATCGGCATCGTGCCGGCGTCCGACACCGGCGCCGTCGAGATGGCCATGTGGTCGCTGCTGGGCGCCCGTGGCACCGACGTGCTGGCCTGGGAAAGCTTCGGCGCCGGCTGGGTCACCGATGCGGTCAAGCAGCTGAAGCTCGACGACGTCCGCACCTTCGACGCGCCTTATGGCGAGATCGTCGACCTGACGAAGGTCGATTTCGACCGCGACGTCGTCTTCACCTGGAACGGCACGACCTCGGGCGTGAAGCTGCCGAACGGCGACGCGATCCCGGCGAACCGCCAGGGCCTGACGATCTGCGACGCGACCTCGGCGGCCTTCGCCCAGGATCTGCCGTGGGACAAGCTCGACGTCGTCACCTTCTCCTGGCAGAAGGTGATGGGCGGCGAGGCGGCCCATGGCATGCTGATCCTCAGCCCCAGAGCCGTCGAGCGGCTGCTCACCTACAAGCCGGCCTGGCCGCTGCCGAAGATCTTCCGCCTGACCTCCGGCGGCAAGCTGATCGAGGGCATCTTCAAGGGCGAGACCATCAACACGCCCTCGATGCTCTGCGTCGAGGACTATCTCGATGCGCTCGCCTGGGGCAAGGAGATCGGCGGCCTCGAAGCGCTCAAGGCCCGCGCCGACGCCAATCTCAAGGTCATCGAGGACTTCGTTGCCGCCAACGACTGGATCGGCTTCCTCGCCAGGCGCCCGGAGATCCGCTCCAACACCTCGGTCTGCCTGACCTTCACCGATCCCGACCTCGTCGCTGAGTCCGAAGACGCGCAGAACGCCTTCGCCAAGGGCGTCGCGACGCTTCTGGAAAAAGAGGGCGTCGCCCTCGACATCGGCGCCTATCGCGACGCGCCTGCCGGGCTTCGCATCTGGTGCGGCGCCACCGTCGAGGCTTCCGACCTCGAGGCGCTGATGCCCTGGCTCGCCTGGGCCCACGATCAGCAGAAGGCCGAGCTGAACAAGGCGGCCTGAAGCAGCGACTTCGGCTTCATCCCTCATCCTGAGCCTGGCGAAGGGCGAGGGATGACGCACTGACGCAAAATCGGCACCGCCCCTCGTCCTTCGACAAGCTCAGGATGAGGGGCTTTGTGGCGGCAGTTCCCGCATTCAGCTCCAACGCTTCGTCATCCCGGGCTCGACCCGGGATCCATGCCAAGTCTTTCCCGCCGCCAAACCGGTGACGACGATGATCCAGATCGTCGATCGGTTTGGAACGGATCCCGGGTCAAGCCCGGGATGACGAGGCGGGAATGCTGCACAGATCGTCGCGGCCGCGGCCGCGTTCACCCATTCTTCGAAGGACCACACACCATGGCACCTCGCGTTCTCGTCTCCGACGCCCTGTCCGAAACCGCCGTCCAGATCTTCAAGGACCGCGGCATCGAGGTCGACTTCCAGCCGCAGCTCGGCAAGGACAAGGACAAGCTCCTCGAGATCATCGGCAATTACGACGGCCTCGCCATCCGCTCGGCGACCAAGGTCACCGAGAAGATCATCGAGGCGGCGACCCATCTGAAAGTCATCGGCCGGGCCGGCATCGGCGTCGACAATGTCGACATCCCGGCTGCCAGCCGCAAGGGCATCATCGTGATGAACACGCCCTTCGGCAACTCCATCACCACGGCTGAGCACGCCGTCGCGCTGATGTTCGCGCTCGCTCGTGAGCTTCCCGCCGCCGACGCCTCGACCCAGGCCGGCAAGTGGGAGAAGAACCGCTTCATGGGCGTCGAGATCACCGGCAAGACCCTCGGCGTCATCGGCTGCGGCAACATCGGCTCGATCGTCGCATCGCGGGGCGTCGGGCTGAAGATGCGCGTCGTCGCCTTCGATCCGTTCCTCTCGGCCGAGCGGGCCGCGCAGCTCGGCATCGAGAAGGTCGAGCTCGACGAGCTGTTGAAGCGGGCCGACTTCATCACCCTCCACACGCCGATGACCGACAAGACCAAGGGCATCATCAACGCGGCCGCCATCGCCAAGATGAAGGACGGCGTGCGCATCATCAACTGCGCCCGGGGCGGCCTCGTCGTCGAGGCCGATCTCGCGGCGGCGCTGAAGTCCGGCAAGGTGGCGGGCGCCGGCGTCGACGTCTTCGAGACCGAGCCGGCGACCGAGAGCGTGCTCTTCGGCCTTCCGGGCGTCGTCTGCACGCCGCATCTTGGCGCTTCCACCTCGGAAGCCCAGGAGAACGTCGCCCTGCAGGTCGCCGAGCAGATGTCCGATTATCTCCTGCGCGGCGCCGTCTCGAACGCCATCAACATGCCGTCCATCACCGCCGAGGAAGCGCCGATCCTGACGCCCTTCGTCAAGCTCGCCGAATGCCTCGGCGCCTTTGTCGGGCAGGTGACGGAGGAGCCGATCAAGAGCGTCGAGATCGTCTATGACGGCACGGTCGCGACCATGAACACCAAGGCACTCACCTCGGCGGCGCTCGCCGGCGTGATGAAGAGCCAGACGCCGGACGTCAACATGGTCTCGGCGCCGATCATGGCGAAGGAGCGCGGGATCCAGGTGACCGAGTCGCGCCGCGACCAGTCGGGCGTCTTCGAGACCTACATCAAGCTCTCGATCACCACCGAGAAGCAGACCCGGGACGTCGCCGGCACCGTCTTTTCCGACGGCAAGCCCCGCTTCATCCAGATCAAAGGGATCAATCTCGACGCCGAGATCGGCCGCTACATGGTCTATACGACCAACAACGACGCGCCGGGCATCATCGGCCTGCTCGGCACGACCTTCGGCAATGCCGGCGTCAACATCGCCAACTTCCAGCTCGGCCGCAACCGGCCGGGCGGCGATGCGATCGCGCTGCTCTATGTCGATTCGCCCGTGCCGGAAGACGTGCTCGACGCCGTGCGCGCCCACCAGGCGATCGCCAGCGCCAAGCCCCTGACCTTCGACGTGGCCGAAGCCACGGCCTGATCGGAAGAGGGCGGACGCTGCCGGCGCAAAAGCGCATGGCAGCGTCCGGCACTCGAACCCGCGACATGAGCCGGGCGGCATCTTCTGTGCCGCCCGGTGCGCGATGTCCTCCCAAGGACCGGATGTGCCGGTGGCCTTCGTGTCGCCGGCACATTTTTGCGTATGGGCGGCCCGCAGGAGGCCTGCTACCGAGGACGAGAGCGCCCCGGCCATGTCGCGGCGTTCCGGCCCGACGAGCAGGATGTCCCGCATGAGCCAGTCCCCCCACATGCACGACTGCGAAGAGCCGGCGATCCGCGTTCCCGCCGGAGCGCCCGAGCGTCTCGTCCTCGCGGGGCGCTACACCCGCCTCGAGCCGCTCGATCCCGCAAGGCATTCCGCCGATCTCTTCGCCGCCATCGCCCCGGACGCGCCGCGGCGCCATCGCTGGCTGTTCGATCATGCGCCGGGCGATCTCGGGGCCATGCGGGACTGGGCCGAGGGCGCCGCCATGTCGCAGGACCCGCTGTTCTTCGCCGTCGTCGACACGGCGAGCGGGCGCGCCGGCGGCCGGCAGTCCCTGATGCGGATCGTGCCCGAGCACGGCGTGATCGAAATCGGCAACATCCTGTGGGGCGAGGGCGTCGCCGGCACGCGCCTCGCCACGGAAGCCCTGTTTCTCACCGCCGCCTACGTCTTCGACACGCTCGGCTACCGCCGCTTCGAGTGGAAGTGCAACGACCTCAACGCGCCATCGAGGCGCGCGGCCGAGCGCTTCGGCTTCGTCTTCGAGGGCGTCTTCCGCCAGCACATGGTGGTGAAGGGCGAAAACCGCGACACGGCCTGGTTCGCGATGATCGACAGCGACTGGCCGCGGCTGAAGGCGGGATACGAGGCCTGGCTCGACCCGGCCAACTTCGACGGGGACGGACGGCAGCGGATGAAGCTGCGGTTTGCGTGAGAATAGACCGGGGCGGGGTTTCGACCTTCGGAAGCGAAGCAGTAGCCCCTCATCCTGAGCCTGTCGAAGGGCGAGGGGCGCTTGGCACTAACCCTGCCGGGCGAAGAAGCTGCCGCGTCCGCTGGCGTAAGCTGCAGCCCCTTCGCCCTCGTGGTTCGACAGGCTCACCATGAGGATAAAGGGGGCGCGCGCCGGCCCGTCTGCTTTCGCTAGACCCGCGTCCTTGCCATGCCGTCCTTGGCGGGGCGGTAGTCCGGGTTCAGCTGCGCGGCCCGGGCATAGGAGCGGAAGGCCTTGCTGCGATCGCCCTTGCGCTCGTAGGCCAGCGCCTGGTTGGTCCAGTATTCGGCCTTGGTGTCGTCCAGCCGCAGCGCCGTGTTGATGTCCTCGAAGGCGTTGTCGTCGTCGCCGGTGGCGAGATAGGAGACGCCCCTCGCCGAATAGGGCTCGGCGGCGTTCGGCTGCAGGGAGATCGCGCGGGAGAAATCCTCGATCGCCAGCTTGTGCTGGCCGTCGATCTGATAGAGCAGGCCGCGATTGTGATAGGCGCGCGGATCCGACGTGCCGAGGTCGATCGCCTTCTGGAAGTAGCCCAGCGCCTCGCGGTTGCGTCCGGCGACGCGGTAGACGTTGCCGAGGCCGATATAGGCCGAGGCGTAGCTGGGGTTGATCTGGATCGCCCTGTTGTAGTCGGCGGCGGCCTTGCCGGGGTCGTTGATCTGGCGATAGATCAGCGCCCGGTTGGCATAGGCCTGGTAGAAGTTGGGATCGAGCTGGATCGCCCGGTTGAAATCCGCCAGGGCGTTCTGGTACTCGCCGGACCGCCCATAGGCGGTGCCGCGGACGTTGTAGCCTTCGGGGTCGGACGGATTGGCGTTCACCGTCGCCGTCAGCGAGCCGATATTCTGTTCCAGGCCCTGATTCTTATCGAGGGAGATGGCCTGGATGGCGGCGATGTCCTGCCCGGTCTGGCAACCGGCGATCACCACCATTCCGCAGAGCAGCGCGGCGATCGCGCCGGCGCCTTTCCTTGCGGGAGCTTGCGAGGCGAGCGGCCGCAGGGCGGCAGTCGAGGAACGATCGGTGATCGGCATGTCGGTGATGATGTGTCCGGCTGTTGCGAAGGAGATCTTGTCCCTATCTCGCACAAGCGGCCGAATTTTGAAATCGCTGCAGCCGAGACAAGTGGAAACGACAGCTGCGACCGGATCTTCCGGGCAACCAGCACTGCCGCCGGCAAGGGGAGGCGCGCGCAAACTTTGCGGCCGCCGCCGCGAGATCGTCGCAGCAACGCCGAAGCTTGACGCGAAATCCATGCGGGACGGACGCGGCAGCCGCCGGCGAGGCCTGTCGACGCGCGGGCGTGTCGATTGGCTGCCCGGACAACGGGAGGCGGCGGCGATGGTGCGGGCCGAGGAATGACGGATGGGGAGAGACGCGCCGAGGAGAGACGCGCCGTGCAAAGAGCCGCAACGATGCGCTCCCGGCGCTCCGCTCGCGGCTCGACCGCCGGGATGCTGCTCGTCCGGCTCGCGGCCGTCCTGTCTTGCCTCGGCCGAGGAACGGTCTCGTCCGAAGCAAGGCGAGACGGCCGCGGAGAGGATTTAGGCCGGGGCTCTGCCGCCGCTGGCCAGGCCCTCGCGCTGGGCACGCTTGCGGGCGAGCTTGCGAGCCCGGCGCACCGCCTCGGCCTTCTCGCGGGCGCGCTTCTCCGAAGGCTTTTCGTAGAAGTTGCGCATCTTCATTTCGCGGAAGATGCCTTCGCGCTGCATCTTCTTCTTCAGCGCGCGAAGCGCCTGGTCGACGTTGTTGTCGCGGACGAGTACCTGCACCGGGTTTTCCGTTGATTGCGCTTGGTAGAAGGGGTTCCAAAAGCAGTGTAAGTCTCGCGGAGCCCCCGCCCACGCAAGATGGGTTCCGTTATCAGATGAGGTCGTTCTTGTCGAGATGGAAAGTAACGGTCAGCCTGCAAGACGTTATGCCGGCAACGCGTCCCCCACTGGCGCCGGCGCCGGGGGTCGGCTAGGCAACGGCAAGAGTTGTGACGCATCGCGGGGTTGCTTTGGCATTGAGGCGAAGAGTCAGCCGGGAGGCAGTCGCGCATCCCCGGCCAGACGTGGCATGGGAGGCGGTGGCGGCAGGCGTGCTGGTCGCGCTGGTCGCCGGGTTCATGGCCTGGCTGGCCGGGTTCGGCATCCTCGCCGGCGCCTTCGATGCCCGCTTCGACGTCGGCTCGGCGCAGCTGTTCTCGCCCGCCGGGATCGCCTCCGTCGTCGGTGCCGTGCTGGCGCTGGCGGCCGGCGGTTTCACCGCGGCCCGCCTCGCCGGCGCGCGGCGACTCCGGGAAGCCTCGTTCTGCGGGCTCCTGACCTTTTCCACCGCACTCGTCGTCGCGGTCGTGGTGATGACGCAGGACCCTCCGGCTCTCGTGGCGCATGGGGTCGGCCCGGTGGGAAGCGCCGTCACGGCCCTCGGATCGCGGACGACCGACGGCATGGAACAAGGGTCGGGTGAGCCGCTTGCCGCGCTTCGCGCCGAGATCCGCGGGTTTCTGGCGGGCGGAGCGGCCGCAAATGCGCCGGAGGGCGAGGCGGATGCCACCGCGGCGGCGGCCGCCGCGACGGTCCTTGCGGGGGTTTCGGAGATGGCGGATGGCGAGGCCGAGGCCCGGGCCGTCGAGGCGATCGTCGCGGCCTCCGGCGTCATTCGGTCCGTGGCCGAGCGGCTCCTGACGCAGTGGCAGATCGCCAACGATCGGGCGGTTCGCGGCGAACGCCGGGCGACGGCCCGGATTTCGGGCGAAGTGGCGGGTGCCTGCCTTGCCGCCTTCGCGGCGCTGCTGGCCGCCATGGCCGCCGCGGTCTTCGGCGGCATGCTCGGCCGGGTCGACGATTCGGCGCTGGAGATCGGCGTGGCATGACGCTAAGGAGAAGAGCATCCACAGAACGCAGGACGCGTGCCGGTGCCGACGACAGATTGCGGTCGCCCGCGCTGCGGCGGCATCTGTCTGCGTGCCATCATCCGGCCTGGCGTGCGGGCATCGTCCAGGCGCAATCCAACGAGGGGAGGCGGATATCGCTGATCTGTCGGGCATCTCACGCGAGAAGCGTTACGGGGACACACGCATGACGGACCTGCGGACGGAACGGCCCGCCGGGCCGGCGGTGGCGCTGCGGAGGATCTCCTGGGGCGGCATCCTCGCCGGGGCGATCCTGGCGTTGATGATCCAGTTCATGCTCGGCCTTCTGGGCCTCGCCATCGGCCTGACCTCGGCCGGCGGGAGCTCCGGCGGGCTGTTCTCGCTCGCCGGCCTCTGGGCCATCGTCGTCGTCCTCGTCGGCGTCTTCGTCGGCGCCTATGCGGCCGCCCGCTTCGCCGGCATCCCGTCGCGGATCGACGGCATGCTGCATGGGGTGGTGACCTGGGCGGTGACCGGCCTCTTCGCCCTCTATCTTCTCTCCAGTGGCGCGGCCGGCCTCGTCGGCGGCGCCTTCGGCGTCCTCGGCCAGTCGATCGACGATCTGACGAGCGCGGCGGAAGCGCTGGCGCCGGGTTCCTCCACGGCGACGGCCCTCCTGAGGGAGAACGCCGGGACCTTGTTCGCACCGCCCAGCGATCGACCCGCCGACACGGACGGCGAGGCAGCCGCGGACCCCGACGCCGCGGCGCCGCCGGTGGGCGTGGCCTCCGCAGCGGCCGGTCAGGCGAGCTTCGGCGAGTTGAGCGCGGCATTGGCCGAGGATGCCGGCGAGGGCGAACGAAGCGCCGCCATCGACGCGATCGTCCGCACGGCCGGCGTCGGTCGGGCCGAGGCGGAACGCCGCTTCCAGGCGCTCGAGCAACGGGCCGGCGAAGCGCGGGCCGAGGCCGAAGCCGGGCGTCGCGCGGCCGCCTCGTCGCTGGCGCGGGCGGCCCTGGCGGCCTTCGTCGCCATGCTGCTCGGCATGGTGGTCGGCGGGCTCGGCGGCATGCTCGGCCGGCCCGGGCGGGTGGCGAGCGAACGCCCCTCCCGGCACTGACGCGGGATCGAAGCTTCCTCGCTCCCGCCCGCCGCTCGCTGCCCCGCCGCTCGCTGCCCCATCGGTCACCGCCCGAGGATCACCGCGCGCCGACGACGACATGGGCGACGGCGAATGCGCCCGTCAGTCCTCTCGCCATCAGGGCCTCGGTGAGGGCGGCGAAGAAGGCGCCCGCCGGTGCGCCTTCGCCATCGTCGGCGTGGATCAGCGCATCGGGCAGCGCCAGCGCGATGAGGAGCTGCGCCGTCTCCACCGGCGGGCCGGTCAGGGTGAGGGGCAGGGCGAAGCGGGCGGCGCCAGCCTCGCGCTGCAGGAATCGCGAGACCGGCTGGACAAGGCCCTCGTCGTCGACGAGCAGGAGGTCGAGCACCACCCCCTCGCCGATCCCCTCGCCGATCCCCTCGCCGATCCCCTCGATTGTCCCCGTGAGCGTGTCGCCGCTGGTGATCCGGCGGGCATCGAGCCGCAGTCGCAGCGGGAAGTCCGGATAGCCCGGCATGGCGGCAAGAAAGGCCAACGCCCGGCATTGCGCCCGGCCGACGCGGCCGGTGTCGATCTCGATGCGGCGGGCTGCCTCGCCGAATGCCTGCCGGGCCAGTGTCTGGGCGAAGTCGTCGAGCCGGCCCGCCTCGTGCGAGAGGGCGGTGACGCGCACGGTGTCCCCGCCCGCCGCGGGCTGCGCCAGCGCCGCGAAGCAATCGCCGCCCGGATAAGATGCCAGAAGTTCGCCGATCGTCGGGGGTGCGGGCGCTGGCGCGGCTGTGGCGGGGGGGGGGGGCTCCCGGCGGCCGGGCGCGTCTTCCGGAGGCGGGCCGGGTGGACCGGGTGGTGCATCGCCTTCGCCCGCGCCCACTGGGCCATCCCCGGCATCTGCGGCATCCGCGCCCGGGACGATGCCGACGAGCGGCTGCGGTCGAGCCGGCGCAAGCGCCGCAACCTCGATCCCGGTCCGCTCGCGAAGCGTGGTCTCCCGCGCCGGGCCGGAGGCGGAAAGTGCTCGGCGCGACGCCGAGGCCGGAACGGCTGCGGTCGCCGCCACGCCTGGCACTGTTGCGAATGAGGCTGTGGGGGCTTGTGGCCGGACGATGGGCAGGCTGGTGTCCGGAGCCGGAGCCGGAGCCGGAGCCGGAGCCGGAGCCGGAGCCGGAGCCGGAGCCAGCGCCTCGCGGCTGACGGCATCCGGCGCATCGAAAGGCTCCGGCGCGACCTTGGCCGCTGCGATCGGCGCGGCCACGTTGGGCGCTGCGTCCGCCATGATCGTGCCTTTGGCGATGACCGGTGACGCTGCCGCCGGAGCGGAGACCCCGTTGCCGGCCAGCCTCATCCGGTCCTGCGATGGCGGCAGCGGTCGCGCGGGCAGGATAGCCGTCACTGC
The DNA here is from genome assembly GCF_002088275.1 of Aurantimonas sp. 22II-16-19i. Taxonomy (GTDB): domain Bacteria; phylum Pseudomonadota; class Alphaproteobacteria; order Rhizobiales; family Rhizobiaceae; genus Jiella. Next base: position 114,050 of record NZ_AQQS01000015.1, read on the forward strand.
TGGAGCCCGGGCCGGGTCGCTTTCGGGCGGTGGCGCCTCCCGCCTCAGGGCGGCGGTTGCCGCGGGTGAAACCGCTGCCAGCGCGGTCGGCGAATGCCCCGGCGCGGAGACGGCTTTCGCCGACGGGGCGGGGGCGGGCGTGGCGCCGATGTCGGCCACGGCCCGGCGAGGGGCGAGCCGTGATCCGCCATCGGCAGGATGGTTCGCCGCCATCGCGGGCGTCGCCGGCCTCGGGGCCGCGGTCGTCAGGTCGAGAGCCGCTCCGGCGGCGGGGGCTGGCTGGACGGGCACCGGGGCGACGGGACGTTCTGGGCCCAGAGGTCGGCCGGCGGTTTCGCCGGCGAGAGGCGACGCGGGCAGGGAGCCCCGGAGTGTTTCCGTCAGGGCCTCGGCGGCGGCGAGGCGCCGGGGTGCCGGAGCCGATGCGGCTTGCGCGGCCACAGGCCGCTCCGGCGCGAGCGAGGCGGTCGCTGACGACGGAGTGGCCAGAACCGCCTTGGAAGAGCCGAGGCTCGACGGCGCAGCGGGCGTCAGTCGGGCCGTTCGGACGGCCCCGAGGCGTGTCGACACGACCGGTTCGGCCGTCGCCGTGGCAGCCATCGGTGGCGCCTGGACGGCGGGCCACGCTGCGGTCGCCGCCTCGACCTGCTCGATGGTGACGCGGGTCTCGAGTCGCTGCCGGGGCTCGGCGGCCGGCAGGAGGGCCAACGCCAGGAGGCCCAGCGCCGCGTGGAGGGCAAAGGAGACGAGCCCTGCCGTCATCCAGGTCCGCGTTGCCGCAGTCATGGCAGGCCCCGCCTCTCGCCCGCCCCGTCCAGGGCGACGAGGCTGGTTGCGGCCCCCGAAGCGGCCAGCTCGGCGAGGAGCGCGACCAGATCGTCGGCGGCAAGGCCGCGCGCGGCGAGGACGTGGATCCTCGGCTGGCCGTCGCTGGCTCGTCTGGGAAGCGCCGCGACGGCAAGGGCAAGCGTCTTGCGGGGGACCGGGATGCCGTCGAGATGCAGCGCTCCGGCCGGATCGACCGTCAGGAGCGGGCGCGGCAGCCTGCCGCCGGGCTCGCCGGCGACGCGCGCCGGATCGATCGCGGTCTCCTCTCCGGACGTGAGGGTACCGGCGAGGAGGAAGAACAGGAGAAGCAGGAAGACGACGTTGATCGTCGGCATCGCCGGGTCGGTCCGCGGCTGCCGGCGCCCCGGCCGATCGAGGCGGCCCGCATGACGGCCGGGGCGAAGAAGACGGCGGCTCAAGGCCGGGCCTCGTTCCTGCCGACCGCCGTGGCGGGGCCGTCCATGGGGCGGGCAAGGAGGCGGACCTCGGCGATGCCCGCCCGCCGGAGGGCCGCGAGCGCCTTGGCGACGTCCTCCGCGACCGCGCCTCGGCTGGGCAGGAGGCGGGCCGAGGCGACGCCTTCCGCGCGCAGGGCCGCCGCCGCCGCCGCCAGGTCACCGAGCGGGACGGTGCGCCGACCGATCCGCACCTGCCCGCGCGACAGGATCAGCACCGCGTGATCGGCGGCTGCCTCGTACTCCGTCTGCCGCCCGGGCCCGGGCTCCTGCGGGCGATCCGCGGCCATCTCGCCGCCGCCGGCGACGGGGATGACGACGAAGGGGGCGATCCGGGACGACAGGGCGAAGAAGATGACGAGCAGGAAGATGACGTCGACGAGCGGCGTGAGCACGAAGCGCCGCCTGCCTCTTGGCCTTGCCGCGGGCATCGCTCAGCCGGGCCTCGCCAGTGGCCGGTCGGACATTCCGCCGGGCATGGCTTCGCGCGCTGCGCCCTGTGGCCCCCGGGCGAGCGATCCCGCGCGCGGCGGAGCCCCATGGACGGCCCGCAGGATCAGGGCTTCGATCGCCCGCGTCTCGGCGTCGAGGGCCGCCTCGAAATAGGCGGCGGCAAAGAAGAAGGGGATCGCGACGCTCAAGCCAGCGGCGGTGGTGAGGAGGGCGGCGAAGATCCCGCCGGAGAGCAGCGCGGGATCAATCGCCCCTTCGCTGCCGGACAGGGTGAAGAACACCTCGATCATGCCGAACACGGTGCCGAGGAGGCCGAGCATCGGCGCCGCCTGGACGACCGCATCGAGGAAGGCGAGGTGGCGGGCGAGACGGCCGAGCTCGTCGATCGCCTCCTCCTCGGCGAGCGCCGTCGCCCGCTCGCGCGCCTCGGCCCCGCCATTGCCGCCGGCGGACGCCGCGGCGAGGACGCGCTGGCGCAAGGAGGGCGACCCGTCGCTGCCGCGATCGGAGCGGCCGATGCCTGCGGCGCGGAACTGCCGGGCCTTGACGATGGTCACCGCCAGCCCGGCGACCGACAGGAGGACGAGCGCGGCAAGCACCGGTCCGGCGCCCGAGCGGAGCTGGCTCGACAGGATGTCCCACATCGCCGCGTCTCCTCCGTGCCGGTCCAGTGTCAGGTGTCGAAGACGATGGCGGTGCGCGAGGCGGGTCGAAGGGCCTCCATGCAGATCGCCGCCCCGCCGCTCGCCCCGTTTCCGACCTCGCCGTTCGCCGTGCCGCATTCGGCGACCTCGTTGACGAGGATGCGCGAGATGTCGGCGCAGGGCTGATCGGCGAGATCGAACTGCACGACCTTGGTCTTGCCCTCCGGCAGGCGCCCGAACTGCAGGACCAGGAAGCGCGAGACCCGGTCGTTCCGGTCGAAGACGACGACGTCGTAGGAGACCGTTTCCAGTGCCTCGCCGGTGCGGTTCACGGCGACATAGGACAGGCGGCAGACGCCCGCCTCGTCGACGGCATTGTTGAGTTCGAGGGCAAGGCCGGCTTCGAGCGGGGGCGGACCGGCCCCGGCGGCTCCCGATGCGGGACCGTCCGCATCGTCCGCACCGGCCGCAGTGGCCGCCGCGACGGCAACGAACCCGCTCAGGAAGGCCGCAAGCCACGCCGCCGGGGCTGCGGCCCGCCGTCCTGGAGCTGGCGGAGGGCGCCGCCACCGGACCGGTCGGTGGCCGGCGGCAGTGCCGGAAGGCTCGATGATCGGCATCGCTTCGGCCTCGCTGGTGCCGGATGTCTTTATCAATCCAGGATAGAAAAATACCTAGCACGGCAATCGAAGAGGGTACAGGGCGCAGATGACGGCGATGCTCCCGGGCCGACGAAGCGCGGCGGAACCGGAGACGCGGCAGGGCAGCCGACGCCGGCGCTTCCGGGTAAGCGCCAGACTTGCAGCCGCAGCACTGTTTGTCCTCGCCCTCACTGCGGCGATGCCGGCGAGCGCGCAGTTCGTCGTCTGCAACCAGTCCCTCGACGTGGTCAACGTCGCCATCGGCCGCGACGCCGGCCCCGGCTTCGAGACCGAGGGCTGGTGGATCGTCGGCGCCAACCGCTGCGCCACGGTGATCCGCGACGAACTCGCCGCCCGCTATGTCTACGTCCATGCCGACGACGTCTTCGGGCGGCCGGTGCTCTACGGCTCGACGCAGATGTGCGTCGGCGCGAAGCGCTTCCGCATCGTCGGGGCGGAAGCCTGCTTCGCAAGGGGCTACCGGCCGGCGCGGTTCCTGGAGGTCGACACGAAGGCGGTGGCGCGCTGGACGCTGTTCCTGGCGCCGCGATCCTGAGCGCCTGGCGCTGGCGAAGCGCTGGGCGCGTCTCCCGCGTTTCTGCGGCCGACTCCGCGCGGCCCTGCGAAGGCCCGCAATCCGCCGCGCCGGACCGCGACCGATCCGCACTCTCTGCCGCTTCGGTCGGGCCGGAAGTCTGTCTCCGTTTGACTTCCGATCGACCCGGGTCCAAATCGGCTTCGAAAGCGTCGATCGAGGAGTTCCTCCGTCACCGAATCGTCATGTTCCAGCGCCGCGGGCTGTCTTTGAAGTCGTCGGTGCGGGTTCGGTTCGGGCTGCGATCGGGACGCACGTGCCAACGCGAAGCGTAGAATGATGGACAAGCAAGTCAGCCAGCAGAAACTGAAGACCGAGGGCCTCGAGGACACCTTGACGCGCGACAGCTTCGTCGCGCGGACCGTGCAGACGCTGGTGGACAAGGCCGAGGCGCTCAATCTGAAGTACTCGGCCGTCGGCAATCCGCCGGTGTTCGAGACCGACGATTTTCCCTGGGCCCGCGAGATCGAGGCGGAGTGGAAACTCATCCGCGAGGAGCTGGACCAGATCCTGGTGCGCAAGGGCGATCTGCCGGCGTTCCACGAGATCTCCTCCGAGGTGCGCTCGATCTCCTCGGACAGCAACTGGAAGACCTTCTTCCTCTGCGGCTACGGCATCACCTCGGACAACGCCATCGCCCAGTGCCCCGAGACCTGGCGGATCCTGCAGAAGATCCCCGGCCTCAAGTCGGCGATGTTCTCGATCTTCGAGCCGGGCAAGCACCTGCCGCCCCATCGCGGCCCCTATAACGGCGTCCTGCGGTTCCATCTCGGCCTGATCGTGCCGGACGAGCCGGACAAGATCGGCATTCGCGTCGACGACCGCACCTGCCACTGGGAAGAGGGCAAGGCGCTGATCTTCGACGACGCCTACGAGCACGAGGCCTGGAACCACTCGGACAAGGTGCGGGTCGTGCTGTTCGTCGACTTCGAGAAGCCGCTGAACCTGCCGGCCCGCCTGACCAACAAGGCGGTCCTCAACATGGCGGTGTTCACGCCCTTCATCCGCGAGGGCTACAAGGCGCACAAGAAATGGGAAAAGCTGTTCTACGGCGAGGGCACCAAGCACCGCTGACAGCGGCCGGTCGGCCGATGCGGCCTCGGGCCGCCGGGGTTGCCGGCGAGACTGTGGCGGACCGGGGAGGGCGGTCGCGATGACGGCTTCGTCAGCCTGGCGAGCCATGCGGCCTGCCGATCTCGCGGCCGTGCTGGCACTCGCCGATCGCATCCATCCGGATCTTCCGGAAGACCCGCCGATCTTCGCCGAGCGGCTGGCGCTTTGTCCCGAAGGCTGCTTCGTGCTCGAGGCAGGGGGCCTCGATTCCGGGAGGCCCGATGCCGGCGAAGACGTCGCCGGCTATACGCTCGCCCACCCGATCCGCCATCTCGGCCCGCCGCCGCTCAACACGCTCATCGGGGCGATCGCGCCGGATGCCGACGCCTTCTACATCCACGACGTCGCCATCGCGCCGCACATGCGCGGTCAGGGCCTTGCCGAGCCGGTGGTCACGGCGCTGCTCGATGTCGCCCGCGGCTTTCCCCGCGCCTGCCTCGTCTCGGTCTATGGCACCGTCCCGTTCTGGGAGCGCTTCGGCTTCGTCGATGCCTCCGACGCGCTGCCCCGGGGCAAGCTCGCCGGCTATGGCGCCGATGCCCGCTTCATGCTGCGCCCGTCCAGGGTGCAGATGACGGCGGATTGAGCAGCCGCCGCGCTTGTTTCATTTCTTTGCGCCGGCGGGCTAGGAATCTGCCGATCCTTGCCGTTATGCTCACAGTTACGGATGTTCGGCCAGCGGCGGCCGTGATGGTATGGGGGAATGGGGTGGTTCCGACAATGAAGCAGTTTCTGGCGCGCCTTCTGACGGGCATCGGCCTCGTCGCGGTGCTTTCTCCGCCGAATGCGGCCCTGGCCCAGGACAAGGTTGTCAACGTCTACAACTGGTCCGACTATATCGACGAATCGATCCTCACCGACTTCACCAAGGAAACCGGCATCAAGGTCGTCTACGACGTTTTCGATTCCAACGAGCTCGTCGAGACCAAGCTCCTGACCGGCGGCACCGGCTACGACGTCGTCGTGCCCACAGGCAGCTTCCTCGCCCGGCAGATCAATGCCGGCGTCTTCCAGAAGCTCGACAAGGCCAAGCTGCCGAACCTTGCGAACATGGACCCGGCGATCATGGAACGCCTCGCCGTCTATGATCCGGGCAACCAGTATGCCAGCAACTACATGTGGGGCACGACGGGGCTCGGGCTGAACGTCGCGGAGGTGAAGAAGCGCCTCGGCGACGACCAGCCGCTCGACACCTGGGCGCTGCTGTTCGATCCCAAGCTCGCCGAAAAGCTCTCCGACTGCGGCATCTACGTGCTCGACACCGCCGACGAGGTGGTGCCGGCGGCGCTGATCTATCTCGGCCTCGACCCCAATTCCGACGATCCGGACGATCTGGCCAAGGTGAAGGATCTGCTGCTCGCGATCCGGCCCTTTGTCCGCAAGTTCCATTCCTCGGAGAACATCCAGGCCCTTGCCAATGGCGACATCTGCATGGCGCACGGCTGGTCGGGCGACATGCTGCAGGCGCGCGACCGGGCCAAGGAGGCCGCCCAGGGCGTCGAGATCAAATACGTCATCCCGAGCGAGGGGGCGGTGATCTGGCTGGACAACATGGCGATTCCGGCCGACGCACCGCATCCGGAAGCCGCGCACGAATTTATGAACTACCTGATGCGGCCCGAGGTCATCGCCAAAGCCTCGAATGTGGTGAATTATGCGAGCGGGAATCTCGCGGCAAAGAAATTCGTGAATGAAGAGATCCTGAACGACCCAGGGGTGTATCCGCCGGAAGCCACGCTGAAGCGCCTGAGTGCGATTCTGCCGAAGGGACCGAAGGCGCAGCGTATCCAGACCCGACTGTGGACGAGCGTCGTCACGGGTCAATAGGAGGCACATGCAGGTCGACACCCCGGCCGCCGCGTTGGTATGGCGGCCAAGATCGCGTCGGGCACCATGAAGTCGCTCGGCAGCATCCGCCGCGACTTCGCGCCCTGGCTGGACCAGGCCGCGGTTCCCTTCATCCGTTTCGAGGCCGTCACCAAGCGGTTCGGCGGCTTCGAGGCCGTCGATGATCTCAGCCTGTCGATTTTCGAGGGGGAGTTCTTCGCCCTTCTCGGGGCGTCCGGCTGCGGCAAGTCGACGCTCCTGCGCATGCTGGCGGGCTTCGAGGCCCCGACGTCCGGGCGCATCGTCCTCGATGGCGAGGACATGGCCGACATTCCGCCCTACCAGCGGCCGGTCAACATGATGTTCCAGTCCTACGCGCTCTTCCCGCATATGAGCGTCGAGAAGAACATCGCCTTCGGCCTGAAGCAGGAGGGGATGGCGAAGGGCGACATCGCCGAGCGGGTCGAGCAGGTGCTGAAGCTCGTCAAGCTGGAGGATTTCGCCAGGCGCAGGCCCGACCAGCTCTCGGGCGGCCAGCGCCAGCGTGTCGCGCTCGCGCGCTCGCTCGCCAAGCGGCCGAAGGTGCTGCTCCTCGACGAGCCCCTCGGCGCCCTCGACAAGAAGCTGCGCGAGGAGACCCAGTTCGAGCTCGCCGACCTCCAGTACCAGCTGCACACCACCTTCATCATGGTCACCCACGATCAGGAGGAGGCGATGACGCTGGCCGACCGGATCGCCGTCATGGACAAGGGGCGAATCCTGCAGGTGGCGACCCCGGCGGAGATCTACGAAGCGCCGAATTCCCGCTTCGTCGCCGATTTCGTCGGCAACGTGAACATCTTCGAGGGCAAGGTCGCGGCCGCGACCGGCGACCGCATCACCATCGCCACCAGCGCCGGACGCGAGATCAGGGTGGCGAGCGAGGTGCCGGTCGTGGCCGGACAGGCCGTGTCCTACGTCCTGCGGCCGGAGAAGCTGCGGATCTCCGCCAAGCCGTTGGCCGGTCCGAACGTTCTGGAAGGCGAGGTCTGGGACATCGCCTATTTCGGCCCGGTGACCTCGTTCCACATCCGCCTCGACGACGGGTCGACGGTCAAGGTGGCGATGGTCAATGCCACCCGGCAGGGGCCGCTGCAACTCACATGGCACGACCGGGCCTTCGTCCAGTTCGACGAAGACGCCGGCCTCGTCCTGACGCAGTAGGAGGAGCGGGGATGGGAGAGGCGGCGGCACCAGAGACGATCGATCGAAGGCGGGCCGGACCCGCCGAGGCCCGACGCGGCCGCCAGGGCCGCAGATTCGGCTCCCCCGGCCT
>NZ_AQQS01000016.1 GCF_002088275.1 Aurantimonas sp. 22II-16-19i
ACCCGATGCGATCTTCGGTGCTCCCACAGAACCGCGCACCATCCGCTTCGTTCGCAGCCTGGGAGCGTAGGCGCGGACCGCCTGACACCACCCGCGGAGAGAAGCACCGCTTCCCGCCTGCAAGAGCCTTCCCAGAAACGCGTGGCGCATGAGCCTCCTCGATTGTAGTCTGGTTGAAAGGGACCCTGGGAGGAAGTCATGGCGGAGAGCGAACGCGTTGCGATCCTGAGGCATGCCTATCGATGCTGGGTGGACTGTTCCGGCGCTGATCGGAACGTCTGGCTGGATCTTGCCGCCGACGATCCGGTTTTCCATTCCCTGCAGACCGAGAAGGCCGAGCATCCCCTGGCGATCGCCGACATCTATCGCGGACGCGACGAGATCGGCGCGTATTTCGACGCGATGGAGCGGGACTGGGAGCCTCTCTCCTACGACCCGCAGACCTTCATCGAACAGGGCGACGAGGTGGCGGTCTTCTCGATCGCAAGCGTTCGCGCCAAGGCCACCGGCAAGACCGCCCGCAGCTGGGTCAGCCACTGGTGGACCTTCGAAGGCAACCGTTTCGTGAAGGTGGTCGAGGTCTTCGATGGCACGAAGGCGCTGATGGCGATGACGCCGGACTGAAGCGATTGCAGCAGGGAGAGAGGACGAGGCACAGTCGCTGCCACGCGCTGGTTCGAGTTCGTTGTGGGGAAAAGGCCGGCACATGACCGGACCAATCTCGAAGTCTGCTCCGCATGATCGACCAGCCTCGGCCGACGCCGAGACGATTGAACCGAGTTACGGTCCACTGACGGAAATCAACACACAGCTTCTTTCCTCCAGCCGCCGGAGCTGATGGCGAAGCGGCCCCGGGAACTGCACTGCGTCCCCCTTCTCGAGCACCAGGATTCGGTCTGGAAAGCGGATCTCGATCCGGCCGTCCACGACGAACAGGAGCTCCTCGCCCCGGTGGGCCATTTCCGGCTCGTCGGGAAAATCGGCAGGCGGGAACATGAGGAAGACCTCCAGCCCGGAACTGTCGCTGCCGCGCGTGAGCAGTTCCATCTGATAGGTCTCGTCGGTCGCCGTCAGGCCGCCGCGGTCGCCGGCCCGTGTCAGGTAAATGAGGTCGTGATCCTCGGCGGCGCCGAAGAGCTGAGCAGCAGACACCTGCAGGGCCGTGGATATCCTCAAGACGATCGCCACCGACGGCACCTTCAGGCCGCGCTCCACCCGCGACAGGTAGCCCTTGTCGACGCTGGCCGAGAGCGCGAGCTGCGACAGCGACAGGCCGCGCTCCGCCCGCAAGGCGCGAATGGCTCTGCCGAGGCCGACGACGGCGGGGCTGTCGAGCTTCACGCTCGTGCCGGTTGCTGAGATGTCTCCGCTCATCTTTGTCGCCGATGATCCTCCCATTCGAACGTGTAGCGCAGCGCTGCTCGAATAGGACGCGGCTGCGCGCGATACAACCGCCCCGCCCCCCTGCCGGCACCTGCCCTCGGAAGACGAGCCGGCACGGCCGATCCGACGATACATCGGTTGCTCCTTAGGCAACGACGCCGGCCTGGTCCAGCTAAACCTCGATCCGCCGAACTCTGGCACACGCTTTGCAACGGGATCTGCGCCGGCCTGAAAAGGATCTGGCACCACGCAAATTGATTGCCTGTTAGGCAACGTTGTCTAAACCTCAGGCAGCCGATCACAGGAGAAGCAGACTCATGACGCTCGCAAGACGCATCGGCCGAGCCGCATTGGCTCTCGCCGCCGTGGCAGCCCCCCTGTCCATGGCATCGGCTCAAGAGGCGAAGGTCAAATGGAAGATGGCCGGCACCTTTTCGAGCTCGCTGCCGCAGCTCGGAACGCTCGGCAAGCGGCTGGAGGAACAGATCGCCAAGGTCTCGGGCGGCAGCATCGAGATCCGCTTCTACGAGCCGAACGCGCTGGTGCCGCCGCTGGAATCCTTCGACGCCGTTTCCGTCGGGGCGATCGACGCGGCCTTCTCCACCCCCGGCTTCTGGGGCGGCAAGGTGCCGGCCCTTCAGGTTTTCGCGGCGCTGCCCTTCGGCCCGCCCTCGCCCGAATACATGGCGTGGTTCTATTTCGGCGGCGGCCAGGAGATCTTCGACGAGATCTACGCCAAGCACGGCATCCATTCCGTGATGTGCGGCATGCTGGCACCTGAAGGCTCGGGCTGGTTCCGCCATGAGATCAAGAGCGTCGATGACCTCGCAGGCCTGAAACTGCGGTTCTTCGGCCTCGGCGCCAAGGCGCTGGAGAAGTTCGGCGTGTCGGCCCAGCTCCTCGCCGCGCCGGACGTCTATCCGGCGCTCGACCGCGGCGTCATCGACGGCCTCGAATTCGTCCAGCCGGCGATCGACCTCAAGATGGGCTTCTGGCAGATCGCCAAACACTACTACTTCCCGGGCTGGCATCAGCAGTCGACCTTCTTCGACCTGATGATCAACAAGGACAAGTGGGACGCGCTTTCGGAAACCCAGCAGGCCCAGATCGAGGCCGTCTGCGGCGACAATGTCCGCTACGGCATCGCCGAAGGCGAGGCGATCCAGATCCCCGCGCTCAAGGAACTAAAGGAAAAGGGTGTCCAGCTGCATCGCTGGTCCGACGAGGATCTTCAGAAGCTGCACGCGGCGGTCGATGAGGTCATCGCCGAACAGGTTGCCGCCGACCCTGATTTCAAGCGCGCCTATGAGAGCTTCTCGACGTTCCGGACGGACTACGCGACCTGGAAAGACCTCGGATATCTGAAGTAGGCCCATGTCGCTTCTTCTTGCCTCGGCCCACCGTCTGAAGGCGGCCGCCCGGGGGATCGGAACGGCGGCGGCGTGGCTCGTCGTCCTCCTGATCCTCACCGTGGTGCTCGACGTGATCACCCGTCGCTTCGTCGTGCTCGGCTCGACGAAACTCCAGGATCTGGAGTGGCATTTCCATGCCGCCCTGTTCCTGTTCTCGCTCGGCTACGCCTATGTCGAAGGCGAGCATGTGAGGATCGACGTCCTCCACACCCGCTTCGGGCCGAAGACGGCGGCGGCGATCGAACTCGTCGGCGCCCTCATCTTCCTCGTGCCGTTCTGCCTCGTCGTTCTCTACTACGGCTACACCTTCGTCGAGCGCTCCTTCATGCTCGACGAAGGCTCCGCCTCGCAGACCGGCCTGCCCCATCGCTGGATCATCAAGTCCACGCTTCTCGGCGGGTTCTTCATGCTTCTCGTCGCCGCCCTCGGCGCCTTGTGCGAATCCCTCGCCATCCTTCTCGGCGCTCCGCCGCCGAAAAGCCGCCACGGCGAACACGAGGAGGTCGGCCTATGACCGCGTTCGAGACGATGCTGCCCCTGAGCATGCTGGGCCTCCTCGTGGTCATCCTGTTCACCGGCTTTCCCGTGGCCTTCTGCCTTGCCGGCGTCGGCCTGACATTCGCGCTCATCGGCGGGTGGCTGGGGATGTTCCATCCCATGCAGCTCTTCCTGATCGTCAGCCGCATCTGGGGCTCGATCGCGGAAAACCTCGTTCTCGTGGCGATCCCCATGTTCATCTTCATGGGCATCATGCTGGAGAAGAGCGGGGTGGCGAGACATCTGCTCGAGATCCTCTCCGTCCTGATGCGGCGGGTGCCGGGGGGCCTCGCGCTCGCGGTCGTGCTGATGGGCACGATCATGGCGGCGACGACCGGCATCGTCGGCGCATCGGTCGTCATGCTGGCGCTGCTCGCCCTCCCGGTGATGATGGAGCGGGGCTACGACAAGGGGGTGGCCGCCGGCGTCATCGCCTCGTCGGGAACGCTCGGGGTCCTCATTCCGCCGTCGATCATGCTCGTCGTCATGGGCGACCTCCTGGCGATTCCGGTCGGCGACCTCTTTGCCGGCGCGGTGATCCCGGGCTTCCTCTTGTCGGGGCTCTATCTCGTCTACATCGTCGTCCTGGCACTCGTTGCGCCGGCCAAGATGCCGAAGCTGGCGCAGACGGAGGTGGACAAGGTCGACAATCTGCCGCTCCTGGTCTTGCGAGGCTTCCTTCCGCCGACCGTCCTCGTCGTCTGCGTCCTCGGGTCGATCATCGGTGGCTTCGCCACGCCGACGGAAGCGGCAGGGATCGGGGCATTCGGCGCAACCGTCCTCGCCGTCTTCAACCGCACCTTCAGCATCGGCCTCCTGCGCGACGTCGCTCGCGGAACGGCGCTGACCAACGCAATGATCTTCGGCATATTCTGCGGCGCCACGCTGTTTTCCTACGTCTTCCGCGAGCTCGGCGGCGACGACGCCATCATCCACGTCATCGATCTTCTCGATCTCCACGACTGGACGCTCCTGTGCCTCCTGATGGTGATCATCTTCCTGCTCGGCTTCTTCTTCGACTGGCTGGAGATCACCCTGATCATCCTGCCGGTGTTTCGGCCGATCGTCATGGCGCTGGACTTCGGCGACGCCGTACCCACAGACAAGATCCTCTTGTGGTTCGCGATCGCTGTCGCGGTGAACCTTCAGACCTCCTATCTGACGCCGCCATTCGGTCCCGCCCTGTTCTATCTGCGCCAGGCGGGCCACGCCCATCTCAGCCTCGGCGACATCTATCGCGGCGTGATCCCCTTCACGCTGCTGCAACTCGCCGGCCTCGTCCTGTGCCTGTTGTTCCCGGCCCTCGTCCTGTGGCTGCCGGACACCATGGGATACTGACCAGGCCAGGGCCCATACGATCCTGAAACAACAACGAGGGAGACAGGAATGTCCCGCACAATCATCGCCACTGAGGCTGCCGCCGCGGCCGTCGGCCCCTATTCGCAAGGGGTCGGCTACGACCGGCTGGTATTCACCTCCGGCCAACTGCCGATCGATCCGGCGAGCGGCGAACTCGCCGAGGGCATCGAGGCGCAGACGAAGGCAGTCCTTCGCAATCTCGAAGGCGTTCTGACCGCCGGCGGCGCGAGCTTTGCCACCGTCCTCAAGACCACCGTGTTCCTGCAGAACATGGACGATTTCGCCGCGATGAACGCGGTCTATGCCACCGCCTTTCCCACCGAGCCGCCCGCCCGATCGACCATCGAGGTAGCGCGGCTGCCGAAGGGTGCCCTGGTCGAAATCGAAGCCGTCGCGGCGCGGCAAAGCTGAGGAGCGGTCATGAGCGACGAAAACAAACCGGATATGATCGAGGCCTTCGAGCATCCGGCCGCCAGGGCGGCGATCGGCTCCGCAGGCGGCGCCGAAGGATGGACTGGCGTCCTTCTCCATATCCACATCGCGCCTTCGGCGAGCTACGAGATGGAGGAACTGTCCGAGGCCGTCTGTGTCGCCGGCCGGGGCATCGAGGGTGACCGCTACTTCGCCGGGACCGGGACCTATTCGCCGCGCCCGGACGTGCGCGAGATCACCCTGATCGAACAGGAGGCGCTCGACGCGCTCGCCCGCAACGATCCGCCTTTGCAGGACGGGCCGATCACGCTGGAGCCGATCGACCACCGCCGGAACCTGACGGTGCGCGGCGTGCCCCTGAATCATCTGGTGGGCCGTCGCTTCAAGGTGGGCGAGGTGATCCTGCGCGGCGGGCGGCTCAACTTCCCCTGCAAATATCTCGAAAACCTCCTCGGGATGCCGGTCTACCTGCCGCTCTACAACCGCTCCGGATTGAACTGCGGCATCGAGAAAGGCGGCGTCATCCGGCCAGGCGACGTCATCGAACTGTTGGAGTAGCCCTTGACTGCGCGGATGATCATGAAGCTGCGCTTGGCGGGCTCGCAGCCGATCGCATCTGACGTGCGGCTCCTGCGGATGGTGCATCCGAGGCGGCCGCAATTGCCTCCGTGGCAAGCCGGATCACATGTCGACGTCCACCTGCCGGAGATCGGTGTCAGGCAGTATTCGCTCTGCGGCGATCCTGCCGACACCAGCAGCTATACGATCGCAGTCAAGCTGGAGCCGGGGGGTCGCGGCGGTTCGCGCTGGATGCACCGCGAACTTGCCGAAGGCGCCCAGGTGCATGTGTCGGCGCCGCGCAATCATTTTCCCCTTCTCGGGGGTGATGGCCGCGTGGTGCTGATCGGCGGCGGCATCGGCATCACGCCCCTGGCGGCGATGGCCTACACGCTGGTGGCTGAGGGCAGCGACTTCGTCTTCCACTATTGTGCCCGCGACGAGGATCGCGCTCCCCTCCTTAAGGAATTGCGTGAGCTCTGCGGCGACAGACTGCGCGTATGGCTGTCATCTCAGGACAATCGGTTCGACCCGGTATCTACGATCGCCAGAGAAGCCGGCGCGGAGATCTACGCCTGCGGGCCAGAGCGGCTGGTCGGGGCGGTCTCGGCGGCTGCGCTCGCCGCCGCTCATCCGGAGAACAGGCTTCACACCGAGCGCTTCACCGCCCTCGCTGATGCCGATTTTACACGGGAACCGTTCGAGGTCGTGCTGGGAAGGAGCAGCAGACGCCTCGTCGTGCCCGCCGACCGGTCGTTGCTTGCGGTCCTCGAGGAGAACGGTGTCGGGCTGGAATCCTCCTGTGAGATCGGCGTCTGTGGGGCTTGCGAGTGCGGCTATCTCGAAGGTGATGTCATTCACCGCGACGTCGTCCTCTCGCCAACCCAGCGCAAGGATCGCATGATGCCTTGCGTATCCCGTGCCAGGGGACGCCTGACGTTGGATGTTTGAGCCGATCTGGATCTTGCCCGAGCTGAAGTTGAATGGCAGGTTTCTGCTGCGAACTTGAGCAAATCGGCCACTGGTCAGTTCGTGACAGCGATTCCAGCTCGACGATCGTCGCGGCGTCGAAGTTGATGAACTTCATCGCACCGCTGACCATGGCATTGCGATAGCGCGGTGTCCCGATCGTGCCCTTCAGCCAGCACCCGTGCTTCGGCGCGACGAAGGTGAAGGCAAGGCAGCGATCGTTCTCGACGCAGGCGAGACACCGGTGGACCTTCGAAAGCAATCGTTTCCGAAAAGTGGTGGAAGTCTTCGACGGCAGCAAGACGTTGATGGCGATGACGCCGCACTGTGTGACCTCAGTGGATGAAGGCCGGACGAAGTCGCCGGCGGTCGATCAAGGAGCACCGCCGGGTGGGGTGAAGGACGGCAGGCCACAGGGCATTTCACGGAACGAAGAAGTAGTTCGTCAGGTGGAAAAAGATCGGCGCGGCGAAGGTGACGGAGTCCATCCGGTCCAGAGCCCCGCCGTGGCCCTCGATCATCGTGCCCCAGTCCTTGGCGCCGAGCGAGCGCTTGATCGCCGAAAGCACGAGACCCCCGCAAAAGCCGGCGACGACGATGGCGAGCGCCATGCCACCGGCCTGAAGCGGGGAGAAGGGCGTGATCCAGAACAGCCCGGCCCCGACGAGCGCCGCCGACAGGCCGCCGCCGAGCAGCCCCTCCCAGGTCTTGGCGGGCGAAATGCGCGGGGCGACCTTGTGCCGGCCGAACAGCTTGCCAAAAACATATTGAAGGACGTCCGAGAGCTGCACCACGGCGATCAGGAAGAACAGCCACAGGAAGTTCTCCCCCTCGTGTCCGGGAATATCGAGAACCAGAAGCGCCGGCGCATGGCTGATACAATAGACCGTCAGCATCAGGCCCCATTGCAGCTTGGCGGTCCGCTCCAGGAAATGGTCGGTCTCGCCGGCGAGAACGGTCAGGACCGGCAAGAGCAGAAAGGCATAGACCGGGATCGCGATGGCGAAGACCGTCTGCCATTCGTCGAAGATCAGCCAGTATTGCAGGGGAATGAACACGTAGAACGCCGTCGCCACCGCCCGGTGGTCGGCGGGACGGGTGGGCGTCAGCGTGATCATCTCGCGCAGGCAGTAGAACGAGGTGAGCGCGAAGAGGACGAGCGTCACCGTCGGTCCCAGAAGAAAGGCGGCGGCAAAGATCGCCACCATCACCCACCAGGCTTTCACCCGGGATTGAAGGTTGCGAACCGTCGTCTGCATGGCTTCGCCATGGGCGCGCCGCGACAACACGAAGGAGGCAAGCGAACCGGCCAGAAGGATGCCGATCACGCCGGCGAGAAGGATGATGATGCGCCAATCGTCCATGGCTCAGCCCTCCCCCGGCCGGCCGAGCGTGGCGACGGCCTCACGCGCTCTACTTAAAAACGCCTGCCGCTCTTCGCCCTGCCGCAATCGCAGCGGAGCGCCGAAGCGCGCCGCACAGCTGATCGGCGCGGGCACATAGGCGCCCTTGGGAAAGGCCCGGGCGAGATTGTCCAGAAAGACCGGGATCAGCTGGACGCCGGGATGGGTGTTTGCGAGATTGTAGAGCCCGGATTTGAACGGCATGACGGATGAACCGTCGCCGCGCGTGCCCTCCGGAAACAGGATCAGCGAACGCCCGTCGGCGAGGGCCGCCGTCAAGGGGGCCAGCGGATCGCTGCCCGCCGGCGCCTGGCGTTCCACGAGAACGCAGCCCAGGATATCGAGGGCCACGAAGCGCCTGAGCCGCCCCTTGCCCCAGTAATCGCGCGCCGCCACCGGCGACGTCTTCGACCGTAAGGCGGCCGGAAGGGCCGCCCAAAGGACGATCGTATCCAGGTGGCTGCCGTGGTTGGCGAAATAGATCCGCTGCTCGAAGGTCGGCTCGGACCCGACCCAGCGCGCATGGCCACCAACGAGAAAGCGCGTCAGCGCAATGAGGACAAGGCGTGCCGCGGCAATCATCGGGCTTGTCCGGCGAGAGCCTTGGCCTGGCTTTTCAGCCGGCGGCCGATGGTCACCACGGTGCCGAGGGCGATCAGGCCGAGAAGCGCCGTGGAGACCGGATGGCTCGCGGCGAGAAGGGCTTCGGCGAAGGCGATGCCAGCCGCGAGCGTCAGGGCTGCCATGCGGTGCTGCTTGGCCATCGGGCCGCGGAAATCCTGCTTCAGGCCCACCGTACCGCCGAGAAGACGGACATAGGCGGCGACCGCCGCCAAGAGCGCCGCGAGCCAGCCGAGCCAGCCCACACCCAGCGCATAGCCGAAAGCCACGAGGAACAGGCTGTCCTCCAGGCGATCCGGAGCCTCGTTCCAGAGCGCACCGCTGGTCGAGCCCCTGCCGCCCTCCACCGCCACCAGCCCGTCCATCAGGTTGGCGACAAGGCGCAGCTGGATGCACAGCGCACCGACGATCCACAGGGCGGGCTGAGGCAGGCGCGTCGCGAAGACGAAAGCTGCGGCGCCCGCCAGCGAAAAGACGATGCCGAGCGCGGAGATCTGGTTGGCGGTCATTCGAGTGCGAAGGAGAAACCGCAGAAGCCGGCCCGCCCATGGCCGTTCGCGTGAGGCAAGAGGCCGTCGATCGCCAAGCGGCGCCTTGGCTTTGCTTTCGTCCGTCGCCATCCGCCATTCCCTCGCAAAAGGTCACAACCGCACGCGAGACGTCTCACGGCGGACGATGCCAAGCAAGCTGCCTCTGCCGTCTTGGAGCAAGCATTTCGATCCGGGTGAGTGGGGGCCGTCATCGGGGCCGATGGAGAGGATCTGGAACCGCCCCGGCGCCACGCGATCGGCTGTCCCTGCCGACGGCTTTGCCAGGGACTCCTATAGCTGCCGATAAGGCATGAAGCGTGCACTTCTCCCCTGTTCAGGGGGGGAGGAATGGGTAGGATTAGGCAATAATGCTCTGTCCGACCCATCGAGATCTGTCCATTGGTGCCCATTCGAGCGTTTGTCTTTGCCTTGCTCCTCGTTTCGACGGGGGCGATCCTGACGGTAGCGATGGCGCTCGGTCTCTCCGGCTTCGATGGCTCCAGTGACGCGATGCCCCAGGCACTCGTCACGGCAGGAGAGCGCACGCTCATCACGCCGGCCGATCTCATCGAAGAGCCGGACGTCCTGCCCGAAAGGGTGGCGCAGATCGCGTTCTTTTCGCGTCAGAGCGATCTCGCCCTGGCGATGCAGGCGCCGGGCGCGCAGGTGGAAACCCGGGACGCAACCGGCACGGTCCGTCTTTCCGATGTCCGGGAGCGGACGCTGGGTGATCTCCCCTTCGTCTTCTGGTTCCAGGTGCTGATCGGGGTCGTCAGCGTGCTGATCGGGGCATGGGTCGTCGGACTTCGGCCGGCCGACTGGGGCGCTCGCCTGTTCGCCCTGCTCGGATTGTTCCTGCCGGCCTTCGCCATGCCGGCCGCGATCTACAGCACCCGCCCCCTCGCCATGGACGGAGCGCTCTTCGAAACCCTCAGCATCCTCAACCATTTCGGTGCATGTGCCTTCGGCGCGGCTCTGGTCTGCCTGTTCCTGGTCTATCCTCGCCAACTCGTCCCGCCACCGGTCTTCGCTGCCGTCTTCGCGCTGACCGGCATCCTGTTCGTCCTCGATGTCCTGCACATCCTGCCCGTGACCATCCATCACGCCACCGTGGCGATGCAGATGCTGGCCGCGATCGTCGCGGCCATGATCCAGTGGTGGCTGAGCCGCAGACGGCCGGTGGACCGGGCGGGCCTGCGCTGGTTCCTGACGACGACCCTCGTCGGCGCCGGCCTGTTCATCGCCTTGCGGGCCATGCCGCCCGTCCTCGGAATGGGCGACAGTTTCGTCATCTCCCAGGGTTATGCGTTCGGGCTGTTTCTCACCGTCCATCTCGGGCTCGCCGCCGGGCTCGCCCGGTATCGCCTGTTCGAGCTCAATGCCTTTGCCTATCGCGTCTGGTTCTGGTTCGCCGGCATCCTTCTCGTGGTGGCCATCGATCTGGGCCTCGTCGTCTGGCTGAACACGCAAGCCTGGACGTCCCTTCCCGTCGCGATCGTGGTGGCAGGCCTGCTCTACTTTCCGCTTCGCCAGCATGTCCTCGAGCGGATCTTCACCCCGAAGCGGGCCGCGTTCACGCGATCGTCGGAGATCGTCGATCTGGTCTTCACGCGGGAGGCCGAGCGGCGGGACGAGAAATGGGACACGCTCCTCGCCTCGCTCTTCGATCCGCTCGAGAGCGAACGGGACACCACGAGCCCCGTCACGGCGCCCCGCGCCAGCAGCGACGGCTCGACGCTCCTCGTTCCGAGTTTTGCCGGGCTCGACGCCCGGCGCCTGCGGCTTGCCGATCGAGGCCGCCGGCTCTTCGGGCCGGACGATATCCGTGCGATCGATACGCTTCTGGACCTTGGCCGGATCGTCGAGGAGGGACGCGCCGCCTACAAGCTCGGCGTCGTCGCCGAGCGCGATCGGATATCGCGGGACCTGCACGACCATCTCGGTGCGCAGCTCCTGTCGGCGCTCCACACCGTGGATGCGGGTGAGAAGGACGAACTGCTGCGCCGCACGCTGTCCGAGTTGCGGACGATCGTCAGCGAAGAGGGAGCGGGCGATCAGAGCTTCGCCGATGTCATGGCCGATCTCCGCCCGGAGATCGCCGATCGCCTGTCGCTCGTCGGCATTACCCTCGACTATCGCGTCACCGGGGACGATGCCCTCCTGCCGCCGGCGGCGGCGAGTGCCCTGCGCGCGACGCTCCGGGAACTCGTGAGCAACGTCATCAAGCACGCGGATGCGAGCGTGGTCTCCGTCTGCGCCCAGGTGAAGGACGGCAGGGTCACGCTCGACGTTACCGATGACGGGCGCGGCTTCGAACAGGAGGCCCTCGACGGTCCCGGCCGCGGCATGTCGAACCTGAAGACACGGGCGGCGGCGCTGGGTGGCAGCATCGTCTTCGCGCCGGCCGGCGCACTCGACGACATCGCCGGTGTCGCCGCGCGGCTGAGATTCCCGCTCGAGCAACCGATCGCGGGATCCCTCCCATGAGCCATCGCCTCCTCGTCATCGAAGACGTCGCCGCTGCCCGCGATCACCTCGTCCAGCTCGCGCGACGCGCACTGGAATTTCAGCCCGAGAACATCGTCATGGCCGCCACGTTCTCTCAAGCGCGTGCGGCCATCCTGTCGGCCGCCGAAGCCGACCTGCCCTTCAAGATGGCGCTCATCGACATTGCGCTCCCCGATGGCAGCGGTATCGATGCCTTGCGCGATCTTCGAAGTGCCTTCCCCGAGACGATCTGCATCATGACCACGGTCATGGCGGCGGATTCGACGATCGTCTCGGCTTTGGCCGGTGGCGCCCAGGGGTATCTCCTGAAGGGCCAGCGCGACGACCTCATCATTCGCCAGTTGCGCCTGATCGAAAGCGGCGTCCCGGCCATATCGCCGCCGATCGCCCGGCGAATCATCGAGCATTTTCGCACGCGCCCACCCGTGGGCGAGACCGACGACAAGCTGACCCCGCGCGAGCGCTGCGTTCTCTCCGTCATCGCCAAGGGGGCGCGCGTCGCCGACGCTGCGCGCGAGCTCGGCGTCGCCGAGACCACCGTGGCGAGCCACGTCAAATCGATCTATCTCAAGCTCGGCGTCTCGTCGCGTGCCGAGGCGACCCTTGCGGCCACGCGGATGGGCCTCGTCGGCTGACGACGCCGCGCTCGGGGCGCGTCCGATCGATTGTCGCCATGCATGTCTCTGCGAGGACTTGCAGATTTTGCCAGGGTTCGAATGCGTGGCCCGGCCCGGCACGCGTTGCTAGCGATCGAGCCATCGACATACCGCAAATCGGTGAGGCGAGAAAACCATGGTTGGCGGTTCCGCCGATACCCGGCGGTTCGTCTCCCCTGTAACGGGGATGCGACACCTCCGCAGACCTGATTGAACGGTTCCCGCAACGTCAAGAGGGGAACCGGACATGCGCGTAGGTTTGATTTTCGCAACGCTCGCTACGGCAGGCATTCTCGCAGGCTGCTCGAGTTCCGGTTCGTCCGGCAGCTTGGCTTCGATCGACGTGGGTGGCCCGGGGCCCGACGGCGGCGGCGGCGGCGGCACGGGCGGTGGGGGCTCGGGTGGTGATGGTGGCTCCGGTGGTGGTGGCGGGGGCTCGAATGGCGCCGAAGGCTCCGTGGTGGCCGCGACCCGCACCTATGACGGGAGCATCGCGACGTCGACCTATGGCCAGCCGACGGGGCGCAACGCGGCAGGCGGCGTTCTGGCGTTCCTGAGAGAAGAAACCAACGGAACCTCGATCACCGGATCGCCGCAGGAAGTCGCGATCCTCGAGGGTGAATCGGGCGGCGCCATTCCGCAGGAAGGGGCTGGGGACTTCAGCCGCATGGAAATCGCACCCGCGATCGGAACGCCGGCGAGAGTCCTGCAGCCACAGGGTGGTGAGCGCACCACCTATGTCGAGATATCCAGCACCACCGGCGATACGAACCAGCTGAGCTATGTCGACTACGACTATGTGCGGGCGGGTACTGCGCAGGTCCTGCCCTTCGGCAATGGCGTCGGCCAGGAGACGGCATTCTACGGCGCGAAGGATCCGAGCGTCGCACGGCCGACGACGATGAACGGAACGGCGACCTATGTCGGCGGCCTCGGCGCGACGGTGTTCTCCGGCGGCGAGCGCAACGCCATGACCGGCCGCACGACCCTCAACGCCGATTTCGACAATGCCACGATCACCGGCAAGGTCGACGGGATCCTGCTGACCACCGGTAACGGGGGTGGTGCAGCGGGATCCTCCTACGAGCTCCTGATGGAAAATGGCAGCATTGCCGGCGCCGACTACAACGGCACCATCCGTGCGGTCGACATCGACACCGGAGCCACCGTCATCGACAGCGCTGCCGGACGCTCGACGTTCAATGGCGGGTTCTACGGACCTGGCGCCGAGGAAACGGCTGGCATCATCGATATCCAGGGCACGCAAGGCGGCGCCGCCGTCGACATCATCGGTGCCTATAACGGCGAAAAGCAGTGAGATCGCCGGGTCGCATGCGTGCGCCCCCATCGCATCGGTCCGGGGATCGAACCCGATCCGGACCGAAGGCGACCCGGTGATCGAGCCGGCCGGAGCGCGTTTCGAGAGTCCCGTCGGACGCTCGTCGCTCTGGCCGAAGAGGCGCGGCGGCCGTCACGGACCGCCGCGCCTCCCGTGCTGCAAGGACGGTTTCCGCCCGGTCCGGTCTGCGATCGCCGCAACGCCCCGACGGCCGCCCCAGTGATCCGCCGAGCACCGGATCGATCGGATCGAGTGAACAGCGAGGCTTTGACGATGGTTCGGTTTCCGCAGTCCATGACGCGCTTCGTCGCCATCCTCGGCATGGTGCTGCTTCTTGCAGTCCCGGCGGCCACCGTCAGCGTCGCCGCGGCAACGAATGGGAGCGGCACGGCGACCGGCGGGAGCTTCCGGGAGGTTGCGCGCCTTGCCAAGCAGGGTCGCTTCGAAGAGGCCGAAGCCCTGCGCCAGGAGGGACTGTCCGCAGGGATCCATTCGCCGGACGACGCGCTGTTTCTCCAGGGACTCATCGCTCTCAACCGAGGCGATGCGGCAGTGGCCGAGGAGATCTTCCGCCGGCTTCTCGACGCCGATTCCGACCGGCAGCTGGTGCGACTGGAGCTGGTCCATGCCCTGATGGCCCGCGGCAGCTTCACGGCGGCGCGCTTTCATCTCGGCCGGCTTCAGGGCGCTGAGACCGACCGACGCCTCAGCGCCTATTACTATCGGCTCGATCGCGAGATCACCCGGCAACGTCCGTGGGGCGCCCGCTTTTCAGGGTCGCTCGCCCCGCGCACCAATGCCAGTCGCGGGTCGAGCGAAGATGTCATCATGGTGGGCGACATGCCCTTCCGGATCGACGACGAGGCGAAGGCGCGAAGCGGCGTCGGCTTCGAGTTCGACGGGGAGCTGTCCTGGCAGTTCCTTCTGTCCGACACGACCACGCTGACCCTCGCCGGCTTCTCGCGCGGCGTTGCCTATGACGAGAGCGAGCTCGGCTCGATCGAGGTCGGGGGCAATGCCACCCTGCGCCGGTTCCTGAGCCCCCGCAGCTTCTTCGATGTCGGCATCGAGCGCTCGCGGGTCTATGCGGGAGGCGACCCCTATGCGGACAACCTCACCGGCCTCGGCGCGTTTTCGTTCATGCTCCTCGACCGCCTCCAGATAGCGACGGCGGGGCGTCTCACGCATGTGGATTACACCGATCACCCGGGGCCGGATGGACTTCGCTCGAGCGGTTCGGTGCGCGCGACCTATGCGATCGGTCCGGGGCTTGCACTGGGCACCTATGTTTCGGCGACCCGCGACCGCTCCGGCGACGACCACCAGCGGTTCGATGGGAGGGAAGTCGGCGCGACGCTCTACGCCGAGCTGCCATTCTCGCTCACGGCCGAAGTCGTCGCCGGCATCGGCGAGCGTTCCTTCGACGCCGACTATCCGGGCCAGACATTCGCCCGCCACGACACTTACGGACGCGTGAGCACCCGCGTGCTGAAACGCGACTGGGCCATCGAAGGCTTCGCCCCTGCGATC
This sequence comes from Aurantimonas sp. 22II-16-19i, assembly GCF_002088275.1. Classification (GTDB taxonomy): domain Bacteria; phylum Pseudomonadota; class Alphaproteobacteria; order Rhizobiales; family Rhizobiaceae; genus Jiella. The sequence continues at coordinate 15,238 of NZ_AQQS01000016.1, forward strand.
TCCTTGAGCTACGAGATCCAGGACAGCAACGTCGCCTTCAAGACATATGACGACATCGGCGTTTCGCTCGGCCTTGCTCGTTCGTTCTAGTCTGGATTGCAGAAAGCCCTGGGTGGCGGACGGGCTTCAGTGCCGATCCGGATCAGCCTCGGCACGGGCGCGGCGTGCGAGGCCTGCCGCATGTCAGACCTTCTCGTCGCCGAATCGCGGCGGCGCTTCGACGAAATGAGGAACAGGCGATTGGCTGAGGAGGACGACAGGCCCGAAGGCGATCCATTCGCCGCCGACCAGATCTTCTCGGGGTCGACGTCCGAGGAAGCCGCGGCGCAGCGGCCCCTTCACGAGCGCGGCGTCCTGATGGCCGGGGTCGATACCCGACCCCATGTCCTGAAGCTTGAGAGCAAATCGGCTCCCCTCTTCTGGAGCCAAGGGGGGATCTGATGGCTCGGCGGTTCGGTCGGGGGCTCCCCGATGCCGACCAGCACTGGCGTTGCGACGGGCGATCGCAGCCGCGTGCACCGCGGATCCGCCTGGAGGTCAGGTCGCCGCCTTGACCGCCGGCCGATCGGCGAAGCTGGCACGATCCGCCCGGTGCATCAGGCGCGGCGCCGGGAGGCTTGCGGGGAGATCGTCGCTCAGATCGTCCCGGCCGTCTGGTCGAGAAAGTCGTGAAAATGCACCACGACGCCGTCGCCGTCGACGAGGATCACGGCATGGGCCGGCGGCTCGTGGCTGATGACGAAGCGGTCCTCGAAGACGAGCGCCGTCTGCTGGTTGGTGCCGCGCATGGCGTTGAAGGGGATGCCGCGCCAGCTGCCGCTGACCGGCCGGTGGACGTGGCCGGCAAAGACGTGGCGGACATTGCCGGCGTCGTTCGCGATCCGGGCGAACGCCTCCGCGTCGCCGAGCCGGACCCGGTCGAGCGCCGGCATGTGCAGGCGGAACGGCGGGTGGTGGGCGAAGACAAGGGCGCCGTTCTCGCCTGCCCCGGCGAGTTGCCTTTCCAGCCAGCCGAGCCGCTCGGCACAGAGCTCGCCCTCGACGGCGCCTGCCTTGAGCGTATCGAGCAGGATCAGTCGGCCGCCATCGAGGTCGACGCTCTTCTGGACGAAGCCGGCCTCGAAATGGGTGTCGCCGAAGACGGCGCGAAAGGTATCGCGCCGGTCGTGATTGCCGAGCATCAGGTGAACCGGCGGCGTCAGACCCGACAGGCATTCCGCCAGCGCTTCATAGGCGGCGATCTCGCCGTCATGGGTGAGGTCGCCGCTGATGACGATCGCGTCGGCATCGCCGTGGTGATCCTCGATGTCCGCCAGACAGGCCGTCAGCCGCGCCAGCGGATCGAGGCCGAACAGCGTCTCGCCGGGCGCGACAAGGTGAAGGTCGGTGATCTGGATGAGCTTCATGGGTTGCATCCGTGCGTTGGTGTCGATATCAGCCGCTCTCTCGCGGCACGAAGGTCACCGGGACGCGCTCGAGGGCGGGCGCCGCGGCCGGGTCGGACTGCCGTCGATCGAGCAGGTCGATCGCCCTCGCCGCGACCGCGACCGGATTCTGGAAAAATGTCGTCAGGAGATAGGTGCCGCGCGAGGCTTCGGGCAGATCGTCGAAACCGATGACCGCAACGTCTTCCGGGATGCGCCGCCCGGCGCCAAGGCGGGCATGATCGATCAGCCCCATCGCCAGGAGATCGTTGACGCAGAAGACCGCATCCGGCGCAGTTCCGCGGCCCAAGAGCTGGCGTGCTGCCGTCTCGCCGCCGGCATAGTCGGCGTCGGCGCCGCGCACGATCTCGGCCTCGGCCCCGAGTTCCCGGACGGCTTCGACGAAGGCTTGTTCGCGCTCGACGATCGTCTGCGTCCCGATGGCCGCGCCGACGAGGGCGATCCGCCGGGCGCCGCGGGCGACCAGCCGCTCGGCGGCCTTCCTCGCAGCCCCTTCGTTGTCGGCGAGGACGCTGTCGGTGCCGGGCTCCGACCGGCCGATCAGCACCAGCGGCTGCCCGGTGCGCCGGGCCCCCTCCAGCATGGTTTCGGGAGGCGAGCCGGACAGGACGATGGTCGCCTCGGCCCGGTAGCCGAGCAGCATGTTCTGCGTCGCCTGCATCTCCCGCTCGGTGTCGCCGGTGTTGAGCAGCACCGGCAGGCTGCCCCTGGCGATCAGCGCCTTGGAGAGGGCCGCGACGAGAAGCGCACGAAAACCGACTTCGGGGCGCGTCGCGATGATCCCGACGAGACGGCTCTGCCGGGCGATCAGGCCGCGGGCCAGGTCGTTGACCTGATAGCCGAGGTCGAGGGCCGCCTTCATCACCTTTTCGCGGGTTTCCCGGCCGATGCTGGCGCCGGGGGTGAAGGCCCGCGAGACGGCCGAGCGCGAGACGCCGGCGCGCTCGGCGACCTGCTGCGCGCTGACGAAATTCGGCCCCGCCGGTGGCTGTCTCGGCTCGTCGTTCATGGCTGCGGCATGTCTCGCGAAGGGCGGGCAGGAGGACGCATCACCGCCATCAGTGCCCGATCCGGGCCAGAACGTCGGCGCGCAGGAAGCGCTCCACCACCAGCATGAAGGCGATCGAGGGGACCAGCAACAGAAGAGCCGTGATCGAGGCGACCTGATAATTGCCGCCGGCACCCGCCGTATAGAGCAGCAGCGGCAGGGTGGTGACGTCCGGCGCGCCGACGAAGAAGCTGCCGGTGAATTCGTCGAGGGATTCCAGGAAGACGAAGATGCCGCTCGCCATCAGGCCGGGCAGCGCCAGCGGCAGCGTCACGTCGCGAAAGGCCCGCAACGCCCCCGCCCCCATCGACCGGGCGGCCTCCTCCAGTTCCGCATCGACGGCGGCGAAGGCAGCCGTCGCGATCCAGACGGCGAAGACCAGCCCGTGGGTGACATGGACGAGGACGACGCCGGCGATCGTGCCGTTCAGCCCGACATCGTAGAAGAAGCGGGCGATGTTGACGTAGACCGGCAGGTTCGGAAAGGCCTGCGGGATCAGGAAGACCAAGAGGATCAGGCTGCGCGCCGGGAGCTTCAGCCGCCCCAGCGCATAGCCGGCGGGAATCGCCAAGGCCAGCGCGAAGAGGACGGTCAGAAGCGCGATCAGGATGCTGGTGCCGAGGGATTCCCAGGCGACCCCGCGCGGCGAGAACACCTTCGCCCAGAAGCTGAAGCCGTATTCGAGCGGCAGCGTGTGGGGAAAATACCAGCGCTCGGCGACCGTCCAGAGGAGCAGATTGGCGAGCGGGCCGAAGATCGCGAAGGCGACAAGGCCGAGGACGAGCGCCCGCGGCAGCCACCAGAGGTCGAGGCCGAACGCCCGCGGCAGCCACCAGAGGTCGAGGCCGAACGCCCGGCCGGCGGCGACCGGGAGGGCGCTCTCACGGGGGATCGCGGGCGCGCTCATCGGGCCTTTTCCTTCAGGTTGAGGCGCAGATAGACGATCGCCACCGCCATGGTCATGAGGAGGGAAATCATGCCGAGCGCATTGGCGACGCCGTAGTCGCCATAGGCGTTGATGCGGAAGGCGATGTCGGCGGTGATCATGGTCGGCGACTGGGCGCTGATCATCAGCGGCACGGACAGCACCGACATCATGGTGACGAAGGAGAGCACCATGCCGACGAAGAGCGTCGTGCGGACCTGCGGCACGACGATCTCGAACAGGATACGCAGCCGCGAGGCGCCGAGATTGCGGGCGGCCTCGATCGTGCCGCGATCGATCGAGGCCATGGCGCCGGCGACGAGCAGCGTGACGAAGGGCGCCTGCTTCCAGACGAAGGCGATGACGATGCCGCGCCAGTCGAGAAACGACACCGTCTGCAGCGGCGTGAGGATGCCGCCGGCGACGAGGAGATTGTTCATCAGGCCGTTCTTGGCGAGGAAGGTGCGCAGCACCTGGCCGACGACGATGAAGGGAATGAACAGCGGCCAGCGATAGAGCCAGCGCAGGATCGCCACGGCCTTGGGATTTTCGCCGAGCGTCAGATAGCCGGCGATGGCTATCGACAGGCCGGCGATGATCAGCGTCGACAGGGAGACGATCATCAGCGTGTAGACGATGTCGGTCCCATAGAGTTCATAGGATTTGACGAAGTTGCCGAGGCCGAAGCCGGATTCCGTCTCGAAGGCGCCCGTCGCCGACGCCAGCAGCGGCATCAGATAGAGAAGTGCGATGGTCGCGATGGCCGGCAGCGCCAGCAACAGACCGGTCAGTCGCTCACGCATGGTGTCGATTCCCGCGGGTCTCGCCCGGCCACAAGGGGCCGGGCGACGGTTCGATGGAGGTCGCAGCTCAGTTGGCGACCTGGCGCTCATAGGCTTCGAGGATCGCGTTGTTGTAGGGCGCGATGGGGAAGGGCTTGGCGTATTTGGCGAGATCTTCCGGGGTCACGTCCTTGAACAGCTTGTCCCAGGATGCCTGGTCGAGCTCGGCCTGAACGTGCTTGGCGTCGATGCCCGGATACCAGTTGAAGCGCTTGACGATGCCTTCGGCCTGGACCTTCGGCGAGGTCGCGAGCGCGACGAACTTCTCGGCCAGTTCGGCATGCGGCGCCTTTTCCGGGATGACGTAGTGCATCGGCTGGCCCGGCATGCCGGGGGCCGGCAGGAGGAGCTTCATCTCCGGCGGCAGCTTGCCGTCGGCCTGCCAGGAATAGAACATGTCGACCCAGACCGGGCCCATGGCGATCTCGCCGCGGCCGAGCATGTCGAGCGTTCCGGCATTGCCGGGGGTGAGCGTCGCGGTGGTGTTGAAGTCCTTCAGGCTGGCGAGGGCCGCGTCCCATTTCTGGGTCTGGCTCTCCTCGAAGGGGCCATTCATCAGCATCTGGGCGTCGCCGCCGCCGAAGGCGTAGATCCAGCCCATGACGAAGGAAACGCCCGACGCGCCGCCCTTGATGCCGTTGTAGCCAAACTGCTGCGGATGGGCCTTCGCCCATTCGGCGATCTCGGCATAGCTCTTCGGCGGGTTCTCGACCAGCGCCGGATTGTAGGCGATCGCGGTCTGGCTGGCGAACATCGGCATCACATAGCCGTCGACATTGGTGCCCAGCGCCATCTTCGCCTTGTCGCTGGTGACGAGATCGCCGGTCGAGATGTCACCGCGATAGTTCTTCAGGAAGCCCTTCTCGACCATCGGGCCGACGAACTTCTCATGCACCACCGCGACGTCGGTGTCGGACTCTTCGCTTGCCGCCTGGGCCTCGAAACGCTCCAGGATCTTCTGCGAGCCGGCATCGCCGGGGCCGGTGCCGACGGCGCGGACCGTATCGCCCGGATTCTCCTTCTCGAAGATCGGCGCGAGATATTCGTTGACATAATCGACCATGTTCTGGTCGCCGGCGGTGATCACCGTGAGTTCGGCTGCCGCGGCCGGCGGCACGACCGTGGCAAGGAGGACGGCTGCACTGAGAAAGGTCTTCATGGATTTCGCTCCAGCGGTTTGACGTTCATTCCGGGCTGTCATCCCCGCATCGCTGCGCCTCAGGCGGCGGCGGCGCGGGAAACTTGTTCGGCGCCGTCCTGCGGCGCGTCGAAGAGGAAGAGCGCGGACGAGGGCACGCGCAGCACGACGTCGGTGCCGGGCTCGACGGGCTGGTCCGCATCGACGGAGACCTCCGCCGCGCCGATCGCGACCACGTGGCGCCAGACGCCGCCGGGATAGCTGGTCTGGCGAACCGTTCCTCGCAGGCGCAGCGCGCCGTCGTCGCTCGCCCTGTCGGCTTGATCGCCGAAGGCCGGCCGAGGCGTTGCGGGCAGAAGCTCGGCCGCCTCCGTCCTGAAGCGCGCCTGATACCGCCCGGAAGCGACCGGGCGCGCGTCGCGGGAGAGCGTCGCCGACGGATTATGCGGGCCGGCCGCGATCTCGATCCGGTCGCCATCGACACTTCCTTCCAGCGCGACGACGTTCTCTGCCCCCATGAAGGCGGCGACGAAGGGCGAGGCCGGCCGGTTGTAGACCTCTTCCGGAGATCCCTCCTGGGCGATCCGGCCGCGGTCGAGGATGACGATCCGATCGGCCATCACCATCGCCTCCTCCCGGTCGTGGGTGACATGGATGGCGGTGATGCCGAGGCGCTTCTGCAGGGCGCGGATCTCGTGGCGCACGCCGAGGCGCACGCGGGCATCGAGGTTGGACAGAGGCTCGTCGAGGAGCAGGATCTCCGGCTCGACGGCCAGCGCCCGGCCGAGCGCGACGCGCTGGCGCTGGCCGCCGGACAACTGGCCCGGCTTGCGCGCCTGAAGGCCGGAAAGGCCCAGCATCGCGGCGATTTCGTCGACCCTTGCCGCAATGTCGGAACGCGGCGCTCTGCGCAGCTTCAGGCCGTAGCCGATGTTCTGGGCGACGGTCATGTGCGGCCACAGCGCGTAGGACTGGAACACCATCGCCATGCCGCGCCGATCCGGCGCGGCGCGGGTGATGTCCCGGCCGGCAAGGGCGAGCGCGCCGGACCGCGGCGTGTTGAACCCCGCGATGGTCCGAAGAAGCGTGGTCTTGCCGCAGCCCGAAGAGCCCAGCAGCGCGACGAATTCCCCCCGCTCGACACTGAGCGACAGGCGATCGAGCACGGTCGTCCCGGCATATCCGACGGTGACTTCCGAAACGGTGAGAAACGCGGCGTCAGTCATTCGCGAGACCTCTTGCACAGCTGTGCAAACCACACGGCAGAAGCCGGTTCGAGGCGCTCGATAACGACGCTTTGATACGGGCGTATGACAACCGGCGCCCGGCGGCGGCGCTTCCCGCGCCGGTGCCGTGACGCATGCCGCTCGGCCGAGCGAAGGCGGAGCGGGCGTCGTCTCTGCGGCTACGCCACCAGCGCCCCGTGTCCGCCGACGACGTGGGAGGCGAGGCGGTGGCCGGCGATCGTCGCGGCGACGGGCCCCGCGCCGCCGAGCCTTGCTGCGAGATAGGCGGCGTTGAAGCTGTCGCCGGCGCCCGTCGTGTCGACGATCTCGGCGGGCGGAATGGCGGGCACCTGCTCGCGCCCCCCGTCCCAGGAAACCAGCGCCGACCTGCCGCCGTCCTTGACGACGACCTCGGCGACGCCCAGCGCCCGGTAGCGCGCCGCCGTCGCCCGCGCATTCTCGTCGCCGAAGGTCGCGCGCTCGTCGTCGAAGCTCGGCAGGCAATGGGTGGAGACCCGGGCCGCCGCCTCGACGGCCCGGCGGGCGGTTTCGAGGTCCGGCCACAGGCGCGGCCTGACATTCGGATCGAAGGCGACCCGCTTGCCGGCCTTCTTCGCCGCACCGAGATGGGCGAGAAGCCGCGCCCGGTCCTCGGCGGGCAGGATCGCCAGGGTGATGCCGGAGAAATAGAAGGCGTCGCCGGCCGCAAGAACCTCCTGCAGATGCGCCTCGTCCTCGGCGAGCCGCCGCGCCGCCGCCATCTCCCGCCAGTAGGAAAACGAGCGCTCCCCGCCGGCCAGATGGATCATGTAGAGGCCCGGCGAGGCGTTCGGGATGCGCCGGACCATCTCCGTGCCGATGCCGGCTGCCGTGAAGAAGCCGAGCATCTCCTCCGACAGCCTGTCGGTGCCGAGCGCCGTCAGATAGGCCCCCCGCCAGCCGGCCGGCGCCCGCCGGGCGAAGTGCCAGAGCGTGTTGAAGGTGTCGCCGGCAAAGCCCTGCCGATAGAGGCCCTCCCCGGCGACGGACAGTTCGACCATGCATTCCCCGATCGCCACGAAACGGGACGCCTGCGCGTTGCTCAAGACTGCTGCTCCGAAAGCTCGAATCCGAGTGTTTCTCGGACCGAATGCCTAGCAGCATCGGCGCGAAAACTGGAATCGATTCTCGGTCGCCCCGATGCGGAGATTCAAGATGTTAGAGCACCTTGTGCGTCCTGTCAGACGCACGGCGCTCTAGCAGCGGATATAGGGCCGGTAGACCCAACCGAGCTCGCGCATGCTGCCGCCCCGGTCGTCGGCGACATAGGCCCAGGGCCTTCCCCCCGGATATTCCCGCAGCACGAAGACGACGTGGCCGTCGCCGAGCCGGCCGATGACCTTGCCGGTGTTGCCCGGCGAGGCGCGCACGTTGAGCGGCGTGTCCGACGGGTCGGCGACGACGCAGCTGCGTCGGCTGTCGGCGACCACCGGCGGCGGCGCGGTGCGTGCCTCGGCGGCGCGCCGTTCGGCGTCCTCCCTCTGGCGGCGTTCGGCCTCTTCGCGCTGGCGTCGCTCGGCGTCGCGCTGGCGCGCTTCGGCCGCTTCCCGCTCGCGCCGCTCGGCTTCGAGCCGGGCCTCGATCTCCTGGAGCCGCGCGCGGTAGTCGGCCTCGATCTGCGCCCGAAGCTCCGCCTCTCGCCGGGTTCGCGCCGCCTCGGCCGCGGCGCTCTCACGGCGCAGCAGCGCCCGGCCGCGGGCGAGATTCAGGCTGGCCTCGTGCCGGGCGCTTCCCGCAAATTCGGCGAGGCACACGCCCAGCCGCGCCTCCGCCGCGGCCGGCTCCAGCGCATCGGCCTCGGCGGCGCAGCTCGCGGCCACCTGATCGAGAATGAGATCGGCCTGGCGCCGCTCCTCGGCGCAAGCCGGGTTCGAGCCCAGAAACGCCCGCAGCATTGCCACCGAACCGCCTTCCCGCGCCGCCTCGAACGCTGCCGCACAGGCAGCCGCCGGATCCGGCTCGGGCGCGGTGGCTGTCACCACCGCCTCCGCGACCTCCGGCAGGCAGCCGACAACCTCGCTCGCCGGCACCACGACCCGGTAGCTGTAGCGGCCGACATTGGCGCCGTTGGAGTGCTGCGCGGAGACGTCGAGCTTCAGCACCGCGGCGGTGGAGCCGGCATCGTCGCCGGTTGCCGCAAGCTCGGCTGGCTCGGGCGCGACCGAGATGTCGAGGAAGACGCCCTCGATCGCGGGGACGGCGCCAGCCGAGCCATCCGTGACGGCGTGCCGGCGCAGCAGTGGCCAGGAGGTCGCGCCGATGGTGGCGTTGATGCGGCTCTGCCGGTCGCCGGAGAGCTCGGTATAGGCGCTGTTGAAGGTGTCGTCGATGGAATCGGCCAGCCGGCAGTCCGGTGCCGTCGTCTCGGCGGTGATCCGGTAGGCCAGCGGCGCTGCCGGATCCTTCAGCAGCTGGTGCTGCTGGAGCCGGGTGATCGCCTTCAGCGACGCCTCCCGCAGCGCCCCGTCGACGTCATAGAACTCGCGGCTGGAAAAGGTGTCGGAGAGTTCGGCCGTGCCGAGACGGTTGAGGTCGAGGGTCAGGGTCGGGCCGGTCTCGGTGGCGCAGATTCCGCCGGTGTCGGGGTCGAGGATGGTGAGGCCGAGATAGAGCCGCAGGATTTCCGGCAGCCGGCGCTCCGGCTCGACCGTGAGGAACATGTCGGAGCCGAAGAAGTCCTGCAGCGCCTCGGCGCTGCCGGCGGCGCCCGCTCGCTGGGGCAGGATGCCTTCGACCATCTGCCGGTAGGCGCGGCCGAGCCGCGGCGTGTACTTGCCAGGGATCGCGTCGACGATCAGGGCGTTGAGGTCGCGCCGCCGGCCCGAGCCGATGCGCGGCTCGTCCTCCGCGATGCCGATGAAGGTGATGGCCCGGTTCTTCAGCTTGTCGATGCAGGCCGCCGTCGCCGTCCGGCTTTCGAGGCCGTAGAGCCAGCGCTCGATCGAGGCCTGCCAGCCCTGCGCATACTGCTGGGCGCCGGCGGGTCGCCCGCCAAGGGCGATCCCCCAGACCAGAAGAACGGCGAACGTCTGACGCATGACAGCCTCGCGGGTCGCGTTGCAGCGGTGTCGAACGTCAATATCGCCGACTTGCCCTTGGGGCAATCGGGCTCACGCAGAAGCGACTCGCGGTTGTCCGAAGTGCGACGTCATCGCCTCGCGAGGCAGCGGCGATAGGCGCGGTCCCCGCTCCGCTCGGCGCTCTGGCGCGTCAGCGCGCGGACCCCGAAGCCGTCCTCGCCCCGATCGATGCGGTTCTCATAGCTGTTGGCGGCGCTCTGGCGGGCATATTGGCGGCAGAATTCCGGCGTGCCCGCGCGGTAGGGATTGGCCGAGACCCGGGCTTCGGCAAAGGGCGAGCCGTTCGGATAGGGCGCCGAGGCGTTGCAGGCGGCAAGTCCCGACACAGCGAGAAGAACCGGGGCGATTGCGATGAGGCGCATGGGAGACTCCACTGTACTGTCGGGCGGATGCCCGTCTTGGGAACTGTCGGGCGGATGCCCGTCTCGGGAACTGTCGGGCGGATGCCCGTCCTGGGAACTGCCGGACGAACGTCCGTCTCCTGAACGCGGCAGGGGCGACCGCGGTTGCGACGACAGAAACACCGTCAACCGGTTGTGTTCGGAAAGACAGGGGCGGTGAACCGCCCGCAGGGTGTCAGTGAGCCGCATGCGAAGGCCATTGCGTCACGACCCGATCCGCGGTTTGACGGCGGGGCGAAATCCTGTCCAAGTCGAGATCATGCGGACCCGCGAGATTCCCTTCCTGCCCCCCGAGACTGCCGCGGAACGATTGCGGCCCCTCGGCATGCTCGCCTTCCTCGACAGCGCCATGGAGCACCCCGTGCTCGGCCGCTATTCCTACGTCGCGGCCGATCCCTTTGCCGTCTTCACCGTTGATGCGAAGGGCGCCATGCTCAATGGCAGCCGGTCGGAGGAGCCGCCGCTCGCCGCACTGAAGACGCTGCTGGCACGGTTCGCCGCGCCGACTCAGCCCGGCCTGCCGCCGTTCCAGGGTGGGGCGATGGGGATGTTCGCCTACGACTTCGCCCACCATCTGGAACGGCTCGCGAGACCGGGCGACCTCGATCCGGCCAATCCGACCATCCGTCTCGGCCTCTACGACACCGTCCTCGCCTTCGATCTGCAGGAAAAGCGCGCGTTCCTTCTGGCCACCGGCCATCCGGAGAGCGGCGAGGATGCCCGCGCGGCCCGGGCCGAGGCGAGGCTGGCGCAGTTCCTGGCGCGAATTGCCGAACCGGCCTCGCCACCGGCAGCCGAAGCCCCCTTCCCCGCCGGCTTCGACTGGCACTCGAACTTCTATGCCGCCGCCTATCGCGCCGGCATCGAGAAGACCCGCGAGTACATTCTCGACGGTGACATCTTTCAGGCCAACATCGCCCAGACCTTCACCTCGAAGATCCCCTCGGGCTTCGATCCCTTCGCCCTCTATCTCAGGCTTCGCCAAACCAATGCCGCGCCCTTCGGCGCCTTTTTCGACTTCGGCGACCTCGCCATCGCCTCCTCCTCGCCGGAGCGCTTCGTCAGCCTGAAGGACGGCATCGTCGAGGCCCGTCCGATCAAGGGCACGGCGAAACGTGCCGAGGATCCGCAGGAGGACGCGCGGCTTGCCGCGGAACTGCTGGCCTCGGAAAAGGACCGGGCCGAGAACGTGATGATCGTCGATCTCCTCAGGAACGACATCGCCAGGGTCTGCGAGGCGGATTCGGTCGAGGTGCCGGTACTGTGCGGCCTCGAGAGCTATGCCGCGGTCCACCATCTCGTCTCGGTGGTGACCGGGCGCCTCGCCGCCGGCCGCGACGCGGCGGATCTCATCGCCGCGGCGTTTCCCGGCGGCTCCATCACCGGCGCGCCGAAGATCCGGGCGATGGACATCATCACCGAGATCGAGGCCACCGCCAGGGGCCCCTATTGCGGCTCGCTCGGCTATATCGGCTTCGACGGAACGATGGACCTCAACATCGCCATCCGCACCGTCAGCTTCGAGGCCGGCCGGGCGAAGCTCTCGGCCGGCGGCGGTATCACCGTCCTGTCCGATCCGGCCGCCGAATACGAGGAGACCTTCACCAAGGCGACCCGCGTCTTCGCGGCCTTCGACGCGGCGACCGGCCCCGCGCCCGAGCGGGATGCGCCCGAGGGGGACGCGCCTTGAGGGTCCTCGTCATCGACAATTACGACAGCTTCGTCTTCAACGTCGCCCGCTACTTCGTGCGGCACGGGGCGGAGACGCATGTCGCCCGCAACGACGCCGTCGGCGTCGGGGACATCGCGGCCGACCCGCCGGACGCCCTCGTCGTGTCGCCCGGCCCCTGCGCGCCGAAAGACGCGGGCATCTCGATCGATCTCGTCCGCCAGCTGTCCGGCCGGCTGCCGATCCTCGGCATCTGCCTCGGCCATCAGGTCATCGGCGAGGTCTTCGGCGGCCACGTCACCCGGGCGATCCGGCCGATGCATGGTCGCGCCTCGCCGATCCGCCACGGTGGCGAAGGGCTTTTCGCCGGACTTGCCGACGGCGCCAGGGTCGGGCGCTACCATTCGCTGATCGTCGAGGAGACCCCGGCGATGCTGGAGGAACTGGCCGTCGACGCACGCTCGCCCGAGGGCGAGATCATGGCCCTCACCCACCGCGATCATCCGACCTATGGTGTGCAGTTCCATCCCGAATCGATCCTCACCGAGGCCGGCGAGCGGATGATCGCGAATTTCCTCGACCTCGCGCGGCGGTTTCATGACGGCCGGCGCTGACGTCGTCTGGCTGGACGGCGAGTTCCGGCCCGTCGAGGCGGCGATCGCCGCCAATGATCGCGGCCTGCTGCTCGCCGACGGGGTGTTCGATACCGCCCTCGTCCTCAACGCCCGCATCTTTCGCGGCGAGGATCACCTGTCGCGGCTGCTCGGCGCCTGCGCCTTTCTGGAAATCCCCGTCGAGGCAGCCGTGCTGCGATCCGCGATGCAGGCGCTGGCGCTGCGCTGCGGCGACGGCTCCATCCGGCTGACGGTGACACGCGGCCCGGCGCCGCGCGGCCTCGCCTTTCCCGCCGAGACGCGGCCGACCATCCTCGGCAGCGTCGCGCCCCTCGCCCCGGCGATGATGTTCCGGCCGGTCTCGCTGGTGACGACGCCGATCCGGCGCAACGAGACCTCGCCGACCGCCCGGATGAAGACGCTGTCCTATCTCGACGCGGTGCTGGCGACCCAGGAGGCGAAGGCGAAGGGCGCCGACGACGCGCTGTTCCTCAACACGGCGGGCCGTCTCGCCTCGACGGCACTCGCCAACCTCTTCGTCGTCGAGGCAGACAGGCTTGTGACCCCCCGCCTGTCGGACGGCGTCCTGCCCGGCATCATGCGCCGATGGGTGATCGATGTGGCGCCGGAGGTCGGGCTCACCGCCGCCGAAGTGGAAGTCACGCCGCAAGCGGCCCGCGGACGAGCCATGATCGCGACCAACAGCCTGCGCCTCATCGCGCCCGTCGCCCGGCTGGACGGCGATGCGATGCCGCGGTCCGAAGCCGCCCGATCCCTGGCGGCCCGGCTCTGCGAAACGATCGCGACGGAGTGCGGCCGCGATCCGCGCGACGCCGGCGCATCCTTGGCAGGTCTGGCGTCGCCGGACTGATCAGGCCTGGCGCGCCGATCCGCCGGCGAGGAGCCATGCCGGGTCGAACCAGGTGTCGGCTTCGCCGTCATAGGGCAGCGTGTTGATGTCCCAGTGCCGGACGAACCGGGCATAGGCGGTCCAGACCGACGGGCCGCCGCCGACATAGACCACCCGGCCCGCAAAGCGCGAAAGCACCTCCTCCGGCACCTCATGGGAGCGAATCGCGACGATCGTCCGCTCGTCATGGGCGAAGGCCGGGAACGAGGCGACGGTCTTCGGCCCGGCGATCAGCACATGGCCCCGGGTGATCTCGAAGAACCGCTCCACATCCTCGACGAAGGCGCGCTCCGGCCGTCCCTCCCAAGGCATGCCGCCGTCAAGACCCAGCTGCCCGCTCCTGCCGATCGCGCAGATCACTCTCACATCAGCCAACCGTTCCCATCCTTCGCTTGCGCTGCCGCATCTTGTCCGAGGTAGATCGAAATCTTGTCCGACGTAGATCGAAAAAAAAACGCCGCGACAAGCCGGCGGCCCGCCGAGGCCCGCAATATCCGCGCCGCGGCTGCCGACAAAGGCTGTTTTACCGGGGCCGATCAAGGGCTTCCCGCCTCCACCATGACGACTTCGTCCACCCGCCGCCGACGGCATCGAAGCTCTGATATTCCGGCCTTTCGACTGGAACCCGACAGGCGCCGGGGGATTAGTAAAGCATTTGAATGATCCCGCGTCCCGATTGGCTCAATAAGCCAGGAACGGATCCACCGAGATGGTAGCGCCCAGACATGCTGACTCATTCGCCACCCGTCATCGTCCCATCGCTTCTGTCGATCTCCAAGTCGACGCGGGCATTCCTCACGCTCCTGCTCGTTGAAATCGAGCTCCACCCGGGCCAGGACCAGCTGCTCGACCGGCTGGACATGGAAAACCCCGTCGACGTCTCGACGCTCGCCGATCTTCTGGCGGTGCGTCCCTCCACCGTCTCCAAGATGCTTGATCGTCTGATCGAGCGGGGGCTGGTGTCGCGGTCGGCCAATGCCCGCGACGCCCGCCGGACCATGGTGCATCTGACGCCCGAGGGGCTCGAGGCGCAGCGCAAGGTCCGCGATCTCTGGAACAAGCTCGAGGCCGATCTCACCTCCGCCCTGAGCCAGGACGAGATCGCGTTGCTCGACGATTCGCTCTATCGCGCCGGCGACATTCTGAGCCAGAAGCTCCGCCGCCTGCGCTGAGTGCTCGCGGGCCGGAGCCTCGCCGGCAAAATCGGTCCGCAGACCACGCTCGAGCGGGCCCGCGACGGGAGCCGATCGCCAAAGTCGCGGCAGCGTGGAAAACTTCGACCCGGCGCCCGGGAGCGTCTTCGTCTTCGCGGGCCGGGCCCTATCTAATCCTGCCGTCAACAGCCGGCATGCAGGGTGAGAGTTTCATGGACGAGGCGTCCTTCACGATCGAACACGATGGCATGAGCGCCGAGATCCTGGCTGTCGGCGCATCCCTCGTCGCATTGCGGCCCCGCGGCGCCGGGCATTCGATGGTGCTCGGCCTGCGGCAGGGGGGATACGGTGCCTCGAACAGGGCCTATGTGGGTTCGAGCGTCGGTCGCTTTGCCAATCGCATCGCCTTCGGCCGATTTGCGCTGGATGGCCGCGATCACGTCACGCCGGTGAACGACGGCCCCCACCACCTGCATGGCGGCCCCGCCGGCTTCTCGACGAGGGCCTGGTCGCTGGTCTCGCGCACCTCGTCGGAGGCGGTGCTGGCGCTGCGCTCGGAGGACGGAGACGAGGGCTATCCGGGCCGGGTCGACGCCAGGGCGATCTTCACGATCATCGCAGGCGACGAGCTGCAGATCGCCTATGAGGCGGTGACGGATCGCCCGACCATCGTGAACCTCACCTCGCATCTCTATTTCAACCTTTCCGGCGACGGCGACATTCTCGGCCACAGGCTCACGGTCGCGGCGGACCGCTACCTGCCGATCGACGAGACGACGATCCCGACGGGCGAGATCGCTCCGGTCGAGGGCACGCGGTTCGACTTCCGCCGCGGACGCCCTCTGGCCGAACGCCCCGAAGGTCTCGACCACAATTTCTGCCTGGCGTCGCAGCGCAGCGCCGCTCTGCGCCCGGCCGCCACCCTCGCCTGCGAGGCTTCCGGCTGGACCCTCGAGATGACGACGAGCGAGCCGGGCCTGCAGGTCTATGACGGCGCCAAATTCGACGGGTCGCAGGAGAGCGCGGCGGGAACGCCGCTGCAGGCCTTCGCAGGGCTCGCGCTGGAGCCGCAGATATGGCCCGATGCGCCGAACCGGCCGAACTTCCCCTCCGCCCTGCTCCTGCCGGGGGAGACCTATCGCAATGTCTCGCGCTACCGGTTCATCAACGGTTCATCCGCTGTGGTGCATGAGGGCGGCGCAGCAGAAAACGACGAGTGACGACCGAGCGAATTAATTTGATGCTGCATCGCAACGCCGCTATCCAATCGTCGCATTTGTGGGTATTTTAGATCCCATCTTCGACCGCTAAATCAGATGTTTGCTGTGAAAATTCCGCGTATCGATTCCCGTCGGACGGCCCTGAAGCTCGGCCTTGCAGCCGCATGCGGCGCAGCATTTCCGGGGAGCCTGCTGGCGACCCGCAAGGCGGGTGCCCAGCAGAGCGGGGAGCAGTCCACCGTCGGCTCGCAGGAGCAGCCCTTCAGCTTCGACGTCCTGTCGGCCAGGATGGAGCAGCAGGCCCGGGAAGAGTACAGGGCGCCCGAATCGACCCTGCCGGACGTCGTCGCCAATCTCAGCTACGACCAGCACCGGGCGATCCGCTTTCGCCCTGAACAGGCACTGTGGCGGGCCGAGCCCGGCGAGTTCCACCTCCAGGCCTTCTATCCGGGCTGGGTGTTCAAGGACACGACGAAGATCTTCATCGGCACGGGCGGCGTCTATTCCCAGCACGTGTTCGGTTCCTCCGACTTCGAATACCGCCCGCCCCTCGACCCCTCGCAGTTCCAGACGCTCGATCTGGGCGGCGTCGCCGGCTTCCGGATCCATGCGCCGCTGCAGCGGCCCGACTATTTCGACGAACTCGTCACCTTTCTCGGCGCCAGCTACTTTCGCGCCCTCGGCACCGGCTCGCGCTACGGGCTGTCGGCCCGTGGTCTCGCGATCAACACAGCGACCTCGGAAACCGAAGAGTTCCCGCGCTTCTCCGCCTTCTACATCGATCAGCCGCAGCCCGCGGACCCCTCGATCCGCATCATGGCCGAGCTCCACAGCCCGAGCCTGGCCGGCGCCTATCTGTTCGTCATCACGCCCGGCCACACGACGACGATCGAGACCACCTGCCGTCTCTATCCGCGCACCGACATCACCCGGCTCGGCATCGCGCCGCTGACTTCGATGTACACCTTCGGCGAGAACGACCGCAGCGATCACGACGACTTCCGGCCCGAGGTCCACGACAGCGACGGCCTCATGGTGATCCGCGCCGACGGCGAGGAAATGTGGCGTCCGCTCAAGAACCCGCAGACGCTGGCCCTGTCCTATTTCCAGGAGAGCAGCCCGCGCGCATTCGGCCTGCTGCAGCGCGATCGCGACTTCACCCACTACCAGGACACCGAGGCGCGCTACGATCTCCGCCCGTCGCTGATGATCGAGATGCTGGGCGACTGGGGCAACGGCGTGGTCGAGCTCGTGGAGATCCCGACGGACTCCGAGGCGAACGACAACATCGTCGCCTTCTGGGTGCCGGAGGCCAAGGCGACCGCCGGCTCGACCATGGAATTTCGCTACCTGATGAAGTGGGGGCTCTCCACTCTCGACGAGACCTTGATGGCGCGGGTGTCGGGTACCTATGTGGGCGTCGGCGGCAACGCTGCCGAGGCCAGCGACAACCCGTCCAGCCGGCGATTCGCGATCAATTTCAGTGGCGGTTCGATCCACAATCTGCCGCCTGACGCCGAGCTCGATCCGCTGGTCGACATGCCGCCCAACGCGCGGCTTCTGGACAGCAGCCTGTCGAGGCTGCCGGACGGTGGCTGGCGGCTCTCGCTCGAAATCGAGCGAGACGATGCCCAGCCAGTCGAGCTTCGCGTGAAACTTTCCATGCTGCAGCGCATTGTAAGCGAAACGTGGCTATATCAATGGACGAGTACGACATGACGACCCTCCCGAACGATCATACCGTACGCAACGACATGAATTGCGGCGCCCTCATCGGGCGTGCCGACCTCTCCGACGATGTCGTGATCGAGGCGGTCAAGAACCGTCTCGCCGCGCATGCGCGCTCGAGCGAGGATGCCGAAAGCATCGTGAATGCCGCGATGGCCGGCGACGCGCAAGCCATGTCGATCCTGCGGACGATCCAGGTGCCGGCCCCGACCGTGCGTCTGGCGATGCCGGCCCAGACCCTGACCCGCGAGCGTCAGCGCCGCGGCTTTCCGGTTCCCGTCATCCGTTTTTCCTGGAACCGCGGTTGAGGCAGGCGCCTGACCGACCTGCAGTCCGGGCGGCCTTGCCGACATCCGGATGTGGAGGCTTGGGCGAAGCTGCCCTATATCCTCGACCTGTCGCAGGAACGGTCGAAGCCGGCATTGACGCAGGATGTCGGCAGCCTTCTGCCTGCGCCGCGAGGACGAATTGATGGCTCTGAGGCGATTTGCATTCGTGCTGGCGGCCGTGGCGCTCGCCACCGTTGCCGCATGGCTGTTCTTCGTGGTCGTGACGGCCAACGGCATCACCTATCTGCACATCGCGCAGATCACCCTCCTGTTGATCTGCTGCCTGTGGCTGTCCTGGGGGTTCAACACGGCACTGGCCGGGATCTTCAGCCGCGACAGGCTGCCCGAGCCGGAAAAGCGCCCGCGGCCCGCAACCAGCCGCACGGCGGTCCTGATGCCGGTCTACAACGAGGATGTGCGGGCGGTCTTCGCGCGTGTGGCGGCGATGTACGAGGAGTTGCGGCGGTCGCCGGACTTCCAGCGCTTCGACTTCTACATTCTCTCAGACTCCACCAAGGCTGAGAACGTCGCCGAGGAACGCCGCGTCCACGATCTTCTGGTCGCCGAGCTCTCCGCCGCCGGCCGCCTCTACTACCGCAACCGCGAACAGAACATCGGTCGCAAGGCCGGCAACATCGCCGACTTCGTCACCAACCATGGCGGCGCCTACGACTACATGCTGATCCTCGACGCCGACAGCCTGATGCGGGCGGAGACCATCGTCGAGATGGCGGGGCGGATGGACGAGGATCCGGAACTCGGACTGCTCCAGAGCCAGCCCCTGATCATCGGCCGGCGGACGCCGTTCGGGCGCGCGCTGCAGTTCTCGGCCGCCCTCTTCTCGCCGATCTTCTCGCGCGGCATCGCGGCCCTGCAGGGACGCGAGGGACCCTTCTGGGGGCACAACGCGATCATCCGGGTGCGCGCCTTCGCGGCGAGCTGCGGCCTGCCCACGCTGCCGGGCAAGCCGCCCTTCGGCGGCCAGATCCTCAGCCACGACTATGTCGAAGCGGCGCTTTTGGCGCGGGCCGGCTACAAGGTGCGGGTCGATCCCGATCTCGAAGGCTCGTTCGAGGAAGCCCCGTCCAACATCATCGAATACGCCAAGCGCGACCGGCGGTGGTGCCAGGGCAACCTGCAGCATGCCCGGCTCCTGCCGGCGCCGGGATTGCGGCTGTGGAGCCGGATCTCGCTGGTCGCCGGCATCATGGCCTATCTCGCCTCGCCGATCTGGCTGATGTTCCTGATCGTCAGCCTGCTCGATCCGGTGCTGGCGCCGGAGCCCAACTACTTCCCGGCGAACTCGCTGTTCCCGGTCTTCCCGCAGCCGGAAACCAACAAGGCGCTGCTGCTGCTCTTCGGCATCTTCGTCCTCCTGCTCCTGCCCAAGACGCTGATCGCTTTCGGTTCGGCCTTCACCGACCGGCGCAAATCCTTCGGCGGCACGGGGCTGGTTCTCGCCGGCGCCTCGGTCGAGCTGATCTTGACCAGCATCCTCGCGCCGATCATGATGATGTTCCAGTCGAAGGCGGTCTACGAGATCCTCGTCGGGGCGGATGCCGGCTGGCCCTCGACCGAGCGCGATGACGACTACATGCCGGTGTCGGTGGCCTTCCGAGCGTCGTGGTGGATGGTGCTCTCGGGAGCCGTCGTCCTCTACGCCACCTACACCTATGCTCCCGACCTGATGCTCTGGACGCTGCCCATCGCCGTGCCGCTCGTGACCGCGCCGCTGATGATCAGCCTGACCGGCAATCCCGTCCTCGGGGACGGCCTGAAGCGTCTCGGCCTGTTCACCACGCCTTTCGAGGCGCACCCGGAATCGGTGATCCGGGCGAGTTCGCAGTGGCGCAACCGCCTGGCGGCGATGGAGGCGGAAACGCTCTCCCGGAACCCCACGATGGATCGCTCTGAGGGCTTGCCGGATCCCGCCTGAGTCCTACGACAACATCCATGACAATCGCAGCTTTGCCCCGCCCTCAGTCGGGCCGTGACCATCGTGTCGACTTCTGGCGGGGCGTTGCCCTCGTGATGATCTTCGTCAACCACATTCCGGGCAATCTCTACGAGAACTACACCTCCCGGAACTTCGGCTTCTCCGACGCTGCCGAGCTGTTCGTCTTCCTGGCGGGCTTCGCTTCCGCCTATGCCTATGGCCGGGTCTTCTTCGCCGGGCACCGTCTCGTGGCGACGCTGAAGGCCTGGCGGCGGGCCGGTGTGCTGGTGCTCGTCCAGTACATGATGTCGATCCTCGCCCTCGGCGTGTTCTCCTGGGGCGCCCTCGCTCTCGGGCGTGGCGAGCTCCTGTCGCGCAACGGCCTGTCGCAGTTCATCGCCGCCCCGGTCGAGACCATGATCGGCTTCGCGGCGATGACCCATCAGCTCGGCTATGTGAACATCCTGCCGATGTATGCGGTGCTGCTGTTCCTGTTGCCGGCGCTCCTCGCCCTCGCCCGGATCAGCCTCAACCTGATGCTCGGCGTCTCCGTGACGATCTGGCTGCTCGCCTATGTCTTCGCCATCGACCTGCCCAACTATCCGCTGCCCGGGGGCTGGTTCTTCAACCCGGTCTCCTGGCAGCTGATCCTCGCCCTCGGCCTCTACTGCGGCTTCCAACGGATCGAGCGCGGCTACGCCGTCGCCTTCCACCCATGGGTGATGGCGCTCGCCGGCGCCTACTGCATGGTGGCCTTCCTGACCATCCGCTTCGACCTCTGGTCCTGGTGGGAAAGCCTGCCCTTTCCGATGCTCGTCTCGGGGTTCGACAAGACCTATGTCAGCCTGCCGCGACTGCTGCACATGGCGGCGCTCATCTATCTCTTCGCCAATGCCGCGCAGACATCGCCCTTCTCGACGGTGACGCGGGACAACCCGCTCGCCATGCTCGGCCGCCATTCGCTGCCGGTCTTCGCTCTGGGCACCGTGCTGTCGCTGTTCGGTCAGGTGATCAAATACGACCACCAGCCGCATTTCCTGATCGACACGCTGTTGATCGCCGGCGGCATCGCGATCCAGTTCGCGCTGGCGCGCTTCCTCGACTGGTGGGCGACGGCCCAGAAGGTTACGCTCGGGCCGAAGGGGGCCCGCGCCGTCGATCCGACGCGGGCCGACATTCCCGGCCTGGCAAGGCCCGCGGGCAAGGCGGCCGTCGCCGACGGCGAGCTCGTCGCCATCCGCAAGTCGGCGAACGAGCGGCTGACGCCCGTCGCGTGAGGAGACTGCGGGAACAGCGCCTCGTGGGCGGCCAGCATGCGACTTTCGAACTAAGCCTGATCATGTTGTTATCTGATCAAATCCGCCTAAGTTCGCCCCGATTCGGTACTCGGACCGGGAGGAACGGCATATGGCGTCGAACGCCCTGACGGCATCTCGAGGCGGGTGGCTTGCCCGGGAACGGACGGTGGCGGATGCCGGCTTCAACCGCTGGCTCGTTCCACCCGCGGCGCTCTGCGTCCATCTCTGCATCGGCGAGGTCTACGCCTTCTCGGTATTCAACAAGCCGCTCAGCCTGCTGAACGGAACTGTCGGACCGGACGGCGCGGTGGTCCCGGGCGCCGACGACTGGTCGATCGCCTCGCTCGGCTGGATCTTCTCGATCGCCATCCTGTTCCTCGGCCTTGCCGCCGCCTTCGGCGGCACCTGGGTGGAGAAGGTCGGTCCGCGCAAGACCATGGCGGCGGCTGCGGCCCTGTTCGGCGGCGGCTTCCTCGTCGCCTCGCTCGGCGTTGCCTGGCACCAGCTCTGGCTGGTCTATCTCGGCTACGGCGTTCTCGGCGGCTGCGGCCTCGGCCTCGGCTACATCTCGCCGGTCAAGACGCTGATGAGCTGGTTCCCCGACAAGCCGGGCATGGCGACGGGCATGGCGATCATGGGCTTCGGCGGCGGCGCCTTCATCGCCTCGCCGCTGTCGGTCTGGCTGATGGGTATCGGCGGCGTCGCCTTCGCCTTCGTCGTCCTCGGCATCGTCTATTTCGTCTACATGATGGTCGGCGCGACGATCGTCAGGGTACCGCCCGAAGGCTGGGTGCCCGAGGGCTACACTCCGCCGAAGCAGTCCAGGGGCCTGATCACCACCGCCAACGTCCATGTCGACGAGGCGTTGAGGACGCGGCAGTTCTGGCTGCTCTGGGGCGTTCTGTTCCTCAGTGTCACCGCGGGCATCGGCGTTCTCGGCCAGGCCTCGCTGATGAGCCAGGAGATGTTCCCGGGCGTGATCGACGCGGCCGCGGCTGCCGGCTTCGTCGGCCTGCTCTCGCTGTTCAACATGGGCGGGAGGTTCTTCTGGGCCTCGACGTCGGACTATATCGGCCGCAAGAACACCTACATGATCTTCTTCGTCCTCGGCGTCATTCTCTACGCCCTGGTTCCGACCAGCGGACAGATGGGATCCATCGTGCTGTTCGTGCTGTTCTACGCCGTCATCCTGTCGATGTATGGCGGCGGCTTCGCCACCATCCCGGCCTATCTCAAGGACGTCTTCGGCACGCAGTATGTCGGCGCGATCCACGGCCGGCTGCTGACCGCCTGGTCGGCGGCCGGCATCGCCGGTCCGGTGCTCGTCAACTACATCCGCGAGTACCAGATCTCGGCGGGCGTTGCCCGGGCCGACGCCTACACCATCACCATGTACATCATGGCCGGCCTCCTGGCTGTCGGCTTCGTCCTGAACTTCCTGATGAAGCCGGTGGACGAGCGCCATCACATGGAAGCCGAGCCGGCGCCGAGTTGGACCTGAGAGGGAGACATCACCATGGCAAACGAGACTTCCAACTCCGACGGCCTGAAGCTCGCCCTCGCCTGGGCCTTCGTCGGCATCCCCCTCGCCTGGGGCATCGTCATGACGCTGAACAACGCCTTGGCCTTGTTCCAGTAAGCCTCCAGCGAGCGCCCGACGCTCGCATGGACCGGCCTTCGATCCGCTCGACCACGCATGAAAAAGGGCGGCTCCGATCACCGGAGCCGCCCTTTGCTGTTTCGGCTATGCCGGGCCTCGATCGCCCGGTCGCCGCATGATCTCAGCGAACGGCGTCGCGGGTCTCTTGGTTGCGGATCGTCCGGCCGTAATCCGAGCCCGGAATACGGGTGCGGGACGCGCCATCGACCGAGCCGGCGGAGCCGCGATAGTCGTGCGCACGAACGGCCTCGCGAGCGCTCTCGTTGGCCCGCGTCCGCTCATAGTCGGAGCCCGGCACACGCTGATTCGCGCTGTAGCCATAGGCGGTCGCATCGCTCGTCGATCCGCCATAGACGCCCCCGGCTGCAACGGCCGCACGCGATGCTTCGTTGGCCTGGGTGCGGGAGAAATCGGATCCCGGAACCGCCTGCGCCGACGCCGCCGTGCTCAGGCCGATGGTCGCCGCGAAGATCGAAGTGGCAATGATGGTGGTACGCATTTCATTTATCCTTTTAGAATGCACCAGCAGATAAACCGCCATGCCGAATAGCACTGTCGGCTCGCTGCCTGTCATTCATCCATGTAAGGACGACGCAGGCAGATGAAATGCGCGCATCATGAACAGTCTGTCGGCATGTCAACACGTCACGAATTCTTGTCATGAGAATGTCACTTCGCCGCAATCGAGACGTGCGCAGAGCGTTCGTCGGCTGTCGCACAGCAGACGTGATCCCGGCACCGGAGATCGAATTTTTCATTTCGATCAATGACTTAATTGCGAGAGAGCGCGAGCGCGGGACGATCCGGCGTCAAGGCCCGGCGAGCCGTCACATGCCAGCCATGCAAAAAGGGCGGCCTTGCGGCCGCCCCTCTGTGAATTCTTGGCTATACTTGATCTGGTCCAGCGCCTTTCGAGCCCTATCGCCCTCGTCAGCCTGGCGATTCTGCAGGCCCGTCGCCGACGCCGCGGGCCTACTTCATGGTCGGGATGGAGAACTCCGCGCCGTCCTTGATGCCCGACGGCCAGCGGGAGGTGACGGTCTTGGTCCGCGTGTAGAAGCGGAAGGCGTCGGAGCCGTGCTGGTTGAGGTCGCCGAAGCCGGAAGCCTTCCAGCCGCCGAAGGTGTAATAGGCGAGCGGCACCGGGATCGGGACGTTGATGCCCACCATGCCGATGTTGATGCGGCTGGCGAAGTCGCGCGCCGCGTCGCCGTCCCGGGTGAAGATCGCGACGCCGTTGCCGTATTCGTGGCTCATCGGCAGGTCGATGGCGGCCTCGTAATCCGCAGCCCGGGCGACCGAGAGGACGGGACCGAAGATCTCGGTCTTGTAGATGTCCATGTCCTTGGTGACGTGGTCGAACAGGCAGGCGCCGACGAAAAAGCCGTCCTCGTAGCCCTGCATCTTGAACTGGCGGCCGTCGACGACGAGCTTGGCGCCTTCCTCGACGCCGCGATCGACGAGGCCGAGGACGCGCTTCTGCGCCTCGCGCGTCACCAGCGGGCCGAAGTCCACGTCGTTGCCGGCGGTCCACGGACCGATCTTCAGCGCCTCGACCTTGGGGACGAGCTTCTCGATCAGCCGCTCCGCCGTCTCCTCGCCGACGGGGACGGCGACCGAGACCGCCATGCAGCGCTCGCCCGCCGCGCCATAGCCGGCGCCGATCAGCGCGTCGACGGCCTTGTCCATGTCGGCGTCCGGCATAATGATCATGTGGTTCTTGGCGCCGCCGAAGCACTGGACGCGCTTGCCGTTCGAGCAGCCGCGGCCGTAGATGTACTGGGCGATCGCCGTCGAGCCGACGAAGCCGATGGCCTGGATGTCCGGATCGTCGAGGATCGCGTCGACCGCGCCCTTGTCGCCATTGACGACGTTGAGGATGCCGGCCGGCGCGCCGGCTTCCAGCATGAGCTCGGCGAGCATCATCGGCACCGACGGGTCGCGCTCGGACGGCTTCAGGATGAAGGCGTTGCCGGCGGCGATGGCCGGGCAGAACTTCCACATCGGGATCATCGCCGGAAAGTTGAACGGCGTGATGCCGGCGACGACGCCCAAGGGTTGGCGGATCGAATAGATGTCGATGCCGGGGCCGGCGCCTTCGGAGAACTCGCCCTTCATCATCTGCGGCGCCGCGATGCAGAACTCGGCGACCTCGAGGCCGCGCTGCACGTCGCCCTTGGCGTCCGGAAAGGTCTTGCCGTGTTCCTTCGACAGGGCTTCGGCGAGCTTGTCCATGTCGCGGTTGAGGAGTTCGACGAACTTCATCATCACGCGGGCGCGGCGCTGCGGGTTGGTGGCGCCCCAGGCCGGCTGCGCCGCCTTGGCATTCTCCACCGCCGCCCGCAGCTCGCTTTCGTTGGCGAGGGCGACGGTGCCCTGCACCTCGCCGGTCGCCGGATTGAAGATCTCGGCGCTGCGACCGCTGGCGCCCGCGACGTGCTTGCCGCCGATGAAATGACCGATCTCGTACATGGATGGACCTCCCCTGTTGATTGACTGGCCCTGTTGTGGACTGTCGTCAGTTTCGCGCACAATGGTTCCGGCATAAAGCCCGCGGCACGCCCATTCGTTGTGCGGATTTTATCGTGCTTCGCGAATCTGCCGGGTCTGATCGCCATGAACTGGGACGACGTCCGCATCTTTCTATCCGTCGCCCGGGCTGGCCAGATCCTCGCCGCCGCGCGCCGGCTCGATCTCAACCATGCGACGGTCGGGCGCCGCCTGACGGCCCTCGAGGAGGCGATCGGCACGAAGCTGTTCGATCGCTCCCCGGGCGGCTGCGAGCTGACGGAGGCGGGGCGGGTGTTCCGCAGCCATGCGGAGGCGATGGAGGCGGCGATGATCTCCGGCCGCGCCGAGGTCGGCGGCAGCGACGTCGATCTGTCCGGCACGGTGCGGATCGGCGCGCCGGATGGCTTCGGCACCGTCTTCCTGGCGCCGCGCCTGTGGCGGCTCATCGAGCGACATGCCGGGCTGACGGTGCAATTGGTCCCCGTGCCGCGTACCTTCTCCCTGTCGCGGCGGGAGGCGGACATCGCCATCACCGTCGAGCGGCCCGCCGCCGGGCGGCTCGTCGCGGCAAAGCTCTGCGACTACCGCCTCGGCTTCTATGCGAGCCGCGCCTATATCGAAGCCGCCGGCAGGCCGGGCTCGCTTGCGGAGCTGCCTGAGCATCGGCTGGTCGGGGCGGTGGAGGATCTCCTGTATTCGCCGCAGCTCGCCTATCATGCGGACCGGCTCGCTGCCTGGCCGTCACGCTACGAGGTGTCGAGCGCCATCGGCCAGACCGAGGCGGTCGCCGCGGGAGCCGGCATCGGCATCCTGCACCGCTTCATCGCGGCGGGACGCTCCCACCTGGTCGAACTCCTGCCGGCCGACGCGATCACGCGAAGCTACTGGCTGGTCTATCACGAGAGCGCCCGCGATATCCGGCGGGTGACGGCGGTCGTCGAGTTCATCCGCTCGGCGGTCGAGGCCGAGCGGATGCTGTTCCTGTAGAGCGCCGTGGATCCGAACAGTCGGCAAGGCCCCGCCCTGCCGTTCGATCGACGGCTGGACCGATCAGCCGCCGAAAGCCGGCAGCTTCTCGATCTGGTCCCGCGTCATCTGCGTCCGGATGCGGCCCATCTCGAGGGACACGTCGGTGAGCATCAAAATCACCCGCTTCTCGCCGATCCCGAGAAATCCGCCGACCTCGACCGTGATCGCCTTGGCGTTGCCCTGAGCGTCGCCGAGAACGTCCTCGACCTCGCCGACCCTCTCGTCGTTCGGTCCGACGACGTCCATGTCGTCGACCTGGTCGACCATCAGGTTGAGCTGGGGAACCGGGATCTCGTCCCTGTCGATCACCGCCAGGACGCCGGCGGTCGCCGCGGGAGCGGCCTGCTGGTTCGACGTGTCGGGGCTGGTGGTCTGGCTCTGCTGCGCGACAGCCGCGCCGGCGAACAGGCAGGCGGTAAGGACGGCGGGAAGGAAAGGCTTCAACAATGGCTCCATCGGTTTCTGGAGTGGAAGGCAGGCGAGCCGATGTCGACACCGCCGGAGCGGGATCGAGGCGTCGTCTGTCATGATGGAACTGGAACCGGCGGGGGAAGCTAAAGTTCCCCGGAAACGCGCCTGCGCAGGTCGTCTCGGGCCGCCTCGCGACCTCACCGCGCGCCGACGATGCAGGCGCCTGACGCGGTCATGCGGAGGTTTCGGTCAGGGTCGTTCGATGGGGGACGGATCCACCGCGCCGAGCAGCGCCAGGATCGCCCTGTTCAAGGGCGTCGGCACCCCGTGCCGTTCGCCGGCGCGAACCACCGCACCGGTCAGATACTCGTGCTCCAGCGGCCGGCCGGACAGACGGTCGTAGAGCATGGACGAGCCGCTGCCGGGATTGGCGCCGGCGGAGATCTTCAGGATGAGACCTGCCTCGTCGTCGCCGAGCTTCGCCCCCGATGCCCGGCCGGCGGCGATCGCCTCGGCGAGCAGGCCCCGTCCGAGTTCCTGCACCGCCTCGTCCCTGAACACGTCCATGCGGCGCAGGGTCAGCGCGGTGACGGGATTGGCGACGACGTTGGCGAGCAGCTTGCGCCAGGCGGCGGTCAGAAACTCGGGCTCGATCTCGACGGCGAGAGCCGAATCCTCGAAGAACCGCGCCACCTGCCGTCCGGCCGCATCATCGGGAACGATCAGCCGGCTGCTGTAGTGATGCACGATCCGGCCCGGGCCGACTCTCTCGGCCGCGACATAGACGATCGAGGGAATGATCGTGCCGGCCAGTGCGAAGCCGGCAAGCCGCTCGGCGTGGTCGACGCCGTTCTGGGCAACGAGCACCAGGGTCTGCGGGCCGACCAGAACCTCGAGCCACGGCCGGGCGCTGGCCGTATCCTGCGCCTTGGTGGCGACGACGACGAGATCGGCCGGCCGGGCATGTGCCGGCAAGTCGCGGGGTTCAGCGACGATGGCGGCGCCGACCTCTCGCGTTTCGTCGCCATCGTCGAGTGTCAGCGTCTCGAAGGGCGTTCGCACGCACAGCGTCACGTCATGGCCGGCATCCGCCAGCATCGCCGCGAAATAGCCGCCGATCGCGCCGGCTCCGATCACCGCTGCCTTCATCATCGCACCGTGCTCCTTCGTTTGGCGAGCTTATGGGTCACGCATTGCCATGTCATCGCCGATGGCGGCGCGGTGAGCCACCCGAAAACGCCGCCGAAGCGACCGGCGGTCAGTGCCGATTGGTGACCGCGGCCTGGGAAAAGGTCGCCATGTCGCGGTGGCAGCGGGCGGCCGCCTTGACGATGCCGGCGGCGAGCGCCGCGCCGGTGCCCTCGCCGAGGCGCATGCCCAGCGCCAGCAGCGGCACCTTGCCCAACGTCTCCAGCGCCTGCATGTGGCCGCGCTCGGCCGAGACATGGCCGAACAGGCAGTGGTCGAGCGCGCGGGGATCCATCTTGTGGAGGACGGCGGCGGCCGAGGTGGCGACGAAGCCGTCGACGATCACCGGCACGTTCTGGTGCCGCGCGCCGAGGATCGCCCCGGCCATCGCCGCGATCTCGCGGCCGCCGAGCCGCCGCAGCACTTCCAGCGGATCCGACAGGTGTCCCTTGTGGAAGGCGAGCCCCTGGTCGATCACCGCCACCTTGCGGGCCATGTCCTCGCCGGAAAGCCCGGTGCCGGCGCCGGCCCAGTCGGCGCCGCTTCCGCCGAAGAGGGCGGCGTAGACCGCCGCGGCGACGGTGGTGTTGCCGATGCCCATCTCGCCGATGCACAGAAGGTCGGGCTTGTCCATCAGCACCTCCATGCCGAAGGCCATGGTCGCAGCGCAGGTCTTCTCGTCCATCGCGGCGGCCTCGGTGAAGTCGTCGGTCGGGATCTCCAGCGCGAGATCGTAGACCTTGAGGCCGAGATCGTAGGCGGCGCAGATCTGGTTGATGGCCGCGCCCCCGGCGGCGAAATTCGCCACCATCTGCGCCGTCACCTCGGGCGGATAGGCCGAGACGCCCTTCGCGGTGACGCCGTGATTGCCGGCGAAGACCGCGACCAGCGGCCGCTCGACATGGGGCACGCCCCCCTGCCAGGCAGCCAGCCACTGGGCGAGTTCCTCCAGCCGGCCGAGCGAGCCGGCGGGCTTGGTCAGGTCCTCCTCGCGGTGGCGCGCGGCATGGACGGCGGCACCGTCCGGCCCCGGCATGGTGCGGACGAGATCGCGGATGTCGTCGAAGGGAAGACCGGTGGTGGACATCGTGGGCTCCTTGGTGTTCAGCCTGTGCCGGCTGCGGTATCGCCACCCGCACGGCGAAAATGCGACGCCAGATGTATGGGGGACGGCTTGCAGACGATCACGGCGCTGACCGGCGCGACCTTCCGGGCCGCGGCCTTTCTCACCCGCCTTAGCATCTCCTGCCGGCACTTCGAGGGCCATGGGCGCATGGCGTCCGTCCAATCCCCCGAAAAACCGGCCGTCGGCAATCCGCTCACCGATGCCGGAAATGCCGTCGCACCGGCCGCCACCGCCCTTGGGGAGGAGAAGCCTCTTCCCGACGAGCCGGCCCCCTATCGCCTCGGCGACGACGCCCATGCGTTTCCGCTGGTCGGTCTGATCGCCGCGGCGCCGGCGGCGTTGCTCCTCCTCGTCCTGCCCGCCCTCG
This sequence comes from Aurantimonas sp. 22II-16-19i, assembly GCF_002088275.1. GTDB lineage: Bacteria > Pseudomonadota > Alphaproteobacteria > Rhizobiales > Rhizobiaceae > Jiella. Next base: position 44,532 of record NZ_AQQS01000016.1, read on the forward strand.
GCCTCTCGCCGCTGGCCTGCGGCATCCTCGCCCTCGCAGCCCTGGTCGCGATGACCGGGGCGCTGCACGAGGACGGGCTCGCCGACGTCGCCGATGGCCTCGGCGGCCACCATCGGCGCGAGCGGGCGCTGGACATCATGCATGACAGCCGGGTCGGCAGCTACGGTGCCATCGCGCTGGTCCTCTCGCTCGGGCTTCGCGCCGCACTGCTTGCCGAGCTTTGCGCCGCGCGCCCCCTTGCCGCTGCCCTGGCCCTCCTCGCGGCGTCGGCCGCCAGCCGCGGCGCGATGGCGGCCTTCTGGGGCCGGACGCCGCCGGCCACCGGCACCGGTCTCGCCGCCCGCGCCGGCCAGCCCGCGCGGGACAAGGCTATGGCCTCGCTCGCCATCGGCGCGGCCATGGCCGTCGGTCTTGCCCTGCCCTTCGCCAGCCTCCCGTCCGTCGCCGCGGCGATCGCCCTGCCAGCCCTTGCGCTCCTCCTCTTCCGCAGCTTCGTCATCCGGCGCATCGGCGGCCAGACCGGCGACTGCCTCGGCGCCGCCCAGCAGCTCTGCGAGATCGCGGTCCTGATCGGGCTGGCGATGGGGGCATGACCGGCTGCCGAGCCTGCATCTCCCCGATCATCCCAAAGCCGAGCAAGTCGATCACGGCGTGTCGGCCTTTGCTGTTGCGGGCAGGCCGCCGGGCCGGCGGGCTCAAGCCGAACTCGCCGCCCGTCTGTCGACCATAGAAGCGGCCCCGCTTGACGGCGACCGGCGCCGACTGTCATGCCTGCCCTGCAATCGGGGCCGCTAGTTCGCTCCCCCGCGCCCGGCCCGCCTCCCCGCAACCGGCGCCGCGCGACACGATGACTTCGCCCCAACCAACCGTTATGTCAGGTGGACAGGGTCCAGAAAGGCGCCACGCGTGGACGATCGATTTCGGCAGGACATCGAAGCCGTCGGACGGATCGCGGCGGTGCCGAAGATCCTCGATGTCGTCTGCCGCACCACCGGCATGGGATTTGCCGCCGTCGCACGGGTAACCGACGCCCACTGGGTCACGTGCCAGGCGCTGGACCATATCGGCTTCGGCCTGAAGCCCGGCGACGAGCTGAAGGTCGAGACCACGATCTGCAATGAGATCCGCAGCAGCCTGCAAGCCCTGGTGATCGGTCACGTCAGCGAGGACGCGACCTATTGCAGCCACCCGACCGCGGCGATGTACGGGATCGAGAGCTACATCTCGATCCCGATCATCCGGGCCAACGGCGATTTCTTCGGAACGCTCTGTGCGATCGATCCGCGTCCTGCCCGCCTCGACAATCTCGAGACGATGGGCATGCTCAAGCTGTTCGCCGAACTCGTGGCATCCCACCTCGACGCCGACCAGAAGCTCGCCGAAGCCGAGGCCAACCTTCTCGGCGAGAGGCGGATGGCGGAATTGCGCGAGCAGTTCATCGCCGTTCTCGGCCACGACCTGCGCAACCCGGTCGCCTCGATCGATTCCGGCATGAAGCTGTTGCTTCGCCAACCGCTCGACGAGCGATCCCATCAGGTGGTCACGCTGGTCCGGGGGAGCGTGCTGCGCATGCGCGGGCTCATCGACAATGTCCTCGATTTCGCCCGCGGCCGGCTCGGGGACGGGCTGACGCTCGACCGCTCGGAAGACGGCGGGCTGGCCACGAGCCTGATGCAGGTCGTCGACGAGATGCGGATCGCCCACCCGGACCGCGCCATCAAGGCGACGATCGCCATCCACCGGCCGGTCCTCTGCGACCGCGCCCGCCTCGGACAGCTTCTGTCGAACCTCCTCGGCAATGCGCTGACCCATGGCTCCTCCGATCAGCCGATCGAGATGCGGGCGGCGACAGAGCACGACCGCTTCGTCCTCAGCGTCGCCAATGCCGGCAATCCGATCGGCGAGGAGACGATGAAGCACCTCTTCCATCCGTTCCTGCGCGGCGAGGTCCGGGCCAGCCAGCAGGGGCTCGGCCTCGGCCTGTTCATCACCAGCGAGATCGCCAAGGCGCATGGCGGGACGATGTCGGTCGTCTCGGACGAGCAGGAGACGCGCATCACCTTCGAGATGCCGCTAGATGGCGCCCCCTCGAAGCCGGCGTCCTAGCGCCGCCCGGATCCACACCTCTCCCCAGGCGTTGCGGAACAGGAACGAGGCGGCACGAGGAGCCGCCGCGCCGTCATCAACCATGCCCGAATTCGAGTGCCCCATCTTGCATCGCCGCAACCCATCCTCCATCTACCATCCACACGGATGGTAAGGAGATGGTTTTTTGAAGCTGCAGGATATACGCCCGAAGGTTGCCGACAGCGAGAAGATCACCATCAACCTCGGCCATGTCGATCTCGGCCAGATCGATCTCCTGGTGCAGGAGGGCTTCTATGCCAACCGGACCGACTTCATCCGCACCGCCATCCGCAATCAGCTGTCGCGGCATGAGGAGGCGATGCGCAAGACCGTCGAGCGCCGCGACATCGAGCTCGGCGTCCGGCGCTACGCCCGGGCCGACCTCGAGGCTGCGAGAGCGGCCGGCCAGAGGCTCGCGATCCAGGTGCTCGGCCTCGCGGTCATCGCCGACGACGTCTCTCCCGAGCTCGCCCTCGAGACGATCGCATCGCTCGAAGTGCTCGGCGCGCTCCAGGCTCCCGCGGCCGTCAAGGCCGCACTGAAGGACCGCATCCGGTGAGCGCGGCCCTCGTCTACCTCTTTCTCTCCCCCTTCTGCGGGCGCGAGCGAGCCATCGCCGCGCCGTCGCTCCTCTTCCCCACGACTGGAACCCCATCATGAACGCCTTTCCCAACGTCGACATGCAGGAGGTCACCCGCCTCACCCGCAAGGGCAAGCTCAAGGAAGCGATGCGGCTTCTCGGCGGCGGCCTCATGGGGAGCGGCATGGCTGGAGGAAGCGAGTCGGCCAGCTCGGACGCAAAGGCGCAAGCTGCCGCCACGGATGCCGCCACGCCGGCGCGCCACAAGACCACCCTTCTCGACCTTGCAAAGCCAGGCTCGAAAGCCGGCGGCACCTGGACCCTCGGCGCGGAACCCGGTGAGGCGCGCGATGATGCGACAGCCCCCGCCGAGGCCCGCCCGGCAAATGCGCGGCATGCCGGTCCGGTGCCGGGCGCAGCCTCCGCGCCGAACCCGTGGACCCGCTTCGTCGACGGCAGCATCCTTCCCGACCTCGCAGGACTTTCCGGGCTGGGCGGGACGGCACGCGCCGTCACCGTGCCGGATGGCGCGCGCTTCGACACCCACGAACATGCCGGCCCTTCGGGCAGCCGCCGCTACAAACTCTACGTTCCCGCACGCCATGACGGCCGGCCGGCGCCGCTCGTCGTCATGCTGCATGGCTGCACCCAGTCGCCGGACGATTTTGCCGCCGGAACACGGATGAACGCGCTTGCCGAAGAGTTCGGCTTCCTCGTCGCCTATCCGGAACAGAGCAAGCGCGCCAATGCGCAGAAATGCTGGAACTGGTTCGAGGCCGGCGACCAGCGGCGCGATTCCGGCGAGCCGGCGCTGATCGCCGGGATCACCCGGGAGATCGTCGCCGCACATGGCGCCGATCCGGCGCGGGTCTTCGTTGCCGGGCTTTCGGCCGGCGGCGCGGCGGCGACGATCATGGGCCAGCGCTACCCCGAGCTCTACGCCGCCGTCGGCGTCCATTCGGGCCTTGCCTGCGGCGCCGCCCGCGACATGGGCTCGGCCTTTGCCGCGATGCGCGGCGGTGCGCCCGTCACGGCCGGCGAACGTGTCGTGCCGACCATCGTCTTCCACGGCGACCGCGACACCACCGTCGCTCCGGTCAATGGCGACCACGTCCTCGAACAGGCCCGTGCCGGCGCGTCGGCGCGAGCCGTGACGGAGCAAGGCGTCTCGACTGGCGGCGTCGGATACACCCGCACCGTCCACAGGGAGGCGGACGGGCGCGAGCGGCTGGAGAGCTGGCGCATCCATGGTGCCGGTCACGCTTGGTCCGGCGGCAGCGCCGACGGCAGCTACACGCTACCCGGCGGGCCCGACGCCAGCCGCGAGATGCTGCGTTTCTTCCTCGACCGGGATCTCTGACCAGGGCCCATGCCGGCGGGTCGTCATCGTCCTGCAACGCCCGACGTCTAGCCGCGTTGTGTCTGGCACCGTCATGGCTCGCGAGGATCCGCTTGGAGACGACCCACCTTCCCCGCGAGACCGACAACGCGGCGTTCGGCCTCGCCGGCCGCCGCTGTCACGTCGTCCTCAACGCCAAGGCCGGCAGTGCCGAGGACGGCGGCAAGGCGATCCTTGTCGCCATCGAGAGCGGTCTCGGGCGCATCGGTGCAACTTCGGTGACCATCGACGCCGACCGCTCGCGTCCCTTCGAGGAGCGCATTCGCCGCGCCATGGCGAGCGACGCCGACATCATCGTCTCGGCGGGCGGCGACGGCACCGCCACGGCGCTCGCAACCGCCATCGTCGATGCCGGAGGAGATGCCGGCGCGAATGCCGGAGCCGGCCCCGGCGCCGGACCGGGGCCTGACGGCGGCAAGATCCTGGCGGTGCTGCCCCTCGGCACCGCCAACCTCCTCGCCCGCGATCTCCAGATCCCGCTCGATCTTCAGGAGGCCATCGCCGCTTTCGCCGACATGCAGCCGCGACGGATCGACGTCGGCCGCGTGAACGGGCGGGTCTTCCTGCACAAGGTGGTGATCGGCTTCGCCCCGGCCGTCGCCGCCAAGCGGGAAGAGTTGCGCAGCAAGAGCGATCTGGCGTCGATGGCGCACTTCCTGCGCTATTTCCTCAGCCGGCTGGCCAAGCCGCCCCACCACCGCCTCTCGCTTCGGCTCGACGACGGGCCGCAGGAGGAGATCAAGGTGCGGGCGCTCGCCATCGCCAGCAACGCCTATGACGAAGGCCTCGGCCGGTTCTTCTCGCGGGCCCGGCTCGATCGCGGGCATCTGACGGTCTATGCGCTGAAGCATCTGACCCTCGCGGACGTCCTGCGGCTCTCGACCGGCATGTTGATCGGCCGCTGGCGCCAGGACGAGGCGCTGAGCGAACGCCCCGCCGGGAGCGTCGACGTCGGGGCGAGGCAGAAGCGCGTGCGGGTGATGATCGACGGGGAGGTGATGAAGCTCGCCTCCCCCCTGCGCTTCGAGATCCATCCCGGCGCCTTGCGGGTCCTCGCCCCGGTCGCGGCCGGGCAAGCGAGCCCGACGATCGAGGCGGCGGCCTGATGCGCCTCGCCCATCTGTCCGACCTGCATTTCGGCCGCCACGATGCGGAGGCCGCCGAAGCCCTCGTCGCCGACCTCAAGTCCGTCGCGCCGGACCTCGTCGTCGTCAGCGGCGACTTCACCCAGGACGGCACGAGCGCCGAGTTCCGCCAGGCCGAGGCGTTCCTGCAGGCGCTCGCCCTGCCGACCTTCTGCATTCCTGGCAACCACGACGTTCCGGCGCGCAACATCCTGCGCCGGCTCGCCGATCCCTACGGGCTCTATCGCCGCCACATCAACGACGAACTGGAGCCCTTCGTCGAGCTGGGCGGCGTCGCCATTGCCGGCCTGAAGACGTCGCGCCGCATGCGCCTCGGCCTCAACTGGGCCCATGGCTCGCTCAGCCGAGGCCAGCTCGGCGGGCTGGAGGGGCGCTTTTCGAGATGCGATCCCGCCGCCATCCGCGTCGTCGTCGCGCATCATCCGCTGATGCTGCCGGAGACCCCGTTCGAGATGAAGACCGTCAAGCGGGCCGATCTGGCGCTCCAGACCTTCGCCGACCTCGGCGTCAGGCTCGTCCTCTCCGGCCATTTCCACCTGACCTACCAGCGCAAGCACGCCCTGCCGGGAGAGGTGCGCGAGGGCCAGCCGACGACGTCGGGCGAGCGGCAGGCGGAGAAGGCGCCGGTGATCGTCGCCCAGGCCGCCAGCGCGATCTCGACGCGGCTGCGCGGCGAGCCGAACGCCTACAACGCGATCACCATCGAGAACGGGGCCATCGAGGTGAAGGTTCGGGAATGGCGGGATGGCGCATGGAGCGCCCAGGGCTGACGCGGCAGAGCGGCTCTTCCGCCGATCTCGATGCGGGGGAACCGGCACGCGCTGCCGTCCGAAGGCCGGCCCGAGGTCCCGCGCGGCGTCACCGCCGGCCCACGGCGAGCGACGGCGCGGAGCCGGGACGTCGTTGACAAAGCGTTAATTCTGTTGGGAAAAACGCGTGGATCCGGGTCGTGCGAGATTGATCCGGGTGCCATGGGCGGACAAAGGTCCGGCGACCCTCCTCATCTCACAGGATCCGTTTCATGATGTCTTCCCCGACGCGTCGCGGTGTGCTTCTCGCCGCCGTGATGCTCGCCGCAGCGCCGCTGGCCGCAGGACCGTCGCATGCCGAGGACGGCGCGATCACCGAGACGATCGCCGCTGTCGAGAAGCGCCTCGGCGCCCGGGTCGGAGCGATGATCGTCGACACCCAGTCCGGTCAGACCTGGTCGCACCGGGCGCAGGAACGGTTTCCCCTGAACAGCACGTTCAAGGCCTTCGCCTGTGCCGCGGTCCTCGCCGAGGTGGATGCCGGCAAGGCCGCGCTCGACCAGCACATCACCTTCACCGCCGACGACCTCGTCACCTACTCGCCCGTCACCGAGCAACGCGTCGAGACCGGCATGACGCTCGGCGAGATCTGCGACGCCGCCATGACGACGAGCGACAACACGGCCGGCAATCTGGTGATCGAGAGTCTCGGCGGCCCGGACGGCGTGACCCGCTTCATGCGCCAGATCGGCGATGCCGAGACGCGCCTCGACAGGACCGAGCCGACGCTCAACGAGGCGGCGCCCGGCGATCTGCGCGACACGACGACCCCGGAAGCTGCCGCGACGAGTCTGCGGGAGCTGGTCCTCGGAGATGCGCTCTCGCCCCGCTCGCGCCGGCAGCTGGAGGCCTGGCTCCTCGGCAACAAGGTCGGCGATCCGCTGCTGCGGGCCGGCCTGCCGAAGGACTGGACGATCGCCGACAGGACCGGGGCGGGCGGGCACGGCTCGCGCTCCATCGTCGCCATCGCCTGGCCGCCCGAGCGCAAACCGGTCGTCGCCGCGATCTATCTGACCGGGACGGAGGCTTCCATGGAGGCGCGCAGCGCCGCAATCGCGGAGATCGGCACGGCCATCGCCCGGTCGCTGCCGCGCTGAGGCCCGGCGGCCGTTCGCTCTCGTCTCATGCGTCGTCTTCCCCCTGGCGGATCAAGCCGCGGACGCCGACGCAAGGATCACGGGCGGCTGCGACTGCCGAGCGAACGCCGCCTCGAGCCATTGCGCCCCGCCCCGACGAGTGCCAGACGAGCGCGATGACCGCTTTCGTCTATATCGCAGCCGCGCTCGCCGAAATCGCCGGATGCTTCGGCTTCTGGGCCTGGCTGCGGCTCGGCAGGTCGGTGCTCTGGCTGGCGCCGGCGATCGCCTCGCTGTGCCTGTTCGCCTATCTGCTGACGCTCGTCGAGGCCGAACAGGCCGGGCGCGCCTTCGCCGCCTATGGCGGCGTCTACATCGTCGCCTCGCTCGCCTGGCTTTGGCTCGTCGAAGGCGCCCGTCCCGATCGCTGGGACGTTGCCGGTGGCGCGATCTGCCTCGTCGGTGCCGCCGTCATCCTGTGGGGCCCGCGAACCGGCTGAACCGTCGAGGCATGGCGTGCGGCGATCGGCACGCTAAACCGGCAGCCCCGCCAGCAGCGCGACGACGACCACCGCCAGCATGATCCCCATCGCCCGGTCGAACAGGCGGATCGCATTGGCGAGGTCTTCGAGGCTGGCCGACCGCCGGCCATCCGCATTCAGCATCGGTGCGTCGACGATGAGGTCGCGGTAGCGGCGCGGGCCGCCGAGGGCGAGGCCGAGAGCGGCGGCCATCGCGGTTTCCGGCCAGCCGGCATTGGGCGAGCGGTGCAGCCTGGCGTCGCGCCGGGTCGTCGCCATGATCGCCCGGACGGACGGCGCCGGCACAGCCGGGCGTCTTCCGCCGCCCGGCAGCAGGCCGCCGAGCCGGGCCGCCAGCGCGAACAGCCCCGCCGTCGCCCGCGCGGGGATGACATTCATCAGGTCGTCGAGCTTCGCCGAGGCGAAGCCGAAGTCGCGATAGCGCGCGTCCATGTGGCCGATCATCGAATCGGCGGTGTTGACGACCTTGTAGGCGAGAAGCCCCGGCAGGCCGAAGATCAGGTACCAGAAGGCCGGCGCGACGACCCCGTCCGAAGCGTTTTCGGCGAGGCTCTCGATCGCCGCACGGATCACGGCCGGCCGGTCCAGCTGCTCCGGATCGCGTCCGACGATCATCGCCACCGCCCGGCGCCCTTCCGCCAGCCCGCCGTCCCGCAGCGCCGTCCCGACGGCCCGCACGTGGTCGACGAGGCTCTTGTGGGCGAGGAAGACCGCGACGATCGCCGCTTCGCCGATCATGCCGAGAAGTCCGAGGGCATCGGCCAGCGCCGAGACGAAGCCGCCGAGGATCAATGCGCCGAGAAGCAGCAGGCCGAGGGCGAAGAAGCCCGAGCGGCGCCGGGTCTCGCCGGTGAAGGCCTCGCGGTTGAGCCGGCGGTCGAGGCTGTCGATCGCCTGGCCGATCACCGTCACCGGATGCGGCAGGCGGCGCCACAGCCAGGGCGGATCGCCGATCAGACGGTCGAGCACCAGCGCGGCGAGGAGAATGGCGAGGCGCGCGATCACCGGCCGTCCTCCCGTGCGAGATCGGCCAGCGCGCCCGCGAGCCTCGCCGCCTCCGCCGCGTCCTTCGGATTTCCGAAGCGCAGCCAGTCGGCCCGGTAGGCGAACGGCCGGGTGAGGATGTGGCGGCGGCAGAGCCCTTCGAACAGGGCGTGGGCATCCGACGTCTCGATCGTCGCAAACAGCGGCGTCGCGCCGACGCGAGCGTGACCGGCGTCGGCAAGGACCCGGTCGCGGCGTTCGGCCTGCAGCGCGACGGTTTCCATGACCTCCGCCCACAATCCCGGATCCGCCAGCACCGCCGCCCCGATGGCGAGCGCCGGGCCGCTGACCGCCCAGGGCCCGAGCCGCGCGGCGAGCGTCTCGGCGAGCGCCGGCGTCGTCAGCGCGAAGCCGAGGCGGATGCCGGCGAGACCGTAGAATTTGCCGAAGGAGCGGTGGATCAAAAGCCCCTCCGCGCCCGCCTGGCCAGCGACCGACAGCTCCGGCATGGCGTCGGCGAAGGCCTCGTCGACGACGAGGAGGCCGCCGCGCCGCGCCATTTCCGCATGCAGGCCGAGCAGCGCGGCCGGCTCCGTCCGCCGCCCGTCCGGATTGTTCGGATTGACGACGACGACGACGCGCGCGCCGTCCGGCAATTCGCCGGGACCGCCGATCGAAACGACCCGGTGCCCCGCCGCCGCGAAGCCGGCGCGGTGCTCGCCATAGGTCGGCTCGAGAATGGCGACGTCACCCACCGGCAGGACGAAGGGCAGGAGCGAGATGAGCGCCTGGCTTCCCGGCGCTGCGACGATGCCCGCCTGTCGCGGCACACCGTAGGCCGCCCGCGCCGCCTCGACGCAGCGCGCCTGAAGTTTCGAATCGGGGAGCCGCGACCAAACCGCTGGATCGAGCTCCGGCAGGGCGACGGCGGCTGGATTGATGCCGGTGGACAGGTCGAGCCAGCCGGTGGGGCTGGCGCCGAACCTTGCGATCGCCGCGTCAAGGCCGCCGCCGTGGATGGTGGCGGTCCTCATCGCCGGTCGATCACGTGGCAGAACGAGCCCATGACCCGGCCGACCCTCAGGCCCGCCTCGCCGAGATCCTCGCGCAACGCGTCGCGCACTGCGAACAGCCGCGCCGCCGCGCGCCCCTCGGCCAGCGTCGTCGCATAGTGGAATTCGTGGCCCATCAGCTCCCCCTCGAACGGCGCGCCGGCAAGCGGAACCAGCCGCCGGTAGCCGAGCTGCCGCCGCCGCTCGGCAAAGCTGGTCTCGAGCGGCAACAGGCCGAGCATCGCGTGCCGGGCGCCCGCGGCATCGACCAGCCCCTCGCCGAGCGCCATGTAGCCGCCGCACTCGCCATAGACCAGCGCGCCGCGCGCCGCCGCCGCCTGCATGCCTGCGCGAAAGGTCGTGGCGGCCGCAAGATGGCCGGCATGGAGCTCGGGATAGCCCCCCGGCAGGAACACTGCATCCGCGGCGGCGGACGGCGCCTCGCCGGCGAGCGGCGAGAAGACGGACAGCTCCGCCCCCGCCGCCTGCCAGCCCGCCAGCATGTGCGGATAGGCAAAGGCGAAGGCCGCGTCCCGCGCCACCGCGATCCTCTGGCCGAGCGGGGCGAAGGGCTGCGCCTCGCGCACGGCATCCGAATCAGCGGCCGTGCTGTCGCGCCTTGCCATCTCGGCCAGGGCTTCGAGATCGGCATGGGCGCTCATCCATTCCGCGGCCCGGGCGAGAAAGGCGGCGAGGTCGCCATGCTCGCCGGCCTGGACGAGGCCGAGATGGCGCTCGGGCAGCGCGAGGTCGCCATGCCTCGGCAGCGCGGCCAGAACCGGGATCTCCAGCGGGCGCAGCGCATCCTCCAGCATCGCCCGATGGCGCGGCGAGCCAACGCGGTTGAGGATCAGGCCGGCGATCGTCGTGTCGGCGCGAAAATTCCCGAAACCCGACACCAGCGCGGCGACGGAGTGGGACTGGCGGGCGCAGTCGACGACGAGGACGATCCGCGCGCCGATCGACGCCGCAAGGTCCGCCGCCGAGCCGGTGCCGTCGGCCGCCCCGTCGAAGAGGCCCATCATCGCCTCGGTGACGAAGAGGTCGGCATCTGCCGCCTGCTGCGCCGCGAGCGTCCGGATCAGCGCCGGGCGCATGGCGAAGGGATCGAGATTGACGCAGGCCCGCCCGCTCGCCGCCGCGTGGAAGGCGGGGTCGATATAGTCCGGTCCCGCCTTGGCCGAGGCGACCCTGTGCCCGGCCGCCCGCAGCGCGGCGATCAGCGCCAGCGTCACCGTCGTCTTGCCGGCGCCGGACGACGGCGCGGCGATCATCAGCCCGGCCAAGGCGTCTCTCCATGCCATCCGCCCGGCGGCACCGGGCATTCCTCGAAGACGCGCCGCAGCGATTGCAGCCCGGCGCCGATGGCAGCTTTAGGGAACTCGGCTATAAGCGCGCAATGGGCTTCGAGGCGGACGAGACACGCAAACCGGAGGACCGGCCGCTGCGGCGCGGCTGGACGACGGGCGCCTGCGCCACAGCCGCGACCAAGGCGGCGCTGGCGGCGCTGCTTTCCGGCGACTTTCCGGACCCGGTGGAAATCCGCCTCCCGAAGGGCGAGACACCGGCCTTCGCCCTCAACCGGCAGGAGCTTCGACCGGGCAGCGCGCCCCCACGAGCGATGGCGGCGATCGTCAAGGATGCCGGCGACGATCCGGACGTCACCCATCTCGCCGAGATCGTTGCGACCGTCTCTTTCGGTCAGCCTGGCTCCGGCGTCGTCTTCCGGGCCGGGCCGGGCGTCGGCATGGTGACGAGAGCCGGACTGCCGATCCCGCCCGGCGAGCCGGCGATCAATCCGGTGCCCCGGCAGATGATGCGGGAGGTGGTCGAGGCCCTCTGCGCGGCCCATGGCCGCCCCGCCGACCTGGTGGTCGAGATCTCGGTGACCGGCGGCGAGGAACTCGCCCGCAAGACCTGGAACCCCCGCCTCGGCATCGTCGGCGGGCTGTCGATCCTCGGCACCACCGGCATCGTCCATCCGTTTTCCTGCTCGGCCTGGATCCATTCGATCCACCGAGGCGTCGACGTCGCACGGGCGGCAGGGCTCTCCCATGTGATCGGCTCGACCGGCTCGGCCAGCGAGGACCTCGCCCGGCGGCTCTATCCCGAGCTTGCCGAGATCGCCTATCTCGACATGGGCGATTTCGCCGGCGGGCTGATCAAATATCTGAAGGCCCATCCGGTCGAGCGGCTGACGATCGCGGGCGGCTTCGCCAAGCTGACGAAGCTCGCGCAAGGGGCGATGGACCTGCATTCCGGCCGCAGCCAGGTGGATCTCGCCTTCCTGCTGGAGGCCGTAAGGGGACTCGACCCGGCCGCGGGCGAGCGTCTCGCGCCCGCAATCCTTGCCGCCAACACGGCCAAGGAAGTCCTCGACCTGACGCAGGAGGCCGGGCTCGATCTTGCCGGCGAGATCGCCCGGCAGGCGAGAGCCGTCAGCCTCGAGCGGCTGGGAGATGCGGGCGTCGCCGTCGAGATCGTCGTCGCCGATCGCAAGGGAGGCCTGCTTGCGAGGGTCTGACGCCGCCGCACCGCCTGGATCCGATGTCGAAGCCGTGGACGACGCTCCGCACGGGCGGCCGGCAGCCGATGCGACGGCAAGGCCCGTTCTCGTCCTCGGCGGCACGGCGGAGGCCAATGCGCTGGTGAAGGCCCTGCGGCAGCGCTGGCCGGAGCGCCGGCTCATCCTCTCCCTCGCCGGGCGCACGCGCTCGCCGGAGCTGCCGGAAGACGCCGAGATCCGCATCGGCGGCTTCGGCGGTGCGGAGGGCCTTGCCGCGTTCCTCTTGGCCGAGAGCGTGTCGCTGGTTGTCGACGCGACGCATCCCTTCGCCGCCGGCATGGCCCGCAATGCCGCGAGGGCCGCCGATCTCGCGGGCCTTCGCCGGCTGAAGCTGCTGCGGCCCGAATGGTGCCCGGTCGCGGGCGACTGCTGGACGCCCGTCACCTGCCTCGCCGAGGCCTGCCGCGCGCTGCCCGCCGGCGCCCGGCCGTTCCTGGCGCTCGGCCGCCAGCATCTGTCGCCCTTCACGAGACGCAGCGACATCCGCCCCCTCGCCCGGATGATCGAGCCGCCCGAGCCGGCGCTTCCCGCCGGCTGGACTCTGATCCTCTCGCGCCCCTCGTCGGATCGGTGCGCCGAGGCGGACTTGATGCGCGCGCACGGCATCACCCACCTCGTCACCCGCAACGCCGGCGGCGCCGCCTCCTACGCCAAGGTCGCGGCGGCACGGGATCTGGGGCTGCCGGTGATCATGATCGCGAGGCCGCCGTCGCCGGCGGGGGCGGTGTTCGAGACGGTGGAGGATGTGGTGGGGGCGATCGGCTGAGCTGCCGGACCTGGTTCCGCGGAGCTGGCGGAGGCTTGGGATCGCAGGCGGCCCTTGCCGGCGGGCACGGTGCCGAGGACCCCCCTCTTCCTTGCCGGCAAACCCCGACGGCGAGCCTCCCGCCCAACGCGGCAGGAAGCCGAGCTTCAGCCCTCAAGCCTTCCGCTTCGGCCGCAGCACGTGGACATGGCTCGCGTCGTAGAGCTTGGAATCGATGAAGTCCTTCGCCCCCAGGGCCCGGCCGACGAAGATGAGCGCGGTGCGCGTCAGCTTGGCCTCGCGGGCGGCGCGTTGGAGCTCACTGAGCGTCGAGTGGATGAACGCCTCGTCCTCCCAGCCGACCCGGTAGGCGATGATCGCCGGGCAGTCCTCGCCATAGGCCGGAAGCGGCGTCAGCTCGCGCTGGATATGGGGGATGTTGCGGACCGACAGGTGGATCGCCAGGGTCGCGCCGCTCCGCCCCAGGGTGGAAAGCTCCTCCCCCGCGGGCATCGAGGAGGACTTCATCGCCGTGCGGGTGAGGATCACCGTCTGGCAGATCTCCGGCACCGTCAGTTCGAGCTTCAGGGCGGCGGCCGCCGCCGCGAAGGCCGGCACGCCGGGGGTGATGTCGAAGGGGATGCCGAGCGCATCGAGCCGGCGGATCTGCTCGGCGATCGCGCCATAGAGCGAGGGATCGCCCGAATGCACCCGCGCGACGTCCTCGCTGCGGCCATGCGCCGCCTCGATCTCCGCGATGATCTCGTCGAGCGTCAGGGGCGCGGTGTCGATCACCCTCGCCCCTTCCGGCGCGGCCTTCACCACCTCCTGCGGCACCAGCGAGCCGGCAAAGAGGCAGACCGGGCAGCGCTCGATCAGCCTCAGGCCGCGCACGGTGATGAGATCCGCCGCGCCGGGGCCCGCCCCGATGAAATGCACCGTCATGGCTGCTCTGTCCTGTTCGTTTCCATTCGCCCGCTTCGACCACAGCCGCGCGCGGCGCACAACAGCGCCGGCCGCAGGCTCTTCCCTCGCATGTCCAATTATATTGACATCCGATTGTCTACTCGATGAGAAAACGGCTTCTCAGGACGCGCGAAAGCCGCTAGCCTGTCGGTCATGAGGATTGCCTTTCCCTTCGCTGCCATCGTCGGTCAGGACCAGATGAAGCTGGCCCTGTCGATCGCGGCCATCGATCCGTCCATCGGCGGCGTGCTGGTCTTCGGCGATCGCGGCACCGGCAAGTCGACCACGGTGCGCGCGCTGGCGGCCGTCTTGCCGCAGATGCAGGCGGCGCGCTGTCCCTATCATTGCGACCCGGCGCGTCCGGACGAGGCGTGCGATACCTGCCGCCCGCAGTCCGAGACGCAAAGGGCGCAGGCGAGCGTCACCCTGCAGGTTCCGGTGGTGGACCTGCCGCTGGGGGCAACGGAGGACCGCATCGTCGGAGCGCTCGATCTCGAACGGGCGCTGTCCGGCGGCGAGAAACGCTTCGAGCCTGGGCTCCTGGCGAAAGCCCATCGCGGCTTTCTCTACATCGACGAAATCAACCTCCTCGAGGACCATCTGGTCGATCTTCTCCTCGACGTCGCGGCCTCGGGGGAAAACGTCGTCGAGCGCGAGGGATTGAGCGTGCGCCATCCGGCCCGCTTCGTCCTCATCGGCAGCGGCAATCCGGAGGAAGGCGAGCTTCGCCCGCAGCTTCTCGATCGCTTCGGCCTGTCCGTCGAGGTGCGCACGCCGGGCGACCTGAAGACCCGCATCGAGGTGGTGAAGCGCCGGGACGCTTTCGAGCGCGACCCGGCCGGCTTCGTCGCCGGATACGCGGCCGAGAACGCCAGCATCCGCGATGCCATCGTCGCTGCTCGCGACCGTCTCGGCACCGTCGCGGTCCCCGACGAATCGCTGGAGAAGGCCGCCCAGCTCTCGATCCGCCTCGGCACCGACGGGCTTCGCGGCGAGCTGACGCTGATGCGGGCCGCACGGGCCCTCGCCGCCTTGCAGGGTGACGGCGAAGTCCTGTGGCCGCATCTGGCGAGCCTCGCCCCGCTCGCCTTGTCCCATCGCCTGCGCCGCGATCCGCTGGACGAGGCGGGTTCGGCGACGCGCGTCGAACGCGCCGTCGGCGAACTCGCGGCGGCGTGAACGCGCCCGGGCCGGACATGGGCCGCGCCCGACCCGCCGCCGCCAATGACGGCGCTCCTTCCGAACGGGCCGCAGACCGCTCCGCCCCTCCGGACGGGCAGTCGCTCTTCCGCGAGGCGCTGACGGCGCTCGCCATCTTCGCCGTCGACCCGGGGATTGGTCTGAGGCTCGCCGCCCGCGCCGGGCCGGTGCGCCAGGTGGTTCTCGATCGGGTTCGGGCGGCTCTTCCCGAAGGTGTCTCGATGCGGAAGATCCCGGCTGGCATGTCCCAGGCCGCGCTTCTCGGCGGCCTCGACCTCTCGGCTTCGCTGCAGGCCGGCCGCCCGGTGCTGGAACGCGGCGTCTTGACCGCCGCCGACGGCGGCATCGTCATTGCCGCCATGGCCGAGCGGATGGGCGAGGGATGCGCCGGGCTGCTGGCGCTCGCCCTCGACCGGGGCACCGTCCCCATCGAACGCGAGGGCATCTCGGCCGAGGCGCCGGCCCGCATCGGCGTCCTCGCCCTCGACGAGGGGATGGAGCCGGACGAGGCGCCGCCGGACGCGCTCTGCGAGCGGCTCGGTCTGTGGCTGTCCCTCGATGGCGCCGACCCGCGCGGCACCCGCGACGGGGACGCCGACCTTGCGGCAGGATCCATCCTCGCGGCGAGATCCCACCTCGCCTCGGTCCGCCCCGACGAGACGGCGATCGAGACGATCTGCCAGGCGGCGATGGCCTTCGGCATCGTCTCGCTGCGGGTCCCGAGCCTCGCCCTTCGCGCCGCCTGCGCCTCGGCCGCGCTGGCTGGCCGTCCGGTACCGGCGCAGGGCGATCTCGACGCCGCGATCCGGCTGGTGCTCCTGCCCCGCGCCGTGACGATGCCGCAGATGCCCGGAGAAGAGACCAGCCAGGACGAACCCGGCGATCAGGAGGATCGTGCCCCGCCGGACGATCCACCCCCGCCCGATCCGCACACGTCGGAGAATCGCGATCCGGCCGAGATCGAGCCGCAGGAGGAGATCGCCGTCGAGACGATGGAGGCGAGCCTCCCCGCCGATCTCCTCGCCGCGCTTGCCGCCATGGCGCGCCCGCCGCTGCAGCGGGCCGGCTCCGGCCGAAGAGGCGCCTTTGCCGAGCGGGCCCGGCGCGGCCGGGTGGTCGGCACGCGCCCCGGCGATCCGCGCCGCGACCGGCTCGACGTCGTCGCGACGCTGCGCGCCGCCGCCCCCTGGCAGAACCTGCGACGGATGGAGCGCGCCGAGAGCCTGCCGGGCGCGGCGTCCCGCCCGCTCGAGATCCGAAGCGCCGACATCCGCGTGCGGCGCCACCGCGGCAAGTCCGAGACGGCGACGATCTTCGCCGTCGACGCCTCCGGCTCGGCCGCGCTCGCTCGTCTCGCCGAGGCCAAGGGCGCCGTCGAACGCATCCTCGCCGACTGCTATGTCAGGCGGGACCGTGTTGCGCTGGTCGCCTTTCGCGGCACCAGGGCCGACATTCTCCTCACCGAGACGAAGTCGCTCACACGGGCCAAGCGGTCGCTGGCCGCCCTGCCCGCCGGCGGCGGCACGCCGCTGGCGAGCGGCATCCTCGCCGCTCTCGATCTCGCCGCCGCCTCGGCGCGCGAGGGGCGCACGCCGCTGATCGCCCTCCTCACCGACGGGCGGGCGAACATCGCCCTCAGCGGCGCCGCAGGACGGCCGAAGGCGATGGCCGACGCCTGCGATGCGGCGCGGGCGGTCCGCGCGCGCGGGATCGCCGCCCTCGTCATCGACCTCTCGCAGCGTCCGAGCGAGCAGGCGCGGGAGATCGCCGCCGCCCTGGGCGGGAGTTATCTGGCCCTGCCGCGGGCCGACTCGAAGGCTGTCTCCGATGCCATCGCCGCGGCACCCCGCGGACTGGCTCAACTTCCCGCAGGTCGTCCATGAGCGGGCGGCTCGACTTCTCCCGCGACGGCCGCGACTGGCCGCATCGCGCCGCGAGCCGCTTCGTCGAGGCGGGCGGCACGCGGTTTCACGTCCAGATCCTTGGGCCGGAGGACGCTCCGCCCCTTCTCCTCCTCCACGGCACCGGCGCCTCGACTCACTCGTTTCGCGACCTCGCGCCGATCCTGGCGAGCGACTTCCGGGTGATCATGCCGGACCTGCCCGGCCACGGCTTCACCGCCGCACCCCGCTGGCGCCGCCCCTCGATCACCGGCATGGGCACGGCACTGGCCGCCATGCTGAAGGCGGTGGGCGCCGAGCCGGTCCACGCCGCCGGCCACTCGGCGGGCGCCGCGATCCTCCTGCGCATGGCCCTCGACAGCCAGGTCGCGCCGCGCCGCATCGTCTCGCTGAATGGCGCGCTCCTGCCCTTTCCGGGCGTCGCGGCGCATCTCTTCCCGCGGCTCGCCAAGCTGCTCTTCCTCAATCCCGTCGCGCCGCGCTTCTTTTCCTGGCGGGCGCGCAACGGCCGGGCCGTCGCCCAGCTGATGGAGAGCACCGGCTCGCGGCTGACGCCGGAGGGCGTCGCCTATTACGAACGCCTGCTCTCCTCCCCCGCCCATGTGGAGGGTGCCCTGTCGATGATGGCGAACTGGGACCTCGAAGGCCTTCGCCGCGACCTGCCGCGGCTGCTCGTGCCGCTGACGCTGGTCGTCGGCACCAGGGACCGGGCGATCCCGCCGGAAGTCTCCGCCCGCGTCGCGGGCATGGTGAGGGATGGCCGTGTCGAGACGCTCGCCGGCCTCGGCCATCTCGCCCATGAAGAGGCGCCGGAGCGGGTGGCGCGGGTGATGACGACGGCTTTTGCGGACGACCTCCAGACGCATGATCTCGCCGCGGGATGAACCGGTTCACAGGCGGCAGTCGACGTTGATCGCCGGACAGGATCGCAACACTTGATCGGTGAATACGGTTGCGGGACTCACCGCCCCGTGCCGGAGCATGATAAGAACTCGCCGCCAACCAGGGGCGCCGCATCGGGCGGCGCCGCGCCACGGCATCGGCCCGAAGATCGGAACCGGTTTTCGGCAAGCACGATGCGCCGATTCACTGTGTCTGAGCGTTTTTCGTGCGTCTTCTCGGAGGCACGGCGCTCCGACGAACGACAGGTCTTTTCCCTATGCGCCGACGTCCTCTCGCACGGCTCTCGATCATGGTCGCGATCATCGCCTCCGGATTCGGACTGCAGGTCACCCCGACGCTTGCGGCTGAACCGGCCGCGTCCGATGTCGCGGCACTGAGGACCTGTCTCGAAGGGAGCGACGAGGCCGCCTGCATCGGCACGCTTTCCGATCCATGCCAGGAGCGTCCGGACGGCTCGACCACGATGGGCATCGCCGCCTGCCTCCAGGAGGAGCAGGAGGCCTGGGACGTCATCCTGAACGAGCGCTACAAGGACGCCATGTCCGATGCCCGCGCCACCGACGAGCGCCTACCGGAGATGGGCATCGATCCGGACGCGGCAGAGACCCTGCGCGCGGCCCAGCGCGCCTGGATCGCCTATCGCGACGCCGAATGCCAGCGGCTCTATGTCGCCAACAGCGAGGGCACCATCCGCAGCATCGTCTATGCGAGCTGCCTCAACGAGATGACCGCGCGCCGCGCGATCGACCTTCGCCCGCAGGAGATGTGACCGCGGAGCGCCTCGGCAAGGCTCAGACGAACCGCCGCGGCATCCGGTAGGGCAGCATCATCTGCACCAGCGGATTGGCGAAGCGGTCGAGATCGACGCTCTCGTGGATCGCGGTGACGTCGCGGCCGAGCAGCCGTGTGCCGACCACCGAGCGCGTGTAGAACGGCGAATCCTCCAGCGTTTCGAGCACCTTCGCCTCGACGCCGCGCTCGGACCTCGTCGACCGCCGCATGCCCCAGAAGCTCTTCTTCAGCCGCGCCGGCGGCGGCGCCTCGAAGTCGGCGACGCCGGTCTTCGGATCGAAGCGGATGGCGAGCGAACAGGACTGGTCGTCGCGGTCGAGGAGGTCGTAGAGGACGACCGTGCCCTCCGGCACCGAGGCGCGGCACCAGTTCCACCGGTGGAAGCTCTCCTCCAGAGGCACCTCACCGGTGTTGAAGTCGAAATAGCCGCTGCCGGACCACGACAGCTTCGGATGATCGAGTTCCACCTCGACGCGCGCGCAAGGGGCGATCGGCCACCAGCAGTGCCGCTGGTCCGCATCGAGCGCGACGGGATGGTTCACCACCGCCTCCGGATAGAGCCGGATGGTCCCCTTGACCCGCCGCGGGATCAGCGGCGAGATCTCGTCGATCGAGACGGTGAGGCCGGTGCCGTCCCAGCGCATCGCGCTCGGCCCGACGGACAGCGTGCCGGCATCGCGGTGCAGCGCGTCGCGCCGGCGTTCGGTCATCGTCCAGCGCTTGCCCGCCGGCCCGGTCAGCGCGACGTTGATCGAGACGTGGTCCTCGGGACGCTTGCGGCCGGCGAAGCGGTAATAGGGCGAGAACACGCTGCCGACGAAGCCGATCAGCGTGAGGGAATGTTTGCCGTCGGCAGAAAGCGCGTCCACATACCACCAGGCATAGCCGCCCGGCGGGACGCTCTGGTCGAAGCGTGGGCCGAAAGGATAGCCTCCGCTGCGATCTTGCCCGACAGCGCCGCCATCGGCAGGCCGGCCCCGGGATGGGCGCTGCCGCCGCAGAGAAAGAGGCCGGGCAGCTTCGTTCTGGCGCCGGGACGCCGGAACGAAGCCGTCGACCCATGCGAGGCCCGCCCGTAGAGCGCTCCGCCCGTCGCCGGAAAGCGTCTCTCGAAATCGGAGGGCGTCGAACGCGCCATCGCCGACCAGTCCGGTTGGTCGACCTCCAAACCCGAAGCTCGCAGTCTCGAAAACGCCGCGCTCACGCATCGTTCGACCTCCCTTTCGTCGAAGCTCGTCATGTCGCCGTCGGCCGGCGCGTTGATGATCAGGAACAGCCGCTCGCGGCCCCGCTCGATGGCCTCCCGCGCCAGGGCGCCGCCATCGTCGCGGTCGCTGGCGCAGACATAGACCGTCGGGTCCAACGGCAGCCGGCGCTGGCGCAGGATCTCGTCGAACTCGCGCTCATAGTCGGACGAGAAGAAGACGTTGTGGTGCAGCAGCGGCATGCCGCCGGTCCGCGCCTCGAAGGCGAGGGTGAGAGCCGAGAGCGAGCGCTCCTCCCGCTTCAACGGCGGATCGACGGCGCCCTGCGCCGCGGGCCCGAAGCGGCCGGCGGAGAGCGCCGCGACGTCGCCGTTCACCAGCACCACGTCGGCCGAGACGAACTCGCCATCGGCCAGGACGACACCGCTCGCCCGGCCGCCGGCCGTCTCGACCGCGGCGACGGATGCCCCGTAGCGCAGCTGCGCACCGCGCCGTTCGGCGAGCGCCGCCAGCGCTTCGGCCAGGCGCTTCATGCCGCCTTCGATCAGCCAGACACCGGATTTCTCCACATGGGCGATCAGCATCAGGGTCGCCGGCGCGAGAAACGGCGAGGAGCCGTTGTAGGTCGCGTAGCGGGCAAACAGCTGGGCGAGGCGCGGATCGGAAAACCGTCCCGCCAGCGCGCGCGCAAGCGTCGTCTCGGCGCCGATCCGCAGGATCGCCGGGAGGCCCAGCGGCCCGGCCCGGGCCATCAGGCCGACCGGACCCGACGGGCGCTCGGCCCGCATGAAGATCGGTGACAGCGTCTCGCAGACGTCGCGGGCCTTGGCGCAGAAGGCGGCGTACTCCCCTGCCGACCCCGATCCGGCGAAGGCGGCGATCGCCGCTTCCGATCGTCCCTGGTCGGCGAAGAGGTCCAGCCGCGAGCCATCGGCGAAGGCGTGCCGCGCGATGCTCTCTGAGCGGCGCAGGGTCAGGTGATCGTCGAGACACTCGCCTGCCATCGCGAAAATGTCATCGAAGACGTCGCGCAAGGTGAAGACCGTCGGGCCGACATCGATCCGGCGGCCGCCGACCGCGGCTTCGCGCAGCTTGCCGCCCGGCCCGTCGCCGGCCTCCAGGAGCGTCACGTCGAGCCCGGCCGAAGCAAGGCGCACTGCCGCCGCGAGCCCGCCGACCCCGGCTCCGACGATGGCTACGTGCATCGCATCATCCTTCGAACCTTGGAGGAGAAGATTGACACGAGGGCGATCTGGTTGTCCAATAAAATTGACAGACTGCACTGTCCAAAAGGATTGACGCCATGTCGGCCACGGAATCTCAGCCCGCGCAACCTCTGTCCGAGCGGCCGTCCGGCTGGGCGGACCCGATCCGCGAGATCCGGCGCTTCTTCCGGCCGAGCCGGGATCGCTGGCGGGACTACCGCAACGCCAAGCTCGGCGATCCGGCGTTCCAGCGGAGCGCCTCGCGCAACTGGCTGACACGGCGCTTCGCGCGCCGGAGCTCGCGCCGGCTGTTCGATCTCGTCGCCGGCTTCGTCTATTCCCAGGCGCTTGCCGCAGGCGTCGAGCTCGACCTCTTCCGGCACCTGTCGCGCGGCCCGCGCACGCTGGCGGAGCTCGCCGCCTCCACCGGCCTGACGCAGCCCGCCACGGAACGCCTGCTGCGCGCGCTCGACGCGATCGATCTGGTGGAGATCGACGACAGCGACGACGAGACGGTCTATGCGCTCGGCCCCCTCGGGGCGGCGCTGATCGCCAATCCGGGCGCCGAGGCGATGATCCGCCACCACAGGGACGTCTATCACGACCTCGCCGACCCGGTGGCGCTGCTGAAGGGCCAGCACAAGGACACGCGGCTTGCCAGGCTCTGGCCCTATGCCGCGCGCCCCGGCGGCCGGCCACCGGAGGATGCCGACGTCGAGGCCTATACCGACCTGATGGCGGCGAGCCAGGACATGGTGGCCGAGGAGGTCCTCGGCTCCTACGACATCTCCTGGTCGAAGCGCATGCTCGATCTCGGCGGCGGCGACGGGCGCTTCCTGCGCAAGGTCGCCGAGCGCCATCCGAAGGTCGAGCTGCACCTGATGGAGCTGCCGGCGGTGGCCGAGATCGCCCGGAAGCGCATCGGCGACAGCCGGTTCGGCCGGCGCATCCACGTCCATTCTGGGGATTTCTTCACCGATCCCTATCCGGACGGCGGCTTCGACCTCGTCACCCTCGTGCGCATTCTCCACGACCACGACGATGCCGAGGCGATCCGGCTCCTGACCCGGGCCCGACAGGCCCTGCGCCCGGGCGGCGTCGTCATGGTCGCCGAGCCGATGGCCGGCACCGGCGATTCGGCGGTGATCGCCGACGCCTATTTCGGCTTCTACCTCCTCGCCATGGGCCGTGGGCGGCCACGCACGACCGGCGAGGTCGGACGGCTGATGAGCGCCGCCGGCCTGACCCGAATCCGTAACATTCCCACCGCCCTGCCCGTCGCTGCCAGCATCGTCCTCGGCGAGATTCCGCGCCGCAATGTCAGATTTACTTGACAGTTGGTTCTGTCAATTTAAACTGACACTCAATTCAGGAGTCCTTCCCTTGCTCACCCAATCCGACGCCATCGTCTTCGACCAGCCCCGCCAGCTCGGCATGCGGCGGCTGGGTCTGGCGCCCCGGCAGCCGGGCGACGTGGTGGTGGCGATCGAGGCTTCGGGCATCTCCACCGGCACCGAGCGGCTGCTCTGGTCGGGCGAGATGCCGGCCTTTCCGGGCATGGGCTATCCCCTGGTTCCCGGCTACGAAGCGGTCGGCCGGATCGTCGATGCCGGCGATGCTCGTCGGCTGAAGGCTGGCGACAAGGTCTTCGTGCCGGGCTCCAACGGCTTCGACGGCGCGAGGGGCCTGTTCGGCGCCTCGGCCTCCCACGTGCAGCTGCCGGAAGGCCGGCTGGTGCCGATTTCGGCGACGCTTGGCGACGAGGCGGTGCTGCTGGCGCTTGCCGCGACGGCCCATCACGCCGTCCGCGCCTCCGGCCGCGACCTGCCGGAGCTGATCGTCGGTCACGGCGCCCTCGGCCGGCTCGCGGCGCGCATCGTCGTCGCCCTCGGCGGCCAGGCGGTCGTCTGGGAGAGCGCCCCGCTCCGCCGCTCGGGCGCCGCCGGCTATGCCGTCATCGCCCCCGAGGCCGAGGAGCGCTCCGACTACCGGCAGATCCTCGACGTGTCCGGCGATGCGACGATTCTCGACCGGCTGGTTCCAAGGCTCGGTCGCGGCGGCGAGATCGTCCTCGCCGGCTTCTACAAGGAGCCTGTCTCCTTCGCCTTCCCGCCCGCCTTCATGCGCGAGGTGCGGATGAAGATCGCCGCCGAATGGCGTCCGCAGGACATGGAGGCGGTGCTCTCCCTCATCGCCTCGGGCCGGCTCAGCCTCGACGGGCTGGTGACCCACGCCGCCCGCCCGGCGGACGCCGACACTGCCTACCGCACGGCGTTCGAGGACGCCGACTGCCTGAAGATGATCCTGGATTGGAGAACGATGTGAGCAACGCGCTACGACATGTCGAGGGCGCGAGCGGGCCAGCCGGCGCCATGGCCGAACGGCTTCGCGCCGAGGCCGCGATCGAACCGTCCACCGTCGCCACCGGCAAGGTGACGAAGGAGACGCAGATCATCGCGATCTACGGCAAGGGCGGCATCGGCAAGTCCTTCACGCTGGCCAACCTCTCCTACATGATGGCGAGCCAGGGCAAGCGGGTCCTCCTCATCGGCTGCGATCCGAAATCCGACACGACGTCGCTCTTGTTCGGCGGCAAGGCCTGCCCGACCATCATCCAGACCTCCTCCGCCAAGAAGGCGGCGGGCGAGGAAGTCGCCATCTCCGACGTCTGCTTCCGGCGCGACGGCGTCTTCGCCATGGAGCTCGGCGGGCCCGAGGTCGGCCGCGGCTGCGGCGGCCGGGGCATCATCCACGGCTTCGAACTCCTGGAGAAGCTCGGCTTCCACGACTGGAGCTTCGACTATGTGCTGCTCGACTTCCTCGGCGACGTCGTCTGCGGCGGCTTCGGCCTGCCGATCGCCCGGGACATGTGCCAGAAGGTCATCGTCGTCGGCTCCAACGACCTGCAGTCGCTCTACGTCGCCAACAATGTCTGTTCGGCGGTCGAGTATTTCCGCAAGCTCGGCGGCAATGTCGGCGTCGCCGGCATGGTGGTCAACAAGGACGACGGCACCGGCGAGGCTGCGGCCTTCGCCAGATCCGTCGGCATCCCCGTCCTCGCCGCGATCCCGGCGGACGAGGACATCCGCAGGAAGAGCGCCAACTACCAGATCGTCGGCATGCCCGGCGGTCGCTGGGCGCCGCTCTTCGAACAGCTCGCCACCAATGTCGGCGAGGCGCCGCCGCTCCACCCGACCCCGCTCGACCAGGACGGCCTGCTCGGCCTGTTCTCCGACGAGGCGACCGGCCGCGAGGTGAAGCTCCAGCCGGCCAGCCTTGCCGACATGATGGGCCGCCCGGTGGTCCAGCGCCCATCCCTCGAAGTCGTCTACGACGAGGCGTGAGGGTCATGGATTATTCCGACACAGACCTGAAGCGCGACGATGGCGACGGCGCCAGCGCCCCGGAGACGATCGCCGGGACTGCCGCGACGCCTCGCGACGGCGACGCCTCCTGCCATGCCGGCAAGGCGGAGATGCGCGCGGCGGCGGCGAAGGCCGGAAAGAGCGAGATCCTCGACCGCTATGCCAGGGACTATCCGGCCGGCCCCCACGACCAGCCGCAGTCCATGTGCCCGGCCTTCGGCTCGTTGCGCGTCGGCCTCCGGATGCGGCGCACGGCGACGGTCCTGTCGGGCTCGGCCTGCTGCGTCTACGGCCTGACCTTCACCTCGCATTTCTACGGCGCCCGCCGCACCGTCGGCTACGTGCCGTTCAATTCCGAGACGCTGGTCACCGGCAAGTTGTTCGAGGACATCCGCGAGGCGGTCCACCAACTCGCCGACCCCGCCCTCTACGACGCCATCGTCGTCACCAATCTCTGCGTGCCCACCGCGTCGGGCGTGCCGCTCCGGCTCCTGCCGAAGGCGATCGACGGCGTCCGGATCATCGGCATCGACGTTCCCGGTTTCGGCGTGCCGACCCATGCCGAGGCCAAGGACATCCTCGCCGGCGCCATGCTCGCCTATGCGAGGGGCGAGGCCGAGGCCGGCCCCGTCGCGGCGCCCCGCCAGCCACTGAGCGACCGGCCCTCGGTGGCGCTTCTCGGCGAGATGTTCCCCGCCGATCCGATGGTGATCGGGCGGCTGCTGGAGCCGTTGGGCCTCGCTGCCGGTCCGGTCGTCCCGACCCGCGAATGGCGCGAGCTCTATGCCGCCCTCGACTGCAGCGTCGTCGCCGCGATCCATCCCTTCTACACCGCCTCGATCCGCGAATTCGAGACGGCCGGCCGGCCCGTGGTGGGCTCCGCCCCGGTGGGCGTCGATGGCACGGCGGAATGGCTGGCCCGCATCGGCGAGGCCGCCGCCGTCCCGGCGGAGCGCATCGCGGCCACCCAGAACGCCATCCTCCCGGCGATCCGGGGCGCCCTCGCCGGCTCTCCCGTCAAGGGCCGGATCACGCTCTCCGGCTACGAGGGCTCCGAGCTCCTGGTCGCCCGGCTGCTCGTCGAGAGCGGCGCGGACGTGCGCTATGTCGGCACGGCCTGCCCGAAGACGCCCTGGTCGGCCGCCGATCGCGAATGGCTCGAGGCGAAAGGCGTTCGCGTGAAATTCCGCGCCTCGCTGGAAGACGATCTCGCGGCCTTCGAAGAGTTTTCGCCCGATCTCGCAATCGGCACGACGCCGGTGGTCCAGAAGGCCAAGCAGTCCGGTACGCCGGCCTTGTATTTCACCAACCTCATCTCGTCACGCCCGCTGATGGGCCCGGCCGGCGCCGGTTCGCTGGCCGAGGTGATCAACGGCGCGATCGCATCGAAATCCCGCTTCGACACGATGAAGGCCTTCTTCGAAGGCGTCGGCGAGGGCCATGCCGCCGGCATCTGGGAGGATGTTCCGCAGAAGCCCAGGCCGGCGAAGATCCGCGCCGACCTTCAGATCAACGGCAAGAAGACGGCGACCTACGACGCCGGGATGGGGGACGTCTGATGCTCGTCCTCGATCATGATCGCGCCGGAGGCTACTGGGGCGCCGTCTACGTCTTTGCCGCGGTGAAGGGCCTGCAGGTTGTCGTCGACGGCCCGGTCGGCTGCGAGAACCTGCCCGTCACCTCGGTGCTGCATTACACCGATGCCCTGCCGCCGCACGAACTGCCGATCGTCGTCACCGGCCTGTCGGAAGACAATCTCGGCCAGACCGGCACGGAAGGCGCGATGAAGCGGGCCCATGCGACGCTGGATCCGAGCCAGCCGAGCGTCGTCGTTACCGGATCGATCGCCGAGATGATCGGCGGCGGCGTGACGCCGGAGGGCACCAATCTCAAGCGCTTCCTGCCCCGCACCATCGACGAGGACCAGTGGCAGTGCGCCGACCGGGCGCTGAAGTGGCTGCTGACCGAATACGGGCCCAAGAAGGGCAAGATCCCCGCCCCGCGAGAGCGCAAAGAGGGCGAAAAGCCGAAGGTCAACATCATCGGCCCGGCCTATGGCATGTTCAACATGCCCTCCGACCTCGCGGAGATCCGCCGGCTGATCGAGGGCATCGGCGCCGAGGTGAACCTCGTCTTTCCGCTCGGGAGCCATCTGCGCGACATCCCGAAGCTGACCGTCGCCGACGCCAATGTCTGCCTCTACCGCGAATATGGCCGCCAGCTCTGCGAGGCGCTGGAGCGCCCCTATCTGCAGGCGCCGATCGGGCTGCATTCGACGACCGCCTTCCTGAGGAAGCTCGGCGAGATGCTGGGGCTCGATCCCGAGCCCTTCATCACCCGCGAGAAGCACACGACGATCAAGCCGCTGTGGGATCTCTGGCGCTCGGTGACCCAGGACTTCTTCGGCACGGCGAGCTTCGCCATCGTCGCGAACGAGACTTACGCGCGAGGAATCCGCCACTTCCTCGAAGACGAGATGGGCCTGCCCTGCCGCTTCGCGGTGCCGAGGCTGTCGGGCAAGAAGACGCTGAACGACGAGGTCCGGCGCATGGTGCGGGAGACCCCGCCCCTCGTCCTCTTCGGCAGCTACAACGAGCGCATGTATCTGGCCGAGACCGGCGGGCGCGGCACCTTCATCGCCGCCTCCTTCCCCGGCGCGGCCATCCGGCGGCACACCGGCACCCCCTTCATGGGCTATTCCGGCGCCACCTATCTCGTCCAGGAAGTCTGCAACGCCCTGTTCGACGTCCTCTTCCACATCCTGCCGCTCGGCACGGACATGGACAAGGTGTCGGCGACGCCTGCCAGGGCCGGCGGGGCGCAAGCCCGCGAACTCGCCTGGTCGAACGCCGCCAACGACGCGCTGCAGGCTGCGCTGGAGTGCGAGCCGGTGCTGGTGCGGATCTCGGCCGCCCGGCGCCTGCGCGATGCGGCGGAAGCCGCCGCCCGCCGCGAGGACTGCGAGCGCGTCGAGAGCCGGCATCTGCCGGGCGGCGTCGCCGCCGAGGAGGCGCTCGCATGACAAAGACCTTCACCGTCCCGGTGACGACCATCCGGACAGCCAGGGAGAACCCCCAATGAGCCTCGTCGAACGCAATGGCCTCTCGCAATTTCGCGCCGAGCAGCAGGAATACCGGATCGTCTACGCGGTGACCTATCCGATCTTCCTCGCCGTCGCCCTCGCCTCCCGCCTTCTGCCCGCCCGTCTGCGGCCAATCCCCTTCGAGAACGGCGGCGCCTTCGCCGTTTTCCGGGACGCCAGGGCTGCGGCAAACGCCGTCCTCCCCTTCGCCTTCATGCGATAGCGCCGAAGAGGACTACGAAGCTTCGGCGTCATCCGCGTCATCGACGCGGCCGCTCCGGAGACCCTGGAAATAAGGAGAAAGGAAATGGCAGACCCAATGACGGGTCGGGAAGCTGGCACGCTTTCCGGCATGACCGAGAGAGAGGCGCAGGAGTTCAACGGACTCTTCACGACCTCCTTCCTGGTCTTCACCGCCATCGCGATCGTCGCGCACATTCTCGTCTGGATCTGGCGGCCCTGGCTGCAGACCCCCGAGGTGAGCCAGGCGAGCCTCGAGATGGCCAAGCCGTTCCTCACGATGCTCAGTTAAGGAGGCATTCCCATGTGGAGAATCTGGCTACTCTTCGATCCGCGCCGGGCCCTCATCGGCCTTTTCACCTTCCTCTTGGTGCTGGCGCTCCTGATCCACTTCATCCTTCTGTCGACGGCCCGCTTCAACTGGCTCGCCAATCCGGCTGCACCGGGCGGTGCGGCGGTGACGAGCCAGCTCGAGACGCCGCTCACGCAGATCGGCTGAGAAAGATCCCACGCGACCTCGGGACGGCGTTCCGCGCCGTCCCGGAAAGCCCCCCGGCCTGATTGAGATGGGACATCCGCCATGGCGATGCTGTCGTTCGAACGTAAATATCGTGTTCGCGGAGGCACGCTGATCGGCGGCGACCTCTTCGACTTCTGGGCCGGCCCCTTCTATGTCGGCTTCTTCGGCGTGACCGCCGCCTTCTTCTCCTTGCTCGGCTCGCTGCTGATCTTCTACGACATCAGCCAGGGCGACGCGACGAACGTCTTCGCCTTCTCGGTCAACCCGCCCTCGATCGAATATGGGCTCGGGCTCGCGCCGCTGAACGAAGGCGGCACCTGGCAACTCGTCACCATCTGCGCCTGCGGCGCCTTCTTCTCCTGGATCTTCCGGGAGATCGAGATCTGCCGCAAGCTCGGCATCGGCTGGCACGTTCCGATCGGCTATTCCTTCGCCGTCCTCGCCTACATCTCGCTGGTGGTCATCCGCCCGCTGCTGCTCGGTGCCTGGGGCCACGGCTTTCCCTACGGGATCATGTCGCATCTCGACTGGGTGTCGAACGTCGGCTACCAGTTCCTGCACTTTCACTACAATCCGGCACACATGCTGGCGGTGACCTTCTTCTTCACCACCACGATGTTTCTCGGCCTGCATGCCGGCGTCATTCTTGGCGCGGTCAATCCCGGCAAGGACGAGGTGGTGAAATACGGCGAGCACGAGAACGCCTATTTCCGCGATTTCATCTGCTACTCGGTCGGACCCTACGGCATCCACCGGCTCGGCCTGTTCTTCGCGCTGAACGCCGGCTTCTGGAGCGCCGTCTGCATCATCATCTCCGGTCCCTTCTGGGACAGGGGCTGGCCGTATTTCTTCGATTTCTACCTCAAGACCCCTGCCGCCATCGGCAACATCGCTTACTGAGGAGGGCGGCTCGATGGGTACCTATTCCAGCATCTACAATCGCATCCAGGTCCGTGGACCGTTCGACCCCGGGGTGCCGCTGCGGCACTCCTCGGACACGCGGATCCAGGCCAAGACCTTCTCCTACTGGCTCGGCAAGATCGGCGA
Organism: Aurantimonas sp. 22II-16-19i; assembly: GCF_002088275.1. Classification (GTDB taxonomy): domain Bacteria; phylum Pseudomonadota; class Alphaproteobacteria; order Rhizobiales; family Rhizobiaceae; genus Jiella. The sequence goes on from NZ_AQQS01000016.1 coordinate 73,983, forward strand.
TCCGCAGGTCGGCCCGCTCTATCTCGGCTGGTCCGGGGCGGCCTCGCTGGCCTTCGGCTTCATCGCCATCGAGATCATCGGCCTCAACATGTGGGCGTCGGTCGGCTGGGACCCTTACGCCTTCGTGCGCAACCTCCCCTTCCTGTCCCTCGACCCGCCGCCGGCGAAATACGGACTCAACCCGCTGGTGCCGCTCGGCGACGGCGGCTGGTGGATCCTCGCCGGCTTCTTCCTGACCGCCTCCATCCTGCTGTGGTGGGTCAGAAGCTACACGAGAGCCCGGGCGCTCGGCATGGGCACCCATACGAGCTGGGCCTTCGCCTCGGCGATTTTCCTCTACCTCTCCCTCGGCCTGTTCCGGCCGATCCTGATGGGCTCCTGGTCCGAGGCCGTGCCCTTCGGCATCATCACCCATCTGAACTGGACGGCGTCGGTCTCGGTGCTCTACGGCAACTGGTACTACAACCCGTTCCACATGCTCTCGATCGTCTTCCTCTACGGCTCGACCATGCTGTTCGCGATGCATGGCGCGACGATCCTCGCCGTTTCGCGTTTCGGTGGTGAGCGGGAAGCCGAGGAGATCGTCGACCGCGGCACGGCGGCCGAGCGCGGCGCCCTCTTCTGGCGCTGGACCATGGGCTTCAACGCCACCTTCGAATCCATCCATCGCTGGGCCTGGTGGTTCGCCGTGCTCACCACCTTCACCGGGGCGATCGGCGTCCTCCTCACCGGAACCGTCGTCGACAACTGGTACCTGTGGGGCGTCAAGCACGGCATCGCGCCGAACTATCCCTCGGTCTATCCGTCCTTCCCGATCCCCGACGAAGCCACGCGGAGTGTGATCCAATGAGCAGGAAACACGTCCGTTCCAGTCCGATGATCGTCGGGATCGTCGCCGCAGCCCTGGTCTTCGTCGGGCTCTACGCTCCCCCGTGGGTGCTGCCGCCGATCGAATCCATCGAGACCGGCCCGGCAGCGATCGAAATGGTGCAGTTCAAGGCCGCCAGCCGGCAACTGCCCTACAACGCCAGGCCGGTGGCGCTGGAGCCGGCCGACAACGAGGGCAGCCCCCAGGCGAGCGAGGTCTACCAGAACGTCCAGGTGCTGGGAGGACTGACCGATGCCGAATTCACCCGGCTGATGCTCGCCATCACCGAGTGGGTCTCTCCCGAGCAGGGCTGCGAGTACTGCCACGATCTCTCCTCGGAGCAAGGCTTCGCCGACGACGGGCTCTACACCAAGATCGTGGCGCGCAGCATGCTGCAGATGGTCCGGCACATCAACTCGAACTGGCCGGAGCACGTCGCCCCCTCGGGCGTCACCTGCTATACCTGCCACCGTGGCCAGAACGTCCCACCGCGGACCTGGTACGACCAGAACAGGCCCGGCGGCGACCAGTTCATGGGCAAGCCGAGGCCCTGGCATCTCGAGGCCAAGACCATCCGGCAGTTCTTCCCGGACGTGCCGCTGTCGGAATATCTCATGGAGGATCACGCCAACGCGAAGATCCAGTCGTCCGATCCGCTGGTGTCCCGCACCGGCAGGGCAGAGGTCGCCCTGGAGCAGCAGGCCGAGGACATGTATCTCTTCATGATGCACGTGGCGAACTCGCTCGGCGTCAACTGCACCTATTGCCACAATTCCCGGGCCTTCCGTGACTGGTCGCAGTCGACGCCCTATCGCTGGATCGCCTATTGGGGCATCCGCATGACGAGGGACATCAACTCGAACTACATCCAGCCGCTCGCCTCGGTCTTCCCTGCCAATCGCAAGGGGCCGCTCGGCGACCCGGCCAAGGCCGATTGCGGCACCTGCCACATCGGCAACAACAAGCCGCTCGGGGGCTACAACCTGCTGCAACACTACCTCGTCGGCCTGACCGAGGATGGCGAGGCGCCCGATCCCGGCCCGAAGGCGGCGATCCTGATCGGCGAGGCCAAGCCGATGGCCGTCACCGGGCCGGACCAGGACGCCGCGCAGCCGGCACCGTCCGCACCCCCGGTCTCCGAGGAGGCGATCGGTCAATCGGTGGCGCCCGGCGGCAGCGGCGATGGCGTCGAATACAGGTCGCAGGAACAGCCGGCGACCAGCGGCAGCGACGATGTCGGTGGCACCGTGCGGCCAGTGCCCCAGGACCAGGACGTCAATCCGCCGTCCTCTCCCCCGACGGGCGATTCAGCCCCGCGTGGCTCCACGCCGTCGCAGCTCGATCCCGGAACGACGATGGAACCGAGCGAGGGCCCGGCAGCGACCGAGGGAACTGCGGATGCTCCGTCCCTCGGCCAGCCGCCGAGCAACCCACTGCCGGCGGACGACACCCCAGGCAAGACCGAACCGACGCAGATGCCACTGCCCGAGCCGCAGGGCTCGACCGGAAGCGCGCCAGCCGACGCAGGAGCCGAAACCGGAGGAGCACCCGTCGCACCGTCGGGCGACGGATCGACGCCGCCTCCCGCCAACCGCGGACCGGCACAGGGGACGACGACGCGCTTCAACTGAGCGGCGTTCCGCTCCGGCAGGAAACAGAAATGACGGCCGGGCTGCATTTGCAGTCCGGCCGTTCCACGTTCTGACCAGCGGCCCGGGAGATCGACGGCCGGGCCGCTGAGATGAAGCCACCAGCGGCGCTTGAGCGGCAACCCTCTTGGCACCGGTCTAAGAGCTCGGCCCACCGTGTTTGAGCTCGGCCAGAGCGATGGCAAGCACCGCTCGGCTCCAAGCCGCGCCGCCCCTCGCCCGCTCATCGTCCGCTCGATTGCCCTGTCGTATTCGCCCGGCAACTGGCGGACCATCGCCCCCGGCCCAGGATGCCGCCGCCGCGGCAGTCACGGCCGCAGCGCGGCCGGCGGGGATCGCCCCGGTCGTCAGCGAGCCGAAGCTCGAGGCTGCAACGGCCTGCGACCGGATCAGTCGATCGGCACCACCACGAAGCGCACGTCGCCATTCGTCGCGGTCAGCAGCAGGAGCGCGTTGCGGCGCCCCTCGTCCCGAAGCTTGTCGATCTTCTCCTTCACCTCGGCGGCGCTCGACACGGTCTCCTGCGCGACCTCGGTGATGGTCATGCCGACCTCGACGCCCTTCTCCGCGGCGGCCGAATTGGACTTGACCTCCGTCACCACCGCGCCGGAGGCGTCCTGCGGCAGGTCGAACTTCGCGCGCGCTGCATCGTCGATGTCGGACAGCGACATGCCGAGGGTCTCGACGCCATTCGATGCGGCCTGCGGCGAGCCGGCGTCCGGCTTCTCCTCGTCACCGCCGGCCTCGGCCAGCAGCTTCTCGCCATCCTCCAGCCGGCCGAGGGTCACCTCGACGGTCTGCGCCTTGGCCGGCGCCGAGACCTCCTCCTTGCGCAGGATGCCGATCTCGACCGTCTTGCCGACCTTGGTCTCGGCGACCATGCGGGGCAGGTCGTTGGAGCCTTCCACCTTGCGGCCCTCGAAGGAGACGATGACGTCGCCGACCTTCAGCGTGCCGTTGTCGGACGGCCCGCCCGGCACGATGCCCATGACGACGGCGCCTTCGGTTTCGTCGATGCCGAGGCCCTTGGCGATGTTCTCGTTCAGCGCCTGCAGACGGATGCCGAGCCAGCCCCGGCGGGTCTCGCCATATTCGCGCAGCTGGTCGATGACGTTGACGGCGAGATTGGACGGAATCGAGAAACCGATGCCGATCGAGCCGCCGGTCGGCGAGATGATCGCCGTGTTGATGCCGACGACGTCGCCGAACATGTCGAAGAGCGGCCCGCCGGAATTGCCGCGGTTGATCGCCGCGTCGGTCTGGATGAAGTTGTCGTAGGGGCCGGCATTGATGTTGCGGCCCCGCGCCGAGACGATGCCGATCGAGACCGAGCCGCCGAGACCGAACGGATTGCCGATCGCCATCACCCAGTCGCCGATCCGCAGATCCTCCGAATCGCCGAATTCGACATAGGGCAAGGGCTTGCCCGCCTCGACCTTGAGGAGTGCGAGATCGGTCTTGGCATCCTTGCCGAGCAGCTCGGCGTCGAGCTGGTCGCCGTTCGGGAAGTTCACGGTGATGGTATCGGCGTCGCCGATCACGTGGTTGTTGGTGACGATCAGGCCGGAGGGGTCGATGACGAAGCCGGAGCCCAGCGACTGGACGCTGCGCTCGCCGGGGCCATCCCTGTCACGCAACAGATCGTTGAAGAAGTCCTGCAGCGGCGAGCCTTCCGGAGCCTCGAGCGGGGGCACGCCCCGGCCGGGCCGGTCGACGCCCTGCGACGTGGAGACATTGACGACGGCGTCGAGAAGCTTGTCGGCAAGGTCCGCCACCGAAGCGGGCCCGTTGCGCGTGGCCTCGGTAGCGCGCGGCTCGGTGGAGGGCGCCTTTGCCGTGGAGCCGCCTGCGGTCGGGGGGACGGGAAGCGCCGGGACCTCGCGCTCGGAGGCATCCGGCGTTGCAGAACCTTGCGGAGGTGTCGGTGCCGCCTGTGTCTCGCCTTCGTCGGGCGCCTGGGCGGGCGCTTGCACGTCCGGGCTCTGGGCGAGCGCCGGGCCGAATGGCAGCGCTGCCGCGACGAGCGTCGCCACGACGTACGAAGACAAAGATGAGGCGCGCTTCACAGCCATCACGGGTCCTTGATGATCTGGCGGCCCGCCCGGCCATCCGGGCGAGTCATGATGCAGGAGATGCGAGCGGAGCGGAGAAATTCGACTTATTCAAGGGGATCACCGCCTCTTGGAGAAATGGTGATCGAAAGCCGCCCTGCTTATGCGACCGTCGCCTGCCCGGTGGAGGCGACGAAGCGGTCGCCCGGATCGAGCTCGATCGGCGCGCCGGAGGGCGCCGGATGGGTCTGACTCACCGCCTGGCGAGCCAGACCACCAGGACGCCGAGGCATACAGCGGCAAGACCGCCACAGCGGAGCCGCTCAGCGGGCGCGTCCATCGCAGCCCGGGCCAGCCGCTTGGCAAAGACCGGGAACAGGCAATAGACGATGCCCTCGATCACCAGAAGCAGACCGAGGGCATCGAAGAAGTCCGTCATTGTCGAGCCGCCCTACTGCACGGTCGTGGCAGCAGGAGCGTTCGTGGTGGCGCCAGCGGCGGCGGATGGCGCCGGATCCGCGCTCGGCGATGGTGCCTGGGCCGAGGCCGGAGCCGCGTCGCCCCCGGTTGCTGACCCCGGCGCGGTCGATGCCGCCGCCGCCTCGCCGGCTGCGGGCGATGCCGCGTCGGACGCGGCCTCGCCCGTCGCGCCGTCGGTTGTGCCCGGCTCGGCCGCACTCGAACTGTCGGCCGGCGGAGTGGGCGCTTCCGGCGCGACCACACCCGGCAGTGAACCGGAGGGCTGGCCAGACTCACCGGATGTCTGGCCGGATGTCTGGCCGGATGCCGGAGCCGCAGCCGCCATTCCGCCTTCGCCCTTGAAGTACCGGAAGAATTCCGAATCCGGCGAGAGCACCATGGTGGTGCCGGAATTCTCCAGCGCGGTGCGATAGGCTTGCATCGAGCGATAGAAGTCGAAGAATTCCCGATCGACCTCGTAGGCGTTGGCGAAGACCCGGCCACGCTCGGCGTCGCCCTCACCCTTGATGATCTCGGATTCCTTGCGCGCCGTCGCGATCGTCTCCGTCACCTCGCGGTCGGCCGCCGCGCGGATCTCGCGCGCCGCCACCTGGCCGCGGGCCCTGAGCCGCTCGGCCTCCGCCAGGCGCTCGGCCTTCATCCGCTCATAGGTCTGCTGCGAGACCTCCTGGGTCAGGTCGGTCCGGCGGATCCGGACGTCGTCGATGGTCACGCCGAGGCTCGCCGCATCCGGGCGGATCTCGTCGCGCACCTGCCGCATCATCTCGCCGCGCTCCTCCGAGAGCGCAGCCTCGAAGCCGCGTAGGCCGTAGACCCGGCGAAGCGCCGCGTCGAGACGGGTGCGCAGCCGCTGCTCGGCCTGGATGACCGAGCCGGACACGGTCCGCAGGAATGTCGCCGCGTCGGAGATGTTGTAGACCAGAAAGGCGTCGACCTCGTAGAACTTGCCGCCCGAGACCTGGACGCGAATGTCATCGAGATCGAAGCGCAGCAGCCTGTCCGGCAGCTTCTGGACGTTGTCGGCCCCGACGAAGGAGAACGGCAGCTTGAAGTTGAGACCCGGCTCGTCGATGACCCGGCGGATCTCGCCGAAGCGCAGGACGATCGCTTGTTCCCTCTCGTTGACGACGAAGACCGAATTCCACAACAGGAGAGCGCCGACGGCCACGACGATCAGGACACCATAAAAACGGTTGGCCATCAGTTGTTGGTCTCCCTGCTCGCGGTTCCGGTATTGCGCGGCTCGCCGCGATCGGCGGGCCGGTTTCGGTTGAGGTCGTTGAGCGGCAGGTAAGGCACGACGCCCTGGGCGCCGCCCGCCTCGCCGTTCTGCTCGAGGATCACCTTGTCGCTGTCGCGCAGGACACCTTCCATGGTCTCCAGGAACAGGCGCTTGCGCGTGACCTCCGGGGCCTTGCGATACTCGTCGAGAATCGAGGTGAAGCGTTGTGCCTCACCTTCCGCGCCCTGGACGACACGGCTCTTGTAGGCGGCCGCGTCCTCGCGGATCTGGGCGGCCTCGCCTCGCGACTGGCCGACCTGCTGATTGCGGTAGCGGTTGGCTTCCTCGACGAAGCGATCCTCGTCCTGTTCGGCGCGCTGCACCTCGTCGAAGGCGTCGGCCACCTGCGAGGGCGGCGCGGCATCCTCGATCGAGATCGCATTCACCCGGACACCCGCGCCATATTCGTTGAGGGTCGCCTGGGTGATGGTGCGGACCTCGTCGGCGATGCCGGCACGATCGTCACGGAAGACGTCCTGCACGGGGCGCCGGCCGACGACCTCGCGCATCGCACTTTCGGAGACCTGCTGCACCATTGCGACGGGATCGTCGACGTTGAAGAGGAAGTTGGCGGGATTGTCGACCTGATAGAGAACCGCGAACTGGACATCGACGATGTTCTGGTCGCCGGAGAGCATCAGGCCGGAATTGTCGCCCCGCTGGCCGGATCCGAGGGTGATCTGGCTTTCGACGATCGGCACGGTGTCCACCGTCTCGAAGGGCCAGAACATGAAGTGCAGGCCGGGCTCGGAGAGCTGCGCCTTCGGCTTGCCGAACAGCATCTCGACGCCGACCTCGTCCGGCTGCACGGTATAGACGCTCTTGAACATCCAGAGCACCGCGCCGACGATGAGGACGAGAGCCACCCAGCCGACGGCTGCACCACCGCCACTACCGCCGCCGCCGCCGCCCGGCATCGCCCGTCGCAGCCGATCCTGGCCGCGGCGCAGGATGTCCTCCAGATCCGGCGAATTGCCCCCGCCGCCCGAAGGCCTTGGTCCCTGCGGACGCTGGCCCCAGGGGCCGCCGCTTCCGCCGCCTTTCCAGCCCCCGTTGCCGGTCTGATTGCTCCAGGGCATCGATATCCTTTCAAACTGTCGGGAAATCGGGGATCGACCCGATCGAGCCCCGGCGTGACACGTCCTCAGCCCTTATAAGAACTGCCAAATTGCCTTTCAACGCATCGGTGAGCTTTTCGCCGGCCAACAAGTGCCGGCATGGTTGCAAAGCGGTTGCGCCGAGGGCGGCACGACGGGTGCCGGGCGGGCCTCAAGCGGCCCGGCCGATCCGATGGTAGACGGAAAACTCGGTCGCGGCGCTGTCGCGATCGCCGTGCGAGGATTCGTCGCGGCTGGATTCTGCAAAGATCGCCGGGTCGATCACGGGGAAACGGGCGTCGCCCTCCGGCCGCGCCATGACGGTGGTGACGTAAAGCGTGTCGATCCGGTCGAGGAAGAGCCGGTAGATCTCGCCTCCCCCGGCGATCACGATTTCGTCCGCCCCGCGTGAAGCGGCACAGGAGCGGGCAATGTCCAGTGCCTCTTCGGGGCTCCGGGCGAGCCTCGCACCCTCGAACGGCACCGTATCGCCCCGGGTGAGGACGATCGTGTCGCGGCCGTCGAGCACCCTGCCGATCGACTGCAGCGTCTTGCGGCCCATGATCATCGGCTTGCCCATGGTCAGCCGGCGATAGCGTTTCAGGTCGCTGGGGATCGACCACGGCATCGCGCCGTCCCGGCCGATGACGCGGTTCTCGGCCATGGCGACGACGGCGACGAGGCTCGGCTGGCGGCTCACACCGCCACCTTCGCCGCGATGTGCGGATGCGCCTCGTAGCCTTCGATGACGATGTCCTCGAAGCGGAAGGCGAAGAGGTCGTCGATATCCGGATCAAGGCGCAGCGTCGGCAGCGGCAGGGGCTGGCGGGCCAGCTGCAGCCGCGCCTGGTCGAGATGGTTGGCGTAGAGATGGGCGTCGCCGAGGGTATGGACGAAGTCGCCCGGCTGCAGCCCCGTCGCCTGCGCCACCATCGCCGTCAGCAGCGCATAGGAGGCGATGTTGAACGGCACGCCGAGAAAGACGTCGGCCGAACGCTGATAGAGCTGGCAGGACAGCCGGCCGTCCGCGACATAGAACTGGAACAGGCAGTGGCAGGGCGGCAGCGCCATCTCGTCGACCAGCGCCGGATTCCAGGCCGAAACGATCAGCCGGCGGGAATCGGGGTTCTGGCGGATGGCCGCGACGACGTTGGCGATCTGGTCGATATGGCCGCCGTCATAGTCCGGCCAGGAGCGCCACTGCGCCCCGTAGACGGGGCCGAGATCGCCGTTCTCGTCGGCCCACTCGTCCCAGATGCGCACGCCGTTCTCCTTCAGATAGGCGATGTTGGTATCGCCCTTCAGGAACCACAGCAGCTCGTGGACGATCGAGCGGACATGCAGCTTCTTCGTCGTCAGCAGGGGAAAACCGGCGGCGAGGTCGAAGCGCATCTGATGGCCGAAGACCGAGCGGGTGCCGGTGCCGGTGCGGTCGGTCTTTTCGGCCCCCTGCGACAGGACGCGATCGAGAAGGTCGAGATACTGGCGCATCGTCTCGCTCATGACAGACGGAAACGGCGGTCCGCCGTCGAGGCGAGGCCGCTCCCCCTCGAATGGCGAAGCTGCGCGCCGCTGTCGAGCCGGACCGACCGGTTTCCAGCACTTTTTTACCGCGCCCTCGCACCTCGCCCCAGCAGCTACGCGCAGCTACCGGGACAGATCGGGCGTTGCGCAGAGGCCCCGTCGCGCCGTCCCTGCACGTCCTGAGCGGCCGTCCCAGCACCGGTTCGAGGTGCACGCGAGTGGCCCGATCCGGCGATTGTCGTCCGGCAAACGTCACATCCGTCGAGACTGCTCTTTTCACAGGCGGGGAATGTCCTTATATTCGCGATGCCGGGCATTCGTCCGGCTATGGCGATAAACGTTCGTTGGAATAAGCCTTTCGGACCCGGGGGCGGTACCCGGCGCCTCCACCCGATGCCACGGTCGCGGCAAGCGATCCTGGCATGCGGCGGGGGCGAAATAGGATCGACGAGGGTGTAAAGAGCGAATTTTTGCTCGGCATGGTTCCGCCGTTATCGGGCCGAAAAAGTAGTTGCCAACGACAACTATGCGGAAGCACGTCTCGCAGCGTAAGCTGCGCGATAGCTTCAATTCAAGTCCTGGGGGTTCGCACTTCTAGGCGGGGCTCGGAGGCGCCTGGCAACAGAAGCCTCCACTTTCATGTACGCCTTTGGGTCGATGTGTCCGCGTGCGCGGAATGGGGAATGAGGGGATCGGAACGCCGGAATGGGCCAGGATCTTATTCGATACGACGTTCTCGCGCAGGAGGCGCTTCGCGGCGTCATCCGCAAGGTTCTCAGCGAGGTGGCCAAGACCGGGCTGCCGGGCGAGCATCATTTCTTCATCACCTTCCTGACCTCGGCCCCCGGCGTGAGGATTTCCTCGCGGCTGCGTGAGAAGTATCCGGAGCTGATGACCATCGTGGTCCAGCACCAGTTCTGGGACCTGCAGGTCACCGAGGCCTCCTTCGAGGTCGGCCTCTCCTTTTCCGACATTCCCGAGCGGCTTCTGGTGCCGTTCAGCGCCATCCGCGGCTTTTACGACCCGGCAGTGAACTTCGAGCTCGAATTCGACGTGCAGAGCGCCGCGGCCGCCAACAGCCAGCCGGAGCTGGTGGATGGCTCTTCCGCTCCCGCCCCGACGCCGCTGCCCCAGCCGGCATCGGTGTCACGCCTGTCCAAGGATCACGGGCACGCCGAAACCGGCGGCGCGGAGAACGACGAGGCCGATGGCGACCGCAAGGACGCCGAAGTCGTGTCTCTCGACGCCTTTCGCAAGAAGACCTGAGCTGCCGGCGGGATGGGCGATGTCGTCAATCTGCGCCGGGCGAGGAAGCAGCGCCTGCGCGACACCCACGAGCGCGTGGCTGCCGAAAACCGGGCCAGAAGCGGCCGCAGCAAGGCCGAGCGGAACGCCGAACGGATCGAGGGCGAGCGGCGTCAGGCCGTTCTCGACGGATCACGGATCGCAAGGCCAGAGACGCCGGCAGAGCTTGAGCCGTCCTCGCAAGGCGCGGCATCCGATCATGGACCTCACTCCATCTCATCGGACGGCTGATTCGAACCCGGTCGCGCGGCGCCTTCCTGACGCCTCCCTCCCTCAAAGCACGTCACCCATCCGGCGCCGGATCGGACGTCCGACGCTCCCACTGACGGCATAGGCTCGATGGCCATCGTCAAGCGCTCGGTCTCGATCACCGGTCATCCAACCTCCATCAGTGTCGAGGAACGGTTCTGGCAGTGCCTGCGCGAGATCGCCTTGCGCCAAGAGCTTCCTCTCGCCCGCCTGATCGCCCGGATCGACGCGGAGCGAGCCCAGGACACCAACCTCTCCTCGGCGATCCGGCTGTTCGTGCTGGAGGATGCATTGGCACGTTGCGCCGATCATGGCCGCGATCCATCAGTCGTCAGAAATCCAACGGATTCGTGACACCCGGCAGCGACTCGAAATCAGGCGTCCTGGCATTGGGGCTCGCCGGCAGCGGCCGATCGAAGGTCAGCGCCGAAGGGCTTCTGTCGGAGGACTGGCCGGAGGCTGCCGGCGGGTTCGGCCTTGGCGCGCGCTCCCGGGCCGGCTGGCGAGCTGGCTGGCGAGCCGCCTCCGCCGCGGCCTGCTGTTCGGCGGCTTTGCGCGCAGCCTCTTCCGCCGCGGCCTCCTCCGCCGCGGCCTTGTCGCGCGCCGCCTGTTCGGCCGCCGAACGTTCCCGCGCCTGCACCTCTTCCAGCGCCCTCGCCTCGTCCTCGGCCGCCTTGCGCTGCGCCTCGGCCTCTTCTGCCAGCCGCGTCGCCGTGTCCTGGCGCCAGCGATAGAAGCGCCCCTCGCGGCGCAGACGCAGCTTCTCCTCCAGGCTCTCCTGCATCGCCTCGACCCGCGCCTGCTCGCGCTCGAGCGCGCGCACCGACAGATAATTGGTCAGCGCCGCCGCATCGAGGCCGAGCGTCGGCGCGGTCAGCGAGCCGGAGAGATCGTAGATGACAGTCGGCTCCGCTCCCGCCACCGCTTCGCGGCCCGGATCGATCGCCAGCGTCAGGTCCCCGTCGAGGGAGAGATCGGCAAGGTCGAGGCTGGCATCGACCGTCAGGCGCGTGTCGCCTCCTGCGATCTCCACCGGAGCAAGCTTCAGGGTCCCGCCGGTGACGGTGAATTCGGTCGACGCCGTTGCAACATCGAAGGACCGGCTCGCGCCGAGCGCCGCGAAGGTCGAGGCGCTCTGTCCCTGCGGCTGAAAGTCGGGTTCGTCGGCGGCCGCGAGCAGCGGCTGGAGGATCTCCTCGGGCACGCCGGGAATGCTGGCATTGACGACGGTGACGTCGCCGGCGCCGCTCAGTGCCTGGATCAGCGCCTGGTAGGACTGGCCACTGGCGTCGAGACGGAGGGCGCCGTCCAGCCGTGCCGGCCCCTCGCCGCTCGAAAGCGCCGGCGCCAGACCGGAGAGGTCGATCCCCTCGGCATAGGCGGCGAGCGAGAAGCCGGCGAGCCCTTCGGTGTTGCGCATGACGAGGCTGCCCGCCACCTCCGCATCGCCGAGCCGCGCCCGGATGTTCTGCAGCGCGGCCGAGGTGGGAGAAAGGTCGAGGCTGGCGGCGACGCCCGAGACGGCTAGCCCGCCGGCCAGCGTCATCTTGCCTGCCTCGACATCAACCGTCGCTGCGACCGGCGGAAGAAGGCTTGCCGTGAAGGGCTCGCGCGACCAGGTCGGCTCGCCCGCAGGCCCGAGCAGCGGCCGACCGTAGACGAGGTCGGCGAGCCACGGCAGCGACAGCCGCGACAGCGTCACCTTGCCGGTGAACGGCTCGCCGAGGGGCCGGGCGAGATCGGCGACGACGTCGGTCCCGGCGATCGTGCCGTTGAGACCCGAAATCCGCCACGCGCCGTCGCGGAAGACGACGCCCGCATTGACGTCGACCGGAACCTGATCGAAGGACTGGCCGAGGTCGATGGCCAGGCTCCGCAGCCAGGGGCCGACGTCTTCGCTGTTCACATAGGCCGCAAATTCAGCACCCGTGACGCCCCCCGGCGCCACCTCGACACTGCCGTCGATGCTGACCTCGCTGCCCGGCGCGCGCATGGTCGCGCTGGCGACGGCGGGCCCTGTCTCGGCCGCCGAAAGCGTCAGCTCGACCTCCAGCGGCGAGGGCGGCGCAAGATCGACGGAGACGATGCCGAGCTGGCCGAGAAGCACCGTCGGCTGGTCGTTCTCCAGGCGGAGATCGAGGCCGAACCGCCCGCTCTCGGCGGCGGCGTAGATGCCGTTCTCGACGGCCGAATTGAGATCGATCTTGGTGCCGTCGGCCGTTCCGTCGAGGCGCACGAGCAAGGTCGGCTTCTTGCCCGGCGCGCCGTCGACCGCCTCGACCTCGCCGGACAGAAGCAGCGGCGCCAGCCGCTCGGCGCGCGGCGCCAGGACCTCGATCAGCGGAATGCCGGGAAAGGCCCGCTGCAGGAAGGCGAAGAAGCGCTGGGGCTCCTTCGTGTCGAGCTCGACGTCCAGCTTGCCCTTGGCATCGCCGCCCGACAGGTCCGTGAGGCTGCCCGACGATGTCAGCCGGGCGCCGGCCAGCCCGGCGATCGTCAGATGGTCGACGGTGAGGGAATCGCCGTCGAAGCCGAGATCGGCATCGACCGTGTCGGCCGTCGCGCCGGCATAGCTGACCGGGCCGGCCTGCAGCGCCAGGTCGACTCGATCGGCATCGGCGATGGAGCGGTCGCGGCCGGTGAACAGGCGCGACAGGGCGAGCACCGCGTCGAGATCGACCTTGCCGCCCTTCAGCTTCGCGGTCATCGTGGTCGTGCCGGAGGTCTCGGCGCGCGCCATCTCGCCGGTGATGATGTCGCCGCCGACGTCGATCTCCAGCGCGTCGAAGACCTGGCGGTCGCCGGTCAGCGTGGTCCTTGCCGCAAATCCGGCGCGCGACAGGGTTCTGACGGCCGGATCGACGTTGCCGGTCAGCCAGTCGGAAAAGCCCGAGGGCTGTTGCGAGGCGACGAGCAGGTCGCCCTCGAAGCTGAACCCCTCGTCGACGCCGAGATCGCCGGAGGCCTCGATGCGGGTGCGACCGGGAACCTCGGCGACGAAGCTGTCGAGCTTCCAGCCGGCAGCGCGCGGCTCGGCGGTGAAGGCGACGTCGCGGATCGTCGTGTCGCCGGCGGTGACCACCGGCAGCGAGATCTGCACGGTGCCGTCCATCGTCGGTCGCGGCACCTCGGCGAGAATGCCGCGCATCGCCTCGAGGCGGCGCGACAGGCTCTGCTGCGGCGCCTCCACCCCGCCCGATGCGTCCGTCCCGGCCGCTGACGAGGACTGGCCCGTGGCGGAGGGAGCGCCGGCGAGCGCGTCGACATTGACCTGTTCGCCCTCGAGCGTCAGCGAGAAACGCGCCGCGTCGCCATAGGCGAGCTCGCCGCTGCCGGTGAGGATATAGGGCTGCGCGCCACCGCCCGCCGCGACGCGCAGCTCGCTCACCTCGGCCCGTTCGGACGACAGGACGATGTTTCCCGTCGCCCGGATCGGCGGAACGGCGGCTTGCCGGCTCAGATCACCCGCCTCGTCGGCACCGCCTTCCAGCGCCTCGAACGGGCTCGCCGCCGCCGCCGTGGCATCGGCGGGTTCGGGGGCCGGGCGCACCAGGGCGACGCTGCCGGAGAACTGCGGCACGTCGCCGGTCGCCGTCGCCCGGCCGTCGAGGATGATCTGGCCGTCGAGCGTCCGGTTGCTGGCGGTCACCCGAAGCGGCATCGAGCCGTCGTCCTCGGGAACGCCGGCCGCAACGTCGAAGGTCACGGCCTCGCCATCGACGGTGAACGAGCCCCTGCCGTCGATCGGGCCGGCCAGCGATCCGGCGGAGAGGGTCGCGTCGAGATCGAGCAGCGTCTTGGTGCGGCTGCGCGCCTCGTCCTCGATGATCACCGTGCCGTCGTTGATCGCGACGTTCTGGAGGACGACCCTGGCCCCCGTCGGGATCCTCGGATCGTCGGCCACCCAGCGGACGGTGTCGTCGGCGCGAAGCGGCAGGCGCACGATCGGCCGGTCGACGGTCATCGAATAGATGTAGATCTCGCCGGAGAGATAGGGGGCGAGTTCGGCATCCATCCGGAAGCGCCCGATGGTCATCAGCGAGGCGCCGTCGTCGTCCAGGACCTCCACCTCGTTGAAGGTCACCGAGGGAAACGGCAAGAGCCGCGCGGATGCCTCGCCCTTCACGATCACCTTGCGGCCGAGGATCTGCGAGGCCTCACGCTCGAAATCGGCCCGATAGGCCGTCCAGTCGATGAAGTAAGGCGCGACCAGCGCCGCAAGGAGCGCCAGCACGAGCAGTCCACCAAAAAGGACGAATGCCCTGACCAGCTTGTCTTCTCCCTTTCGTCTCGCAGCCGTTCCCGGCCGCAGATACGCCGTGCGATCCTCGATGGCCTCCGGCGTTCCCCGCCGGACGTCCGGCGCCCGGGCCGTCATCTCGGACGCCTGAGGTCGCCGCCGCGCCGCCGCATCGTCGGCGAAGCTGCTCGTCGATCGACCTCAGCCGCCGCGGGGCCCCTTCAGGATAGGCCAGAACAGACCCGGAATGTCGAGGGGCAAATGTTGCGTCACGGCATGAAGATCTTGCCGGGGTTCATGATCCGCTTGGGGTCGAGCGCCGCCTTGATGGCCCGCATCACGTCGACGCTGGCGCCGAGTTCGGCCTCCAGATAGCCGCGCTTGCCCTGGCCGACCCCGTGCTCGCCGGTGCAGGTCCCGTCCATGTCGACCGCCCGCCGGGCGAGCCGCGCCATGAAGCCCTCGGCCGCGTCGATCTCGCGCCGGTCCTCCATGTCGAGGAGCAGGGTGACGTGGAAGTTGCCGTCGCCGACATGGCCGATGATCGGGCCGATCAGGCCGTTCGCGTCGAGATCCTCCTGGGTCTCGCCGATGCAGTCGGCGAGCCGGGAAACCGGAACGCAGACGTCCGTCGCGATAGCCCGGCAGCCCGGCCGCAGCGCCACCGACGCCCAGTACATGTCGTGCCGCGCCTTCCACAGCCGGCTGCGCTCCTCGGGCCGGGCGGAGGCCTCCAGCGCGCCGCCGCCATTGTCCGCGGCCAGAATGCCGAAGGTCTCGGCCTGTTCGGCGACGGATGCCGGCGAGCCGTGGAACTCGACGAACAGCGAGGGCTGGGGCTTCATGTCGAGCTTGGCATAGGCATTCGCCGCGACCATCGACTGGGCGTCGAGAAGCTCGATCCGGGCCACCGGAATGCCGGACTGGACGGTCTGGATCACCGTGTTCACCGCATCCCGCACGGTCGGGAACGGGCAGACGCCGGACAGGATCGCCTCCGGGATGCCGTAGAGCTTGAGGTTCAGCCGGGTGATGACGCCGAGGGTGCCCTCCGACCCGACGAGGAGCCGCGTCAGGTCGTAGCCGGCGGAGGTCTTCCTCGCCCGGCGCGCGGTCCGGATGATCGTCCCGTCGGCCATGACGGCGGTCAGCGAGATGACGTTGTCGCGCATGGTGCCGTAGCGCACCGCATTGGTGCCGGAGGCCCTTGTCGCCGCCATGCCGCCGAGGCTGGCATTGGCGCCGGGATCGATGGGAAAGAACAGGCCGGTGTCGCGCAGGTGGGCGTTGAGCGCCTCGCGGGTGACGCCCGGCTCGACGATGCAGTCGAGGTCCTCGGCATGGACGGCGAGCACCTTGTCCATCTGCGACAGATCGAGGGAGATACCGCCTTCCGGCGCGTTGACGTGGCCTTCCAGCGACGAGCCGACGCCGAAGGGAATGATCGGCGCCTCGTTTTCGGCGCAGATCGCCACGATGCGCTGGACCTCTTCCTCCGACTGCGCGAACACCACGGCGTCCGGCGCCTGGTTCGGAATGTAGGTCATGGTGTGGGCATGGGCGCGGCGCACGTCCTCGCCGGTCGCAACGCGTTCGCCGAAGCTTTCCTTCAGGCGCGCCACCGCGGTCGCAATGCCGCTCCGGCGCGGCCGTGTCTCGGCCAGAATGTCTCGAAGCGCCATAAAACGTCTCCTCCTGCCCTCGTCGCCGCGATCCCGGCTGCGGCACAGGCAGGAGAATCGGGCATTCCTCTCCCGCCAGACTGACCCAGCTCGGTCATTGCGATCAATGCCTTGCCCGCGAATTGGCAAAATCCTCCGCGGCCCCGCCAGCGCCCGGTCTGCCACACCGGCCCGCCGGCGAGAAGTCCAGGCGCACGCAACGGCTCATGATGCCCGGTCAGGCGGCGGGGGCGAGGCGGCGGGGGCGGCACGGCGCTGGCGGATTTGACATTCGCCGTGACCGCCCGAACAACGGCAGGTGCCCGCAAAGAAGGAGACCGCCCGGCATGCCCTCGACCATCCCAGCGCCGTACCGCTCCCGCGAACTCGCCGTCGAGCCGGCCTGGATCGACTATAACGGCCATCTGAACCTTGCCTACTATCACGTTCTCTTCGACCGCGGCATCGACGATCTCTTCGACGCGATGGGGCTCGGCGAGCGCTACCGCGAGCGGACCGGCTTCACCACCTACACGGCCGAGGCGCATGTGCGGTATCTGAAGGAGGTACCGCCTGGCTCGCGGGTGATCGTCTCCTCGCAGATCGTCGGCATCGACGAGAAGCGGCTGCATCTCTTCCAGGAGATGCACCATGTCGGCGGCTGGCTCGCCGCGACGCTGGAGAATCTCAGCCTGTCGGTCGACCAGCGCGGCGAAACGCCAAAGGTGGCGCCCTTCCCGGCTGGAACCTTCACGAGCGTGTCGGCCGCCGCCGCCGCCCATGCGCATCTGCCCCGCCCCGCCGACCTCTGCCGGTCGATCCGGCCGCTCGGCAGCTGAGCGAGAACCGCGCGGGGGCTCCTCCCGGCGTCAGTGAACGCCGAGGAACTGCCGCAGCTCGGGCGTCTTCGGCGCCCCGAAGACCTCCTCCGGCCGGCCGATCTCGTGAACGCGGCCGAGATGCATGAAGACGACGCGCGAACAGACCTCGCGGGCGAAGTTCATCTCGTGGGTGACGGTGATCAGCGTCATGCCCTCCTGAGCGAGCCGGCGCACCACCTGCAGCACCTCGGCGACGAGCTCGGGATCGAGCGCCGAGGTGATCTCGTCGCAGAGCAGCGCCGCCGGCTTCATGGCGAGCGCCCTCGCGATGGCGACGCGCTGCTGCTGGCCGCCGGAGAGCTCCTCCGGCAGGGCGTCGAAGCGGTGGGCGAGGCCGACCCGGTCGAGCATCTCCTCGGCGACCCGCCGCGCCTCGTCCTTCGGCGTCTTCTTGACCACCGTCTGGGCCAGCATGACGTTGCGCCCCGCCGACAGATGCGGGAACAGATTGAACTGCTGGAAGATCATCCCGACCTTCTGGCGCAGGGCCCGCAACTGTTTCTCTTCCGTCGCAAGCTGCACGCCGCCGACGCTGATGGTGCCGGCGTTGATCGTCTCCAGACCGTTGATGCAGCGCAAAAGCGTCGACTTGCCGGAGCCGCTCTTGCCGATGATCGCGATGACCTCGCCCTTGTCGATGTCGAGGTCGATGCCCTTCAGCACCTCGTTCTCGCCGAAGCGCTTGTGGACGTCGGTGATCTCAATGAGAGACATTCAGCTTTCTCTCCAGGAACTTGCTCGTCAGCGACAGGGGCCAGCACAGGGCGAAGTAGAACAGCGCCACGAGCCCGTAGACGGTGAAGGGCTGGAAGGTCGCGTTGGTGACGATGGTGCCGGCCTTGGTCAATTCGACGAAGCCGATGATCGAGGTCAGCGCCGTTCCCTTCACCACCTGCACCGAAAAGCCGACGGTCGGCGGCACGGCGATCTTCAGGGCCTGGGGCAGGATGACGTGGCGCATCTGCTCGAGCCTCGTCATGCCGAGGCTGGCGGAGGCCTCCCACTGGCCCTTGGCGATCGCTTCGACGCAGCCGCGCCAGATCTCACCGAGAAACGCCGCCGTCCAGAGGATCAGCGCGGCGCCGGCCGCGAGCCACGCCGGAACGGAGATGCCGAAGAGGCCGAGGCCGAAGAAGGCGAGGAACAGCTGCATCAGGAGCGGCGTGCCCTGCAGGAGCTCGATGTAGAACTTTGCCGCGAGCCGCAGCGGCCGGGCCTTCGAGATCCGCGCAAACAGCACCAGGAGGCCGACGAGACCGCCGCCGACGAAGGAGACCAGCGACAGGGCGACGGTCCAGCGCAGGGCGAGAAGCAGGTTGCGCGCGATGTCCCAGAGCGTGAAGTCCGTCATCGGGAGGCCCGCCGCGGAAACATCAGGTGGCCGACGAAGGCCATCGCCTGCCGCAACAGGATCGCCAGGCACAGATAGATGACGGTGGTCACGAAATAGGCCTCGAAGGCCCGGAAGGTCCGCGACTGGATGAAGTTGGCGGCGTAGGTCAGGTCCTCCGCCGCGATCTGCGAGACCACCGCCGAGCCGAGCATGACGATGACCACCTGGGACGACAGCGCCGGCCAGATCCGCTGCAGCGATGGGACGAGGATCACGTGGCGGAACGTCTCGAGCCGCGTCATGGCGAGGGAGACGCCCGCCTCGAACTGGCCCTTCGGCGTCGCCTGGATGCCGGCGCGCACGATCTCGCAGGCATAGGCGCCGAGATTGATCACCATCGCGATGTTGGCGGCTTCGAGCTCGCCGAGACGCATGCCCATCGCCGGCAGCCCGAAGAAGATGAAGAACAGCTGGACGAGGAACGGCGTGTTGCGGATCAGCTCGACATAAGCCGAGACGACGAAGCGCAGCGGTCCCGATCCGTAGAGCTTGACGAAGGCGCAGGCGATGCCGAGGGCGATGCCCAGGACGCCGCCCACGATCGTCAGTTCGAGCGTGATCAGGATGCCCTTGACGATGACCGGATAATACTGGGCGATCCAGTCGAAGTTGAACGTGTAGGTCAATGATCCTGCCCCGGCGCTGCGCGGATGGCGGCGGACGGGCGGGCGCTGGTTGCGCGCCTGCCCGTCGGCGCGATCAGAGCGTTTCCGGCAGCTTCATGCCGAGCCACGTCTCGCTGATCGCGTCGAGCTTGCCGTCCTCCTTCGCCGCCGCGATGATCGCGTCGACCTTCTCCTTCAGCTTCGGTTCGTTCTTCGCCATGCCGATGTAGCAGGGCGAGTTCTTGATCAGGAACAGCGGCTCGGGCTTGCGCGGCGGGTTCTTGGCGAGGATCGCCGCGGCGACGACGTTGCCGGTCGCCACGAGATCGACCTGGTCCGACAGGAAGGCCGAGATCGTGCCGTTGTTGTCCTCGTAGCGCTTGATGGTCGTGTCGCTCGGCGCGATCTTCGTCAGCTCGAGGTCTTCCACCGAGCCGCGGGTGACGCCGACGACCTTGCCGGCGAGATCCTCCGCCTTGGTGACGCCGCTGTCCTTGGGCCCGAAGACGCCGTTGTAGAAGGGCGCATAGGCGGTGGAGAAGTCGATGACCGCCTCGCGTTCGGCGTTCTTGCCGAGGCTGGAGATGACGAGGTCGACCTTGTTGGTCTGGAGATACGGAATGCGGTTGGCGCTCGTCACCGGCACGAGTTCGAGCGTCACGCCCATCTCCTTGGCGATGAGGCCGGCCATGTCGATGTCGTAGCCCTGGGGCGCCATGTCCGTGCCGACGCTGCCGAAGGGCGGGAAATCCTGGGGAACGGCGACGCGCAGCGTGCCGCGCTCCATGATCGCGTCGAGCCCGTCGGCGCTGGCCGGCGAGACGGCGACGAGGGCCGCGGTGAGGGCAAGGGCAGCGCCCGCGAGACGGGCGAAGAGGTTACGTCGGTTCATCATGATCCTTCCGGTCTGGCATGGCGCGTCGCTGGCGCTTGCCGCAGGACAGCAAGCGCCATGCCAGACCGGCGGAAGGATCCGGACGAGGCGGGCTTTTACCGCGATCGAAAAGGCTGAATCGCCGCACAGCCGTGCATCATCCGTCCAACCCTTGGGCACACCTGCGATCGACAGGGCCCGGGAAAGCGGCAGTCTGGCCACTTCCTGAGCAGTTTCGAGGCCAGCCTCACGCAGCCTTGGCGGCGTCGCGGCGCTCCTTGCCGGGTCCCTCGCGGAGCTGCCGGGCGAGCTCGGTGAGCACCGCCTCGGCCGGGCGCGCCGGTGCCTTTTCGGCGCCGCCGATCCCCAGCTCGTCGAGGACGGCGAGCAGGATCGCCTGCTCCAAGGCGCGGGCGTCCTTGGCGAGGCAGTAGACCATCACGTGGAACTGCAGCTTGCCGAGGTCGCTGGTGGCGACGCTGACCTCCGTCTGAGGCCCGGCCGTATCGAAGCCAGCCTTGCGGGCAGCGAACTGGTGGAAGCGCGCGGCGAGTTCCCGGTCGGGCGTCAGCGCCGCGTCGGCGGCCTTCTCGATCGCCGCGATGACGCGGCCCGGCGACTGGGGCTGCTCGAGGGTCAAAGTGAAGCGGTGGGGCGAATAGTGGCGCGGCTGCGCCTCGACCCGCACGATGCCCGTCAAGAGCACCGAGTTCGGCAGCATGACGGTGCGCCCGGTGGCCGCCGCGCCGAGGCTGTGGGACGGCAGTTCGACGATGGTGGTCGAGAACAGGCCGTGGTCGATGACCTCGCCATGGATGCCCGACAGCTCGATCCGGTCCCCGACCTTGAAGAGATGGCCGCCGAAGCGCAGCAGCGAGCCTGCCGCGCACATGATCAGTTCCTTGGTCGCGACGACGACGGCGACGAGGACGGCCGTCAGGGACAGCATCATGTCCTGGATCTCGGACAGCCAGATGACCAGGAGGCCGATCGCCAGGACGACGTTGCACAGCGCCCGGATCTTGAACTTGTGGCGGCGCAGCGCGACCGGGTCGGAGCGACGTGCGACGATCGCTTCGGCGATCATCCTGCAGGCCAGGAGCCCGACGATCAGGACCAGCGTGGCGGTCATGTTGTCGGCGATGCGCGAGGGGATGAAGAGGGGCAACGGTAAAACTCCGCCATCGCCGCGACGCATCGGGGATGCGCACGCGGCAGGACAGTTGGGCGATCTCGATCTGGGCTGCCCGGTTATTGCGCCGACTGGGTTAAGCGAAGCTTTACCGATTGTGGTCATTTCGGGGAGTTTTGGCGCCGCCCCGGATCATCCCGCCAGCATGGCGTCTCGCACCGCTTCGGAGCGGTCGATGAGCGGCCCTGCCCCGCACCGTGTCTATCGAGACTTCGGCGTCAACCGTCGATGTCGACGCTGGCCTGCCTCTGCGCCACGACACGGCCCGCGCGCAGCACCTCGACGGCGAGCCTGTAGATGCCTGGCTGCGGCGGCCGCTTGCGGCCGGAGAACTGCAGGAAGGCGGCTTTCGAACGATCCAGTGCCTCGCTGGTCGTGTCGGAGAGAACGCTGCCGTCCGGCGCGGTGATGACGATATGGACGCGGTCCCCCCCGACGAGATTGGAGAACCAGCCCCAGCCGACCGTCGCGCCGTCGCCGGCCTTCAGATCCGCCGGTGGCCCCGCCTCGACCAGCCGGTCGTAGGAGGGCGGCGCGCCCGACAGGCCGATCGCCAGGATCGGATCGTCGGCGGCCTTCAGCCAGTCCCTTGCCGCCTCACCCCAGAGCGGCGCGCCCTTGGCGGGATCGAGGAGGCAACCGGCGGCGAGCGTGCGTCCGGTCGCGGGGTCGACGGCGGTCCCGCCCCTGCGCAGCGTCAGATGGACATGGGGAAACTGCGCGTTGCCGGAGGCGCCGACCATGCCGACGACATCGCCGGCCGCGACCGTCTGGCCCGGCCGGACCGCGATGGACCCCTGTTTGAGATGGCAATACTGCGCCTCGAGCCCCCCTTCCAGCTCGACCACGAGGCCGTTGCCGCATTCGCGATCGGCCACTGCCGCACGATCCTCCTCGGTGCGCACCAGACGGTCCGGCACGCCGTCGCGGCCGCGCAAGACGCGGCCCTCGCCGAGCGCCAGAACCGGCACGCCCCGCGCCACGTCCGCCATCGACAGGACGCGGATGTCGGTCCCGTCGTGGCCGTCATAGGTCTTGGTGCCGCAGAACGGATCGACGGCACCTGGCCCCTGATCGAAATCGGGATATTGCTGGACGAAGCAGGTGACGCCCGCCCGGCAGTCGAGCGGTACGGCCAGATCCGCAGCCTTCGCCACACAGGCTCCGGCGAGGACGGCCAACGCTGCCGTAGCGCCCGCGAGCAGGCCGGGACGCGCCCGGCGCGCGTATCGCATCATTCTTGCCAAGCCGCGCCGCAAATTCTATTCCACCGCTCGTCAGTTCCTCTTTTCCACCTCCTACCACATCGAGATCACCATGGCATCGAAGACGCTCCTGCTCCTTCCCGGCGACGGCATCGGCACCGAGATCATGGTCGAGGTGGAAAAGCAGATCGCGGTCCTCAACGACGTCGCCGATGCGGGCTTTGCGACCGAGACGGCCCTCGTCGGCGGCTCGGCCTACGATGCCGAGGGCGCGCCGATTTCCGAGGCGACGATGCAGCTCGCGCAAGCTGCCGACGCCGTGCTGTTCGGCGCGGTCGGCGGTCCGAAGTGGGATGGCGTCCCTTACGAGATGCGGCCCGAGGCTGGCCTCCTGCGCATGCGCAAGGAGATGGAGCTCTTCGCCAATCTGCGCCCCGCCATCTGCTATCCGGCCCTCGCCGACGCCTCGTCCCTGAAGCGCGAGATCATCGAGGGTCTCGACATCCTGATCCTGCGCGAACTCACCGGCGGCGTCTATTTCGGCGAGCCCAAGGAGATCATCGACCTCGGCAATGGCCAGAAGCGGGCGATCGACACGCAGGTCTACGAGACCTACGAGATCGAGCGCATCGCCAGGGCCGCCTTCGACCTCGCCAAGACCCGCCGGGGCAAGGTGACCTCGATGGAAAAGCGCAACGTGATGAAGTCTGGCGTCTTCTGGAACGAGGTCGTCACGCGGGTGCACCGGGAAGAGTATCCCGAGATGACCCTCGAGCACGAGCTCGCCGACGCCGGCGGCATGAAGCTGGTTCGCGCGCCAAAACAGTTCGACGTCATCGTGACCGACAATCTCTTCGGCGACATGCTGTCCGACATCGCGGCGATGCTGACCGGCTCGCTGGGCATGCTGCCCTCGGCCTCGCTGGGCGCGGTCGATGCGACGACGGGCAAGCGCAAGGCGCTCTACGAGCCGGTGCACGGCTCAGCCCCGGACATCGCCGGCACCGGCAAGGCCAATCCCCTCGCCATGATCGCCTCGCTCGCCATGGGCCTGCGCTATTCCTTCGGCATGGTCGCCGAGGCCGACGCGCTGGAAGCCGCCATCGCCGAGACACTGGAGGCCGGCATCCGCACCGGCGACATCATGGCGCCGGGCTGCACGGAGGTCGGCACGAGCGGCATGGGCGACGCGGTTGCAGAGCTGTTCCAAGCCAAGCTTGTCGGCAGCTGAGCGCGTCGCAGATAAAAAACAAAAGGGAAACCGCGATGCACTACGAGGAGTTCCGCAGGCGTTTCGGGGCATCGGTTCGCACGAAGCACATCCGCAAGCCCAGCGATAACGGGCCGAAGATGCTGGCGAACAAACGCCCCTATACGCTTCCCAAAGACACCGAGATCGAGCGCGAATTCATCCGCATGGAGCCCTGGGAAGCGGAGTATCTCTTCCGTATCGCCGAACGGTCCAAGATCGGGATTCTGGAGACGGGCCGGCTCCATGGGGGCAGCACACTGCTCCTCAGCTGCGCCGCTCCGACAGTCCCGATCTGGTCGATCGATCTTGCCCCGCGTGACGACGAAAAGCTCCTGGAGATCTTCCAGTCCCTCCAGATCGGCGCCAATGTCGAATTGATCGTCGGCGATTCGCGAAAGACCCGTTACCCCAGCATCACGGGATTCGATGTTCTTTGGGTCGATGGGGACCATTCCTACGAGGGATGCATGGACGATCTCGAGAACTGGATCGACCTCATGCGTCCCGGCGGTCACATTCTGGTTCACGACAGCTATCCCGGCCAGCCGGTCATGGACGCCGTTGCGGAGTTTTCGCGGCGCAGTGACGTCGAGACGATCGTTCCGGCTTTTCGCACCAGCGAGCACTGGTGGCATCCCGCGGGCTCGCTGGCCCACCTCATGAAGATCTAGGCCGGGCCCACCGGCCCTTCATCGCCGCCGCCAGTGCTCGCCGTGACGATCATTTGGTGATCCGGGGGCCTCGCGAGGCTTCCCGCCGGCGGCACCGTGCCATAGAAGCCGCCCATGATCTACGACGCCATCATCCTCGGGGCCGGCGGTGCCGGCCTCCTCGCCGCGGCGACGGCCGGACAGGCGGGCGCCCGCATCCTCGTCCTCGATCATGCGGACGAACCGGGCAAGAAGATCCTGATCTCCGGCGGCGGGCGCTGCAACTTCACCAATCTGGGCATCGAGCCACGCTGCTTCCTCTCCGAAAACCCGCATTTCGTGAAGTCGGCGCTGAAGCGCTACACCCAGTGGGACTTCCTCGCGCTCGTCGAAGCCTATGGCATCGCCTGGCATGAAAAGACCCTCGGCCAACTGTTCTGCGACGGCTCTGCGAGGCAGATCGTCGACATGCTCCTGGAGGAGTGCCGCCGCGGCGGCGTCGAGATCCGGCTGTCCACCCCAATCGGCGAGATCGGCCATGTGGGGGGCCGGTTCACGGTCGGCAGGGATTCGGCGCCGAACCTCGTCGTCGCCACGGGCGGGCCGTCGATCCCCAAAATGGGCGCGACCGGCCGGGCCTATGCCATCGCCGAGCAGTTCGGCCTCGCGGTCGTGCCGCCGCGCCCGGCGCTGGTGCCCCTGACCCTCGGCGGCGAGGAGCGGCTGTTCAAGGAGATCTCCGGCGTCGCCTGCCCGGTCGTTGCCCGAACCCGCGACATCGCGTTCGAAGAAGCCGCCCTGTTCACGCACAAGGGCTTGTCGGGTCCGGCGATCCTGCAGATCTCGTCCTACTGGTCGCCCGGCGAGACGATCGCGCTCTCAGTCCTCGACGATGCCGCCAGCCATCTGCGCGCCGCCAAGCGGACAATGCCCCGCGCCCATCTCAAAGCCGCTCTCGCCGAGCACCTGCCGAACCGCCTCGCCGAGGCGCTCGCTGCCCGCATCGGCCTCACCGCCGAACTCGGCAATCTCCCCGACGCCGTGCTCGACGAAGCCGCCGAGACGCTCACCCGCCTCACCTTCCGTCCGACCGGCACCGAAGGCTACGCCAAGGCCGAAGTCACCGCCGGCGGCATCGACACCGCCGAACTCTCCTCCAAGACCATGGAAGCGCGAAAGCTCCCCGGCCTCTACGCCATCGGCGAGGCCGTCGACGTCACTGGCTGGCTCGGCGGGTACAATTTCCAGTGGGCCTGGTCTTCGGGTGTGGCGGCGGGGCGGGCGATCGCGGCGCAGTCTCGTTGAGACGGGCGGCCGTCCCATCCGCCTGCGGCGGTCCGGCCGGGATAAAAGCGTGCCCTCCTCGCGCCATCGAGAACGGCAATCATGCGGGACGCGCCCGGCCTATGCGATAAGGTCCGGCGACGAGCATGTCGAACAGCCGGAGAGATGGAATGCTGCGATCTGACCGGATGATGAAGGCCGTCGTAACCACCGGAACCGGCGGATACGAGAAGCTCGAGCTGCGCGACGTCCCGGTGCCGACGCCGGGACCCGGCGAAGTCCTTCTTCAGGTCCTGGCGGCAGGGGTCAACAACACCGAGATCAACACGCGGCTCGGCTGGTACTCGTCGTCCATCCGACAGGGGACGGGCGAAACCGGCGAGCGCGAAAACCCCGCCGATGGCGGATGGAATTCGGCGACGCCCTTCCCCCTGGTCCAGGGAACCGATTGCTGCGGCCGGATCGTCGCCGCGGGATCCGATGGCGATCTGCCGCGGATCGGCGAGCGTGTCATCGTGCGCCCCTGCATGCGCATGCACGGCTTCGGCAGCATGAAAACCGTCTGGCTCGGCTCCGACTTCGACGGCGCCTTCGCTCAATATGTGAAGGTTCCGGCTCACGAGGCCTTCGCCGTCGATTGCGACTGGAGCGATGCGGAACTCGCCTCGCTCCCCTGTGCCTTCGGAACCGCCGAGAACATGGTGGAGCGAGCCGGCGTCGGGAAGGATATGCGTGTTCTGGTCCCCGGCGCGTCGGGCGGCGTCGGCTCCGCGGTGGTTCAACTCGCCAGGCGCCGCGGCGCGAAGGTCATTGGGATTACCAGCGCCGCAAAGCGTGACATGGTCCGGGACATCGGTGCGGACGATATCCTGACGCGGCACGACGATCCGGTCGCCATCCTCGGGCAGGAAAGCGTCGATGTCGTCATCGACAACGTGGCCGGAGCGGGCTTCGGCAAGATGCTGAAGGTCCTGAGACGCGGAGGGCGATATGTCTCTTCCGGCGCGATCGCAGGCCCCATCGTCGAATTGGACCTGCGCGACATGTATCTGAAGGACATCAGCCTCATCGGCTGCACGGCGTGGGACGAGGCCGTCTTCCCGAACCTCATCGCATATGTCGAGGCGGGAGAGATCAGGCCGCTCGTGGCCGCGACCTATCCGCTGGACCGCATCGCCGATGCTCAGGAGGCGTTCGGCGCGAAGGACCATGCGGGGAAGATCGTTCTCCTCCCGCCATCCTGACCCGGAGATCGGTCGACGATCCTCGGCCGATCCCTGTGACGCCCGACGAAAGGTTCGAGCGCCGCCTGCGGCTCCGACTTGTGCGATCGGGCCGCAGCGCGATGGTGCAGCTACCCCTCACCCCCCGCTCGTCAGCCCGGGCGGGCCGGTCAGCGCCTCTTCGTCCCGGTACGGGTTCGGCGTGTTGACGTCGGTTTCCTTCTCCGTCTGGTACCACTGGTCGGCGCGGTAGAGCACCAGCTTGTCGCGGCCGAGGCCCCGCAGCAGCGAGTACATCATGATCAGGAGCACGAAGGCGAAGGGGAAGCCCGCGACGACGGCCGCCGCCTGCAGCGCCTGGAGCCCGCCCGCGACGACCAGCATTCCAGCGATCGCCCCTTCGGTCACGGCCCAGAAGATGCGCTGGATGCGCGGCGGGTCGGTGTGGCCGCCGGCCGTCAGCATGTCGATGACGAAGCTGGCGCTGTCCGACGAGGTGACGAACCAGACGACGATCATGACGATGATCACCGCCCCTACCAGCGGTGTTGCCGGGAAGAATTCGATCAGCTTGAAGATCGCGTCGCCATAGTCGTTTTTGGTCGCCTCGATCAGCCCGGGATTGCCATCCAGCTCCATCTTGATGGCGGTTCCGCCGAAGGCGGTGAACCAGAAGAACAGGATCGAGGTCGGGATCAGGAGGACGCCGAGCAGGAACTCGCGGATCGTGCGCCCGCGCGAGATGCGGGCGATGAAGATACCGACGAAGGGCGACCAGGAGATCCACCACGCCCAGTAGAACAGCGTCCAGTCGACCTGCCAGTTGGTGCCGGAATAGGCCTCGACCCAGAAGCTGAACTGCACCAGGCTGCCGATGTAGTTGCCGACATTCTCGATGAAGCTGTCGAGGATGAAGAGCGTCGGGCCGACGATGACGACGAAGGCGAGCAGCGCGAAACTCAGATAGATGTTGAAGCTGGAGATCCGCTTGATGCCGCCGTCGAGGCCGAGCATCACCGAGATGGTGGCAAGACCGGTGATGATCGCAATCAGGCCCAGCTGGACGAAGATGTTGTTCGGCATGCCGAGAAACGTCTCCAGGCCGGAATTGATCTGCATCACCCCGAGCCCCAGCGAGGTGACGACGCCGAACATCGTGCCGAAGACGGCGAGGATGTCGACCGCATGGCCCATCGGGCCATAGATGCGCTCGCCGATCAGCGGGTAGAGGACCGAGCGGATCGACAGCGGCAGACCCTGGCGATAGTGGAAATAGGCCAGCGACAGGGCGACGATGCAGTAGATGCCCCAGCCATGCAGGCCCCAGTCGAAGAAGGCCAGAA
The DNA here is from genome assembly GCF_002088275.1 of Aurantimonas sp. 22II-16-19i. Taxonomy (GTDB): domain Bacteria; phylum Pseudomonadota; class Alphaproteobacteria; order Rhizobiales; family Rhizobiaceae; genus Jiella. Next base: position 102,291 of record NZ_AQQS01000016.1, read on the forward strand.
CCATCGCCTGCTTGGCCGCCTCGACGCTCTCCGCCTCGCCCATCGGCGGCGCGAAGAAGTGGAACAGCGGCTCGGCGACCGCCCAGTAGAGCAGGCCGATGCCGATACCGGCGGAAAACAGCATCGCCACCCAGGACAACAGTCCATATTGCGGCGTCTCGGTCTGCGCGCCGAGGCGGATGTCGCCATAGCGCGAGAAGGCCAGGTAGACCGTGAGGACGAGGGACAGGTTGGCGACGAGAATCAGGAACCAGCCGAAATAGTCGGCGATGCCGGTCTGCGCGCCCTGAAAGACGGTGTTCGCCGTTTCGGGAAAGCCGGCGCCGAAAATCAGGAAGCTCAGGATCAGCCCTGCCGAGATCAGGAAGACCGGCCGGCATACGTGAGGAAACGGGCCCAATCGGCCAGTCACGACGGCGGTGCCGCTTTGTGCTGCGTTGCCCGAATCTTTGTCTGCGGCTAACCGGGTCAAGTCGTTCCCACCATTCTCATTTCCAACGATCCTGGCCCTTTAACTGACGCTGCGCTTGCCCGCGTCAAGACGATTTCCCCCTGTCCGGCGCCGCATCGCTCTTTGCGGGCGCAACCAGATCGCCGTCATCGACGTTGTCCGTACACGAGAACCAATGATGGAGACGACAATGATCAGGAGTATTCTGAAGGCTGTGCTGGTCGGCTGGGTGGCGAAGAAATTCCTCAACCGCGACAAGGACGAGCCAGGCCACGAGACCCCGCGGCGCGAGCCGCGCCGGGTCTGACGCGGCAGGCTTGACGCGCCGGGCAACGCCCCAGAAGACATTCGAAGGCGGTCGATCGAAAGGTCGGCCGCCTTTACTGCATCCGGGGCGCCGGCTTGCCCTCCGGCAGGACCAGCTCGACGATCTGCCGCTCGTCCTCGGGACAGCTCGGCTCGGCCTCGACATACCAGCCGCGCGCCGTCCAGTTGCGCCCGCCCGCGATGTCGTCCGAGCTCACGCCGGGCTCGAAGGCCGCACCGACGGCGTAGAAGTCGAAGCAGTTGTCGCCCCGCCGCGCGACCAGGAAGCACCCGCCATTCAGATCCCCCGTCCGGTAGAACGTGCAGAATCGGGCATTGCGCACGGTCCAGTCTCCCGGCCAGACCCCCTCCCTGTCGCGATAGGAGAGCGACCCGTCGGCGCCGTAGGATTCCGCCCAGGGGGTGGCGTTCGCATAGACGCCCTCGAGGTTGCGCCCGGCGAAGGCAACGACCAGCGCCGCATCGTCCATCGTGCCGCGCAGGAGGTCGTCCATTCCCGCCGCGGCGCGGCCGATCCCGGCGCAGACGAGGATGAGGGCGAGCGACAGCACGAGCGTTCGGACCGGACTGCCGAACCTGCCGTTCGGGCCACCAGCGGCTTCATCCACGGCCGGTCCTCCTCCGCTGCGCGTCTCGCGAGTTTGCCGAAGATTGGCCGGGAAGGCCAGAGGGAACCCCGGCGCGCGCCTCGTGCGCCGCGGCCTCAGGCGAGGAAGGCGATGAACCGGCCGGCGAAGATCGCCGCCATCCAGACGAGCAGCGAGAACCCGGCAGAGACGGCGAGCGCCAGGCTGGTCCGGCCCGTCGCCAGCAGGCGGCGGAAATCGGCCGTCGCATGCAGCGCCATCGCATGCACCGCCCCGGCGAAGACCAGGACGAGCTTCGACAGGAACGCCGGATTGGCCGCATAGTCGAAGGGCTGGACGGAAAACAGCAGAAGGCCCGTCGCCGCCGCCAGCGCCAGTCCCGACCCGGCGATCGGCGGCACGACCCGCGCGAGCGGCGCGAGGAAATCCGCCCTCGCCTTCGCAAGGATGCAGAGGTCGAGGACGGCGATCGAGCCGAACAGCGTCGCCAGCGCCAGAATGTGCAGGGCGTTGACCAGCGGATAGACGAATTGCGAGGCCTTCAATGCCTGGGCGGCCGAAGACTGGGCGATCAGGCCGAGAAGTTGCTCGAGCACAGGCGTCTCAGCCTTCGGGCTTCAGGCTCTTCGTCCGGTTCGGATAGACGTCGTAGGTCTTGCCGCCGACGGTGATCGTCTCGGCCTTGAAGAGCTTTTCGCCATCAGTGCGCGACCGGTGCCCGGTGAAGCTCGCACGATCTCCCGCCTTGGCAACGCCCTCGACGAAGCCGGCGCGCTGGGTGGCATAGGGCGGGGCGAGATCGACCTCCCAGGTGCCATCCTCCGCTTCGACCTCGAGATGGGCATGGGGATTGCCGAGGGAGATCGCGGTGATCTCGCCTTCGAGGCGGCTCTCCTCGTCGGCGGTCCAGCCCCAGCCGTGATGGGCGAGCGCCCCCGCCGGCACGGCCAGCGCCATGAGGATGCCGGCGATCGGCGCGGCGGGGCGAAATCGGATCGAGCGTCGCATGGGCGGGCTCCCTTCTTGTGTGGATGGGCATCTCTGATAGGCATGGGTTGCGGCGCCGGGCACACGGAACCGCCGTACAGGCAAGGTTAACACCCCGCCGCGACAGCCGATCCTTCAAGCCGGCGTGATGCCTGACGTGAAGGGTGCCGGCCTTGCCTTTGTCGCCGGGGCGTAGTATGCGCCGCTTCGTCAAAGCCCGGTCTTCAGCTGGGGGCTGAACGGAAGGCTGCCGGATTGCCGGCTTCATGGCGCTAGAATGTCGCCTGCTTCCCGTGTCTCCGCTCTCGACCGCTCTCGATGCCGCCTTTCCGAACAGGCCTCCGGGCCACCTTGGGAAGTCGCAGAGGCTTAGCCGCTGGATCGGGCTCAACACGAAACGGAAAGGCGTATAGCGAATGGCTCTTTACGAGCACGTATTCCTGTCGCGCCAGGACATCTCGAACCAGCAGGTCGATCAGCTGGTGGAGACGTTCCGGGGCATTCTGGAAAACAATGGCGGCAAGGTTCTCAAGGTCGAGAACTGGGGCCTCAAGACCCTCACCTACCGCATCAAGAAGAATCGCAAGGCGTATTACACGCTGCTCAACATCGATGCGCCGTCGACGGCCGTCGACGAGATGGAGCGCCTGATGCGCTTCAACGAGGACATCCTGCGCTACCTGACCATCAAGGTCGAGGCGCATGAGGAAGGTCCGTCGGCGATGATGCAGAAGCGCGACGACCGTCCGCGCCGTGGCGGCGACCGGGGCGACCGTCCGGATCGTGGTGATCGGGGCGACCGCGGCGATCGCGGCCCCCGCCGGGACCGGGACGACGATCGTCCGCGCCGTCCTCGCGATCACGATTCGGAGTAAGGTCACATGGTCGATATCGCACAGCTTCCCACCCGCCGTCCGTTCCATCGTCGCCGCAAGTCCGACCCGTTCTCGGGCTCGGAATCGCCGAAGATCGACTACAAGGACGTCCGGCTCCTGCAGCGCTACATCTCCGAGCGCGGCAAGATTGTTCCCTCGCGCATCACCGCGGTGTCGCAGAAGAACCAGCGGGCGCTCGCCCGCGCCATCAAGCGCGCGCGCTTCCTGGGTCTCCTGCCCTACATCATCAAGTAGGTCGGCCCCGGCAGGCCTCGCGGTGCCGGGACCTGCCCTAGCCTTTCCGGGACGCTTCCGCGCCCCGGACACCGGGCCTGGTCGCGCGCATCAGCTTTTGCGCGCGACACGCCGATGTGATGGATCGCCGTTTCGGGCCGTCGTATCGACGGCACCTGAATTGACGATAACCGAATAGACGACGCCTGCCCGGACGAGACCCGTTCAGGCGGAGCGAGTTGGGGCCAGACGAGCCTCTAACTGCCCCAGCGCAGGACAGCGACCGAACCGATGAGCCCTTCCAGACTTCTCATAGCGGCGGCAGCCGGCGCGGCCAGCGCCTTGCTCTTCGCCGGCCTCGTGCTGCAGTCGGGCTCGGCCGTCACCCTGGCGCTCGCCGCCCCGATTCCCATCTTCATCGCCAGCCTCGGTTGGGGCAGCGTCGCCGGGTTCATTGCCGCGATCGTCTCGGCCGTTCTGGTGGCGGCGATCTCCGGGGTCGTCTCCGGCGGCGTCCTCCTGTTCGTGGCGATGAGCCTGCCTGCGGCGATCGCCGGCCATCTCGTGGGACTCGCGCGGCCCGTCGGCGATCCCGAACCCGAGGGCCGCCCCGAAAGCTCTCCCAGCCTCCACCCGGCTTCCGCCGGTCCGCAGCTGATGTGGTACCCGCTCGAGCGCGTGCTCTTTGCGATCACGGCCATGGCCGCCGTCGCCTGCATTGGGCTCGGCTGGTATCTCGGCTATGACGTCGAGGCGCTGAAGCCCGAAATCATCGAGGCGCTGAGCCAGAGCGGCAATGCCGGCCAGATGAGCGAAGTCGAGGTCGAGGCGGTGGCCGGGCTGCTGCTGTCGCTGGTGCCGGTCGTCCAGCCGGCCGTGCTGACGCTGACCCTCGGAGTCGGCCTCTATCTCGCCGCCTGGGTCACCCGGATATCCGACAGGCTGCCGCGCCCGAAGGACGACATCCCGAGTGCCCTGCACCTGCCGCCGCTGGCCTTGTTCCTCTTCGTCGCCGGCCTCGCCGGCTCCTTCCTGCCCGGGACGGCCGAGCATGTCGCGGCGGTTTTCTGCGGCGCCTTCGGCATGGCCTTCACCTTCGTCGGCCTCGCCCGGCTGCATGCCCGCACGCGCGGTCGCTCGAACCGCGGCCTCCTGCTCTTCGTCTCTTATGCGGCGATCGTGATCCTCTCGTTCCCGCTCGTCATCTTCACCTGCCTCGGCATCTTCGACACGGTCAGTCGGATGCGGAACCCTCCCCCCGCCTGAGCGGGGCAACGACCAAGCGCCTGAAATCGATTCAGTACTGAAAGAAGGAAACCAAAAAGATGGAAGTGATTCTCCTGGAGCGTATCGCCCGCCTCGGCCAGATGGGCGAGACCGTGAAGGTCCGCGACGGCTACGCCCGCAACTACCTCCTGCCGACCGGCCGGGCGCTGCGCTCGAACGCCGCCAACCAGGCCCGCTTCGAGGCCCAGAAGGCCCAGCTCGTCCAGCGTAACGAAGAGCGCAAGACCGAGGCCCGCGGCGTCGCCGAAACCCTGGAAGGCCGCTCCTTCATCGTCGTGCGCTCGGCGGGCGAGACCGGCCAGCTCTATGGTTCGGTGTCTACCCGCGACATCGCCGACATCCTCGCCGCGCAGGACTACAAGGTCGGCCGCAACCAGGTCGAGCTGAACAACCCGATCAAGACGATCGGCCTGCACACCGTCTCGATCAGTCTCCACCCGGAGGTCGTCGTCGGGATCCAGCTCAACATCGCCCGCTCGCCGGACGAGGCCGAGCGCCAGGCCCGCGGCGAGAGCCTCACCTCGGCCGACGCGATCTACGGCGTGGACGAGCCGGACTATGCCCAGGCGGCGGCGGAAGATCTCGAGGACGAGGCTGCCGAGGGTGAGGCCGAGGGCGACGACGAGGAAGTCGCCGGCTGAATTTTGCCGGGCAAATGACGATTTGATGTCGAGAATTTGAGCCCCGGTCGTCCGGGGCTCTTTTCTTATGCAAATTGGTGCTTAAGATTCCCCCTGCAAAGTTGAACGAGCAACCAGTACCCGACGGCCGTCAGCCGCCGCGGTCTCTGGAGCATCGGTCGATCCTCTGAGCGCAGCCTGCGGGGACAAAGAAAACGATCGGCACAGACGACGAGGCGACCGGCCGGGAGGGGCCCATCGCCGACCGACTGACGTATCGCGCAAGACCTTGCGGGGGCTTGTGGGACCTTGTCTTGACGACGGAACTCCTGCGCCCGGACGACCACCCGGTGCTCCGACGGCTCTTGCCAGGAGATCGGCGCCATGAATCGCATTCTCAAATACTACCTGGACACCCTCATCCACACCGGTGACTTCACCGTCATCGACGCCGAGGGAACTTCCCGCAACTGGGGTGACGGAACGGGCAAGCCCCTGGTCGTGCGCTTCAACACCAAAGCCGCCGAGAGGGCCGTCGCGCTCAATCCGAGCCTGAGGTTCGGCGAAGCCTACATGAACGGCGGCACGGACGTCGTCGAGGGGACGATGTACGACGTCCTCGCCCTCATCTTCCAGAATGCCGGCAACACCGTGACCAGCCGCCCCTGGATGCGGGCGATCGAGAAGCTCAGGCGCGGCGCGCGGCGGATCGTCCAGTACAACACTCCGCGCCGGGCCCGCTCCAACGTCCAGCACCACTACGACCTCTCGGGCCAGCTCTACGACCTCTTCCTCGACGAGGACCGGCAATATTCCTGCGCCTATTTCGAGCGTCCGGACGCGACGCTGGAGGAGGCGCAGCTCGCCAAGAAGCGGCACGTCGCCGCCAAGCTGAAGTTCGACCGGGACGATCTGCGGGTTCTCGACATCGGCTGCGGCTGGGGCGGCATGGGCCTCTATCTCGCCCGCAACCTTTCCGCCGACGTGGTCGGCGTGACGCTGTCGGACGAACAGCTGGCGATCGCCGAGGCGCGGGCGCGCGACGCGGGGCTTGCCGATCGCGCCGAGTTCCGGCTGCAGGACTACCGCAAGACCGAGGGGCCGTTCGACCGGATCGTTTCGGTCGGCATGTTCGAGCATGTGGGCGTCGGCTTCTACGACGAGTTCTTCGCCCGCTGCTCGAAGGTGCTGAAGGACGACGGCGTGATGCTCCTGCACACGATCGGCCGCTACGATCCCCCGGGCAACACCAATGCCTTCATCGCCAAATACATCTTCCCCGGGGGCTACATCCCTGCCCTGTCCGAGGTGATGGCGGCCAGCGAGCGGCATGGCCTGATCGTCACCGACGTCGAGGTCCTCCGCATCCACTATGCCGAGACGCTCAAGCACTGGCGCGAGCGGTTCCTGGCCCATCGCGAGGAAGCCAAGGCGCTCTACGACGAACGCTTCTGCAGGATGTGGGAGTTCTATCTCGCCGCGTCGGAATCGGCGTTCCGCTGGCAGAACCTGGTGGTCTTCCAGCTGCAGTTCACCAAGAGCCTCGACACGCTGCCGATCACCCGCGGCTACATGAGCGCCGAGGAAGACAGGCTGCGGCGGGTCGATGCGCCGGCCGTCGCACCCGCCAACGTCTCCGACATCCGGGAGCGCGAAGCGGCGGAGTGAGGCTGCGGCCGGGCCGGCACGGCTCGTGCGACGCGCTGGCGCTTGGGCCCGCCACGGTCCCGCGCGTGCGAACGATGAAGAAACAGCGGCCCGGTTGGTGCCGCTGGTTCTCTATGTCGTCGGAAGGTTCATGTCGCCAAAGCACCTCGGCGCCGCGTTCGCGGCAGGGAAGCGGTGGACGGTCCTCGGAAAACCGCCCGCTCGCCACGGCTTCAGCCGAACAGCTCGAGTTCGTCGTCATTGGCCGCGATCTCCTCGATCTCGGCCTTGTGCAGCCGGCGCTTCAACTCGGAGAGCCGGATGGTGCTGAGCGCCGGGCCGATGGCGATCGACCAGCCGTCGGCCGTCTCCTCGCCGACCGCGGAGACGAAGTTCGACAGGTTGTCGAGCACCTGCGTGGTATGGTCGATCCTCTGCACGGCGCGGATGTAGTCCGGATCGTGGGAGAGATGTTCGTGGCAGACGAGGTGATGCATCTCCTCGGCGGTGACGGCGAGGGCGCGCAGTTCATCGGCCAGTGTCTGGAGCAGGCTGGAGAGGGGAAGTGTCGTCATTGATACTCTCGATTGATCCGGCCTGCGGACTGGCTCACTTGGAATTTCGCGAGGGAACCGCCGCGCCGTCGGCGCGACTTGGTCAGAAGAGGTCGACGTCGCCGATCGTCTGCGGCGCCCTGGCGGGAGCGGCGACGGGGATCTTCGGCATGGCCGTCTCTTCGAAGAAGATCTGGCGGGCGCGGCCGGAATGCGGCCAGTATTCGATCCGGCGGCCGCGGGTCCCGCCGAGGGAACCGCCCAGATAGCGGATGTTCTCCATCTGCAGGAAACGCTCGGCGAAGGCGGCGTTCTTGGCGCCGACATCGGAGAGGCCATCGACGGTGCGGGCTCCGCCGAAGAGCTTCGCCTCGAGATGCCCCCGGCGTGCGCCGCGCTGCAGCAGGCCGTTGATCAGAACCTCCATCAGATACAGGCCGAAGCTCTCGCTCCGCCCGGCTTCGGGGCCACCGCTACCTGGCAGGAGAAAGTGGTTCATCCCGCCGACACCCGCCTCGGGGTCGCGGATGCAGGCGGCGACGCAGGAGCCGAGCAGCGTGGTCAGGACCGTGTCCTCGCCGCGCTCGACCTTCGCTTCGCCCTGCATGATGTGGATACGGTTCGGACGCCCCCCGGAGATCATTGCAAACGTCCCACCACGGCTTCGATCGTCTTCTTCAGGACGGGCACGGTGATCGGCTTGGCGAGAAAGTTGTTCACGCCGAGCTGCGCCGCGCGCATGACGAGGTCACGGTCGCCCTTGCTCGTCAGGATGATGAAGGGCGTCTTCTGGGTCTTCTTGTACGACCGGATCGCCTGCAGGAGCTGGATCCCGTCGAGCTTCGGCATGTTGAAGTCGGAGATGATGATGTGACACGGCGTCGTCATCATCGCCTTCAATGCCTCTTCGCCATCGCAGGCGAAGACGATCTGCTTGATGCCGAGCTGTTCCAACGCGTCGCGAATCAACATACGACTCGTTCGGTGATCATCGACGATCAGTACTTTCAGTTGGTCTTTGATGCTCATGGCGTTATTCCTTCCGAGGCCGAGTAGACACGAATTTGATGAACGAAGTCTCTCCTCCGGTCGCGAATTCGTTGATTTCTATAGGTTTTATCCCCCACTGAATATCTGCCTTGCGATCCGTCCGAGCGGCAGCTGACGGGCCACCGCTCCGATCTCGAAGGCCACGCGCGGCATGCCGTAGACGAGCGAGCTCTCCTCGTCCTGACCGAGCGTCTGAGCGCCGGCCTGACGCATCTCCGCCAGGCCTTGTGCCCCGTCACGCCCCATCCCGGTCAGGATCACCCCGCAGCTCGTGCCGCTGAAGTTCTTGGCGACCGAAGCGAACAGCACGTCGACGGACGGACGGTGGCCGGAGACGGTTTCACCCTCGACGAGTGCGACGCTTGGCCGCGCTCCCGGCTTGACCACCATGTGCCGCGCTCCGCCCGGCGCCAGGTAGACGTGGCCCGGCAGAAGCGGCTCGCCGCCCTTGGCTTCGCTGACCCGTGCCCGCGAGGCCCGGTCGAGACGGGCCGCGAAGGAGCCGGTGAAGGCCGCCGGCAAGTGCTGCACGATCACGGTCGGCGGGCAGTCGGACGGAAACTCCGCCAGAACCTGCATCAACGCCTCGACGCCCCCGGTCGACGAACCGATGGCGATCAGGTCCGGCAGGCGGACGCGGCGATCCCTGGCCGGCTCGGCGTTCGCGGGGCGCAGCGCGGGACCGGCGTTGCGCCGCCGCGCCATGCCCGACTTGGCCTTCGCCGCTTCCTTGATCAGCCCCGGCAGCTCGGTGAACATGCCCTGGCGGGCGCTGGGCTTGGCGATGCAGTCGAACGCGCCGATTTCCAGCGCGGCGAGGGTCGTCGCCGCACCGGGCGCGGTGAGGTTGGAGACCATGATCACCGGCGTCGGGCGCAGCGTCATGATCTTCTCGAGGAACTCGATACCATTCATGTTCGGCATCTCGACGTCGAGGGTCACGACGTCGGGATCCAGTTGCTTCATCTTGTCGCGTGCCTCGAACGGATTCGATGCCTCTCCCACGACGACGATGTCGGGATCGCGGCTCAGCGCGTGCTTGATCAGCGCCCGCATGGTGACCGAATCGTCGACGACAAGAACGCTCGCTGCGCACATCTTCTGTCTACTCCCTACCCCGAGGCTCGCTCAGGGATCTTCGGATCGCGGTCCATTGTCCGGAAGTCCGGCGCTCTCGTTCATCGGGTGGCACGGTTGCGACATCGAGCGCCCGACGACGACCTAGCGGATCCTGCGATACGAGGTGTTGCCGCTGAACTCGACGACCTCCAGGGCCGGTCCGGTAACCCGCTCGGAATGGCCGATGAACAGCACGCCGTTCGGCAACAATCGCTCGGTGAATCGCTTCCAGACCTTCTCGCGCGTCGGCTGATCGAAGTAGATCGTCACGTTGCGGCAGAAGATCGCGTCGAACTGCCCCCGCATCGGCCATTCGCCGTTGAGGTTGAGCTCGCGGAACGCCACGAGATCGCGCAGCGGATCGGCCACCTCATAGAGCATTTCGGTCGCCTGGCCGGAGCCGTGAGACTCGCCGACGCTCGGCCGGAACCACTTGCGGCGCAGATCGGTGGGAACGCTTTCGAGGGCGCTCGCCGCGTAGATGCCCGCCCGCCCCGTCGCCACCACGTTCGGATCGATGTCGCTGGCGAGGATGCGCACGTCGTACTCGGCCGCGTTCGGCAGCACCTGCAGGATCGTCATGGCGATCGAATAGGGCTCGTGGCCGATCGAGCAGCCGGCCGACCAGATCCGCACGCGCCCTCCCCGCTTGGCATCGGCGAGAAGCGGTGGCAGCAGGACGTCGCGCAGATAGTCGAAATGGTGCATCTCGCGGAAGAAATGCGTGACGTTCGTCGTCAGCGACGCCAGCATGGTCATCCGCTCGCTGGTGCCGCCTCCGCCCTGCACCAGCGCGCAATAGTCCTGGAAGCTCTGGAGGCCGAGCGTGCGAAGGCGCTTGGACAGGCGCGAATAGACGAAAGTCGCCTTGGTATCGGCGAGGTAGATTCCCGCATCCTCGTAGAGCAGCCTCGCGATCGTCGCGAAGTCGTTCTCGGTCATCGGGAACTCGCCGTTCCCCAGATTCGCGGCGCGATCGCCCGCTCGCTGGGAAACGCGTGTCATGGACTCACGCGTAGCCGTCACCGACCTGTTCTCCTCGCTGGCCGACAGCCAGGCTGCAGCCTATGAATTTCCCGAAGCGGCGCCATCGATCAGGCGCGACCTCCGTGCGTTACTGCTCAGGCGACCGCCTGATACTGCGGCAGGACGTTGTCCGTGGCGATCAGCGAGATCATCCTGCCCTCGATCGCCATGACGCCCCTGACGAAGGTCTTGGCGAGGTCCGAGGCGAGATCCGGCGTCGGCTGCAGGAGTTCGTCGGTGATCGTCAGTATGTCGGACACCGCGTCGACCAGAAGGCCGAAGAGCTGCTGCTCGACCCTGACGACGATGATCACGCTGCGGGCCGTCGGCACCGTCCGCGGGAAGCCCAGCCTTGCGGCGAGATCCACGATCGGGAGCACGGCGCCGCGCAGGTTGATCACGCCGTTGACGTAGGACGGCGCGTGCGGCAGCGGCGTCGCCTGGGTCCATCCGCGAATTTCGCGGACCGACATGATGTCCACGCAGAACTCCTGCTCGCCAATGCAGAAGGCGATGAGTTCACGTGCCGACCGGGCATCGTTTCGATTGTCGTTCTGCGGTGGCGAAACCGTCGTCATCCTGCTCACTCCGCTGCGTGCTGCATGCTGCTGTTGAAGAAATTGCCCTCGGGCCGCGACGTGGCGACGACAGCGTCGACGTCGAGAATGAGGGCGACCCGACCGTCACCGAGGATCGTCGCGGCAGCGATGCCGGGAACCCGGCCGTAATTGGCCTCGAGGCTCTTGATCACGACCTGCCGCTGCCCCTGGATGGCGTCGACGAGGAGCGCCGAACGGGCGCCGTTCTCGGCTTCCACCAGGATCGCGACGCCGCCGGTGGCGCTGGCCAGTTCATACGAGTAGCCGAGTTCGCGGGCGACATCGACGAGCGGCAGGAAGTTGTCGCGCACCTGGACGAGCCGGGCATCCCCGCCGAAGCTCTTCACTTCGCTGGCCTTCGGCTGCAGCGTCTCGATGATCGCCGTCAGCGGCACGACCACCGTCTGGTCGCCGACCGAGACGATCATCCCGTCGAGGACCGCGAGGGTCAGCGGCAGGCTCATGGTGAAGGTCGAGCCCTTGCCGGGCCGCGAGACGATCGACACGCGGCCGCCGAGGGCCTGGATCGATCGCTTGACGACGTCCATGCCGACGCCGCGGCCGGACAGCGAGGAGATCTTCTCGGCCGTCGAGAAGCCCGGCAGGAAGATCAGGTTGTCGATCTCCTCGTCGGACAGATTCGCCTCGGGCGGAACGAGCCCCTTCTTGATCGCGATCTCCTTGACGCGCTTGCGGTTGATGCCCGCGCCGTCGTCGGAGATCTCGATCACGATGCGCCCGGAGCGGTGCATGGCCGCGACGCGGACGACGCCTTCCTCCGGCTTTCCGGCCTCCAGTCGCTCCTCCGGCCGCTCCAGGCCGTGGTCGATGGCGTTGCGGATCATGTGGGTGAGCGGATCGGCGAGCCGCTCGATCACCGTCTTGTCGACTTCGGTCCACTCACCTTCGGTGACCAGCTTGACCTGCTTGCCGGAAATGTCGGCAACTTCGCGAACGAGACGCGGCAGGCGCTGGAAGACCGACTTCACCGGCTGCGCGCGGATCGCCATGACGCTGTCCTGGATCTCGCGGGTCAGCTGCTCGAGTTCGTCGAAGCCGACGGCGACGTCCGAAGCCCTGGCCAGTCCGGCCTGGTAGGCGCGCTGGGACAGCATGACCTGATGGATCACCAGCTCACCGACGAGGTCGATGAGCCGGTCGACGCGCTCGAGGTCGACGCGGATCGTCTGGGCCGCGCCGCCACCGGCGGCAGCGCCACCCTTGGCGTCGCCGCCCGCATCGGCCTTCGCCGCCTCGCTCGGCGCCGCGGGCCTGGCCGGAGCCGGAGCTTCGGCAACCTTGGCCGGGGTGGCGGGCTTGGCCTCGACCACGGCTTCCTTGACCTCTTCCGGGCCGTCGTCGTCCGGCGTCGCCTTGATGCGGGCGAGGATGTCGGCGATGTCCGGATCGTCGCTGTCGTCGTCGCCGTCCTCGTCTTCCATCACCTCGACCGACAGCTCGCTGTCGAACTCGACGAATTCGAAGACTTCGCGCACCTTGTCCTCGGACTCGGCGGTGGAGAGCTCGATGTTGAAGGTCAGATACGCGCCCTCGGGGTCGATCGCGGTCAGAAGCGGGACGTCCGACATGTCGCAGACGACCTTCGCCTCGCCGAGGGCGTAGACGTCGCGCAGCACCCGGTTGGCCTCGTTGGCCTTGGCATACATCCGGGGCGACGGCTTGAAGACGATCTTGAACCGGTTGTCGCCGCCGATGCCCATCAGGTCGGACAGGTCGACGGCGACCGGGGTGAAATCGATGTCGCCCATCCCGTCGTCATAGACCGGGCCGTCGGATGCCGGGGCACTCGCGGCTGCGCCGGCGGACGGCGCCGGCGGCTCCTCGCCCTTGGCGAGCGCGACGAGACCCTTGAGCTCGTTGATCAGGGCGCCGTTGCGCTCGGCGTCGGCCGTGCCGCCGTCGCGCGCAACGGTGACGAGATCGGCCAGCGCGTCGGCCGATCGAAGCATGATCTTGACGACGTGATCGGAGGAATCGAGGCGGCCCGACCGCATCTCGTCCAGCGTCGTCTCGAAAACGTGGGCGAAATGGACGAGATCGTCCAGGCAGAAGGCGCCTGCCCCGCCCTTGATCGAATGAACGGCGCGAAACACGGCGTTGACGGTGTCGGAATCCGCTTCGCCGTTCTCGATCGCCAGGAGCCCCGCCTCGAGTTCCGCCAGCTGCTCGGCGCATTCCTCGAAGAAGGTTTGCCGGATTTCGGCCATTGCGTCCATGGTCTGTCTCTTTCCACCCTCAAACCGGCACGTGCGTACCGGCTATTTGATTCGAGCTGATGCGCCGATGGCCGGAGCCTTAAGCCGCGACGCGATTGATCGCGTCGACGAGCTTGGTCGGATCGAACGGCTTGACGATCCAGCCGGTCGCGCCGGCGAGCCTGGCGCGCTGCTTCTTCTCCGCGTCGCTCTCGGTCGTCAGGACAAGGATCGGGATGGCGCGGCGGCTCGCATTGGCGCGGACTTCCTCGATGAACTGGAAGCCGTCCTTGCGGGGCATGTTGATGTCGGTGATGATCACGTCCGGCTCGATGTCCATGCCTTCGAGCACTTCGATTCCGTGCTGGCCATCCTCGGCCTGAACGACCGTGAAGCCCTGCGACGCAAGCGTGACCTTCAGCATCTCGCGCATCGTGCGGGAGTCGTCGATCGTGAGAATGGTGCGTTTCATTGTGCAACTTCCTTTTCGAGAATGGCCTGGGGAGTGAGGCCAAGAACATGAAGGCCAGAGGTAAAGGAATCGGATGGTTCCGCGATGGCGAACGAGGCCATGTCGTCCTTCCACGTCGCGGCCGCCGCGATCAGGATCTGGACGCATTGGGTGCCGAGGCGCTCGACCTTGGACGCATCGAGAACGATGTTCTGGCCCTTGAGCGACATGAGCTTCTCGACCAGCGGCGTCGCCGCCTTCAGATCCAGCACCGGCGGCAGGGAATAGACCGTGCCTTCGACGGAACTGGCCTTGGTGGATTTGCGGGGCATCAGAATTCCTCCCAGCTTTGAGCTGCGACTTCGGTCTGGACGGCGGGCGCAGCGCCCCCCGATCCGGCTCTCTTCATCTGTGGCACCGGCCGGGCCGCCTTGCGGGCGGATGGCGGCCGGACGTTCGCCGTGGCGACTGCCGCGGGCGAGCGTCGGGGCGATGCCTCGACAGCCGCGACCGCATTGGTCTTGAAGCGCGCGACCGTCCGGGCGAGCCCGTCGGTCTCGACGGACAGCGTCTGCGCGGCGGCGGTCGACTGCTCGACCATGGCGGCGTTCTGCTGGGTGACCTTGTCCATCTGGTCGGCCGCGCCGGACACCTCGCGAAGGCTCGACGCCTGTTCGCGGGCGCTCTCGGCGATCTCAGCGATGACCCCGGCCATGCCGGAGACTTCGGCGACGATCTCGTCCAGGCTCCTGCCCGATGCCGTGACCAGGTCGACGCCGCGCCCGACCTGCTCGGAGGACGCATTGATCAGGGCCTTGATTTCCTTGGCAGCTTCCGCCGAGCGCTGGGCGAGGGCCCGGACCTCCTGGGCGACGACGGCAAAGCCCTTGCCGGCCTCGCCGGCACGGGCCGCCTCGACGCCGGCATTCAGCGCGAGGAGGTTGGTCTGGAAGGCGATCTCGTCGATCACCGAGATGATCTGGTTGATCTGCTGCGACGAGCCCTCGATCTCGCTCATCGCGGTCACGGCCTGGGCGACGATCTGGCCGCCTCGGGTCGCCTGCTGATGCGCCGCCTCTGCGGTCTTGCGGGCCTGCCCGGCGCCTTCTGCCGTGCGGTTGACGCCGCCGGTCACCTCGCCGAGGGCGGCCACGGTCTCTTCCAGGCTCGCCGCCTGCTGCTCGGTGCGCTGGGCGAGATCGTTGGAGGCGACGGTAATCTCGTTGAGGCCCATGCGGATGGCCCCGACCGCGCCGACCACATGACCGATCGCCGCTTCCAGCTCTTCCACCGACGCGTTGAACTTCGCCTTGATCGGCTCGAACTCCTGGGCCACCGGCCCGGACATGCGGACCGTCAGGTCGCCCGAGGAGAGACGGTCGAAGCTGGCGTCGACGACCCCCATGAAGGCCCTCAAATCCTCGGCCTTGGAATGTTCGAGCGCCGCCTGGCGCTGCTTGGCGGCGGCCTCGCTCACCCGCGCGGCCTCGGCCACCTTCTCCAGCCTCTCGGCCTCGATCGCCTGGTCCTTGAACACCTGGACGGCGGCCGCCATCTCGCCGATCTCGTCGGCCCGCCCCTGGGCTGGGATCGCCACCGACTTCTCCCCCGCGGCGAGGCGGCGCATCGCGCTCGTCATCAGGTTGATCGGCCCGGCGACGCCCCGCGACAGGATGATGCCGAGTCCGACGGCCGCAACGACGGAAATCACCACGCCGACGACGATCGTCACCACCGCCGCCGAGATCGCGCTCGCTTCGGTCTCGGTCGCCTCGTGCATCGCCGTCCGCGCTTCGTCGAGGCTCGCGTCGATCGCACCCTCGATCGGCTCGATGAACTCGTCCGCCTTGCCGGAGTTGAAGATCGCCAGCGCGCGCGGATAGGTTTCCTCCCGGCGGGCGTTGGCGATGACGGGATCGGCGATCTCGCTCTGCCAGGCATTCATCGAGGCACGGATCGAATCGTATTTCGCCGCGAAGGCGCTCTGCGGTCCGGCGTTGTCGAGAAGCGCCTTCAGCGCCTTCTCGAAGCTGGCATGATGCTCCTTGACCCGCGTGGCGAAATACTCGTCGCGGGTGATCATGAAGCCGCGCAGGGAATTCTCCTGCCGGGCCACCGCAAAGCGCGCGTTGACGGCGTCCTGCGTCAGGGCGATGCGGCTGTCCTTCTCGACCGCCACCGTCTCGATTTTTGCGATGCTCGACCAGACTGCGACGCCCATGACCAGGGCCACGAACGTAAGCACGCAGAATGATAACGTCAGTTTTGTGGATATTTTTATATTCTTCATTCGCATCGGAAGACTCTTGCAGTCCCGTTAGGGCGTTCCGTCGTTACGCTGCAAACTAGCCGGAAGCTCCTAAGCAATTCTTTATCGAGCTTCGGGACGACCCGCCGGCGGGCCCGGCGACGCCACAACTCCAGAGCGATGCCATTCACGTCAGCAATAATCCTACAGTGTATTTCCGGTATTATTTGCAGAACAGTGCAGAACAGCCGGACCTTGGGGCGCATCCGCAACCATTGCGCATCAGCCGCCACAGAAGACCCTGCCGCCTGCGCGAGCCTTGCGCGCTCTCGCGGAAAGCCCGAAGCGGCCCTCTTGAGAGCCGGCGGGGAATGGAGGACAAGCACGGGATCGACAGCTTGAAGAGGGGCGCCGCAAGCGATGCCTGCCACGGCCAAGCCATCTCCGTCCGTATTCGTCTTCGGATCGGTGAACATCGACCTCGTCTGCCGGGTGGCGGCGATCGCCAGGCCGGGCGAGACCGTCCTGTCTCCCCGCTACGAGCAGTATTTCGGCGGCAAGGGCGCCAATCAGGCCGTGGCGGCGGCCCGCGCATCCACCGTCCCCGTGGCCTTGGCCGGCGCCGTCGGCGAGGATGATCTCGGGCGCAGTGCCCGCGACCAGCTCGAAAGCGAAGCAATCGACACGAGCAACCTGCGGACGGCCACGGAGCGAACCGGCTGCGCCTTCATCACCATCGATCGAAACGGCGAGAACGCCATCACGGTCGCCAGCGGTGCCAATCTCGAAGCCATGGCCGGCGCCATCGACCCATCGTGCTTTGCCGCAGGCTGCGTCCTCGTCCTGCAGATGGAGATCCCGTTCGAGCAGAGCCTTCTGGCCGCGCAGCGCATGAAGACCGCGGGCGGGCGGGTGATCGTCAACCTTGCACCCGTGCCCGATGACCTTCGGCAAGACGATCTGGCGCGACTTCTTGCCGCAACCGACGTCCTCGTCGTCAACGAGAGCGAACTGGCGGCGGCAGGACGGCTGTCGCAGCTGGCGGAGAGCGAGCCGGATGCCATGGCCGAAGCCCTCGCGGCGACGTTCCCGGTCGCGGTCATCGCCACGCTCGGCGCAGACGGCGTGCTCGTCGCCGACGGCGAGAAGGCGGCGGAGCGCCTGCAGGCCCTGCCGGTCGAGGTCGTCGACACGACGGGGGCGGGGGGC
>NZ_AQQS01000017.1 GCF_002088275.1 Aurantimonas sp. 22II-16-19i
CGCTCCTCACGGAGCGGCGGGCTTGTTTGTGTTTGCGCCGGCAGCCGAAAGCAGTCCAACCTGCACTTCGTTCTCTTCGATGAAGGGTGCCCCGCTGCCGAGCTGAAGGTGAGGCCCGATCAGTCTCATCAGCGCCCACAGCTGAATGTCGCACGCGCCGTGTGATTTGGAAGCTTGTGCGATCTGTTCAGAGGCAATCTCCACCGTCTGGGGATCATCCATAGCCCGTTTCAGGAGCCACAGACCGGCGTCGGTCCATCGGACTGTGACTAGTTCGCTGAGGTTCATCTAGATCCCGTTCTGCAGATCACCCCATCGTCGGGCATAGCCGCGAACTTCGGCCCGGGCAATCGCCTGCCTATTGATGAACGCGACCTGCCGCCTGTCTCTTGCCGTCTGCGGTGGCTGGTCTCCGACAGGCGTTCATGAGCATACTGATGAGGGAGCTGCCTCTGCCGGTCGCAGAATTTCGGGCGCGGCGTAAGACAAACACCCGCTACGTCGCGGTTTTCCTGGAAAGAACCACCGCGACGTCGTGCGGGCTGTCTTCGACCTGCTCCGGATGGGAGGGTCCTTGCGCAGTTTTGCGCAGGGGCCCTCCCGCTGGCCACCGACAGGAGCACGGCGCATCACTGCACCACGCCTGGTCCTCCATCCCCCGGGATCAATTCCTCGATTCAGAAGATGAAGTCGTTCACGTCGAGATCGGCGAGGTTGACGTTGAGGAGGGTGATGGTGTTGGCGCCATCGGTGATGACGGCGTTGGCCCCCGCCTGGGTGAGGTGGTTGAGCTGGAGGTCGGTGAAGTCGGTGATGGCGGTGACGCCGGCGAGGCTGATCTTCTCGGAATTGTTGAGCTCGTCGAAGTCGGTCACCGTGTCCTTGCCGAAGCCGTTGGCGAAGATGAAGGTGTCGGCGTTGAAGTCGCCGGTGAGCGTGTCGTCGCCGGCGCCGCCGGTGATCTTGTCGAAGCCGGCAAAGCCGCGGATCACGTCGTCCCCGTCGCCACCGTCGAGCGTGTTGTTGGCAGTGCCGCCGAGCAGCGTGTCGTCGCCGGCGCCGCCATTCAGCCCGATCGTCGTGTCGGAGCCGGTGAGGCTGTCATTGCCGGCGCCGCCGGTGGCGTTCTCGATGTTGAACAGGCGGTCGACGCCGATCTCCGCGCTGAGCGCGTAGTTGAGGGCGAAGTTCAGGCGGATGTCATCCACGGCGAGGAGATAGTTGACGGTGTCACTGCCGTCGCCGCCATTGTAGGTGTCGGCGATGGCGTCGGTATCGGCGAAGAAGCGGTCATTGCCGGCCTCGCCATAGAGGAGGTCGTTGCCGCCGCCGCCATAGAAGGTGTCGTTGTCATCGCCGCCGAGAAAGCGATCGGACAGCGAGCCGCCGCGGAAGGTGTCGTTGCCTGCGCCGCCCGTGATGTCGCCGGTGACGGTGCCGGAGCCCAGCATGGTGAAGCTGTCCGCCTCGCCGCCCAGAACAACGGCGCCGACGATCGTGCCGGAATTGACGATGCTGTCGGCGCCGTCGCCAAGGGTGACGTTGCCGTTTGTCGTGCCAGAATTGGTAAAGGCCAGGGCTTGGGACCCGAAGCCGAAAATTGCGCCGGAAGTCCCGCCGATGAGCGTGCCGCCATTGACGAGGGTCGAAGGGTCGAGGGAAGCGCCGGCCAGCTGGTAGGCATAGTCCGAGCCTTGGAGAATGCCGCCCTCCGTGATGTGGGTGGTGTTGGCGCCACCACCGTCATAGATGCCAGCCTCACCTGAGACATGTCCGCCGATCGTGACGCTGTTGGCCGAGGTGTTGAGCAGGACGCCCGTGAACGTCGCGTCGATGATTCCATCGACGACAAACTGATTTCCTCCATCTGTGGTCGCGTAGAGCCCGTAGTTGCTGAAGATCGAACCTGTGCTGGTGAGGACGACGCGATCGCCGCCGTTGACCTGTACGCCGTCGTCGTCGGCAATCAGCATGCCGGCGACATTGATGACGGCGTTCGCCGCTGTCGCATTGACGCTGATCGCGTCGAAGTTCGAATTCAAATCCGACTGGATGAAGACGTAGGGCAGGACGAAGAACGGGCCGTTTCCGACATTGGCATCATCAATGACAAGGCCGGTGACCGAGTTGGTGGAGATGACGGTGGGCATCGGAATGTTCCTGAAGAGGCGGAGTGGGGGACGTGCCGCAGCCTCCCGAGCGGTCGCGCAAATGGCTTCCAAAAACGTGTCGGAATTGTGAAAACTTCCGTAGAGTAATATTGGATCTCTTACGATTGACGGCCGTTGGACTATCGGTCCCACCGCCTTATCCGACTAGAGGCGTCTAAGTGGTCGCGTGTAGTTCAGGCCTGCTTGGATTCACAGGTGTCCGTGCCTCCTTCGCATACTTGAAGAGTCGTGGCCTCTATGAAGATCGCTCTGACGAGTCGAACGACGCCGCGGCGTACGCTCTGATCGGGGATGGCTACGAAGGCGCTATTCAGCTCGCGCCCCTCCTTTGTGGAGACGAAATATGCCAGTCCGCCACTGTCATAATCTGAGGTCGGGGCGTCCTCAAAGAACGCTTCGACGGATACCCCCAGCACGTTCGCCATTTGATGCAGTCGGCTGGCGCTTACCTCGTTACGCCCCGTCTCGTACTTCTGCACCTGCTGAAAAGTGATCTGCAGCGCATGGGCGAAGTCTCTCTGGCTCATGCCGCGCGTGATCCGGTGCATCCGGATGCGGCCGCCTACCGCCGCATCGAAGGCAGTATCACTGCGTCTCTTCGGCATAAAGCCTCCGGCACTGCTGGATGCTAGTGCGCATCCCAAGGGTGAACTGGATGACCATGGTCGTCTGCTGACAGCCATGGTCGGCGTCGGGCAGCTTCGCTCCGACACCTGGCTGGCGAACGAACCGACTAACGCTGACGGTGATCAGCTTCATAACGGATTGAACTTCGTGGGTGCTTGGTAGGCCCGGCGGATCGAGGAAAAGCTTGATCAGCGGCCAACGGCGCGACAGGGATGACAAATCGATCGACGACAAGCCCGTCGCCCCTCACCGGGCGGCGGGCATTTTGCCTTTCAGCGCCTGGGCATGCCGTAGCCGAAAGGGACCGCCTGAATGACGATGGTCGTATGGCGGCAGCCGCATTCCGAGCACTTGATGCCTTGCGGCTGCCAGCCGACGTAGCGTTGATCAGCGCCAAACAGTTCGATCGCCAGCTCCATGGTCAAGCCGAGCAGCCGGGCGCATTTCGGGTCGGCGCAGTAGAAGCTGATCGACATGTCATGGTCGCGCAGATCGCCGAGGGTTCTGATCGCCGTCATGCCCACTCCACGTCGAGCTCTCGGAACGCCTCGACGACATCAGCCAGACCGTGGGCAATGAGGACGTCCTCGAGGACCGCGACGGCCTCGGACAACTTCGCCTCGCGTGGCGTCGTATCTTTCAGCTGGCGGAGCGCTTCTATGGCTTGGAGACGGGTCATGGCGGCGGTCCTGATCGGTGCGGGGCCCGATCGAAAATACGCAATCAGATCAATGACGTCCAATTCGCCCCGCACCTTTTTCGAAACGCTTGTATTACAAGCGTTTCAGGCGCATTCTGGCTGTCCTGCCGGGGTCACCACCGCGTCACTTTGTGCGATACGCAGACATGGGTCACAGACCGCACCCAAGGCACGGGTGACAACCTCGTGCCGCACCGGGGGCGTCGATCCGTTCCGATCTCTTGCTTCACGGTCTCGACCATCGCGACACGAACGCGCCGCACCGCTTCCCGGCGGCCGCGGTCGTCGACGGCGCCGACGAACCGGCGGATCATGTCGGCGACCCCGCCCCAATTCGAGACGTCTCATGCCTTCGAGCGAAGCGGGCGATTCCGGCGGCGGGTGGCGCCGGCGATGCTGCGTTCCATATTGGCCCGATCGTCGCCGAAGGCGTATTTCATCTCTGGCGGTAACCTGTTGGCGTTCCAGCGCAGAGGGTTGTGATCTCGACCCGCGCGTGTCTAAGGTCGACGAAGTGATCTCCACCGCCGATATGCGTGCCATTTGCTTCTACGCACGGAAAACACCCAGCGTTCATGACCCCAGAGGCCGGCCTTTCCAGTGAAACTGCGATGGATGGCGAGGAGAATGTTCGCCTGGCCGTCGAGGCCGCAGGCGTCGGAACCTGGTGCTGGTCACCGGTCTCGGGCATCGTCTCCCTGTCCGAGCTGGCGGCGACCTGCCTCGGCGGTGCCGCGCCGGCGATCGGCTATGCCGATTTCCTGGCACTGCTTCATCCTGGCGATCATGCGCTGATGAATGGCGCTCTCGGCGGAGCTCTGGAAGCCGACAATTCCCTCGACGTGAACATCCGTGCCGTGACGGGTGAGGGGCGAGAGCGCCGGCTCCGGTTCTGCGGGCGGGGAGTGCGCGGGAGCGACGGCAATTCCACGGTGCGGGGCATCGTCCTCGACGAGGGACACCTGGCGGCCGTCGTCACCTCGGCTGAGATCGCCATCGTCGGCCTGTCGCCCGAGGGGCTCGTGACCGACTGGAATCGGGGCGCCGAAGAGATCTATGGCTTCGGTGCCGGCGAGGTGATCGGCCGGTCCCTCGACACGCTGATCCCGCCCGAACAAAAGCGGGAACTGGATGTCCTCTTGGAGCGGATCGCCCGCGGCGAACGCGTCGAGCACCACGAATCGCGGCGCCGCCGCCGCGACGGCAGCCTTTTCGACGTCTCGCTGACGCTCGCCCCGATCTACGACCAGGCCGGAAGGCTGCTCGGAGCGTCGAAGATCGTCCGCGACATCACGCCGGCCAAGCGCGCGCTGACCGAGCTTGCCGAGCGCGAGGCGAGGCTGCAGTCGGTGCTGGACACCGTGCCGGACGCCATGGTCGTCATCGATGCCGAGGGTGTCATACAGTCCTTCAGCGTCACCGCGGAACGGCTGTTCGGCCATGCGGCCGAGGAGGCGATCGGGCAGAACGTCTCGGTCCTGATGCCGTCGCCCTACCGCGAGCAGCACGACCGTTACTTGTCGCGCTATCTGAAGACCGGGGAGCGACGGATCATCGGCATCGGCCGGGTCGTCGTCGGTGCCCGCAAGGACGGCTCGACCTTCCCGATGGAGCTGTCCGTCGGCGAGATGCACTCGCCGAAGCACCGCCTCTTCACCGGCTTCATCCGCGACCTCACCGAGCGACAGGAAACGCAGCGCCGCCTGCAGGAACTGCAGGCCGAACTCGCCCACATGTCGCGTTTCACGGCCCTCGGAGAAATGGCCTCGGCCCTGGCCCACGAGTTGAACCAGCCGCTGACCGCGGCGACCAGCTATCTCAGCGGGGCCCGGCGGTTGATCGACGGCGGCAGGCCGGACACCCTGCCGATCATCCGGGACGCCGTCGACCGCGCTGCCGCGCAGGCCCTGCGGGCCGGCGAGATCATCCGCCGTTTGCGCGAGTTCGTCGCCCGGGGCGAAAGCCAGCGGCAGGTGGAGAATCTGCCCAAGCTGATCGAGGAGGCGAGCGCATTGGCGCTGCTCGGCGCCAAGGAGACCGGCGTCAGGGTGGGCTTCGCGCTCGACCCGGCGGCCGAGACCGTGATGGCCGACAAGGTCCAGGTGCAGCAGGTGCTGCTCAATCTCATGCGCAACGCTGTCGAGGCGATGCAGGACGGCGAGCGCCGCGACCTCGCCGTGACGAGCCGCCTGAAGGATGACGGCATGGTCGAGATCGCCGTCGCCGACACCGGCACCGGCATCGCGCCGGAGATCGCCGCCCAGCTGTTCCAGCCTTTCGTGACGACCAAGGAGCGGGGCATGGGCGTCGGGCTCTCGATTTCGCGAACCATCATCGAAGCCCACGGCGGACGCCTCTGGACGGAACCCAATTCCGGCGGCGGCACGATCTTCCGCTTCACCCTGCAACATCTGCCGACGGAGAATCTCGATGATGCCGACGAATAGCGGCGTGGTCCATCTCGTCGACGATGACGAGAGCGTGCGGCAGTCGATTGCCTTTCTCCTGGCCACGGCGGGCTTTGCCGTACGCGTTCACGTGTCCGGCTCGGCGCTTCTGGAGGTGGTCGACACGCTGCAGCCCGGCTGCGTCGTGAGCGACGTCCGCATGCCGGGCATCGACGGGCTGGAGCTTCAGCGGCGGCTGAAGGCGAAAGGGGCGTTGCTGCCGGTCATCATCATGACAGGTCATGCCGACGTGCCGCTGGCCGTGCAGGCGATGAAGGACGGGGCGATCGACTTTCTCGAGAAGCCCTTCGACGACGCATCCCTGCTCGCGGCCATCGATACGGCGCTGAGAGGGGTCGAGGTCAGCGGCGAGATGGATGCCGAGATCCAGGCGACCCGGGCAAAGCTCGCCACGCTGTCACCGCGCGAGCACCAGGTTCTCGACGGCCTGCTCTGTGGACATCCCAACAAGACCATTGCCTACGATCTGAAGATCAGCCCCCGGACCGTTGAGGTGCACCGGGCGAACGTCATGACCAAGATGGGCGTGGCGAGCCTGTCCGATCTCGTCCGCACGGTCCTGCGCGCCGATCCGGCGAGCGGCCGGTAGCCCCGGCCAACTTTTTCGCCGACCTTGCGCGAGGTCAAGGATCCAGTTCCGATTGGCTGCCATCTTGCCCCGGCGGGCGCAGCACTCGGCTGCCTCGCGGCCCGCCGGAGCCCGTCGGAATGACAGCAGACACAACTCATATCCTCGTGGTCGACGACGACGAGGCGGTTCGCGAGTCACTCAAGTTCGCGCTCGAACTCGAGGGCCTGCAGGTCAGCCTCTGCCGGGCGGGGGAGGAACTGCTGGTGCACCCTCATCTGTCCGTCGCCAAGTGCCTCGTCATCGACTTCAGGATGCCTGAGATGGACGGCATCGCCGTCATCCAGGCCGTCCGATCACGCGGCTTCGCCTTGCCGGCGATCCTGATTACCGGCCACGCCACCGCAGTCCTTCGGCAGCGTGCCGACGAGGTCGGTGCGCACGCGCTGCTGCAGAAGCCGCTTGCCGGCACAGATCTTCTCGATTGCATCCGACAGGCGATCCGGCTGACGTGATGGCCGCGCCAGCGGCGCCGGCGAGCGAGTGTTCCGTGGCCTTGGCGCTCCTGACCGCGGAGCGCGAACGTTGCGATGCGCATCGGGCGATCGGCCTGCACGGCCGGATCGACATGCCGCAGAGCGAAGGACGAACCCCGTGACCGCGAACGGTCCGTTTGGGCCTGCCTGCCGCCGGACATGGCGGTGCCGCCCAGCGAGGCGGGCCCTTGCCCCTCATGGAAGGGGGGGCACTACGTACAATCCCTTAGGAGCTAACCGAATTTCGCCGATCGTGGCGGTGGCTAAAGCTCAGCCCGTGATCTCAGAGAGACGAAGGGAGCTGACCATGCCGAGCATTGCTTTCGACGAGACCTTCGGCACTGCTGCGCAGACCGACCGGGACCCCGCCTCGAGGGATCCGTTCTCGGCACGCAGCGGCGCCGCCTTCGCCCGCTCGCAGCGAACCGAGCGGCATCCCTCCGGCGAGGGCCGCGGCACCGGCATCGCGCTGGCGGGTCAGGTCCTCAATTTTGCCGAGGGGCGTGAGATCTACGGCGAGGGCCAGCCGGTCCGCTTCTTCTACAAGGTGATGAGCGGGATGGTGCGGACCTGCCGCTTCACCAGCGACGGACGCCGGCAGATCGATGGTTTCCATGCCGAGGGCGAGATCTTCGGGCTGGAGACCGGCGGGGAGCACCGCCTGTCGGCGGAGGCGGTGAACGACTGTTGCGTCGTCGCCTATCGCTGGGCCGGGCTGGAAGCCTTCGACGGCGGCGAGGCCGACACGGCGCGCACGGTGTTCGGGTTTGCGGTGACATGCCTCAAGCGCGCCCAGGAGCACGCGCTGCTTCTCGGACGGCGCAGCGCTGCCCAGAAGCTTGCCACATTCCTGCTCGATCTTGCCAGTCGTGGCTGCGGCGGCCCTGATTCCCCGGACAGCTCCGTCGACCTCGCCATGACCCGCCAGGACATCGCCGACTACCTCGGCCTCACCATCGAGACGGTGTCGCGGACGCTGTCGCAGTTCGAGCGCGATCGACTGATCGCGCTGCCCTCGATCCGTCACGTGGTGTTGCGCAACCGCGCGGCGCTGCAGGACCTGGTCGACTGAGCCGCCGGGAGCGCCGAGAACAGGGCCGACAGATCGATGCGGTGACGACCAAGAACGCGGCAGACAGCCGGCAGATCAATTTCGAAGGTGCGCCCCTCGTGTATTTTCTCGCGCTTGCCACGGACTTCGACGGGACGATCGCCCATGACGGGGTGGTTGCGGCGGAGACCTGCGCGGCCCTTGAGCAACTGAAGACGAGCGGGCGGCGACTGATCCTCGTGACCGGCCGCGAACTGCCGGAACTGCTGCGGATCTTTCCGCAGGCCGCCATGTTCGACCGTGTCGTCGCCGAAAACGGCGCGCTCCTCTTCGATCCCGAGACGGGACGCGAAACGCTGCTGTCCTCGCCGCCTCCCGAAAGCTTCGTGGCGCGGCTGCGGGCCAAGGCGGTCGGCCCGATCTCGGTGGGCCGCGGGATCGTCGCCAGCTGGGAGCCGCATCAGAACGCCGTTCTCGATGCCATCCGCGAAGCGGGGCTGGAACTCCAGATCGTCTTCAACAAGGGCGCGATCATGATCCTGCCGCCGGGCGTCAACAAGGCTTCCGGCCTTGCGGCGGCGCTGCGCGATCTGGAACTCTCGCCGCACAACGTCGTGGCGGTGGGCGACGCGGAGAACGACCACGCGCTTCTGGCCGCCAGCGGCTGCGGGGCAGCCGTCGCCAATGCGGTCCCCGCCGTGAAGGAGATGGCCGATCTCCAGCTGTCGGGCGATCATGGCGCCGGCG
Organism: Aurantimonas sp. 22II-16-19i; assembly: GCF_002088275.1. Classification (GTDB taxonomy): domain Bacteria; phylum Pseudomonadota; class Alphaproteobacteria; order Rhizobiales; family Rhizobiaceae; genus Jiella. Next base: position 8,869 of record NZ_AQQS01000017.1, read on the forward strand.
TTGCCGAACTCGCCGGCCGGATGATCCGCGAGGATGCCGGGCTGGCGCCATTGCCGCGCCACGGCATTCGCATCGGCGTCGACAGGCAGGGCGCCGATGTCCTGCTGACGCCCTTCGGGGGCAACGTCCTGATCGCCGGTGGTTCGGGCTGCGGCAAGTCGACCCTTGCGACCGCGCTGTCCGAGCGCATGGCGGAGAAGCGCTTCGAATTCTGCATCATCGACCCGGAAGGCGACTATGTGGATCTCGAGCATGCCGTCTTCATCGGCACGCTCCGCAGTCCGCCGCCGGCCGGTGAAGCCCTGAAGCTGCTTCGCGACGACGCGGTCAATCTCGTCGTCAACACGCAGGCGCTCCACCGCCACGACAGGCGCCTGCTCGCGGCGGCGGTGCTTGTCCAGGTTGGCCGGCTCAGACAGCGGACAGGGCGCCCGCACTGGCTGTTGATCGACGAGGCGCACGAGGTTCTTCCGGCGAAAGACGAAGCGTCAGTCGGCTTCGCCGACGAGGGCGGGACGATCCTCGTGACTGCCTATCCGCACGCGGTCGCGGCCGACGCGCTGCGCCGGATCGCGGTCGTCGTCGCGATGGGCCGGGACGCGCATGAGACGCTCGCCTGCGTCGCCAAGGCGACCGGCGCAGCGAGGCCGACCGGGATTCCCGTGCCGGGGCCGGGCGAGGTTCTCGTCTGGAGGGTCGCCTCGCCCGAACCGCCGCTCTGCGTGAAAATCAGTGAGCCGGCTCAGTTTCACCGCCGGCACCGGGGCAAATACGCCCTTGGCGACGTGGGCTCGTTTCGCAGCTTCTATTTTCGCGGTCCGGACAAGGCGATGAACCTGCCGGCCCGGAACCTCTATCGCTTCATCGAGATTGCCGACGAGGTCGACGATCCGACCTTCGAACATCACCTGCGGGCGGGCGATTATGCCGCCTGGTTCCGGCACGTGATCCGGGACGAGGATCTCGCCGACGAGGCCGCCCGGATCGCGCGCGACACGTCGTTGCCACCCCAGGAGAGCCGCCGGCAAATCCGCAAGGCGGTGTGGCGGCGCTATGCGGCGCCGGCGGAAGGATGAGCGGCATGCACTGGCCCATGAAGTCACGTCCGAGCGAAGTCCCGAGAGAGGGGGTGGAACTCTCCGGCGGCGAGTTTGCCGGCGATCCGGCTTTGCGCGGGCGCTGGCACGAAATCTCCTGCGATGACGTCCTCTCGCGCCTCGGCGCGTCGCTGGAGGGGCTCTCTTCCGCGGAGGCCGAACGCCGACTGTCCACCCACGGTCTCAACGTGCTGCCGCAACCCTCGGGCCGCTCGCTTGCCGCGATCGTGCTCGGCCAGTTGAAGAGCCCGCTGATCTACCTGCTTCTGGCCGCGGCGGCGGTCTCGCTCGTCCTTGCCGAATATGACGACGCCGGTTTCATCTTTCTGGTCCTGATCATCAACACGGTGGTCGGGGCGGCGCAGGAGTGGCGCGCCGAGGCCAATACGGCAGCGCTGCGCTCGGCGATCGCGACGCTCGCCCGCGTACTGCGGGACGGCGTGGCTGGACGGGCGGATTCCAAGTTCCTGGTCCCCGGCGACGTCGTACTCCTCGAAAGCGGCGACCGGGTTCCTGCCGATCTGCGCATTCTCGACGCCGCCGAGGCGCAGGCCGACGAATCCTCGCTGACCGGGGAATCGCGTCCTGTCGACAAGGCGGCAGGCGGAGCACTCGCGCCAGGGACACCGCTGGCCGACCGTCTGACCATGCTGTTCGCCGGCTCGACCGTGCAGCGCGGCCGGGTGAGGGCGCTGGTGGTGGCGACCGGCAGCGCGACGGAGTTGGGCGCGATCGCCGGGGCCCTGCAGGCGCCGCCCATGCCGCCGCCGCTGACCCAGCGCCTCGACCGGTTCACCCGCATGCTCGGGCTCGCCTCTCTCGCCGTCGTCGGAGCGGTCATCGCCTTGCAACTCGGCATCGGCGTCCCGGTGCGCGAGACCTTCTTCGTCGCCATCGCCCTTGCCGTTGCGGTGATCCCGGAGGGCCTGCCGGTGGCGGTGACCGTGGCTCTGTCGCTCGCCACCAGGCGCATGGCGCGGCGCAACGTCATCGTCCGGCACCTGCCGGCCGTCGAAGGCCTTGGCGCCTGCACGGTCGTCGCGACCGACAAGACCGGCACGCTGACGATGAACCAGCTGACCGCGAAGCGGCTGTGGCTGCCGGAGCATGGCTTCGTCGAGATCGACGGCGTCGGCTTCGAGGTCGGCGGCAGACTCCATCAGGATGGTGGAGGGCTGACGGATGGGGCGCAGGCAGCGGCTCGCGCCCTGGCTCGTTCGGCGGCACTCTGCAACGACGCGGACTTCGACCCCGACGGCGGCCCGGAACGCCGCAGCGGCGACACGGTGGATCTCGCCTTCCTCGTCCTGGCGATCAAGGAGGGCCTCGATCCAGGCGCGCTCCGCAAGACGGCGCGGCGCCTCGCCGACCGGCCGTTTTCGGCCGAACGCAAATATGCCGCCAGCCTGAATGACCACGGCGATGAGAGGCTCATGCATGTGAAGGGGGCGGCCGAGGTCATCGTGCCGCTCTGCCAGGCTGTCGATGGCGAGACGGTCCTGATGCTGGCCGAGGAGATGGCGAGCCGCGGCTACCGCGTGCTCGCCGTCGCCGTCAAGCAAGTTGCGGCCGCGGGCGATCCCGCCGCGCACCAGGCGTTTGCCGGCGAGCTGACCGGCCTGACGCTGCTCGGCCTCGTCGGCTTCATCGATCCCCTACGGCCGGAGGCGAAAGCGGCGATCGCGGCCTGCCGCCGGGCCGGGGTGTCGGTCAAGATGATCACCGGCGATCACGCGGAGACGGCGCTGGCGATCGCACGAGAGCTCGCCATCGCGGAGCGGCCGGAAGAGGTGGTGACGGGGCCGGAAATCGTTGCGGGCGGCGAGGGGCTCGCCGGCCGGATCGCGGCGGCGAGCGTCTTTGCCAGGGTCGAGCCCGCCCACAAGGTCGAGATCGTCGAGGCACTGCAGCGCGCGGGCCATCTCGTCGCCATGACCGGCGACGGGGTCAACGACGCGCCGGCGCTGCACCGCGCCGATCTCGGCGTCGCCATGGGCCGCGATGGCACCGATGCGGCGCGTGACGCAGCCGATCTCGTTCTGGCGGACGACAACTTCGCGTCCGTCGTCGCCGGAATCGAGGAGGGGCGAGCCGCCTATGCGAACATCCGCAAGGTCATCTACCTGACGATCTCGACCGGTGCCGCGGAAGCCGTCATGTTCCTGCTGTCCCTGGTGATCGGTCTGCCTTTGCCGTTGACGGCGATCCAGCTCCTCTGGCTCAACCTCGTGACGAATGGCGGCCAGGACGTCGCGCTGGCGGCGGAACGGGCGGAACCGGGCCTCCTCGACCGTCCGCCGCGTTCGCCGAGGGAACCGCTGTTCGACGCCCTGATGATCCGCCAGACGCTGCTTTCAGCCGCCGTCATCGGCCTCGTCTCGACGGCCGCCTTCGCATGGATGATGGCTCAGGGCTGGAGCGAGTTCGAAGCCCGCAACACGCTGCTCTTCCTGATGGTGGCCTTCGAAAACGTCCATGTCTTCAATTGCCGGTCCGAAACCCGCTCGGCCTTCCGGATCAGGCTTTCGGCCAACTGGGCGCTGATCGCAGCGGTGGTCGGAGCCCAGGCGATCCACATCGGGGCGGCCTTCACGCCCGGCCTGAGGGATCTGCTCGGCCTCACGCCGCTGCCGCTCTCCGAATGGCTGCTGCTGATCCCCATCGCGCTGTCGGTCCTCGTCGTGATGGAGGCGGACAAGTGGCTGCGGTCGCGGCGAGCGGACAAGGCCCCGGACCGTGTCCTGCCGGGCGCCGCGAACGGGCCGGCCGCCAATGGTCCGGCAGAGACCCGGCTGACGACGAGAGGGCTTCGATGATGCCGTTGTTCGATCGACGGACGCTGTCGTCGCTCGCCCTGATCGCGGCCGTGATCGCCGGCCTCTATCTCTGCTTCCTGATGGCGGCCCCGTTCCTGCCGGCGATCGTCTGGTCCTTCGTCCTGGCCTGCCTCATGCGGCCGCTGCATCGCAGGCTTTGCCAGGCCACCGGAAACGATGCCGTTTCGGCCGGCGTGACGGTCTCCCTCGTCGCGGCCCTGGTGGTCTTTCCCGGTCTGATGCTCGCGAGTGCGCTCCTGAGAGAGGCCGTCCGCAGCGCCGCGAATCTCGAGCCCATGATCGCCGCCAATCCCTGGTCCGCGATCCTCGATGCGCATCCCGTCGTCGCGGCCGCGGCGGACTGGATCGACCAACGGTTCGACATGCGGAGCATCCTCCAGTCCGTCGCCACCTGGCTGGGGCGCTCGAGCGCCACTCTCCTGCAGGGCTCGATCACCGGCTCGATGAACCTGCTTCTGACGTTCTATTTCCTGTTCTATCTGCTGCGCGACGAGACGCGGGCAGTGACGGCGCTGAAGGCGGCGCTTCCGCTGTCGCAGGGGGAATTCGCGCTCCTCGCCGAACGGGTGATCGCCACCGTTCGCGCCAGTGTCCTCGGAACGGCCTTCGTCGCGATGCTGCAGGGGGTTCTGGGTGGCCTGAGCTTCTGGTGGCTCGGTCTGCCCGCGCCGATCTTCTGGGGCGTCGTCATGGGATTTCTGGGCATCGTCCCGTTCCTGGGCGCCTTCGTCATCTGGGTTCCCGCGGCGGCCTATCTGGCACTCAGCGGCGATCTTCGCGCGGCGATGGTCCTCGCCTTATGGGGAACCCTGGTCGTCGGCCTGGTCGACAATCTCGTCTATCCGATCCTGGTCGGGCGACAGCTGATGATCCACAGCGCGGTGACATTCATCGCCGTGGTCGGCGGTCTGCTGGTCTTCGGGACGACGGGGTTGGTCCTCGGCCCGATCATCGTCGCGGCCCTGCTCGCGCTTCTGCAGACCTGGCGCCTGCGGGAGGAAGCCGCACGGCCTCGCGGCGGCCGGGCCGAGCTCGAAGCCTGATTTGGACCAGCGCCACGAGGCGCTGCCGCCGTGCCCGCCGGAAGATGCGCGACTTGATCTCGCGCAATGCGGATCCAAGGGCGCTGTGGCGTCATGGGCGGGTGAGCGGCACGTGCATGTGCCGAAAGGAGCAATGGTTCATGATCCTGCCCAATGGCACCATCGTCGCAGTCGCAGATGGCGCGACGCTGAAACTCTTCCGCAACCGGGGCGCCGAGCCGCATGTCGACCTCGTCGCCTGCGACGACCCCGACATCGTCGCCAAGAACCCCGGCTCTGGCGCGCGCCACCGGCACGGTTCCGCCAATCCGGATTCCGGCCGCGGTTCCGAGGACGGCTTTGCCGCTGCGGTCGCCGACCATCTGAACCATCTGGCGCTCGGCGGGAAGCTCGACCGGCTGTTTCTCATCGCCGATCCGCGGACGCTCGGCGAGATCAGGCGCCACATCCACCCGCAGCTCGCCGGCAGGATCGTCGGGGAATTGGCGAAGGATCTGACCGCCCATCCGGCGGGCGATATTGCCGAAGCCATCCACCGCGCCTGAACGGCTTACCGTCAGCCGAAGCCATCCGGGGGAACGCCATGCAACGTCTCGCTGTCGTGCTGCTCTGCGTCCTGTTCGCGCCAGCCGCCGTTCATGCCCAAATGAAGGGAGACCCGGCGACCGGCCGGGTGATCGCCGAACGCTGGTGTTCGGCCTGCCACCTCGTCTCGCCGCGACAGACGTCGGCAAGTGCCGACGTCCTGACCTTCATGGCCATTGCCGCAAAAACCGGAAGCGACCTGAAGTCGCTTGAAGCCTTCCTCGCTGATCCGCATCCGCTGATGGCCGATCCCGGCCTGACACGGCGCGACATCGGCGATCTCGTCGCCTATATCGCCAGTCTGCGCTGACCGCGCTGCCCGGCGCCGGGATCGGACCGCGCCTCGCTGGCCGCCTCGAAGGAGATCGGGTCGCCTTGCGCGCCGACGCCGGGACGGCGATGTCCACCGCGCCTATGGCGCACAGGCTGGCAACGCTAAAGTGGCACGGAAGCTGTCGAGTCCACCGAAAGGCTGCATCATGCCAGGGCTACCGCTTCGCGGATGCCGACTGCAGGGAGCGCCTCATCCTGACGCCCTTCAGCTGCGCTTGTCCTTGTCCTTCAGCATCGACCAGGTGTTCTGCTGGGCCAGCATCTGCTGCAGATAGGCGACGTTGGCCTTGGCCTGGTCCGGCGCCAGTTCGGCGCTGGCGATCTGCTTGGCTTCGTCGAAGCGTCCCTGGAGGCCGACGACGAGGGCGAGGTTCTGCTTGACCCGGCTGTCGACGCCGGGCTGTTTCGCCGCTTCCCGCAGATACTGTTCCGCCGAGGCGAGATCGTTGGTCAGGACGTAGGACATGCCGAGATTCGACAGGACCGTCGGCTCGTTCGGCTGGATGTCGAGAGCCTTGCGGTAGAGCGCGCGGGCCTGGGTGGAATCACCCATCTGGTCGAGGATCGCCGCCTCCGCCGAGAACAGCCGCCAGTCCGGCTGGTCCGGCGTCTGGGCCCGGCGCACCGTCTCCAGCGCCTTCGGCAGGTTGCCCGCGGCGGCCAGCGCCTTGCCATAGGCCGACAGGACGTCGCGGTCCCTCGGATGGGCGATCGCCACCTGCTGCATCACCGCCAGCGACTGGTCGTTGCGGCCGGCCATCTGGAGCACCGCCGCGTAGGAGAGGCCGGTGCCCTTGTCCTTGGGGTTCTGCTGATAGGCCGAGCCGTAGGATTCCACGGCGCCGTGCAGCTGGGTGTTCGCCATCGCCGCGACGGTGCCGCCCGTGCGATCGGCGCGGCTGATCGAGCCCGTCGTCTCGCCGGAGACCGAGGCGCAGCCCTGGATCGCCAGAAGCGCCAGCGCTGCGGCGCAGACCGCCCCACGCTTGAGCGGCAGCGTCGCGGGAAGGCTACGAAGTGACATCGGACGGTCTCCATCGGGCAGAGAAAGAAGGGGGGCGGACGCTCGCAGAGCCGAGGGCCGTTCTCGTCCATGACAGTATTTCGTTAACCCTAACGCTTGGTTAACCGGCGGCCTCTGAGGGCTTGCCCGCGGCCATGGCGGCCGCGGCCCGGCGTTGGCGAGGCGCCGGAATCGGCATCGCAAGCGGCACCGGCCGGGCGGTGCAAGGAGTGGCCATCCGCCTCGCGGAGTATAAAAAGGGGGCAGTGCCCGAAACGGGCGAAGCCACGCGAATCACGGAGTTCCTCATCATGCCGATCCTGCTGTCGTCCCGACGGGCCGCAAACTCGCGCCCGGTTCGCGTCGTCCGTGCCGGGGCGACCGAGGGGCTTCCCGAACCCGTGAAGGCATGGGCCGCGGCCATGCGGTTTTCCGGCGAGGCGGGCCAGGTGCTGGTGGCACCGGGCGAGGGCGGCGCGACTGCGGCGGCGCTGCTCGGCCTCGGCAAGCCGGCAAGGGGCGCCGTGGGCGAGGCGGCCCTGCCGCTGCTGTTCGGGGCGCTCGCCGGCAAGCTGCCCGCCGGCAGCTGGCACATCGAGGCCGGTGAAGCCGGAGAGACCGGCGCGGCCGCCGGCGATCCGACGCTGCGGGCGCTGGCCATGCGTCTCGGCGGCTACCGCTTCTCGCGCTACAAGGCGGGCGCCGGCGGCAAGGAGGACGAGCCGGCCGAGGTCTTCGCCGGCGAGGGCGCCGACATCGCAGAAGCCGACCGCCTCGCCGAGGCGGTCTTCCTGACCCGCGATCTGATCAACACGCCGACCAACGATCTCGGCCCGGCCGAGCTGGAGGCCGCTGCCCGCAAGCTGGCGGCGGAGTTCTCCGCCGAAATCCGCGTGACCACCGGCGACGACCTCCTCGCCGCCAACTTTCCGATGATCCACGCGGTCGGACGGGCGAGCGCCGATGCGCCGCGGCTGATCGACTTTTCCTGGGGGGCCGCCGACGCGCCGAAGGTCACGCTGGTCGGCAAGGGCGTCTGCTTCGACACCGGCGGCCTCGACATCAAGCCGTCCTCCTCGATGCTCCTGATGAAGAAGGACATGGGCGGTGCCGCCAACGTCCTCGGCCTTGCCCGCCTCGTCATGGCGAGCGGCCTTGCCGTCCGGCTGCGGGTGCTGATCCCGGCGGTGGAGAATTCGATCTCGGCATCCGCCTTCCGCCCCGGTGACGTCCTGACGAGCCGCAAGGGCAAGACGGTCGAGATCGGCAATACCGACGCCGAGGGGCGGCTGGTGCTGGCCGACGCCCTGTCGCTCGCCGACGAGGAGGCGCCGGAGATCCTGATCGACATGGCGACGCTGACCGGCGCGGCGCGGGTCGCCCTCGGGCCGGACGTGCCGCCGTTCTACACGGCCGACGCCGGCTTCGCGGCCAGCCTTGCCGAGACGTCGGTCGCGGTGGCAGATCCCGTCTGGCAGCTGCCGCTCTGGCAGCCCTATGCGGAAAACCTCGCCTCGAAGATCGCCGACATCAACAACGTCACCAGCGACGGCTTCGCCGGCTCGATCACCGCGGCACTGTTCCTCGAGGGCTTCGTGGAACGGGCGCGGACATGGGCGCATTTCGACGTCTATGGCTGGCGCCCCAAGGCCTCGCCCATCGGCCCCGTCGGCGGCGAGGCCCAGGCGATCCGGGCACTCTACGCCATTCTGAAGCAGCGTTTCGCAGGCTGACGGCAGCGCCGGAAAGCCTCGCGCCGACTGCTTTGGCGCCGTATCACCGCGCCGACGCCCCCAAACCCGTCAAGCGGCACAACTGGCCGCGAGGCGGGTCGGATCCGACGAAGGAGCCCATACATGTCCGCCGATCTCGATGCCCGACGCAATGCCTTTCGCCCGGATCTCGCCGATATGCGCCTGAAGGGCCGGGTCGAGGCCGAGCGCTTCGTCGAGGGCGAGCCCCGGCGGATCGCCGCGCCGATCGCGCCGCTGCGGCGCCGGCCCGCCGCGGACGCCCCGCTGGAAACCGAGCTCCTGATGGGCGAGCGCGTCCGCGTCTTCGAGGAGACCGGCGACGGCTGGTGCTGGGCGCAGGCCGAGGCGGACGGTTATGTCGGCTATCTGCCGGCCGCGTGTCTCGGCCCGGACGACGCCCCGCCGCCGACGGCCCGGGTCGCGGTGCCGCGCACGCTGGTCTTTCCCGGTCCCGACATCAAGCGCCCGCCGCTCGGCGCCCTGCCGATGGGGGCGCTCGTGGCGGTGACGGGGACCGCCAGCGACCACAATGCCGATTATGCTGAACTTTCATCGGGCGGCCATGTGGTGCGCCAGCACCTCGCGCCGCTCGATGCGCTTCAGGCCGATTTCGTCGCTGTGGCCGAGCGCTTCGTCGCCGTTCCCTATCTCTGGGGCGGCAAGAGCGCCCTCGGCATCGACTGTTCCGGCCTCGTCCAGCTGGCCCTGCAGATGACCGGCGTCGCCGCGCCGCGCGACACCGACATGCAGGAGCGCGAGCTCGGCACGCGGCTCGCCGGCATCGAAGGCCTGCGGCGGGGGGATCTGGTGTTCTGGAAGGGTCATGTCGGGATCATGCTCGACGGACAGAGGCTGCTGCACGCCAACGCCCATCACATGATGACGGCGATCGAGCCCTTGCAGGCGGCGGTGGACAGGCTCGCCGCGAGAGGCGCGCCCGTCACCAGCATCCGCCGGCTCCGCGCCGTCTGATGAGCCCGGAGACCGCCAAGGGCGACCGCAGCAGGTTGGCCGCGGCAGGTGGCCGCGGCCGCGGCATGTCCGCCGGATCGCCCGGGCGCCGATGCGTTGGCAGGCGAAACGTGATCGTCTAAACCCGGCGGGTGCGGCGCCCCTCGGGAGGCGCGCCGCGGGCATCGGGCGAGCGCCGCGACGAAGCTTCGGCGCGCAAGATGTGCAGGATCAATGAGAGAGCGTCGCCCAGCGTCGCACGAGACGCACGGCGCTCCGAGGGAGGAAAAACGACATGTCGCAGAAGATTGCAGTGGTCACGGGCGGGGGAACCGGGGTCGGCAAGGCCATCACCAAGGCACTCGTCGCGGATGGCTACGAGGTGGTGGTCACCGGGCGCCGCGAGGCGGTGCTTCGCGAGGCGGCAGACGCGATCGATCCGGCCCACGTCCATCCGATCGCCTGCGACGTCGCCGACCGCGCAGCGGTCGCGGCGCTCTTCGCCGCCGTCGAGGACAGGTTCGGCCGTCTCGATCTTCTCGTCAACAATGCCGGCGTCTTCTCGCCTTCGGTGCCGCTCGAGGAGCTGTCCGCCGAGGACTGGAACAACGCCGTTGGCGCCAATCTCTCCGGGTCGTTCTTCTGCCTGCAGGAGGCGTTCCGGATGATGAAGGCGCAGAATCCCCGCGGCGGACGGATCATCAACAACGGCTCGGTGTCGGCCACGACCCCGCGGCCGAACTCGGCGCCCTATACCGCGACGAAGCACGCCATCACCGGCCTCACCAAGGCGGCCTCTCTCGACGGGCGCCGCTTCGACATCGCCGTCGGGCAGATCGACATCGGCAACGCGGCGAGCGACATGACCGCGAAGATGTCCGGCGGCGTGATTCAGGCAGATGGCGAGATGCGGCCGGAACCGACCATCGACGCCGTCCACATCGCCAGGGCGGTCGCCTACATGGCGAGCCTGCCCCTCGACGCCAACGTCCTCACCATGACGGTGATGGCCAATCAGATGCCCTTCGTCGGCCGCGGCTGAGGCCGGCGCGCAGAAGGCTCCGCCCGGAGATGGCTTCCTGGCGGGGCCGACCTGGTACCCGGCGTCCGAAGGCTGGCGGTCAGAAGAACTCCGTCTTGCTGGTCTCCGAGAACATCCGCTCGAGGTTCAGGAAGCAGATCATGTCGCCGTGCTGCGGAATGATTCCCTCGACGAAGCTCCGGTCGAAGCCGGCGCTCATCTCCGGCACCGGCTGGATGATGTCGGGGCTGATGGAGAGAATGTCGGAGACGCGGTCGACCATCAGGCCGAACACCGCGCCGCCGAGTTCGGCGACGACGATGGCGCTGCGCTCGGTCGGCTCGGAGCGGGGGAGGCCGAGCTTGCGGGCGGTGTTGATCACCGGGATCACCGCGCCGCGCAGGTTCATCATGCCCATCACCTCCGGCGGGGCGTGGGGAAGCGGCGTCGACTTCGCCCAGCCCCGAATCTCCCGGATCGAGGTCGTGCGGACGCAGAACTGCTGCTCGCCGAGATAGAAGGCGATGATCTCGATCGGGTCATCCCCCGCGTGGCTCTTCGCAGCGCTACCTTGTGCTGTCGTCATCAGAAATCTTCCCATCGAAATGGTTGCGCCGCCGGCTTGGTACCTGTGGCCCCGAAGGCTTCGGCGACGTCGCGGATCATGGCGCGAGCCGGCGAGACCGTAGCGCGGCTGGCTGTCCCTTGGCTGGAAACCAGTGCGATCCGCGCCTGCCGTGCCTGTGCCTGTGGCCGCGGGCCCACGGCGACCTTGCCGGTGCGGGCGGCTGCACGGCCTTCCGACAGCTGGAAGGCGGCGAGAAGGTCGTTGAGGCGTTGCGTCTCCTGACCGAGATTGTGGCAGGCAGCGGTGGATTCCTCCACCATGGCCGCATTGTGCTGGGTGCTCTTGTCGATCGAGCCGATGGCGTTGCTGATGTCGGCGAGCCCCGCCGCCTGGCTGCGGGCCGCTTCGACAATCGCCTGGACGCGCTGGTCGATCGTCTGGACCTCCGTGACGATCACATCCAGCGCGGTGCCGGTGTCGCCGACGAGAGCGACGCCGTCCGCCACCTGGGCGGAAGAGACGGTGATGAGATCCTTGATCTCGCGTGCCGCGGCGGCCGAGCGCTGCGCCAGCTCCCGCACCTCCTGGGCGACGACGGCGAAGCCCTTGCCGGCTTCGCCCGCACGGGCAGCCTCGACGCCGGCGTTGAGGGCGAGAAGATTGGTCTGGAAGGCGATCTCGTCGATGACGCCGATGATCGACGTGATCTTGTGGGACGACTGCTCGATCTCGCCCATCGATGCGACCGCCTTTCGGACGACCTCGCCGGACTTCTCGGCCCCGGCCTTGGCCCTCTCGACGAGCTTGCCGGCTTCCTCGGCATTCAGGGCCGAGCTGCGCACGGTGCCGTTCAACTCGCCGAGCGCCGCTGCGGTCTCCTCGACGGAGGCTGCCTGGTTCTCCGTCCGCTGGGCAAGCTCGTCCGATGCCGTGCGGATCTCGTCGGTGGCGACACCCACCTTCGATGCGGTCTCTCCGACCCGGGCGAGGGCCTCTTCGAGGGTATCGAGGGAACGGTTGAAGTCCACGCGGATCGGGTCCAGCTCGGCGTTGAAGCGCGTCTCGATGCGGCGGCTGAGATCGCCCTCGGCGAGCCGTCCGAGGCCCCGTCCGATCTCGGCGACGGCCTCGACCCGCTCGGTGACGTCGGTGGCGAACTTGACGATCTTCAGGACCTTGCCGTCGGCGCCGACCACCGGATTGTAGGAGGCCTGCATGTGGACCAGGCGGCCGCCCTTGGCCAGACGGCGGAACTCGCCGGCGACGAACTCGCCCCGGCCGAGCTTGCGCCAGAAGGCGGCGTATTCGTCGCTGGCGGCAAGGGCGGGCTCGACCAACTCGCGGTGATGCCGGCCGACGACGTCCGAGCGGTCGTAGGCGAGCAGCTTCAGGGCATTGTCGTTGGCATCGAGGATGGTCCCGTCGGCGGAGAACTCCAGGACCGCCTGGAAGCGCGAGATCGCCGCAAGCTTGCCTTCCATCTCGACGAACTCCGTCTTTTCGGCCGTGACATCGTGGCAGAGCTCGGTGATCCGCGAGACCCTTCCCAACCGGTTGCGGACCGGATGGCCGCAGACCAGCAGCCAGACATCGTCGCCGGCCGCCCGCCGTCGCTTCAGCTCGGCACGCCGGGGCTCGCCCGCAACGAGGCCCTGCCAGTAGTCTCGATACGCCGCGCTCGCAGAGTGGTCTGCGTGGTGAAAGGCAGCGTGGGTCAGCGCCCGGATCTCCGCCGGTGCGACGCCCAGGCGGTCGAAGAACACGTCGTTGGCGCGGATGGCTCGGCCCTGGAGGTCGTATTCGACGACGATCAGCGTCCTTCCTGCCGGCTCCGTCCTGTCGGTCGCGTTCCGGCCAAAATTCTGGCGGGGGAAATCCATGGTTCTTCCTAAGCAATCATCCTGCGCCGGCCGTCGGGACCTCGCCGATTATTGCCGATGTCGATGATGAAGGGATGGTCGGATTTGCCTAGAAGTTGTCGTCGGCTGCAGTTCAATCTGCATATCGCCTGTTAAGAATCCGTTGATCCCGAATGGCTGTTCAGGCGACCAGTCTGCCCGTTCTGGCAGGCGACGTCCGGCAGGCGGTGCTATCCTTGGCGCAAATCATGCGGGCACCCATGCGGGTGCGGCCCGCGAGCAGCGGCGGCGAGCGAGTTGCCCATCGCTTTTGCCCGGCGGTCGGTGCATAAGGGCGCTGTCGATACTTCCGTCGCATCATGCGGACATACGCAGTCATGCGCTCATCCAGCGCTCCCATTCGCGATCCCCAGTACTCTCTCGAGACGGCCGGGGCTCCCTCGAGAACCCCGATCGTCCTGCGCCCGGCGTCGATCGAGGATGTCGATGCGCTGGTGGCGCTCGAGGATGCGTCCTTCGTCGCGGACCGCATCACCCGGCGCTCGTTCCGCAATCTCATCGGCTCGGCCAGTGCCCTGATTCTGGTGGCGGAGACCGGCGGGCGTCCCGAGATCCTCGGCTATGCGGCGCTCTTGTTCCGGCGCGGGACGGCGCTGGCCCGGCTCTATTCGATCGCCGTGGCCGCCGATGCGGCGGGCCGGGGGATCGGCCGGTCGCTCCTGAAGGCGGCGGAGGCGGCGGCCTTCGACCGCGACCGCATCCTCTTGCGCCTCGAGGTGCGCGAGGACAACGAACGCGCCATCCGCCTCTACCGCTCGGAGGGCTACCGGCCGATCGGCCGCTATCTCGACTACTATGCCGACCACATGCCGGCGCTGCGCTTCGAGAAGATCCTGCGCGGCGAGAAGCTGTTCGACAGCGGCGTGCCCTATTACGAGCAGACCACCGACTTCACCTGCGGCTCCTGCTGCCTGATGATGGCTCTGGCGAGGGACGTTTCCGGTTTCGAGCTCGATCCGGTCATGGAGATCCGGCTCTGGCGCGAGGCGACGACGATCTTCATGATGTCTGGCCCCGGTGGCTGCGATCCCTACGGCCTCGCGGTGACCGCCCATGAATTCGGGCTCGATGCCGAAATCCACGTCTCCCAGGCCGGCGATCTGTTTCTCGAAGGCGTCAGGAGCCTCGAAAAGCAGAAGGTGATGGCGCTCGCCCAGGAAGATTTCCGCCGCCGGGCGATCACCTATGCGATCCCCACTGTGGTCGAGCCGTTCACCCTCGATCTTCTGCGTGCACATCTGGGCAAGGGCGGAACGGCGATCGTTCTCGTCTCGGGCTACCACATGTTCGCCAAGAAGGTGCCGCACTGGGTCCTCGCCCATGGCGACGACGGGCGCCACATCATCGTCCACGACCCCTGGGTCGCCGACGAGCGCGGCGAATCCATCGCCGACGCGGCGCATTTGCCGCTGCCTTATACGACCTTCGACAAGATGGCGCGCTTTGGGAGGGCTGCCCTTCGGGCTGCCGTCTTCCTCTCACCCCGACGGAGCTGACTTTTCTCCATGTCCCAATGGGTCGTCCTCGCGGGCCGGCTGTCCGACCTCGACAACAGCGCCACGCCGCACAAGGTGATGACCAGCCGGGATTATCTCACCCGTCCGGGCCTGTTTCGCGGCCAGCGCCCGAAGATCATCAACCTGTCGCGCACCTACGCGTATCAGACCCGGGGCTACTATGCCTCGCTGCTGGCGGAGGCGCGCGGGCACCGGATCATTCCCTCGGTCGAGACGATGATCGACCTGTCGGAAAAGAAGCTCTACGAAAACGCGCTGCCGGAACTCGACGCAGCGCTTCGCAAAGCCTGCGACAAGGGTGAGGCGGTCGTCTCGCCGGTCCGGATCTACTTCGGCTTCGCCCAGGAGCACCGGCTCGAACGGTTCGGCAAGCTGGTCTTCGACTGGTTCCGGGCACCCGCCCTCGACATTCATCTCGAGCCGAACGCGGCGGTGCCGACGATCCGGCGGATCGGCTTCTCGCCCCTCGGCAAGCTCGACGCCGTCGAGATGACCCGGCTCTACGCCGCGATGGAGCGCTATACGGGGCGCGAATGGCGGGCGGCCAAGACCAAGACGCCGGCAAAATACTCCTTCGCCACCCTCTACGACCCGCGCGAGGACCTGCCGCCGTCTTCCGTGGATACGCTGAAGCACTGGGCCCGCGTCGCCGCGCGGCTCGGCGTCGACGTCGAGCCGATCACCCGCAAGGATCTGCCGCGGCTGGCCAATTTCGACGCGCTGTTCATCCGCGAGACGACGTCGATTTCCAATCACACCTACCGGTTCGCCCGTCGCGCGATGCAGGAGGGCATGCCCGTCATCGACGATCCGATCTCGATGATCCGCTGCACCAACAAGGTCTATCTGAACGAATTGATGGCGGCGAACGGCGTCGCCTGCCCGAAGGGCCTGATGATCGCCGGGCGCGAGGATCTGAAGCGCGCCGCCGACGAACTCGGCTTCCCGATGGTTCTGAAGATCCCCGACGGCTCGTTCTCGCGCGGCGTCAAAAAGGTCGAGGACTTCGCCGGGCTGGAGCGGCTGGCGACCGCCTGGCTCGAAGACAGCGACCTCCTGATCGCCCAGAAGTTCATGCCGACCAATTTCGACTGGCGCATCGGCGTCCTCGGCGGCGAGGCGCTGTTCGCCGTCCAGTATCTGATGGCCAAGAGCCACTGGCAGATCATCAACCACGAGACCGGCGGGCGGCCGATGGAAGGCGGCTTTCGCGCCTTCTCCCTCGGCGAGGCCCCGCCGCACGTCCTCGATGCCGGCCTCAGGGCCGCCCGCTGCATCGGCGACGGGCTCTACGGCGTCGACCTGAAGGAGACCGACGACGGCGTCTTCGTCATCGAGGTCAACGACAATCCCAATCTCGAACATGGGGTCGAGGATTCCATCGAGAAGGACGAAGTGTGGACGCGGCTGACGCGCTGGTTCATCGACCGCATCGAGCGATAGTGGCGGCGGCGCTCGCTTCCAGCCGGGCTCGCCGCGCCAGCATTGCCGTCGCGGCTCAACCCATGCGCTGCCGGCGGAGATAAGCCAGTTCGAGAACGAGGCACTGGTCGTAGCGAAGCCCGAAGCGCGTCTTCCCGGTCTTCACCTCCTCATGGACGATGTCGGTGAGGTCGACCGTCTCCATCTCCGGCACGGGATGGGTAAGCGGCAGGCCGGCATCGTCGAGGACAAGCTCGCCGGTTTCGTCGCGGACCACGGCCTGGCGCATCACCGGCTCGTCCACCGTCTCCTCGACGACGATCAGGACGGGCTCGTCGTCGCGGACCGCGATGTCCTGTCGTCGCCGCACGACCTGGCGGGTGAGCGGCCGGGTGACGCGGCGGCTCTTCTCGACGGCGCGAACTTCAGTGACCTCGTCGACGCAGAAGAGGCCGTAGCGCGCCGGGTCGAGGCCCTCGGCGGCGAAGGCCTCGGCGACCTCCTGGGCGACGTAGCCGGCGTGGAGCCGCGCGCCGTCCTCGCCTTTCGCGGCGATCGCGTCGTTCCACTGGAAGATCTTCGGCCTGACCCGCGACCATGCCCGCATTTCGGCGTCGTCGGGCTCGCCGCGAAGACGCTTCTGTGTGGCGTCGGAGGTGTTGATCGTGCCGGTCGCGGCGTAGACCGCCGCGGCCCGGAGCGAGGCCGAGCCGAAGGCGTGGAGATTGTCGGCGGCGTGGACGATCGCGCCATTCGCCCGGATCGCCTCGCCGGCGGGAGCGGTTCCGATGCCCAGCTTGCCGGCGAAATAGGCCGAGCCGTCTCCCATGACGTAGAAGGTCTCGGCGTCGTTGCCGCGGCCGGAGAACATGCGCTGGCCCGTCGTCGCCGAGACGCTGGAGAGGAAGGTGGCGTAGCTGCCCGGCGACAGGGCCGTGTTGACGCTCTTGATGCCGTTGGCTGCGGCCGCGTTCAGATTGTTGGTGACGGCAGCCAGTGCCCCGTCGTCGGCCAGGCCGCAGAAGCCGATGCGCGGCGCTCCGGCGGAGGTCTTGCGGAATTCGGCGATGGTGCCGCCGGTGCCGAACCCTGCGCCGGCATTGACGAGGCGCAGGTTGTTGGCGCCGGAGACGCCATCGAAGAAGGAGGTGGCGTTCCAGCGGCCGCTCGCCGAGGCGGCGGCCGTGTCTTCGATCGACACGCCGTTGGCACCGCCGGTTCCCGCGATCGACAGGGACGTCATGGGGCTGCCCGTGCCGATGCCGAT
Source organism: Aurantimonas sp. 22II-16-19i (assembly GCF_002088275.1). GTDB lineage: Bacteria > Pseudomonadota > Alphaproteobacteria > Rhizobiales > Rhizobiaceae > Jiella. The sequence goes on from NZ_AQQS01000017.1 coordinate 26,186, forward strand.
CCGGCCCGTATCCCCGTCGACGACCAGGGCGTCGTTGAAGGTGCCGCCATCGGGAGAGACCTTGATGCGGAAATCCTCGCTGCCGAAGAGACCGAGAAGCGCCCGCGTGCTCCAGTCGACCTCGAAGCTCAAGCCGGCGTCCGCCTCGCCGGACGCCTTGTTGAATATGCCGAGCACGCTGCCATTGCCGCTGCCCGAGAGGTCGTCGTGGCTGATGAGAACGGCGGAGGTTTTGACTGCCAGGCGGTTGACCTCGTCGGCCGGCGTGTTGATGCCGAGGCGCGCGAGCGAGCCGTCGGCGAGGTCTGCGGCGCTGAGGCCGGCGGGAGTCCAGCCGGTTCCATCGTGAACCAGAAGGACGGCCTCCGCGGCGCACCAGGCGCGCCAGCCGGCCTGCGGCTCCAGAAACATCCAGGCGCCATCCTGCCAGACCGCCACGGAGCCGGCACGCCCGGCCCATGCGCCGGACGCCCCAGCTGCAACGAGGTGCCTGTCGCCGCCCCCGGACTCGGCGGGCGGTTCGCTGCGGTCGCGGTCGGCGACGGCGAGATGGACGAGAGCGTCCAGCCGGACCAGCGCCTCGTTGTGGCTGACGTGCTTCTGCGCCTGCTCGGCGAGGATGTAGGGCAAAGCGAGGCGGTCGGTCGTATCTGGCATGGTGTCGGCTCCTCATCGCGGTTGCGGCGAGGATCGCCGATCGCCGGCTCCCGGGGATATCTTTGCCGCCGATCCGTCTTCGTCCGAGGGCCGACGGCCGGATCCGGGCCGGGTGCGACTGTCCCGGAGATCACGGCAGGGGAGGGGATATCTCCGTGCCGGCTGATGCCGGGGCGCCGGCATCGGCGCTCGACCGGCCCAGGACGACGAGGCCGCGGCCGGATCGCGCCAAGCTTCGCAGTCGCGCATTCCCTTGAGCATTGCTTATCTTGGGATGCCAGGGTAAATTTTTCGTGTTTATTCTGGCGGTGTCCGTTTTTCGAAATGATTTCAACCAATACAGAAGAACAGATGATGGAAAGCCCGATTGACGCTTATGCTGACTTTGCGTAATTGAGGGCCGGGGCTAAGTGGTAACCGGCGCAGCGGTGCGCGGGCAGCGCTGTACTCAGGAATTCGCCAGACATCGTAGCATTCTTCGAAGGTATCCCGACGCATTTGCGCGGGGTGCCATCGCGGCTATGTCCGCAACTCCGGATTGCATGTTCCAGCGACGCCGGCTGCCCCGTCCAGGGTCGGCAGGGGACGTCAATGAGGCATTCGCGGCTTCGAAGTCAGCCCCCGATCGTCCGGCGCCTGATCCAGCCATCGAAAGGCTAGAAAAATGGCAGACGTCCTCATTTCCACCGACTCGTCGACCGCACAGACCCTCGCTGCGGGCGACGACCTCCTCGTAACCCAGGATTCCACCCTCACGACCTTCGCCGCCTCCGCGCCGATCACGACGACGGGCGGCTCCAACCAGATCGCCATTCTCGGCGGTCTCGTCGGCCTCGGCGGCCAGGACGCGCTTTCGGCGCTCGACAATTCGTTCCTGCAGTTCACCATCGGCAGCCTCGGCAATGTGATCAGTACCAACAGCACGGCGCTCGACATCGACGGCCTGACGTCGACCCTCGAGTTCACCAACGCAGGAACGGTCCAAGGCGACGTCGACGGCGTCTCGGTCACCAGTGCCAACGGCAGCGCCGCCTCGACCGAATTCCTCAATACCGGTACGGTCTCGGCCTCGGGTGACGCACTCGACGTCAATTCCGGCGGTTCTGTCTATGCATCGAACGGTTACGGCGCCTCGATCGTCAGTCTGCTGGAGTCGGCCTTCGAGATCTCGGCGACGCAGTTCGAGCTGACCAATTCAGGGTCGATCCAGGCGCGTTCGACCGCGATCTCGCTCACCCCGAACACGAATGTAAGCTCTTCCATTCCCGCCTACATCTTCAACGACGGCTCGATCCAATCGTCGAACTCCAATGCCGTCTTCATCTCGACCGGCAACGGCACGTCGATCGAGAACAACGGGCTGATCTCCGCCTACGCTACCGCCATCCAACTCTCGGACGGCGTCGGCACCTCGAACATCGTGAACACCGGCACGCTTTCCGCAACCGAGGGATACGGCATTTACGCCAGTGGCGTCGCCGTCGACATCAACAATACCGGAACGATCGCCTCGAGCGGCGCCGGCGGCATCTATGTCGTAGAAAACGTCGTGGGTTCGCTGAATACGACCTACATCACCAACTCCGGTACGATCTCGTCACTGAACGATAACCTGTCCATCCAGATACTCGGCGACACCATGGCCGAGATCTCCAATTTCGGCCTCATCACCAATAGCGTCCAGATGTCCGATGCCTTCGACATCGTCGAGAACGGCGGAACCATCGGCGGCGACGTCAATCTGGGCCTCGGTGAAGACCTCTATGACGGCTCCGGCGACAGCCAGGTCGACGGCGCCGTCTATGGTGACGCGGGCAACGACGACCTCTTCGGCGGCGACAATTCCGACACGCTCTATGGCGGCACCGAGAACGACGATCTCGCCGGCGGCCTCGGCAACGACTTCCTCTATGGCGACGAAGGGAACGACCGGATCATCGCTGACAGTGACTCCGCCAACGATTTCTATAGTGGCGGTGCCGGCGTTGATACGGCGACGTATGTCAGTGCGGCTCTGGGTATCCAGGCCAATCTCGGCTACGAATTCGCCTACAGCGCGGAGATCGGTGCCGATCGGCTCGTTGGATTCGAGGTCTTCGTCGGTGGCGCTGGCAATGATTCCATCACGGGAGCCGTCAACACCACCGTCATCGACGGCAGAGGCGGCAATGACACGATCAACGGCGGTACCGGCAACAACACTCTCTCCGGCGACTCCGGCGATGACACGATCCGTGGATTTGCCGGCTTCGACACGATCAACGGCGGTTCGGGCAACGACACCCTGACCGGCGACTTCAACGCCGACACCTTCGTCTTCGTCGACGGTTTCGGCAACGACACGATCACCGACTTCGACGAGTTCAACAATTCCGAGCGGATCAACCTCGCCGGCGTCACCGCCATCGTCAACTTCACCGATCTGCAGCTCAACCACCTGACCCAGGTGGGTGCCAATGCGGTGATCACCGACGGGACCGACACCATCACGCTCCTCAACGTCAACCTCGCCGATCTCGACGTCAACGACTTCATCTTCTGACGAACGGCGCACTGCGCGGAACCAGAGACGAAGCGGATCTGCCGGTGGCAGGTCCGCTTCGCCGTGTCGGGCGCCTGGATGTGGACCTCATACGACGTCCAGTGAGCCACCTTTGGATTTCGAACTTCCAGTCGGCTCGCCTCGGGGGCGCCGCAGATTGTCCGGTCCGGTCGAACGGAGAGTGTCTCAGGAGAGCAGCGACCAGATCAGCGGCAAGAGGATCGCCGTCGCCAGCGCGTTCAGCCCCATGGCGAGGCCGGAAAAGGCCCCGGCGACCTCGCTTTCCTGGAGCGCCCGCGCCGTGCCGATGCCGTGGGATGCGGTGCCGAGGGCAAAGCCGCGGGCTGCCGGATCACCGATCTTCAGCCTGTCGAGCAGCAACGGGCCGAGCGCGCCGCCGAGGATCCCCGTCACGATGACGAAGACCGCCGTCAGCGACGGCAGGCCGCCGAGCTTGTCGGCAATGCCCATGGCGACGGGCGCCGTCACCGATTTCGGGGCCAGCGAAACCAGGCTGACGTGATCGAGCCCCATGACGTAGCCGATCGCCAGCGCCGTCCCCATGGCCGCCAGCGATCCGAGGAGGAGGCTGACGATGAGGGCGAGGGCGCTCCGCCTGACCTTGTCGAACTGCCGGTAGAGCGGGATCGCCAGGGCGACCGTGGCCGGCCCGAGCAGGAAATGGATGAACTGCGCGCCCTCGAAATAAGTCTGGTAGCTGGTGCCCGTCGCCACGAGGATGGCAACGAGGCAGATGACGGCGACGAGCACCGGGTTGAGCAACGCCGGTCGTCCGGCCCGCTGGTAGAGCCATTGTGCGCCCTGATAGACGACGAGGGTCATCGTCAGCGCCAGCAGCGGGCTCGCCGAGAGATAGACCCAGATGTCGGAGATCGTTGCCGGCAGCATGTCGCTCACCCTTCCGCGCCGGAGTTGCCGCGGCGCGCGGGGCCCATCCGATGCATGACGAAAGCCGTCACCGCGATCGTCACGAGGGTCGAGACGACGAGGGCGGCAATGACCGGTAGAGCCTCGTCCTCCAGCCTTGCCGCATGCTGCATGATGCCGACGCCGGCCGGCACGAAGAGCAGCGAGAGATTGGACAGCAGCGTGTCCGCCACCGTGCCGACGTCCTTCGGGACGCCTTTGCGCGCCGCGAGGACGGCGAACAAGATCACCATGCCGATGACCGGGCCGGGCAGCGGCAACCCGCTCGCGGCGGAAATCGCCTCGCCGGCGAGCTGGCAGAGGAGGATGGCGGTGAGGGCTTGAAGCATCGGGATCTCTCGTCAGGGCCGGCATTGTCGGCCGCCGGAAGCACCCAGCGGCCATCGGCGGTTCCTCCACCGCGGCAGGATCGATGCCGCCGACTCCCCGCATGTGGCAAGTCGCGGGATCATAGCTGGCGAAGAGGATTGTGCCCGCCCGCTTATTGCCGCCGCGCCGCGTGCGTCAACATTGTCCCGGGCATGGACAGCCGAGGTTCCTCCGTGATGGCGAGATGACGCCTGCCCTGACGATCATGGTCGGCGGTGTTCTGGTGATTCTGGCGGTCTGGCTCCCGCTGTTTCTTCGCGGCGTGCCGCTCTCTCTGCCGATGATCGCCGTCGGTGCCGGTGTGGCGCTTCCCTCCGTGGGGGGCGACCAGCCGTTGATGCGCTACAGCGACGCGGTGGAGACCATCACCCAGTTCGCCCTGATCGTCGCCGTGATCGGGGCGGGCCTCAAGATCGACCGCCGATTCTCGTTTCGCGGCTGGACGAGCACCTGGCGGCTGCTTCTTCTGGTCATGCCGCTTTCGATCGCGGCCATCGCGTTCTCGGCGATGTGGCTGCTCGGCCTGTCGGCGGGGCTCGCCATATTCCTTGCCAGCGCTCTCGCGCCCACCGATCCGGTCCTCGCGGCAAGCGTCCAGACCGACGAGCCCGGAACGGGAGACGACGACGAGAGCCGGTTCGCATTGACCTCCGAGGCGGGGCTGAACGACGGGCTCGCCTATCCCTTCGTGATCCTCGGCCTCGGTCTTGCCGCGGGGAGCTTCGATGCCGGCGAGTGGACGCGCTGGGCACTGGTCAGCCTCATCTGGAACGTCGCTGGCGGCGCCTTGACGGGGGCCGTCCTCGCTGGCGCGCTGGTGCTGCTCAACGACCAGTTCCCCGAACCGCTCAAGCTGCGCAGCTCGAACAGCGGCATCGCCGCCGTCGGCCTCGGCCTGCTCGCCTACGGCATCGCCGAGCTCGTTTGCGCCAACGGCTTCGTCGCGGTGTTCGCGCTGGCCGTCGCCATTCGCAACCTCGTCCCGAGCTACGCCTACAGCCGGCGCCTGAACCACGCCTCCGAGGAACTCGAGAAGGTGCTGATGGTCATGATCCTCGCCGTGCTCGGTGCGGCGGTCTGGCAGGGTCTCCTGTCCGGCATCGGCTGGCGGGAGTGCGTCTTCGCCGCGATCGCACTCATCGTCGCCCGGCCGCTCGCCACGCTTCTGGGCTTCCTTGGTTCGCGTCATACACTTGCGACGCGCAAGACCGTCGGCTTCTTCGGCATCCGCGGGATCGCTTCGCTCTATTACGCCAGCCTCGCGGTTCCGCTTCTTTCGCCGCAGGAGGCCTCCTACCTCATCAGCGTGATCGGTCTGACCATCCTCTCCTCGGTCTTCTTCTTCGGAATGACCGCGGACATCGCCGTGAAGTACTGCGTCGGGGAACGCCGGGATTCGGCCTGAGCGGCGATCCGTGCAGGGGGGCGGCACCTATAGGATGCGGAGCGCTTTCGGGCTAAGAGGGCGGCATGCGCTTTCCACCTTCCTTCCTCGACGAGATCAGAGACCGCGTGCCGATATCCGAGGTGATCGGCCGCCGGGTGACCTGGGACCGCCGCAAGTCGCAGCCCGGCCGCGGCGACTACTGGGCCTGCTGTCCGTTCCACGGCGAGAAGACGCCGTCCTTCCACTGCGAGGATGCCAAGGGCCGCTATCACTGCTTCGGCTGCGGCGTGTCCGGCGACCACTTCCGCTTCCTGACCGAGCTCGAGGGCCTGTCGTTTCCCGAAGCCGTCGAACGGCTCGCCGGCGAGGCGGGCGTCGCCATGCCGGAGCGCGATCCGGCCGCCGAGGCGCGCGAGGCCAAGCGGGGCACCATCCTCGATGCCCTGGCCGAGGCGGCGGCTTTCTTTCGCCAGCAGTTGCACGAGAGCGACGGGGCGAAGGCGCGGGCCTATCTTCGAGACCGGGGGATGGATCCGCGGACGCAAGCCGCCTTCGGCCTCGGCTATGCGCCGAACTCGCGCAACCGCCTGAAGGAGCATCTCGCCGGCAAGGGGCTCGGCCGGGACGAGATCGAGGGCGCCGGCCTCGTCGTCCATGGCGAGGGGATCGCCGTCTCCTACGACCGGTTTCGCGACCGGATCATGTTTCCGATCCACGATGCCGGCGAGAAGACCGTCGCCTTCGGCGGGCGGGCGATGGCGGCGGACGCCCAGGCGAAGTACCTCAACTCGCCGGAGACCGAGGTCTTCCACAAGGGCGAGATGCTGTTCAACCTCGCCAAGGCGCGGCGGGCGGCGCGCGAGGCGGGGACGCTGATCCTCGTCGAAGGCTACATGGACGTCATCATGCTGGCGCAGGCGGGCTTCGCCCATGCCGTGGCGCCGCTCGGGACGGCGATGACCGAGCGCCAGCTGGAACTCCTCTGGCGCACCGCGGGCGAGCCGCTCCTCTGCTTCGACGGCGACGCGGCGGGGCTGAAGGCGGCGAACCGCGCCGCCGAACTCGCCTTGCCGCTCCTGAAGCCCGGACGTTCGCTGCGGTTCGCCCTCCTGCCGGAGGGCAAGGATCCGGACGATCTCGTCCGCGAGGGTGGTCCGGAGGCGTTCTCGCAGGTCCTGTCCGGCGCCCGGCCGCTCGCCGACCTCGTCTGGATGCGCGAGACCCAGGGCGGCAGTTTCGACACGCCCGAGCGCCGCGCCGAACTCGAGCACCGGCTGAAGGGCCTGTTCCGCACGATCGGCGACGAAGCGGTGCGCCGGCACTATCTCGACGACGCCAAGGCGAGGCTGTCGGCCTTCTTCGGATCCGGCGTCTCGGGCGGCCGCGGCCAGCGCGAGGGATGGCAGGGCAAGCCGGGTGGCTACCGTCAGGGACAGGGACAGGGACAGGGACAGGGCGCGGGCTACGGCAGGCGCGACGGCGGCAAGGGCAGGGGGCAGCCCGGCCGGGCGGCGATCTCCGATCGTCTGGCGCGATCCCGGCTGGCCTCCTCCGCGAACCTGCCGGCGGCATCCCTGCGCGAGATCGCCATCGTCGTCGGCTTCGTCAACCATCCGCTGCTGATGGAGGAGGAGTTCGAGGTCTTCGCCTCGCTCGACCTGCCGAATGGCGATCTCGCCCGGCTGCGCTCCTCCGTCCTCGACGTCCATGCGGCGAATTCCCCCAGGGACCGCGACGCGCTCCTTCTGGAACTCGGCCGGCACGGCACGGCCGATCTGTTCGAGAGCTTCGAAGCAAAGCTGAAGGCCATCCGGCTCTGGCCAGTGCTCGCGGAGGCCGCCTTCGAGGATGCGCGCGAGGCGCTCCGGCAGATGCTGCACCTGCAGCACCGGTTCCTGGCGCTCAGGCGAGAGCTGAAGCTCGCCGAGGAGGCCCTGGGACGGGAACCCACCGAGGCGAGCTATGCCCATGTGATGGAGATCAAGAGCGAAATCGAACGGGTGGACGGGACCGAAGCGCTGATCGAGGGGTTCGGCCTCTTGTCAGGACGCCCCATGAAGGCCATTTGAGGGCCTCATCTGGAACTTTCTCGGATCTTGGAAACCGGCCGTACCCTCGCGCACTGCCGTCAGCCATTGCGCCGGGGAGCTTGACAGAACATATGGGTTCGGTCGAGAGGGCGAACCATCCTGATCCGAAGCTTGAAAGATTTCGCATCTGCGCCTTCTTTAATGCGCCTTCCGGCAATGCCGACGAGGTACGGTGCCGGACGCGGTCGAGTTATGGTTAAGCCGTCTTTAACGGCAGATGCTGCATATGGTGGCCTTGCGGGTCGCAGCGTGGCGCCCGCCCTTGATTTGCAAGGGCCCGCCCGACGGGCATGCGAACTGGAGAATGAAACGTATGGCGACAAAGGCCAAGGAAAGCGAAGCAGCCGTCGAGGAGCGTAACGACAATACGCCGGATGGACCGCTGCTCGACCTTTCGGACGACGCCGTCAAGAAAATGATCAAGGCCGCCAAGAAGCGCGGCTTCGTGACCATGGACAAGCTCAACTCGATGCTCTCCGACGACGTGACGTCGGAGCAGATCGAGGACATGATGGCCATGCTCAACGACATGGGCATCAACGTCGTCGAGGACGACGAAGAGGGCGGCGAGGAAGAGACCGAAGAAAAGGAGCCGACCGAGGTCGCCGAAACCGGCTCGACCCAGGTCGCGACGGCGCCGAAGCGCGAGGCGGGTGACCGCACCGACGATCCGGTGCGCATGTATCTGCGCGAGATGGGATCGGTCGAGCTTCTGTCGCGCGAGGGCGAGATCGCCATCGCCAAGCGCATCGAGGCCGGGCGCGAGACGATGATCGCCGGGCTCTGCGAGAGCCCGCTGACCTTCCAGGCGATCATCATCTGGCGCGACGAGCTGAACGAAGGCAACATCATGTTGCGCGAGATCGTCGATCTCGAGGCGACCTATGCCGGACCGGAGGCGAAGGCCCCGGCCGCTCCCCCCGTCGAGGGCGCCGCCCCCGTGGCCGAGGCGGGCGCCGGTCTCAACGGCGAGGCCCAGCCCGGTGACGACGAAGACGACGAGGACGATCTCGAGAACAGCCTGTCGCTTGCCGCGATGGAAGCCGAGATCAAGCCCCAGGTCATGGAGATGTTCGACCAGATCGCCGAGGGCTACCGGCGGCTGCGCAAGCTGCAGGACCAGCAGGTCGAGAACCGTCTCGCCGCGCAAGGGACGCTGTCGCCGAGCCAGGAGCGATCCTACAAGAAGCTGAAGGAAGACCTCGTCGGCGCGGTGAAGAGCCTGTCGCTCAACCAGAACCGCATCGACGCCCTGGTCGCCCAGCTCTACGACATCAACAAGCGGCTCGTCGGCAACGAGGGCCGGCTGCTGCGCCTCGCCGAATCCCACGGCGTCAAGCGCGAGGAGTTCCTGCGCGAGTATCAGGGCTCGGAGCTCGATCCGAACTGGACCCGCCACGTCGCCAATCTGTCCGGCAAGGGCTGGCTGAAATTCGTCCAGAACGAGAAGGACGGGATCAAGAATCTTCGCCAGGAGATCCAGAATCTGGCCACCGAAACCGGCCTCGAGATCATCGAGTTCCGCCGTATCGTCCAGATGGTCAAGAAGGGCGAGGCCGAGGCGCGCCAGGCCAAGAAGGAGATGGTCGAGGCGAACCTGAGGCTCGTCATCTCGATCGCCAAGAAATACACCAATCGTGGCCTGCAGTTCCTGGATCTCATCCAGGAGGGCAACATCGGCCTGATGAAGGCGGTCGACAAGTTCGAGTATCGCCGCGGCTACAAGTTCTCGACCTATGCGACCTGGTGGATCCGCCAGGCGATCACCCGTTCGATAGCCGATCAGGCCCGCACCATCCGCATCCCGGTGCACATGATCGAGACGATCAACAAGATCGTCCGCACCTCGCGCCAGATGCTCCACGAGATCGGCCGCGAGCCGACGCCGGAGGAGCTGGCCGAGAAGCTGGCGATGCCGCTGGAGAAGGTCCGCAAGGTCCTGAAGATCGCCAAGGAGCCGATCTCCCTCGAAACGCCGGTCGGCGACGAGGAGGATTCCCACCTCGGCGACTTCATCGAGGACAAGAACGCCATCCTGCCGATCGACGCGGCCATCCAGGGCAATCTGCGCGAGACGACGACCCGCGTCCTCGCCTCGCTCACGCCCCGCGAGGAGCGCGTCCTGCGCATGCGCTTCGGCATCGGCATGAACACCGACCACACCCTCGAGGAGGTCGGCCAGCAGTTCTCGGTGACGCGCGAGCGGATCCGCCAGATCGAGGCGAAGGCGCTCCGCAAGCTGAAGCACCCGTCACGCTCGCGCAAGCTGCGCAGCTTCCTCGACAGCTGACCTTCTGGCGCGCTCGTGCTATCTTGATGGCATGAGCGCGCTGAAGGACCATCACCAACACCAAGACCACCACGATCTGCTGGCGCAGACGTTCGACGGCCCCGTCCCCCTGACCACCCAGGCGGCGGAAGGACTGCGCCGCCGGCGGTTCACCGTCGCCGAAATCGAGGCGATGGTCGTTGCCGGGATCATGGAAGAGGACGAGCGCGTCGAACTCATCGGCGGGGAGCTTGTTCCGATGTCGGCCAAGGGGATCCGTCACGAGCGGCTCAAGACGTTTCTCATGATGGAACTGGCGCGCAAGCTGCCGGATCATCTCGCCTTTACCCCCGAGACGACCTTCCGGCTCTCCGAGGACACGTTTCTGGAGCCGGACTTCGCCCTCTACGACAAGGCCGACGGCCTCGAAGGGCTGAACGGCGCGACCTGCCTTCTCGCCATCGAGGTCGGCGATTCCAGCCTCGCCTACGACCGCGGCCGCAAGGCTGCGATCTATGCGGCCTTCGGTCTCCGCGAACTCTGGGTCGTCGACGCCGTCAGGCTGCAGACGCGGGTCTTCCGCGAACCGACGCCGACGGGATACCGCCGCGTGATCGACCAGGACACCGACGCGGCCCTGTCGCCGGACGCCGTCCGCAGCCTCGTTATCCGTCTCGCCGACTTCGCCTGATCGTTTCGCGGGCGACAGCTTCGGCCCGATGAGCGCGGTCGGTCTGCGCCAAGCTCGCTGCGGAGTCCGGGTGCTTCGGACCATCCTGCGCGGGTCCGGTCTGTGAGACGGCGCGCCGCTGCTTGCGAGCGCTATCCGGCCGGGCGCACCGGCCTTCCGCCACGTGCCGGCAGCCCGATCTGCGCCGGGCGCATTGCCGCGAGGGCGGCGCCCATGGCAGGAGATCGTCCAAAGCGGGGCGCCTGCCTGCCGGCGGACCCGTCGCAGGCCGTTGTAGCCTCTGATGCGAGGCCGAGACGAGGAGATCGAATGTCGTTTCTGAAGAAGCTCTTTGGCGGATCGAAGGGCGCTCCCGCCGCCGCCGGCCCGCAGGTCACGGAAACCCTCGACCATGCCGGGTTCACCATCAAGGCGACCCCGATGCAGGAAGGCGGCCAGTTCCGCCTTGCAGCGCTGATCGAGAAGGAGGTCGGCGGCACGGTGAGGACCCACCGGATGATCCGCGCCGACATGTTCTCATCCAGGGAGGAGGCGACGCAGTTCGCGCTCCGCAAGGCCCGCCAGGTCATCGACGAGCAGGGCGAGGCGCTCTTCACCGATTGAGCCCCGGCGGGGTGCGTCCCCCCTGGCTGCATCCGGCAGGGCAGGTCTCATCGACCTCCGACGGACAACCGGGAGATGTCTGACCCGCAAGCCGCATCACGCGAGGCGCAGGCTCGCTGAACGATCCGGGCTCGTTGACGGGGCATTGTCGCAGCCATGGCTGCGTCAAACGTCTGGCCCGTGTCTCCGCGCCGGACAGGGACGAAATGGTGGATCAAGCAGGATACGTCAGCGAACCCTGGAACTCATTGGAAAATCGATATAAACTCAGACGACTATCGGCCTGTCAGCCGACAAGCGGCGGCTGTAGAGGAGGTTTCCCGGCTTAAAGATGCCGGACCGACGCAATCCCAGATCTCGAAGCGCATGGGAATGGGCAAAGCTTCCGTCGACAGAATACGATAAAGGCTTGTACGGCCGCCCGGAGAACATCGAGCCCTCCACCGTCAGAGATGAAGGGACGTGTTGACAAGGCGAATTATAGGGACCTGGCTGGAGGAACCGTCTGGCAGGTCGCGGAGGCGGTGGCCGGCCGAGCGGCAGGCAGGCCTTGCGCCTCCTGCCGCGAGAGCAGGGCCCACCACGCCCAGGCTCACGACTCCCAGGGCCAGGACGCCCAGGGCCACGATGCCAGAGGGTCGGGCGGACCCTTCCACACGATCGAACCAACACACCATCGGGCCATGCAAGCGCCCCGGGAGATCACCATGACAAGAAGCGAACTCGGCACCAAGCGCGTCGACCCGGAGAGCGGACGCAAGTTCTACGACCTCGGAAAGGATCCGATCGTGTCCCCCTATTCGGGCATCTCCTATCCCCTGTCGTATTTCGAACCGCCGGCGAGCGAATCGTCCCGGCGGGCGGCTCCGCGACGCCCGGTGCATCGCGAGGAAGCCGTCGGCGCCGAGGCGCGCGACGACGAGACGGTCTCGCTGGCCGAAGTCGAGGACGATGAGGACGGCAAGTCCGAGCTCTTGGCGACCGACATCGACGGCGACGAGGACGACGAGAGCGAGAACGACGAGAGCGAGAACGACGACCGGATCCTGGCGCCCGACGACGAGGACGGCGATGATCTCAGCGACATCGTCGATCCGCGATCGGACAACGACTGACGCTCTTCGTCGGCGAACGGCAAGGGACGAGACGGGGCGGTGCGGACCGGCAGGTCGCCGCCTCCGTCGGCGGGCTCGCCTGCTGCGCGCGGCTCGAGCCCTGCCGGTCGCCGCGCAGGCTTCAGCCGCAGTCCGGGGCGGGCCCGCGCGCCGCACCTGCCGGGCTTCATCGTCCTCCCGTCAATCGTCAGCGCACACTGACCCCGCCAGCCATAAAGCGGTCAACGACTTATCGCGCCGATCGGCGTCGAAACACTGCGCCGATACACAGCCGACCTCGGTTGCCTGACGGGCTGTGCACCGCTCGTGGCGGCCAATGAGGAAACAGCGCCAAAGCGTCCCTATCGCCCATCTTGCTTCTGATCTCGGTGGGGACGCGCGGAAGCCGACGATCTCATCAGTGAATCAAGGCAAATCGGCAAGTTCTGGCGGGCACGCCCGACGAGGACGAGTACTACAAGATCGTCACAGGCCCATGGTTCAAAATAATGATCATCGACTTTCCGCGGGAATCGGTGTCGGAGGCAATTCTGCAGATGATGGCGGTCAGAGCGCGCGTTTGGCGGGGGTGCGATAGCCAAAGCCAACCCAGATTGCGAAAAGCATCATTCCGCCGGCCAGCAGGAAGGTCAGTCGCATCCCTGTGGCGATGGCCGAGACGGTTGCAGTGGTGAACTCATCGGTCCCGACGCCGAAGGCGAAGACGGTGCCCATGAGCGATGCGCCGGCGATCAGGCCGAGATTGCGCGACAGGTTGAGCAGTCCCGAAACCGTGCCCTGGCGATCCCTGGGGACGTCTGACAATGCCGTCGTGTTGTTGGCGGCCTGGGAGAGTTGATAGCCGGGCGTCAGGACAATGATGGACAGCCCATAACCGACGACGCCCGTCATATTCGGCACAAGCGCGAGGAGGAAGGCTCCGGCCGCCAGCAGGACAAGCCCGATGGCGAGTACGCGCCCACTTCCCCAGGAATCGACGAGCCGACCGGATGGAGCGCCGCTGAAGATGGAAATCACAGGACCGAGCGCCATGATCAAGCCGACATGGCTTGCCTTCAGGCCGAGACCGAGGCTGAGATAGAAGGGCCCGACCACCAGTGTCGTCATCATAACGGCGGCGACCAACATATTGACGAGAAGACTGGGCGCGAGGCCCCGATCCATCACCGACCAGAGGCTTACGGACGGTGCCATTCCCTTTCTTGGTTCGCTCGGCAGCGTTGTGAGAGCGAGGATCAGGGCAAGAATCGTCAGTGGGATTTGGACCCAGAAGATGCCGCGCCATCCCGTCAGCGGGATCAGCAGGCCGCCGAGGGACGGGCCGAGCGCAGTTCCGAGGGCCGATATCGTGCCGAGCAGACCCATGGCCCGCCCGATGCGCGCTTCGTTCGCTGTCCGACGCATCAGCGCCATGGCGAGTGTCATGAGAAAAGCGGCGCCGACGCCCTGCAGCGCGCGCGCGCCAATCAGCAGCCACAGGTTCGGCGCAACCGCGCATAGCACCGACGCCGCGGCGAAGGCGCACAGACCCGCGACGAGCGTTGCTTTCAGCCCATAGTCGTCGCCGAGCCTGCCGGCGACGACGACCGAGATCGTGAGAGCGGCAAGATAGGCGACGACGACCGCCTGCACCTGCGCGAACGGTGCCGAGAATGCCTCGGCCAGTGTTGGAAGCGCGATATTGGCGATGCTGGTGCCGAGCGAGGCCAGCAGCATCGCCAAAGCCAGTGTGATCGTGATGCCTGATTGTGCCGTCGTCGATGCGCTCGGTTCCGCCTGTTCCATCTCTTGCCCTCTTGCCTGAATTCTGGTTCGAGAGCAGGCTGCCACTTCAAGCCAACTTGAGGTCAAGCGTGAAGTTTCTGGATATTGGAGAGGTTGCGGCACGAAGTGGGATGAAACCCTCGGCGCTGCGCTTTTACGAGGAAGCCGGGCTGATTTCCTCGGTTGCACGGCGTGGTTTGCGCAGGCAGTTCCCGCCCGAGGTGTTGTTACAGCTCAAGCTCGTTTCCATGGGCAAATCGGCGGGGTTCTCGCTCGACGAGATTGCCGGTATGTTTGGCCGGAACGGGATGCCGGACCTGCCACGTGACGTGCTCCATCGGAAAGCCGACGAGATCGACCAGCAAATCCGCGAGTTGACCGCTTTGCGCGACACGCTCCGCCACGTCGCCAACTGCCCCGCGCCGTCGCATATGGAATGCCCGACGTTTCGGCGCCTAGCGAATTCGACGGGTAACCGCGAACGGAAGCGCAAGAACGCCGCACACCTGAAATGATGGCCGGTGCCGGTCACAGGGCTCATCCGATCTCAGGGGCTCCGCATCGACCCGCTGACATCGTGCCCCTTGCGCCACTTCAGGCACCAGGTTCCAGGGCGAGGACGGCGGCATTAGGCTGTAAGCCGCTCGCTGAAATGCCATTTTGACCAAGATGGCGGATGGGGTGGGATTCGAACCCACGGTACGGTCTCCCGCACGCCGGTTTTCAAGACCGGTTCCTTAAACCACTCGGACACCCATCCGTCTCGTCTGCCATAGCCGGCCCGGCACCCCTCGTGCAAGATGGAGCATGGCGGCTGTGGGTGGGTGGCACATGGCCCGCCACTCTTGCTCAGATGGACTTGGTGCGAAAGCCGCGCATCTTTTCCAGCGTGTCGTCGAAGGAGATCACCCCGGCGTCCGAGCCGAGGCCGCTCGCCACCAGGGCGGCGACGGCCTGGGCGAAGAGGATCCGGCGTTCCTCGTCCATGCCGTGCTTGAGGGCGGTGATGTAGCCGGCGTCGAAGGCGTCGCCGCAGCCGGTCGTGTCGACGACGGCGATGTCGTAGGCGGGAACCCTCAGCCGGTCGCCATTGGCGCCGGCATAAAAGGCGCCGTCGCCGCCGAGGGTGAAGACGCAGTGCTCGGCGCCGCGGTCGAGGAAGAACTGCGCGCAGTCCTCCACGCTGGACTGGCCGGACATGTCCCGCGCTTCTTCGATCGACGGCATGAAATAGTCGATGAAGGGCAGCAGCGGCTCGACCAGGTGGAAGGTCTCGGCCGAGGCGGCGATGAGGTCGAAGGTGACGGTCGCGTGGCGCTTCCGCGCCTCTTCCAGCAAGACGCGGCTGCGCTCGCCGTCGAGGCGCTTCAACAGGCCGGTGCCGCCGAGATGCACGATCGGCGCGTCGAAGACCTGGTCGTAAGCCTCTGGTTCGACGTCGAAATGATCCGAGGCGCCACGAACGTGCAGCGCCGGGCGCTCGCCGTTCGGCCGGACGTTGAGGATCGTCGCCGAGGTCGGCACGTCGTCGAGGCGCTGCATCGCCGAGGTGTCGATGCCGAGGCGCTCCATGGCGCCGATGACGAAATCGGCCTTCTCGTCGCGGCCGACGGCGCCGACGGCGAGGCTCTTCAGCCCGAGCTTGGCGGTGTTGACGACGACGCCGCCCGCGGTGCCGGCGACGGTCAGCCGGATCTCGTCGATGAATTCGACATTGCCCCGATCGGGGATGCGGGAGACCGGCCGACCGAGAATGTCGAGGATGTAGAGGCCGATGACGGAGACGTCGTAGCGCATCGCGGAAGTCCTCAGCCGAACTGCGCCGGAATGCGGGCGCCATCCTGAAACAGCATCAGGCGCTCGCGCGGCACCGACAGGTGGATCGTCTCGCCGAGCCTTGCGGGCGGGCGGCCTTGCGTGTTGACCTTGACGACGGTGTCGCCGATCCGCGCCTTGGTCAGGTAGCGGCCGGCGATGCCGATCGCCTGGTCGACGAGCTTTGCCGGCACGCTGTCCTCGCCGGGCGCCCCCGTCATGCGCACCAGCTCGGGCCGGATGCCGACGGTGATCTTGTCGCCGCGAAGGTCGGCCGGGGCGTTCAGCGGCCGGGCGAGGATCGGCGCCGAGATCTGGCCGTTCACGACCGTCGCGGGGACGAAGTTCATGCCGGGATTGCCGAGGAACCAGCCGCCGAATTCGGTGGTCGGCTGGCCGTAGAGCACCTGCGGCCTGTCGTATTGCACGATGCGGCCGGACTTCATCAGGGCGATGCGGTCGGCAAGCGTCATCGCCTCGGTCTGGTCGTGGGTGACGTAGACGATGGTCTGCTTCAGGCGGCTGGTCACCGTCTTGAAGGCGCGGATGAGCTGCAGCTTGGCATTGACCTCGACATTGGTGGTCGGCTCGTCGAACAGCACGATCTCCGACTGGCGCACCACCGCCCGCCCGACCGCCACCTTCTGCCGGGTGCCTGCGTCGAGCTCCTCGATATAGGCGCGCGCCAGATGGCGGATGTCGAGGACGTCGAGGATCTCGTCCACCCGGCGCCGGCGCTCGTCCTTGGAGACCGAGCGGTCGTAGCGCATCGGCAGTTCGAGATTCTCGAATACCGAGAGCGTCGGGTACATCACCGGATACTGGAACACCATCCCGACGTTGCGCTTCCTCGGCGGCAGGCGGGTGACGTCCTTGCCGCCGAAGATCACCCGGCCCCGGGTCGGTGTCTCGAGGCCGGCGAGCATCCGCATCAGCGTCGTCTTGCCGCAGCCGGAGGGGCCGAGCAGGCAGGTGACCTCGCCGTCGGCGAAGGTCATGGCGATGTCGTCGACGGCGGTGAAGCTGCCGAAGGTCTTGGTGACATGGTCGATGACGATCTCAGCCATGGGTGCCGAAGCTCCTCTCGCGTGTCGCCTTGGCGGAGCCGAGCGACGTCGGTGCCGGCCCGCGCAGGCGCTCGCCGGTCCCGGCGCCGAACAGCAGCACCTTGTCCGGATCGACCGTCGCGGCGAGATCCGTGTCGATCCGCGGCGGCGGGGCGTCATAGAGCGGCATCGCGGCGGTGAGCGAGTGGCCGGCGCAATCGAGATACACCACCGCCTCGCCGCCGAGATTCTCGACGAGGCTCACCCTGGCCTGCAGGGTCAGCAAGCGCGCCTCTGCCGGCGCGCCGGTGAAAGCGCCCGCGTCGAGGCGGACATCCTCGGGGCGAAGGCCGGCCTTGATCGGCCCCTCCGCCGCGCCTGGCGGTGCCGGAAAGCGCAAGGGGCCGGCGACGACGTTGCCCTTTTCGATCCGGCCGTCGAAGAGATTGGCATGGGGAAAGCCGACGAGGTCCAGCGAGCGGTAGTGGCTCGGCTGGTGGTAGACGTCGTCCGCCTCGCCATGCTGGACGATGCGGCCGGCATCGATGACGGCGAGATTCTGGGCCATGGTGAGGGCTTCGAGACTGTCCGAGGTCGCATAGACGAAGGTGGCGTCGAGCTCGTCGCGCAGGCCCTTCAATTCGTCCATCAGGCGCTCGCGAAGCTTGTAGTCGAGGCCGACCAGCGGGTCGTCGAGGACGAAGATCGAGGCGTCCTTGAGGAGGCCGCGGGCGACGGCGACGCGCTGCTTCTCGCCGCCCGAAAGCTGGTCCGGGGTCTTCTTCAGGAGATGGGTGATCGACAGGATGCCCGCCGTGCGGTCGACGCGCCTGGCGATCTCGGCCTTGTCGAACTTCGCCAGGGTCAGCGGGTAGCCCATGTTCTGGGCGACCGTCTGGTGCGGATAGAGGGCGAAGTTCTGCGGCACGTAGCCGACCGGCCGGTCCGCCGGGGCATCGGTGGAGATGTCCCGCCCGTCCAGCATGATCCGGCCGCTGTCGGGGTTCTCGAGGCCGACCAGCAGCCGGAACAGCACCGACTTGCCCGACTTCGGCGGCCCGGAGATGACGGTGAAGCTCTTCGGCGCGACGTCGAGGGAGAGGCCGTCGAGGGCGGTGGTGCCGCCATATCGCTTGGTGACGTCCTGGAATGAGAGTGCCATCGCTCAGCGCCCCAGTTGCGCGAAGGTCGGCACCAGGAGGATGCCCGCGGAGAACACGGCGACGATGACGAGGAGCACTTTGGCGATGAAGAACAGCCCGCCGAGGGGCGTTGCATCCTTGCGCATGTTGCCGACGGCGATCTGCAGCAGCGTCGAGGCGACGAGGACGCTGAGGCCGACCTTGTAAAGCATCAGGTTGTAGCGCTGGGTGATCAGCGCGATGCCGAGAAGCAGGCCGACGATCAGCGTCGCTTCGAGGCGTTCGGTGAAGACGTGCTTGTTCTGCATGGGATCAGACCTCGCCGCGCACGGTTCCGAAGGTCATGCCGACGAGCAGATACTTCTGGAAGATGTAGATGAAGACGACCGGGACGACGAGATAGAGCGACGTCATGGTCGAGATGAAGGTCCAGGCGACGCCGCCATCGGCATAGGTGCCGACCATCAGGGCATAGGGGATGTTCTGGGTGTTCACCCCGCCGATGATGAAATTGAACAGATATTCGTTCCACACGAAGATCAGGTTGAAGATGAAGGCGGCGATCAGGCCGGGCCGGACCTGCGGCATCACCACCTTGAAGATGATGTGGGCCCAGGAGCCGCCATTCACCCGGCCGGTCTCGTCGAACCTCGTCGAGACGCCGTCGAGGAAGCCCTTCAGGATCCACACCGAGAAGGGGATCGAGAACATCGCGTAGAACAGCATCAGCCAGAGATGCGAATCCTTCCAGCCGAAGCCGACATACATCAGGAACACCGGCAGGATGACCGCCGGGCCGGGCAGCATGCGGATCGACAGCAGCAGGAACATCAGGAAGTCGGTGCCCTTCGGCTTGAAGCGCGAGAAGCAGAAGGCGGCGAGGAAGGAGACCACGACGGCGATGATCACCGCGCCGAGCGAAAGGAGGATCGAATTGCCGATCTGCTGGAAGATCTCGCTGCGCGAGAACAGCGCCTCGTAGTTCTCCAGCGTCGGCGAGAAGACCAGCTTCGGCGGCACCGCCAGGATGTCGCTGCGGGTCTTGAAGGACGACATGACGATCCAGGCGATCGGCGCGAAGAAGACCAGCGCGATCAACCAGAGCGCGGCGTAATAGGCGTATTCCTTGATCCGGCTCATGATCCGCTCTCCCGGCGGCGGCGCAGGTTGAGGACGAAGATGAAGACGCTGGTCATGGCGATGGAGATCAAAAGGAGCAGCACCGCATAGGCCGACGACCAGCCCATGTTGAAGCTCTCGAAGGCCTGCTTGTTGAGCTCCAGCGCGACGAGGCGGGTGTTCTGGCCGGGGCCGCCCTTGGTCATCGGGATGATCAGGTCGAGGGTCTTGAAGCTGTCGATGGTGCGCAGGAGGATGCCGAGCATCAGGATGAACTTGCCGTGGTGCCAGATCACCAGCGGCAGCCGCCGCCACATCGGCACCCGGTCGATCTCGGCGGCCTCCAGCTCGGCCGTCGGCACCGAGCCCAGCGCCGCCAGCGTCATCAGCGTCATGAACGGCGTCCACATCCAGCAGTCGACCGCCAGCACTGCCCAGAAGGCGAGGTTCGGATCGCCGAGGAAGTCGATCGACCCGGCGCCGAAGCCGGTTCGGGCGATGTAGTTGAGGATGCCGAAGGTCGGGTCGTAGATGAAGCGGAAGAAGGTGCCGGTGGCGACCGGCGTCAGCACCATCGGCGCGAACAGCATGGTCAGCGCGATGCGCCGGCCCGGCATGTTCTTCGATCCCCAGAACAGGAAGCCGAGGAGCCCCCCGAGGATCGTCTGCAGGGTCACCCCGCACAGGACGAAGGTGAAGGTGCGCGACAGGTCGAACCAGATGGCGTTCTTCGAGGCGAGAATGGCGAAAAAGTTGCGGAAGCCGACGAATTCCGGCGGCATGCCGCTGGTCAGCGAATAGTTGTAGAAGGACAGGCCGAGCAGCCAGAGCGTCGGGATCGTGTTGAAGACGATGAAGAAGCTCAGCACCGGCGCGAGCAGGACGAGGACCAGCATCGCGCGGTTCTCGAACAGGCGTGGCCTGGCGCTCCGTCGCGGGATGCGTCCAACCGAACTATCAGCAGTCATCGGTTTTCCCAGTTTGCGGCCGCGTCGTCGACTCCCTGCCGGGACCCGGCGCGTCCATGGAACGGGCAGGGCTCTCGGCGAAGTCGAGCGGGGCGTCGGTCATGGCCCGCGCTACGGCAAGAATGGCCCGGCTCGCCGAGGCGCGCCGGGCCGGTATCGTCCTCAGTCGATCAGAGCGAGGTCATCGCGCATCGGTCGGACGGCGCTTCCGTCGCGGTGCCCGAGTCGTAGAGGATCTGCTGCTGGGCGCAGGCGATGTAGTCCATCACCGCCTGGGCATCGGTCGACTGTCCGGTGACGAAGGACGAGTAGCCCTCCTGCTGGATCGACAGCATCTCCGAATATTTCGGGTCGTGCCAGAAATCCTGCGAGCGCCCGTCCTCCAGCATGAACTTGTAGGTCTGGTTCCACGGATTGATGTCGTTGAAGTCGTCGCGCGACAGCGTGGCCTTGTCGCAGGGATTGCCGCCGCGCCGGGCGAATTCCAGCGCCGTTTCCGGCTGGTACCACCAGTTCATGAAGTCGATGGCGACGCGCATCTTCTCTTCGTCGTTGAAGGCGTTGATCACCCAGGGCTGGCCGCCCATGGAGTAGATCCGCTTGGCCTCGCCGCTCGGCCCGGTGTGCTTGGGCGGCGGGACCACCAGCACCTTGCCCTTCAGCTCCTCGGTGATCATCGCCGGGCCGACGGCCGCCCACTGGATGGTCGAGAACACCTTGCCCTGGGTGAAGACGTCGATGCCTTCGGCGATGCCGATGTTTGTGGAGCCCGGAGGGCCGTATTTCAGCCAGCGCTTGTACTCCTCCAGCGACTTTGCGTTCTCCGGCGTGTTGAGGACGCCCTCGACCTGACCGGTCTCAGGATTCCACAGCTCGCCGCCGCGGCTCCACAGGAAGTTGTTGAAGGCGCAGGTCGCGAAGTCGTAGACGCGGCTGTACTGCTGGGCGAAGCCCCAGCGCTGCTCGTCCGGGCGGGTGAAGAAGTCGGCGACCTTCTCGAACTCGTCCATGGTGAGGTTCTCGAAGTCCTCGAAGGTGCGCGGCATCTCGGCGTTGTACTTCGCCTTGAACGCCTCGCGCTCCTTCTCGTCCTCGAGCCAGTCCTTGCGCACGAACAGCGCCTCGACGTCGCCTTCCTGGGGCAGGCCCCAGATGTCGCCGCTGCCGTCGGGATAGGTCATGTAGGTGTCGACGACGGTCTTCGAGTACCAGTCGATGTTCAGCGCCGGGTTCTTGTCGATGACGTCGTTGAGCTGCAGGATCCAGCCCGGCTTGGCGAGGGCGCCCAGCCACTGGCTGTCCGAGATGATGATGTTGAATTCCTGGCTGCGGGTGACCAGCGACGTCGCGGCCTTCTGGAAGAGATCGGCGAAGGGCGCTTCCTGGAACTGGAAGGAAACGTCGTAGCCGTACTTCTCCTTGACGTAGTCGGCGAAGAGCGGCGACATCTTCACGCCGAGCGAGGACGGCACCCAGCCGGCGATGCCGAGGATGTTCATCTCGATCGACTTGCCGGCGAGGGGATGGCTTTCCTGGGCGGCGAGCCGGTTGATGAACGGCATGCCCAGCGTGCTGCCGAGGGCGAGCGCGGCGCCGCCCTTCAGAAGCGTTCGACGCGGAACGAGGATCGAGGATCCGGTGTGACGTGAATTCGGCATGTTGCGAGTTCCTCCCATGAACTGCCCCGAGAGCTGCCGGGCGACCTTTCGCGGCGCCCGCCACCCCCTTGCCTTTCTTGTGCAGCGCAACCTCCCAGAAGCGGTGCAGCAAGGGATACAGCCCTATTGGCGACAATATTCAAATGCGCTAAGACAATTGTCAAGATGGTATCCGCAGCCGCAGCCACGACCCGCAAGTCCCGATCGCAGCCCCGCGCCCAGCCGAGCGCGAAGCAGGCGCCCATGCGCTTTCGTGACGACCCGCTTTTGTGGGCCGGCTGGCTCTATGCCCATGACGGACTGACCCAGAACCAGATCGCCAAGGCGATGGGCGTCTCGCGGGCGACGGTGAACAACTACATCTCCGAGGCGCGGGCGCGCGGCATCGTCAATCTGACGATGGAGACCTCGCGGCTTTCCGAATTCATGATCGCCGAGGCGCTGGTCGAGCGGTTCCAGCTGTCGGACTGCATCGTCCTGCCGAGCGTGCGGGAAGGGCGGTCGCTGCCCGAGCGGCTGGGGGAGACCGGGGCGAGGGTGCTGGAGCGCCTGATTCGGCCGGGCGACGCCATCGGCATGTCCTGGGGGCGGACGATGCTGGCGCTCGCCGCCAGCGTCGGGCCGACGCGGCTCGCCGATCTTTCGGTGGTGCAGGTGACCGGCGGCAGCGGCGGCGAGGCGGAGTTCTCGCCCGAGGTCTGCGTCGCGCGGCTGGCGACGGCGCTGGGCGCGCGATCGGTCAACATCAGCGCGCCGGCGCTGGTCTCGAGCCCCGAGATCCGCGACGTCCTGATGCGCGAGCCGCTCCTGAAGACGCAGTTCGACTGCGCCCGGCGGCTCGACAAGATCGTCTTCGGCATCTCCTCGTCGCGCCTCGGCGCCACGATCCACCGCAGCGGCCTGTTCGGGCGCGACGACCTCGCCGATCCCTCGCTGCAGCGGGCGGTGGCGGTCGTCGCCGGACGCTTCATCGACGATCGCGGCATCCCCGTGCATGGGCGGGTGGATGAGCGTACGATCGGGCTGACGCTGGACGAGATCGCCCGCGTCAGGTTCCGCATCGCCGTGGCGGGAGGCCCGGAGAAGACGACTGCGATCCTCGCTGCGCTGCGGGGACGCCATGCCAACGTGCTGATCACCGACGCCGACACCGGCCATGCCGTTCTGCAGGCCGAAGGCGTGCCGGAATCCCTCGGGGCACTGAGGGGATCGCGACGAACACAGGTTCAGGGAGGAAACCGCGTGAAGACCAAGAAGCTCATCAACGACCCCGCCAACATCATCGAGGAGATGCTGGCGGGAATGATCAAGGCGCATCCGAACCACTTGCGCCAGCTCGAGCACTCGCCCCGCTCGGTCGTCGCGGTCGACGGCCCGCGCGCGGGCAAGGTCGGCATCGTCGTCGGCGGCGGTTCCGGCCACGAGCCGACCTTCGTCGGCTATGTCGGCAAGGGGCTCGCCGACGCCTGCCCGATCGGCAACGTCTTCGCCTCGCCGCCGCCGGATCCGATCCTCGAATGCACCAAGGCCGTCAATAACGGCGCCGGCGTCCTCTATGTCTACGGCAACTACGCCGGCGACGTGATGAATTTCGACATGGCGGCCGAGATGGCGGCGATGGAGGACATCGAGGTGCGCACGGTGCTGTCCACCGACGACGTCGCCTCCGCCCCGCCGGACCAGAAGGAGAAGCGCCGGGGCGTCGCCGGCAATTTCTTCATCTTCAAGGTGACGGGCGCCGCCGCCGACAAGATGATGTCCCTCGACGAATGCGAGCGGATCGCCCGCAAGGCCAACGAGCGCACCTTCACCGTCGGCGTCGCTCTCGCGCCCTGTTCGCTGCCGCAGACGCTGAGGCACAATTTCGAGATCGGCCCGGGCGAGATGGAAATCGGCATGGGCATCCATGGCGAGCCGGGCGTCGCCCGCGAGCCGCTGCGCAGCGCCGACGACGTCACCGACGACATACTGGAGCGTATCTTCACCGAGATGGACGCGCCGGCGGGCTCGAAGGTCGCGGTCCTCGTCAATTCGCTCGGCTCGACGCCGCTGATGGAGCTCTACGTCGTCAACCGCCGGGTCGCCGAGCGGCTGGAGCGCAAGGGGATCTCCGTCCATGCCACATGGGTCGGCACCTACTGCTCCTCGCTGGAGATGGCCGGCATGTCGATCACGCTGATCCATCTCGACGACGAGTTGACGGAGCTTCTCGACCATCCGTGCGACTGCGCGATGTTCCGTGCCGGCTGACCGCCCGCGATCCCACACTCGTCACAGGACACCGGACGCAATCATGAGCACGATCACCAGCCAGAATCTCATCGACATGTTCCTCGCCATCGCCGTGGCGATCGAGGGGGACAAGGACCGGCTCTCCGAACTCGACGGCGTGATCGGCGACGCCGACCACGGCGTGACCATGAGCATCGGCTTTTCCGCCGTCAGGAACGCGCTGTCGGCGCTCGACCCCGCCGAGGCGGATCCGGCCAGCGTCTTCAACGGGGCGGCGAAGTCGTTCCTCAATGCCGTCGGCGCCTCGTCCGGCCCGCTCTACGCCACCGCCTTCATGCGGGCGGGGGCGGCGGTGAAAGGCAAGGCCGAGCTCGACCGCGACGCGATGGTCGAGGCGTTCCAGGCTATGGCCAAGGGCATCCAGGACCGGGGCAAGGCCGAGCGCGGCGACAAGACGATGGTCGATGCCTGGCTGCCGGCATCCGAGGCGATCGGCGAGGCCGCGGCCACGGGCGCGACGCTGGGCGAATGTCTCGATGCCGCGGCCAAGGCTGCCGGCGAGGGGGCGGAAGCGACGAAGGCGATGCTCGCCGCCAAGGGCCGCGCCTCGCGGCTCGGCGAGCGTTCCCTCGGCCACATGGATCCCGGCGCCGCCTCGACAGCGCTGATCGTGCGGACCATGGCCGACGAACTCGCCAAGGCCTGATGCTGCCAGGGTCGGCCGAGCCGTCGGTGCCGTGTCAGGCCATCGCGTCGATGACCTGCCGGACGATGCCGAGATAGCCGGCCGCATCCCAGGCGGAGCGGCCGATGAACAGGCCGTCGATGTGGGGCCTGGTGGCGAGAGCGACGCAGTTTTCGGGATTGACGCTGCCGCCATAGAGGACGGGGAGGGGGCGGCCGATGGCCGCCTCGATCACCGCCTTCACCGCCGCCTGCTTCTCGTCGGCGAAGGCCGGATCGGCGGGGGTGCCGCCCTCGCCGATCGACCAGACCGGCTCATAGGCGAAGATCACCCGCGTATCCTCCTGCCATTCGACTTTCGACAGCGCCGCCTCCGTCTGGCGCCGCAGCGCCGCGTCGGTCTCGCCTGCCTCGTATTCCTCCCGGGTGTCGCCGATGCACACCAGCGCGGCGAGGCCGTGGCGGACGACGGCGGCCGTCTTCAGCGCCACAGCCTGGTCGGTCTCGTTGAAGAACGTCCGCCGCTCGCTGTGGCCGATCTCGACCAGCGTCGCCCCGGCATCTTTCACCTGCAGCGGCGAGATCTCCCCGGTCCAGGCGCCGGCATCGGCCCAATGGGCGTTCTGGGCGCCGACGAGCACCTTCGTCCCGGCCAGAGCACCGGCCACCTCGACGAGAGCGGTGAAGGGCGGGATGACGAACAGCTGCGCCGCCTCGCAATCGGCCAGCCGCGAGGCTGCCACCGTGGCGCAGAAGGCGGCCGCCTCGGCCCGTGTCTTGTTCATTTTCCAGCTGGTGCCGATGAAGGGGCGTTTGGCAGTCACGATGTCCTCGTTTCCGGTTGGGTCAGTGGTCTGTCGCCAAGACGGCCCGTCAGCTCGCCGGCCTCGCCGGCCCAGCATCGACCTCTCCTGCACCAAAGGCCACCGATTCGGCGCGTGCGGCAACCATGCGTGCGCCGGTGAGCGCCTTGACCCGAAGTCGCCTCGGTCGCCGCGGCTCTCGGCGTCCGGCACTGCCGCCGGCCTGGCCGCGTCGCGAAGCGCTCGGCGCAGTCGCCGCGAACGCTCGCGCCGGGATGGCAGAAGCGATCCGGTCTCCCATATGGTCCGCTCATCATCGGCGTCATCGATACGCAACATTGACGGTCGTGCGGCCGCGAGCCGAGCGATCGGCGGCGGCGGATCGGCTGGCCAGGAAGGGATCAGGAACGGATGGGGCGAATGCTTCCGGCCAGTGGCCGGCATCCTGCGCGGCCACGGCGACGATGGGTCGAACGGCGGCGCCAGGCTGGACGGGTTCAATCCGGTCTGATCGGGATCATGAACCGAATGTGAAGTCCAAAAGGCTTTCCTTGCCGCTCGCTTTGCGGCCACTCAGGTCTGGTGCGAGAGCTTCACGACAAGACCGGAAGGAGACAGGCCACGTGTGGATTACCCGACCGACGTTTCTGGCCGGTTGAACAGCATTCACCGAGCGCGGATTTCTTGAGCCGCGCTCGCCAAAGTTCCAGTGTCCTACGCAGATTCCTCCAGTCGCCTCGGCGGGCCGGCGGCCAGTCGACTGGGGACGATATGAATAGAGCTCCTGAATGAGTGAAACGCACGAGTCGACCTTTCCGGAAGGGAAGATAGACCGCCGCCTCGTCGGAAACGGCCCATCCCCTGCAGCTGATCTCGATTTCTTCACCGTCTTCGATCTCGGCACCAGCCCGCACATGATCCTCGACCGCGAGCTGCGGTTCGTCGCGGTGAACAGGTCCTACGAGGCGGCGACCATGCGCAGCCGCGAGGAACTCATCGGGAACCGGCTGTTCGACGTCTTCCCGGAGAGCGGCGAGTCCGAGCAGCGGCTTCGCCTGTCGCTCGAGACCGCCTTCGAGACCGGCCAGCCGGATACCATCGCCATCATTCCCTACGAGATCCGCCGGCCGGAGCACCGCGGCGGCGGCAGGGAGATCCGCTACTGGAGCGCGACCCACATCCCGATCCTCGGCCCGGACGGGAAGGCGATCTACGTGATCCAGAACACCAACGACGTCACCGCCATCGCGCAGATGAAGCAGTCCGGCTCGTCGAGCGCGCAGATCGCGACGGCGGAACTGGCCCTGTGGCGCAATGCCGAGACGATCGAGACGGCCTATCAGCAGACCCTGGCCGAGAACGACGAGTTCCATCGTCTGTTCAGTCAGGCGCCGGGCATGATCGCGGTGTTCGAGGGCGAGGATCTCCATGCGACCTTCGTCAGCGACAGCTTCTCGCGTTTCATCGGCGACCGCCCCGTCATCGCCCAGCCTCTGGCCGAAGCCATTCCCGAACTGGAGGACCAGGAGTTCACCGACGTCCTGCGCCAGGCGATCGAGCGCGGCGAGAGCGTCATCCGCGAAGGCATGCCGATCCGGTTGCGCTATCCGTCCGGAGAGTTCGAGACGATCTCGTTCGTCGACATCTTCTGCAATCCCGTGCGCGATGGCGACGGCGAGGTCTATGGCATCTTCGTGCAGGGGGTCGATCGGACCGAGGCGATGCGGGCGGCGCACCACCAGCGGATGCTGATGGACGAGCTCAATCATCGGGTCAAGAACACGCTGGCGACCATCCAGTCGATGGCGCGTCAGACCTTCCGCGATCCGGTCGATCTCGATGGAGCCCGCTACGCCTTCGAGGCCCGTATCATGGCGCTCAGCCGGGTCCACAACATCCTCGCCGAGCGGCGTTGGGAGGCGGTTCCCCTGACGGCCCTGTTTTCCGAAAAGTCACAAGCCGTCGACGTCTCCCGGATCAGACACAGCGGCGAGGAATGGCTGCTGTCGCCGCGCACTGGCGTCGCCCTCGCCATCGTCGTCCACGAACTCTTCGCCAATGCCCGCCAGCATGGCGCGTTCAGCCACCCCGGCGGGCGGGTGGACGTCTCCTGGCAGACCGATCGGCGGCATGGTCCCCGATTGGCGCTGACATGGCGTGAGAATCTGCCGTCGCAGGAGGGCGTCGGCAGCGAACTGCGACCGGGTTTCGGCCTGCGTATCCTGCGAAGCATCGTCGAAGGCGAACTCGGCGGCAGCGTGTCGCTTGACCTGACGCCGGCCGGGTTCATTTGCAGTTTCGAAATCGAGTTGGCCGAGGGGGCGAGTGGTGAATTGTGAAGTGTCGCGATCTTCGGGCGGGATCGAAGGTCTCCGCGTCCTGGTCGTCGAAGACGAGAGCCTGGTGGCGCTTCAACTCGAGGACATGCTGCACGATCTCGGCTGCCACGTGGTCGGCCCCGCCATGCGGCTCCGGGCGGCAGGCGAACTTCTCGATGCCGGGGTCGGGATCGACTGTGCCGTACTCGACGTGAATGTCTGCGGCGAGATGGTCTATCCGATTGCCGAAAGGCTGTCTCTGCTCGGCATCCCCTTCGTCTTCGCGACCGGCTACGGACGTGACGGGGTGGACGTCCGCTGGACCAACGTCCCGATCCTGCAGAAGCCCTACACCTGCGAGGAGATCGGCGCGTCGCTGGTGCTCTGTCTGCAGTAGCGACGGCGGGTGTGGATCCGGGGTCCTGCAAGCGCCTGATGGGGTCCGGGCTCGCACTGTGGGTTCGCAGCGGAGCCGTGTCCGGACGCGGCTCCTATTCGTCGGCGGTCTTGACGAGGAACAGCACGAGGTCGCGGTCAGAAATCCGGCGCGCGGCGACGGCCGCCTCCGGAACCGCGCTGCGCAGGGCGTCGTGGCGCTCCTCGGAGGCAAGCAGGACGAGCCGCGTGCCATCCTCGGCGAGCTTCCGGCGCAGCGGCGCGGCGGGCTCGGCCCCCTCGTCCAGCGTCAGAACCACGATGGCGTAGGCCCGCCGCAGGGCACGGTCCAAGGCGATCTCCTGATCCTGCGCGATCGTCGCTCTCGCACCCGCCGCTTCGAGGCCGTCGGCGAGCCTGAGGGCTTCCGCATGGCGGGGCGCGCAGACGAGGATCTCCATGGCCTGTAGCAGGCTGCGCCAGGAATAGGCGTCGAAGCTGTCGAGACCGCGACCCATGGGGCTGTCCGCACGTCGTTTCGTCCTCGTCTCGTATCACGGCGGAGGAAGACGGGCGAGCCACGCAATGCTCGCCGGCCTCAGGAAGATCGTGCCGGGGGTGCCGGACAGTTCGGAGCCTGTCGCCATCGTCGGCTGATGCTGCCCTGACATCGTGGCGGTGGCGATCCCGACGCCGTTCACCCAGCGCTGGCGGAGCGAGATCACCCGGTCAATGCCGAACGTCGACCCGCCGTCTGCTCCATCCGTTGGAGCTGCATCGTGGCAGGAGCCACGACGCGGGGCTTGAAGACAGACGGCCTCGTGATCAGCTGGGAGCTGGATCCGGATTCCGTCGCATTCGCCCCGATGTCGTCCCATTGCGGTGATTGACCAAAGTCACGTCCGTCTGGCAAAGGTTTCGATCGCAACTATTTGCGATATATGCATGCAATCCTTGCCCTCGGGCTCGGGCCACTAAGGCCGCTTCGGCGGTTGCGGAGACGATCTGATCGGGCGTTGCCGCCGGCGCCGGGTGAGCGAGCGTGGGTGGCGGTTTCGGATGGGCGTGGGCCATGCCGTGATCGGGCGCGGCGTCCACGCAAGGCGGGATGGGCCGGCAGTCGGCCTGCCGCATCGCGCGAAGTGTCCAGGAGGAACGATCGGATGCCGGCTTTCAGCGAGCACAGCATCGACGAGGCAGTCGGTGAACGTCTGCGCGAACTGCGCCTCGCCGCGGGCCTCAGTCAGGCGGATGTCGCCCGGTTCCTGCATGCGACGGTCCGCCAGATCGATCTCTACGAGCGGGGCAAGGCGAGGATCGGGCCCGGCCGGCTCTCCGAGCTCTCCGAGCGCTTCGGCGTGTCCGTCCTGTCGTTTTTCGACAAGGTCGGTGCATCGCTCCAGACCGGCGACGCCGATGCCCACCAGACCGGTTCCGACGACTGCCCGGGCAGCCGCGATGAACGGGTCCGGGCCCTCGTTCGCAGCGTCCTGCAGCAGGCGTCCGCGCGCCTTCGCCACTGATCGCCCCATGGCCGCGCCGAGGAGCCCTTCGATCACCGCTGACGGCCGACGGCCCGTCGGCGCGTCACGTCGGCGTGGGCGCGGGGATCGCCACCCTGGCACCGCAGGCGGTCGCCGTCGGCGGATGTCTGTCCAGACGGTCGATCTCATGCTATCACTTAGCATCCCGCAACATCCGCACACCTGCCCCGCAGCTGGTTCTGCCAGGCCCGGATTCGCCTGAGGCAGCCATGCAACGATCGTTCCTCACCGGATCGACAAGGTTTCGCCGCGGGCTTGGATGAGATGAACCGAACGGAGAAGAAATTGGTTCAAGAGACGGTTATGAATGCGAAAAACGGCGTTGGCTCGCCCGTTTTCGCCGTCGCGCCGATGATCGACTGGACCGACAGGCACTGCCGCTTCTTCCACCGCCAGCTGAGCCGGAGGGCCAGGCTCTTCACCGAGATGATCGTGGACGAGGCGATCCTTCACGGTGATGTCGAACGTCTTCTCGGATTCGACGCCGCGGAGCATCCGGTCGTGCTGCAGATCGGCGGCTCCAGCCCCGAGAAGCTCGCGCGGGCAACCGGGATTGCCCGCGGATTCGGCTATGACGAATTCAACCTCAATGTCGGCTGCCCCTCGGACCGGGTGCAGTCCGGCACCTTCGGGGCCTGCCTGATGCGCGAGCCTTCGCTCGTCGGCGAATGCCTCGCCGCGATGGTGGAGGCGGCGGGCGGCGTCCCGGTGACGGTGAAGTGCCGGCTCGGCGTGGACGAGCAGGACATCGAGGCAGCGCTCGACCACCTCGCCGATGCCGCCGTCGCGGCGGGTGTGGCCGGTATCTGGGTGCATGCGCGAAAGGCCTGGCTGCAGGGCCTCAGCCCGAAGGAAAACCGCGACATCCCGCCGCTCGACTATGACCGGGTTCGTCGCCTGAAGGGGCGGCTCGGAGAGATGTTCGTCGGGCTGAATGGCGGGTTGAAGACGCTGGACCAGGCGCTCGCGGAGACCGGCGCGCTCGACGGCGCGATGCTCGGACGTGCGGCCTATCAGACGCCGGATGTCCTCATCGGCGTCGATGCGGCCTTCTACAGGGAACCGCGGGACGCATTCGACTACGAGGCGTTGATCGATACGATGACGGAATATGCGGCTCGCCACGTCGCGGCCGGCGGCAAGCTGAACCATGTCACCCGGCACATGACGGGTCTGTTTTCGGGCCGGCCAGGCGCACGCCGGTGGCGCCAGCTCATCTCGGAGGGCTCGACACGGCCCGGCGCGACCCCTGCGCTCATCGGCGAAGCCTATCGCGAGGTCCAGGTCGAACCGCGCAGCGCGGCAGCCTGAATGGCAGCCTTCCCATCGGGACGAGTCGCAACGAGGCCGGCGGCGGCGGCAATGGCAGCGTCAGGGCCGGAACGGCCTGTTCAGGCGAGGTCCGCGTCGCTGTCGCCGAATGCGGCTGCGACGCCCTGCGTCGGCGGGATCAGGGCCGTCGATTTCTGGCCGGAAAGGATCTCCACGGCGCGGCGCGTGCCGCTCATTTCCTCGCCGTTGAAGCCGCAGACCTGAACCAGCAGCAGGACCAGGAGGAAAGAGCGGTGAAAGCGGATGCGATGGTCCATGGCTTGAGCCTCCCCGTCCTCGCCGGGGCCCGCCTGGCCGCCGTTGTCGTCGAAGACATGGGAGAAGTGGAACCACGAGACCTCGATCCGGCGCTGTACCGCGCGTCACGGTCGGGCGCGATGTGCCAGACCAAGCAGGCCAGACGAAGCAGGCCAGACGGAGAGGCCGGCATGCGTGCAACGGGCCGGCAGACCTTGGCCGTCACGCTTCAGTAGGCCGCCTTCGTGCGGAACAGGCTGAGGGGCGTCATGGCGAGGATGTAGACATCCAGCAGCAGCGACCAGTTCTCGATGTAGAAGAGGTCGAATTCGAACCGTTTGACGAGTTTCTCCGGCTCGTCGATCTCGCCGCGCCAGCCATGGATCTGCGCCCAGCCGGTGATGCCCGGCTTGACCTTGTGGCGGCCGAAATAGCCGTCGACGATCTCGGTGAAGGTCTCGTCGCGGCTCGACTTCGCATGGACGGCGTGCGGGCGGGGCCCGACCAGCGAGAGGTCGCCGCGCAAGACGTTGAAGAGCTGCGGCAGTTCGTCGATCGAGGTCTTGCGGATGAACGCGCCGACGCGGGTGACGCGCCTGTCGTTCTTGGTGACGATCTGCTTGGCGTCCGGGTCGCTCATCTCGTGATAGAGCGAGCGGAATTTGAAGATCTGGACCACCTGATTGTTGAAGCCGTGGCGCTTCTGCCGAAAGATGACGGGTCCCGGGGAATCGAGCTTCACGGCGATCGCCGCGGCCGCCATCACCGGCGACAGCAGCAGGATCGCAAAGAGCGCCGCGGTGACATCGAGCGCGCGCTTCGCAATCGCGTCCCAGTCGGCGAGCGGGCGGTCGACCACGTCGATCAGCGGCAGGGATCCGACATAGGAATAGGTGCGCGGTCGGAACTTCAACTCGCCCGCATGGGCCGCGAGACGGATGTCGAGGGGCAGCACCCAGAGCTGCTTCAGGAGGACGAGCAGCCTTTGCTCCGCCGACAGCGGCAGGGTGACGATCAGCATGTCGATGCGGGTGCGCCTGGCGAACTCGACGAGTTCGGCGATGGTGCCGAGCTTCGGGTAGCCGGCGACCAGCGGTGGCGAACGGCGGTCGTTCCGGTCGTCGAAGATGCCGCAGATCCGGATGTCGTTGCCGGGCTGCATCTCCAGGCCGCGGATCAGCGTCTCGGCGTTCTTGCCGCCGCCGACGATCAGCGCGCGGCGCTCCATGCGGCCGTTGCGCGCCCAGCGGCGCAGATTGTAGCCGAGGATCAGTCGCGCCGGAACGATCACGCCGAGGATCGCCAGGGACCAGGCGACGAACGGAAACGCGCTGAAGGTCGCCGAGGTGAGCACATAGAGGGCCGCGGCCACCAGGCCGACGGCAAGGCCGAGTCCCACTGCGACGCGCCACAGCCTTACAGCGGACGCCTTGAGGAAGGACAGCTCATAGGTGTGGGCCGAGGTGAGGATCGCCGCCCCGAGTGCGGCTCCGGCCGCTGCCGCGCCGATACCCGTCAGGACGCCGGTTTCCGGAGGCTGCGGCTGCAGGCTCCACAGCACCGCGCCGAGAGCGAAGACTGTTGCCGCTTCGCCGAGCCGCCAGAGGCTGCACAGCATGCGCGGGCTGATGAAGTCGTTGTCGAGATGGGTCAGCGCCTGCAGGGCCTGCGCGTTCAGGACCACCGGCCCCGTGCCGGTCGCGCTCGCGGTCGCTCTGCCTGGCAGATTGTCGGCGTCGTGGAACAAGGGACGGTTCGCCTTGGGGTCTCTCATCGATCCTGCCCGCCCGTTACCGTCGTGCCGCTGGCCGGCCCCCGGCCATCGGAGCCGGTTTTCCATCGGCCCCGTCGATCTTTTGTCTGGAGCAGCCTGCGCATTGTCATGGAAAGCCGCTAAGAAAGCGTTGCATACTTTCCACCGCCGGCCGATGCGGCGCGGCCTGTGCCAATGGTCACACCGGTCGCATTGGCAAGCATGCGATCGAGACCAGCGAAAGAGGTGTCGCCGCGGCCCCGAGCGGCAGGCGGTACCGGGCCGGCGGTCTGACCAGGCGAGCAAACGGAGAGCGACATGCATCAGGTGCCAATGCGCGGCGGGGCGACGTCCCGCAGGACGAGGAGGACCGGCGGAGGCGGGCGGCTCGCTTTGGTCCTCCTGCCGATCCTCATGGCGGCCATGACGATGGCGATGACGGGGGCAGCGCAGGCCCAGACCCTGCCCGGTTGCAGCGCCACCACCCTCGAGAACCCCGCGCGCCAGGTGCTCGATTGCGGCAATGGTCTCGTCATCGACAAGGAGGCCGCCGCGGCGCTTGCCAGCCAGACGCCGCAGCGTTCGCTCGAGCTGGATGAACGCGCGGTGCTCATCCAGGTCTCGCCGCGCGACTCCTTCCAGGTGTTGACCCCCCACGCCATCGCGACGGTGCGCGGAACGACCTTCGCCGTGGACGTGGAGACCGGCCTGACGTCGGTGTTCGTCGTCGAGGGCAGCGTCGCGGTGGAGCAGCGGACCGGGTCGGACGCCGTGCTGCTCGGGCCGGGAGACGGGGTGGACGTGCGCCCGGGCGAGCCGCTGGTGGTGCGCCAGTGGCCGCAGCTGCGGGCCGACGCGCTGCTCGCCCGCCTCGGGCGATGACGTGACGCCGGCGACGAGGCAGGCGGCCGGGCTCCGGACCTCCCGCCGGACCTCCCGCCTGTCCTGGCCGCTGACGGCCTTGCTGCTCCTCGTCGCCATCGTCTGGAGCGGCTGGCTGGCGCGGACGCAGCTTCGCGGCGAGGCCAGCGTCATCGACCGGCTGGAGACCGCGACCCTCGACTGGCGGCTTCAGATCGCCGGGCCGCTGGCGCCGCCCGGCACCGTCGCCATCGTCGCCATCGACGATCGGACGGTGACCGCCGAGGGCGGCTATCCGCTGGCCCGCGGGCGGGTGGCGGCGATCGTCGCGGCGATCGAGCGGAGCGGGGCGAAGGGGCTGGCGATCGACATCCTGTTCGCCGGATCCGGCGGTTCGACCTCGGGCGAAACAGGCGGGGGCGAAACAGGCGGGGGCGAAGCGGCGGCCGGCGACGTGGCGCTGGCCGCGGCCCTCGCCAGAATTCCCTCGGCCATCGCCGCCGCGGCGACCTTCGACAAGGCGGCGTCGAGCCTCGTGCCGATGGCCGAGGACGTCCTCTCTCCCGCCGCCCTCTTCGCCGATGCCGCCAGGGTCGGGCTGGTCAACGTCTCCACCGATGCCGGCGGCACGCCGCGGCTGATGCCGATGCTGGTGCTGACGCCGAAGGGGCCGATGCCCTCGATCCTCCTCGCCGCGGCCGGCCTCGGCACCGGCGGCGAGGCGGCGCTTTCCGGCGATGCGGTGCGGCTGGGCGCTGCGAGCCGCCGGCTCGACCTCGGCTGGCACCTGCCGCTGCGCTTCCACGGGCCGGCGGGCACCATCGCGACGGTGAGCGTCGAGCAGCTCCTCACCAAGGGCTCCGACCCGAAGCTGGCCGGCAAGCTGGTCTTCCTCGGCGTCACCGCGACGGCGATCGGCGACAACTTCTCCACCCCCTTCGACCCCCAGATGCCCGGCGTCGAGGTGCTGGCGACGGGCGCCGCCAACCTGATCGACGGAACCGCCCTCGTCCGCGACGCCGCGGTCCGGCGCATCGACGCGGGCGCCGCGATCGCCCTGACGCTCGCCGCCGTCGGCCTGATCGCTTTGGTGCCGCTGCCGATCGCGCTCGCCGTCGCGGCGGCGACGCTGCTCGCCTGGCTCGGCGCCACGACGATCGGCGTCGCGAGCGGCGTCTGGCTCGCCAGCGTCCTGCCGCTCGCCGCCATGCTGCCGCCGGCGGCGCTGGCGGGCTCGATCCGGCTTTACCAGGACCGCCGGCTCGCCCGCACGCTGGCCGCCGCCGAGGCGGCGCTGCGGCGTTTCCAGCCCCGGGCGCTCGCGCTCCATCTCGCCGGCCACCCGGACTTCCTGATGGTGCCGCAGGAGCGCAGCGTCGCCATCCTCTTCGTCGACCTCGCCGGCTTCACCGGCATGAGCGAGCGGCTCGGCGCGTCGCGGACGCGGGACGTCCTGAAGGAGTTCCACACCCTCGTCGTCGAGGAGCTGGTGCCGCGCGGCGGCGTCGTCCTCAACTTCATGGGCGACGGCGCCATGGTGGTGTTCGGCCTGCCCGAGGAGGGCGACGGCGACGCCACCCACGCGCTCGCCGCCAGCCTCGCCATGATCGCCGCGGTGCGCGGCTGGATCGCCCGCACCGGCGCCGAGACAAGGCTCGGCGGCGTGCGCCTCGGCGCCCATTACGGGCCGGTGATCCTGTCGCGCCTCGGGCATGACGAGGAGCAGCACATCACCGCCACCGGCGACAGCGTCAACGTCGCCAGCCGCTTGATGGAGGTGGCCAAATCCCACGGTGCCGGCATCGCGGTGTCGAAGGCCCTGTGGGACGCCGCCGACGTCGCCGGCCTCACCCCGCCCGAAAGCTGGGAGGTGGTGGCGATCCGCGGCCGCGCGGAGGCGATGACGGTGGGCCTCTGGCGGTGAGGGCGCCGGCAGGGCCGGCCGCGCCGATCTCGCCGGCCGCGCCGCCGCCGCCGACGCCCGCATCTTCGACCCGGCGCCCGCCGGTCATGCCGCTCGTGCCACTGTCGCCGCGCCGGCGGATCGCCGCCGTCTCCAGCGCCCGCAGCCGGGCGTCGCGAAACGCTTCCGGCTGGCGCATGCGCAGCGCCGCCAGCCGCAGCGCCATCAGCGCCTCCTTCGGCAAGGCGTCGAGGCAGGGCGGAACGCCCGCCTCGCCGGGCCGGGCGCCGAAGCGGCAGGTGAAGTCGCGCCGGCAGTCGCCCCGCCGGCAGTGCCGCACCAGCCCCTGGGCGATCGCCGCCAGCGCCCGTTCGTCCTCGCCCGGATCCCCGGCCGCGCCATCCTCGGCCGCGCCATCCTCCGCGGGCCGAACCTTGCAATGCCTGCGCCGGGGCGGCCGCGAGCGCCAACCGGCGGCGATCAGCGCCGCCCGGCAGGCGCTCGCATGGGCCCGCGCCAGGGCGCGGCTCTCGGCCCGCTCCTCCGGGCTTGCGGGCGGCTTCGGCATCGCCGGGCCCGGGGTCTTCGGCATGGCATCCTCCGCCCATGGCTGATCGGCCCCGCGCCGCGTTTTCCGCGGCCGGGCTGATGCGATTTCGATCTGCCGCCCCTCGTGCCTCCGGCAGTCGGGCGGCGGTGCACCGGAGGCAAGCCCTCCGAGTTTAGTCTCATCAATCGGCTCGCCTCCGGCGCACCGCGCGGCTCTTGAGCGACCTCCCATGGACCATCACCCGCCGGATCGACGGGGTCTGGCGGCGGCTGGCGCTTCACCCGCCGCGCCTTTTCAGCGCGGCGACTTCAAGCGGACCGATCCGCACCCGCGCCGTATTACGCGAGGGGCCAGCGGCGCCGGGAGGCCGTCCGGGACGCCCGCCCTCCGGAAGGGCGAACGGCGCGGAGACCGCATCGCCGGCCCGCGAGCGCTCCCGGCGAGCGCCCGTGCCCGGTTCCCGTCGACTTGGAGGGGGTGGACCGGCGATGGGGGGAGTATGGCGAGCGGGGGTAGGGCGGGGATGGGAATATTTGCGGGGTGAGGGGAATCAGGGGGTTGGGGGGAAACCGGTCCCGAGATATCTGCGGGGGACAGGATGGGGCGCCCTCTCTCCCCTTGAGGGAGCGGAAAAGAGGGGTAGAGATACCATATTGCCGGGCTCGCAGATCGAGCGATTTGGGTTCGAAACAGGGCGTCCAGAAAACCGCCCTAACGTTCCTCACGCGTCGGAATAGATACGGGGCCGATGATTTAGGGTGGTCAACCACGCCACACTCTCTAGAGGTTTCGTGACAAGCCAAATCGTTGCATTGGCGATCACAAGCGATCACTAACTGCCGCCACCTTCCCTCCACAAACTTCTAACGTCATCCCTCAAACGGATGTCATCGCTTCGAAGACTCTCAAACTTGAGAAGGCTCTCGGGTCTGCGCATGTGGATAAAGCGCGCCGGAGTCCCTCCTGCTCCTA
Organism: Aurantimonas sp. 22II-16-19i; assembly: GCF_002088275.1. Classification (GTDB taxonomy): domain Bacteria; phylum Pseudomonadota; class Alphaproteobacteria; order Rhizobiales; family Rhizobiaceae; genus Jiella. The sequence continues at coordinate 63,933 of NZ_AQQS01000017.1, forward strand.
TGTTCGGATCTTCGATTATACGTTCATGAGATTCAAGGACGCGTAATAGATCATCAAACAGAGGATCCCTCATAAAAGACTTTGCCGCGTGATCGTCTGGATCCAGTTTGAGCCAATACTGTCTCATGAAAAGTCTGCAAAGCCGTTCGAGTAATTTTACAGCCGGAGAGCGTGAGTCCGAATCGTTTTCCAACGAAGAATGAGTAAAGAATTTCGCAATTTCATCCGGATCACGAGTGCTCGTAATGCTGTTTGCCCTATGGAATTCCACGTGATTTATATTGGCGTGGAACGGAAAAGTAGTTGCTTCATCCAGGATTAGGGTTTCGATCGCGCAGTCACTGTCGAGCGATAAGGCGCTGCAATTTGAGCCTCGAACATCCAGTCGCAAAAAAAAGATATTCTGCAGTTGACAGTCCAAAACTTCATCCGGCAAACATGCCTCTTCGATACTCGCGTCTTTATAAACACGGTTCCCGTCGCCGACACTTCTTCCAAGCGTTGTCAAGCACAAGCCGAAAACATTCTGACCGAATCTCCCAAAAGCGCCTTTTTCGAGCTCCCTGTGCGCTGCGCTGTGAAAGCGGGAGAATTGATCCTCATCTAGAGTGCGCAGTATATCGCAAATGATTCCTTGCACCTCCAACCCAACTACTCCGCGGCGGGCCGCTCCTGAAAAATGCCCTAATGTTACCTCACTCACGAGCCCTCGCGCAAGATAGTAGTAAAATATCTCAGAGTGAGAGAATTTGCGCATTTTCGAATACGCTTCGTCCCGCTCTAGCATTGCTAGAGAACCTATTTTTGTGACGAAGCGCCCCAGATCGCGATCTGCCAGGACAGGTTTAAGTTGATTTTCGGCGATTAACTCAAGATACGGGATATCAAGTGACAAAGTTTCGTTCGCAGACATTTCCAAGGCGAACTCACTAAGTAATTTATCTAGCAAATCTGCATAGTCGATGTCACGGGTTTCCCGTATCGTATCGCTTAATAGAGCGCTCTCACGATTTACAATCGCATCAATCAGGAAATATTTCGGACCATTTTATTGCTAGAAATAAAACGCCAAGACTTATTGGGGAGTTTTGCGAGAACCGACAAGAAATACGGCCGAAGGGAGTAGCTCCCAGCTTCAAGAAAATCGAACCGCCGCAGCATTTCAATTTCATCATTTGGCCAACCTGAGGAGGATAAATAATCCGACGCAGTTTGCGGGCTAGTAGTACTTAATCTCGCCCGCTTTGTCGAGATATTGATCTCGCTCGATTTGACGCTGTCAGAGAATGATTGCGCATCAAAAAATGTGTCGCGGCCGGCAAGTATTATTGGGCCGCCCGACTTAGTCTTTTCGAGGAACTGCCGCAATGCCTCCCAAGCGTCCACGTAACCGGCTGGGTCAGCTAGTTCATCAAAACCGTCTATACAGACCTGTAAAAGACCCATCCGAATAAGGATTGGAACTTGAGCATAGGTGAATTTCGAACCAGAGGACTGAGTCGCCCTGGCTAGAAAATCGTCTAGTGTCGCAAGTCCGCGACCGCGGTTCACTACATGCAAAATCGGAGGTACATATATCCCATGACTTTTTTGTTGGCAGCGCTCCCACATCAAACGTCGCACAAGAGACGTTTTTCCTACGCCCGCAGGGCCGTCTAGCAGAATGATATCTAAGCGCTCAGGATCTTTTTTTGGTTGAGCGGCATGTAGGAAGCTTGCTAAACTCAGATCGCTGCCATCAATGTCGCCGACCGGTTCGATAAGCGACTCAGGATCAAATTGGTCCTGATCTCGATGAAATATGCGATTCTGCGCGGCAAACAGCGCGTCAATATCCGCAAAAGTCTCCGAACCAATCAGTGATGCAAGGGAGGAAAATTTCTTGGATTGATTGTTCAAAAACAAATCTACTGCATTCGATTGGTGATGTGATACAATTCGAATTTCCTCCCCATTTCTTATTAAGCAAACACTTTCTCTCAGATTGTTGCTGGTGCTTTCGATATCAGTTGCAACATCTGCAAACGGTTGAACAGATTCAAATAGCGATGTCATACTAAAATTGACCTCGTATCTAGGTGAGAGTTTTTGTTCTGGCGCGTTATACGCATGAGTTTCGTTTTGCCGCCCCACTGAATAGAGGTCACAATAGCAGGCCAAATATCGTCATCGTCGCAGATTACGATGTTGTGTTCAGCCATTCCCAATCGAGTTGCAAATAGTAGGTCAGCTCCAAGGCACATATCCACCATTTTCTGTTCCTTGTTTCGTGTGGGCGCGCGAGATTTCATCGGCCGCCCGAGAGTATCCCAAACCGTCGCTCTTGGACCTCCGCAAAGCAACTGATTTCCCCAACCAAATTCGCCATCGAAGGAAATTTCGCCATGCCGAACAGGTTCGCTGAGGAAGCGTTGTTCAATCCGCTCGAACGCGACGCGGACACTCGTTTTAGTCTTTCCTTGGTGCCAACCGTTGTAGATCCGGAGCTTCACTCTTACGGCTGATGAGCTTTTTACCCGGCGCAAATAATCAGAAACTTTGTTATCGAGAGACAAAATCGCTTCTTCTGCAATCTGCTCTTCGCTTCGCGATCGATAGCGAAAACTGTGTGTCGCAATTCGCTGCGCTGCTCCCCAGTCAATATATACAATAGCATTCTCCACTTTTCCCATCATATTTTACCGTCCCGGTCGCCCGGTCTTGCTCGGGCGGCGTTTGCGCTTTGCGTCGCCGGGGTCCTCGTAGGAGCCGCGGCCGATGCGTTCGCGGCGGATGGGGGCGGGGCCATCCTCCGGCGTCGAGCCCTTGGCGCCCCCCTCTGTCCTGCCGGACATCTCCCCCACAGGGGGGGAGATCGGCTGGTTTGAGGGCGCCGGTTTTTTCGGCGGGGCCTTGCCGGTGGGCTTTTCGGTGCGGCCGACGGTCATTTCGTCGAGGGTGTTCTTGCGGAAGTAGGAGCGGGAGCCTTCCCCTCGTGGTTCGCCCTTCGACGGAAGCTCAGGAGGCTCACCATGAGGGGAAGGGGGCGTGCCCTTCCCCGCCGGCACCGCCGTGTCGGTGCCGGGGCCCATGTCGTCGAGCGACGGCTTGCGGAACAGCGAGGCGGGGGCGGCGACGGTGCCCGAGCCGGGGGCCTTGAGGACTTCGCCGCGGGGGCCGAAGCGTTCGTCGCCGATGGTCGCGCGGTCGCGCTTGGCCTTGCGGCCGTGCTTGGTGCGGCCGGTGGAGGGGCCCATGACGGACTCTTCCAGGTCGACGGCGTGGGCGAGGGGGTCACTCATCCCCTCATCCTGAGCGGCGGCGCCGCGCCTGGTTGGGCGAGCGGACGCGTCGGCGCGTCGCCCTCGCCCTTCGACAGGCTCAGGATGAGGGCTCACGCCTGAGGCGTCGGTGCCGGCTGCCACGGCGGCATTGGAGCCGAGACCGGACCCGGTCCCGAATTCCAGCTCCTTGGCGTTGAGTTTCTTGATCTCGTCGCGGAGGCGCGCGGCGCGTTCGAAGTCGAGGTCGGCGGCGGATTCGCGCATCTGTTTTTCGAGGTGCTCGATATGGGCGCGCAGATTGTTGCCGACCAGCTCGCCTTCCCTGGTGCCGCCGCCGACGTCGACGCGGACGTGGTCCTTCTCGTAGTAGCTGTCGAGAATGTCGGCGATCTTCGCCTTCACCGAGGCCGGCGTGATGCCGTGCTCGGCATTGTAGGCCTCCTGCTTCTCGCGGCGGCGGGCGGTCTCGGCCATCGCCCGCTCCATCGAGCCGGTGACGTGGTCGGCATAGAGGATCACCTTGCCGTCGACGTTTCTCGCCGCGCGGCCGATGGTCTGCACCAGCGAGGTCTCGGAGCGCAGGAAGCCCTCCTTGTCGGCGTCGAGAATGGCGACGAGGCCGCATTCGGGGATGTCGAGGCCCTCGCGCAGGAGGTTGATGCCGACCAGCACGTCGAAGGCGCCGAGGCGCAGGTCGCGGATGATCTCGATGCGCTCCAGCGTGTCGATGTCGGAATGCATGTAGCGGACCCGGATGGCCTGCTCGTGCAGATATTCGGTGAGGTCCTCGGCCATGCGCTTGGTCAGCACCGTGACGAGGACGCGGTAGCCCTTGTCGACGGTCTCGCGGATTTCGCCCAGAAGGTCGTCGACCTGGGACCGGGCGGGGCGCACCTCGACCGGGGGATCGGTGAGGCCGGTCGGGCGGATCACCTGCTCGGCGAAGACGCCGCCGGCTTCCTCGAGCTCCCAGGTGGAGGGGGTGGCGGAGACCGCCACGGTCTGCGGGCGCATCGCGTCCCACTCCTCGAAGCGGAGCGGCCGGTTGTCCATGCAGGAGGGCAGCCGGAAGCCGTATTCGGCGAGCGTCGCCTTGCGCCGGAAGTCGCCGCGATACATGGCGCCGATCTGCGGCACGGTGACGTGGCTCTCGTCGATGAAGACGAGGGCGTTGTCGGGGAGATATTCGAACAGGGTCGGTGGCGGGTGGCCGGGCTGGCGGCCGGTGAGATAGCGCGAATAGTTCTCGATACCGGCGCAGGAGCCGGTGGCCTCGATCATCTCGATGTCGAAGCGGGTGCGCTGTTCGAGGCGCTGGGCCTCCAGCAGGCGGCCGGCCTTTTCCAGCTCGACGAGGCGGTGCTTCAGCTCCTCGCGGATCTGGCGGACCGCCTGGTTCAGCGTCGGGCGGGGGGTGACGTAGTGGGAATTGGCGTAGATCTTCACCGACTTCAGGTCGTCGGTCTTGGAGCCGGTGAGGGGATCGAACTCCTGGATCGACTCGATCTCGTCGCCGAAGAGGGAAATGCGCCAGGCGCGGTCTTCCAGATGGGCGGGGAAGATCTCGATGGTGTCGCCGCGCACCCGGAACGAGCCGCGCTGGAAATCCATGTCGCGGCGCTTGTATTGCTGGGCGACGAGGTCGGCGAGGAGCTGGCGCTGGTCGAGGCGGTCGCCGACGCTCATCTGGAAGGTCATCGCCGTATAGGTCTCGACCGAGCCGATGCCGTAGATGCAGGAAACGGAGGCGACGATGATGACGTCGTCGCGCTCGAGCAGGGCCCGGGTGGCGGCGTGGCGCATCCGGTCGATCTGCTCGTTGATCGAGGATTCCTTCTCGATGAAGGTGTCGGAGCGGGGAACGTAGGCCTCGGGCTGGTAGTAGTCGTAATAGGAGACGAAGTACTCGACGGCGTTGTCCGGGAAGAACGCCTTGAACTCGCCATAGAGCTGGGCCGCCAGCGTCTTGTTGGGGGCGAGGATCAGCGCCGGCCGCTGGGTCCGCTCGATGACGTTGGCGACGGTGAAGGTCTTGCCGGAGCCGGTGACGCCGAGGAGGACCTGGGTCTTGTCGTGGTCGGAAATGCCGGCGACGAGGTCGGCGATGGCGGTCGGCTGGTCGCCCTTCGGCGTGTAGTCCGAGGCGATGCGGAAGGGCACGCCGCCTTCCGACTTGTCCGGCCGCGCCGGGCGGTGGGGCAGCCAGACCTCGCCGTTCTTGATCAGCGGGTTGCCCTCGGAGATCAGCCGGGTCAGCGCCTCGACCGTGGCGGTGACGCCGCCCTCGGGCAGGGATTTCGCGTCCTCCAGCGAGACGTCCATGCCGGCGACGGGATTGAGGCCGGCGGCGGCGCGCTGCCTCGGATCGCTGGTGCCGCCCATGGAGGTGCCGCGGGAGGTCCTGCCGGGCTTCTGGCCGGACGACGGCTTGGGATCGCGGGCGGCCTTGGACTTCTTGCCCGCCGCCTTCTCGGGCGCTTCGCCGGCATCGGCGCTGCGCTCGGCCTGCGTCTCGGTGCCGCGGGCGATCTCGTCGGCCCAGCCGGAGATCGGGCCGGACAGGGGCGCGCCGGCATCGAAGCCGGCCTGGGGCGCCTCGCCGAAGCCGGGCGCGCCGTCGGCGCGCTCGGAGGCGTCGGAGAAGTCCTGCAGCGGCCCGCGGCGGGCGGGGGCGGAGGGATCGAAGACGTCGGCAGCCTCGGCAGCCGCCTCGGATGCGGCGTTGCGGGAGGCGGCGGGGCGGCGGGGCGCTTTGCGGGGTATGGAAGCCATGGCGGAACATATAGAGACCGCGGCGGGCGGATGGAAGGTGGCGCGGCAGCTTCGGGCGCGGTGCGGGAGCCGCTTCCACGGTTCCCCGCAGGCGGAGGCCGGCGAGCGCTCCGGGGCTGCAACGGCCCGCCGCGTGGCGCAGGCCCTGGCGGGCGCCCCTGCGGCGCGCCGTCGAGCGCCGACGGCAAGATCAGCATCCGATGCCGTGTCGCATCTTCCGCAGGGGTATTGCGATGCAGCAGAGGAATATTTGCAGACGGCAAGAATCCGTTTTCCTCTGTCTTGAAACTTTGCTAAAATTCTAGGCACCCCCGAAAGGAAGAGAATGTCCTGCCGCGAGACAAGCGGCGGGAGCGGGCACCTGTTTGCTTCCGGCTCCTGGGGTGCTTGGGAGGACATGACATGCCACTTCTGACTGCTCTCGCCATCAGCATCGGCGCCCTCGGCGGCGTCGCGACATGGATCTTCGTCGGGCCGGCGGCCGGCGTCGGCCTGCAGATCTGGGCCGCCTTCGTCGCCTGGGCGGCGTTCTACCACTCCGGCGGCAAGATGGCGGCGCTGCGCGCCAACGTCCCCGCCCATATCCTCGGCGCCGTCGTCGGCTGGCTGGCGCTGGTCGGCACCACCAGCCTCGCCGGCAGCCTCGGCGTGCCGGTGGCGGCGGGAATCTGCGTCGGCATCGGCGCCGCGGCCATGGTGTTGGCGGCGAACCTGCCGATCTTCGGCTCGATCCCGTCGACCGTCTACGGCTTCGCCTGCGTCGCCGCCTATGCGCTGCTCGCGGGCAAGCTCGGCACGCTCTATGCCGGCACCATCGTCGACAACCCGCTGATCAACATCGTCGCCTCGATGGTGATCGGTTCGGTGCTCGGATACCTGTCGGAGGCGATCGGCGTCGCCATCAGCAAGGGCCCCGCCGCCCCGAAGGCGCCTGCGCGGGCCTGAAGACCGGCGCCTGAAGACCGGGGCCTGAAGATCGGAGCCTGAAGACTCGGGCCTGAAGATCGGGGGCCCGAGACGCACCCGACGGACGGTTTCCGCGGCCCGTGAGGCCTTCACGGGTCGCGGGACGTATGGGACGGACCGACGCCGCCTTCGGCGACTGTCGGGCCGGCCCGGCGGACCTATGTCCCCGAACGAGCCAGAACCGGACGTTCGGGAGTTGCCGACGATGACGATCCCTTGCCGCATGCAGGACACAGGCCGCGCGCCGCCGGAACGGGCGAGACGGGCGGCCGCGAGCGCCGCGTCGCTCGGCCTGGCGCTCTTCCTCGCCATGCCCGCCGTCGCCGCCGAGACCGGCGATCTCGAGGCGCTGCGCCAGCGGGCGCTCGAACTCGCCAACCAGGATCGCGCCGCCCACGACCTGCCGGCGCTGACGCTGCAGCCGGCGCTGAACGAGGCGGCGCAGGCCCATGCCGAGGACATGGTCGAGGACGGCTATTTCGCCCATGTGGCTCCGGACGGCACCGGCCCGCAGGATCGCTATCTCGCGGCTGGCGGCAGCCGGGCCAAGGTGGTCCGGGAAAACATCGCCCGCTGTTCCGGCTGCCCGGTGCCGCCGACGCTGGAGCGGGTCGAGGCCTTCGAGACCGGCTGGATGAACAGCCCGGAACACCGCCGCAACCTCCTGAGCGAGGGGCTGGCCGGCTTCGGCTATGGCATCGCCGGCGCGGACGGGCGGGTCTATGGCGTCCAGCTCTTCGCCGGGCCGGGGACGTCGCCAAGTGTCGGGCCGGACCAGGCGGCCGCGCCGATCCCGCCCGGCGAGCGCTCGGCGGCGATGGTGCGGCTGCTGGGCAGCGCGCGCGAGGGGCAGCCGGCGCTCGCGGCCGACGACGCCCTCGCCACGGCGGCCGCGGATCTCCTCGACCAGATGGCCTCGGGCGGCGAAACCCGGCTGTTCGAGGCGCTGCCGTCCGGCGAGAGGCGCGACTGGCGCTCCCTGAAGGTGCTGACCGCCGGCTGCGGCGGCTGCGGCACGGCCATCACCGACGCGGATCTGCGCTTCTTCCGCGACCAGTGGATGCAGGACCCGCAATTCTCCGCCGCCCTGACGAGCGACCGCTTCGAGGCGGCCGGCGCCGCGTTCGAGGCCGACGGCGAGGGCGGCAAGCAGGCGCTGGTGGTGCTGGGCGAGCGGCGGTAGGTGGGGACGCGGCCGAGCGGAGCGGATCGATGGGAGGGCGGCGAGCGGGGCCGAAGGAGGGAGGGCCGTACGTTGCCGCTACTGGGAGGGCGCTGGCTGTACGGCAGCTCGGCGCCCAATTTGGCCGTTGGATTGACAAGGAATACTTGTTTGGAGCGGACATATGTTATTATGACGACTAAAGTTTTTCATCTTAGTTGAAAGACGTTTGACGGCACAGAAATGCACGTCCAGAGCGCCGCAATGTTTTTCCGCAATCTGAAGTATACGCGGCAGATCTACTGGCAGTGGGTTTGTGCGCACGGCCCAGAAAATGCCAGGCCGTGCGATTTTTTTAGGGTTTACGCCGATGCTGGGTCGGATCGACGAGGCGGTACCGCTGGCCCTTCTGTTGGGGGGGAGGGAGCGGTTCGCTTCGCGTAACAGTGCGTTCGACGCCGGTTCCACCACCTCGGGGGCCGGTGATCTCGTACTGGCCAGATTTCGGTGCCTTCTGCCCGGCTTGAGGAGCTTGTCAGGCATGCGCCACCTCCATGGAACCCGGCGAGACGTCCGCAAAGCGCTTCCCAGTCGCAATCTCGCTGATCCGTCCCTGATTCAGATCGAAATCTGCAGCGATCCGGTGCTGAAAGTCTCCCCGGGCAAGCCGGGCCTTGATGATCGACACCTCCTGCGGTGTCAGCTTGGTGATGGTAGCCATTGAGGCATACTCCTAGGCGCGGATGAAAAGATTTGCCCCGGAGTCCCCAACCGTCTATCTCTTGGGTGCCACCACGAGAGTGCTTCGGTCTCCGGAGCCACAACGGTTGAGCGCGCCTAAGCCCTTCCGCCGTGTCGTGAAAAGCGGGGTGCCTTGCCGGGCGCCCCGCTTAGTGTTTATGCGGCATCCTCCATCAGCAGCGGTCTCACTTCGTTCGTGCCGACGAATTGCGAAAGAAGCCGATAGTTGTGCATCTCATGACGGATGCGCCCGGCGACGATAGCAGGGTGCACATCAGCCTTCCGCGCCAGTGAGAGGACATTCTGAACGCTCGGACTGAAACGAGCCGGATGCTCTTCCCAGAGCTTTGACGGAATCAACGCCTCCTGCGCCCACTCGTCAGCTTCGCGTTCGCGCTCATCATCGCGCTCATGGTTGCGCTCGCGAAGCTGAAGATCGTCAATGAAAATCTCGCCGTTTTCGTCTGAGAAATGACGACCAATGTGCGCAAGTTCATGCAGGAGGCAGAACCAAAAGTTATCGAGGCGGTCGTAACGGATTGTCATTCCGACGACGGGCACCTTGTCGACTGTCCACATTGCCGCGCCGTCGAGATAGGTCTTTGGCAGGTGCGCTGCGACGACAAGGGCGATCCCGTGCTTTGCGAGTTTCTCTTGTGCGAGTTTCGGGCCTTCGTCGAAAGTACTTAGCCGAGCGATCTCTCGCATGAAATCGCGGTCGATAGTCGAGGTCTTGTAGACCCCCGCAAGCCCTGCACGGCGTGCCACGCAGAGGATATGGAGGCACCACGCTTGCAAGGCATGCACGTCCGACTTCGCGTTCGCGCGAGCGCCGCCACCTTGGCGAAAAAGTGCCTTTGGTAGAGCGCTCGGTCCACCGGCGCACGCAATCAGCTCACGCACGATTTCCTCCGTGCGATCCTTGAAGTCTGCCTTCGTCTTGATCCAACCTCGCTTCACCATTTCCGCGATCGGGAAGTGATTGAGATCAATACCGGTTGGAGCCTTTGGCAGGCTTCCCCCATCCCGGATCAGCACTTCAGCGGGGATGCCCAGATGCTCATGCAGTGCGCGGATCATCTTCAGAGTCAGATCACGCTTGCCGCTCAAAATCTCCGAAGTCTTGGCTCGGCTTCCGAAGATCGGAGCAAGGTCACTTTGGCTCATCCCAAGCTGCTGCATGCGGAATTTGATTGCTTCTAAGGGATCGGGCGCATCCATTGTAAAATGCCGATCTTCGTACACCTCGACGAGAGTCGCGAGCACGTCGAGTTCGTCATCCTCCGCGGGAGACCGCCCCATATCCATGAGAGCTTCAACGCGGGCGAGAGCGGCTGCGTAGTCCTGCTCAGAATGAATTGGACGAATACGATGTTCGCTCATCATTACACTTCCTCCGCGTTAATCTTGTCATACTCCTTGTGTGTCCCTAGAAAACGGACAAGCCCTATTCCCTTCTCATAATCGAACCTCAAGATCAGGCGATATTTGTTGCCGCAGATGTTGAAGACCACACGCCCACCTTTAAGAATGCTCGCGTTGCGGTATTGGGCCTTGATGTCCGCTGGCGTTTTCCATTTTGCCCGCCTTGCCTCTGCCCACCAAACGTCGAGCTGCACTTTCGCATCTGGAAAGCGCTCCCCGAAAGCAATCAGCTTGGGCCGGGCGATGATTTTCATGCCACAGACTTATACAGCGATCTCTCGACGTGTCAACGCTAAACGGTCCCTGATAGGGATCATTTAGCATCTGACGGCCTCTCGCAGTCCCACGGTTGCGATCGCATAATCGGGAGGTTCGTAGGGCGCCGAGAAACTTAGCTTCCGGTTGGCGGCAATGATGTCGGACTCTCGCAGCCACTGGATCACTGTTGCTAGTTGATTCACGATCATCAACTTTCTGTTGGCTACAGCTCCAAAGCTGCTAGTCCCCTTTCGCCCCTAATGCGCCCTCTCCGGGTCTGGTTCGCTCAAACTGAAGATCATCCGGAACGCCGCGCCGCCGCCGCCGGGCTCCACGCGAAACGTTCCTCGCATGCGTCGCATGGCGGTTTCGCAGATCGAGAGGCCCAGCCCGCTTCCGGAGCGCGTGTCGTCGTTGCCCCGGACGAAGCGGGCGAAGTTCGAGCGGGGAAAGCCGTGGGGCAGGCCCGGACCGGTATCGGCGACCAGAAGCGTTCCGTCGTCGGAGAGGGACACGGTGACGGTGCTGCCGATCGGCGTGTGCTTGCGGACGTTTTCCAGGAGGTTGCGCAGGATCAGGGCGATGAGTGTCGGGTCGCCGACGATCCGGACGGTCGAGTCGAGGCCGTCTGCCTCGATCGACCAGCCGGCGGAGACCAGCCGCGGGGCCGCCTCCTGCAGGATCTGGGCGACGGTTTCTCCGAGCTGGAGCGACTGAAGGGAGAACACCGTGCTGCCATCCAGCCGGGCGATCTGCAGCAGCTGCTCGATGAGGCGGGCCATGGCATCGATGTCTCGCATGGCCGCATCCCGGTCGGGATCGGAGGCGAGGCTTTCCAGTCGTAATTTCAGGTCGGCCAGCGGCGTCCGCAGCTCATGGGCGGCATGGATGGAGAAATCGCGTTGCGCGACGGCACCGGTCCTGATGCTGTCCAGGGCATGGTTGACGGCGGCAATCAGCGGCTGCACCTCCGCAGGGGCCGATGAGCCGGCCAGCCGCTGATGCCCCAGATTGTCGAAGGTGATCCGTTCCGCCTGCGCCGCCACGCGTCTCAGTCCGCGGAGGCTGACGCGAACGATGGTCACTGCCGTGATCACCATGACGACGAGCATGGCCAGCGCCGCCCAGCCCAGCTCTTCGAGAGACTGGGCAAAGAACGTGTTGGTCAAGGCGGTGACATCCGAGCGCGGTCGCGCCAGCCGGAGCCATACCCCGAACTCCGGCACGTAGAGTTCGGCGATCAGGACAGGGCCGGCGCCGTCGAGCGTCGGTCCGCTGGAAAGGACGGGGTCCGGGCCTGCTGGTCCGGGGCGGCCGGCGGGAGCGTTGGCGTTCGAGCGATCCAGCACCGTCCCTGCCGCATCCGTGACGGCGTAGCCGTAGACGGGGCGTGGGCCCGACAGGAGCCCGGTATAAGGCGGGTCGATCTCCAGGGACGACTCGGCCGGGCGGTCGAGGACGACCGTGCCGCCCGGATCGCGCCGCAGCAATCGCGCCCATTCCTCGACCTGCGAGGACAAGCCGCGCTCTTCGATCGCGAACTGGCCGCGGGTGAATTCCATGGAGAGGATCGTGCCGGCACCGATGAGGGTCAGCGCGGACATCACGGTCACGACGACCGCGAGCCTCACATCGAGGCGATAGACCCGTCTCACGGTCGGGTCTCGCTCAGAATGTAGCCGAGGCCCCGCAGCGCCTTGAGCTCGACCGTCGCCCCGGCGTCGACAAGCTTTTTGCGAAGCCGGTGCACCAGCGTCTCGACCGCATTGTCCGACCAGTCCTGGTGAAGCGCATAGACATGCTCGCCGAGCATCCGCTTCGGCGTCACGCGGTCGCCGGCCCGGATCAGCTTGTCGAGGGCGGCATGTTCCTGGGCGGTCAGCCTGACGTCCCGATCGGCCACGGTCAGGCTCGTGCCGTGAGGGGCGTAGAGGAGATTGCCGATCCGGAACTCGGCCGCCGTGATGTCCGCGGAGCGGCGTCGCAGCGCCCGCAGCCGTGCCAGCAGCTCTTCGGTCGCGAACGGCTTCACCAGATAATCGTCGGCCCCCGCATCCAGTCCGGCCACCCGGTCCCCGATCTCGTCCCGGGCGGTGAGCATCAATGTCGGCGTCCGCAGGCCGGCGGCACGGGCCGACCTGACGAGCGCCCGCCCGTCGCCATCGTCGAGCATGACGTCGACGATGCAGAGGTCGTAGGCCGTCATCTTCCAGGCCGCCTCGGCGTCCGCGACGGTCGCGAAGACATCGACCGCATGGCCGGCCTCGGTCAGCCGTCGCCCCAGGGCCTCGCACAGCAGGCGATCATTCTCGACGACCAGAATCCGCACCGCGTGTCTCCATACGCTTCCGTTGGCTGGTCGACGGGACGCTCTCACCGTGCTGACGGGCCGTGCGCGATCCGACGAAGTCGCCCGGGCTTCCGGGATGATGTCGCTCGTCCGTTCGAGCGCCGCGAGCCTCCCAATTTCCTGTCAGCCGGAGCCTGCCCGGTCAATCTTTCTCCGCGGGCTCTCTCCACGGGTTCACGGCGCGTTCGGCTGCAAGTGTTCTGCAAGTTACCCCGCGCATGCGCCGGGGCCATGAGCGAATCCCAGTCCATCCCCGTTTCATCTGGCGCGCAATCGGACCGTCTGATCGTCGCGTTCCTGATCGGCATCGTGGCGACCAGCCTGTTCTTCTGGTTCTTCCCGCAAGTCGATCTGGTTGTCAGCCGCTGGTTTTACAGCTCCGGTGACGGCTTCGGCTTGTCCGGAAATCCAACCCTGCAATGGCTCCGTGGCAGTTCTCCCTGGGTTTTGGCCGGGGTTGTTCTGGTTCTCCTGGCGCGCATTCTCCGGGATGCCATCCGCGGTGCCTCGACCTGGCCCCGGCTGCGCAAGCCGATCTGGCTGCTGTCCGGACTGGCTCTTGGTCCGGGCCTCGTGGTGAACGGCCTCCTGAAGGAGTTCTGGGGCCGGCCGAGGCCAGTCCAGGTCGACGTCTTCGGAGGGGACGCAGTTTATCAATCCGTCTGGGTCGTCAGCAATTGGTGCGATCGAAACTGTTCGTTCGTGAGCGGAGAGGCTTCCTCGTCAGCCTGGCTGGTCGCTGCGGCGCTCGTGACGCCTCCGCCCGTCAGGCTGGCTGCGACAGCAACGGCTCTTCTCTATGCGGGGTCCTTATCGCTGAACCGGATCGTCTTCGGCGGACATTTCCTTTCGGACGTCATCCTCGCCTGGCTGATCTGCGGATTGATCTTCGCCATCCTCTATCGCCTCATTCCAGAGACTGCTGAGCGGTTTCGCTCGCGCCGTGACAGGGCCTGAGCACAGCCGTCAGGGGCGAGCCGATCTGCCGGGTTCCTCCGATCCCCCGTCGACAGATCGCGAACATGCCGCTCGCCTGTGGGAGGCGTCCCGCAGGCCGCACTCGCCGTCGTTTCGAGACGTCTCGGAAGGGGCCGGGGCCGGCCCGTCACGGGGTCTTCGGCCAGCCCGCCATCGCGGCCTCGGCGATCCCCATCAGCTTGGCGCGTCCCGCGCCGTCCTTGGCGAGGGTCGACATGCCCTGGACCACGGCAAACACATGGCCTGCCAGCATCTCGGCGTCCGAGCCGGACGGCAGAAGGCCCTCGCTTATGTCTCGCGCGATCCGGGCGCTGAGCGCCGCCTCGATGCCCCGGCGGATCCCGGCCAGCGCCTCGCGCACGGCGTCGGCCTCCGCGGAACTGGTGACCAGGGAACTGGCGAGGAGGCAGCCGGGCGGCGTGTCGGTGCCGGTGTCGCCGAGCGCTGCGGCCACCAGCAGGTCGCGTGCCGCATCATGGGCGCTCACGGCGTCCGCGATGCTCCGTTCGACGGCTTCGAGGCCCCCGAGATAGCGATGGACCGCCTCCAGGAACAGGCGCCGCTTGTCGCCGAAGGCGGCGTAGAGGCTGGGCGGCGTGATGCCCATCGCCCGTGTCAGGTCGGCGACGGAGGTCGCCTCGTAGCCGTGGCGCCAGAACAAATGCATGGCGGTGACGAGAGCCGCGTCCCGGTCGAAGGAGAGCGGCCGTCCCGTGCGGCGTGCGGGCGGGGCGGGCGAGGGTTTCATAGCGTTCGATATAGAACGCTTGACCCTGCCGATCAAGCCGACTAGACCGCTTCCATAGCGATCACTAGGAAACGATTTCATGTCGATGAGCACCTACCGCACGCTCGGCCGATCCGGCCTTGTCGTCAGTCCGCTGTCTCTCGGGACGATGACCTTCGGCGTCGGTCGGTGGGGCATGGAGCGCCCCGATGCGGAGGCGGTCTTCGACGCCTATGTCGAGGCCGGCGGCAATCTCGTCGACACGGCCGACGTCTATGCGGGAGGCCGCAGCGAGGAGATGCTCGGCGCCATCATCGCCGATCGCGGGCTCCGCGACAGCCTCGTCGTTGCGACCAAGTGCGGCTTTTCCGCCGGTAAGGGCCCGCATGCCGGCGGCAACGGCGCCAAGCATGTGCATGCCGCGCTGGAAGGCTCGCTGCGCCGGCTCGGCACCGATTACGTCGACCTCTACTGGGTGCATGTGTGGGACACGGTGACGCCTGCCGAGGAACTGCTGGAGACGATGGCGGGTCTCGTGAGGGCGGGCAGGATCCGCTATTGGGGGCTCTCCAATGCGCCGGCCTGGTATGTGGCGAAGATCGCGACGCTCGCCTCGGTCCACGCGATGCCGGGGCCGATCGCTCTCCAGTATTTCTACTCGCTCGTCAGCCGCGAGGTGGAGGCCGAGCACCTGCCGCTCGCATGCGACATGGGCCTCGGGATGATGCCCTGGAGCCCGCTGGCTTACGGCCTGCTGACGGGCAAATACGACCGCGCCACGGTGGAAGCGGGCGCGCCGCGCGCCGGCGGCCTTCCGAGCGACGCCGGGACCGGCGAGTCCCGCCCGGAGGGCGACAAGCGTCTCGACGGCAACAATCCCTTCGGCGACACGCTCTTCACGGAGCGCAACTGGCGGATCGTCGATGCGCTTCGCGGCGTCGCCGACGCGATCGGCGAGACGCCGGCGCGGGTGGCGCTGGCCTGGGTGCTCTCGAGGCCCGGCGTCGACACGGCCCTGATGGGTGTCAGCCGTGTCTCGCAGGTCCATGACAATGTCGCGGCGAGCGAGCTTCGCCTGCCGCAAGAGCAGATCGCGGTGCTCGACGCGGCCAGCAGCCCGGAAAGGGCGATGATGTACGGCCTCTTCACGCCGCCCGCCCGCCAGAGCCTCGTCTTTGGCGGGGCGGCCGTCGCCGACCGCAGATAGGGCTGTCCGGACGCGTCTGCGCAGGGAAGACGTCCCGGCGCCATCCGGTTCCGGTCTGCACCCCCGCCCGACGAAGGTTCGTCAGTCCTCCGGCAGCGCGTAGGCGATGTAATAGTCGCCGACCGGCGTCTCCATGAAATGATGCCCGCCGGCCTGGATGACGAGGTACTGGCGCCCGTCCGCTTCGTAGACGATCGGGTTGGCCTGGCCACCGGCGGGCAGGACGTCGGACCAGAGCGTCTCGCCGGTTTCCTCGTCGATGGCGCGGATGAGGTTGTCGGTGGCGGCGGCGATGAAGATCACGCCGCCCCTGGTGACCACCGAGCCGCCATTGTTGGGGGTGCCGATGGTCAGCGGCAGGTAGGAGGGGATGCCGAAGGGGCCGTTGCGGCGGGCGGTGCCGAGCGGGCGGTCCCAGAGGGTCTCGCCGGTGGCAAGGTCGATCGCCCGGATGCCGCCCAGCGGCGGCTGCTTGCAGGGGATGCCGGTGAAGGGCGCCCGCCAGCCGGCATTGACGTCGATGGCGTAGGGCGCGCCCGCCTGGGCGTCGCCGGCGCCCTCGGCATTCGAGCCGGAATCCTCGCCCGACTGCTTCTCGTCGATGGGCTTGAGGTTGCGCTCGTTCGCCTCCTCGCGGGGGATCAGCCGGTTGTAGTTGGGCACGTCGTTGTAGTTGGCGACGATGATGCCCTTCTCGGTATCCACGGCGACGCTGCCCCAGTCCGAGCCGCCATTGTAGCCGGGATATTGGATCCAGCGGCGGTCGGCCGTCGGATGGGTGTAGACGCCGTTATAGGCCGCCTTGCGGAAGGCGATGCGGCAGAACAGCTGGTCGAGGGGCGTGACGCCCCACATGTCGGCCTCGGTGAGATCGGGCATCAGCAGCGAGTGGTAGCCGGAGGTCGGCTGCGTCTGCGCATAGGCATCGCCCTCGACGCCGCCCTCCGGCGTGTCGATCGCCTCGATCGGGACCAGCGGCTCGCCGGTGGCGCGGTCGAGGATGTAGATGTCGCCCTGTTTCGACGGCAGGAGGATCGCCGGGGTGGTGCCGTCGCCATCGGCGTTCGGGAAGTCGATCAGCGTCGCCTGGCTGCCGAGGTCGTAGTCCCAGACGTCGTAGCGCACGGTCTGGAAGTGCCAGACGGGCTTGCCGGTGGTGACGTCGATGGCGACCAGCGAGGTCGCCCACTCGTTCTCGGCCGCCGACCGGTTGCCGCCGTAATAATCGACGGAGGAGTTGCCCATCGGCAGGTAGACGTAGCCGAGCTCCTCGTCGCCGGTCGCCTGAGTCCACATGTTGGGGGTGCCGCGGGTGTAGGTCTCGCCCTCGGGGGGCAGGCCGGTGAGGTCCGGATTGCCGAGATCCCACGCGAAGGCGAGCTCGCCGGTCTCGGCGTCGTAGCCGCGGATGACGCCGGAGGGTGCGTCCTCGGCCTGGCCGTCCTTGACCTGCGCCCCGGTGACGGCGATGCCGCGCACGATCGTCGGCGGCGCGGTGACGGCGTACCAGCCGGGCACCTTCTCGCCGATGCCCTGCCAGAGATCGACCTGGCCGTTCTCGCCGAAATCGGCGCAGGGCTCGCCGGTCGCAGCGTCGACAGCGATCAGCCGGGCGTCGAGGGTGCCCTCGATGATGCGGGCGGCGCAGGCCTGCCCCTCCGGGGCGTCCGGCACCTCGTAATAGGCGACGCCGCGGCAGGACGCGCCATAGGGGATCGCGTCGGCGGAGACATTGGGATCGTAGCGCCAGCGCTCCTCGCCGGTGGCGGCGTCGACCGCGGAGAGGATGTTCATCGCCGAGCAGATGTAGAGGCTGTCGCCGATCTTCAGGGGCGTGCCCTCGGGGGAATACTTGTTCTTGGTCGCCTCGGTCGGCATGTCGCCGGTGCGGTAGGTCCAGACTTTTTCCATCTCGCCGACATTCGCGGGGGTGATCTGGTCGAGGGGCGAGAAGCGGGTGGCGTTCGGGCCGCCGCCCCAGAACGGCCAGTCGGAGCCCAGCTGGCGCTGCTCGGCGGGTTCGGAATCGGCAAGGGAGGGGGCGGCGCCTCGGGTTTCGGCGGCAGCTTCGGCGGGCTGGCCGGCGGCGGGGGCTGTCGGCGTCGCCGCCGGGGCTTGCGCGTTACTGCCGCCGGGCGCCTCGCTGCCGCCGGGCGCTTCGGCATCGCCGGCAGGCGCTTCGGCATCGCCGGCAGGCGCCGGCAGGATGGTGGTGCCGTCGTCGGCGGGCGTGTCCTGCGTCGCCGGGGCCTGCTGCGCCCAGGCGCTCGAGGGCGCTGCGGCAAGCGACAGGATCGCGGCAAGGGCGGTCGCCGAACCGGAACGGGGGAAGCGTCGGGTCATGGTCGTCTCCTGCAGGGGCGTTTCCGGGACGTCGGGCCGTTCAGCGGGCGGTCGGGATGATGGTCTCGCCGGAACCGCGCCTCGCGGCCGGGGTCCGGTCGGGCGATCTGGTGGTGCGGTCGGGATGGCGGGGGCCGGAGGGGGCGGCGTGGCGCCTTCCGCCGTTCCGCAGGACCGGGATCGTGGCGAGGACGAGGACGAGGATGACGGTCGGCGCCACCAGCCGCGGCACCTGCGCCCACCAGTCGAAGCCCTTTTCCCAGAAGGCCCAGACCAGCGTGAAGACGAAGGTCGCCAGATAGACCCAGACCGCCGCCATCGAGGCTTTGACGAGGAACCAGGCGGTCACGAGAAGGCCGATGCCGGCGAAGAGATAGTACCAGGAGCCGCCGAGCCAGATGAGATAGGCGCCGCCGCCGAAGATCGGCAGTCCGAAGAGGACGAGGACGATGGCGAGGACCACCACCGCCCAGTAGCCCCAGCTGCGACTGTTCGTGCCTGCGGTGTCGGTCATGGCGCCGTCCCTCCGGGTCGCGATCGATATCGCGTTGAATTTGCTTGCCTGCCCCTCGACATAGGCCCGAGGCCGAGGCCAGCAACCCGATCCATCACGTCTTCGGGAGGAGGTCCGTTGGCTGGCTGACGAATTCCGGCGGCTCGATCCGGCGGGCGGTGCGTCACATCGCCGGCGGGTGACGCGGACCGATCGGCTTGTCGGCCGCGAAGGGCGGCCGAGAGTCCAGGCGGGACCGGGTACGCCGAATGATTGCGGCAGCGGCAGGCTGGCGGGGAAGCTCCGGATCGGCCAGCCGGGCGAGGCGGCGCCGGCCGATGTCCCTCCCGCAAACGCCGACGGCTCCTATGTCACCGGCCAGACGATCCATGGGAACGGGGGATGATCATCAATGGCTGAGGCGGACACAGCGGTGGCGACGATCGACATGCCGGCGCACCGGCACTGGCTGGTGGCCGAGGGCCAGAGGCTCCTCGACTTCTCCAAGGCCTCGCGGCTGCCGTCCGGCGGGTTCTGCGGCCTCGATGCCACCGGCGAGCGGCCGGAGGGGGCGGTGGCCGACACCATCATCACCGCCCGCATGACCTATTCCTACGCGCTCGCCGCCATGCAGGGCCTGCCGGGATCGGTGCCGCTGGTCGACCACGGGCTGGCGGCGCTGTCCGGCCTGCTCTGCGACGATGCCCATGGCGGCTGGCACGAACAGGACCCGGGCTCGCCCTCCGGCGGCGGGCGCAAGAAGGCCTATGTGCAGGCCTTCGTGGCGCTGGCGGCGTCGGCGGCGACGATGCTTGGCCGGCCCGACGCCGGCGAATTGTTGAAATCGGTCGAGGCGGTGATCGTGGACCGCTTCTGGGCCGAGGACGAAGGTGCAATGCGCGAGAGCTTCGCGGCCGACTGGAGCGACGCGGAGGACTATCGCGGCGCCAATGCCAACATGCATGCGCTGGAGGCCTTCCTGGCGGTGTTCGACGCGACGGGCGACGCGGTCTGGCTCGACCGGTCGGTGCGCATCGCCGATCGCTTCGCCAACCGGCTGGCGCGCGAGCGCCGCTTCGTCATCCCCGAACATTTCACCAGCGACTGGACGCTGCTTGCGGACTTCCACCGCGACCAGCCGGACCACGCCTTCCGCCCCTATGGGACGACCCCCGGCCATTCGCTGGAATGGTCGCATCTCTGCCTGAAGCTCGAGGCCGGTCTGACCGCCGCCGGTCGCTCGGCGCCGGCATGGCTGGTCGAATGCGCCCGGGAGCTCTTTGCCGGCGGAGTGCGCGACGGCTGGAACCGGGACGGGGCGAGCGGGCTCGTCTACACCATCGGCTGGGCGGGCGAGGTGTCGGTGCCCAATACCGCGCACTGGACGCTGGCCGAGGGCATCACCGCGGCGGCGCTATTGTTCCGGCGGACCGGCGAGGCGGACTATGCCGACTGGTACGCGCGCTTGTGGGACTACGTCGATCTCGCCCTCATCGACCGGCGGGGTGGCAGCTGGTGGAACGAGGTGGACCGCGACAACCGGCCCTCGGAACGCATCTACACCGGCAAGCCGGATCTCTATCATGCCTACCAGCCGACGCTGACGCCGCGCCTGCCGATCGCCGCCTCGATTCCCGGCGCCCTGGCGCGGGGCGAACTTCAGGGGTGAGGCGCGTTCTCGCCGAGGTTCCGGCCCCGGCAAGTTCGGCCCCGGCGAGCCGGCGGGCCGCGGCGGCGGCCGGTTGAAACGGATGCGCGCCCCATCCGTTGGCCATCCGAGACGAGCGGCCCCCCAGGCGGGCCGACCACAGATCAGTCACCGGCCCTTCGGACAGGCCTCGAAGGCAGAGCCTTCCCGGCATGTCCGACCGGCAAGAGGAGCAATCCCATGCAATACGCCCGCTTCGGCAATTCCGGCATGATGGTCTCGACCTTCGTGCTCGGCACCGTGACCTTCGGCGGCACCAACGGCTTCGAGAAGACCGGCAATGTCGGCGTTAAGGACGCGAAGCGCTTCATCGACATCGCCCGGGAGGCCGGGGTCAACGCCATCGACACGGCCAACATCTATTCGAAGGGCGACAGCGAGAAGGTCGTCGGCGAGGCGGTGAAGGGCCGGCGGAACGAGCTTCTGATCTTCTCGAAGGTCCGCACGACGATGGGCGAGGGCCCCAACATGGCCGGCGCCTCGCGGGCCCACATCATGGGCCAGATCGACGACAGCCTGAAGCGGCTGCAGACCGACTGGATCGACCATTACTGGATCCACCAGTGGGACGGCGTCACCCCGGTGGAGGAGACCGTCGCGGTGATGGACGACCTGATCCGGGCGGGCAAGATCCGCTCCTGGGGCGTCTCCAACTATGGCGGCTGGCAGGTGGCCAAGACCGTGATGACGGCAAAGCTCCTCGGCGCGACGCCGCCGGTCGCCCACCAGCTGAACTATACGCCGGAGGCCCGCGAGGTCGAATACGAGATCATTCCGGCCGGCCGCGACCTCGGCGTCGCGACGCAGGTCTGGAGCCCGCTCGGGGAGGGGCTCCTCACCGGCAAGATCGACCGGAACAACGGCCCGCAACCGGGCACCCGCCAGGGCAACGACTGGCCGGAGCCGCACATCGTCGACACCGAGCGGCTCTACCGGGTGATCGACGTCCTGAAGGAGGTCTCGAACGAGGTCGGCCGCAGCGTGCCGCAGGTGGTGCTGGCCTGGCTGCGCGAGCGGCCGGGCGTCCACTCCATCGCGGTCGGCGCGCGGACGGAGGACCATCTTCGCGACAAT
Source organism: Aurantimonas sp. 22II-16-19i (assembly GCF_002088275.1). GTDB lineage: Bacteria > Pseudomonadota > Alphaproteobacteria > Rhizobiales > Rhizobiaceae > Jiella. The sequence continues at coordinate 85,400 of NZ_AQQS01000017.1, forward strand.
CTCGGCTCGATCGACCTCACCTTGTCCGAAGAGCAGGCGAAGCGCATCGAGCGGGCCGGCCGGCCGCCGGCGATCGTGCCGCTGTGGCACCGGGCGATGAACGGCATGGACCGGGTCAGCGAGGCCGAGCGGGAGTATCTGGAGGGTTACCGCGAGACGATGGGGCTCGGGTGAGGCGACAAGCTGCGATCGAGGCGGTGGGTTGCGGCGCTGGCCGCCACTCAGGCCGCCTCGATCGTGCTTCGACCCCTCGCGGCTTCGTGGGGCGATTCGGCCGCGAGGGCGAAGATGGGCGCCGAAGGCGACGTCGCGCCTACTTCAGGATCTCGCCGCAGCGCGACAGGCTGAGAAACGCGCCTTCGGTGTCGCGCTTCACGCTGAGGGCGGTGATGACGCCTTCGGGATCGGCCGTGATCGACAGTTCGCAGACGATCGTGCGCGTCGCGGGTTTCGGCGCCGCCGAGGGGCCCGCCGCGGCGCCGAGGAGCGAGCCGACCAGCTTGGTCGTGTCGACATTGACACTGGCGCTGGTGGTTCGGCTTCGGGTTTCCGTCACCTTGGTGCCGTCGGCGCGGACCCAGGAATTGGACGTGGTGCGGGACGTCGTGTCGCCGAAGAGCGGTGCCGGAGTGGGCTGGCCCGCCGGCGTGGTGCCGAAGGGAGACGGAGGGAAGGCCGGCGGGCGCGGCGCGGTGTTGACCGCCAGGGTCTGTTCGCCGCCGCGCCAGGAATAGATCGCGCCGCCATCCTGGCGGGGGGAGGTCGAGTAGGGCGCGCCATAGCGCGAGAAGAAGTCGTCCGCCGGGCGTCCGACCCAGGTGGCGTTGACGGTACTCACCGCCTCCGCGCTCGTCTGGCAGCCTGCCGCCGCGAGAAGCAGGGGCAGCACGATGGGCCAGTATCTGCGAATCATGTCGATCAACTCTTGTGTGGATTGATTTCTGCGGCAGGCCGGCGACCGGCGGCGTGCCGTGGAGCAGCGCGCTCGGCCGGCGTTCCGGATGACCGCCCGGGTCTCGCGCGCCGCCTCCCGCCAGACCCCGTCGCGGCAGGCGCAAGATTAGATGATCCGTCGCCGCGGGGGATATTCACGGCGTCTCGCGCCAGGCTATCATTCTTGGCGTCCTGTCTCATTCCGCGCGGACAGGCGCGTGCGCCGCCGTCGCAGGGGGGCGGCGGGTGGATCGCGGCCTCTGCGATTCGGCATCGAAGCGTGGCGGCGAGACGGCGGAACGGGCGACGACGGGATGAAGAGGACCAGCCGGGAATGAGCAAGGCCGTTGCGAGCCGACTGCTGCGGTCGACGGACCGGGGCATCTGGAGCGAACGCGTCGGTGTCATGTTCGAAGCGCAGTTCGGCGACGAGGCACCGTTCGACATCAGCGTCGAGAGCACGCATCTCGGCCGCGTCATCGTCAGCGACATGCGGACCAGCCCGTTCTTCTTCGCCCGGCGCAAGAAGAAGCTGCGCACCGACATGCTCGACCATTTCATGCTGCGGGTGGATGCGACAGCGTCGGAGACGGTGCTCAACGTCGTGGATTTCGGCCAGGAGCTCGCCGACTTCGCGCCGATCGCGCCGCACAACGTCTCCATCATCCTGCCGCGCGACGTCATGACCGATGCGGTGCCCGACGCCGAGACGCTGCACGGGCGGGTCGTGCCCGACGCCGGGACGGAGCTTCTGAAGGATTTCATCCGGCTTCTCAGCCAGCACGCCCCGACCCTGCGGCAGGACCAGGCCGACGGGACCGCCACCGCGCTGGTCGACCTGATCGGCGCGACCCTGTCCCGGCGGCCCCTGGCGCTCGACCGGGGCCGGGCCGCCGTGGCGAGAGCGGTGACCCTGCGGGCGCAGCAGTTCATCCGCCGGAACCTGCATGATCCGCGTCTCGGACCCGACCTCATCGTCGCGCGGATCGGCGTCTCCCGCTCGACGCTCTACCGGCTCTTCGAACCCTTCGGCGGGGTTGCCGCCTATATCCTCGAGCGGCGTCTGGAGCAGGCCTACCGGGCGCTCGGCGACAGCCGCGACCTGCGGCTCATCGGCACCATCGCCCATGGCCTCGGCTTTGCCAGCGAGTCGCAGTTCTCCCGCAGCTTCCGCCAGCGCTTCGGCCGCACGCCGAGCGAGGTCCGCCGGCTTGCCCGCGACGGCGCGGACGCCGGCGAGCGCGGGGAGTCGCCGTTGAACGAGCGCCCGTTCGCGGCCTGGCTGCAGGGGCTGTAGGCCGGGACGGACGGAGAGACCGCGCACCGGCCGCGACGCCAGAGCGGAATGGAACGTGCGGCACAATCCGGCCGGTTCTCGGTGGGACGCCCCGACTAACTCCGGCGGGCCAGCAACGGCTACGATCGTCGCTCCGTATGGGAGGGCGACGATGCTTCACGGACGCTTCCACGATTATCAGGTGCTGCGGTCGGGCAGGCCTTCGACGGCCGTCCTCGTCCCTGCCATCGTCATGGCGATCTGCGTGGCCGCCTCGCCCTTCGCCGGCGCGCTTCCCGAAGATCGCCGGGCCGCACTGGCCGTCGATCCCGAAGAACTCCCTGGGCGCGCACCCGCTCATGGCGAGGGCGCCGCTCTGCCCATTCCGGTTTTTGGCGAAGACACGCGGGGATCGAGGGCGAGGCCGGACCCGTCGGTCATCGACCGCATCCTGACGGCGGGGGGAGCCATGCTCGGCGCCGTGCCGGCGACGGCTGTCGCCAATATCGGCCTGCGCCTCTGCGCCTCTGCGCCTCTGCGCCTCTGCGACCCAAGCCCGACCGGCGTCGCCGCATCGCTCGGCGTATCGCCTCGAGCCGGTGGTCGTCCGTCCCATCCTGCCAAGGGATCGTGAAGTCGCAGGCGGCGAACCCCCGTCACCGCCGGCGCGGCGAATCTGCTATGGAGAGCGTTCCCGTGACCTGCCATGCGACTGCCGATGACTGCCGAAGCTCTCGAAATTCTCAAGACCGTCTATGGCTATGACGCGTTCCGCGGCCCGCAGGCGCGGATCGTCGAGCATGTGATCGCCGGCCGCAACGCCTTCGTCCTGATGCCGACGGGGGGCGGCAAGTCGCTGTGCTACCAGATCCCGGCCATCGCCCGGCCCGGCATGGGGCTGATCGTCTCGCCGCTCCTGGCGCTGATGGCCGACCAGGTGGCGGCGCTGCGCCAGGCGGGGGTGCGGGCGGCGGCGCTGAACTCCGACCTTCCGCCGGAAGAGCGGCGCGATCTGTGGAGCGCCATCGAGACGGGCGAGCTCGACCTTCTCTATGTCGCGCCGGAGACGCTTCTGCGTGGCGGCGTGCTGGAGCGGCTGTCCCGGGCGCGGCTGTCGCTGATCGCCATCGACGAGGCGCACTGCCTGTCCCAATGGGGCCACGACTTCCGCCCGTCCTACCGCCAGCTCGACGTTCTGGCGGAGCAGTTTCCTAACACGCCCCGCATGGCGCTGACGGCGACGGCGGACGAGCCGACGCGGGCCGAGATCCTGGCGCATCTGCAGATCGCGGACGAGGACGCCTTCATCGCCGGCTTCGACCGGCCGAACATCCGCTATGCCATCGAGGAGAAGGACAATCCGCGGGCGCAGCTGAAGGATTTCCTGAGGCGCCACGAGGGCGAGAGCGGCATCGTCTACTGCCTGTCGAAGCGCAAGACGGAGGAGACTGCCGCCTGGCTGCGCACCGAGGGCTACGACGCGCTGACCTATCACGCCGGCATGGACAAGGCCGACCGCGAGGCCAACCAGCAGCGCTTCCAGCATGGCGAGGCGGTGGTCATGGTCGCGACCATCGCCTTCGGCATGGGCATCGACAAGCCGGACGTGCGCTTCGTCGCCCATCTCGACCTGCCGGGCAGCATGGAGGCCTACTATCAGGAGACCGGCCGGGCCGGGCGCGACGGGCTGCCCTCCGACACGCTGATGCTCTACGGCCACGAGGACATCGCGCTGCGCACCCGCTTCATCGAGGAGTCCGATGCGCCGGAGCAGCGCAAGCGGACCGAGCGCGGCAAGCTCGACGCGCTTCTCGGCCTCGCCGAGACGGCCGGCTGCCGGCGGCAGGTGCTCCTGTCCTATTTCGGCGACCATTGCGAGCCCTGCGGCAACTGCGACACCTGCGCCGAGCCGCCGAAGCTGTTCGACGGCACGATCGCGGCCCAGAAGGCGCTGTCCTGCATCTACCGCACCGGCGAGCGCTTCGGGCAGGCCTATGTCGTCGACGTCCTGCTCGGGGTCGAGAACGAGCGCATCGCCCAGTTCGGCCACGACAAGATCTCCACCTTCGGCATCGGCAAGGAGCATGACAGCCGGATGTGGCGGGGGATCCTGCGCCAGCTGATCGCGCTGCGCCTCGTCGCCGTCGATCTCGCCGGCCATGGCGGCCTGTCGATCGCCGAGGCCGGCCGGGACTTCCTGCGCGAGAAGCCGGTGCTGATGCTGCGCGTGCCGCCGGCGCCGCGCGCCCGGCGCGGCAAGGCCGCGTCGGGCCCGGGGCCCGCCGCCGTCGTTCCCGAGGCAGACCGGGACCTCTTCCAGCTGTTGCGCCAGAAGCGGATGGAGATCGCCCGCCTGCAGAACGTGCCGCCCTATGTGATCTTCCACGACAAGACGCTGATCGAGCTCGCGGCGGCGCGGCCGACATCGAGGGCCGAGATGGCCAATGTGCCGGGTGTCGGCGCCGCCAAGCTCGACCGCTACGGGCCGGCCTTCCTGCTGGTGATCGCCGAGCACGCCTGACGCCGGGCAGGTCGGCGTCCGGCGACCGATCAGACGTTCTTCACGCGCGGCACCATGAGGAGGGAGGCGAGCGACAGGCCGCCGAAGGCGGCGAGCGTCATGCCAAGGCCCAACCCGCCGCTCATCAGGCCGGCGAGCGGCGGCGCGACGACGTTGCCGGTGGCGTAGAGCATCAGGACGGCGGTGAAGCTGGCGGAGGCGATGTCCGGGAACAGGCGCTCGCTCCAGAAGGAATAGACGGCGCTGAGCGCCATCACGCAGAGGCCCTGCAGGGCGGCCGAGGCGACGACGCCGCTCCAGCTGCCGGGCAGGAAGGCCAGCAGCAGCAGGGAGGCGGCCGAGGCGGTGAACAGACCCGAGAGCAAAGCGCGAAGGCCGATCCTCTCCTCGACGTCGCCGGTCAGGAGGCCGAGGCAGCCGGCAAGGCCGAAGGCGACGAAGAGGACGGGCCCGATCATTTCGGCGGGAAGACCCGAGAGGCCGCCCGCCTGTGAGATGTGGTCGATCCAGTAGGAGAGATAGGTGCCGTTGCTGGCGCCGAAGGAGAGCGCGAAGCCATAGAGGGGCAGGGCCTCGCGGCACCGGAGCCGGCGCATGACGCCGCCGATGTCGAGGCGGCCGCCCCGCTCGAACCCGTCCTTGCGCGAAAGAAGGAACATGGGGGCGAGGACGACGGCAAGGCCCGTGGCGGCGAACGCGCCCCAGGCGATGCGCCAGGACTGGCCGAAATAGGCCAGGCCCGAGGCCAGGAGCCCGGCGCCGATGATGCCGAAGGCGGTGCCAGTGCTGACGATCGACAGGACGCGCTTCTGGCGGTCTTCGGCGACGGCCTGTTCGGCCATCGTGTTGAACGGCGTCCAGGCAAAGCCGGCGCTGGCCGCGGCCAGAGCGACGCCGATGCTCATCAGGACGACATCGGGTGCCACCGCGGTGAGGGCGCAGCCGAGCACCGCGAAGAGGCCGCCGACGAGAACCGGCAGCCGCGGCCCAAGGCGCGGCGTCAGCCAGCCGGTGGCGAAGAGGCCGCAGAAGAAGGCGGCGAAGGCACTGCCGGCGATGGCTCCGGCAGCGCCCGTGCCGATGCCGAAGGCCTCTCGCAGCTGGGGAAGGAACATCCCATAGGCCATCCGCCCGGGACCGAAGGTGACGGCGGTCGCGACGAAGCCCGTTGCGGCGATCCGTGTCTGGAGCTTCATGATCGGGCCTCCGATCCTCGCGGCAGCCGTGCCGCCGACGGACGTGGAATCTTTCGGGGGACAAGGGCGGGGAGCCGGGTCTCCGCCGGAGCGGTCACGGCCCGCTTTCGCGATCGTCGACTGCGCCCGGGCGGCCAACTGCGCGGGGCGACCGGCAACGGGTGACCGGCGGGCCGGCAAAAGGCCGGGCTCGCGAGGAGCCCGGCCTTCCGTTCGACATTCGGCGGGTCGGATTTCTCCTCAGCCGGCCGAGTCGGTGGTGCGGTTCGCCGCGTTACCGACGACGCCTTCCATCGGCTCGCGCGCATCGAGGGTCGACCGGTCATAGGGAAGATCGTAGTTCGCAAGGCCCGGCGACCAGCCATAATCGTAGCCGTAGAAGGGATAGGCGAAGAGGCCGTTGTTGCCCCCGTAGCTGCGGTCCGGCCGCACGACGACGGCGGAGATCGACCCGTTGTCGACGAGGATGTCGTCGACATAGCCGTAGTTGTTCCAGCGGCTGTCGTCCTGATAGCGGGCATAGTCGTCGATGAGCTCGGCGGCGCGCCAGACGCGCGGGCCGGTGTCGACGTCGGAGAACCAGCCGCCTTCGAGCTCGGTGACCTGGCTCGCAGCGGTATCCGCCCCGAGGGTCTCGGTCTCGAACAGCGAGAACTCGTCGATCGTATCCTCGGTGACCGGCACGATCACGCCGTTGCCGGAGAATTCGAGATCGCTCCAGGGGATGCTGACGTGGGTGTCGCCGATGTCCCAGACGCCGCCCACTTCGGCGACGATCGAGACGGCCTTGCCCTCGGCATCGAACATGACGTTCTCGACGTCGCCGATGTCCTCGCCATTGGCGTCGATGACGTCCTCGTCGATCAGCGCCTCGATGCTCTGGACGTTGGCGCCGGTGACGTCGGGATGCCAGTCGGGCAGGGAGACGACCTCACGGTTCCGGCTCGAGGCCATGGGCGAGTTCGAAGCATTCCCGCTGGTGGTCTGGGCGGCATCGGGCTGCGTCGCATTCGTCTGAATCTGGTCGTTCGTGTCCTGCGCCATGACCGGCGAGGCGGCAAATCCCATGGCGGTGACGAGAGTGATGGCGGTTGCGGTGCGCATCGTCAGTTCCTCCGTGTTGCGTGGCATTGTTTTGCGGGGCGCCGCCGGCGCCGGCGGGTCGGGGCGGTCGCCGGACGGCACTCGCGAGGTCAACGGACGCATCCGGGGAGAGTTTCATGGCGAGTCGTTGTGCGGCGAAACGTCAAGCGGGGTGACGGCTCGCTGCCTCACCGTTCAGGAGCGCCGCCGCCGGCGCCCGTTGGACGCTCCCCGGCAGGTCGGGCCAAGGCATTGGCGGGCGGCGAGATGCGGAGGGCTGTCCGCCCGAAGCAGGGCGCCAGCTCGCCGCCACCGTCATCGCCGCGCGGAGCCCGGCTGCCGACGGCGGCGACGACGTCCGGCGCCGCCAGGGGCTCAGGGCGTGTCGCGCGCCATGTCGACGGTGTCGCCGGCGGGCGCCTTGCGGGCCTCGCGCAGGGTATCGGCGATGAGTTCGCCATAGCCGAGGTTGCGCTCGCGGGCGAGTTCGAACGCCTTGCGGAAGCTGGTGGCGATCCCGTCGGGGACGCTGCAGCTCCTGGCCTTCTCCAGCCATTCCAGCTGTGGCGTCACCATGTCGGTGTCGCGGGACCAGTCCCAGGCATAGACGGAAAAGGCGATCCGCGTGCCGGCGCAGGTGGCCGGGACCGTGAAGCGCCGGAAGCCGGCGCCGGCGAAGTCCTTGCGGAACGTCTCGTATTCGCGGTGGGAGCGCGGCAGCGTCCGGGCCTGGCGCACCACCTTGACGATCAGCGAGGCGGACAGGAATTGCAGCGGCGGCCAGCCGTTCTCGGTGGCGATGTCCGCCTCGGACGCGATGTCGTAGGCGCGATAGGCGAGATCGAGCGCATCGCGGAAATGGCGTCGGTCGAGGTGCATCTCGGCGAGGGCGAGGAGGGCGTCGGCGCGGCCGGTGCGCGCCGCGGCGTCGAAGCTCTCCATCATCTCCTCGCCCGAGCGCGGCGCGACCTGGCCGTCCCTGATCGCGACGGCGAGCTTCAGGGCGGCATCGGTGTCGCCGGCCGCGGCCGCCGCGCGCCAGTGGTCGGCGGCCCGGGCAAAGTGGGTAGTCTTGCCGAAGACGTTGCCGGTGAGGATGCGGGCGGCGTTGCCATGGGCGGCGAGGTGCCCGTTGGCGGCGGCGCGCTCGTACCAGATGAGCGCCGCGGTGACGTCGGGCGGCACGCCGAGGCCCCTCTCATACATGCCGGCCAGAGCGTTCTCGGCGGCCGGCAGCTCGTGCTCGGCGGCCTTGCGGAACAGCGTCACGGCCTCGGCATAGTCCCGGGGCACGCCTTTGCCGGCGGCATGGAGGCTGCCGAGACTGAATTGCGCCAGCGCGAAGCCGAGATCGGCGGACCTGCGGTAGGCGGCGGCGACGTCGCCCGGCCGCGTGCCGGAGGCTTCGAGGGCCCGGCCGAACTGGAACTGCAGCCGCGCGTCGTCCGGGCGCGCCGCGACGGCGGCCTCGCAGGCGGGAATCGCCCGGGCGGTATCGATCGCCGCGAAGGCGACGCCGCGGATGCCGCGGCGGCGGTCGGCGTCGCTGGCGGCGAGACGATCGCAATCGGCGACGGCCTGCCGGGCGCGGGCCACCCGGGCGGCGCCCTCGACCTCCGGCGGTGCGGCGAGGAGAGCCTGGGGCGCCGCAACGGTCCCCAGCCCTTCGAGCAGGCTCTGGGCGAAGGGCGCGTAGGGGCACGCTCCGTAGAAGCCGAGATGCGCCTCCAGCGCGGCGCGCGTCCCGAGCTTCTGGGCGACGGCGAAATGGGCGGATGCGCCGGTGCAGGGAAGCGCGGGCGGCTCGGGCCGGGTTGCCGTCGCTGGCGGAGCGACGGGCGCTGCGGGAGCGACCGGAACTTCCTGGGGTGGCGGGGCTGGCAGGACTGGCGGGGCCAGCAAGGTCGGTGCCGGCTGCACGGTGGCCACGACCGCTTCGGCGCGGCCGGCGAGATAGACGTCGTTGGCGAACCCGCCGTCGTAATAGGCGGGGCTCTGGCGGCCGCCGGAGAGATCCAGCACCCGGCCCTTCACCGCATAGGTGAGGTCGATCAGGCTCTGCTCCGGCTTCACCAGTTCGCCGAGCAGCACCCGCGTGAACAGCGAATTGGGATCGTCGTCGCCGGTGCCGAGGGTCTCGATGGCGACCTGGCCGGTGCCGGCCGAAAACATCTTGAAGATGCCCGGCGTCTCTCTGGAAGAGGCAAGGCCGCGCGACCGGCCGATCGAGCGCGCCGTCGGGGGGAACGGGTTGTTCCGGCAGGCGTCGAGAATCAGGATGCCGGTCCGGGCGCCGGCCTCGAGCAGATCCTGCTCGATGCGGGTTTCCGGAATCGCCGCCTCGGCGATGCGGCTTTCGGTCGAGGGGCGGATGTCGGTGGGCAGCAGATAGTTGGTGCCCTCGATGGCGACGCCGTGGCCGGCATAGAAGACCAGCGCGATGTCGCCGGGCCGCACCGCCTCGCGCAGCCGGCGGATCATCTGCAGCATCTCGCGGCGGGCGAGGTTGTGGCCGCGCAGGACCTCAAAGCCGATGCTCTCCAGCGCGTTGCCGACCGCAGCGGCGTCGGTGCCCGCCCGCTCGAGCTGGTTGTCCGCCCGCAGATGCAGATAGGCATCGTTGCCGATGACGAGGGCGATCCGGTTTGCCGCAAAGGAAGACGAAGAGCTGAGGACGGTGAAGACCAGTGCGACGAGCGCCAGAACGAGCTTCATTGCAGACGGCATCCGTGGCTGGGAAGCAACGCAGCCGGAACCATGGATGAAAAGCCGCAGTCTGTCACCTTCGATGAAGGGGAGAATCACCGCCCGCCATCGAACATCACGTGATCTGCCGGCGGCGAGGCGCCGCGGTCGGCGCTTCGACCGGCCGCTTCGGGCGAACTACTTGACCGTGACGGAGGTCGCCTGCAGCGTCAGCGGACCGATGGTGGTCGGGATCTTGGCATAGACCGGGACGTAGACATCCGGCCGGGCGATCGGCGCGAACCACAGTTCGATGGTCTGGCCCTGCAGGAACTTCAGGCCCTTGGAATTGCGGTCGTAGCCGCTGACCGGGGCGATCCGGACCCGGCAGACCTGCGCGTCGCCCCTGTAGCCGGTGAGCGACACGCGGTTGCTGCCGCCCGGCGACAGGCGCAGGTCGAGACGCGACCAGCCGTCATAGAGGGGGAGGGTGCGCCGGCAGACGCTGGCGGCATCGCCGGTGCGGATCATCAGGCCGGACAGCGGATCGACGACGGAGGCGAGCTGCGAGCGCTGGACCGGCACATAGGAGGGCTTCTCGTTGCGCGAGCGCTTCGGGCTGACGTCGGAGGCCGCCACCCGGCCGGAGCGGAAGCGCACGTCGCTCTTCCAGCGCTTGCCGTCGGAGGTGTAGTCGAGGCCGTAGCGCGTCGCCGCGAAGCCGCGGGGGGTGACGCTGCCGGAGACCTCGCTGGTGCCGCCGGTGCGCGAGACCAGCGAGCCGAGGCCGGCCGAGGACATCCGGCCCTTCACGGAGAAGGAGCGCTCGTCGATGACCGTGTCGAAGGACGCCTTGCCGATGATCAGGCCGATCAGCGCCATGCCGTATTCGGTGGTCACGGTCTGGCGGGGGGCGGCGCCCGCCTGCTGGAGGGACAGGGTCAGGCCGCAGAGAGCGGCGAGGGTGGTCGCGAATCGCGCAAGGCGCATGGGGAAGGCCGCATCCGTTGAGAGGTCGGAACGTCTGCCGGAACACTTCCGGCAGATGATGGTTGCGGCGAGTCTATAGCGATGCCGGCGGCCTTGGCGAGGTGGACCGGGCCACAGTCGCGTGTTCATCCGGAAGCTTCGCGAAAACTTGACGCTTCCAGCGATCACGACTATGAAGCGCGGGATTTTCCCGATCATGCCCATCAAGCGATGATCGCGCCGTTCATACGGCGGCGCGCTCTCGAATGGTTTGGCGATATCCTGAAAGGTGATCCGATGTCACGCGCTTGCGAACTGACCGGCAAGGCCGTCCTGACCGGCAACAACGTGTCCCACGCGAACAACAAGACGCGTCGGCGCTTCCTGCCCAACCTGTGCAACGTCACGCTGATCTCCGACGCGCTCGGCCAGCGTTTCCGGCTGCGCGTTTCGGCCCATGCGCTGCGCACGGTCGAGCACCGCGGCGGCCTCGACGCCTTCCTGATGAAGGCGAGCGAGACGGATCTGTCCCAGCGGGCCCGCCTGCTGAAGCGCCAGATCGCCAAGAAGGTCGGCGACACCACCACCACCGTCGCCGCCTGATCGGCCGCAAGGCCGCGACACGACGCGTCTGCGGGGCGCGGGACCAGATCGGTCCCGTCGCCCCTCCGTGTCGTGGCGACGCTGCAGGAGCCATAAGCCGATGCTCGAAGGTCGCCGCCGGCGCATTCGCCCCCTGCCGATCCCGGGCCGCCTGCGCTCCGGCGCCGTCGTCTTGCTGACCCTGCTGGTCGCGGGCTGCGCGGGACCGCGCGACTTCGTGCGGCCCGGCGTCAGCTGGGCGGAGACCCAGGAAATCGCCGGCGCCTGCTGGGACGTCGCCCAGGACCAGGTCCGCAGCGGACGCAGCTCCGACGGCGCGATTTCCGGGGGCGCGGTCGCCAATCTCGGCGCGGGCGCGATTCGCGGCGTCGCGAGGTCCAAGGCGAAGAATCGCCTCGCCATCGCCTGCATGCGCGAGCGGGGCTTCGTCGGCACCACCGTCTCCTCGCAGGAGCGCGAGATCCTCCGCGGCCCCGACAGCCCGGAACGCCAGGCGCTCGTCGAGGCGATTCATGCACGTGGCGACAGCGACGACTAGCTGATCTGCCGCTGGTTCCATTACCCAGGATAAAAAAATGTCGTTCTCGAAGATCTACGCCCTGCCAATCGCCGCGATGGCGGCCATCGTGCTCGCCTCCAACGTCGCGGTGCAGTATCCGGTGTTCGCCGAAGTCGGGGGGCTGCAGCTCGCCGACCTTCTGACCTACGGCTCGTTCACCTATCCCTTCGCATTCCTCGTCACCGACCTCACCAACCGCCGGCACGGGCCGAAGGTGGCGCGTCGCGTGGTGTTCGCCGGCTTTGCCGCAGCGGTGCTCTGCTCGCTGCTGGTGCCGCCGCTGCTCCACGACATGGGGCTCTTGGGATTTGCGACCACGGCCGACCGGCTGTTCCGCATCGCCGTCGCCTCGGGCGGCGCCTTCCTTCTGGCGCAACTCCTCGACGTCGCGGTGTTCACCCGGATGCGCCAGGACAGCTGGTGGCGGGCGCCGGCCTTCTCGTCGCTGAGCGGCTCGGTGCTGGACACGCTGACCTTCTTCACCATCGCCTTCGCGCCGCTTTTCGTCTTCATCGGCGCCAGCGACGATTTCGCCCTCGAGAGCGCGCCGCTGCTCGGGATGTTCTCGCAGGAGGCGCCGCGCTGGGTGTCCTGGGCGATCGGCGACTTCACGGTGAAGCTGGCGGTCTCCGCCATCGCGCTGATTCCCTACCGGGTGATCATGCAGCGCTTCATGCCCTACCGGCCGCACGCGGCCTGAGGGCGGGCATCAGACCAAGCGCATTGCGCCTGGAACGTCAGAGCAGGATGAGATCGGCTTCGATCGGCATCCCGCTCCATCCTCCGGGTGCCGCTCGTCCGGTTCTTCGTCGGCGGCTCGTGCTGGCGGCATCGGCGCCGGATAAAGGTTGCGACGATCGAAGCTTCGTCATTCCGGGCTTGACCCGGGATCCATTCCTCTGCCCTGGAACCAGCCAATCACTCCAGAAGATTCAACGACTTCGGATTGCTCTGTCGCTGCGGTGTCGATGATTTGGAATGGATCCCGGGTCAAGCCCGGGATGACGAAGCTTCGTGTGCTTTGACCGGTTCTGCGACGTCGAACCGGAGAACAGGCGGCCGCTCGTTCGTGTCCGACAGGAGACGTGTGCATCTTGCAGGGCCTGACCCGGGCTCCAGTCCAGATCGCCGATGCCGCCTTGTGTCGCGGCCCTTGGGTGCCTCTGCCATCGGCTGCCTCCTTTGGCACGACAGGACGCCGGATCGCCTTCACACAGCAGCCGAACAAAAAAAGGCGGCGCTGGCGCCACCTTTTCCACGTCGTGTCTTCGGCCAATCAGCCTCAGCTCAGCGCTCGACCTCGATGAGGATCTCGTTGCGCTTCAGGAAGCCCGGCGTCCAGGGCGGGTTGTAGAAGGCATATTCCGGATCGCCGTGCTGCTTGAGATTGTTGTCGGCCAGATAATTGTACAGCGTCATCAGGTGCTTGGAGGCAAGCGTTGCGGTGAAGTTGCCGGAGAAGCGGATGGCGGCGACGCGGCGCGCCGAGACTTCCTTCAGGCGCACGTCGGGACCGGCCGGCTCGGGGAGGCTGGCGAGGGTGAACTTCTTCGGCATGACGAAGCGGACCGCCCAGCCCTTTGAGCGGCCTTCGCCCTCGGCGAGCTGCTGCAGCACCGGGGTGGTCATCTTGATCTTCTTGCCGGGGCGGTTCTTGGCGAAGATGTAGTCGGCGAGCGTCATGAAGCCCAGCCGCCGCGCCTTCTCGTGATAGCCGCTCTTGACCGTCTCGGCGACGATCATGGCGTCATAGTCGCGGATCTCGATCGGCCCGTCGGAGCGGACGGTGTCGTAGTCCGGCTCCTCGGAATGTTCGTTGACCTTCTTGGTGATGTAGTAGGCGGCACCCACGGCGACGACCGCGCCGCCGACGACCAGAAGCGCCGTCAGCTCGCGGTTGCGGTCGGCGGCCTTCGGCTGGTAGCGCGCCGGCAGATGGCTGCGCAGCGAGGCCAGCGCCGGGGCGGACCAGCCGGCGACCTGCCGCCGGGCGCTGCCGAAATAGTCCTCGGCGCCATGGGCGAGGTCGCCGCCGGCGTCCTGCAGCGCGCGAACCTGGCGGCGCGCCCGCCTGCCGGCGTCGTCCGGCCAGTAGTCGGACAGATGCGGGAGGTAGCGGGAGAGACCCGTCGGCTCCGGAGTGACGCCGGGAATCACCCGGCCGATCGCCCGGCGGGCGCGTTCGCTGGCGGAGGGCGTCGGGTCGAGCCGCTCGGCGAGCTGCCCTTCCAGTTCCCCGATCCGCTCGCCCAGCGTGGCAAGGGCGTTGGCGACCTGATCATAGGTGCTCGGTCTGTCCCGAAACATATGCGAAACTCCTGACGTGTCCGGCTTGTTCGATGCTGGTTCTGCGATGGCGCCCGATAAGGGACGGCGCGTCGGCGTGATACGCCGACCCTTTGGCGACAACGTCACCGCGGCGCATTGGTTGCGCTGCGAGACCGAAGAACCAGCGGCTCCGCCCATCCTGCCCCACCGCGGTGAAAACGTATCCGTGATCGGGAAAATAGCGCCAGCAAGAAATTTGTCGATTCAGCGTTGCCCAAGTGCAACCATGTTTGGGGAGTAGCGTTATGGGCATATCGGGTTTTTCGACCTGATACTCCAGCCAAACTTCGGGCGGCCACTGGCCGCCCTTTTTTTGTTCTGCCCCAGGAATTGCCGCGCTGTGGCCGCCGCGAGCGCTGTCGCAGACCGGCGGTGACGGTTGCCGCCACGCGGCGACCTCGACGCTTCGCCTTCGGCGTCCGCCCCTGGGGCAGCGTCCGGCGGGCTGGGCACAGGTTCGCCCGCGGCATGCCATCGCCGCCCGGCGCTCGTTCCGCAGGGCCTACTGGCCCGCCTGCCCAAGCTGCGAAGTGCAAGAGCTTCCGAGAGCGCGCGCAACGCTCGGCCGGCAGCGCGACAGCGGTGGCTGCAAGAGTTCATTCTACACCGTGAATGTTGCGTAGCGAAACCATTCAGGGGCCGTTCAGCTCCAAAACCATAACTTTGACTTATCGTCTTCACCGCCTCCGGGCACATCGAAAGGCACTTCCATGCGCAAGTTCATCCTCGCTTCCGCTCTCGCTCTCGCGGCGACTTTCGGGGCCGGCGCTTCGGCCGAGGCGGCGAGCGTCAAGATCGTCATCGGCGATCATCAGGCGCCGCGTCATCACGCCGCCCCCCGCCGGCACCACGACGATCGCCGGCCGGTGGTGGTCGAGAGGATCCGCCCGCATCAGCGGGACTGCGTCGTCAAGAAGACGGTGAAGTACCGCCACGGCGAGCGCATCGTCCGCAAGGTGCGCGTCTGCCGCTGACGGGCGATCGGACGGGGCCACGATGCAAGGGCGGTGCCGCTGACGCGGCATCGCCTTTTTTCGCTCGCCGCGATTCTCGCCGGAGGGCTCCGGCCATTCGTCGGCGCGATTGCCAGCGGCCCGAAATTCGCTAGCTTGGCGGCGGGCATCGAGGAGGACGCCGGGTTCGGGCATTGGCCAGAATCGGCGCTCGGGAGGAAAAGCAGATGAAAATTCGTTCGAAGGTCGCGGGTCTCGCCGCCATGGGAGCGCTCGCCGCGACGCCGGCACTGGCCGTCGAGGTGTCGAAATCCGTCGAGGTCGCCGCCAAGCCCGACGCCGTCTGGAAGATGATCGGCAGCTTCTGCGACATTCAGACCTGGCATCCGGCCGCCACGAAGTGCGAGCTGAAGGAAGAGGGCGGCAAGAGCGTCCGCACCATCACCCTGCCCGACGGGGCGGCGCTGGTCGAAGAGCAGACCGCCCGCGACGACGACCAGATGAGCTACAGCTACACGATCCTCGACGGGCCGCTGCCGGTGGCGAACTACCAGTCGACGATCAGCGTCTCCGGCTCGGGCGACGGGTCGACGATCTCGTGGTCCGGCACGTTCGAGGCCAAGGGCGCCAGCGACGAGGCGGCGTCCGGGGTGATCGGCGGGATCTACGACGCCGGGCTCGCCTCGCTCAAGGAAAAGGCCGGCGCCATGTAGGACGGGCGACAAGCCGCGCCACGCCGTCTCGCCTCAGGGGCAGGGCGCCGCGTCCATCGCGGTGCCGAGGCCGCGGTCGAGGCGGTGCGGCGCGACGCGGTGGAGGTCCTCGTCGAGGCTCGCCCGCAGACAGGCGATGGTGCCCGTCCCGACGTCCACCCAGGCGCCGGCGAGATGTCCGGTGAAGACCGCGCCGGTATCGAGCGACAGGCGGTTTTCCGTGACCGTCGGCACGCCGGACTTCTGCGGCGTGTGGCCGTGCAGGACGAGGTGGCTGAGGCGCCCGACATGGTTCATGAACGGCGCGCGGATCCAGACGCAGTCGTGCGGGTCCTGGCGGTCGAGGGGACGGTCCGGGTCGACGCCGGCGTGGACGAAGGCGAAGCCGCCGGCAAATTCGATCGGCGAGGCCTCGGCGAGCATTCTCAGATGGCCCGGCCAGCGCGCGTTGATCGCGCGGCGGATTTCGGCGGGCGGCGTGTCGGCGAGCCGGAAGCCGTAGGAGGCGAGGGTCTCCGCGCCGCCCTGGTCGAGCCAGTGGAAGATCTCCTCCAGCGACAGGGCGTTCTCGAGGAACCGCAGGAGCCATTCGTCGTGATTGCCGAGGAGCAGCTTCGAGCCCGGCCGCTCCGACAGCACCCGTTCGGCGATTTCCATGGCGCCGCAGCTGTCCTCGCCGCGATCGACGAGATCGCCGAGGATGTAGATGGCCGGCTGGACGCCGCGCTCTTCGGCGAGCCGGTCGACGCCGTCGAGGAAGCGCCGGAACAGGCCGCTCTCGCCGTGGACGTCGCCGATCGCCACGATGGCGTTCGGGTGCGATTGGCTGGACACTGTCTTCTGCCTCTCGTGCCTCTGGCTTCGGATCGATCTCGAATGCGGCCGCAGCGACCGCATCCCCAGCGTGCGAGACAGGCCGCGCTCAATAGGCCCAGGTGCGGGCCTTCGAGATGAGGAAGTCGCGGAACACCTTCAGCTTGGCGGCGCTTCGCATCTGCTCGGTGTAGCAGAGATAGGTGTCGAAGGTCGGCATTTCCATTTCCGGAAGCACCTGGACGAGCTTGGAGCGCTTGTCGATCATGTAGTCGGGCAACAAGGCGAGGCCGGTCCCGCTCTCGATCGCCGAGCGGATCGCCATCAGATTGTTGATCTGCAGGATCGGGCTGCGGAACTTGCCCTCCGGCAGTCCGACGGTCTCCAGCGTGTTGAGATTGCGCAGGTAGTTGGGCGCCGGCTCGCCGAAGGTGATGATGCGGTGATGGTCGAGGTCCTCCACCGTCTCGGGCGTGCCGAAGCGGGTGAGATAGCTCGGCGCCGCATAGACGTGGAGATGCACGGTGAACAGCCGGCGCTGGATGAGGTCGGGCTGCTGCGGCTGGCGCAGGCGGATCGCCGCGTCCGCCTTGCGCATGGTGAGGTCGATCTCCTCGTTGTCGAAGACCAGCTGCAGCTCGAGGTCGGGATAGAGTTCGAGGAACTCCCGGGCCCGCTCGGTCAGCCAGCCGGAGCCGAGGCCGACGGTGGTCGTCACCCGCAGCTTGCCGGTCGGCTTCTCCTTGGTCTCGGTGAGCTGCATGCGCACCGTCTCGAGCCGCTTCAGGACGTCGTTCGCCGTCTGGAACAGGAGTTCGCCCTGCTCGGACAGGACGAGGCCCCGCGCGTGCCGGTGAAACAGCGGCACGCCGATCTCGTTCTCGAGGGCCGCCACCTGGCGGCTGATCGCCGACTGGCTGAGATTGAGGGCGTCGGCCGCGTGGGTGAACGAGCCTGCCTCGGCTGCTGCGTGGAAGATCCGCAGCTTGTCCCAGTCGAGGGCCATGTCGGGTGGTCCTTCAAGCGATCCGGCAGGAGCGCCGGAAGGGGAATGTCCGGGCGGAACGCCCCTATTCGGCGGCTGCTGCGCGCGGTTCGTTCAACGCCTGCTCGGCGAGGAACTTCTCCGCTTCCAGCGCCGCCATGCAGCCCATGCCGGCGGCGGTGACGGCCTGGCGGTAGACGTCGTCGGCGACGTCGCCGGCGGCAAATACCCCTTCGAGCGACGTGCGCGTCGTGCCGGGCTCGACCCAGAGATAGCCCGACGGCTTCTGCTTCAGCTGGCCGACGAACAGCTCGACCGCCGGCGCATGGCCGATGGCGACGAAGACGCCGTCGACGGTCTTTTCGGTGACCTCGCCGGTCTTCATGTTCTTCAGCCGGATGCCGTTCACCGACTTCAGCGGCTTCTCGACGCCGACGATCTCCTCGACCGCCGTGTCCCACAGGACCTCGACATTCTCGGACTTGAACAGCCGTTCCTGTAGGATGCGCTCGGCGCGCAGCTCGTCGCGGCGATGGACCAGCGTCACCTTTTTGGCGATGTGCGACAGGTAGAGCGCCTCCTCGACCGCGGTGTTGCCGCCGCCGACGACGACGACCTCGCGGCCGCGATAGAAGAAGCCGTCGCAGGTGGCGCAGGCCGAGACGCCGAAGCCCTGGAACAGGTCCTCGCTTGGCAGCCCCAGCCACTTGGCCTGGGCGCCCGTGGCGATGACCAGCGCGTCGCAGGTGTAGACCGTGCCGCTGTCGCCGGTAAGGCGGAAGGGGCGCTGGCCGAGCTCGGCGGAGACGATGATGTCGTTGGCGATCTCGGCGCCGACATTCAGCGCCTGCGCCTTCATCTGCTCCATCATCCAGGGACCCTGGACCGGCTCGGCAAAGCCGGGATAATTCTCGACATCCGTCGTGATCGTCAGCTGGCCACCTTCCTGGAGGCCCGCGACGATCAGCGGCTTCATCATGGCGCGCGCGGCGTAGATCGCGGCGGTGTAGCCCGCGGGCCCGGAGCCGAGAATGATGATATTGGCGTGACGGTTAGACATGGCAGCCTCGCAAGCAATGCGTCTGGCAAATGGCATCGGGGATTGCCTCGTTCAATAGACGAGGGGATGCCGTGCTGCAACATGCCGGCCAAAGGGCGAAGGAAGGCGGCTTTCGGACGCGCTGGCGAATTGCCGTAGCCGGCGCAAGGCACTAGAACCGCGGGTCGGCGGACACATCATCGTCCCCATCAGCCCGGAGAACCCGACATTTTCAGGACGATCGCCCATGTGACGTCGATCTTCGGCCTCGGGCTCGCATTCGCCATGCTCCTGCCGGCACTGACCGACTTCGCCGACGAGAACGACGATTTCCGGGTCTTCGTCGGCACCGGCTTCCTCGTCGGGATGATCTGCGCCCTGGTGGCGGTGGCGACGCGCGGCGAGCGGCCGCAATTCACCCAGAAGCTCGGCTTCCTGCTGGTCACCACCGTCTGGATCGCCGCCTGCGTGATCGGCGCCTTGCCTTTGTATTTCTCGTCGGTGAACGTGACCTTCGCCGGCGCCTTCTTCGAATCGATGTCAGGGCTGACGACGACCGGATCCACGGTGATCTCCGGCCTCGATTCGCTGCCGCGGGGCATCCTGCTCTGGCGCTCGCTGCTGCAGTGGCTGGGCGGCATCGGAATCATCGGCATGGTGCTCCTGATCCTGCCGTCGCTGCAGGCCGGCGGTCTCGCGCTGTTCCACATGGAAAGCTCCGACAAGTCGGACAAGGTGCTGCCGCGGGTGAACCAGCTGACCGGCGGGCTGATCGCCGCCTATGTCGTGCTGACGCTGCTCTGCGCCATCGCCTACACCTCGCTCGGCATGTCGTTCTTCGACGCGACCAACCACGCGATGACCACCATGGCGACGGGCGGCTACTCGACCCACGACGCCTCGATGGGCTTCTTCGACGACAACCGCATCCTGATCACCTCGACCATCTTCATGATCCTCGCGGCGCTGCCCTTCGTCGTCTATGTGCGGGCCTTCCTGCCGCGGCGCTTCCAGCTGTGGCGCGACCCGCAGATCCTGGTGTTCCTGGTGATCTGCCTGGTGCTCAGCTTCGCCATCGCGGTGACGCGCCGGATCATCAACGACACGCCCTTCGGCGAGGCGCTGGTCTCCTCCACCTTCAACCTCGTCTCGGTGATCACCACGACGGGCTATGCGTCGGAGGACTATACGCTGTGGTCGAACGCGGCGATCGGCATCTTCTTCCTCGCCTCGTTCCTCGGCGGCTGCGCCGGCTCGACCGCCGGCGGCATCAAGGCGAACCGCCTGGTCGTCCTGTTCCTCGTGGTGCGGGCGAGCTTCCGCAAGCTGGTGCGGCCGCATGCGATCGTCCGGCTGAAATACGGCAATGACGACATCAGCGCCCAGACCATCCAGACCGTGACGATCTTCTTCTTCCTGTTCTTCGGGACGCTGCTGATGGGCACGGTGCTGTTGACGGCCTTCGGTCTCGACCTGATCACCGCCTTTTCCGGCACGCTGACGGCGCTGTCCAACGTCGGTCCGGGCTTCGGCCAGATCATCGGGCCGGCCGGCAACTTCTCGACCATCCCCGACCCGGCGCTGTGGGTGCTGTCGGCGGCGATGCTGCTCGGCCGGCTGGAACTGGTGACGGTGCTGATCCTGTTCTTCCCGTCGGTCTGGGCGGACTGAGCCGCGTCGATGGGCAGGGCGACGCCGGAGATCTGGTTCATCAACCTTCAACGGGCGCGCGAGCGGCGCGCCCTGATGGAGGTGCAGGCCGCAAGCCACGGGATCGCGCTGAACCGGTTTGCCGCCGTCGAGGCGGCTGGCATCGACGCGGCGGCGTTCCGGCGCCTGTCGAGGCAATGGGAGCGGCCGATGACGCGGCCGGAGCTCGCCGCCTTCCTGTCCCACCGGGCGCTCTGGGAGAAGGCGGCGGAGCGACCGGAGGGGCTGATCGTCCTCGAGGACGACACGGTGTTCTCGGCGCATTTCGCGGAGGCGGCGGGAAAGGCCGCGGCGGGTGGTGCCGAACTGGTCAATCTGGAGAGTTTCGGCCGGCGGAAGTTCTTTCGCAGGGGCCGGATCCAGACGATGGGCCGGTTCCGGCTCGCCGAACTCCTGCGCGACAAGGCCGGTGCGGGCGCCTACTGGCTGTCCCCCCGGGGCGCGCGGCTTCTGCTCGACCGGGCGGAGAGCCATGCGGCGCCGGCCGACGCCTTTATCTTCGGGGTCTGTCGGCCGAAGAGCGCGCAGCTGGAGCCGGCGGTGACCATGCAGGTGCATCTGCTCGCCGCCCGCGGCTTCGACGTCGGTCTGACCACCGAGACGTCGATCCAGCTGCCGCGCCAGCACCTGCCGCTGGCGCCGGGCAACCTTGGCTACATCGCCCGCCGGCTGGGGACGCAGATGCGGCTGGGTCTGGTGCAGATGCGGCGGCTGGCGGACGCGGAATTCCGGCCGGCCCTCGTCGACGAGGAAGCGTTTCGCGCGGTGCTGCCGATCTCCCGCAAAGCGCTCGACGCCCGGCTGGCGGCCTATGCGGCCGAGGACCAGAGCGTCTCGTAGACGGCGGCGAGCTCGCCCGCCTCCCGTTGCAGCGGAAAGTGTTCGCGCACATGGGCGAGCCCGGCCTCGGCGGCCCGCTCCCGCAGGCCTGCGTCGCCGAAATAGGGTGCGATGGCGGCCGCCAGCGCCGTGGCGCTGCCCGGCGGGACGACGCGGCCGGTGACCCCCTCGACGATCTGCTCGGCGAAGGCCCCGGCATCGCTGGCGACGACGGGCGTCCGGCTCGCCATGGCTTCGAGCGGCGTCAGGCCGAAGCCTTCGTTGCGCGGCGGCGCCACATAGAGATCGAAGCGGCGGAACCAGGCGGCGATGTCGTGGACCTCGCCGACGAGGAGGATGCGGTCCTCGAGTCCGGCCTCTGCGATCTGCCGGTGCAGCGTTTCCGCGAAGGCCCGGTTCTCGGCGGTGACGCGCCCGGTGACGACGGCCGTCCAGTCCGGATGGTCGGGAAGAAGGGCGATCATCGCCGCGACGAAGAGGTCGGTGCCCTTCTGGTGGCGGATGCGGCCGGAGCAGCCGACGATGCTGCGTCCGTCGAGAGACGCCGCGAGTTCGCCAGCCGGCATCGGCCCGTCCGGGGAGAAGCGGTCGAGATCGATGCCGTGCATGACGACCCGTGCGGGGACCGTCAGATAGGCGCGGCTGCGTTCGCTGGTGGCGACGACGGCGTCCATCCGGCCGATGAGGAAGCGCGTCCAGCCGGTGTGGTGGCGCTGGGCGGCGGAGGTGAAGAGCAGCTTCAGCGGCATGCGCAGGAGATCGCGCAGGACGACGCCGGCCAGCATCTCGGTGTTGCGCCGCGCGTGCCAGATGCGGAACGGCCGGCCCTTCGGCCGGCGCCAGAGCTTCGGCAGATCGCGCCAGGACAATTTCGGCAGGGTGTCCGGCAGGCCCGGGCCGAGGGTCGCGATGGGTAGCGAGCGGGCCTGGAGCGGGACGAGCTGGATGATCGTCGAGGTGACGCCGGACAGGCGGCGCTTGAAGTTCGGCGCGACGACGGTGATTTCGGACGGACGGGGCAATGGGGTCGGGTCAGGCGAGGTGATCCGAGATCAACGTCCGTATGACGTCCTCTCGCGACAGCTCCCGCCGTCTCGCCTCGCGATCGACGGCTTCGATCAGGCGCGGCGGCAGTTGCACGGCGACCGTTGTCGCGGGCTGATTGATCCGGCGTCCCCTGGACCAGTCGACGATGCCGTCGAGCGAGCCACCGTCGTCGAAAATCCTGTCGATTTCATGCGCCTTCATAGATCCGGACCTCGTTGCCTCGTGCCCGTCGCACGGAGATGAGTCGGATGGCACCGCCTCTTCGCGTGAAGATGGCCGCCCAGTGTTTTCCGCCGAGTTTTCCGACGGCAACATATCGTGCTTCGCTTTGCGACGGCGCATCGAATTCCAGAAGCCTCGGGTCATCGAAGAGAGCCTTGGCTTCCTCGAAATCGATTCCATGCTTGCGCTTGTTGGACGTGCTCTTCTCTGGATCGTATTCGAAACCCATCGAGAGCACGCCCGAATGACGGCGTCGCCGCCTACTGCCAGCTGACCTCGAGGATCTCGTAGGACCTTGCGCCGCCGGGGGCGGCGACCTCGACGGTGTCGCCTTCGGTCTTGCCGATCAGCGCGCGGGCGATGGGCGAGGAGATCGAGATCTTGCCCTCCTTCACGTCGGCTTCCTGGTCGCCGACGATCTGGTAGCGCCGCTCTTCCTCGGTGTCCTCGTCGACGAGCTTGACGGTGGCGCCGAACTTGATCCGGTCGCCGGACATCTTCGACAGGTCGATCACCTCGGCGCGGGCCGTCAGGTCTTCCAGCTCCGAGATGCGGCCCTCGTTGAGGCTCTGGGCTTCCTTGGCCGCGTGATATTCGGCGTTCTCGGAGAGGTCGCCGTGAGCGCGCGCCTCGGAGATCGCCGCGATGATCCTCGGGCGCTCTTCCTGCTGGCGACGGCGCAGCTCTTCCCGCAGCGCCTCGAAACCGCGACTCGTCATCGGGACCTTTTCCATGGCCTCCACCTTTCCGGACCTCGCGTGATACGCGAGGTCGACCTCTCAAGGACTTCGCGCAACTGGCGAAGTCGGTCTACACACACTGTGCCGAGAACCCTGCCGCGACACAATAAGAAACCGGCCCAGAACGGCGTTTCCGCTCCGGACCAGCAGCACCATCAGACTGGCTGGACGTGGCGTCGGCGCCCGCTTTACGGGCGCCGACGCAGTCAGGCGCCCGTAAAGTACGACTGGAGCGTCCGAACTTCAAGATTGCCGTTCTTCAACGCCGCAATCGCCTCGGCCGCCGCCACCATGCCCGCCAGCGTGGTGTAGTAGGGCACCTTGTGGATCAGCGCGGCGCGGCGCAGCGAGCGCGAATCGGACAGCGCCTTGGCGCCCTCCGTGGTGTTGAGCACGAGCTGGACCTGGCGGTTGCGGATCGCGTCCTCGATGTGCGGACGGCCTTCCAGCACCTTGTTGATCTTCGTCGCCGGGATGTCGTTGGCGACGAGGAAGCGCTGGGTGCCGCCGGTCGCCAGCACCTGGAAGCCGAGCTCGGCGAGGCGCCGCACCGCCGGCAGGCAGCGCTGCTTGTCGGAATCCTTCACCGAGACGAACACCGTGCCGTCGCGGGGCAGGTCGACGCCGGCGCCGAGCTGGGCCTTGGCGAAGGCCACGGCATAGTCGGTATCGAGGCCCATCACCTCGCCGGTGGACCGCATCTCCGGGCCGAGCAGCGTGTCGACGCCGGGGAAGCGGGCGAAGGGGAAGACCGCTTCCTTCACCGCGATGTGGCGGATGTTGTGGGTGTCCGGCTTGCCGCCATAGTGGGAGAAGGCCGATGTCAGGCTCTCGCCGGCCATGATCCGCGCCGCGACCTTGGCGATCGGGCAGCCGATCGTCTTGGCGACGAAGGGCACCGTGCGCGAGGCGCGCGGATTGACCTCCAGCACGTAGATCTCGCCGTCCTTGATGGCGAACTGGACGTTCATCAGGCCGCCGACATGGAGCGAGCGGGCCAGCGCTTCCGTCTGGCGGGCGAGCTCGTCCGTCGTCTCCTTCGACAGGGAGTGGACCGGGAGCGAGCAGGCCGAATCGCCGGAATGGATGCCGGCCTCCTCGATGTGCTCCATGATGCCGGCGACGAAGCTCTCGCTGCCGTCGGAGAGGCAGTCGACATCCACTTCGATCGCATCGGTCAGGTAGCTGTCGAAGAGCAGCGGGTTCTTGCCGAGCAGCGTGTTGATCTGGCCGGTCTTGTCGTTCGGATAGCGCTGCTTGATGTCCTCCGGAACGAGACCCGGCACGGTGTCGAGGAGGTAGCTCTGCAGCATCTGTTCCGAATGGATGATCTGCATCGCCCGGCCGCCGAGGACGTAGGACGGGCGCACCACCAGCGGGAAGCCGATCTCGGAGGCGACGAGCCGCGCCTGCTCGACCGAAAAGGCGATGCCGTTGTTCGGCTGCTTCAGGTCGAGCCGGGTGAGGAGCTTCTGGAAGCGGTCCCGGTCCTCGGCGAGGTCGATCATGTCCGGCGCCGTTCCGAGGATCGGGATGCCGTTCTTCTCGAGCGCCTCGGCGAGCTTCAGCGGCGTCTGGCCGCCATACTGGACGATGACGCCGACGAGTTCGCCGCGCTCCTGCTCGACCTTCATGATCTCGATCACGTCCTCGGCGGTCAGCGGCTCGAAATAGAGCCGGTCGGAGGTGTCGTAGTCGGTCGAGACGGTCTCGGGGTTGCAGTTGATCATGATCGCCTCGAAGCCCGCGTCCTTGAGGGCGAAGGCGGCGTGGCAGCAGCAATAGTCGAACTCGATGCCCTGGCCGATGCGGTTCGGGCCGCCGCCGAGGATGACGACCTTCTTGCGGTCTGAGACCTCGGCCTCGGAGCGGAGCGCGCCGGCAAAGGGCCGCTCGTAGGTCGAATACATGTAGGGGGTCGGCGAGGCGAATTCGGCGGCGCAGGTGTCGATGCGCTTGAACACCGGCCTGACGCCCAGCCGGTTGCGCAGCTCGGCGATCTCCTTCGGCCGCTTCTTCGTCAGGGACGCGAGGCGCGCATCGGAAAAGCCCATGGATTTCAGAAGCCGCAGATTGGCGGCATCCTCGGGCAGGCCGATCTCCGTGATCTTCTTCTCGGTGTCGACGATGGCCTTCAACTGGGCGAGGAACCAGCGATCGATCTTGCAGGCGGCATGCACGTCCTCGATGGTGAGGCCGAGCCGCATCGCCTGGACCACCATGCGCAGCCGGTCCGGCGTCGGCGTGCCGATGGCGGCGCGGATGGCGTTCTTGTCGTCGCCCTGGCCGAGACCCGGGATCTCGATCTCGTCGAGGCCGGTCAGCCCGGTCTCGAGGCCGCGCAGCGCCTTCTGCAGCGATTCGGCGAAGGTGCGGCCGATCGCCATGACCTCGCCGACGGACTTCATCGCCGTGGTCAGGATCGGCTCGGCGCCGGGGAACTTCTCGAAGGCGAAGCGCGGGATCTTGGTGACGACGTAGTCGATCGACGGCTCGAAGGAGGCCGGCGTCGCACCGCCGGTGATGTCGTTCTGGATCTCGTCCAGCGTGTAGCCCACGGCGAGCTTGGCCGCGACCTTGGCGATCGGGAAGCCCGTGGCCTTGGAGGCCAGCGCGGAGGAACGCGACACCCGCGGGTTCATCTCGATGACCACGAGGCGGCCGGTCTCGGGATTGACGGCGAACTGGACGTTGGAGCCGCCGGTCTCGACGCCGATCTCGCGCAAGACCGCAATCGAGGCGTTGCGCATCACCTGGTATTCCTTGTCGGTGAGCGTCAGGGCCGGGGCGACGGTGATCGAATCGCCGGTATGCACGCCCATCGGATCGACGTTCTCGATGGAGCAGACGATGATGCAGTTGTCCGCCTTGTCGCGGACGACCTCCATCTCGTACTCCTTCCAGCCGAGCACCGATTCCTCGACCAGCACCTCGGTGGTCGGCGAGGCGTCGAGGCCGGTCTCGACGATCTCGAAGAATTCCGAGCGGTTGTAGGCGATGCCGCCGCCGGTGCCGCCGAGGGTGAAGGACGGGCGGATGATCGCCGGCAGGCCGATCTCCTCCAGCGCCTGCGCCGCCGTCGCCAGCGCCCGGCCCATGTAGCGCTGCTTGCGCTCGGCCTCGCCGTGCTGCCACTCGACTTCCAGCGCCGCGAGCGCGGCGTCGCGCGCCTGCGGATCGGCGATGTCGCGGACGAGCGCCGCCTTCTTCTCGTCATGGACGGCGCGGTCGGCGGCCTTCGCCTCGCTGGCATTGGCGAGGCGCGACTTCGGCGTCTCGAGGCCGATGCGGGCCATCGCCTCGCGGAACAGCGAGCGGTCCTCGGCCATGTCGATGGCGTCGGCATCGGCGCCGATCATCTCGACATTGTACTTTTCGAGGACCCCCATGCGGCGCAGCGACAGCGCCGTGTTCAGCGCCGTCTGGCCGCCCATGGTCGGCAGGATCGCGTCCGGCCGCTCCTTGGCGATGATCTTGGCGACGACCTCCGGGGTGATCGGCTCGATATAGGTGGCGTCGGCGAGATCGGGATCGGTCATGATCGTCGCCGGGTTCGAGTTCACCAGGATGATCCGGTAGCCTTCCTCGCGCAGGGCCTTGCAGGCCTGAGTGCCCGAATAGTCGAATTCGCAGGCCTGGCCGATGATGATCGGGCCGGCGCCGACGATGAGGATCGATTTCAGGTCGGTGCGTTTGGGCATGGTGCGGCTCGTCCGATTTGTCTTTTTCGCGCGCGCGACAATCCCGGCCGCGCGGAGCGGCCAGGTCGGCGTCGAATGATGAGGCTGAGGCCGGCTTATAGGGAAGGCCGGCGCCGGGCGAAAGGGGCGGCGGGACGATTCCGGTGGAGCCTTGCCTGCCGAGGGTGCCGGCCGGGACTGTGAAGCGGCGCCCGCCGAGAACTCCACCCGGGCGGGCCG
>NZ_AQQS01000018.1 GCF_002088275.1 Aurantimonas sp. 22II-16-19i
GAACGAAAGCGGCCGGCGGATGGGATCCGCCGGCCGCTTTTTTATCGAGAGGATGGGGCGACCGAAGTCGCCCGCGCCGATCTTAGTTGAAGTGGTAGGACGCCTTGGCCCAGACCGTGTGGAAGTCGAGGTCTTCGTCGTTCGAATCGGTCGTGTAGCTGATCGTGTCGCCGGCGCCGTTCGTGCCGGTCACGGTCTGCTCGTTCGAGCCGAGGTTGGTGTAGAGATACTCGACGCCGAAGGAGAGGTTCTGGGTCGCCATCACGTCGACGCCGGCGCCGACGGAGTAGCCGATGTCCGCATCGTCGCCATCGGAGTCGAAGTCGTAGCCGGCGATCGACGGTGCCGAGATGTTGTTGTCGACGCCGGCATAGGCGAGACCGCCCGAACCGTAGACGAGAACGTTGTCCATGGCATAGCCGAGGCGAGCACGAACCGTGCCGAGATAGTTGATCTCGCTGTTCGCGTTGAACTCGGCGCCGCCCGGCGTCGTGTAGGAGCGGTTCGTCTCGGCGTCGATGTAGTTGAAGTCGGTGACGGCACCGAGAACGACGTTGTTCTGGAACTGGTAGTCGTAGCCGATATGCGCGCCACCGATGAAGCCGGCATTGTCGTCGTCATCGAAGACGCCCGTGCCGAACACCGGATCGCTGGTGTTGAAGTTGGCGCCGTTGTCGCTGTTGCCGAACGCGACGCCGGCCTGGACGCCGAGGTTGAGGCCGCTCCAGGTGGTCGTCTGCGCGATCGGCTCGATGGCCATCGGGGCCGGTGCCGGGGGCTCGGGGACGAGGATGTCGGCAGCCATGGACGGGGTGGCGATCGCGGTGGCGGCGAGAAGCAGTGCGAGGCGTTTCATGTATCAGTCTCCTTTGTCGCAAGCGCGACGAATGGGCAGAGGGCCGTGGCTCCTGCGTGGCGGATCCGGAAGGCATCCGAATTCGACAACGACCCCTGATCCGTATGGTTGGCTGAAAGATGGCAGGAATGCGGTCATATTTGCTGTGTTGCAGATGTGCCGCACTTGCCTCCGTCGCCGCGCTCTTAATGACCCATTCATCCTATGAAAGCGTTGAAAGTCGCTTAAAAATCAAGGTGAATAGAATTTTCCTCAAATCCGCCAGAGCTTTACGAGTGTGGCGAAACTGTGGAGACAAAATTCCCAAACGGAAGATCCGCCAGCCGCCCTGGTCCGTCGGGCGCGGACGCGTCCGCAGCCGCCTGCGGGTCCCCCGTCCGGGGCGGCCGGAACCGCCCCGCAGCGTGCAGCGGCCATGAGGCGCGACATGGCGTCACCTTGGATTGGTTCTCATCTCTGATTGCCAAGCCGGCCTCTCGCGCAATATGGTCCCCTCAGCAGGTGCTTGGGCAAACTGACCAAGATTGTACAAAATGGAGGATCAATGCGTAGTTTCAGTCTCGCCATTGCCGGTGTGGCACTCGTCTTCGCCGCCGGCGCGGCATCGGCCCAGGACGTCGGCGATCCTGCGGCCGGCGAGAAGGTGTTCAACAAGTGCAAGGCGTGCCACGCCGTCGGCGAAGGCGCCAAGAACAAGATCGGGCCGGAGCTGAACGGCATCGTCGGCGACAAGCCCGGTGCCGACCGTGGCGGCTACAAGTTCTCCAAGCCCTTCCAGGATTGGGCAGCCGACAAGACCTCCTGGAACCAGGAGCTCATGAGCACCTGGCTCGCGGATCCGCGCGGCACGGTCAAGGGCACCAAGATGGCCTTTGCCGGCATCAAGAAGCCCGACGAACTCAGCAACGTCATCGCCTATCTCGCGACCTTCGACGAGAATGGCGGCGCGCAGGATCCGGCCGAGGCGCTGAAGGCGGCAGCCGCCAAGTAGTCTTCGGGCGACCCTCGCCCATCATGAAGAGCGGTGCCGCCCCTGTCGGGGCGGGCCGCTTTTTGTTTGGCGGGGACTTTGAAGACCGGCGATTCTTCCGGCCGCGGCATCCGCATCATCGAGATCCCCGCCGTCATTCCTCGCCGGGCGCGATGCTCCGGCCGTCGGGCATCCGGTTGCCGCTCTCGCCCGCCGGATTGCCGAACGGCACCGGCGGCGCGCCGGCTCGCGCTTCCTCGTCATGGGCGAGCGCCCAGTGCACCGAGGGAAAGGCGAGTTCGTCGCGGGGGATCTCCGCCGGATCGAACAGCCGGACCTCGAGGCTTTCCGGCCCGGCGGCGACATGCCCCGTCGCCAGCCTCGCCCGGTAGATCAGCTGCACCTGGCTGATGCGCGGCACCGAATAGACCGCCAGGAGCCGCTCGATCACCAGCGCGGCCTCCGCCTCCTCCATCGCCTCGCGCCGCGCCCCGTCCTCCGGCGTCTCGTTGAGTTCGAGATAACCGGCCGGGATCGTCCAGAAGCCGCGTCGCGGCTCGATCGCCCGGCGGCAGAGGAGGATCCTGTCGTCGTGGCGCACCACCGAGCCGACGACGATCTTGGGGTTTTCGTAGGCGACATAGCCGCAGCTGTCGCAGATCCTGCGGGCAACGCTGTCGTCGTCGGGGGTGCGGAGGGTGAAGGATGGTTCGGCCATGGGCCTATAGATGGTCGCGGCGGCGCGCCGGGGAATGGCAAAGGCCGGCAAGCGGGGGCGCCGACTGGTTCTCCGCGTATCTTCTGGCCTCGGTTGCTCGCGGGGTCCGCGGCGGAGAAGGTCCATGACGCCGTGGACGGGACGCCGACGCGTCGGGCCTGGCGGTTTCGTCCCGGCATGACAGGTCGTAGGATCGGCGCGCGCGCGTCGCGGCGTTGGCGCGCCCGAAGCGGGCCACCGGCTCGGGCGCGGCCCTGAAGCTCCGCGGCAGGTCGTCGCAGGCAGGTCGTCGCAGGCAGGGAGAGTGAGCGATGTCGCAGGATCGTGAAATGGCGGACTCAGCCGCGGGGCCGGCGACGGTCTTTCGGGACGAGTTTCTCCATCGGGTGCTCGGGCTTGCGGGCGATCGCCGGGTGATCGTCGCGATCGCCGGCTCGCCAGGCTCGGGAAAGAGCACGCTGGCCGACTGGCTGGTCGGGGAACTCGACGTCCAGCGGCCGGGCACCGCCGCCGTGCTGCCGATGGACGGGTTCCATTTCGACGACCTGGTGCTGAACGCGCGGGGCCACCGCCCGCGCAAGGGTGCGCCGCACACCTTCGACACCGGCGGGCTGGCCTCGACGCTCGCCCGGCTCGCCGCCGACGACGGCACCGAGATCGCGGTGCCGGTCTTCGACCGGGCGATCGAGATCGCCCGCGCCGGCGCCCGCATCATCGGGCCGACGATCCGGACCGTCGTGGTGGAGGGCAACTATCTCCTGCTGGACGATCCGGCCTGGGCGCCGCTGCGCCGGCATTTCGACCTGACGGCGATGCTCGACGTGCCGGAGGAAATCCTGCGCCGGCGGCTGACGGAGCGTTGGCTCGGCTTCGGCTACGATCCGCAGGCGCTGGAGACGAAGCTGTCGGGCAACGACCTGCCCAACATGCGCACCGTGCTGGCAAACAGCGTCCGGCCGGACCTGCGGATCGCCTGACGGCTGGCCGCCGCGTCAGCGCGCACGGGTTCTCGCGCCGGCCATCCTCGTGACAGGCTCGGGGACCGCGTCGCTCCGCCGGCCGGCATGGATCGCGGAAAGATCCGGCAGGACCGCCGGCCTCGCCCAGCCGGACGGCTGCAATATGGTCATCGGCGTGCCGAAGACCTTCGACAGGACGCCCTCTTCCACCAGCCGCGCCGGCTCGCCGTCGGCGGCGAGCGCGCCGGCCTGCAAAACCATCAGCCGGTCGCAGAAGCCGACGGCCATGTTGAGGTCGTGGAGCACCGTGACGACGATGCCGCCCTCGTCGGCAAAGCGCCGGGCGATCGCCAGGACATCCAGCTGGTGGCGGATGTCGAGGCTGGCGGTCGGCTCGTCGAGGAGCAGCAGCTTGGCGCGGCCGTCCTCCACCGGACGGCCGATCTGGCAGAGCACGCGGGCGAGCTGCACCCGCTGCTGCTCGCCGCCGGACAGGCGCTGGTAGAGGCGGTCGCCGAAGCCCTCCAGATCGACCGCCGCGAAGGCCTCCTCGACGGCCTGCCGGCGGGCCGTGGCGGTCAGCCCCGCCCGCTGACGCAGGCCGAGGCCGACGATCTCGAAGGCGGTGAAGGGAAAGGCGATGGCTGCCGCCTGGGGCAGCACGGCGCGCCGTCTGGCAAGCTCTGCCGGGGGAATGGCGAAGACGTCGTCGCCATCGAGGCTGACATGCCCGGCCTCCGGCCGCCGCTCGCCGCTGATCGCCTTCAGGAGCGTCGACTTGCCCGCGCCGTTCGGGCCGATCACCGCCGTCATCCGCCCCGGCCCGATCTCGGCCGAGACCGGTCCGAGGATCTTGCGGTGGCCGGCGACGACCCGGATGTCGGAAATTGCCAGTGCCATGCCGGTCAGAATCCTTCGAAGGCGCGTCGGCGCATCAAAAGCCACAGGAAGAACGGCGCGCCGATGGCCGCCGTGATGATGCCGATCGGCAGTTCGGCAGGGGCGACGAGCAGCCGCGCGCCGATGTCGGCGACGAGCATCAGCAGGGCGCCGCCGAGACTGGAGGCCGGGATGAGGAAGCGGTGGTTGGCGCCGACCGCGAGCCGGAGGAGATGCGGCACGACGATGCCGACGAAGCCGATGGTGCCGGACACCGCGACGGCGACGCCGGTCGCCGCGGCGACGAGGAGAATCGCCAGCCGCTTCATCGCCTCGACCCGCAGCCCCATGTGGAAGGCCTCCGCCTCGCCCAGCACCAGCGCGTCGAGGCCGCGCGCCAGCAGCGGCGCCGAGGCGACGATGGCCAGCATGATCGGGCCGGTGATCATCACCTTCTCCCAGGTCACGCCGCCGAGCCCGCCGAGATTCCAGAAGGTGAGGTCGCGCAGCTGGGTGTCGTCGCTGAGGAACGCCAGATAGCCCATGATCGCGGCGGCGAAGGCGGCGAGGGCGACGCCGGCGAGCAGCATCGTCGCCACCGAGGTCGAGCCGCCGCGGGTGGCGATGGCGTAGAGGGCGAGGGTGGCGGCGAGCGCGCCGACGAAGGCCGCGAGCGGCAAGGCATAGCCGCCGAGGATCGCGGTGAGCGGGGCGAGGGCGCCGCCGCCCAGCACGATCATCGAGACGGCGCCGAGGGCGGCGCCGTTCGACACGCCGAGGATCGCCGGGTCGGCGAGGGGATTGCGGAACAGCCCCTGCATGATCGCGCCGCCGAGCGCCAGCATCGCGCCGATCAGCACCGCCATGATCGCCCGCGGCAGCCGGATCTGCCAGACGATCACCACCTCGCCGAGGGGAAACGCCCGGGTATCGGGCCCCGCCGCGAGGATGCGGACCACCCTGTCGGGTGACAGCGCCGAGGGCCCGATGCCGATCGCCAGAACCGCCATCACAGCCACGCAAAGGGCGAGGATGCCGAGGGCGACGGCCTCGGCGAGGGAGCGGTCTCCGGGTGCGCGGGCCATGGCCGCAGAAACGGTGAGCGGGGTCATCTGGCCGGCTTGATCGTGCCGGGATAGAGCTGCGCGGCGAGATCGCGCGCCGCATCCGCCGTGCGCGGGCCGAAGCCGAGGAGGTAGGAGGCGTCCATCCGCACCAGCGCCCCGGCCTCGCCGGCTGGAGTGGCCGCCAGCGCCGGGATTGCGAAGGGATCGACCGCGGCATGGTTCGGCCCCGCCCCGGTCATCATCACGACGACGTCGGGCGCGAGCTCCGTCGCGGCTTCCGCCGACAGCGTCTTGTAGCCGTTGGCCTCGGCAAAGACGTTCCGTCCCCCGGCGATCGCGATGATCGCGTCGGCGGCGGTGTCCGATCCTGCCGCCATCGGCCGGCCGTCGACGATGGAGAGGATGAAGAGGACCCGCTTGCGCTCCTCGATCGGCGCCAGCTCGGCTGCGAGGCGCTCGAGCCCGTCCTCGACCGTCTGCGCGAGCGCCTTGCCCTCTTCGGGCTTGCCGGCCGCCGCGCCGATCGCCGCCAGTTTCTCCGCCAGCACCTCGATCCCGTGGCCGCCGGGGATCGTCTCGACCCGCACGCCGGAGCTCTTGAGGAGAGCAATGGCCGGCGGCGGGCCGGCGCCCTCTTCCATCAGCACGAGGTCCGGCGACCGGGTCAGGACACCTTCGGCGGACAAAGCGCGCATGTAGCCGACATTGGGCTTCTGCGCGGCCTCGGGCGGATAGACCGAGGTGGTGTCGACGGCGACGATCCGGTCCTCGACGCCGAGGGCATAGAGGGTCTCGGTGACGGCGCCGCCGATGGCGACGATGCGCGCCGGCTGGCTCTCCTCTGCGCTCGCCTGGAAGACGAGCGACGCCGCGAGGGCGAATGGCAGGACGGCGCGGATGGCGGCGGGGATGAGGGGTCTGATCGACATGGGCGTGGGGTTCACTTCGTGAGGATGAGCTTGCCGGCCCTCGTCAGCCGCAAGCGGTAGATGGCATCGCCGTGGTGGATCTCGATTTCGTGTTTGTCCGCAAAGAGTTCCGTGGCGGAGACGACGCGCCGGCCCGCTTGCGCGGTCGAGATGGCACGTCCAACCGGTTCGGACGGGTCGGTGCGGAGATCGTCATCCACTTTAGAAAGTCTCCAATCATGCAGCGATTTCAAGGCAATAGAAGTTGACTCTGGTTATCATATTATCTATCGCCGTCAATGGCGATGGCGAAACCGAGGGGGTTGCACCATCGGCCGAGGACGTTAGCGAGCCAGCCCGCGAACCGCGGGTGCCAGCCAGGTCCCTGTCGAATCTCGAAAAATCAGGGGGTCTCCATGGCACGTCATTCGCGCCAACTTGCCGGTGCTGCGTCCGGCCTGGTCATTTCGCTCGTTCTCGGCATGCCGGCGGCGGCCCAAGAGGCCAACGCGGCCGGCGACGCATCCATCCTGCTCCAGCCCGTCATCATCGCCGGCGAGGACGATCGGGCGGCGTCGCAGAACCAGACCGCGACAAGGGCCGCGACCGTGTTGACGGAACGCATCACCCGCAGCGAGCTCGACGCCGCGCAGGTCTTCGACGCCGACGACATCTCCCGGCTCGATCCCGGCGTCTCCTACAGCCGCTCCAACGGCAGCTTCAGCGTCCGCGGCCTCGACAAGAACCGCGTCCTGACCACCATCGACGGCATTCCCATCCCGTGGCTCAACGACGGTGCGCGGGGCGTGCAGGGCGGCAGCGCCACCTTCGACTTCGACACGCTCTCCTCGCTCGACATCGTCAAGGGCAGCGACTCCAGCGTCTTCGGCGCCGGCGCACTCGGCGGCATCGTCGCGGTGCGCACCCTCAACCCGGAGGATCTTCTGCCCGGCGACAAGACCTTCGGCGGAATCTCGCGCGCGTCCTTCGACAGCGCCGACGAGAGCTGGGGCGTCGACCAGGCGCTCGCGGCCCGGATGGGCGACACCTACATGCTGCTCCAGGGCGGCTATCGCTCGGGCCGCGAGGAAGACAACAAGGGCGACGTCGGCGGTTACGGCTCCACCCGCACCGAACCCAACCCGCTCGACTACGACCGTGAGAACGTCCTGGTGAAGATCCGCCAGCATGTCGGCGTCGACCAGGTCTTCGGCGTCACCGGCGAACTCTACAAGCGCGACGACGACATCGACAGCCGGACGTCGTCACCGACGACGTATGCGCCGGGATCGGTGACGACGAACGACGTCGAGAAGCGCGAACGCGTCTCGGCCCATTACGAACTCGGCACCGGCGCCGGCGCCTGGCTCGATGCCGCCGACGTCGTCGTCTACTGGCAGCGCCAGGAGCTTTCGAACGACCTGTGGGGCGAGCGGCTGTCGTCGCCCGCCGGCGACTATTCGCGCCTCAGCGACCTCGAGGACACGACCTTCGGCATCAATGCCAGCGTGATGAAGCATTTCGACCTCGGCGGCCTGGACCACAAGATCTCGCTCGGCACCCAGACCTTCGGCAATCGCACCAAGCAGCTCTCCAGCGGTGAGGACAACTGTCCCCCGCCGCCCTATCCGCCGTTCAGCTCCTGCAACTTCCTGCACACCAACCAGGCCGACATGCCCGAGGTCCACGGCGTCTCGCTGGGCCTGTTCGTCGAGGACGAGATCGCGGTGACGGACAGGTTCCGCCTGACGCCCGGCATCCGCTTCGACTATTACGAGCAGAACCCGCAGGAGACCGCCGCCTACGAAGACAACGTCACCTATAACGGCCTGCCTCCTTCCTCCAGCGACAGCGCCGTCTCGCCCAAGCTCAGGGCCGAGTTCGACGTCACGCCGAACGCCACGATCTACGCCCAGTATGCCCGGGGCTTCCGCGCTCCGACGGCCGAAGAGCTCTATCTCAGCTATGGCGGCCCCGGCACCTATCTTACGATCGGCAATCCGGATCTGGAATCGGAGACCAGCAACGGCTTCGAGGTGGGACTGCGGGCGAAGCACGACGATTTCGACTGGAGCGTCTCGAGCTTCTACAATCGCTACAAGAACTTCGTCGACACCCAGTCGGTCGATCCGGCGGAGGTGGGGCTTTCCCCCGGCGACTATCCCTTTGGCATCACCCGCTACTTCAACCGTGCCAATGTCGAGATCTACGGCATCGAGGCGGCGGCGCGCTGGCAGATGGATGCGGTGTGGCACAGCGGCGCGAGCGTCGCCGCCTATATCGGCCGCGATATCGACACCGACGTCAATCTCAACTCGGTTCCCGCCGCCAAGGGCATCTTCAACCTCGGCTACGACAACGGCGTGTGGGGCGGCGACGCCTTTCTGACGCTGGCGGCTTCCCGCGACGATGTCGAGAACGACATCTCGAAGACGCCGGACTATGCGCTCCTCGACCTCACCGCCTGGTGGAAGCCGGAAGAGCTCGAAGGGGTGAAGCTGCAGGCCGGGCTCTACAACGTCTTCGACGCGACCTATTACGACGCCCTCGACATCCCCGACAGCGCCACCCAGCCGAAGGAGTTCTACTCCGAATCCGGGCGCTCCTTCCGGGCGACGCTGACCTACCAGTTCTGATCCCGGCCGCCCGGGAGATCGGCTCCCGGGCCGCGACCATCCCCACCAAAAAGACCGATCGGGGCCGCTGGCCCCGGTCGTCCGGACGAACGCTCGCCGAAACGGGCGAGCGAGACGACATCCATCCAAAAGACTGTGGAATCACCGATGTATATTGCCATGAACCGCTTCAGGGTCGCCCCGGAGAGCACGGAGGCCTTCGAGATCGTCTGGATGACGCGCAAGTCCCATCTCGAGGAGATGCCGGGCTTCGTAGAATTCCACATGCTGAAGGGCGCCGACAAGGGCGATCACGTCCTCTACGCCTCCCACACGGTGTGGGAGAGCCGCGAGGCGTTCGAGGGCTGGACGAAGTCGCAGGCCTTCCGCGATTCGCATGCCAGTACCGGAGCAGGCGCCGGTGCCAATGCCGGGGGCGAGCGGCCCAAGCTCTTCCTCGGCCATCCGGAATTCGAGGGATTCGAGGTGTTCCAGCACATTGCGGCCCGGGGCGAGACCGCTTCCGCGGCCTGATCCCGGCGCCGGCCGGTCGTCCCGCTGGAACGACTTTCAACGACATCGCGCATCCCGGCCTCGTCGCCGGGGTGCCGTCAACTGGTCGGCGTGCGCGCCTTCGGCTCGCGCTGCAGCGCCCGCTCGACCGCCGGCATCAGCCCGGTCCGGATCGCCTCCGGCGTGAACGGTCCGGTCTGCTTGTAGAGGATCTCGCCGTCCGGAGCGACGAGGAAGGTCTCCGGCACGCCGTAGACGCCCCAGTCGATGGTCGCCGCGCCCTTCTGGTCGACGCCGATCGCCGCATAGGGATTGCCGAGATTTTGCAGGAAGCCGAGGGCGTTGTCCGGCTTGTCCTTGTAGTTGATCGCCACCAGCCGGAACCGCTCGTCCTTGGCAAGCTGCATCAGCAGCGGATGCTCGTCGCGGCAGGGGGCGCACCAGGAGGCGAAGACGTTGACCAGCACCGGCCGCCCGTCGCCGGGGCCGGAAAGGTCGAGGCCCGGCACCGGCTGGCCGTTGGGCAGGGTGGCGCCGGCCAGGGCGGGCAGCACGGTCATCGGCGCGCTCTTGCCGACGAGAACCGAGGGGATCTCCTTCGGGTCATGGCCGGAGAGGAGCTGGTAGAGGAAGACGCCGGCAAGCGCGAAGAACAGGACCAGCGGCAGGAGGACGACCGGCCGCGGGCCACGGCGCCGTTCGGGCGTTGCCTGGTCGGCGGGCGCCGTCTCGAGCAGCGTGCCGTCCTCGTCGCGGGCGCTCATCGGCCGGCCTCGGCCGATGAGCCCGAACGGGCGCCGGCTTGCGATCTGCGGCGGATGCCCTGCGCTTCCAGCGCCTTCAGGGCGCCGCGCTGGGTCCGCGCGTCGAGGAACACCCAGATCGCGAGCCCGAGGATGGCGAGCGCCGAAATGCCGTAGGCACTGGCGATGAAGGCGAAATAATCGGCCTGCATGGGATGAACTCCGGTCAGTCGGCTCAGGCTTCCGCCCGCCTTGCGGCGAGCCGCGACAGCGCGGCGACGCGCCGGCGCAGGATCTCGGTGCGCATCGCCGTCAGATGCAGGGCGAAGAACAACAGCGTGAAGCCGATCGCCGAGACGAGCAGCGGCGTCAGATAGGCGGCGGGCATTGCCGGTCCGTCGACCCGCAGCACGCTCGCCGGCTGGTGCAGCGTGTTCCACCAGTCGACCGAGAACTTGATGATCGGGATGTTGACGAAGCCGACGAGGACGAGGATCGCCGAGGATTTCGCGCTCTTCGACGGGTCCTCGAGCGCGCGACTGAGAGCGATCAGCCCGAGATACATGAGGAACAGCACGAAGACCGAGGTCAGTCGCGCGTCCCACACCCACCAGGTGCCCCACATCGGCCGGCCCCAGATCGAGCCGGTGATCAGGCAGAGCGCGGTGAACACCGCGCCGATGGGCGCCGCCGCCTTCACCGACACGTCGGCCAGCGGATGGCGCCAGACCAGCGTGCCCAGCGCCGACAGGCTCATCACCGTCCAGATCATCATCGACAGCCAGGCAAAGGGGACGTGGACGAACATGATCGTCACGGTCGGGCCCTGCTGGTAGTCGGGCGGCGCCGTCAGGCCGAGCGTGATGCCGACGGCGAGAGCGGCGAGCGCCGCGCCATAGAGCCACGGCTGCAGCTTGCCCGACAGCTCCAGGAAGCGGGTCGGATTGGCGAGGATGGCGAAGCGCGAGGGCTTGGCGCTGGCGGAGACGTCGGTCATGGCG
This sequence comes from Aurantimonas sp. 22II-16-19i, assembly GCF_002088275.1. GTDB lineage: Bacteria > Pseudomonadota > Alphaproteobacteria > Rhizobiales > Rhizobiaceae > Jiella. Next base: position 11,230 of record NZ_AQQS01000018.1, read on the forward strand.
CTGAGTTTAGAGCCTCTTCAGCCTGGCCGCAAACGGATGATGTCCCGATCGGGTCACCTTTTCGCGGGATCGCCGCGCCCGAACGGATCATCGTTTCGCGGGATCGCCGCGAAAGAACCGCGCCATGCCGATCGAGGCCGGCATCACCGGTTCGAAGCCGAACTTGGCATAGAGGTGCCTGGCGTCGCCGTCGGCGATCAGGCTGACATAGGCGGTGTCGGGCACCGTCCGCGTCAGCCAGGCTTCGAGCGCCGCGAAGATCGCCTTGCCGATGCCCTTGCCCTGGTGCTCCGGCTCGACCGCCATGTCGACGACCTGCATGTGGCAGCCGCCGTCGCCGACGACGCGGCCCATGCCGATCGCCCGGCCCCCGTGCCGCACCACGACGGCGTAGAGCGTGTTCGGCAGGGCGATTTGGGCGGCCTCGAGACTCTTGGGGGACAGGCCGGAGATTTCCCGCAGGCGGCGATAGTCCTCGATGGCGGGGATTTCCTCGACGAGCTCGTAAGGGGCGGGCAACTCGCCGGCCGCGGCAGGAATGGACATGGGAGGGACTCGCACCTCTTTTCGGCGGGACATCGGTTCTGGTCGGCGGGACATCGGCTCTGGCGGGGAATCAGCGCCTTGCGACGATGAAGAGGCGAGGGAAGGCCAGAAGCACCCGGCCGTCAACGCGCCGCGGATAGGCGGCGGCGATCTGTTGTGTATAGGCGTCGAGGAAGGCGGTCTTCTCCGCCTCGTCCAGCGGCTCCAGGAACGGCCGCAGCCCCGTCGCGCGCAGCCAGTCGACGATTGCCGGGGCATCGGCGAGGACGTGGACATAGGTCGTGCGCCAGATGTCGAGGGCGGCGGCGAGGGGCGCCAGGAGATCGTAATAGGCCTCGACGGGCAGGATGCGGGCGCGAACCGCTCCGGCGTCGCCGATCTTTCCGGCAAAGTCCGGCCGCGCCGCCACCTCCCGCATCAGCCGGTGCGACGGCTGATCCAGATTGTCCGGCATCTGCACGGCCAGCACCCCGCCCGGCGCAAGACTTTCCATCAGGCGGGGAAACAGCGCCTCGTGATCCGGCAGCCATTGCAGCACGGCATTGGCGAAGAGGAGGTCGGCCGGCGGCTCGGCCGCGAAGGTCGCGGCGTCGCCAAGGGTGAAGGCGACCTCCGGCAGGCGGCACCTGGCCTTTTCCAGCATGTCCGGCGAGGTGTCGATCCCCGCGATCGTCGCTTCTGGATAACGCCGGACGATCAGCTCCGTCGAGTTGCCCGGACCGCAGCCGATGTCGACGGCATGGCGCACCGCGGCGAGCGGCACCCGCGCGAGCAGTTCGGCGGCGGGGCGGGTGCGCTCTTCGGCAAAGCGGAGATAGAGGTCGGCGTTCCAGTCGGTCACGGAGGCTCGCGGGGGGATCGGTTGCGGTCACCGAGATATAGGGCAAGCGGGGCGGGGATGGCCCGACCGGCATCCACTGGCGCCGAGGCGGACGAAGGCAAAATTAAGGCAAGGTTTACCATCGCCCTCTAAAACCGCCCCGGTCGGGCTCGACGCGGCGACAGGTCATTGTCGGCCGCCATGCCTTTGCAGCTTCCTGGCCTTTCTGTCCGATGCCGGCTCGATCCAGCCGCCACGGCAGCGACCGAACCCGGAGAGGAAAGCGTCGAGCGTTGGCAAAGAGGCGAGCACATTCGATGACGTCGAGGCGCTGCGCCGCTCCATCCTCGTTGCCCTCCTGATCTTCACGACGGTGTTCGGCGCGAGCTTCGCGGTCCTCAACTATCTCAACGCCAACTACACGGCGATGGCCGGCGAGATCGCCATGGGGCTGTTCGCGCTGTGCCTCGTTCCCGTCATCCGCAGGACGGCGCATCTCGTCCGGTGGTCCTTCGTCTATCTCGTCCTGTTCAACACGACGATGATGCTGATCCTTTCGACGCCGCAATCGGCGCCGTCGGTCTTCGCCTGGGTCCTCCTGATCCCCATCCTGTCGCACATGCTGCTCGGCCGGGCCCTTGGCGGCGGCGTCACCGCGGTCTTCCTGGCGACGGCCTTCGCCATCTACTACACGCGCTTCTCCGACAGCGCGGTGACCGGCAATCCGCGGGCGCTCCTCAACGTCGCCGGTGTCGCTCTGTGCATCTTCGGCTTCTCCTTCGTCTACGAGACCTCGCGCTCGCGGGCAGGCGTGGAAGCCTGAGGCGCGGACACACGAACTTCGTCATCCCGGGCTTGACCCGGGATCCATTCCTCTGCGCTGAAATAACCATTCGCTTCAGAATGTTAGGATCCGCGTTCACCGATTTGGAATGGATCCCGGCTCAAGGCCGGGATGACGACGCGTTGATGGAATGCGCCCGTTCTGACCGGTGGCGAGTCAATCCTATTGCGGGTATCACGGATTGCAGAAATCCGGTGCTCTGGCTGCTCTGTGGCTACCGGGGATTCAGGCGGAGAGGACCCGCCATGCAACCGAGATACGCAAAGCCCTTGACCATTGAAGAACTGGCCGCGCTGCCGGACAGCGAGATCGACACGAGCGACATCGCGGCGCTGGACGAGGCCTTCTGGAGGAACGCCAGATTGTCTCCGCCGCGGACGAAGCCGAACGTCTCCTTGCGGCTGCCCGAAGAGGTGTTGAATTTCTTCACGGCGGAAAGCCCGAAGGGCTATACGTCGCGGATGGCGGCGGTGCTGTCGGCCTATGTGCAGGCGCATCAGGCGAAGCGGTGATGGCAACGGAATTGACAATCTGTTTCAGATTGTGCCGCTGCGACCCGCAACGGAACGTTTGCACTTCACCTGAAAGAATGCCGCCGCCAATTGAGGAGGATGGCATGAGTGGCACTGTCATTAGATTTGTCACGCGTTCCACGCACCGCCCGTTCGGGCATCGCAGCGGGGTGTTTAAGATCGCCTATCAGCTTCGCCGAGAATCCCCAACGGCATCTCCTCATCTTCCAGAGCTTGAAGAACTGCTGTCATGGTTCGAAAGGAACCTCGCAACACCGACGCGGTTTTCGACATCGCGCCATCCACGTGCACAGGAATCCGCCATCTCATGGGTCAGGGCAAGCGCCGGTGACCACGTCAGAAAATTGCGCAGGCTTGCCCTACTGGTCGAGGAGGCTGGGGATATTTGCATCGACGAACTGCGGACAGAACGACCGGGCTATGTTGTCTTTGAAGACGATCATCAAGTTGTTGCCCTGCCGTTCGCAGACACTCCTCGATAGGTTGCCGTCCCGCCTCGGTACGGACAAGCGAATTTCAATCAGAATTATTCTACATGATTCACAATTTGGAGGATGGTATTTGATCATTTGCCAAATGCTCGAATAATGGATGAAAATTTCATATGATGATGAACGCGGACGCTACAATCTATCATCAAGTGCCGGGGGGCGTGGAGCTTCTACAGTGGTTCGGTCAGGTACCGAGCTTCCATGACGCAGAAGTGCTTAGCCTCGAATTAAGGAGGAAAGAGCCGAGCGTATTAAGGCTACATGGCTGGATCAACACGGTAAGGCACGACGGATCTCATGTGCTCGACCGGCAAGCCGTTGTAAGTTTTATTCTCGGTGAAGTTATGGACCTCCAACTCGACGGCTTCAGCCACCAAAATGTTATTTATAGCTTGACTCTGCGCCGCGCGATTGACCGAGCTGAACGTCGAGGTTCCCTCTCGGTCAATCCGTTACCCGACGACGTCGAGATAGAAATTGAGCCTTGTTACGGATTGGGTGGGTTCATTCGTGCCAGAGCGGTTACAATCGCGTTTGTTCCTGGCACGCCAGAATCTCGTGTGTGAAACACTTTCATTCTATTCCGTTTCAACCCTCGACCATCCATAGTGAGCCAGCGCGACACGACGCCCCGCCCTCAATCCCCGCCCCCCTTCAACGCCGCCCCCGCCGCCACCGGCCCGAGCGCCCCGAAAAACAGCGTCAGCGCGCATAAGATCATGAAGGGCGGCCAGAACGGGTCGGGTTCGTTCACCGCCGCATAGGTGGCCGAGACGCCGAAGATCAGCACCGGGATCGCCAAGGGCAGCACCAGCACCGAGACGAGGAGGCCGCCGCGGGGGAGCGCCACGGCGACGGCGGCGCCGACGGCGCCGATGCAGACGATGGCGGGGGTGCCGACGAAGAGGGTCGCCATCACCGCGAGGAGGGCGGCGGGCTGGAGCGCCAGGAACAGGCCGAGGACGGGGGAGGCGAGGACCAGCGGCAGGGACGAGGCGGTCCACAGCGCCAGGCATTTCGACAGAACCACCAGCGGCATCGGCAGCGGGCCGGCGATCAGGAGGTCGAGGGTGCCGTCGTCGCGGTCCGCCTGGAACAGGCGGTCGAGGGTCAGCAGCGTCGACAGAAGCGCGCCGATCCACAGGATCGCCGGGCCGATGCGCGACAGAAGGTTCAGATCCGGGCCGACGCCGAAGGGGATCGTCGCAATCACCGCCAGGAAGAAGATGACGCCGGTGGTCGCCCCGCCGCCGCCGGCAAAGGCGAGGCGCAGGTCGCGCAGGAACAGGGCGGTCACAGCCAGCCCTCGGCGCTCGCGAGATCGTCTTCGTCGAGCAGCGCATCGGGCGTGCCGGGGCCGGAGGATCGCGGGTCGCGCGCGTCGATGTGCAAGGTCTTTGCCCCTTCGAGGCCGAGCGGGTGGTGGGTGGCGGCGATGGCGATGCCGCCTGTCGCAAGATGGCGCGCGACGATCTCGGCGAAGCGGCCCTGCGAGGCCGCGTCGAGGGCCGAGGTCGGCTCGTCGAGGATCCACACCGGGCGATCGGCGACGAGCAACCGGGCAAGGCTCGCCCGCCGCTGCTGGCCGGCGGAGAGATAGGCGAAGGGGATGGCCTCGAGGCCGGCAAGGCCGACGGCCGCCAGCGCTTCGGCGGGAGAAAGGGGCAGCGATGCGGCGGCGTTGCCGGATGCCGTGACTGGACCAACTGCGTGGGTCGGGCCGGACGCGGACGCGGATTCTGGAGCCGCACCGGCGGGCTCATCGACACCGCCACCGCCGCCGAGATACCGCGCCCAGAAGCCGAGATTGTCGCCGACGCTGATCTGGCCCTTCATGGCGTGGCGGTGGCCGACATAATGGGCGGCGTCGGCGAGGCGTTCGGCCGGTTCGCCGTCGGCGGCCACGAGCCCGTCGAGGCGAATCGCACCGGCGAGCGGCGGCAGCAGGCCGGCAAGCGTGCGCAGAAGGGTGGACTTGCCGGCGCCGTTCGGGCCGGTGACGACGAGGGCCTCGCCCGCCGCGACACCAGCGTCGAACGGCCCGGCGACGGCGACGGTGCCCCGGCCGACGACGAGGCCCTGCAGCGAAAGCCTTGCAGCGCTCACGGCTGCACCCTCGGTGTCGGTGATGTGCCGACCGGGGCTGCGATCGCGGCGGCGGCGGGTCGATGGGCTGTCATATTTTGTCGCCTTTGTTCCCAGCGGGCCTTTATAGCCATTACAAACTTGCCTATAAGGCCCTCAACCACTCCAGCGACCGGCGTGGAAACATCAAGCGCCGATCTCATGGCGCCCGCACGGCACCGACGGGCGTCAGGGCGGACAGCGGAAATGGTCGTACCCGCATCTTCGAGCGCGCTGATCCGCGGCGCATGAAGGCCGTTCGCCCTTCGGACTATTTTATCGGTTCGAGAAGGAATGTGAGCCTCGTGACCAATCATCCCGACAGTTTCAAAGCCAGGAAGACGCTCTCCGTCAATGGCAAGGACTATGTCTATTTCGATCTGAAGGAAGCCGAGAAGAACGGTCTTTCCGGCGCCTCGCGCCTGCCCTTCTCGATGAAGGTCATCCTCGAGAACCTCCTGCGAAACGAGGACGGGCGCACCGTCTCGGCCGACGACGTGCGCGCCGTCGCCAAGTGGCTCGACGACAAGGGCAAGGCCGGCCACGAGATCGCCTACCGCCCGGCCCGCGTCCTGATGCAGGACTTCACCGGCGTTCCCGCCGTCGTCGATCTGGCCGCCATGCGCGACGCGACGAAGCAGCTCGGCGCCGACCCCAGGAAGGTCAATCCGCTGGTGCCCGTCGATCTCGTGATCGACCATTCGGTGATGGTCGACTTCTTCGGCCAGAAGGATTCGTTCGAAAAGAACGTCGACGCCGAATACGGCCGCAACGGCGAGCGCTACACCTTCCTGCGCTGGGGCCAGGAAGCCTTCCAGAACTTCCGCGTCGTGCCTCCCGGCACCGGCATCTGCCACCAGGTCAATCTCGAATATCTCGCCCAGACCGTCTGGACCAAGGAAGAGAACGGCGAGACCATCGCCTATCCCGACACCCTCGTCGGCACCGATTCCCACACCACCATGGTCAATGGCCTGTCGGTGCTCGGCTGGGGCGTCGGCGGCATCGAGGCGGAGGCGGCGATGCTTGGCCAGCCGATCTCGATGATGATCCCCGAGGTCATCGGCTTTAGGCTCGAGGGCAAGCTGCCCGAGGGCACGACCGCGACCGACCTGGTGCTGACCGTCACCGAGATGCTGCGCAAGAAGAAGGTCGTCGGCAAGTTCGTCGAGTTCTTCGGCCCGGGCCTGTCGAACCTCACCCTTGAGGACCAGGCGACGATCGGCAACATGGCGCCGGAATACGGCGCGACCTGCGGCTTCTTCCCGATCGACAAGGACACGCTGGCCTATCTCGAGGCCACCGGCCGCGACAAGGACCGCATCGCCCTCGTCGAGGCCTATGCGAAGGCGCAAGGGATGTACCGCGAGGACGGCACGCCGGACCCGGTGTTCACCGACACGCTGGAACTCGACCTTTCGACGGTCGTCCCCTCCCTCGCCGGCCCCAAGCGCCCGCAGGACCGCGTCGCTCTGACGGAAGCGGCGGCAAAGTTCGTGGATGCGCTCTCCGAGATCAAGGGCGGCCGCAAGAAGAGCGAAACGCCGCAGTCGACCGGCGATTCCCGCTACATGGACGAGGGCGCGGTGCCGCCGAACGAGACGCCGGAGACGGTGCGTCATTCGGTCGAGGGCACCGACCACGGCCTTGCCGATGGTGACGTGGTGATCGCCGCGATCACGTCGTGCACCAACACCTCCAACCCGAACGTGCTGGTCGCCGCCGGCCTCGTCGCCCGCAAGGCCCATGCGCTGGGCCTGACGGTGAAGCCCTGGGTGAAGACCTCGCTGGCGCCGGGCTCGCAGGTGGTGACCGAATATCTGAAGAAGGCCGACCTCCAGAAGGATCTGGATGCGATGGGCTTCAACCTCGTCGGCTATGGCTGCACCACCTGCATCGGCAATTCCGGGCCGCTGCCGGAGGCGATTTCGGAATCGATCACCAGGAACGACCTCGTCGCCTGCTCGGTCCTGTCGGGCAACCGCAACTTCGAGGGCCGGGTCAATCCGGACGTGCGGGCGAACTACCTCGCCTCGCCGCCGCTGGTCGTCGCCTATGCCATCGCCGGCTCGATGTTCGTCGACATCACCAGGGAGCCGCTGGGCAAGGACAAGGCCGGCAACGACGTCTTCCTGAAGGACATCTGGCCGACCACCCAGGAGATCGCCGAGATCGTCCGCGAGACGGTCACCCGCGAGATGTTCGTGGACCGCTATGGCGACGTCTTCAAGGGCGACGAGCACTGGCAGAAGATCGAGGTGTCGGGCGGCCTGACCTACGACTGGGACGACCGTTCGACCTATGTCCAGAACCCGCCCTATTTCGAAGGGATGGAGGCCGAGCCGAAGCCCGTCACCAACATCGAGGGCGCGCGCATCCTCGGCCTGTTCGGCGATTCGATCACCACGGACCACATCTCGCCCGCCGGCTCGATCAAGAAGGACGGCCCGGCCGGCGACTATCTCGTCTCCCATCAGGTCCGCCCGGTCGACTTCAACTCCTACGGCGCCCGCCGCGGCAACCATCAGGTCATGATGCGCGGCACCTTCGCCAACATCCGCATCAAGAACCAGATGCTCGACGGCGTCGAAGGCGGAATGACGAAGCACTTCCCGTCCGGCGAGGAGATGCCGATCTACGACGCGGCGATGAAGTACAAGGACGAGGGCGTGCCGCTCGTCGTCTTCGCCGGCAAGGAATACGGCACCGGCTCGTCGCGCGACTGGGCGGCCAAGGGCACGATCCTGCTCGGCGTCAAGGCGGTGATCGCCGAGAGCTTCGAGCGCATCCACCGCTCCAACCTCGTCGGCATGGGCGTGGTGCCCTTCGTCTTTGCCGAGGAAGGCACCTCCTGGTCCTCGCTCGGCCTGACGGGCGACGAGAAGGTCACCATCGACGGCCTGACCACGATCAAGCCGCGCCAGGAGATGGAGGCGAAGATCGAGCGCGCCGACGGTTCGACCGAGATGGTCAAGCTCAAGGCCCGCATCGATACCGAGGACGAGCTCGAATACTACAAGAACGGCGGCATCCTGCATTACGTGCTGCGCCGCCTCGCCGCCTGATCCCGGTGGCCCGGGAGATCGTCTCCCGGGCCACACCTGTGCCGAGCCCGCGCTGGGCTCGGGCGCACTCCCTGGCGCCGGTCAAGGACCGGGGCCGGCGGGACGAGGCATCATCGAAGCGGCCGGGCGCGACCAGCGCCCGGCCGCCATCCTCGGACGACCCTTCGCCAGGCGTTGCTCCCCGCATCCGCCTCGCCGTTCGAAACCCCCGCGTTTCACCCGCAATTGACTGGCCCGTGTGAGGCCCGATCCCGTAGGGTCCGGCGCGAAAAGGGCACGACGCTATGCATTGCAATCCACCACACGGACCCGACAGAAAACGCCATGCGACGGCGCCGCGCGACGCGCTGCGTTGCGCCGCGACGCCGCGATGGATGCTGGCGGACGGGCATGTGGCGCCGGTCCCCGCCGGCCGGCCGGGGCGCTCCTGATGCGGCATTGGCCGAAGGTCCGCGCCTCTCGCCACGCCCTGGCCTGCCTGACGTTCGCGCTGGGCCTCGCTTTGCCCGGGCAGGTCTCGTCCGGCGAGCGCGTGAAGAGCGAAATCACCCATGTCCTCGAGCTCTTCACCAGCCAGGGCTGCTCGTCCTGCCCGCCCGCCGACCAGCTGCTGGCCAAGTTCGCCGACCAGCCCCACGTCCTCGCCCTGTCCTATCACGTCGACTACTGGGACTATATCGGCTGGCGCGACACCTTCGGCTCAGATCACAACAGCGAGCGCCAGCGCGCCTATGCGCGGGCCTTCGCCAACAAGATGGTCTATACGCCGCAGCTGGTGATCAACGGCCTCCACGACATGGTCGGCTCGCATGGCGAGAAGCTCGACCGGCTGATGGCCAAGAGCCGCCTGCCGGCCTCTCCGGTCAGCGTGTCGATCCGCCGGGTCGGCGACAGCCTCCACATCCGGGCGAGCGGCGTCATCACCCCGCCGGGCGAGCGCAAGCCGATGCTGGTGCTGGTGAACTTCGCCGACAGCGCGACGGTCGAGGTCGATCGCGGCGAGAATGCCGGCGAGACCCTCGTCACCACCCATCCGGTGCGGGGCTGGCAGCTGATGGGCATGGTCGGCAGCGCCGGGATGGAGGTCGACATGCCGGTCTCCTCGGTCACCCCCGACGGCAACGAGACCTATGGCTGCGCGGTGCTGCTCCAGGCCGTGCGCCCCGACGGCACCCCCGGCGCGATCCTCGCCGCGACCCAGCTGGAAATCGATCCGGACTGAGGCCTGGCTGTCCGAAGCCGGGCGGGACGGGACCCTTCCTGCGCAATGCCTCGGTCCGGGACCTCCGTCAGCTGCCTCCCGGCAAAATGCGGTCCGGCGGGCGGTGGCCGTCCATCAGCGTGCGGATGTTGATGATGACCTTCTCGCCCATCTCGATGCGGCCTTCCAGCGTCGCCGAGCCCATGTGGGGCAAGAGCACCACGCGGTTCTCCTCCGCCAGCCGCAGCAGCTTCTTCGACACCGCCGGTTCCTCCTCGAAGACGTCGAGGCCGGCGCCGGCGATCCTCTCGGCCTCGATCGCGGCGACCAGGGCCTTTTCGTCGATGATCTCGCCGCGGGCGGTGTTGACGATGAAGGCGTGCGGCTGGACCAGCGCCAGGCGCCGCGCCGACAGGAGGTGATAGGTCGCCGGCGTGTAGGGGCAGTTGACCGAGATGATGTCCATGCGGGCGAGCATCTGGTCGAGGCTCTCCCAGTAGGTGGCGCCGAGCTCCGCCTCGGTCTTCGGGCTCACCTTGCGGCGGTTGTGATAATGGATCTCGAGGCCGAAGGCCTTGGCGCGCCGGGCGACGGCGGTGCCGATGCGGCCCATGCCGACGATGCCGAGCTTCTTGCCCCAGATCCTGCGGCCGAGCATCCAGGTCGGCGACCAGCCCGGCCAGCGACCGCCGCCGACGAGCCGCGTGCCGCCCTCGACCAGCCGCCGCGGCACCGAGAGGATCAGCGCCATGGTCAGGTCGGCGGTGTCCTCGTTGAGGACGTTCGGCGTGTTGGTCACGGTGAGATTGCGGGCCAGCGCGGTCTCGACGTCGATGTTGTCGAAGCCGTTGCCGTAATTGGCGATCAGCCGCAGCCGCTCGCCGGCCTGCTCGATCACCGCGCGGTCGATCCGGTCGGTCACGGTCGGCACCAGGACGTCGGCCTCGCGCACGGCGGCGACGAGCTCCGGCTGGGTCATCGGCCGGTCGGTCTCGTTCAGCCGCGTGTCGAAGAGCTCGCCCATCCGCTGCTCGACCGGCTCCGGCAGCTTGCGGGTCAGGATCACGAGTGGCTTCCTGCGCTCGTTCATCGCCCGCCTTTCCCGTCTGTTCTCAAGACGTTGTTAACCGAACCGGTTGATTATCCCGGGCAATGCCGGTGGCCATACGTAGCAGCCGGGCCGCGGGAGGAAAAGTTCCGCCCGGCCCGCCTTCGCCATTTCGCCGGCCCCAATACAACGGCCGCGACGACATGTGACGTTCTGGCCGCGCCCTGGAGAGTGCCCGATGCCGTCCGCCTTCCTTCGCCCATGGCTGCGCCCCCTGGTCCTCGCGCTGGCCGGCGCAGCCGCCACCCTGGCCTACGCTCCCGCGCCGGCCAGCGCCCTGGAACTCGGGCCGGTCTCCAAGCTGCCGCTGCCCCGCTATGTCAGCCTGAAGGCGGCTCGCGTCAACGCGCGCATCGGCCCCGGCCGCGACTACCCGGTGACCTGGCTGTATCTGAGGCCCGGCCTGCCGGTGGAGGTGATCCAGGAATTCGGGCTCTGGCGCCGGATCCGCGATTCGGAGGGCGCCGAGGGCTGGGTCTATCACTCACTCCTGTCGGGCGAGCGCACCTCGATCGCCGCGCCCTGGCTGAAGGGCAAGGCGACGATGATCGACGTCCACAACAATCCGGCTCTCGACGCCCCGCTGGTGGCGCGGCTGGAGCCGGGCGTCGTCTCCAGGGTGAAGGAATGCCGCACCGGCTGGTGCGCGATCGAGGCCTCGGAGCGCGAGGGCTATGTGCGACAGGAAGACATCTGGGGCGTCTATCCGGACGAGAGCTTCGACTGACGGCTCGCAACCGGCAGGAGCCGGGGCGCCGGCGGGGGGCGGCAACGCGTCCCGGCCCGCAAGCGCGGCCAGGCCATGATCGCGCCCGGCCTCGGGCGGCCCCGGCAGCCGAACCGAACGCCGCCGGACGGCCGGAATGTCGGCCGCCGGTCTAGCCATGCGTGCCTGCAGACGATACCGATGCGTCCATCTGCAACGCAACGGACAGGATCATGGCCGAATACGACGTTCTCACCATCGGTAACGCCATCGTCGACGTCATCTCTCGCGAGGACGACGGCTTTCTGGAGCGCGAGACGATCCAGAAGGGCGGCATGACGCTCATCGACGCCGAGAGGGCGGAGCAGCTCTATGCCGCCATGGGGCCAGGGGTCGAGACCTCCGGCGGCAGCGCCGGAAACACCATTGCCGGCCTCGTCAGCCTCGGCGGCAGCGGCGCCTATTTCGGCAAGGTCGCGGACGATCAGCTGGGCGCGATCTTCACCCACGACATCCGTTCGCTGGGCGTCAGATACGAGACCAAGCCGCTCGAGGGCCAGCCGCCGACGGCGCGCTGCATGGTCATCGTCACCCCCGACGGCGAGCGCTCGATGAGCACCTATCTCGGCGCCTGCGTCGAGCTCGGGCCGGAAGACATCGACGAGGAGATCGTCAAGGCCGCCAAGGTCACCTATTTCGAGGGCTACCTCTGGGATCCGCCCCGCGCCAAGGAAGCCATCGTCAAGGCCGCCGGGATCGCCAAGGCGAACGGCCGCGCCGTCGCGATGACCCTGTCGGACAGCTTCTGCGTCCACCGCTACCGCGCCGAATTCCTCGATCTCCTGCGCTCCGGCACCGTCGGGATCGTCTTCGCCAACGAGTCCGAGGCGCTGGCGCTCTACGAGACGGAGGACTTCGACGCGGCCTGCGCCCAGCTCGCCCGGGACACGCCGCAGATCGCCGTCGTCACCCGCTCCGAAAAGGGCTGCGTGGTGCTGGAGGGCGACAGACGGGTCGACGTTCCGGGCGAGGGCGTCGACGAACTGGTCGACACCACCGGCGCCGGCGATCTCTTCGCCGCCGGCTTCCTGCGCGGCTACACCGCCGGGCTCGACCGCGAGACCTCGGCGCGCCTCGGCAACGCCGCGGCCAGCCACATCATCCAGCAGATCGGGCCGCGGCCGCAGACGCCGCTGGCCGATCTGCCGGCGGTGAAGGCCATCCTCGGCACGGCCTGACGGCGACTGTAACGCCGGCCTGGCCCTTGATGGCGCTGCCGGCGATGCGGTTCGGCGTTCCGGCTGCGTGAGGCGATGTCCTGCTCTCGAGCCGGCGCCGCTGCACGACGGCATCTGACATAGACGGACGCTGACAGAGACGGCCGCGCGCTCATCGGCGTGCGCGGCCGTCTTCTCGCGAGCCTGCATATCCTGAAGAATCCGATGTCCAAAGGGGCACTCGGGGAATGACCCGCCGGGCCGCTTCGTCGTGGCCGGGCACGGTCTGCTGCCCCACCCGATCCCCCGGGCCGCGTCTGAGAGACCCGTCGCGGCGCGATCGGTCGGCGACAGAGAGCCTTCGGCGGGCAGGGGAAGTCGCGGCGCATGCGACCGGCGTTCGCTGCCGCGTCCCCCGGCGTCGCGCGTTCACGCGCCGTCGCCAAACGCGCCGGACCGGGCGGCATTCTGGCTGCGATGATGCCGACGAGGCGGGCAAATGGAGACGAGCGGCCCGCTGCGGGTTTGCGCAGGAAACGACTGAGCGGAGAGGCTGGAACGGGGACGGCTGCGGCAAGTCCGCGGCGGCCCCGGACGTTGCTCCTCGCGGCAGGCACGCAGCCCGATCGGCGGGACGCCTGCCTGTTCGGCGCCTGGATACTCGGCGCCTGGCTACTCGGCGGGGACAAGCCCTTCATTGGCGAAGAAGCCGGCTTCGTCCTCCTCGGTACCGACGCCGATCATGGCCGGACGCTCGACGCTGCTCGGTGTCGTCAAAGTGAGGATCCGCTCGGTCATCGCCGGCATCAGGATGGCCCGCGCTTCCGGCGTATGGAAGCCGCCATTCAGCTGGCAGGTCATCAGCAGGAAGTTGCGATAGGCCTGGATCATCCTGGGATCCGGCTTCTCGTCGCTCGACCAGAATTCCGCCAGCGGGCCCTGGAAGGTCAGGCCGGCGACATCGTAGACCGCCTTGCCGAGGCATTTCACCGGAATGCCGCTGATCACGCCCTGCAGGCCGCCGGTCGAGTTGATCGTGACGAGGCAGTTGGTCCGGTCCATCAGGCCGGCGATGCCCGTCTTGCGCATGTAGACGGCGCGGCCCTCGAGGTTCAGCTGCTTCGCCAGCGTCTCGAAGATCTGCGGCAGTTTCTCGATGCCGTAGTCGAGCGGGTGCTGCTTGACGACGAGGAAGGCCTCTTTCGGGGCGTTCTTGGCGAAGGAGGTGAGCACCTCCTCGAGAAAGCGCTTGTTGGTGCCGAAGGGCGAGTGATAGCGGATCTGGCCGTCGCCGGGCTTCTGCATCAGCACGAGATAGACGCGGGCCCCGGGCTTGGCCTTGTGGGCATCGACGGCGGCCAGCGCGGCGCTTTCGTCGTTCCACAGGCGCCAGGAATATTCGCAGAAATAGCCGATGCCCTGCCGCTCGACGGAATCGCCGTAATATTTGGAATTGTAGGGCAGCACCGGCTTGAGCAGCATGCTCCAGAAGAAGTGCCGCATCGTGTTCACGACATGCGGACGCATGTGCACGGGAAACTCCCGGCACTTGGTCTGGGGTTCGGGAGCCTCGCTGATCACCGCCGGGTCGCAGCTGAGTTCGCTGTTGCCGTTCACCCCGTTCTGGGCGAGCGTGACGTGATGGGGCCGAAGGTAGCCGTTCTCGAGCACCAGCCGGGTGAGGCCGAGGCGCTTGGCGATGGCGAGAGCGATGCGGTTGCGGGGAAGCGTGTCGTTGTAGGTGACGACGGTCTCGATGCCGCGGGAGCGAATGACGCTGCGCAGGAAACGGGCCCAGCTCATCGACCGATCGAGCATGATCCGGTTGCGACCCGGCGTTTCGGCCCAGTCCCCGCCCTCGAGAACGATCCGGTAGACCTCGGCTCCCTGAGCTTCGAGCGATTCCGCCAGGTCGCGGAAAAACTCTCCGAACGGAGCGCCGATGAACAGGATGCGTTTCACCGCCATTCCTCGCAACGCCCTCTAGCTCCCTGCCAATGCCAGCCGACGCATTTGGCCGGCCCGCCCGTCGAACCCAATACCCGAGCGGTGTAACTCTCGTCGCCCCCAATATAGACGATTGGGAAAGGATGACAGAGTTTTATTTTCACTGGTGCAAGACCGCCACATACTCTGCGTCACCCATGGTCGCGACTGTCCGGAAATCGTCAGCCTGCTTGACCAGACTCCCGAAGAACCGCTCATTTGCGGCGATTTTTTGTGTGGCCCCCGAAATCGAGGGCTGCAAGGCGGGCGAGGTAGTACAACCAATCCTCACGTTACCAAGTTTTTAGCATGAATTTTCGTTCTTGCCATCCTCACATTTCGCAATGCAACATTTCATCGCGTGAGCTGATCACGCGGGTGGGCGCCCGGCCGTGCGTGCCGCCTGGGGACAATCTGCCGTCGGGCGCCGGACCACCCGCAACGGGGGCCGCAGGCGCCGGTCCGGGGCAGGCCCCGGACAAGCCACGGCGTCATCCGAGCGTCAGCACCTCGACCCGGCGGTTGCGATAGACCAGCCCCGCGCGTCCGGAGAGAAGCTCGAGGGCCCGGGCGCCGAAAATCTCGCGCCGCCAGCCGGACAGCGCCGCGACGGCGGCGTCCTCGCCCTTCGAGGCGAGTTGCTCCAGATCGGCGGAGGAGGTGATCAGCTTGGCCGCCACGCCTTCCTCCTCGACGACGATCTTCAAGAGCACCTTGAGGAACTCGACCGCCGCGGCGGTTCCCTCGGGCAGCGCCTGGGGCCGGGGCACGGCCGGCAGCTCGGATTTCGGCAGGGCGAGCGACCGGTTGACCGCGGCGATGATCTCACGGCCGCTGGCGCTGCGCTCGAAGCCCTTGGAGAGCGAGCGCAGCCGGCCGAGCGCGGCCTCGTCGCGCGGCTGCTGCTGGGCGATCTCGTAGATCGCCTCGTCCTTGAGGATCCGGCCGCGCGGCTTGTCGGCATCGCGCGCCTCGCGTTCCCGCCAGGCCGCGACCTCCTTGAGGATCTGCAGCTCGATCGGCTTCTTGACCCGCATCTTCAGCCGCGTCCAGGCTTCGTCCGGGTGCAGGTCGTAGGTCTCGGGATTGGCGAGCAGCGCCATCTCCTCGTCGAGCCAGCTTCTGCGGCCGCTCTTTTCGATCTGCGCGTCGAGGGCGCGGTAGACGTCGCGCAGATGCGTGACGTCGGCGAGCGCGTAGTCGAGCTGCTTCTCGGTCAGGGGGCGCCGGCGCCAGTCGGTGAAGCGCGAGGTCTTGTCGATCCGCGCCTCGGTCAGGCGGGCGACCAGCTGGTCATAGGCGATCGATTCGCCGAAACCGCAGACCATGGCCGCGATCTGGGTGTCGAACAGCGGCTCGGGCACGCGGCCCGCGAGCTTGTAGACGATCTCGATGTCCTGGCGGGCCGCATGGAACACCTTCAGCACCGAGGGATCGGCCATCAGGTCGAAGAGCGGCGCGAGATCGAGGCCGGGCGCCAGCGGGTCGACGATGACGCCTTCGTCCGGAGACGCCAGCTGGATCAGGCAAAGCTCCGGCCAGAAGGTCGTCTCGCGGATGAATTCGGTGTCGACCGTGACGAAAGCGGAGGTCGCGAAGGTCTGGCAGGTCTCGGCGAGTTCCGCCGTCGTCGTGATGAGATGCATGATTCTTCTTTAGCCCGAAGAAACGCTCCGGCGAAAGCGATTCCGGCACGCAAAGCTGCGATCGTCCGCAATCGGCCGTCCGGCCGGGCGTGACGGCGGCTCATGGCGGTTCCGCGAGCCGTCGGGATCGCGTGCCCCGAGGCTGCCGCGGCGGCGGGATGGCGCGTGATCCCGCCGGTCCTTGCCGCCTTCGAGGGCCGGAGATGCCCGTTGGCGGGGCCGGTTCAGTCGCCCGCCAGCAACTGGGCCCGGCGTCGCCGCTCCAGCGCGATGGCGCGGACATGGTTGATGGCGACCTCCTGCCGGTGCAGCAGCCGGACCGGCTCGCTCACGTGGTCGCGTCTCAGGCAGACGAAGAATTCCGAGGCACCCGGCTCGGTGGCCGCGAACTGGCTGATGACGAACGGAAACTGCCGCGCGCGCGACAGCTCTTCAAGGACGTCGAGGAACGACAGCGGGGTGAAGACCCAGCAGCGGCACGCGGCATCCCCGGCGCTTGGCCCGGCCGCCGTCGCTGCTCTGGCGAAGGCGAGCGCGTCCCCGGCGCTCACGCGCGGCTGTTCGGCCGGATCGACGCCTGCCTGCCACAGCGTGCCAGAGCCGATCGGGATCGTCAGGTGGCGATGCTCGAAGCGTTGGCGAAAGCTCGGCCGCTCCAGGCCGAGATGGTCGGCTTCGAGAAGTTCGCCGATGGTCGAGGGTGCGCGCAGCACGTCTTCGGTGACGCGCTTGTCCGGGAGGGTGAGGTTGAGCACGCCGCCCGGCCGCAGCACCTCGAAGATGCCCCGGAACCATCCGAGAAGATTCGGCACCTTGTGGGCGAAGAGGCGGGCGATGGCGAAATCCCGCGGCATGTCCTCGGCAAGGACGGCGGCGAGCGATCCGTTGCCGCTCCACACGTGGTCGATCGGACTGTCGCCCTCGCCCCCGCCGCCGGGATGAAGATCGAGATAGCGGACGGACAATCCGTCGGGCAGGGGAAGCGGGCTGTCGCCCGGCCCGAATTCCAGCCCGTATGACCGAGGCAGGGCGACGTCGTGGGTCAGCCGGGCAAGGCGGGGGTCGGTTCGCCGGACGGCAAGGAAGTCGTCGAAGCTGGGGCGGGTGTTCATGAGGGGAATCTGACGCGCGATCACGGGACCATCGCGCCATTATCACACGGCATGACGGATTTTCCCATTCGCATGACCGGAAATCTCGTGCGGACGTCGCCGAGGCGCCGGCACACACGCCGATGTCCTGCGAAAGCCATCCGGCATGGCCGCGGGCCATGCGAGCGAAGCGGCGCGGCCGGCCTTCCACGCAGTCGCGCAACGATGGCCGGCCCGGACGGATCACACTCCGGCCATGGCGCATAGGCGAGCCAATCGTCGTCCGTCCCATCGGATGCAGCCGCCGCCTCGGACCCATTCCGCCGATCGGATGGATCGCACTGCCCGCCATGCATCCCGGCCGCAGCGCATCGCCCTCCGGGTCGCGGGCATCTCGTCGATGCGCAGACGCGTCAGCCCTGCCGTGTGGGCGCTCACAGCCTGCAAATCCCGCGAGCAGCTGCCAGAGCGCGCCAGACCAGCGAGTGACGCGTGTGCCGTCGATCGGATCGGCCCGTGTCTTGAGCCCGCACGCCTCCCGAGCCGACCCGAAGTCCGACATCGAGGCGAAATCGGCCGGTCGTCGGATCAGCCCTGGATCCTACAACGCGCCATGGCTTTCATGAACCGGCCAGGCGCATTGGGCGGAGAGGTCGGCATAGAAGAGTTCGGAAATCCGCCGCCGCTCGGCCTCGACCAGCGGTCCCTCGACCGCCACGTCGCGGCAGCGGCCGTGCTGGCCGGGCGGCACGAGATCCGGATTGGCGAGGACGTCGTCGAGGTCGTTCTCGAACCAGCCGCGCGAGCCCATGTCGAAGAAGCTCTCGGCCGGCAGGCCGTCGGCCAGCAGCACGTCGTGCCGGTCGAGCTCGACGTGCCAGTAGGTGACGGTTTCCCTCGCCGAGCGCTCGATGGTCGTGCCGTTGATCAGGTTCATCACCGGGACGAGAGCCTCGACGCCGGAGTGGCGCACGAGGACCGGATGGCCCGGCGAAAGATGCACGTCCCGCTCGGGGATGCCGGCGCCGAAGGCGTTCGCCCGGATGCGCACCGGTGCCATGTGGGCGGCCTCGCCGCGGCAGTCGAGCGTCCGGCGGCCGATCCAGGTGATCGTCCGGCGCTCGCCGGAGGCGGTGACCGCCTCGTCGCCGACCGCGAGAGCCTCGATGGGCACGGCGCCCCGCGGCGTCGCGATCCGCGTGCCCGTGGTGAAGCAGATGGCATAGGTTTCATTGGGTGTCGTGGAGGCGGTGACGGCGTCGTTGGCGAACTGGTTGTAGGTGTAGCTGTTCTGGAACAGGTAGTAGAAGGGCCCTCCGGGATAGGTGCTGTTGGTGCCGACCGCGATGAAGCCGCTGCCGTCCTGCGTCAGCGCGATGAAGCGGAACTCGGACGCGAAACCAGGCCCCTCGATTGTTCTGACATCGGACGTGAAATTGTCGGGGTTGATGTCTCCCAACTGTGTTTCGATGTCTCCCGAACCATCATCGACCTCCGTTACTGTAAAAGCGGCGGTCTGTGCGCCGTAGACGGCGGTGACGGTGTAGGAGCCAGAGCTAACCTGTTGTAGAAAAGCAACGAAAAAACCGGACCGACTGGCCATCGCTCATTCTCCGCAAGTCTGCAGCCGCAAGGGCGCAGCGAATTCGCAACGCGTAGATACATCTGTGACGATATCATCTTTCTAGGTTGAGTCGATATCTCCCGAGGCAGGAAAACAAAAAAGTCATTCATAGAAAAATGAGACGGTTGAAAAAGAAACCGAAGCGTTTCGAAGTCGTCCCTGGGCCACGGGCGCCGTCGCCAAGATTGTCGGCATCCCGTCGTTTTCGATGCGGGCTCCGCGTTCGCGGGCGCTGCGATCCGGCGAATGGGCGCGGCGCGGCTCCTGCACCGATTCGGCAGGACCGGCGGTACGACCGGGCCGGTCCTGCCGCGCTCGTCCCTGACGCGACCGGCGTGCAATCGAAGATGTCGGCGCATCCACTTGCAATCGAGGGCCGCGACTTGATTTCGTAATCGAAACGGAGAAAAAACTCTTGGGCCTGCCGTCGAGCCCGGCGACAGCGAGACAAGAGCAAGCCTAGATGACCCATCCTGCGACGCCGCCTGCGACGCCGAACGAGACCCGGCTGCTCTGCGCCTGCAACAGCGGCCTCGCGCCGGACGCCTGTTGCGAGATGGACCGGGCGAAGGCGCTCGCGGTCGCCGTCACGCCGGCGATGCTGGACGAGGCGCGGGACGCCGCATCGGCGCTGCGCTCCGGCGACGTCGAGCGCGCCGAGCGCCTCGCCGTCGCGGTCCTCGGGCGGGCGCCGCTCTGCCTCCCGGCGCTCCGGGCGCTGGCTGGCGTGCGTCTGGAACAGAAGCGGCAGAATGCGGCGGGGGTTCTCCTCGATCGCATCGCCGGCGAGGAGCCGCAGGACTACTGGGCGGTCAGCAAGCTGGCCCTGCTCGAGCTCGGCCGCCACAACCATCTGAAGGCGGAGATCTTCGCCCGCCAGGCGCTCCGGCTGGCGCCGGCGAATCCCCAGTCGCACAATCTGATGGGCGTCGCGCTGACCCAGATCGGCAGGGCGGCGGCCGGCGAGTACCATCACCGCCGGGCCCTCGAACTCGCCGGCAAGCGCCTGCCGATGATCCTGTCCAACCTCGCCCTCAACCTGAAGAACCAGGGCCGCATGGACGAGGCGCGGGCGCTCTACCGCGAGGCCCACGAGGCCGAGCCGGCCAACCGGCAGACCCTCCTCGGCTGGGCCCAGCTCGAGGAGGCCGACCGCAATCTTGCGGCGGCGACGGAGCTCCTCGACAAGGTCGAGCAGCTGACCGCCCCGTCCCCCGCGACGCGCCAGACCCGCGCGGCGATCCTCGGGCGCGAGGGCCGGCTGGAGGACGCCCTGGCGGTGCTCTCGTCAGACGACGAGAAGCGCCTGAGGCCGGTCGAGATGCTCGAACGCGGCCGCCTGCTCGACAAGGCCGGCCGCTACGACGAGGCGTGGGAGGCCTTCCTCGCCGGCAAGAGCCGGGCGATCGAGATGGGCGCGCGCACTTATATGCGCGAAGAGGCCCGAGGCCTCGCAGACCAGCTGGAGCAGTTCTTCGTCAAAGAGCGCACCGACATCCTGCCGCGCGCCGAGGCGAGGACCGACGTCGCCCAGCCGATCTTCATCCTCGGCTTCCCGCGTTCGGGGACGACGCTTCTGGAGCAGTCCCTCTCGGTCAGCCCGGCGATCGTCGCCGGCGACGAGCTGCCGATCATCCACGAGATCGTCGCCGCCATGCCGCGGCTCCTGGCGAGCCCGCACGAATATCCCGGTGCGCTGGCCGAGCTGTGGATGGGCGACAAGCTGCACGAGCTCGACACCCTGCGCGACTTCTATCTGCAGCGGGTGCGCCAGCGGGGGCTGCTGGCCGAGGGGAGCCGCTTCTTCACCGACAAGATGCCGCTCAACGAGATGCATCTGGGGCTGATCGGCCTGATCTTTCCCCAATCGCCGCTGATCCACATGATCCGCCACCCCCTCGACATCATGGTGTCGGCGATGTCGAACTTCTTCACCCATGGCGGCTTCTGCGGCGCCGCCCTCGAAACGGCGGCCGAGCACCTCGTCCTGTCGAATTCCCTCGTCGCCCATTATCGCGGCGTGATGGATCTCGCCTACAAGGCGGTCCGCTACGAGGACGTGGTCGACGACCAGGAGACGACCATGCGCGGCGTCTTCGATTTCGTCGGCGTCGAGTTCGATCGCAAGGCGCTGAGCTTCGAGGAGAACGTCCGCTATGCCCGCACCGCGAGCTACGCCCAGGTCACCGAGAAGCTCTACGACCGGTCGCGCTATCGCTACCGCCACTATCTGAAGCACCTCGAACCGGCGCTGCCGATCCTGAAGCCGCTGATCGAGGAATGGGGCTACGACATCTGACGGGCGACGATCGCCGGGCGATCGGACGGACCACCGGCAATCGGCCTGACCATCGACCTCGTCCAGGTCCGGCGTGCCATTGGGCGCGCCCGTCGCATGACAGGCGCGCGGCCCTCCGGCGGGCGAGACCCCGTGGGCCGCCCGCCGCCGCGAAGGCTCAGATCGCCTCGCCCCGCAGCAGCCGGGGTGAGGGCCCCTTGGTCAGCCCGGCCGCCTGGCCGATGAAGAAGTCCTTCAGCGCCGGCGCCCGGTCGACCAGCGACAGGCCGAAGGAGCGGGCCATGCGAAGCACCGAATTGTCGTTCGAGAACAGCCGATTGAGGACGTCCGTCGTGACCCCCATCTGGAGCGTGTCGAAGCGCCGCCAGCGCTGGTATCCCTCGAGCACGTCCAGCGCCCCGATGTCGAGGCCGCGGCGCTCGGCATCGACCACCGTCTCGGCGAGTGCGGCGGCATCCTTGAAGCCGAGATTGAGGCCCTGGCCGGCGATCGGGTGGATGCCGTGGGCGGCGTCGCCGGCCAGCGCGATGCGTGGGCGCACGAAGTCCCGCGCCAGCGTCAGTCCGAGCGGAAAGGCGCGTCGCGGCCCCTCGACCGTCAGCGCGCCGAGCTTGTGGCCGAAGCGCTGCTCGAGTTCGAGCTCGAACACCATGTCGTCGGCGGCGACCAGACGCTCGGCCTCCCGCGTCGGCTCGGTCCAGACCAGCGAGGAGCGGTTGCCCTTCAGCGGCAGGATGGCGAAGGGGCCGGAGGGGAGGAAATGCTCCTCCGCCCGGCCTTCGTGCGGGCGCTCGTGGCCAACGGTCGCGACGATGCCGGACTGGCCGTAGTCCCAGTGCAGCGTGCGGATGCCGGCCATGTCGCGGATCGCCGACTTGACGCCGTCGCAGGCGACGAGCAGCCGCGCCGCAAGGCTGGAGCCGTCCGAGAGCCGCACGTCGACATGGCCGATGGCCTCGGCGATGCCGGAGACGGCGATACCCTGGCGGATGGTGATGCCGAGGTCGGCGGCGCGCTGCCGCAGGGCGCCGTTGAGCGCGACGTTCGGCATCATGTGGGCGAAGGCCTCGCCCGGCTGCGCCTCGCCGCCGAAGGTCAGGAAGACCGGCCGCACCGCGTCGGCGGCCCTGGAATCGGTGACGATCATCTCGGTGATCGGCTGCGCCTCGTCGCGGATCTGCGGCCAGACCTGCAACTGCTCCAGCATGCGCACCGCGGCGGCGGCCACCGCCGAGGCGCGGCCGTCCTTCTCCCAGACGCCCTCGGGGGCCGCATCGACGATGCCGACGGCGAGATGCGGCGCGGCCTGCTTGATGGCGACGGCGGTGGTCAGGCCGACATAGCCGGCGCCGGCGACGAGGACGTCGATCATCGCTCCGGTCGTGTCGAAGGGGGCGTCGCTCATCGTCATTCCAACTCCACTGACTGCCGGCGAAGGCCGGCGGTAAGGCTTTGCGATCCGTCGGCTCCCGCGATACGAACGGGCGCCACCTGCGGAGTATCTATGGATGAGCGACCCGGTTGAACAGCTTCTGACCCTTCTCGATCTGGAAAAACTCGAGGAAGACCTCTATCGCGGCGTCAGCCCCGACAATGGCTGGCAGCGGGTGTTCGGCGGCCAGGTGATCGCCCAGGCGCTCGTCGCCGCCATCCGCACCGTGCCCTCCGAGCGCGCCTGCCATTCGCTGCACGCCTATTTCATGCGGCCGGGCGATCCGGCGATCCCGATCGTCTATGCCGTCGACCGGATTCGCGACGGCGGCTCCTTCACCACCCGCCGCGTCGTCGCCATGCAGCACGGCCTGGCGATCTTCTCGCTCTCGGCGTCCTTCCAGAAGCACGAGCAGGGCTTCGAGCATCAGCTGACGATGCCGGACGTTCCAAGGCCAGACGAGCTGCCCCACGGCAAGGCGCTGGAGGAGACCATCCTGAAGAACGCCCCGCCGGCGGTGCAGCGCTACTGGAAGCGGCCGCGGGCGATCGAGTTCCGCCCGGTCGGCCTCGACCATTATCTCTCCAACGACAAGCTCGAGCCGTTCCAGCACATCTGGGTGCGCTGCCGCGGCGATGTCGGCGAGGACCCGGTGCTGAACACGGTGATCCTTGCCTATCTCTCCGACATGACGCTGCTCGACACGGCGCTGTTCGCCCATGGCCTGTCGGTCTTCGACGAGCGGGTGCAGGCGGCGAGCCTCGACCACGCCATGTGGTTCCACCAGCCGGCGCGGGTGTCGGACTGGATGCTCTACACCCAGGATTCGCCCTCCTCCTCCGGCGGCCGCGGCCTGACCCGCGGCTCACTCTACGGCCTCGACGGTACCCTGATCGCCTCGGTCGCCCAGGAGGGCTTGATCCGGCCGAAAAGGCAGGCGACTTGAGACGCCGAGCCCTGTCGCTGCCGCGCCGCGCCGCGCCCGAGCCTCTGGCGGGGCCCCGCCGATGAAGGACTCCCGCCTTTTGCAACAGCGCCCCTACTACTATCTCGGTGGCCATCGCGGCCTCACCCGTTTGTCCAGCGGCGAGCCCTTCATCGTCCATGCCGCCGCCCGCGACGTCGCCACCTGGATCATCCTCGACGGCGCCTGGGAGACCCATGTCGACGACGTCCTGATGGGCTTCGTGCGCCCGGGCGACGTCGCGATCGATGTCGGTGCCAACATGGGCTATTACAGCGTCAAGCTCGGGACCCGCATCGGCGAGACCGGCCGGCTCTATGCCTTCGAACCCAACGGCGACCTCGCCGACGTCCTGTTCGAGAACATCCGCATCAACGATCTCAGGCACCGCACGACGCTGTTCCGCGCCGCGGCCGGCGACGTGGCGGAGAAGGCGCGGCTGATCTACATGGCGAACTTTCCCGGCGGCGGCCGGGTCCAGCCGACGACCCGCGGCCCGGCCGCCGGCTACAAGACGGCGGAGATCGAGACCGTCGTCATCGACGATGTCCTCGCCGATCTCGACCGGGTCGATCTCATCAAGCTCGACGTCGAGGGTTTCGAGGCGCGGGTCCTCCTCGGCGCCCGCAAGCTTCTCGATCGCTCGCCGGACGCGGTCGTCGTCACGGAATTCGTCTGGGACGCCTGGAAGAAGATCGGCGATCCGGCTCGCCTCCTCGACGACGTCGCCAGGGGGCGCCGGCTCTTCCACATCCGCAAGGACGGCAGTCTCTCGCAGATCCGCCCGGAGGAGCGCGAGGCGCGTCTTTCGTCCGGCGGCATGATGTATCTCCTGCTCGTGCCGCAGACGCCGGGCCGGCTCGCCCAGCTGAAGGCCCTCACGGGCCGGCGCGGCCGGGCTGGCGGCCGCCTGGGTGCGCTGTCGAGGGCGATGCGCGGCTTGGCCGCCCGGTGGAGGTCGCTGCTGAGGTAGAGCGCGCCGAACGGAAGCCGGCGGGCGGCTCGCGCTCGACGGGGACGGGGTGGCCAATCGGGCGGCACCGGTGCGCTGACGGGGCGATTGCTCCGGAACCGGGGTCATTGTGACGAGCGTCGCTCCCGGCTGATCCGATCTGTTCACTCGAACGCGCTAGTGTTATGTTCATACGCAGATTGCGTAGGATTTCCATGCGGGTCGAAGACATAGAACTCGTCGTCGACCAGCAGCTTTCGGAAGATCCCTGCTTCATCGTCGAGGTAATCACCACTCATGGCCGTCTGATGGTGATGGGCGAAATCGTGGTTTCCAGCGACCATCTCGTCATCGAAGGAATGCATGTCGGCGGCGATGCGGCAAGGCGCTGGGGGTGGTCCTGCCTGCGCCGGATCGGACGGCTGATAGCGGAGAAACTGGATGTCGAATACATTGAAATTCGTGGAGCGGTTCGCACCACGGGTGCAAGTCCGGGACGCAAGCCCGGTCGCGTCCGGCTCGCCCGTTCGCGTTAGCCTGACGTTCCGCCCCGGCGCGAATACGCCTGAAGCAGCGCGTCATCTCATTCGGCGCCACGTGCCTCCCCGGGCGGCGCATGCTGCGCTGACGGAGATGGTCGACTCCGGTCGCGCCTATGTGAACGTTCCGAAGGTCGAAGATCTCGAAACGCTGCAGAGGGAGCTCCTTGCCGTCGGCATCGTTGCGAGACGGCATCAAGCGGATCCTGTCGACGTGAAACTGGTTCGGTCGGCTACCGGCCTTTCCCAGGAGGCGTTCAGCCTCCGCTTCGGCCTCGACGTCGCAACCGTCCGCAACTGGGAGCAGGGCCGTTCGAGGCCGGATGCCGCGGCACTGGCGCTGCTTTGGACGATTGCAAGACACCCGGACGCAGTTTCGTATGCACTCGACATGGATGATCCGGATATGAACCGGTTGACGCCCTGACACCCTGACGCCGGCGACCATCGTACTGGTGGAGTGGTGTTGCACGCTGACTTGCGGTTTGGATCACGCGCTTGCACCGCGGCAGTCCGTCGTTGCACACTGCTTGACCAGATGGTCAAAAACGACGGAACTCCCTGAATGGCCGAAGAAACGTCCGGCAGACTGACGACTCATGTGCTCGACACGATGCACGGCCGGCCGGCGGCCGGGATACGGATCGAGCTCGCAAGGCTGGCGGGCGATGAGGCCTCGCCGCTGACCTCCGTCGTCACCAATGCGGACGGGCGGGTCGACGCGCCGCTCCTGTCCGGGGGCGAGATGCGGCCCGGCCACTACGAGCTCGTGTTTCACGTGGCCGAGTATTTCCGCAAGGCCGGCGTGGACCTGCCCGAGCCGCCCTTCCTCGACGCCGTGCCGATCCGCTTCGGCATCGCCGGGCCGGTGCATTATCACGTGCCGCTGCTGATCTCGCCTTACGCCTACTCGACCTATCGGGGGAGCTGATGGCCGGGACGACCTCTTCTTCCGCGACGAAAGCCTCTGGTCCGGTCAGCCGTCCGATCCGCTTCGTCCTCAACGGTGCGCCGCGGGAAGTGTCCGGCGCCCTCCCGACGACGACCCTCCTCGACTATCTGCGCGGGCCCGAGCGCCTGACCGGCACCAAGGAGGGCTGCGCCGAGGGCGATTGCGGCGCCTGCACGGTGCTGGTCTGCGAGCACGACGGGGCGGGCGGCCTCCAGCGGCGCTCGGTCAATGCCTGCATCCAGTTTCTCCCGGCGATGAACGGCCGGGCCATCGAGACGATCGAGCATCTGGGCCGCGACGGGCTGACGCCGCTGCAGGCGGCGATGGTGGAGAAGCATGCCAGCCAATGCGGCTTCTGCACGCCGGGCTTCGTCATGCAGCTGCATGCCGCCTGGCTCACCGGCGCTCTCGCCGATCGCCAGTCGGTGAAGGACGCGATCTCCGGCAATCTCTGCCGCTGCACCGGCTATGGTCCGATCGTCGATGCCGGGCTGGAACTGGCGGAAGAGCCGGTGCCGGACACCGCCGAGGCCGATGCGGTCCTGGCCGAGCGCCTCGCCGGCCTCGAAGGCGAGGGCGTCTTTGCCTATGAGGCGAACGGGCACCGCTGGCTGGCTCCCACCAATGTGGACGACCTCGCCGATACTTATGCGGCCCATCCCGAGGCGGTCCTCGTTGCCGGCGCGACCGACGTGGGGCTCTGGGTGACCAAGCAGCACCGCGAGCTGCCGCTGCTGATCGACGTCAGCCATGTGCGCGACCTCAAGGTCATCGAGGAGGCGGCGGGCCGGGTCTATTTCGGCGCCGCGATCACCCACCGCGAGGCGCGCGAGGTGCTCGCCGGCATCCATCCGGATCTCGGCGAGATGCTGCGGCGCTTCGCCGGCACCCAGATCCGCAATGCCGGCACGCTCGGCGGCAACATCGCCAACGGCTCGCCCATCGGCGACCTGCCGCCCTGTCTCATCGCGCTCGGCAGCCGGGTCTTCCTGAGGAAAGGCGACGACCTGCGGATCGTCCCGCTGGAGGACTTCTTCATCGAATACGGCCGGCAGGACCGGAGACGAGGCGAGTTCGTCGCCGCCATCGAGGTGCCGCGGCTCGGCGACGACCAGCGCTTCTTCGCCCACAAGATCTCCAAGCGTTTCGATTCGGACATTTCTGCAGTGATGGCCGCCTTCTGCCTGACCTTCGACAGCAACATCGTCCGCGACGCAAAGCTCGCCTTCGGCGGCATGGCAGGCACGCCGAAGCGGGCGAAGGCGGCGGAGGCGGCACTCCTCGGCCGGCCGTTCGACGCGGCGGCGGCAACTGAGGCGATGGCGGCGATGGCGGAGGATTTCGCGCCGCTGACCGACATGCGGGCGTCGCGGGAGTACCGGCTGAAGTGCGCGCAGAACCTGCTGAAGCGCTTCCAGCTGGAACAGGCGGGCGCGCTCTCGGGCCGCATCGCCGTCATCGGCCCGGACGCGCTCGACCTTCAGGCGATCGGCGGGGCGGCGTGATGGACGAGACCCGCATCCAGGACCGCTCGGGCGCCGGCCAGCCGGAGATCGCGACGCTGAACGAGCGGCCGCCGACCCATGAGGCGCGGATCAAGGGCGGCGTCGCGACGCCGACCGCCCATGACAGCGGCGCCAAACACGTCACCGGCGCCGCCCGCTACACCGACGACGAGCCGGAACTGCCGGGGACCCTGCAGGTCTACATCGCCATGTCGGCGCGCGCCCATGCCAGGCTCGTCCGGCTCGACCTTGCCGCCGTTCGCGCCGCGCCGGGCGTCGCCGCGGTGCTCACCGCCGACGACATTCCCGGCCAGAACGACTATTCGCCTGTCTTCGGCGACGACCCGATCTTCCCGCCGCTGACGGGGGACGGGGCGATCGTCCAATATGTCGGCCAGCCGCTGTTCGCCGTGGCAGCCGAGACCGAGCGCGCGGCCCGCTCTGCGGCGAAGCTTGCCATCGTCGAATACGAGGACCTGCCGGCGGCGATCTCGATCGACGAGGCGATCGCCCATGCCGATGCCGCCGGCGAAGATCTTTTGCCGGCTTACGAGATGCGGCTCGGCGATCCGGTCGCCGCGCTCGACGCGGCGCCGATGCGGGTGAAGGGCCGGGTCGAGATCGGCGGTCAGGATCATTTCTACCTGGAAGGCCAGATCGCCACCGCCGCGCCGCTGGAAGACGGCGACATGTTCGTCCGCTCCTCCACCCAGCACCCGTCCGAGGTCCAGCACAACGTCGCCAAGATGCTTGGGGTCCCTGACCACGCGGTGACGGTCGAGCTGCGGCGCATGGGCGGCGGCTTCGGCGGCAAGGAAAGCCAGCCGGCGCTGTTCGCCGCCGTGGCCGCCCTCGTCGCGGCAAAGACCGGGCGGCCGGCGAAATGCCGCCTCGACCGCGACGACGACATGGAGATGACCGGCAAGCGCCACGAGCTGCGGATCGACTACGATCTCGGCTTCGACAAAGACGGGACGATCGCCGCGGCCGAGTTCGAGCACGTCGTGCGCTGCGGCTATTCCCGCGACCTTTCCGCCGCCATCGCCGACCGGGCGATGTTCCACGCCGACAACGCCTACGACCTCAAAGCCGCGCGCATCCATTCGCGCCGGCTGAAGACCCACACGGTCTCCAACACGGCGTTCCGCGGCTTCGGCGGGCCGCAGGGCATGGTCGGCATCGAGCGGGCGATGGACGAGATCGCGTTCGTGACCGGGCTCGATCCGCTCGACGTGCGCAAGCGCAATTTCTATCCAGGTGTCGGAGAAGAGCCGGCGAAGACGCCCTACCACATGCCCGTCACCGACAGCGTCATCGGCGAGATCGTCGACGAGCTGGAAACCTCGTCCGACTACCGCGCCCGGCGCGAGGCGGTGAAGGCCTTCAATGCCGGCAATGCGATCCTCAAGAAGGGTCTCGCTTTGACGCCGGTGAAGTTCGGCATCTCCTTCACCACGACCCATCTCAACCAGGCCGGCGCCCTCGTCCATGTCTACAAGGACGGGTCGGTGCATCTGAATCACGGCGGCACCGAGATGGGGCAGGGACTGTTCGTCAAGGTGGCGCAGGTCGTCGCCGAGGAGTTCCAGATCGACCTCGAGAAGGTGAAGATCACCGCGACGACCACCGCCAAGGTGCCGAACACCTCGGCGACGGCGGCCTCCTCCGGCTCGGACCTCAACGGCATGGCGGCCCGGAACGCCGCCCGCACCATCAAGGACCGGCTGATCGACTTTGCCGCGATGCGCTATCACGTGCCGCGCGAGCAGGTGGTGTTCCAGCCGAACCGGGTGCTCATCGGCAACATGGAGAAGCGTTTCTGCGACCTCGTCGGCGAGGCCTATCTGGCGCGCATCTCTTTGTCCTCGACCGGCTTCTACGCCACCCCCGAGATCACTTACGACCGGGAGGCGGCGAGCGGCCGGCCGTTCTACTACTTCGCCTATGGGGCGGCCTGTTCCGAGGTGGTGATCGACACTTTGACCGGCGAATACCGGCTCCTGCGCGCCGACATCCTCCACGACGTCGGCAGGTCTCTGAACCCGGCGATCGACCTGGGTCAGATCGAGGGCGGCTTCATCCAGGGCATGGGCTGGCTGACCTGCGAAGAACTCTGGTGGGACGCGAAGGGCCGGCTCAAGACCCACGCCCCCTCCACCTACAAGATCCCCACCGCCAACGACCGTCCGGACGATCTGCGCATCAGGATCTGGGAAAAGGGCGAGAACCGCTCCGAGACCGTCTATCGCTCGAAAGCCGTCGGCGAGCCGCCCTTCATGCTGGCGATCTCGGTGTTTTCGGCGCTGACCGACGCGGTGATTGCTGCGGGGGATGGACGCATGTTTCCCCGGCTCGACGCGCCGGCGACGCCGGAGCGGGTGCTGTGGGCGGTGGAAGCGGTGCGGGGCGGGCGGTGAGGCATGGCGGGTGGCGAGATGGACATCGACGGTTTCAAGGCGACTGTCGCGTTTGATCCGGAAATTGGCCTGTTTCGCGGCGAGTTCCTTGGGATTGGCGGTGGGGGCGATTTCTATGCGGCCTCTGAGGAGGAGCTGGAACGGGAGGGACGGTTGTCCCTCAGAACCTATCTCGAGCTTTGTGCTGAAAATGGCATCGACCCTCGTTCGCGCGAGCCGGGAACGCCAGGTGCCGGGGGAACCTGAACCGATGGCGGCGAGGCGCCCCCCTCTGTCCTGCCGGACATCTCCCCCACGAGGGGGGAGATCGGCGGCTTGGCCGTTCGGCGTGTTTCCATACCCGTTCGGGGCATCGGAATCGGCTCTGGAGCAGTCTTCACCGATCAAGGAAAAGAAGCGGCGTCGGCGCGAGATCGATCTCCCCCCTCGTGGGGGAGATGTCCGGCAGGACAGAGGGGGGCGCGCCGGGGCGCCGATGTCTGACCATCTCGAAGACAACCGTGCCAGGTTTGGCGTCGACCTCGGGCGAGCTGCATGACCACCCTCCACGACACCGCCCGCGCCGCCCTTGCCGAGGCCCAACCCGCCACCCTCGTCACCGTCGAGACCGCCCTCGGCTCGACCCCGCGCGAGGCCGGGGCCTGCATGCTGGTGACCGCCGGCACCGTTTCCGGGACGATCGGCGGCGGCCGGCTGGAATTCGATGCCATCGATAAGGCCCGCCGGATGATCGCGGCGGGCGAGGCGGCGGGGACGAGCGACGTGCCGCTCGGGCCGGAGCTTGGCCAGTGCTGCGGCGGCCGGGTCGGGCTGTCGTTTCGGCGCGTCGACGATAAGGTGCGCGAAGAGCTCGGCAAAGCGGCTGAGCTGGAGCGGCAGATCCGTCCCGCCGTGCTGATCTTCGGGGCGGGCCATACCGGCCGCGCGCTCGCCGCGGCGCTGGCGCCGCTGCCGCTCGCCGTCAGCCTGATCGATTCGCGCCCCGACACCCTCGCGGGTATTCCCGAGGACGTGCGCTGCGTCGCGGCTGCCATGCCCGAAGCCGTGATCGAGGACGCTCCGCCCGGCGCGGCCTATGTCGTCATGACCCACGAACACTCGCTGGACTTCCTCGTCGCCGCCGCGGCCCTGGCGAGAGCGGACAGCGCCTATGTCGGGATGATCGGCTCGGCGACCAAGCGGGCGCGCTTCCGTCGCCATCTCGCCGAGGAGGGCCGCGAATCGGATGAGGCCCGCCTGACCCTGCCGATCGGCGGTGCGGCGCTGCGCGACAAGCGTCCCGCGGTCATCGCCGCGCTGGCGGCGGCGGAAATCGCCACTTGCCTGTTAAAACATCAAGAAGAAACCATGCCGTGAAGCTTGGCACCGGCCTCGTTCCGGTGCCATAGTGCGGTGGTTATCGGGGTGAGGCAAGGAAACGATCCATGGGGGCAGCGGCGCGAGCGCCACGTCTGGAACTGAAAGCGATTTCAAAGCGCTTTCCCGGCGTCGTCGCGAACGACCATGTCTCCTTCGAGGTCCCGGCCGGCGCGATCCACGCGCTGCTCGGCGAGAACGGCGCCGGCAAGTCCACCCTCGTCAAGATCATCTACGGGGTGCAGCAGGCGGACGAGGGCGAGATCGTCTTCGACGGCGAGCGGGTTTCCATCGGCTCGCCGCGCGAGGCCCGGGCGCTCGGCATCGGCATGGTGTTCCAGCACTTCTCGCTGTTCGAGGCGATGACGGTGCTGGAGAACATCGCGCTCGGCATGGACGAGCCACCACCGCGGCGCGAACTGGAAATGCGGGTGCGCCAGGTGCTGAATGCCTACGGCCTGTCGCTCGATCCCTACCGCCATGTCCACACCCTGTCCGTCGGCGAGCGCCAGCGCATCGAGATCGTCCGGGCGCTCTTGCAGCAGCCGAAGCTCCTGATCATGGACGAGCCGACCTCGGTGCTGACGCC
Organism: Aurantimonas sp. 22II-16-19i; assembly: GCF_002088275.1. Lineage (GTDB taxonomy): Bacteria > Pseudomonadota > Alphaproteobacteria > Rhizobiales > Rhizobiaceae > Jiella. Next base: position 43,237 of record NZ_AQQS01000018.1, read on the forward strand.
CCAGGAGGTGGAGCAGCTGTTTCAGACGTTGCGGCGCCTCGCGTCGGAAGGCTGCTCGATCCTCTACATCTCCCACAAGCTCCACGAGATCAAAGCCCTCTGCCAGTCCGCGACGATCCTGCGCGGCGGCAAGGTGGTGGCGACCTGCGATCCGCGCGAGGAATCGGCGCGGTCGATGGCCGAACTGATGATCGGCGGCAGCCTGAAGGCCCTGTCCGACAAGTCCGGCGCGGCCAAAGGCGCGGCGCGCTTCGTCGTCGCCTCGCTTTCCGCGCCGGGCGAGCCGCCCTTCGGCACCAGCCTGAAGGACGTCTCCTTCGAGGTGCGCTCGGGCGAGATCTTCGGCATCGCCGGGGTCGCCGGCAACGGCCAGAACGAGCTTCTGGCGGTGCTGTCGGGAGAAAATCAGCGGGGCGTCTCCGGCTCGATCCGTCTCGACGGCGCGGATCTCTCCGGCCTTTCCGTCGGCGCCCGGCGCCGGGCCGGACTTGCGAGTTCCCCCGAGGAGCGCAACGGCCATGCCGCCGTGCCGGCCATGACGCTCGCCGAGAACGCGCTGCTTTCGGCCCGCAGCCGCATGGGGCTCGCCTCCGGCGGCGTCATCAAGGCGAAGGCGGCGCGGGACTATGCGGCGAAGGTCATCGGCGCCTTCTCGGTCAAGGCCACCGGCCCCGGCGCTGCGGCCGGAAGCCTGTCAGGCGGCAACCTGCAGAAATTCGTCATGGGCCGGGAGATCATGCAGAACCCGGCCGTCCTCGTCGTCTCCCAGCCGACCTGGGGCGTCGATGCCGGCGCCGCCTCCTTCATCCGCCAGGCGATGATCGATCTCGCCGCCAAAGGTGCGAGCGTCGTCGTCGTCAGTCAGGATCTCGACGAACTTCTCGAGCTCTGCGACCGTCTGGCGGTGATCAACGAGGGGCGGCTGTCGGAGCCGATGGCCGTCAAGGGCATCTCCATCGAGCGCGTCGGGCTGTTGATGGGCGGGATCCACGGCGGTGGGCAGGCGGGAGCGGCGCTCGATCCGGATCCCGGCCGCGTCGCGACCTCCGCCAAGCAGCCGGAGCCTGCCCTGTGAGCCTGTTGCGGCTGGAGCCGAGGCGGCAGGAAAGCCGCGCCATGATGCTGGCGGCACCCGTGATCGCGGTCGCGGCGACCCTGTTCGTCGGCGCCGCGCTGTTCACGCTGCTCGGCCATGACGGGCTCGGCGCGGTCTACGAGATCTTCGTCAAGCCGCTGTTCAATCCCTATCGCTGGCAGGATCTCCTGGTGAAGGCGGCGCCGCTGGCGATGATCGCCACCGGCCTTGCCATCGGCTTCAGGGCCAATGTCTGGAACATCGGCGCCGAGGGCCAGTACATCCTCGGCGGCCTCGCCGGCACCGGCGTCGCGCTCGCCACCCTCGACATGACCGGGTCCTGGATCCTGCCGGCGATGTTCGTCTGCGGCATCCTCGGCGGCATGGCCTGGGCGGCGATCCCGGCGCTCCTGAAGACGACGCTCGGGGTCAACGAGATCCTGTCGAGCCTGATGCTCAACTATGTCGCGATCCAGATCCTGTATTACCTGATGCGCGGGCCCTGGAAGGACCCGATGGGGTTCAACTTCCCCCAGACGGCGATGTTCTCCGCCGACCAGACGCTGCCGATGGTGGTGCCCGGCACCCTGATCCATCTCGGCGTGCCGCTGGCGGCGGCCGTCGCCCTGACCGCCTTCCTGGTCCTGGCGCGCACCGTCACCGGCTTCCAGATGAAGGTCGTCGGGCTTGCCCCGAAAGCCGCCGCCTTCGGCGGCTTCGGCGCCGCCTCGACCGTCTGGATCGCGCTGCTGGCCGGCGGCGGCCTCGCCGGGCTCGCCGGCATCATCGAGGCCGCCGGCCCGTTCGGCCAGATGGTGCCGCAGTTTCCCACCGGCTACGGCTACACGGCGATCATCGTCGCCTTTCTCGGCCGGCTGAACCCGCTCGGCATCCTCCTCGCCGCCCTCGTCCTGGCGCTCACCTATGTCGGCGGCGAGAGCGCCCAGACGACCATCGGCCTGCCATCGGCGGCGACCGGCGTGTTCCAGTCGATGATGCTGTTCTTCCTGCTCGCGGCCGATATCCTGGTCCGCTACCGCCTCGTCTCCGGCCGCCCCGCCAAGGCCGGCGCCCCGGGCGGGAACCCTGCGGCCGATCCCGCGGCGCCAGCCAAGGCAAAGACGGTGACGGCATGAGTCTCGACCTTCTCGTCGCCATCCTGATGACGGTGGCCGGCGCCGCGACGCCCCTGCTCATCGCCGGCCTCGGCGAGCTCGTCGTCGAAAAATCCGGTGTCCTCAATCTCGGCGTCGAGGGCATGATGCTGATCGGCGCGGTCACCGGCTTCGCCGTCGCCACCACCACCGGCCTGCCCGTCCTCGGAGCGCTCGGGGCGATGGCGGCCGCGGCGCTGGCCTCGGCGATCTTCGCCTTCCTCGTCCTCACCCTGATGGCCAACCAGGTGGCGACGGGCCTCGCCCTGACGATCTTCGGAACCGGCGTCTCGGCGCTGATCGGCGCCCCCTTCGTCGGCATCACCACGCCGACCTTCGGGCCGATCTTCCCCGAGGCCCTGACGGCGTCGCCGCTCCTGCGCCTCGTCTTCGGCCATTCGCCGGTGGTCTATCTCGGCCTCGCCTTGACCCTTGCCGTCTCGTGGTTTCTCGCCCGGTCCCGGGCCGGGCTGATCCTCAGGGCCGTCGGCGAATCCGACACCGCCGCCCATGCCATCGGCTATCCGGTCCTGAAGGTGCGCTATCTCGCCATCCTCTTCGGCGGGGCGATGGCCGGGCTTGCCGGCTCGTACTATTCGCTCGTCCTCACCCCGATGTGGGCCGAGCGGCTGACGGCGGGCCGCGGCTGGATCGCCATCGCCCTCGTCGTCTTCGCCTCGTGGAAGCCCGGCCGCATGCTCGCCGGCGCCTATCTCTTCGGCCTCGTCATCACCATGGAGCTGCAGGCGAAAGCCGCCGGCTTCAACATGTTCGCGCCCGAGGTCCTCGCGGCGCTTCCCTATCTCGCGACGATCGCCGTCCTCGCGATCATCTCCGCCGCCAAGCGCGGCGGCGCCAACGCCCCGGCCTGTCTCGGAAAATCCTTCCGGGCGACGGCCTGATCCAGACCATACCAGGAGACCTTCGATGTTCGAACTTTCGAGACGCAAGCTTCTCGCCGCCGGCGCCGCCCTCGGCCTCGCCGCGACGTCCGTCGCGCCGGCCTTCGCCCAGGACGGCAAGGAGACGGTGAAGGCGGCCTTCGTCTATGTCGGCCCGGTCGGCGACTATGGCTGGACCTACGCCCACGACCAGGCCCGGCTGTGCCTGGAGAAGAACCTCGGCGACAAGGTCGAGACCAGCTATGTCGAGAACGTCGCCGAGGGGCCTGACGCCGAGCGCGTCATCCGCCAACTCGCCCAGGACGGCAACGACATCGTCTTCACCACGTCGTTCGGCTTCATGAACCCGACGATCAAGGTGGCCAAGCAGTTTCCGGATGTGAAGTTCGAGCACGCCACCGGCTACACCACCGGCGGCAACGCCAATATGGGCCTCTACAATTCCAAGTTCTATCAGGGCCGCGCCGTCCTCGGCACCATCGCCGCCAAGATGTCGAAGTCGGGCAAGGCCGGCTATGTCGCCTCCTTCCCGATCCCGGAAGTCGTCATGGGCATCAACGCCTTCCAGCTCGCTGCTCAGAAGATCAATCCGGACTTCAAGACCCAGGTCGTCTGGGTGAACTCCTGGTATGATCCGGCCAAGGAAGCCGACGCGACGCGCGCGCTGCTCTCCCAGGGCGCCGACGTGATCACCCAGCACACCGATTCCCCGGCGCCGCTGCAGGCCGCGGAAGAGGCCGGCGCCATCGCCTTCGGCCAGGCCTGGAACATGGAGAGCTTCGCCCCCAACGCCCACATGACGGCGATCGTCGACCAGTGGTGCCCCTATTACACCGGCCGCATCCAGGCGCTGCTCGACGGCACCTGGGAGGCCGACAATGTCTGGCTCGGCATGAAGGAGGGCGAGGTCGAAATGGCGCCCTTCAACGAAAAGATGCCCGAGGACGTGAAGGCCGCCGCCCAGAAGATCGTCGACGACACCAAGGCCGGCACCTACGAGATCTTCACCGGCCCGATCAAGGACCAGTCCGGTGAGGTGAAGATCCCGGAAGGAGAGGTTATCCCGGAGGGCGACCTGCTGAAGATGGACTGGTACGTCGAGGGCGTGCAGAGCTGAGGATCGGGACTTAGGCCGTCGGTCTTTTTCCGAGGGACTGAGCCGGTCGACAAATCGGCTTAGTCTCGAAGGGTAAGGGGTGCAGTGCATCCAGCTCTTCCGCAACGTTCGTGCCGAGGGGGGCTCCGAGGCGCGGCGCTTCCTGCTTCGAAGCTCGTGAGACACGGCGCTTCCTGCCTCGCAGCAACAGCCAGCGCCCGCCCGAACGCCGTCTCCACCCAAGGAACCCGACCCCGCATGTGGACATACCTCTCCGAATGGCTGCAGTTCGCGGTGCGGTGGATCCATGTGATCACCGCCATCGCCTGGGTCGGTTCGTCCTTCTATTTCATCGCCCTCGATCTCGGCCTGCGGCGCCGGCGGGAGCTGCCTGTGGGCGTCGCCGGCGAGGCCTGGCAGGTGCATGGCGGCGGCTTCTACCACATGCAGAAATACACCGTTGCGCCGGAGATGATGCCGGACGAGCTGACCTGGTTCAAATGGGAGAGCTATTCGACCTGGCTGTCCGGCGCCGCACTCCTGTTCCTGCTCTATTACGTCCAGGCCGATCTCTATCTGATCGACCCTGAGATCGCCGACCTGCCGGTCTGGGGCGCGAGCCTCATCGGGATCGCCGGCCTCGGCCTCGGCTGGGTCGTCTACGACCTCCTCTGCAAGTCGCCCCTGAAGAACAACGACACGGCGCTGCTCGCCATCCTCTTCGTCTATGTGGTGGTCTCGAGCTATCTGTTTTCGCAGGTGTTTTCCGGCCGCGGCGCGATGCTCCACACCGGCGCGCTGATCGCGACGATCATGACCGCCAACGTCTTCTTCACCATCATCCCCAACCAGAAGATCGTCGTCGCCGACCTCAAGGCCGGCAGGAGCCCGGATCCGGCGCTCGGCAAGGCGGCCAAGCAGCGCTCGCTGCACAACAACTACCTGACCCTGCCGGTCATCTTCCTGATGCTCTCCAACCATTATCCGCTGGCCTTCGCGACGGAGTGGAACTGGGCGATCGCCGGGCTGGTGCTGCTCATCGGCGCCATCGTCCGGCATTTCTTCAACACGATGCATGCGACGGGCGAAAAACTCTGGTGGTGCTGGCCGCTCGCCGGCATCTGCTTCATCGTCGTCATCACCCTGTCCGGCGCGCCCGGATGGCGCACGGCCGAGGCCGAGACCACGCAGCGCGAATGGCGCAGCGATCCGCAAGTGGCCCTCGCCAACTCGGTGCATTTCGAGGCGGCGGAGGCGATCGTCCTGTCGCGCTGCTCGATGTGTCATGCCCGCGAGCCGCTCTGGCCGGGCATGATCCACCCGCCGAAGAACATCCCGCTCGAGACCGGAAGCGACGTCGTCCACTACGCCGCGCTGATCGAGCGCCAGGCGGTGCGCAGCCATGCCATGCCGCCCGGCAACATCACCGGCCTCGAACCCTCCGAACGCGAGATCCTCGCCCGCTGGCTCGCCGACGGCGCGGCGCCGGGCCTCGGCAGGGGACTGTGAGAACGCCCGCTTCGGCGCTATCATCCCTGCCATGACAGGACGAACCGGCACCATCGCGATCCGCGGGCGGCTCCTCTCCTTCGATGCCGATCCGGCCGTCGAGGGGGAAGCCCGCGCCGTGCGCTTCATCGAGGACGGCATCGTCGTCGTGACGCAGGGCATGATCGTCGAGGTGGGCGAGGGGCCGGCGATCGCCCGCCGCCTCGGCCCGGGCATTCCGCTGGTCGACCACCGGCCACATCTCGTCCTGCCGGGCTTCATCGACCCGCATCTGCATCTGCCGCAGACGCAAGTCGTCGCCTCCTACGGCGCCGAGCTGATGGAGTGGCTGGCGAAATACACCTTTCCCGAGGAGCTGCGCTACGGCGACAGCGGCGTCGCGGGGGAGGCCTCCCGCTTCCTCCTCGACACGCTGGCGGCCAACGGCACCACGACCGCGGCGGTCTATTGCACCACCCATCAGGTGAGCGCCGAGACGTTTCTGCACGAGGCCGAGCGGCGGGGCCTGCGCATGATCGCCGGCAAGGTGATGATGGACCGCAACGGCCCGGCGGGTCTCCTCGACACGCCGGCGTCGGGCTACGAGCAGACCCAGGAGCTGATCGCCGCCTGGCACGGGCGCGGCCGCCTGGAAGTCGCGATCACGCCCCGCTTCGCCCCGACCTCCACCGAGGCGCAACTGGAGGCGGTGCAGGCGCTCGCCGCCGAGCATCCGGATCTGCCCATCCAGACGCATCTGTCGGAAAACCACGGCGAGATCGCCTTCGTCGCGCAGGCCTTCCCCTGGTCGGCGGACTACACCGCCGTCTACGAGCGCTACGGTCTCGTTCGCCCGCGGGCGCTCTTCGGCCACTGCATCCACCTGTCCGAGCGCGAGCGATCGGCGCTGGCGGATAAGGGCGCGTCGGCGATCTTCTGCCCGACCTCCAACCTCTTCCTCGGCTCCGGCCTTTACGATCTCGCCGCCTCGCGCCGGGTCGGCCTTGCGACCGGCATCGCCACCGACATCGGCGGCGGCACGTCCTACTCGATGCTGACGACCGCGGCGGAAGGTTACAAGGTGCTGGCGCTGCAGGGCCAGAGGCTGCCGGCCTTCGAGGCGTTCCACATGCTGACGGCGGGCAATGCCGCGGCGCTGGGGATCGGCGGCAAGGTCGGCCAGCTTGCGCCCGGCCTCGAGGCCGATCTCGTCGTCCTCGACACCCAGGCCACCGCCCCGCTGCGCCGGCGCATGGAGCGGGTGGAGACGCTGGCCGAGGAGCTCTTCGCCCTGATGATCCTCGGCGACGAGCGCACCACCGTCGCGACCTATGCGGCAGGCCGGCGGATCTACGACCGCTACAACGCCGGCCAGAGGCCGCTGGCGCCGAAGCTCGACCAGGCGCCCCTGCCGCGAACCCCGCAGGCCGGCGAGAGTGCCCAGTAGGGCCTCGTCGCTCTTGCCCCGGCGGTAAAATTCCGCCGATGTCGCATGGCGCCGACGGGGCCGACCCCGCCTCGGATCGCAAAGCGATATCAAGGCGGCACGCCAATCCTTTTTTCCGCCCCCCGACCTGAACTTCCCCGGCGTTCGGGCGTTGCGACTGGACATGCGATCCAGCCCGCCTATCCCTTAACCCTGTGCTCCGCGACCGCCGGCGTTCCCATGGCGGTCTTCACCTGACCCGAAACCTTTCAAGAAGGTTCGTGCATGGCCGATGCCGATCTGCAGCCCAAGAAGCCGAAGAAAGCCCTGAAGGCGAAGAATGCGGAGGGCGAGGCACTCCTCTTCGCGCTCGCCGAGAACCGGGTCGCCATCGAAGGCGTCGAACCCGAGGTTGACGGCGGACGTTTCGCCGTCAAACGCGCCACCGGCGAGCCGCTGACCGTCTCGGCGGACATCTTCTGCGACGGCCATGACAAGATCGACGCGGCGCTGATCTACGGCCCGGCCGACGTCGATCCGTCGAAGTGGACGGAAGCCAGGTTCGAGTTCGTGACGAACGACCGCTGGCAGGCGACGATCCGCTTCGAGACGCCCGGCCCCTATCGCTATTCGATCATCGCCTGGCGCGACCTCTACGCCACCTGGCGCGACGAGGCGAAGAAGAAGCGCGACGCCGGAAAGCTGACCGATCTCGAGCTGACCGAGGCGCGGGACCTGGTGAAGAAGGCGGCCGAGTCAGGCCGCGGCGCCAAGGGCGACCAGCGGGCTTTGGCCAAGCTGTTCGAACGGCTGGAAAAGCATGCCGCGAGAGGCGATCAGGACGGCCAGTACCAGTTGATGCAGTCCGACGAGGTCACGCAGCTCCTCACGCAGGCCGGCGCGCGCACGAACCTGTCGCGCTATCCCGGCGCAATTCCGGTGTGGGTCGACCGGGAGCGGGCGGCGTTTTCCGCCTGGTACGAGATCTTCCCGCGCTCGCAATCGGGCGACGCCAACCGTCACGGCACCTTCGACGACGTCATCGCGCGGCTCCCCGACATTGCGGAAATGGGCTTCGACGTCCTCTATTTCCCGCCGATCCATCCCATCGGCAAGACCAATCGCAAGGGCAAGAACAACACGCTGACGCCGGCGCCGGACGATCCCGGCAGCCCCTATGCGATCGGCTCGCCCGAGGGCGGCCACGATGCGATCCATCCCGAGCTCGGTTCCTTCCAGGATTTCGCCCGGCTGATCGCGGAATCGAAGAAGCACGGGCTGGAGGTCGCCATCGACTTCGCCATCCAGTGCTCGCCGGACCATCCCTGGATCAGGCAGCATCCCGAATGGTTCGACTGGCGGCCGGACGGCACGATCAAGTTCGCCGAGAACCCGCCGAAGAAATACGAGGACATCGTCAACGTCCATTTCTATCGCGGCGCGCTGCCCTCGATCTGGTACGAATTACGCGACATCGTCCTGTTCTGGCTGGACAAGGGCGTGCGGATCTTCCGGGTCGACAATCCCCACACCAAGCCGTTCCCCTTCTGGGAGTGGATGATCGCCGAAGTGCGCAAGGTCGATCCGGGCGTCATCTTCCTCGCCGAGGCCTTCACCCGGCCGAAGGTGATGAAGCGGCTCGGCAAGGTCGGCTACAACCAGTCCTATTCCTATTTCACCTGGCGGAACGCCAAGGGCGAGCTGACGGAATATCTGACCGAGCTGACGACCGAGGAATGCGCCGAATACATGCGGCCGAACTTCTTCGTCAACACGCCGGACATCAATCCGCTCTATCTCCAGACCGCCGGCCGTCCGGGCTTTCGCACGCGCCTCGCTCTGGCGGCCTCGCTCGCCGGCAATTACGGCGTCTATTCCGGCTTCGAGCTGTGCGAATTCCTGCCGGTGCCCGGCAAGGAGGAATATCTCAACTCGGAAAAATACGAGATCCGCGCCTTCGACTGGCATGGCGAGGGCAATATCCGCGACGACATCGCCTTCTTCAACAGGCTGCGCAACGAGGAGGCGGCGATGCGGGACTTCCGCTCCCTCGCCTTCCTCAATTTCTGGAACGACCAGATCCTCTATTACGCCAAGCGGACGAAGGATCTCTCCTCCTACCTCCTGTTCATGGTGAATCTCGATCCCCATCACGATCAGGGGGGCAACTTCGAGGTGCCGCTCTGGGAATTCGGCCTGCCCGACGACGGGACGATCCAGGCGACCGACCTTGTGAGCGGCAACGCCCTGACCTGGACCGGCAAGGTCCAGCACTGGTGGCTGAACCCGCAGGATTGCCCTTACGCCGTCTTCAAGCTCACGCGATAGAACCAAGAACGCCGAAAGCGCCTCAGCTCCATGAACGAGATTGCCACCATCGTCACACCCGAGACGTCCTCCGGGCCGGACCTCAACGCGCCGGACTGGTACAAGGACGCGATCATCTATCAGGTGCACGTCAAGACCTTCGTCGATTCCAACGGTGACGGTATCGGCGATTTCGCCGGGCTCCTGTCGCGCCTCGACTACATCCAGGAACTCGGCGTCACGGCGATCTGGCTCCTGCCGTTCTATCCCTCGCCGCTGCGCGACGACGGCTACGACATCTCCGACTACCGCTCGGTCAATCCCTCCTACGGCAATCTGGAGGATGTCGAGCGGCTGATCGAGGAAGCCCACAAGCGCGGCATGCGGGTGATCACCGAGCTGGTCATCAACCACACCTCCGACCAGCATCCCTGGTTCCAGGCGGCCCGCCGGGCGCCCAAGGGCTCGCCGGAGCGCGACTTCTACGTCTGGGCCGACGACGACAAGGGCTACGACCTCACCCGCATCATCTTCACCGACACCGAGACCTCCAACTGGACCTGGGATCCGGTGGCCGGCCAGTATTTCTGGCACCGCTTCTTCTCGCACCAGCCGGATCTCAACTTCGACAATCCGAAGGTCATGGAGGAGGTGCTCTCCACCATGCATTTCTGGCTCGACAAGGGTGTCGACGGGCTGAGGCTCGACGCGATCCCCTATCTCGTCGAGCGCGAGGGCACCAACAACGAGAACCTGCCCGAGACCCACGAGGTCCTCAAGGCGATCCGCGCCGATCTCGACAAATACTACCCCGACAAGATGCTGCTGGCCGAGGCCAACCAGTGGCCCGAGGACACCCGTCCCTATTTCGGCGAGGGCGACGAATGCCACATGGCGTTCCACTTCCCGCTGATGCCGCGCATGTACATGGCACTCGCCCAGGAAGACCGGCATCCGATCACCGACATCATGCGCCAGACGCCGGAGATCCCCGAGAACTGCCAGTGGGCGATCTTCCTGCGCAACCATGACGAGCTGACGCTGGAAATGGTCACCGAGGAGGAGCGCGACTATCTCTGGTCGACCTATGCGGCGGACACGCGGGCCCGCATCAATCTCGGCATCCGGCGACGGCTCGCCCCGCTGATGGGCAACGACCGGCGCAAGGTCGAGCTGCTCAACGCGCTCCTCATGTCGATGCCCGGCACGCCGACCGTCTATTACGGCGACGAGATCGGCATGGGCGACAACATTTATCTCGGCGACCGCGACGGGGTGCGCACCCCGATGCAGTGGTCGGCCGACCGCAATGGCGGCTTCTCCCGCGCCGATCCGCAGCGGCTCTATCTGCCGGTGATCCAGGATGCCGTCTACGGCTACCAGGCGGTCAATGTCGAGGCGCAGTCGAACAACCCGGCCTCCCAGCTCAACTGGATGCGCCGGCTGATCCAGGTGCGGCGCACCAAGGAAGCCTTCGGCCGGGGCGCGATCACCTTCCTGCTGCCGTCGAACCGCAAGATCCTCGTCTATCTGCGCGAATATGCCGATGAGCGGGTGCTGTGCGTCGCCAATCTGTCGAGTTCGGCCCAGGCCGTCGAACTGGATCTGGCGGACTACGCCGGCTGCGTTCCCGTCGAGATGCTCGGTCTTTCGCCCTTTCCCCCGATCGGCACTGGCTCCTACATGCTGACGCTGCCGGCCTACGGCTTCTTCTGGTTCGACCTTGCGGACACCGCGGCGACCCAGGGGCGTCCGAGTGCGCCGACGCCGTTGCCGGCCTTCTCGACGCTCGTCGCCCAGGGCGACCTCAAGGCCACCATCGGCGGACGCAACCTCACCGAGCTGAAGTCGGTGCTGCCGGACTATGTCGCCGGCCAGCGCTGGTTCGCCGGCAAGTCGGCCCGCCCGACCGGCCTCGACATCTCCGTCCTCGGCCCGCCGACCCCCGACAGCCGCCGCCATCTCCTGACCGAGCTGACGGTCGAGACCGGCGAGGGCACCCAGAACTATCTCCTGCCGCTGTCGGTGCGCTGGGGCGAGCAGCATCTCAGCCCGACGGACGCCGACCTGCCCTACACCATCGCCAAGGTGCGCCAGGGCCCGCGGATCGGCGCCCTCGTCGACGGCACCCGCAGCGCCGAATTCGCCAAGCTGATGATCGCCCTGATCGCGGCGGACGTGAATGTCGAACTCTCCGGCGGCGAACTCGTCGTCACCGCCTCTGCGAGCGAGCGCGAGGGCCTCGGCCGCACGCTGCTGATCGAGACCGACGCGATCCGGCCCTTGTCCGGCGAGCAGTCCAACACCTCCCTGCTGGTCGGCGGCGAGGCGATCCTGAAATACTACCGGCGCCTGCGCGACGGCATCCAGCCGGAGCTGGAGGTCACCCGCTTCCTCACCGAAAAGACCAGCTTCGAGGCCGCCCCGGCGCTCTACGGCTCGATCGAGCTGGTGCGCGGCGACGGGACGAGCACGGCGATCGCCGCCCTGTTCCAGCAGGTGCAGAACCAGGGCGACGCCTGGACCGTCATCGTCGAGGCCCTGGCCCGCTACCTGCGCGACCACGCCTATTCGCAGCCGCCGATGGCCGACGACACTCTCGAGACCGGCACGATGAGCGAGCCGAAGCTCAACATCCAGATCGACCCGGCCGAGGTGCTCGGCCGGCGCACCGGCGAGATGCATGCCGCGCTCGCCACCCGCACCGGTGACGCCGCCTTCGATCCCGAGCCGCTGGACGACGACAGCTACATGGCGATCGTCGGCGAGGCGAAGCAGGATGCCGGTGATGCGCTGGCGGTGCTGGCGAGGGCGAAGCCCAACCTTCCGTCCGAAGAGCTGGAGAATGTCGAGCGGCTGCTCGGCGCGGAGAAGGACATCCTCACCTGGTTCGACCGCTTCGGCGGCCTGAAGGTGAAGGCCCATCGCACCCGTATCCATGGCGACTACCATCTCGGCCAGGTCCTCGTCGCCAAGAACGACGTGGTGATCCTCGACTTCGAGGGCGAGCCCGGCCGTTCGCTCGAAGAGCGCCGGGCCAAGACCTCGCCGCTGCGCGACGTCGCCGGCATGATCCGCTCCTTCGACTATGCGGCCTTTGCCGCAAGGGACCGGGCCGGTCCCGTCGACGAGACGACGGCCGAGCGGCTGCGCGACATGGCGACGAGCTGGCGCGACGAGGTGACGGAAGCCTTCCTCGGCCATTGGAGCGCAGCGTCCGGCGTCGCTCTCGACGAGCCGACCCGGCAGCTCCTCGACCTCTTCGTGCTGCAGAAGGCCTTCTACGAGCTTCGCTACGAGGCCGCCATGCGGCCGGGCTGGTTGTCGATTCCCCTGCGCGGCATCGTCGCCCTCCTCGAGAAACGACAGGTTCTGAAATGACTTTGACCCCCGCAACGCCCCCCGCCGGCATCGAGCATCTGCCCGACGAGAACCAGGCCTGGGAGATCGGTCGCGGCGTCCATGGCGATCCCTTCTCGGTCCTCGGCCGGTTTTCGACCGATGGTGGCGCGATCGTGCGCGTCTATCGGCCGGGCGCCCATTCGGCCAAGGTGATCGACGGCGCGGGCAAGGAGATCGCGGTCCTCGAGGCCTTCGGGCCCGAAGGCTTCTTCGCCGGCTACGTGCCCGGCCTCGACGGCGCGTCGGCCTACCGGATGCGCTACAGCCATGGCGGCGGCCCTGAATGGGACGAGGAAGATCCCTATCGCTTCGGCCCGATCCTCGGCGAGCAGGACGTCTATCTCCTCGCCGAAGGCAGCCATTACCGCCTCTACGAGAAGCTCGGCGCCCATCCGGCGACGATGGAGGGAACGTCCGGCGTCGCCTTCGCGGTCTGGGCGCCCGGGGCCCGGCGGGTCTCCGTCGTCGGCCATTTCAACTCCTGGGACGGCCGCCGCTCGGTGATGCGCAAGCGGCACGAATGCGGCGTCTGGGAGCTGTTCATCCCGCATCTCGGCAAGGGCGAGGTCTACAAGTTCGAGGTGATCGGCCAGGACGGCAACATCCAGCCGCTGAAGGCCGATCCGGTGGGCTTCCTGCAGGAGGAGGCGCCGTCGACGGCTTCGGTCGTCCACGGCCTCGTCGATCACGAGTGGCAGGACGGCGAGTTCCAGGCCCATTCGAAGGAATGGCAGAACCGCGAGACGCCGATCTCGATCTACGAGGTGCATCTCGGCTCCTGGCGGCGGGGCGAGGGCAACGAGATGCTCGACTACGACGCCATCGCCGAGGCACTGGTGCCCTATGTGAAGGACATGGGCTTCACCCATGTGGAGCTGCTGCCGGTTTCCGAGCATCCGTTCTACGGCTCCTGGGGCTATCAGCCGATCGGCCTCTTCGCCTCGTCGTCGCGCTGGGGCTCGCCGGAAGCCTTCGCGCGGCTGGTCGATGCGCTGCACCAGGCGGGCATCGGCGTGCTGCTCGACTGGGTGCCGGGCCATTTCCCCACCGATGTCCACGGCCTCGTGCGCTTCGACGGCACGGCGATCTACGAGCATCCCGACCCGCGGCGCGGCTTCCACAGGGACTGGAACACGCTGATCTACGACTATGGCCGGCCGCAGGTGAGGAACTTCCTCGTCGCCAACGGCATGTACTGGCTCGACCAGTTCCACATCGACGGTCTGCGCGTCGATGCGGTGGCCTCGATGCTCTATCTCGACTATTCCCGCGAGCAGGGGGAGTGGGAGCCGAACATCCATGGCGGCCGCGAAAATCTCGAGGCGATCGCCTTCCTGAAGGACACCAACGAGCGGGTCGGCGAGTATTTCCCCAAGGCGACCACCCATGCCGAGGAATCGACGGCGTTTCCGGACGTCTCCCGGCCGACCTATGCCGGCGGTCTCGGCTTCCACTTCAAGTGGAACATGGGCTGGATGCACGACACCCTGCATTACATGCAGGAAGAGCCGATCAACCGGCGCTACCACCACCACCACATGACCTTCGGCATGGTCTATGCCTATTCGGAGAACTTCGTCCTGCCGCTCAGCCATGACGAAGTGGTCTACGGAAAGGGCTCGCTGCTCGGCAAGATGCCCGGTGACGAGTGGCAGAAATTCGCCAATCTGCGGGCCTATTTCGGCTTCATGTGGAGCCATCCGGGCAAGAAGCTGATCTTCATGGGCGGCGAGTTCGGCCAGCGCGCCGAGTGGAACCACGACCAGTCGCTCGACTGGCACCTGCTCGAGCAGCCGAACCATGCCGGCGTCCAGCGGCTGGTGCGCGACCTCAACACGCTCTACCGCGAGATCCCGGCCCTGCATCAGCTCGACTGCGACCCGAGCGGCTTCGAATGGGTCGATACCTCCAATGTCGAGGAGAGCGTCATCGCCTTCCTGCGCAAGGACCGGGAAGGCCGGCAGGTGCTGATCGTCTCCAACTTCACGCCGATCCCGCGCCATGGCTACCGGGTCGGCGTGTCGAAACCGGGCACCTGGACCGAGCGGCTGAACACCGACGCGGAGATCTATGGCGGCTCGAATGTCGGCAACATGGGCGGCAAGACGGCCGAGGAACCGTCGGTCCACGGCCGGCCCTATTCGATCGCGCTGACGCTGCCGCCGCTCGCGACCGTCGTCATGGTCCACGAGGGCTGATGGGCCGAGGGTGCCGACGCGTCCGCGCGTCGGACGCGATCTTTCGGGCGGGGCAGAAGCCGGGCGCCGACGATCGCGCCGTCAGGTGGAGAAGTCGAGGGCGGCCCGGGAGCCGTAGCCGGAGGTGGCCGTGGCCTCCCGCCGGGGCCCACACTCGACCCGGTTGCGCCCATTCGCCTTTGCCCGGTAGAGGGCCTCGTCGGCGACGGCAAGGAGCCGATCGAGGCTTGCCGCATGGCGCGTCGAGGCGATGCCGATGCTTACCGTCGCGCCGACCTTTTCGGCTTTGCGCGCCAGCATAGCCCTGGCAAACTCGGCTCGGATCGCTTCGGCGAGCCGCGCCGCGGTGGCCTCGTCGCAATCGGGAAGCAGGAGGGCGAACTCCTCGCCACCGAGCCTTGCGAAGGTGTCGCCGGGGTGGATGTGGGCGCTGACCAGGGCGGCGAAATCCTTCAGCACCTCGTCGCCGAAGGCGTGGCCATTGGCATCGTTGATCTGCTTGAAGTTGTCGAGGTCGAGCATCAGCAGCGTCGTTTCGCGGCGATCGGTGGCGCTGCGCCAAGCCGCTTCCGCCTTCAGCTGGAAGGCCCGGCGATTGTCAGCGCCGGTCAGATAGTCGGTTTCGGCCAGCTTGACGAGCGAGCGCTCGCGCTTCGCGCGCAGCAGCGCAAGCAGCAGATAGCCGGCGATGACCGAGGCCCAGAGACCTTCGATGATAACGATCTCGAAGCCGAGCTCGCGCTGAGCGTCGGAAATCGGCCCGAACATCGCGCTCGCCCAGGCGGCGCGGATCGCAGAGAAGCCGGCTCTGATCGTCATCAACAGGGCGAGCGCACGCCCCAGCCGCCTCGGCCTCGCATCGCCGGACAGGGCACCGAAGGCACTGACGATCGAAATGACCGACGTCAGCACGGATATGACGGCGACGCGGCTGTCGAAGTCGGACGCGAGTGGGCAAAGCCACCAGAACAATAGCCACACGAGGCTCGGGCCGACGAACATGACGACGTTCGCCCGGCGGCCGTGATAGTTCCAGATCCCCGCGCAGATGGCGCCGTAGGACAAGAGAAACATGGCGTTCGCCAGGCCGATCGAGACGATGTCGAGATCGTCGTATTGCCGCAGCGGGAAGAGGCTCGAGGCCACGGCGCTGGCGAAGAAGGCGGCCGTCCACCAGAGGGCGGCCGGATCGCGGAATCTCCGCCATTCGGAGAACAGCGCCGCTCCGGCGATGACGAAGGTCCCCATCGCCAGGAAGAAAATCAACTGGACGCTGCCGATCATGCTGTCATCTGTGCTCAACGATCGCGCCGAGAGCTGGGGACCGCACGGTACCCAGAGCTCGGAAAGGGACGACTGAAACGTTGGCATGCTCGCGCGCGAAAGCCATCTGTCTGGCGCGATCGAAGCCTTGCCGCCATCATCGTGGGGATGTCTCTAGAAAGCTTTAATTCGGCGGCGACTGATGCGATGCGGACACGCCCATGCGTCGACGACCGTGCGATCTCCGCCGCCGGGCCGGCCGGTTCGGCGGAACCGCCATCTGCAGCGACAACCCCTCGATCTGCCGCCCCCCGGCCAAGGCCGCTCGGGCCATCCTTGCGGGTCGACCGGCCCCCGGCAGGCATCCGTGCCGACCGACACGCCGCGTCCTCGTGCCGTTCGCGAAGGCTCGCAATGGCGCGAATGCTCAGCCGATCGGCACCACGTCGACGAAGTGGTCCGTCGCCTGCGGCCCGGCGGTGACGAAGGCCCCGGCGATCGGCAGCGCGTCCGAATAGTCGCGACCGACGGCGACGACGATGTGGTCGTCGCCGGCGAGGATTCCGTTGGTCGGATCGAAGCCGACCCAGCCGAGCGTCTTTCCCAGCCACACGTCGACCCAGGCGTGCATCGCATCGGCGCCTTCGAGGCGGGGCCGGCCCTTCGGCGGTTCGGTGCGCAGGAAGCCGCTGACATAGCGGGCGGGGATGCCGTTCGCCCGCAACCCGGCGATCATCACATGGGAGAAATCCTGGCAGACGCCGCGCTTCTGGGCGAAGGCCTCGGCGACGCTGGTGCCGACGCTGGTCGAGCCCGGCTCGTAGACGAAGTCCGCGCGGATGCGCCTCGTCAGCGCCATCACCGCCTCGCCGGACGGCTGTTCCCCCGCATCGAGGGTCTCCGCCACATAGGTCGTCACCGCGGCGAGCGGGGCGATGCGCCGGCTGGGCCCCAGATGGTGGAGCGGCGAGGCGCCCTCCGCCGAGCGGCAGTGCAGCGCCTCGTCGGCGAGCGTGCCGAGGTCCGGCGAGGCGTCGAGGGCCGCCGGCGGCCGGTCGACCGTCACCTTGGCCTCCATGACGACGGACAGTTCGGTCTGCGGCGTGAAGAAGGCGATGGCATCGACGCCGTTGCCGAAGAAATCGGTCTCCCGCGCGTGCTCGCCGGGGCGGGGAGCGATGGCCACCTCCACCTTCTGGAGCGTCTGGCCGCCGCCGTCGCGCGGGCGCACCCGCAACAGGTGGCGCGCATCACTCACGGCAGAGGGGTAGTCGTAGGTGATCTTCAGGCGGATGGCGTATCTCATTCCGGTCCCCCGCTCCATTCGGCCGCCGCCCGCGGGCTCGACAGGAGATAGCGCTGGGTGAGGAGGTCGGAGATCAGCGCCAGATCACCGGCGATCCGATCGAGGAAGGCGCTGTCGACCTCGACGGCGTCGGCCGTCTGCAGCCGGACCTTCAGCCTCGCGAGGCGGCGGAACAACAGGTCCGGCGTCTCGCCGAGATGCACCCCCGGCAGCGCCGAGGTGACCTCGGCGAGGGTGTTGACCTGGAAGGCGAGGGAGCGGGGGTTGAGCGGGTCGAGAACCGCGAGATCGACCACCGTCTCCTCCGACAGGTTCACCGAATAGCGCCGGCGATAGGTGACGGAGGAATCGGTGAAGGTCAAAAGCGCCTCCAGCGCCCCGACCGGCGCCTCCCCTGCGAGCAGGGCCGAGACCACCGCCGCCGTCGCCTGGCCGCGCTCCAGCGCCCGGCCGCACTGCATGAAGCGCCAGCCGGTGAAGCGATACATGTTCTCGTGCGCAAGACCGGCAAAGCCCGAGAGATGGGTGAGGATGGCGCTGGTCAGTCCGACGACGTCCTCGTCCTTCTCGGCGATGGCGTCGAGGATGAGGGCGACGATGTCCTTCAGCGTGCGCCAGGCGTCCGGGGAGAAGCGCTCGCGGATGCGCGAGGCGGTGTCCGCCGCCTGGCGGGCGAGGGCGAGGAGCCCGCGCTCGGGATGGCCGCCGTCGATCTCGACGCCGTAGTCCTCGAGGATCGTCGCGATGCGGGCCTCGAGCTCGCCCTCGCTCCAGCCCTCGCCGGCGCGGCCGGCATGCAGCCGCAACAGCCGCGCCGCCACCTCGCCGCGCTCGGCATAGCGGCCGAGCCAGAACAGGTTGTCCGCCGCCCGGGCGGGCAGCGCCCCCGGCAGCCGCCGCGAGAAGCGGTCGCCCTTCGGCCCGAGCAGCGTCACCGGCTTGGCGGCCGGCGCCGGCGAGGGGATCCAGACGTCGATCGAGCCGCCGCCCCGCTGCATCGAGATCACCCGCGCATCGCGCGAATCGGCGACGCGGGCAAAGCCGCCGGGCATGACGTGCCAGCCCTCCTCGTCGCGCATCAGGAAGGCGCGCAGCGTCACCGGCCGCGGCTCCAGCCCCTTGGCGCCGAACACCGGCGCCGTCGAGAGGGCGGCGATCTCCTGGCCGACCAGGGAGACGCCCTCGCGGGTCGTGGCCGGCACCTTCTGGCCGCCTGTGCCCGGCCGGGCCGCGGTCTCGCCCATGACGGGAAAATGCGGGGCGCCGGGAAAGGCCGGGCCGAGCTGCAGCCGGGCGGCGTTCTCCTCGACGAAGCGGCGGATCTTCTCCTGGCCGCACCACCAGGTGGCGATGGTCGGCAGCGTCAGTTCCTCGCCGAGGAGCGCTTTTGCCAGCGGCTTCTGGAAGGCGAGCAGCGCCGGCGTCTCGAGGATGCCGGCGCCGAGCGCGTTGACGAGGGTGAGCGCGCCGGAGCGCACCGCGCGCGCAAGACCCGGCGTGCCGATGCGCGAGCCGCCGAAGAGTTCGAGCGGGTCGCAGAAATCGGCGTCGAGCCGCCGCCACAGGACGCGGATCGGCTGGAACCCGTCGACCGTGCGCACTTCGGCGCGGTCGTCATGGACGACGAGGTCGCCGCCTTCGAGGAGCAGCAGGCCGAGATAGCGGGCGAGATAGGCGTGTTCGTAATAGGTCTCGTTGTGCGGGCCCGGCGTCAGGAGGCCGATGCGGGCCCGTTCCGGCCCGCCGAGGGCGAACAGCATCTCCCGGAATCTGCGGAAGAAGCCGGCGAGGCGCTCGACATTGAGGGCGCGGGAGACGTCGGGAAAGGCCTTCGAGGTCGCCACCCGGTTCTCCAGCGCGAAGCCCGCGCCCGATGGCGCCTGGGTGCGATCGCCGAGCACCCACCAGCGCCCGTCCGGGCCCCGGCCGAGATCGACGGCGATGAAGGACAGGAGCGGCGCCGCGCCCTTCCCCTGGCCGGCGAGAGGCCGCAGGAACTCCGGATTGCGCCCGAGCAGGATACCCGGCAGGGCGCCATCGGCGATCACCCGGCGCTCGCCATAGAGGTCGGCGAGCAGCCTTTCCAGGAAGGTCGCGCGCTGGACGAGGCCATCGCAGAGCGTCGTCCACTCGCCCCGGTCGATCACCAGCGCCGGATGGCCGAGCGGCCATTCGTGGCTCTGCTCGCTGCCCTCGCCATAGACCTGGTGGAAGACCCCGGCCTCGGAGAGATATTGGCGCGAGGAGGCGAAGCGCCGGGCGAGTTCGCCCGCGGCCATCGGTGCGAGCTTGGCCATCAGCGGCGCGTAATGCGGCCGCACCGCGCCGCCGGGAGCGATCATCTCGTCCCGGCCCTTGGCGGCGAGGGTGGCGTAGCGGCGAATGAGGTGGGGTTCGGGAGGCACGTGATTCCGCATGATGATCGTTGCTCGGCTATGCTACAGGGCTGCCGACCCGTCGATCATAGAGTACAAATCGCATGCGCGCGCGCCTCAAGACCATTCTGCTTTCCACCGGATGGGAGCGGTTCATCGTTTCCCTGATCATCGTCAATGCGGTGATTCTCGGCCTCGAGACCGACGCCTCGATCATGGCCTCCTTCGGCCATGTCCTCATCGCCCTCGACACCGTCATCCTCGGTCTCTTCGTGATCGAGATCGCCCTGCGCATCACGGCCTTCGGCTGGCGCTTCTTCACCCAGCCCTGGTCGCTGTTCGACTTCTTCGTCGTCGGCATCGCGCTGGTGCCGGCGACCGGGCCGCTGACGGTGCTGCGGGCGCTGCGCATCCTGCGGGTTCTCCGCCTGATCTCGGTGGTTCCCTCGCTGCGCCGCGTCGTCGGCGGCCTCGTCGCGGCGCTGCCGGGCATGGGGTCGATCATCGGCCTTCTGGTCCTGACCTTCTACATCTTCGCCGTGATGGCGACGAAGCTCTACGGCGCGACTTTTCCCGAGTGGTTCGGCACGCTCGGCGCGTCCTTCTACACCCTGTTCCAGGTGATGACGCTGGAAAGCTGGTCGATGGGCATCGTCAGGCCGGTGATGGAGGCGCATCCGACCGCCTGGCTGTTCTTCGTGCCCTTCATCCTGTGCACGACCTATGCCGTGCTCAATCTCTTCATCGGTGTCATCGTCTCGGCGATGCAGGACGAGCAGCTGGCGAATGCCGAGGCGGAACAGTTGCACCGCCACGACGAGAACCTCGAAATCCTCGCCGAGGTGAGGGCGATGCGGGCCGAGATCGCGGCGCTGCGGGCGGCGACGGAGCGCGGGGCGCCCGGACCGCAAGGCTGAAGAGACCCGGACGGAGGGCCGCATCGCCTTCGGGCGGCCTGCGCCGGGACGCCGGGACCGCCGGTGTCGAAAGCGGGCGATGAAGGCAGGGCGCCGGTCGTGGCCGATGGCACCGGCTCGGAAATGGAGGGGCATCCGCGCGGCACGCTGGGCGGATTTGGCCGGTGAAGGCCGAGTTCTGGCGTGCAGGGGGCAACTGCCGGTTTTGCCACGCATGGTCGGAGCCCATCGGTTTCCTACATGGGATGATAGACTTGACGGGGCGCGAGCGGACGCTGCGCTCCGTCGGAATGTCCATCATCCGTCATGCCAGCGAGGTCCAGATGCCACTGAAATCCTTCCCTGCCACAGCCCTGTTCGTCGCTCTGACGGGCACGGCAGCGCTCGCTCAGGATCTGCCCGATCTGTCTTCGGCCTCGAGCGATGCCGTCTCGGCTCTGTCCGATTCGGCCGAACGCAAGCTGCTGATCGCCGACCTGATCGGCGCCGACGTCTCGGACCCATCCGGCGACACCGTCGGGACGGTGGACGATCTCGTGGCCATTCCGGGTGGGCGCATCGTCGCCGCACTGATCAAGCCCAGCGATGGCGGCGACCTCGTTCCCGTACCGTTCAAGGCAGTGAAGGTTTCGCAGTCGGCCGACAAGGCGTCCGCGACGCTGCCCGACACGCTGGGTGCGATGCGCGACAGTTCGGCCGTGAAGGACCTGTCCGACGCGCTCGGCTCGCTGGCGGACGGCTCCATCGACTGAACCGGCCCGGCGTCTGCGCTTCGTCCGTCTCAGGCCGGCCCGGCGGAGCTGGATCTGTCGCGGCGCCGAGCGGCTCATCCATTCTCGGCCGCGCGGGCTTCGAGCACGCCGGCCATCGCTTCGGCCGGATCCGCCCCCTGTCGTTCGAAGAATTCCATCGCGGCCGGGCTGAGGGTGATCGACACGCTGTTTCGTGTCGGCGGCGGGTGGAGCACCGCATCCTTCCAGAAGTCGTCGCCGAGATCTTCTCCGTCGGGCGCGTCTGCCGGACGACGAAGGTCGCCTGCCTCATCCATGGCCCTCAGCGCGTCCAGCGAGACCCGCCGAAGATCGTTGTCGGTCACGTGCGCCTCCTCTCGGGCGGTGACGATGCGAAGAGGTTAGCCGCGCCTGCCGCTTCGCCTCGTCCCACCGGGTCTCCACCTCGGCTGCGCGTCACATCACCGCCAGCCCCGCCGGCCGCCTGAGATCCAGCGTCGCCGGGAAGGACGGGTCCGGGATCTCCCGCATCGGCTCGTAGGAACCCGGCGTGTGGCCGATGTCCTCGAAGCGGGCGAGGCGCCTTGCTTCCGCCTCGTAGGAATTGACCGGGAAGGTCTCGTAGCTGCGCCCGCCCGGATGGGCGACATGGTAGACGCAGCCGCCGAGCGAGCGCTTCGACCAGCGGTCGTAGATGTCGAAGGTCAGCGGCGCGTGGACGGGGATCGTCGGGTGCAGGCCCGAGGCCGGCTGCCAGGCCTTGAAGCGCACCCCCGCGACCGCCTCCTTGCCGCGGCCGGTCGCCATCATCGGCACCTCGCGGCCGTTGCAGGTGACGATGTGGCGGGCCGGGACGAACTCCGACAGCTTCACCTGCAGCCGCTCGACGGAGGAATCGACGAAGCGCACCGTGCCGCCGATCGCCCCGGTCTCGCCCATGACGTTCCACGGCTCCAGCGCCTGGCGCAGCTCCAGCGTGATGCCCTCGCGCTCGATCTTTCCACAGAACGGGAAGCGGAACTCGGCCTGCGCCTCGAACCATTCCGGCTTGATCGGATAGCCGGACCGGGCGAGATCGCCGAGGACGCCCTGGAAATCCGCCCAGACGAATTCCGGCAGCATGAAGCGGTCGTGCAGCTCGGTGCCCCAGCGCACGAACCGGCCCTCTTCCGGCGCCTTCCAGAATTTCATGATCAGCGCCCGGATGAGCAGCTGCTGGGCGAGACTCATCTTCGGCTCGGGCGGCATCTCGAAGCCGCGGAACTCGACGAGGCCGAGGCGGCCCGTCGGCCCGTCCGGCGAATAGAGCTTGTCGATGCAGATCTCGGCCCGGTGGGTGTTGCCGGTGACGTCGATGAGGAGGTTGCGGAACAGCCGGTCGGTGAGCCAGGGCGGGGTGGAGAAGCCGTCCTGCGTCACCTGCGCCATGGCGATCTCCAGCTCGTAGAGCTGGTCGTGGCGTCCCTCGTCGACCCGCGGCGCCTGGCTGGTCGGGCCGATGAACAGGCCCGAGAACAGGTAGGACAGGGACGGGTGGCGCTGCCAGTAGAGGACGAGGGATTTCAGAAGGTCCGGCCGTCGCAGGAACGGCGAATCCAGCGGCGTCGCCCCGCCGACGACGACATGGTTGCCGCCGCCGGTGCCGGCATGCTTGCCGTCGATCATGAACTTGTCGGTGCCGAGCCGCGACTGGCGGGCGTCCTCGTAGACGCCCATGGTGATCGCCTTGGACTCCTCCCAGGACGCCGAGGGATGGACATTGACCTCGATGACGCCGGGGTCCGGCGCGACGCGGATGACGTTGAGGCGCGGATCGGCCGGCGGCGCGTAGCCCTCGATCTGGACCGGCAGGTTTTCCCGCTCGGCGACCTCCTCGATGGCGCCGAGAAGGTCGAGATAGGCCTCGGTCGATTCCAGCGGCGGCATGAAGACGCAGAGCTTGCCGTCGCGCGGCTCGATGGAGAGGGCCGTGCGCACATAGCCGACGATCTCGCCGGAGGCCGGGGCGAAGGAGCCGTAGGTCGGATAGAGGCCGGCCGCCGCGCCGCCCGCCGGCAAGGGCGGCAGCGGCGGCATCCACTGGCTCATGCCGCCGGAGCCGCCGCCGTTATCGCCGAGATGCTGCTGCATCTCCACCCGGCCGAACTGCTGGCGGCTCTGGGGCGGCAGCGGCGGGAAGGGCTGGGTCGGATCGTCGGGATGGATGAAGGGAAAGTCCGCCGGCCCCAGATGCGGCAGCGCCGCCAGCGGCAGCCGGTAGCCCATGGCGCTGTCGCCGGGGACGAGGAACAGGTGCCGGCGCCGGGTCGACCAGCGCTCCGAGACCCACCGCACGCCGCGGGCCCGCGCCTGCCAGGCCTGCACCGGCAGTACATGGCCGGTCGGCTTGGGCAGGCCGCGCTCGAACACCTTGGCGAGGCGGGCGCGCTCCTCCCGGTCCTCCAGCTTGGAATCCGTCGGCTCGACGTTCTCCGGCAGCTGGGCTTCGCGGAGAAGCCAGTAGCCGGCGTCCTCGAAGGCGGGGAGAACGTTGTCCGATGGAACCCCGATGGCCTCGGCGACCGCTTTGGTGAAGCGCTCGGACTCGGGCGCCCCCACCGGAGCGGCATCGGTCTCGCGGGCGATCGCCTGCGGGTTCTGCCAGATCGGCACGCCGTCCTTGCGCCAGTAGAGCGAGAAGGTCCAGCGCGGCAGCGTCTCGCCGGGATACCACTTGCCCTGGCCGTAATGGAGGAAGCCGCCCGGCGCGAAGCGATCCCGGAGCCGGCGGATCAGATCGTCGGCAAGGCCGCGCTTGGTCGGGCCGGTGGCGTCGGCGTTCCATTCCGCCGCCTCGAAATCGTCGATGGAGACGAAGGTCGGCTCGCCGCCCATGGTGAGCCGCACGTCGGCGGCCTTCAGTTCGGCATCGACCTTCTTGCCGAGTTCGTCGAGCTCCTCCCAGCTCTCGTCGGAGAAGGGATAAGAGACCCGCGGCCGCTCGGCGACGCGGGTCACCGACATGGCGAAGTCGAACTCGACCTCGGCATAGTCGACGGCACCGGAGATCGGCGCGGCGGAGCGGTAATGCGGGGTCGCGGCCAGCGGCACGTGGCTCTCGCCGGTGAGGAGGCCCGAGGTCGGGTCGAGACCGATCCAGCCGGCGCCGGGCAGATACACCTCGGCCCAGGCATGCAGGTCGGTGAAGTCGACGCTGGTGCCGGCGGGGCCGTCGATCGCCACCTTGTCGGGCTTCAGCTGGATCAGGTAGCCGGAGACGAAGCGTGCGGCAAAGCCCAGATGCCGCATGACGTTGACGAGCAGCCAGGAGGAATCGCGGCAGGAGCCCGACAGCTTTTCGAGCGTCTCCTCCGGCGTCTGCACGCCGGGCTCCATGCGCACGAGATATTCGACATGGTTCGCGATCGTCCGGTTGAGCCCGACGAGGAAGTCGACCGTGTGGGTCTCCGAGCGATCGAGACCGGCGAGGAATTTCTCGAGCAGCGGGCCAGCCGGTTCGGGCGAAAGATAGGCCGCAAGGTCGCTCTTCAGGATCGCGTCATACTCGAAGGGCCAGGCCTGGGCCGCCTCCTCGACGAAGAAGTCGAACGGGTTGTAGACCGTCATGTCGGCGAGGAGGTCGACCTCGATCTTGAATTCCGTCGCCTTCTCCGGGAAGACGAAGCGCGCGAGATAGTTGCCGAACGGGTCCTGCTGCCAGTTGATGAAGTGGTTTTCCGGCGTCACCTTCAGCGAATAGGACGGCACTTTCGTGCGCGAATGGGGCGCGGGCCGGAGCCGGATGACCTGGGGGGCGAGGGTGACGGGACGGTCGTATTTGTAGTGCGTCAGGTGGTTGAGCGCGGCAAGGATCGACATGGTCGCTTTCGTCTTTGCGGGGAGCGTCCCGTTTCGTTTCACCCCGTAAGCTTACCGCCATCTTGCGGTGCGGCAAGGCTTATCCGGCGTGCCGGGCCGTCGGGGCACGACATCGGCGGATGTGACGCTGCGATATTCGCTCCGACCGGGCTCTCCGCCGGAACCAGCCACCCTTCCAAACATTGAGAGGCGCAACGTTTTTCGCGCGGTGCGCGCGCCGAGGTTCTCGATGAAGCTGTTTTCCTGCCCCGCCTGCTCCCACGTCGTGTTTTTCGAGAACGTCCTGTGCGAGCGCTGCGGCCACGCCCTCGGCTACGAGCCCGAGACGAACCGCATGCTGGCGCTCGACCCCGACGACGGCATCTTCGTGTCGGCCGGCACCCATTCGGACGGCTCGCGCTGGAAATACTGCGCCAACTACCAGTACGGCGTCTGCAACTGGCTGATCGCCGGCGACAGCACCGACCAGTT
The DNA here is from genome assembly GCF_002088275.1 of Aurantimonas sp. 22II-16-19i. Taxonomy (GTDB): domain Bacteria; phylum Pseudomonadota; class Alphaproteobacteria; order Rhizobiales; family Rhizobiaceae; genus Jiella. The sequence goes on from NZ_AQQS01000018.1 coordinate 69,206, forward strand.
CTGCCGGGCCTGCCGTCACAACGTCACCGTGCCGGATGCTTCCGACCCCGACAACGTCGCGCGCTGGCGCAAGATGGAGATCGCCAAGCGGCGGATGATCTACACCCTCATCCGTCTCGCGCTGCCGCTCATCACCCGCGACGAAAATTCCGAGGGGCTGGGCTTCGACTTCCTCGCCGAGACGCCGGGCGAGCCGCATGTGATGACCGGCCACGACAACGGCCTCATCACCATCGCGCTCACCGAGGCCGACGACGCCGAGCGCGAGAAGCGGCGGACCTCGATGGGCGAGCCCTATCGCACGCTGCTCGGCCATTTCCGCCACGAGGTCGGCCACTGGTACTGGGACCGGCTGGTGCGCGACGGCAATCCCGGCGCCCTCGAGGCCTGCCGGGCGATCTTCGGCGACGACACGGAAGATTACGGCGAGGCGCTGCAGCGGCACTACCAGAGCGGCCCCAAGACGAACTGGCAGGACGAATACGTCTCGTCCTATGCGGGCGCCCACGCCTGGGAGGACTTCGCCGAGACCTGGGCGCATTATCTCCACATCGTCGACACGCTGGAGACCGGCCACTGGTGGGGCGTCTCGGTCGACCCCAGGGTTCGCGATTCCGGGCTTTTGACGACCGCCATCGACTTCAACGTCTACCGCGACGAGGAATCGATCGACGACATTCTCGATGCCTGGGTGGCGCTGTCGGCGGCGCTGAATTCCTTCAACCGCTCGATGGGGCACCAGGACCTCTATCCCTTCGTGGTTTCCGAAACGGTGAAGCAGAAGCTCGGTTTCATTCACGATCTGGTGCGGGGGAAGGCGGGCGCATAGGGGTTTTCGAATGCTGTTCCGAACTGACAGCTCGAGAGCAGTCGATCGTTCATGGCCCCCAGTAGTAGGCGCGCTGTTCCGCCCGAATGAAGACGATGAGGCCAGGGTTGGAGCCCTCGCCGAACATGACGACGCCTCGCTTGTCGCTGAGGCGTTTCATGAAGCCGGTGATCCTTGTCCGAACCCTCTCATCACCCCACAACGAGATACAGTCCATGCCCGGAGCAGTCCTAAGGAGGAGGACGCCTGCATCGTTCGACCCTTTGCTATCCGCCAAACTGCCAGGCCATTTTTCGGCGACGGCCGTGGGGATGGTGGAATCGGCGGAGGTCTTCACCTCCGCGAAGGTGCAGCGATCGTCGAACGTCTCGATGTCGAGAAACGATTCAATTTCGATCGAAGCTGGGAAATCGCGCGCGACCTCGGCTTCGCCGCGATCCGTGCAGGACGAAATGAGAAGACAAAGCGCCGCAGCGTAGAAACCACTTCTCATTCGGACGACCAATCGTTGGTCGAAGATATCCGGGACAGTCATTCGGAGGCGCTAGGATCGCAAGCTCCAAACGAGCAGTTCGTTCGTGAACGCGGTGCTTTTGATTCCGCCACGTTGCGCCATGCTCCTCGCATCTGGGCAAGATCCTCAAATCCCAGTCGACATTCGTGATTTCATGCTGGCGATCTTGGGAGATCTCAGCACAATGCACAAATTTTGCAACTTTTAGCCCTCCTGTATGATCAGAAGGGTTCCCACATCCGCAAAGCCGCACAACGAAATTTCATCCGGCCTGAGGGCTGGAAGCGGCGGCCGCGGCTTTAGTTAAAGGCGAGTGCATGGGCGCTTCACGGAAGATGAGCGCCCTGGCCTCGAAGGGACGAGTGCCCGCACGGCGAAAAGCCACAAACGACGGGGACTGACCACATGGCACGATCTGCCAATCATTTTGCATTCGAGACCCATTGGGGCCCCCGCTTCGTCGACGGCGGGACCGAATTCCGCCTCTGGGCGCCCTCCGCGCCTTCGATCGAACTCGCCCTCGGCGATGCGGCCGGCAAGCCGGTGGACTTCCTGCCGATGGAGAAGGCCGACGGCGGCTGGTGGAAGATCACCACCGACCGGGTGAAGCCGAGCGATCCTTACGGCTTTCGTCTCGAAAGCGGCCTCGTCGTCCCGGACCCGGCCTCGCGCCGGCAGTTCGGCGACGTCCATTCCCTGTCGGTCCTGGTCGACCCGACCGCTTACGAGTGGAAGAGCGCCGACTGGAACGGCCGGCCCTGGGAAGAGACGGTCTTCTACGAGCTTCACACCGGCACGTTTTCGCCGAGCGGCGACTTCGACGGCATCGTCGAGAGGCTCGACTACCTGAAGGAGACCGGCATCACCGCCATCGAGCTTCTGCCGGTCGCCGAGTTCGGCGGGCGCCGGGGCTGGGGCTATGACGGCGTGCTGCTCTACTGCCCGCACGAAGTCTATGGCGGTGAAGCCGGGCTGAAGCGCCTCGTCGACGCGGCGCACGAGCGCGGGCTGATGGTCTTCCTCGACGTCGTCTACAACCACTTCGGCCCGGACGGGAACTATCTCGGCGCCTATGCGCCGGAGTTCTTCCACGAGGAGATCCACACCCCCTGGGGCGCGGCGATCGCCTATGACGAGCAGCCGGTGCGCGAGTTCATGATCGACAATGCGCTGTTCTGGCTGGAGGAGTTCCGCATCGACGGGCTTCGCCTCGACGCGATCGATTCCATCAAGGACACCACCGACACGCCGCTGGTGAAGGAACTGGCGGCGAGGGTGCGCGAGGTCTTCCCCGATCGCCACGTCCACATCACCACCGAGGACGACCGCAACATCACCTGGCATGTCGAGCGCGAGAACGGCCAGCCGGCCCTCGTCTCCGCCGAGTGGAACGACGACTTCCACCACACCGCCCATGTCGTCGCGACCCATGAGGAAGAGGGCTATTACGCCGACTATTCCCGCAAGTCGGTGGCACAGATGGCCAGGGCGCTGGCCACGGGCTTCGTCTTCCAGGGCGATCATTCCGGGCACCGCGACAAGCAGGTGGGCGTCTCCTCCGCCCACCTGCCGCCGACCGCCTTCGTCAACTTCCTGCAGAACCACGACCAGATCGGCAACCGTGCCTTCGGTGACCGGCTGGCCGATCTCGCCTCGCGCCGGGTGGTCGAATGTCTGCAGGCGATTCTCTTGCTGTCGCCGCAGATCCCGCTGATGTTCATGGGCGATGAATTCGGCGCCACCGATCCGTTCTGCTTCTTCACCGATTTCGACGGCGTGCTGGGAGCCGCCGTGCGCGAGGGGCGCCGCGCCGAGTTCAAGAAGTTCGCCGCCTTCCACGACGAGGATGCCCGCAAGCTGATCCCCGATCCGAACGCCGAGACGACCTTCCTGGCCTCGAAGCTCGACTGGTCGGCGATCGCGCGGCCGACCTATCGGCGCCGCCTCGAAATGGTGAAGAGGCTGCTCGACAAGCGCCAGAAGCTGATCGTGCCGCTGCTGCGCGGCGAGTTGCCGGCAAACTGCGGCGAATATCACGTCTCCGACGACAGCCTCGCCTTCGTCGTCGCCTGGCACCTCAAGGACGGCGCGGTGCTGCATCTCTTCGCCAATCTCGACGACGAGCCCTGGGCGATTCCGGGCGACGTCGTCAGCGGCGACCTGACCTGCGGCGAGCTCCTGCATGCCCATCCGAAGGGCGCCGACGAGATGCTGCGCAGCGGCGTCCTGCCGGGTCCCTCCGTGGTCTTCCGCCTCGAGGGCCAGAAGCTTCTCGCCGGGAACGTCCGATGACCGACAGACTAGACCGGCTGGCCGCCAGCCACGGCATCCAGATCACCTACGTCTCCGAACTCGGCGAGGAGAAGGCGATCGACGACGACGCCAAGCGCGCGCTCCTGCGCGTCATCGGCGTCGATCCCGACGAGGGCGCCCTCGGCGATTTCCACGCCGTCGCCGAGACGCCCACGCTGTCCTGTCCTTTGCCGGAGGGGATCGCCCGGAACCGCCACTGGGGCGTCGCCTGCCAGCTCTACGCCCTGCGCTCGGCGCGCAATCTCGGCATCGGCGATTTCGAGGATCTCGCGCAACTCGCGATCGTCGCGGCGGGCGAGGGCGCCGACTTCGTCGGGGTCAATCCGCTGCACGCGCTGTTCCTCGCCGAAGCGTCCCGCTACAGCCCCTATTCTCCCTCGACCCGGCGGTTCCTCAACCCGTTCTACATCGCCGTCGATCACATGGAGGGCGGCGCCGCGGCCATCGCGGCGCTGCGGGCCGAGCGGCCGGAACTCTTCGATGTCGGCGACGGCGAGCTCGTCGACTATCCGGCCATGGGGCGGCTGAAGCGCGCCCTGTTCGATGCCGTCTTCGACGTCCGCCGCAGCGAGCTCGACGACCTTCAGGCATTCCAGCGCTTCGTCGAAGATGGCGGCGAGGCGCTGCAGGGCTTCGCCCTGTTCGAGGCGATCTCCGAGGATCAGGTGGCAGGGGGCGGCCATGCCGGCTGGCACCACTGGCCGGAGCCGCTGAAGGATCGCCATTCGGCCGAGGTGGCGCGCTTTGCCGAAGACAAGCGCGAGCGCGTCCTCTTTCATCTCTGGCTGCAGTTCGAGGCCGAGGAACAGCTCGCCAGCGCCCAGGCGCGGGCGAAGACCGCCGGCATGGCGATCGGCCTCTATCTCGACCTTGCCGTCGGCGTCGCGCCGGACGGCGCCGAGACCTGGGCCGATCCGGCCCTGACGGTCAATTCGGCCCGCGTCGGCTCGCCCCCGGACATGTTCAACAGCCAGGGCCAGGACTGGGGGCTCGCGCCGCTGTCGCCGAAGGCCCTGGCGGAGCGCGGCCACAAGCCGCTGTTCGACGCCTTCGAGGCGCTGACGCGCCATGCCGGCGCGGTGCGCATCGATCATGCGATGGGGCTGGCCCGGCTCTGGTGGATCCCCAGCGAGGCGCGCTCGGCCGGCGGCGGCTATGTGCGCTACCATCTCGGCGCGATGATCGATGCCGTGGCGGCGGCGGCGAGCGCCAATCGCTGCCTCGTCATCGGCGAGGACCTCGGCACCGTGCCGCCGGGTTTCCGCGAGATCATGGCCAAGGCCAACGTCTTTTCCTACCGGGTGCTCTATTTCGAGCGCCACCAGGACGGCAGCTTCATCGCTCCCGAGGCCTATCCGCGCCTGTCGCTCGCCTGCATCTCCACCCATGACCTCGCGACGCTGGCCGGCTGGTGGACGGGCAGCGACATCGAGCTGCGCCTCGAGGCGGGCACCCAGGACGAGGCGGCGACGACCCGCGACCGCACCTCCCGGCAACACGAGAAGCGGATGCTCCTCGAGGCCCTCGGCCATGGCGGCGCGCTGCCGCAGGAGCTGGCGGCGAGCGCCCGCGGCGAGGCCGCGCTGCCCGGGGACCTGCCCGGCCCCCTGGCGGTCGCCATCCACCGCCATCTCGCCCGCAGCGCCGCCCTGCTGTTTGCCGTCCAGCTCGACGACATGGTCGGGTCGAAGCGACAGGCGAACCTTCCCGGAACCACCGACCAATATCCGAACTGGCGCATCGTGACCCCCGTCCCGCTCGAAGACCTGGCCGCCGACGGCCGGTTCCGGGAGTTCGGCGCGGCCATGCGCGAAGAAAGGCCGAGACCCTCATGAGCCGCTCGCTCGTCGCCACCTATCGCCTGCAATTTCGCGAGGGCATGGATTTCGGCAAGGCCGCCGATCTCGCGCCCTATCTGAAAAAGCTCGGCGTCAGCCATGTCTATGCCGCGCCGATCTTCGCGGCGGCCGACAATTCCACCCACGGCTACGACGTCACCGACTACAACACCCTCGACGAGGGGCTCGGCGGGGTCGCCGGCTTCACGGCGATGAGCGACGCCCTGTCGTCGGAGGATCTCGGCCTCATCCTCGACTTCGTGCCGAACCACATGGGCGTTTCGCCCGCCAACCACTGGTGGGAGGACGTCCTGCGCTGGGGCTCGGAGAGCCGCTACGCCCGCACCTTCGACATCGCCTGGGAGGCCGAGAAGATCCTCGTTCCGGTGCTCGGCAAGCCCTATGGCGAGGCGCTGGAGGCGGGCGACCTGTCGGTGCGCCTCGACGCCAAGGCCGGCGCGCTGCGCTTCGACGCCTCCGGCTACGGCCTGCCGGTCGATCCGCGCACCTATGGCCACGTCTTCGGGCTTCTCGACCATGCGGAAAAGGATCGGCTGGTGCGCCGCTTCTCCGTCGCGACGCCGGCCGAGGCGGACGAACTGACCGAACGCCTGCTCGAGCATCTCGAGGACGGCGGCTTCACCGCGGCGCTCGATGCGGCGCTTGCCACCATCAACGCCGATCGCGGCGCGCTGCACGATCTCCACGAGGCGCAGGCCTGGCGGCTCGCCTGGTGGCGCACGGCCCGCGAGAAGCTGACCTATCGCCGCTTCTTCGAGATCGCCGACCTGATCGGCGTGCGCCAGGAATCGCGGCGGGTGTTCCGCGAGTCCCATCAGCTGGTCATCCGCCTCGCCCGCGAGCGCCGGCTCGACGGCATCCGCATCGACCATGTCGACGGGCTCGCCGATCCGAAGGGCTATCTCGAGCAGCTGCGCCAGGCCTTCCAGTCGGTGCGTCGCTCGCCCTCGATCCACGTCGAGAAGATCCTGACCGGCGACGAGCGGCTGCGCACCGCCTGGGAGATCGAGGGAACGACCGGCTACGAGTTCATCACCGCGCTCGCCGGCCTCTATGTCGATCCCGCCAGAGAGATCGAGATGACCGAGGCCTATCAGGCCTTCGTCGGCGAGGAGCAGGACCTGCGCGCCATGATCCTGCGCCAGAAGCGCTCGATCTTCCAGCGCAACCTCGCCGGCGAACTGTCGGCGCTGACGGCGCTCGCCCTCTCCGTCGCCTCCCGCGGCCTCGCCACCCGCGACCTCGGGCCCGACACCATGGCCCGGGCGATCGTCGAGGTGGCGGCGGCGCTTCCCGTCTACCGCACCTATGTCTCGGTCGACGGCGTGCCGCGCCGCGACATCGCGATCATCGACGAGGCGGTCGATCTCGCCATGACCTGGCGCGAGGTCGAGGCCGACGAGCCGATCCAGTTCATCGGCCGCCTCTTGAAGCTCGACTTCGAGGACGGCGCGGACATCGCCGGCGCCCTCGACTTCACCCGGCGGTTCCAGCAGACCACCGGCGCGGTGATGGCCAAGGCCGTCGAGGACACCGTCTTCTACCGCTACAATCGCCTGATCGCCCTCAACGAGGTCGGCGGCGAGCCGGATCACTACGGCACCGACGTGGGCAGCTTCCACGACGCGATGCAGATCCGCCTCGAGGACCAGCCGGAAGGCCTGCTGGCCACCTCCACCCATGACACCAAGCGCGGCGAGGACGCCCGCGCCCGGCTCTATACGCTCTCCGAGGCGCCGGAGCGCTGGGCCGAGCTCGTCGCCGGCTTCGCGCAGACGCTGTCCGATCACCGGCTGGCGGTCGAGCCGGGGGTGACCTCGCCCGATCCCGAGACCGAATGGGGCCTCTACCAGTCGCTGCTCGGCGTCTTGCCGGCGGATTTCGACCCGGCCGACGACGCGCTGCGCGACGAGATCGCCGGGCGGCTCGCCGCCTTCGCCGAAAAGGCGGTGCGCGAGGCCAAGCGCTGGACCAGCTGGACCTCGCCGGCCGAGGCCTACGAGAAGGCCCTCGCCGACTTCGTGGCGGCGATGCTGGCGGACGGCGGCGAGGACTCCTTCATCGCGCATTTCTGGCAGGAGGCGCAGCCCTTCGTCGCCGCCGGCGCGCTGAACAGCCTGTCGCAGACGGCGATCAAGCTCCTCGCGCCGGGCGTTCCGGACATCTACCAGGGCACCGAGTTCTACGACTTCTCCCTGGTCGATCCGGACAACCGGCGCACCGTCGACTTTGCCGCCCGCTCAGAGGTGATCGGCAAGACGCGGAACCTTGCCGAGGACCTCGAGGACTGGCGCTCGGGCGTCTTGAAGGCGCGCATGACCGCCGCCGGACTGGCGCTGCGCGCCGAGATGCGCGACCTCTCCGGAACGGCCGCCTATGTGCCGCTCGCCGCGAGCGGGCCGCGCGCCGGCCATGTCGTCGCCTTTGCCCGCAAGGGCGAGAACGGCCGGGCGGCCCTGGTGGTCGCCCCGCGCCTGACCCTCGGCCTCGTCGGTGACGGCAGGGATCTTGCCGCCGCGACGACGGGCTGGGAGGGAACGACGGTGACGCTCCCCGAGGGACTGGCGACGCGGGGCTGGCGCAATATCTTCACCGGCGAGGCCTTCGACGACCGTGGCATGCTGGATCTCGGCGCGGTCCTGAAGGACCTTCCGGTCGCCATCCTCGCGACCACGTGAGGCCGGCCGTCGGCGGCAACGAACAGGGCCGGGCACGAACAGGCCGGCACGAACAGGCCGGCACGAACAGACATGACCGGCGCCGGGATGCGAGGCCGGGAGGAGGCATCATGACCATTCGCGCACTCGTCTGGAACGAGTTCTTCCACGAGCAGCACAACGACACCGTCCGGGGGATCTATCCGGACGGCATCCATGCGACCATCGCCGGCTTTCTCGGCCGCGAGGAGGGGATCGCCGCCGAAACGGCGACGCTGCCCGAACCCGAGCATGGGCTCTCCCAGTCCCGGCTCGACGAGACCGACGTGCTCCTGTGGTGGGGCCACAAGGCCCACGGCCAGGTGGAGGATGCCATCGTCGACCGGGTGGCCGAGCGCGTCCATCAGGGAATGGGGCTGATCGTCCTCCATTCGGGACATTTCTCCAAGCCGTTCAAGCGGCTGATGGGAACGCCCTGTTCGCTGCGCTGGCGCGAGGCCGGCGAGCGCGAGCGGCTGTGGGCGGTCAATCGCTCCCATCCGATCGTCCAGGGCGTGGGCGATTCGATCGAACTGCCGAATGCCGAGATGTATGGCGAGCCCTTCCTCGTCCCCGAGCCGCTGGAGACGGTGTTCATCTCCTGGTTCGAGGGCGGCGAGGTGTTCCGCTCGGGGCTCACCTACCAGCGCGGCGCGGGGAAGATCTTCTACTTCCGGCCCGGCCACGAGACCTATCCGATCTATCACAACCCGCAGATCCAGCGGGTCATCGTCAATGCCGTGCGCTGGGCCCACAATCCGGCTGCCGCCTGGAAGGATGTCTCCGCGGCGCCGAACGTTCCGGTCGACAAGGCGCCGGAGAAGATTGAACGACGGGGCGGTTCGCTCCACAAGCCGGGCGAACAGGGCTACCGGTAGAGGCAGGAAGCATGACCAACGACAATGCTGCACGCACGGGCGGAACGATGACGGGCGCGGGCGAAAAGCGCATCATGATCCTCGGCACCGGCGCGATCGCCCATCGCCATGCCGAACATTTTATCTCGATCCCCGGCTGCCGGGTGGTCGCGGCCTGCGACGTCAATGCCGAGCGGGCGCAGGCCTTCGCCACGCTGCACGGCATCGACCGGGCCTTCGCCGACCTCGGCGAGGCGCTGGCCTGGGGCGAGTTCGACGCGGTCGTCAATGCGACGCCCGATCAGGTGCACAAGGCGACGTCGCTCCAGGTGATCGCCGCCGGCAAGGCGATCTTCTGCGAGAAGCCGCTGGCGCTGAACGCCGAGGACGCCTTCGAAATGGTCGGCGCCGCCGAGCGGGCGGGGCTGATCAACATGGTCAACTTCACCTATCGCAACGCCCATGCGATCCAGCTCGCCCGCCGCATGGTCGAGGCCGGCGACATCGGCGAGGTGCGCCATGTCGATGCGAGCTATCTGCAGAGCTGGCTCACCGGCCACCACTGGGGCGACTGGCAGAGCGACGAGCGCTGGCTGTGGCGGCTCTCCTCGGGCCATGGCTCGAAGGGCGTGCTCGGCGACATCGGCGTCCACATCCTCGATTTCGTCACCTACGGGTCGGGGCAGGGGATCGCCGCGCTGCAGGCCCGGCTGAAGACCTTCGACAAGGCCGAGGGCGGGGCGATCGGCGCCTACACGCTCGACGCCAACGACAGCTGCGCGATGACCGTCGAGTTCGACAACGGGGCGCTGGGCGTCGTCCACATGAGCCGCTACGCCACCGGCAAGGCCAACGACCTCGACCTGATGATCCACGGCACGAAGGGCGCCCTGAAGATCTGGTCGAACACCACCGAATCCAGCCTCGACGTCTGTCTCGGCGAGGACATCCACACCCAGACCTGGCGGCGGGTCGAATGCCCGCCGACGCCGCTCAACGCCGAGCGCTTCGTGCTGGCGCTCCTGTCGGGGGTCAATGGCGAGCCGGATTTCCGCCACGCGGCCGAGGTGCAGAAGCTGCTCGATCTCTGCTTCGTCTCGGACGAGGAGCGCCGGATGCTGCCGGTGGTCATGCCGCCGGCGTGAGGCTGCAAGATTCGCACAAGCGATCGCGCCGGCCGTTCGTGCCGGCGGCAGCGGCGCCGGATGAAGGTCACGGAGATCGAAGCTTCGTCATCCCGGCCCCCGAGCCGGGGGCATCGGCGCTGGATGAAGGTCGCGGACATCGAAGCTTCGTCATCCCGGCCCCCGAGCCGGGAGCCATTCCAAATCATCGGTGCTGCAGCGACAGACCAATCCGAAGTCGTTGAATCGTCTGGAGCGATCGGCTGGTTCCAGGGCAGGGGAATCGATCCCGGGTCAAGCCCGGGATGACGAAGCTTTGTTGCTTTGACCGGTTCTGCGACGCCGAGACGGAGAACAGGCGGCCGCTCGTTCGTGTCGGAAGGGAGATGTATGAATCTCATAAGGCGTGAGGTGAGCGGCGCGGGATCCGGCCCCAGGTCGCGCCGGAGCCCGCGCGTCTTTGTCCGTCCGCGTGAACCTTTTGGCAAGCAGTTCGGCAATCGGTGCCGCAGGCTTAACGAACGGTTAATCATGAATTCGTAAAACTGCGGCCAGCGACGTCCGACCGCCAATGCGCGGGACGTTGCGTCAACGTTCAGTGGGCCGGCCATGCTCTCGACCTTCACGACCTACCAGCTCTACACCCGGGACCAGTCGCGGGTGCTCGACCGCATCGCGGCGGAGCCGGTGAACCAGCGCCTGGCCGACTACTACCGCAAGACCATCGGCGACGTGACCTCCGTCAAGGAGTTCATGGACGACTACAAGCTCTATTCCTACGCGATGACGGCCTATGGCCTGGAAGACCAGATCGATTCCCGCGCGCTGATCCGGAAGGTGCTCGAGAGCGACCTCTCCGACGAGAAGAGCTTCGCCAACCAGCTCTCCGACGAGCGCTACCGCGACTTCGCCAAGGCCTTCAGCTTCGTCACGGCGGCCGATGAGACCGACCCCGTCGCCCAGACCAATGCCCAGCAGCAGGTCATGGTCGAGGGCTATTCGGAGCATCGCACCAAGGCGGCCCAGACGGTCGCCGCCAGTGTCAACTACTACACGGAGAACATCGGCGCGGTGAAGACCGTCAGCCAGTTCCTCGCCGACGACAAGCTGTTCTCCGTCGCCCTCGAGGCCGCCGGCATCGATGCCTCGATCGCCTCGAAGAGCTTCATCCGCGAGGTCCTGACCGGCAACAAGGCCGACCAGATGGCCGCCCAGGGCGATGGCCGCTACCTGCTGCTCGCCACCATGCTGCCCTTCGACGCGGCGGGACGGGCGCCGGCCGGCGGCCTGCAGGATGCCGGCCGGGCGAATTCGACCGCCTATCTCTACTATCAGCAGAAGGGGCTGGAGGCCTCGCCCCAGGCCGCCGCCCTGCAGGTCGCCTTCTACGAATCCGAGATCGGCAAAATCACCAGCGCCGACGCGCTGATCGAGAACCCCCGGCTGCTCGACGTGGCGCTGACGGCCGTCGGCCTCGATCCCGCGATCGAGTCCCCCGCCTATGTCTGGAACATCCTCACCAGCGACCGCTCCGATCCCAAGAGCGTCCTCAACAAGATGCCGGAGACGACCACCGCGGAAAAGACCCGCAAGCAGCAGTATACGGCGCTCGCCGAGATGTTCCGCTTCAACACCGACGGAAGCCTCGACGCCGGCACGACGGCGCAGACGGCCGCGCAGGTCGCCAGCCTCACCGGCGCCTATCTCGACAACTACGGCGATGCGGCGGCCGAGGACGACCGCCTGTCCTCCTCCTTCTACTCCGCGAACCTGGCCAGCATCGGCACGGTCATGGACTTCATGAACAAGCCCACCGTCTATGATTACGCGCTGAAGGCCGTCGGGCTCGACCCCGCCACCGAAAGCCGGTCCACCATCATGCGGGTGCTGCGCAGCGATCCCTCCGACCCGAACGGCTATGCGGCCGGCCTGAAGGACGACCGCTACATCCGTCTCGCCAGCGCCTTCAACTTCGGCGCCGACGGCAAGGTGACCGACGTGCGGCGCGTCCAGACCGAGGCGGCCCAGGGCGATACGATCGACCGCTATCTGAACCGCCTCGAGGAAGACGAGGACAAGGCCGCGATCACGACGGTCGTCCAGGATTCCCAAGGGTTCCGCTCCGCCATGTCGTCGATCTCGACGATCGACGAATTGCTGGAGGACGAGACCGCCTTCGACTACGCGATGACGGCGATCGGCTTCGATCCCGAATACCAGGACGTGGAACTGATCCGGAAGGTCCTGGCGAGCGATCCCGAAGATCCCTCGAGCTTCGTCAACCGGCTGGGCGTCGACGCCTACAAGACCCTGCGCAGCGCCTTCGACATCGATGCCTACGGCAATCTCAACCTGGCGCAGGACGAGACCGGCGGGCAGATCATCATCGATGCCTATATCGACCGCGAGCTCGGGCGGAAGGATCCGGCCCTCGTCGAGGCCGCCGAGGGCATTCTCGCCTACAATGCCGGCATCCCGAAGGTCGCCACCATGAACGACCTCCTGTCGGACGCGGGCGTCCTCGACTTCGCGCTGAAGTCCTTCGGCCTCGACGGCGCGAAGCTGTCGAGCGACGAGATCCGGGCGATCCTGACCAGCGACCTGTCCGATCCCAAGAGCGCGGCCGCGAGCTACGGCGACGACAGCTATCTGGAATTCGCCGCGGCCTTCAACTTCGCCGCGGACGGCACCATCGAACGGGACCAGACGCGGGTCCAGAGCGTCTCCGCCATGCTCTCCACCCAGGATCTCTACCTGCGCCAGCGGATGGAGGAAGAGGCCGGCAGCGAGAACAACGGCGTGCGCCTGGCGCTCTACTTCAGCCGCACCGCGGCCGACATCGACAATGTCTACACCTTCCTCGCCGACGACGCCCTCCTGGAATTCGTCAAGACGACCTTCAGCCTGCCCGACGAGTTCTCCTCCAGCAACATCGACGTCCAGGCCCGCAACCTCGAGAAGAAGATCGACCTCGAGCAGCTGGACGATCCGAAATATGTCGAGCGCATGATCAGCCGCTTCCTGGCGATGTACGACCTCTCCAACGACAGCAGCGCCTCCAATCCGGCGCTCTCGATCCTGAGCGGCGCGACCTACATCTGATACCCTCGGCCCCGGTCTTCGACCGGCGCCGAGGGGCGACCGCTCGAGCGCCGCGCGGGCTTGATACCAGCGGGCGCGCGAGTCACTCTCTCGGGACGCCGGCATGACGCCTGCGGCCTGACGGGCTTCGGCCATGCAATTCGATCATGCAACATGCAATTCGGTCATGCAAAAAGGGCGGCGGGGTTTCCCCCGGCCGCCCTCTGTCCATTCCGTCCATGGGTTGCGCATCTGCGCGAGGCGCTCTCGGCCCGCCGCGCGGCGCGCGTTCAGCGAACCCGGATGACGGCGCCGCTGTCGCGGTCGACATCGACGCGGATCCGGTCGCCGCGGCGGTCGACGCCGGCGACCCGGTAGGCATTGCGCGTCCGCGTCACCTGCCGGACCTCGCGAAGCCCCTGGCGCCGGGCGATCCGCACCGCGTCCCGCTCGGAGACGCCTTCGCGGACCCGGTAGCGCTCGCCGCGGCGGTCGCGATTCTCACCGCGGTCCCGCGCCGATTCCTGCGGCACGATCCGGATCCCGTCCGGTCCGATGCGCACGGTCTGTGCCGCGCCGGGCGTCGCGGTTGCCAGCAGGGTGGCCGCGAGAATTCCATAAGTCCAAGACGTCCTGCGCATGACCGCTCTCCTCCGCCGGCAAGGGTCGCCAGCCTCGTTGTTTGGGGATCGGAGGAAAAACTGCTTTGATTGCAAATGGTTCCGCAGGGTCTTTGGCCGGCGGCGCGGCTCGCGCCTGGCCGGTCGCAGGCATGTCGGACCGGTCAGGCGGGTGCACGTCCCGCCTGACCCGGCGCCGCATGCGGCCTCAGGCGAGATACTGCCCACCATTCGCCGACAGCGTCGAGCCGGTGATGAAGCCGGCCTCGTCGGAGACCAGGAAGACCACGCAGCGGGCGATCTCTTCCGGCTCGCCCAGGCGGCCCACCGGAATGTTCGCGACGATCTGCTTTTCCATCACCTCCGGCGGAATGGTCGCCATCATGTCGGTGTTGATGTAGCCGGGGCAGATGGCGTTGACGGTGACGTTCTTGCGCGCCCCCTCCTGGGCCAGCGCCTTGGTGAAGCCGAGGTCGCCGGCCTTCGCGGCGGCGTAGTTCGTCTGGCCCATCTGGCCCTTCTGGCCGTTGATCGAGGAGATGTTGACGATCCGGCCGAAGCCGCGGGCGCGCATGCCCTCCCAGACCGGCCGGGTCATGTTGAACAGGCCGTTGAGATTGGTGTTGATGACCGCCTGCCAGTGTTCCGGCGTCATCTTGTGGAACATGGCGTCGCGGGTGATGCCGGCATTGTTGACGAGGATGTCGACGGGCCCGAGCTCGGCCTCGACCCTGGCGATGCCCTCGACGCAGGCGTCATAGGAGGCGACGTCCCATTTGTAGACCGAGATGCCGGTCTCCTCGCGGAAGGCGTTCGCCCGCTCGTCATTGCCGGCATAGGTCGCGGCGACGTTGTAGCCTTGCGCCTTGAGCGCCTTCGAGATCGCTGCCCCGATGCCGCGCGAGCCGCCCGTCACGATCGCTGTTCTGGCCATGATTCCTCCCTTTCGACAGATCCGCCGGGCCATTGCCTGTGCCGACGGTAACCTTCGAGACAGAGACTACGGAGGCTTCTCGCCTCTGGCTAGGCCGGATCGGCCGGAGACGGCGAGGAATTTGCCGCGACGAGAGGGGCGGTCGATCGAACGGTTCTGAGAAAGCTGCGGCCGTCCGCCACCCCGGCATTCCAGGTGGCGACGATCTTGCCCCGGTCGGTGAAGTCGATCTTGTCGGCGGGCACGGCTTGCGACGGCTCGACATAGACCCGGTCCGGGTGCTCCGGCAGGTTGCGGAACTTGCGGGTGAGGAGCACCAGCGTGCGGCCCCGGTTGCCGGTCGGCATCGGCGCCTTCGACGTCATGCCGCCGTCGATCACCTTCCGGCCGTTCCAGCCCTGCAGGTTGAACACCGGCGGGATGACCGCGGCGTTGCAGATGAGATCGACGATGCGCCCGTCCCGGGCCGCCTTGCGCGCGTCGACCAGCTGCTGGTGGGCGCCGAGCTTCTCGGGGAAGATCACATGCGGGGTCGAGCGGATGGCGGTGTCGGCGAGATAGGCCGCCATCATCGGGAAGGTCGAGAGCTTGGGAAAGCCGCTGTATGGCGGATGGGCGAGCAGCACCTCGAAAGCCGGCCCGTCGGCGATCCTTTCGATCGCCTCGGCGTCGAGCGTGTCGCGCACCACCTCGCGATACATCTGCTGGTGCGGCGTCAGGCCGTTCTCGCCGATCTCGTTCCAGTCGGTCGAGACATTGTGGTCGCGCCGGTCGAAGGCGGCGCCCATCACCTTGAGCAGTTTCTCGTCCCGCCCGCCGATGAAGCAGGCCGCCGCAAGCGCCCCGCCGGACACCCCGGCGACGCGCTCCGGCTTCAGATCGAGCGGCCCGCGCACCGTCTCGAGAAAGCCGCCATGCCAGAAGCAGCGGGTGCCGCCGCCGGAAAAGACGAGTTGTTCGAAGGGGAGGGGATCGGACGTCGACACCGTTTGAAGGTCACCTTCTTTCCGGGTTTCGCGGATGCGGCACTTTCCTGGCTAGTCTAGTCGACGAAACCGGATGCGCCAGTGATGTCCGCCCGGCATGACGCGTCCCGCTGCGGCTCGGCAGCCCCTGCTAGAGCGGCCTGGCCCCGGCCTTGCGCATCTTGGCGATGGCGTCTTCCAGGGCGTCGAACTGGCCGGCGCGGTCTGCCGCCTGTTTCTGCAGGCGTTCGATGGATGTCGATTGGGGCGGGAGCCTGTAGGGAACGAGCCGACGACGGCTTAGATCGAAGACGTCTCCATCCGCAAAGTCGACAACCGCATGACGCGTAACGGGTCGACATTCCCATGAGCCGCCGTCTCTTGCGGTGACAGGATTGTAAGAGGCCGAGGGATACTTCCAGCAGATCCGGTTTTCAAAAATGATCCCGCGATCTTCGATCTTCCAAAGGCTCGGGACGACCGACATGTTCCCCGGATACCAGAGGTAGGCTTGGCCGTCCGACCCGAAATATTCGACCTGCGTGCCGTGCTGGTTGGAATAGGTCATGACGGTCTTGCCGGCAAACCCCGTGTCCGACAGCTTGATCTCCATTGTCTCGCCACCAGGCGGAAAATCTGCGCTGAGGGTTTCCCGTTCAGCGATCTCCTCGGGGGTCGCGCATCCGGCCAGGCTCGCAATGAGCAGGGCCCCCGCGGCAGCCCTTGCCAAAAGGCCCCAGGCGCCCTCGCGCAGCCAGCCGGTCTGTCCCATCGTTCGTGTCCCTTCGATCCGGGGTTTGCGATGGGATAGGACGTGGTGACAGGTTTCGTCCAGTCGGTGGCCCCGACGGCGCATCGAACGACCGCGCGCCGCCGAGGACCGGACGGATCACATCCGCTCGAAGCACATGGCGACGCCCATGCCGCCGCCGATGCACAGCGTCGCGAGGCCCTTCCTGGCGTCGCGGCGGATCATCTCGTGGATCAGCGTGTTGAGGATGCGGTTGCCCGACGCGCCGATCGGATGGCCGATGGCGATCGCCCCGCCATTGACGTTGACGATGTCCGGGTTCCAGCCGAGGTCCTGGTTGACCGCGCAGGCCTGGGCCGCGAAGGCCTCGTTGGCCTCGACGAGGTCGAGATCGTCGACCGACCAGCCGGCCTTTTCCAGCGCCTTCCGCGAGGCCGGGATCGGGCCGGTGCCCATGATCGCCGGATCGACGCCGGCGGTCGCCCAGGAGACGATGCGCACCAGCGGCGTCAGCCCGCGCCGCTCCGCTTCGGCTTCGCTCATCAGCACGGTGACGGCGGCGCCGTCATTGATGCCCGACGCGTTGGCGGCGGTCACCGAGCCTTCCTTGTCGAAGGCCGGGCGCAGCTTGGAGACGCCGTCGATGGTGACGCCGTGCTTGATGTATTCGTCCTCGGAAACGACGGTGTCGCCCTTGCGGCCCTTGATGGTGAAGGGGACGATCTCATCCTTGAAGCGGCCGGCCTTCTGGGCGGCCTCGGCCTTGTTCTGGCTCTTGACCGCGAACTCGTCCTGGATCTCGCGGGTCAGCTGCCACTGGCGCGCGACGTTCTCGGCGGTGTTGCCCATGTGATAGCCGTTGAAGGCGTCGATCAGGCCGTCCTTCAGCATGGTGTCGACCATCTTCAGGTCGCCCATCTTCTGGCCGGCCCTGAGATAGGCCGCGTGCGGGGCCATGGACATGGATTCCTGGCCGCCGGCGACGATCACCTTGGCGTCGCCACAGGCGATCTGCTGCATGCCGATGGCGACGGTGCGCAGCCCCGAGCCGCAGAGCTGGTTCAGCGCCCAGGCGGTGGTCTCCTTCGGGCAGCCGGCGGCCATGGCCGCCTGGCGCGCCGGGTTCTGGCCCTCGCCGGCGGTGAGGATCTGGCCCATGATGACCTCGTCCACCTCGGCCGGGTCGACCTTGGCGCGGCTCAGGGCTTCCTTGATCGCGGCAGCGCCCAGCTCATGGGCCGGCACCTGGCCGAAGGCGCCGTTGAACGAGCCGACCGGCGTGCGCGCGGCGCCCACGATCACCACGGATGGGGTGTTGCTCATCGTCATTTCCTCCGCATTGCGCGTCTCGCCGACAGGTGGCGCGCGCGTTCGAGTTCAGGCCAGTTGTTCCAGAGCGACCGGGGAAGGTCAATTCGCATGCCGCACCGCATCGCGGGATCCGTCATGCCGGGCGGCTTGCCTTCGTATCTCGATCGAAAAACCCCGCTTCGCCTCCTTCGGCACGCTGATCCTTGTGAAAATCGCCGCCTTCGGTCCACCGAACCGTTTGGAATATCTGCAAAGATATGCCTATCATTTATGCGGTGCAAATGAGCGGTCGCACAATTCCGTGGCGGTTCGGCTCATGCGCGCAGTGAGGGAGTTGTGCATGGCCAGAAACGACGATGTGACGGTCATCAAGAAATACGCCAATCGGCGGCTCTACAACACCGGGACCAGTACCTACGTCACGCTCGAGAACCTTGCGGCGATGGTCAAGAGCAACGAGGAATTCGTCGTCCAGGACGCCAAGTCCGGCGAGGACATCACCCATTCGGTGCTGACGCAGATCATCTTCGAGCAGGAGAACAAGGGCGGCCAGAACCTGATGCCGATCGCCTTCCTGCGCCAGCTCATCCGCTTCTACGGCGACCAGATGCAGGTGGTGATCCCCGGCTATCTGGAACAGTCGATGTCGGCTCTCGCCAAGGAGCAGGACGCGATGCGCGAGCAGATGACCGGCGCCATGACCCAGTCGCCGATCAAGCTCATCGAGGCGCAGGTCCGGCGCAACACCGAGATGTTCCGCCGCGCCATGACGATGTTCAACCCCTTCGTCGCCGGAGCGCTCACCGACGGCGACCTCGACGAGGCCGGCGGCGCGGCCCGCCCCAATGGCGACGCCGGCAAGAACCGCGACGAGGACCTCAAGGCGATGCGCGAGCAGCTGCAGCGCATGCAGGAGCGGCTCGAGGCGATCGACGCCAAGAAGGGCGAATGAGGATCGCGGCCGCCGCCTCGCCCCGGATGCCCGACGGCAGGCCGTGAGCGGGTCCGGGCCGGCCGACTTCGACGCCGCCATGCAGGCCGGGCGTCTGGCCAGGTCCGAGAGCCGCCGCGACGATGCGCTGGCGGCATATCGTGCCGCCGCGGCGTTTCGCCCCGCGGACGTCAATGCCCGCCTGAACGTCGCGATCGAACTGCGCGACCTCGGCCGGTTCGAGGAAGCTGCGGCCTGTCTGGAACAGCTCGGAGGGAGCGGCGCGGCGCATCCCGGCGTCCGGCGGCAGCTGGCCTACGTGCACCGGGCGCGCGGCGATCACCGCGCTGCCGCGGAGGCTTTCGAGGCACTGGCAGGGGATCTGCCGAAGGACATTCCCGCGCGGATCGAGGCGGCGCGTTCGTTCCTCGAGATCGGCGCGGTCGAAGACTTCGAACGCAATCTCGCGGCAGCCCTCGCTCTCGATCCCGAAAACGACCATACGGTGCTGCTCAAGGCGCGGGGTATCGAGAATTCCGGCCACGGGATCGCGGCGTTCGAGGTCCTGGACGATCATCTGAAACGCATGGTGGCTGCGGGAAAGGCCCCGCATTTCGAGCTCGCCAGCTATCTCGTGGGCATCGGCCTGCGCATCGGCCGCAACGCGCGGAGCGAGGAGGTGCTCGCCTCGCTGCCGCTGAGCGGGGCAGGGCAGGTCGGCCGCGGCGCCTTTCTGCGATCCCAGCTGCTTCGTCAGAAGAACCGCTTCCTCGAAGCGGAGAGCGAACTCGCCCGTGCGGTGGAGGCGGCCCCGCAGATGCTCCCCTACCGGCTCAACCTCGCCGAGGTGAGGATCGTGCTCGGCCGCCTGGCCCTCGCCGAAGCGGACATGGCGCTGGCCGGCGAACGCCTTGCCGCCAGTCCGGGGGCGGGGCAGTCGGCGGCGCAATACCAGTATCTTCAGGGCTTCCTCGCGATCGCGGCCGATCATCGGGACGCCGCGCCGGCACTGCTCTCGACGCTGTCCGAGAGGCCTCAGGGCGGGGCTTCGGTCGCGGCGCTGACGGCTCTCGCCAGCAACTGTCCCGATCACGTCCCGACCAGCCTGGCGCTGCTGCGCAGCCTGCTGCAAGGCCGCGAGCCCCCGGTCCCGCGGCCGGGGCCGAACCCGTCGATCCCGCGGACGATCTTCCAGTTCTGGGATGCGCCGCAACCGCCTGCCGACGTCGGGGCGCTGATGGCGAGCTGGTCGCGGACCAGTCCGGACCACCGCTATCTGCGCTTCGACGACGACGGCGCGCGGAGCTTTCTGGTCGAACTGGGCGATCGAAATGTTCTGGCAGCTTATGACCGGGCGGCTCACCCGGCCATGCGATCCGACCTCTTCCGCCTCGTCTACGCCTATCACCGCGGCGGCATCTATGCGGATGCCGACGAGGCGAGCCTGATGCCGCTCGCCCGGATCGTGCCGGCCGAGGGCGATATCCTGCTCGTTCTGGAAGAGCGCACGGGTGTCGTCTGGAACGGCTTCTTCGCCGCCGCGCCGCGCCATCCGATCATCGGGCGGGCGCTCCGCATCGCCGCCGCGCGGATCCTCGCCGCGACGGCCGGAAACGTCTGGTCGATCACCGGCCCGCCGGTGCTGGCGCTGGCAACGACGCAGATCCTCTGCGAGGAACCGGATCGCCTCGCAGCGGCCAATCTCGTCGCCCTGTCGAGTGCCCGTCCATGGCTCGCGACGGGCCACGACTGCGCCTACAAGCAGGCCGGCGGCAACTGGAAGAATGCCGCCGCCGGATCTCCCTACCGCTCCTGAGCGCCCGGCTCGGCCCGTCGCCTCAGGCCCCGGCTCAGCGCGTCGCCGTCAGGTCGTCTTCGGCGAAGGCCTTGATCAGGTGATGGGCGATGGCGAAGGGCTTCGGCACCATCAGGCCCGTTTCGTGCCGGGCCCCCAGCATCGCCTGCACCTCGGCCCGCGAGAACCAGCGGCAGGCCTCCAGCTCCGTCGTGTCGAAGGTGATGTCGCGGCTCGTCGCCAGCGCCAGGCAGCCGATCATCAGGTTGCCGGGAAACGGCCAGGGTTGCGAGGCGACGATCTCGACCGCCCCGACGCCGACGCCCGCCTCCTCCATGGTCTCGCGGCGCACCGCGTCCTCCAGCGTTTCGCCGGGCTCGACGAAACCGGCGAGGCACGACCAGAAATTCTCCGGAAAGCGCGGCTGGCGGCCGAGGATGCAGTTCCCTTCGCCGTCATGGACCAGCATGATCGTCACCGGGTCGGTGCGCGGGAAGACGACGTTGTCGCAGGCCGTGCATTCGCGCCGGTAGCCGGCGGCGGCATTGCGCGTCGGCGCGCCGCAGACGCCGCAGAACCGCGTCTTGGCGTGCCACTGGACGAGATGGGCGGCCTGGCCGAGCCGGCCTTCGGTGTCGGGATCGACCCGCCCCTCCATGGCGATGGCGCGAAGATCCATGGCGGAAAGATGCGGCGGGAGCGCGTCGACCGGGACCGGGGCGAGGGCGGCGAGGGCCGGGACATCGCCGGCGTCGAAGCCGAGCAGGATCGCCTCATCGAGAGCGACCCCCAGCGCCATTGCCTCGTCGATCGTGAAGTCGGCGGCAAGGCCGGGGCCGTCGGTCTTCACCAGCCACTTGCCGCCCGCCGAGAGATAGGCGGAGGCGGCGGGATGGCCGAGGGCGGCGGCGAGGCTTTCCTCGGTCCGCAACTCGCCGTCGCGGCGCAGGCTGTTGCGGGAAAAGCCGGTGCGCCGGCTGATCTGCGGCAGGGCCGTCGCCGGTTTCTCGCTGTCGCTCATTGCTGATCTCCTTCGGGCCGGCCTTGCGGGTGCCGTTTCCTTTCAGCCCGAAAGCACCGCCTGCACAAGCTCGTTCCGCAGCGTGTCGAGGGCGTCTGCCTCGTAGGGCTCGGCCTGGCCGAAGCCCCAGACGGGACCTGGCCAGTTGGCGTCGCCTCGACGCCGCGCGATGACATGGACGTGCAGCATCGGCACCCGGTTGCCCAGCGCGCCGACATTGATCTTTTCCGCCCCGGCGAAGGCCTTCAGCGCCTTGGCGGTCAGGCAGGTCTCGAAGGTCAGCATCGTCTGGTCGAGCGGTGTCAGGTCGTGGATCTCGGTGAC
Source organism: Aurantimonas sp. 22II-16-19i (assembly GCF_002088275.1). Classification (GTDB taxonomy): domain Bacteria; phylum Pseudomonadota; class Alphaproteobacteria; order Rhizobiales; family Rhizobiaceae; genus Jiella. The sequence continues at coordinate 91,131 of NZ_AQQS01000018.1, forward strand.
GTCGTTGCGCTGGGGAACGAGAATCAGCCACGGCCACCGCCGGTCGTTCATCAAGAGCAGCGCGCACAGCCCCAGCGTCGCGACCATGGTCGTGTCCCCCGCCAGTCGCGGATCGAGTTCGAAGCGACGCATCCCGTGTCCTCCCTGGGGCGGGTCCTGTCAGCTTTTCCGCTCCCGCGCTTGCATTTAGAGAGATCTTCGCCGATATGGAGGCCGGGAGGTTGGTGGTGGACGAGCCACTCGCCAACCGGGTCAGGTCCGGAAGGAAGCAGCCCCAACGAGCTATGGCACGGGTCATCGTGCCAGCCTCCCACCTTTTCCCCCGTCAGGCTTCCCCGGAGAGGCCGACTGTTGCGCCGTCCGCCCGATGCTGTTCGGCGGCGTCTGTCGCCGGTCGTCGGCTCCCCCATGCGGGGTCGAGCCCATGTCCCGTGGCGCCTCCGTTTCCTGGTCCCGTCCCCCCTCGGTCCGTTCTCTCCCGGTCGCTCTGCGGTCACCCGGATCAGTTGATCCGAGGACATGTCGCGGGCCGTTCGCGCCAGCCCCGCCGAGCCATGCCGGGGCTGTTTCGCCGCGCGCGGGTGCCGCGGCGAAGCCTTTTTCCGTCGCCGCGCAATGCTCGCGCAAGCTTCGTCCTGCAGGAGACGATCCCCTTGAATGTGAAGGTGAATACCGCGGCGAACGCGGCGATCCTCCGGACCGGACGGCTCGTCTGGTGGGCCAAAGTGCCCTCGCAGTGTGACATACGGGTCGCATTCATCGGAAAAATGGCCTAATGCCGGTTCATGGGTGCTGAAGCCCTTGGACACGGCCACAGCAAAGCGGAACGTCAGATGTATGCTCGCCTCCTCGTTCTCACGGTCCTGATCGCGATGTTCGCAATTGCCATGAGTTACCTGGCGCAGCGCCCCACGCCCGGTCAGCCGGCCAGCTTCGTCGCCTCGATCTCCGGCGGGACCTGCGACTATTCCTCGGGCACCCTCTGCAAGATCAACCGCGGCGCCGCCGGCCAGGCGAAGTTCTGAACCCCCCCGGGCAGAGCGGCGACCGGCAGGCCGGATCAGCCGCCGGATCGATTGTGGCGGCCGGGCGTTGCGTCGATGGCGCAACGCGGCAGTCGCCTTGCCGAGGTCCGGCGGGCGTTCTCGGCACCTGCAGGGTCGTGCCGTCTCAACACCGCCATCGAGCTTCGGTAAGACCTCGCCCATGACCGTTTTCGACGCTGCCATCGAACATCTTCCCATCGAGACGCCGGAGGCCTCTGCGCCGCGTCCGTTCAGCGATGCCGGTGCGGCGGTGGCCGAGCTGCAGCGCCTCTACGAGCGCTCGGTCGCCTTCCTGACCGGGAAATTCGCCGGCGTTCTCGAGCACACCCGGGCCGACCGGCGCTACCGGGCCTTCTATCCGGAGATCTCGCTAACCACCCGCACCCATGCCCGTGTCGATTCGCGGCTGGCCTTCGGCCACGTGCCGCTGCCCGGTGCCTATGCCGCGACGGTCACGCGGCCCGATCTCTTCGAGCGCTATCTTATCGAGCAGGTCGATCTCCTTTTGAAGAATCACGGCCAGCCGGTGCATGTCGGCGACGGGTCGACGCCGATCCCCTTGCATTTCGCACTTCCCGAAGGCGTCTTCGTCGACGGGGCGCTGCCCGACAAGCTCGGCCACCCGCTGCGCGACGTCTTCGACGTGCCCGATCTCGCCGCCACCGACGACCGGATCGTCAACGGCACCTTCGAGCCGCGGGCCGGGGAGAGGCTGCCGCTCGCCCCCTTCACCGCCCAGCGCGTCGACTATTCGCTGCACCGTCTCGCCCATTACACGGCGACCCGGCCGCTGCATTTCCAGAACTTCGTCCTGTTCACCAACTACCAGTTCTATATCGACGAGTTCTGCATGCTGGCCCGCGAGACGATGCGCCGCGGCGGTGAGGGCTTCGACGCCTTCGTCGAGCCGGGCGACCTCGTCACGCCGGCCGGCGGCGAGCATCCGGTCTCGGGAGCCGCGCCGCAGCGGCTGCCGCAGATGCCGGCCTATCACCTGAAGCGCGGCGACGGCAGCGGCATCACCATGATCAACATCGGCGTCGGCCCGTCCAACGCCAAGACGATCACCGACCACGTGGCGGTGCTGCGCCCGCATGCCTGGCTGATGCTCGGCCACTGCGCCGGGCTGCGCAACAGCCAGGCGCTGGGCGACTACGTGCTCGCCCATGCCTATGTGCGCGAGGATCACGTCCTCGACGCCGACCTGCCGCTCTGGGTGCCGATCCCGGCGCTGGCCGAGGTCCAGGTCGCGCTGGAGCAGGCGGTCGAGGAAGTCACCGGCCTGTCCGGCTACGACCTGAAGCGGATCATGCGCACCGGCACCGTCGCCACCATCGACAACCGCAACTGGGAGCTCCGCGACCAGCGCGAGCCGGTGCAGCGGCTGTCCCAGTCGCGGGCCATCGCCCTCGACATGGAATCTGCGACGATCGCCGCCAACGGCTTCCGCTTCCGGGTGCCCTACGGCACGCTGCTCTGCGTCTCGGACAAGCCGCTGCACGGCGAACTGAAGCTGCCCGGCATGGCGACGGAGTTCTACAAGCGGCAGGTCTCGCAGCATCTGAAGATCGGCATGCGGGCCCTGCAGCTGATGAGCGAACTGCCCTCGGAACGGGTGCATTCGCGCAAGCTGCGGTCGTTCTTCGAGACCGCATTCCAATAGAGACGGGCGCCGCTTGAAGACTTTCCTCTCCCGCTTCGCGACGAATGCAGCCCTGGGGCTTGCCCTGATCGTCGGGGCCGCGCTCCTCTGCGGCTTCTTCGGCCGCAATGTGCCGTTCTTCGATTCGCTCGCCCATTTCCGCGCCCATCTGGCCGCCGTGCTGTTCGCGCTCGCTCTGGTGCTCCTCGTTTCGCGCAACGTCGCCGCGGCGATCCTGTCGGCGGCGGTGGCGGCCGGTGCGGCGGTCTCGGTCGCCGGCTTCATGGTGCCCCGCCCCGCCGACCCGGAGCCGGCGCTGTCGCGGGCCAGCGCACCCGCCGGCGGCGGCAGGGCACTGAAGCTCCTGCAGATGAACCTCCGCTTCAACGCCGCGACGGCGCCGGCCATCGAGATGATCGAGCGGCTTCGGCCGGACGTCGTGACGCTGGAGGAGATGAACCGCCGCTGGGTGGACGCCATCGCGCCGCTGCGCGAACGCTTCCCCTACACCGCCTTCTGCGGCGTCGGCGAGGTGGTCGGCGGCGTTGCGATCCTGTCGCGCATTCCGTTCTTGCCAGAGGATGCGGTCTGCCGCGCCGAGGACGGCTTCGTGGCGCGCCGGCTGGACCTCGGGGACGGCTCCGGCCTCACCGTCGTCGCGGAACATCTCGTCTGGCCCTGGCCCTATCATCAGGGCCGGCAGGTGGACCGGCTCGGGCAGACCCTGTCGCAGCTCGGCAAGCCGCTGGTGATCGCCGGCGACTTCAATGCCGCGCCGTGGAGCGGGACCGTCCGCCACTATGCCGAGCGATCCGGCACGCAGCCGGTCGCCGGCATCGGGGCGACCTGGCTGACGACCGATCTGCCCGCAGCCCTGCGGCCGCTCGTCGGCCTGCCCATCGACAACGTGCTGGTGTCGAGCGACGTCGCGGTCCTCTCCGCCGCCCGGCAGCCGGCGACCGAGAGCGACCACCTGCCGATCCTCGTGCGCTTCGACCTGCCGACGCTCGCGACCCCGCCGCGCCTCGTCGGCCGCGCCACCGGCGACTGACGGCAGGATCGCGCGACGGGCGGCAGCCGGTGCCCTCGATCCGCACGGGATCAGCCGGCGCTCTTGCCGATCCGTCGCCGGAAATGCCACAGTGGCCGGGTCGCATCCGCATCCCGTTTCATCCTGACATTGTCGCCCGGTGGCTCGGGAAAAGCCGGGTCCGCTCGCGCCACTTGTCTCATCGCATCTGTCTCGGGGCCCTCGCCCCCAACGCCTGCCTCGACGGTGTTGCCCGGACGGCGGCACCCGGACGGCGGTGCCCGCAGGCCGCGAGATTTTCAACGGCTCTGCCCGCTGCGCCTCTGGACATCATTTATCATATAATATTATCCTTGCGTCGTCCGGTTTGGAGGCCGGACGTTTTCGGGAGGAATTCATGACACGTTTCAAGACGCTCGCCGGCGCCGTGGCGATCGCCGCCCTGACCGCGGGCTCGGCCTTCGCCGCCGACATGACCGTCGGCTTCTCGCAGATCGGTTCGGAATCCGGCTGGCGCGCCGCCGAGACGACGCTGACCAAGCAGCAGGCGGAAAAGCGCGGCATCGACCTCAAATTCGCCGACGCCCAGCAGAAGCAGGAAAACCAGATCAAGGCGATCCGCTCCTTCATCGCGCAGGGCGTCGATGCGATCCTGCTCGCGCCCGTCGTCGCCACCGGCTGGGATCAGGTGCTGGAAGAGGCCAAGGACGCCGAGATCCCGGTGGTCCTGCTGGATCGCCAGGTGGATTCGTCCGAGGATCTCTATCTGACCGCCGTCGGCTCGGATCTCGAGCACGAGGGCGAGGTCGCCGGCCAGTGGCTGGTGGACAATGTCGGCGACAAGGACTGCAACGTCGTCGAGCTGCAGGGCACCACCGGCTCCTCGCCGGCCATCAAGCGCAAGGCGGGCTTCGAGAAGGCCATCGCCGGCCACGACAACGTCAAGATCGTCCGCTCCCAGACCGGCGACTTCACCCGCACCAAGGGCAAGGAAGTCATGGAGAGCTTCCTCAAGGCGGAGAACGGCGGCAAGGACATCTGCGCCCTCTACGCCCACAATGACGACATGGCCGTCGGCGCCATCCAGGCGATCAAGGAAGCCGGCCTCAAGCCCGGCTCGGACATCCTCGTCGTCTCGATCGACGCCGTGCCGGACATCTTCCTCGCCATGGCCGAGGGCGAGGCCAACGCCACGGTCGAACTGACCCCGGACATGGCCGGCCCCGCCTTCGATGCGCTCGAAGCCTATCTGAAGGACAAGACCGAGCCGGCGAAGTTCATCCAGACGGAATCCAAGCTCTACACCCAGTCGGACGATCCGAAGGCGGTCTACGAAGAGAAGAAGAACCTCGGCTACTGATCGGCTAGGGGTTCCTCGGCCGGCCGGCCTCTGGACGGCAGGCTGGCCGATGGTCTCTTCGCAGCGTTTGTGGCCGGATGACGGTTCGACCATCCGGCCGCAAACGCTCCATTCGCGCCGGCGGCTTCACCGTCGTCCGCGATGGCGGACCGGATCGCCGTGGCAGCCTCGCATCGCTGCGGGCGTCTTTGCCGCGTCCCGTCCCTTGCGCGGCCGGCTCCGGCGTCAGCGCGCCCGCCGTGCCGCGGCATCCCCGGGGGCCGCGACGACGGCGACCGTGGAGCGTTCCCTTGCAACATTTCTCTGGCCGGAAGATCCCATGATCAGGAGCGAGCCGCTGCTGCGCGCCGAGGGCGTCACCAAGCAGTTTCTGGGCGTCACGGCCCTGTCGAACGTCGATTTCGAGCTGGCCGCGGGCGAGGTCCACGCGCTTCTCGGCGAGAACGGCGCCGGCAAGTCGACCCTCATCAAGATCCTGACCGGCGCCTATCGCCGCGACGGCGGCCGGATCAGCCTCGAAGGCCGGCCGATCGACCCGTCCGACGTGATGGACGCCCAGAAGCTCGGCATCGGCACGGTCTATCAGGAGGTCAATCTCCTGCCCAATCTCACCGTCGCGGAAAACCTGTTCCTCGGCCGCGAGCCGAAGCGCTTCGGCCTCACCGACCGGCGCGAGGCGAACCGCCGCTCCCGCGAGATCCTCGACCAGTACGGGCTCCACATCGACGTGACGGCGCTGCTTTCGACCTATTCCGTCGCCGTCCGCCAGATCATCGCCATCGCCCGCGCCGTCGATCTGTCGGGCAAGGTGCTGATCCTCGACGAGCCGACGGCGAGCCTCGACGCCGCCGAGGTCACGCGGCTGTTCGCCATCCTCGACGATCTCAAGGCGAGGGGCCTCGGCATCGTCTTCATCACCCACTTCTTCGACCAGGTCTATCGCATCGCCGACAGGGTCACGATCCTCAGAAACGGCCACAAGGTGGCGACGCGGCCGATCGCGGGCCTTCAGCGCATCGAGCTCGTCTCGCTGATGCTCGGCCGCGAGCTCAAGGAGCAGGAGGAGCACCGGGCGGAGCCCGTCGACCTGTCGCAGAGGCCGGTGGTCGCAAGCTTCGCGGGCACCGGCAAGAGCGGCCGCATCGCCCCCTTCGACCTGGAACTGCGGGCCGGCGAGGTGGTCGGCATGGCGGGGCTGCTCGGCTCCGGGCGCACCGAGACCGCCGAGCTGATCTTCGGCCTCGCCCAGCCCGACAGCGGCACCGTCACGGTGGACGGCCGGAAGGCGCGCTTTTCCTCGCCCCGCGACGCGATCGCGGCGGGCTTCGGCTTCTGCCCGGAGGATCGCAAGCAGGACGGCATCGTCGACGATCTCTCGGTGCGCGAGAACATCATCCTGGCGCTCCAGGCCCGCCGCGGCTGGGCCAGGCCCTTGACCCGCAAGGAGCAGGAGGCGATCGCCGACCGCTACATCTTAGCCCTCGACATCCGCACCAGCGACCGCGAGAAGCCGATCAAGTTCCTCTCCGGCGGCAACCAGCAGAAGGTCGTCCTCGCCCGCTGGCTCGCCACCGACCCGCGCCTTCTGATCCTCGACGAGCCGACCCGCGGCATCGATGTCGGCGCCCATGCCGAGATCATCCGGCTGATCGGCGAACTCCGCGAGGGCGGCATGTCGCTCCTCGTCATCTCCTCCGAACTCGAGGAGATCGTCGCCTATGCGACGCGGGTGCGGGTGCTGGCCGACCGCCGCCACACCGGCGAACTGCCGGCCGGCCGGATCACCGCCGACGCCATCATGCGGGCGATCGCCGCCGGCCAGCCCGACGCCGCCGGCGAGGATGGCGACGCGATCGAGCCCGCCCATGCCGGGCGCCCGAGCCGATCCATCCGGGAGGGCGCGGCGTGACCATCCCCACCACCCTCCGGCGCGTCCTGCCCCAGCTCGTCGCGCTTTTCGTCATCCTGGCGCTCAACACGGCGATCGCGCCGGGCTTCCTCGACATCGCCTATGCCAATGGCCGGCTCTACGGCAGCCTGATCGACATCCTCAACCGCGGCGCGCCGGTGGCGCTGCTCGCCATCGGCATGACGCTGGTCATCGCGACCAAGGGCATCGACCTCTCGGTCGGGGCGGTGATGGCGATCTGCGGCGCCGTCGCGGCGGCGCTGATCACCAACGATCACTCGCTGGCGGTGACGCTCGTGGCGACGATCGGCATCGGCATCCTGTGCGGGCTCTGGAACGGCGCCCTCGTCGCCTTCCTCGGCATCCAGCCGATCATCGCGACGCTGATCCTGATGGTGGCGGGGCGCGGCATCGCCCAGCTCGTCACCGAGGGCGTCATCCTCACCTTCAACGATCCGGGGCTGATCTTCGTCGGCACCGGCTCGGTCCTCGGGGTACCGTTTCCGGTGATCCTGTGGATCGTCATCGGCATCGCCGCCTCGCTGCTGTTCCGCACCACCGCGCTGGGGCTGCTGGTCGAGGCGATCGGCATCAACCGCCGGGCCTCGATGCTCGCCGGCATCGGCACCGGCGCCCTGCTCATGGCGGTCTACGCCGCCTCCGGCTTCTGCGCCGCGATCGCCGGCATCGTCGCGGCCGCCGACATCCGCGGCGCCGACGCCAACAATGCCGGGCTCTGGCTCGAGCTCGACGCCATCCTCGCCGTCGTCGTCGGCGGCAACTCGCTGATGGGCGGGCGGTTCTCCATCGCCGGCTCGCTGATCGGCGCGATGATCATCCAGTCGGTGAACACCGGCATCCTGCTCGCCGGCTTCCCGCCGGAATTCAACCTCGTCATCAAGGCGGCGATCATCGTCGTCATCCTCGTCGTCCAGTCGCCGGCGAGCCACACCCTGTTCGCCTTCTTCAGGCACAGGCCCCGCCGCGAGCCGGCGACCACGAGCGAACCCGGGAAGGAGGCTGCGCAATGACCTCGTCGAGACTGTTCCCGCTGGCGACGACGCTCTTGATCTTCCTCCTCGCCTATGCGCTCTGCTACGCCCAGTTCCCCAACATGCTGTCGACGCGGGTGATCGGCAATCTTTTGACCGACAACGCCTTTCTCGGCATCGCCGCGGTCGGCATGACCTTCGTCATCCTGTCCGGCGGGATCGACCTGTCGATCGGCTCGGTGATCGCCTTCACCGGCGTGTTCCTCGCCGTCGCGATGGGCGAGGGCGGCATGCCGCCGCTCCTCGCCATCCCGCTGCTCCTCGTCATCACCACCCTCTTCGGCGCGGCGATGGGGGCGATGATCCATTATCTCGCCATGCCGCCCTTCATCGTCACCCTCGCCGGCATGTTCTTCGCGAGAGGCGTCGCCTTCCTGATCTCGACCGCGTCGGTGCCGATCAATGTCGACCTCTACGACACGCTCCAGGACCTCTATTTCCGCATGCCCGGCGGCGGCCGGCTCTCCTTCATCGGCATGACGATGCTCGCCGTCTTCGTCGCCGGCATCGTCATCGCCCATTTCACCTCCTTCGGCCGCAACGTCTACGCCATCGGCGGCAACCGGCAGTCGGCCGAGCTGATGGGCGTGCCGATCGCCCGCACCACCATCCTCATCTACGCGCTGTCGAGCTTCCTCGCCGGCCTCGCTGGAATCGCCTTTTCGCTCTATACCTCGGCGGGCTACTCGCTGGCCGCCGTCGGCGTCGAGCTCGATGCGATCGCCGCGGTGGTCATCGGCGGAACGCTGCTCACCGGCGGGTTCGGCTATGTCGCCGGGACGTTCCTGGGGATCCTGATCATGGGACTGATCCAGACCTACATCGTCTTCGACGGGACGCTTTCGAGCTGGTGGACCAAGATCGTCATCGGGCTGCTCTTGTTCAGCTTCATCGCGCTGCAGCGGGGCCTCGTCTGGCTGAGCTCGCGGCGGGCCAGCGCTGCGGCGGCAGCGTCGGCATGACCGGCCTCCTTGCCGCCGTGGAGACCTCCCATCCGACCCGCTCCAGCCACGCCCATGTGGTCGGGACGCTGGGGCGCCAGATCGTCGACGGGACCTTTCCCCCCGGCTCGATCCTGCCCGGGGACAAGGATCTCGGCGAGACCTTCGGCGTCTCGCGCACGGTGCTGCGGGAGGCCATGAAGACGCTCGCCGCCAAGCGGCTGATCGAGGCCAAGACCCGCGTCGGCACCAGGGTTCTCGAGCGCGAGCGCTGGAACCTCCTCGACCAGGACGTGCTGCGCTGGCGGGTGGAGGCCGGCCTCGACGGCCGCTTCATCGAGGACCTGGCGACGATGCGCCTTGCCTTCGAGCCGGAGGCCGCCGCGCTCGCCTGCCGGCGGGCGGCGGCCGCCGACATCGCCCGGCTGGAGGCGATCGTCGCCGAACTCGGCAACCCCGCCCACGACCGCACCTCCATCGCCCGGGTCGACCTGAAGTTCCACCTCGCCGTCGCCGACATCTCGCAGAACCCGTTCATGCGCGCGACCAGCGGCCTGATCGAGACGGCGCTCGCCATCGTCCTGCGGCTGTCCTCCCCCGCCGAGGACGCCGAGATGATCCGCGAATGCGCCGACAATCACCGGCTCATCGTCGAGGCCATCGCTTCCGGCGATGAGGAACGCGCCCGCGCCACCATGCGCGCCGTCATCGAACTCGGCGCGACGCGCACGCAGGCGGCGCTGGGGGACGGGGCGCCGGAGGGGTGAGAGGTGAGCGCCCTCTCTCCCCTTGTGGGAGAGAAAGCGATTTCATCATCTTGGCGAAGCCAAGTGATAGAAATCGCAAGAGAGGGGTGCCACCGGTTACGTCGCCCCGCCTGTGCCTGGTGAGGCACCGGGACCTTCTGCAATGTCGGCACGGATGGAACCGGTGGCACCCCTCTCTTGTCATTCTCAAGGTTTGGACCTCGGCGAGCCGAGGCCCAACTCCTTGGAATGACTTTCTCTCCCTCAAGGGGAGAGAGGGCGGCTGCGGGAGCCGGGTGTCGCCTATCGGGAATGGCGACGCGCCTGCGCGCCACCGCGAACGGCCGGGTGGCGAGACCCGCTACCGGTTCCCATACCCGAGCCCCGCAATCACCCCCCGCAGCTCCGCCAGGCCCTTCAGTCGCCCGATCGCCGGATAGCCCGGCTGCGCCTTGCGCGACAGGTCGTCGAGAATGTCCTGGCCGTGGTCGGGCCGGAACGGGATCGAGACGTCGGCCCGGCCCTCGGCCTTGCGCCTCGCTTCTTCCTTCAGCGCCGCGGCGATCAGCGCCACCATGTCGGTGTCGCCGGACAGGTGCTCGGCCTCGTGGAAGGACACGGGCAGCGTGTCGCCCTCGCGGATGGTGTTGCGCAGGTGCAGGAAATGCACCCGGTCGCCCAGCCGCTCCATCATGCCGGCGAGATCGACGTCAGGCCGCACGCCGAGCGAGCCCGAGCAGAGCGTGATGCCGTTCGCCGGGACGTCCACCGCCTCCATGATCTGCCGGTAGTGCGCCTCGGTCGACATGATGCGTGGCAGGCCGAGGAGGGGGAAGGGCGGATCGTCGGGATGGCAGCACAGGCGGATGCCGAGCTCTTCGGCGAGCGGCGCGACCTCCGACAGGAAGTCGATGAAGTTCGACCGCAGCCCGTCCTCGCCGATGGGACCATATTCGGCGAGATGGTCGCGCACGTCGGACAGCGTGAAATGCTCCGCCGCGCCGGGCAGGCCGAAGACGACGTTGCCGGCGAGCTCGACCCTGCGGGCCGCGCTCATGTCGGCGAACCGCCTCTCGGCATCGGCCGCGACCGCGTCCGGAAAGCTCTCCCTCGCGCCGGGACGCTCGAGGATGAAGATGTCGAAGGCGGCGAAGTCGACGAGGTCGAAGCGCATCGCCGTGCCGCCGTGGGAGACCCGCCAGGCGAGGTCGGTGCGGGTCCAGTCGAGCACCGGCATGAAGTTGTAGCAGACGATCTCGATGCCGGCGGCGGCGAGGTGCCTCAGGCTGGTCCGATACGCTTCCACATGTTCGCGAAAGGCGCCGGTCTGCTTCTTGATGTCTTCCGACACCGGCAGGCTCTCGACCACCTCCCAGGCGATGCCCGAGGGCGAGCCGTCCCTGCGGGTCGCGATCTCGCGCTGGCGCTGCGCGATCGCCTCGGGTCTCCAGACGTCGCCGGTCGGCACGTGATGGAGCGCCGAGACGACGCCCTCGACGCCCGCCTGCAGCATGTCGTCGACGCTCACGAGATCGCCGGGGCCGAACCACCGCCAGGTCTGCCGCATTGTCACTCCTCGTTGTCTCTCTCAGGAACGGCCCCGGGGCCGGCTCACATCACCAGGTTCGGCAGGAACAGGACGATCCCGGGCATCAGCGCCAGGATCGTCACCACCAAAAGGATCGCGAAGATGAAGGGCAGCGATTCCTTGACATAGTCCTCGATCGGGCAGTCGAGGATCGAGCACACCGCATACATCGCGACGCCGACCGGCGGAGTCATGCCGCCGAGGGTGACGATGGTCATCATCAGGATTCCGAAATGCACCGGGTCGACGCCCAGCGGCTGGACGATCGGCAGAACGATCGGCGTCAACAGGAGGACGAGCACCGTCGCCTCGATGAACAGCCCGCACAGGAAGACGAAGACGAGGATCAGGAAGACCACGATGACCGGCTGGCTGGAGAGGCCCAGCAGCACCTCGGCGATGGTCTGCGGCGCCCGCTCGAAGACGATGGCATAGCCGACCATGCCGGAGAACAGGATGATCAGCGTGATCACGCCGATGTCGACGACGGTCTCGCCCAGGGCCTCCTGGAAGCCCTCCCATGTCAATTCGCGGTGGAGGAGGGCGCCGACGACGACGGCATAGACGACGGCGAAGGCGCCGACTTCCGAGGCCGTGAAGACGCCGCTGCGGATCGACACCAGCAGCGCCACGGGAAACAGCAGCGCCCAGATCGCGTCGACCAGCGTCGCGACCACCGTGCGCCAGCTCGGCAGCTCCTTCACCTCGGCGCCGCAGCCGCGCCTCTTGGCGATGATCCACACCGTCGTCATCAAGGCGACCATCATCATCAGGCCGGGAATGACGCCGGCGAGAAACAAGCGGCCGATCGAGACGTTGCCGACGAAGCCGTAGAGGATGAGGCCGAGGCTCGGCGGGATCGTCGCGGTGATCAGCGAGCCGACGGCGATGGTGGCGGCGGTGAAGCCCTTGCCGTAGCCGGAGCGGATCATCTCCGGCCCGAGGATGCGCGCTTCCATCGCGGCGTCCGCGACGGCCGAGCCGGAGACGCCGCCCATGAAGGTCGACAAGAGGATGCAGACCTGGGCGAGGCCGCCGGCCATCCACGAGACGAGGGCGTTGGAACAGCTGATCAGCCGGCGGGTGATGCCGGTCTTGTTCATCATGTGGCCGGCGAGCAGGAACAAAGGCACCGCCAGCAGCGGAAAGCTCTGGGAGGCGGTGGCGACCTGCTGGATGCCGATCGAGACCGGAATGAACTGGCTGGTCAGGAAGAAGCTGAAGCCGGCGATTCCGATCGCGAAGGCGATCGGCATGCCGAAGAGCATCAGGGCGAAGAACAGGAGGGTCGGCAGCAGCATGGCGTTCGGCTCACAGTTCGCCGGCGGTGCGCACGCGCGCGGCACGGCCGTCGTCCGGGGTCTCGCCGGCGTCGCTGCGCGGCTCGGGCGAATAGACGAGGCCGCCGGAGCGGATGGCGCGCACGAGCTGGGCGAGGAGGACGAGCGCGAGGGCGAGGCAGCCGGCCGGCACCGCGGCCGTCACCCAGGCGTAGGAGATGCCGCTGTCGCCGAAGATCCGAGCCGTGTTGAGGAGCGTCAGCTGGATGCCGAACCAGCCCATGGTGGCGAGGAAGGCGAGGACGACGACGGCCAGCAGCAGTTCGATCGCGCGGCGCGCCGGAAACGGCAGCTTGGCGACGAAGTAGTCGACGCCGATATGGGCCTTGCGGCGCATCGCCTTCAGCGCCCCGAAGAAGCACAGCCAGACGAAGGCGGCCTGGGCCATGTCGACCGACCAGATGATCGGATGCCCGACGAAGCGCGAAAGCGCGCCGGTGAAGACAAGGACGACGACGGCCGCGAGCAGCAGGCGGCCGATGGCGTCCTCCAGGCGGATGACGATTGCTGACATGAAAGGGAGAACTTCGCGCCGGTTCGGGAAGGCGAGCCGGCGGCCTTGCGCGAGGCCGCCGGATCCGGACGTCGGGGCCGGTCAGTTGCCGGCGAGAACCGCGTCGACCTTGGTCTTCAGGTCGGCGTAGCCCAGCGTCTCGTAGACGCCGGCGGTGGCTTCCTTGAAGGGCGTGACGTCGATCTCGTCGATCGACATGCCGGCCTCCTGCATCTCGGCATCGACCTTGGCAATGGCCTCCTCGGTGCCCTTCGAGGCGGCGTCGCCGGCCGCGAGGGCCTCTTCGGAGACGATCGTCTTGAGGTCGTCGGGCAGCGAATCGAACCACTGGCCGGAGGTCACGAGGCCGGTGAGCAGGCCGATATGGCCGGTCTTGGTCAGATGCTTGGCGACCTCGTAGAGCTTGGCGCCGTGGACGGCGGTGTCCTGCGCCTCGGCGGCGTCGATGGCGTTCTGCTGGAGGGCCGGATAGACCTCGGTCCAGCCCATCGGCGTCGGGGTCGCGCCCATCGCCTTGATCGTCTCGATCCAGACCGGGGCGCCGGGGGTGCGCATGCGCACGCCGGCAAGGTCGGCCGGCTTGGAGACGGCGTTCTGGGTGACGAGATTGCGCTGGCCCTGCCACCAGTTGAAGGACAGGATCTTCAGGCCGGCCTTCGAGTTCAGCTCCTCGGCCCAGCCGGCGAAGAGATCGGAGGTGGTGATCTTGCGGTACTGGTCGAAGCCGCTGGCGAGATAGGGTCCGCCGAGGACACCGATGTCGTTGACGAAGACCGCGAGCCGGCCGGGATCGACCAGCACGGCGACGTTCGCCCCGGCGCGGGCCTGCTCGAGCACGTCCTCGTCCTTGCCGAGCTGCGAGCTCGGGAAGATGCGGATCTCGACCTTGCCCTCGGTGCGCTCCTTGACCTTGTCGCGGAACTGCTCGAGGCCCTTGTAGATCGGGTCCTGCTGGGTCAGGGCGGTGTTGACGTTGAGCTGGTAGTCCTGGGCGAGGGCAGTCTGCCCGGAGCCGACGATGAGGCAGCCGACGAGGGCCGCCGCGGCGAAAGCCGTACGAAACATGGTGTGGAACCTCCCGATTCACGGCAGCGGCGGACTTCTCCCTCCGATCGCTTGCCTGATCTGACTAGTATGGTAGTATGAATCTCGCATTTGCAAGTGGAAAATTTCGAGCATGCTGAAGATCGACGAGAAGGGGGCGGTGGCGCCGCAGATATTCACGGCGCTGCGCCAGGCGATCATCACCATGGCCCTGAAGCCCGGCCAGCCCCTGTCGGAAAAGGAGATCGCCGCGAGCTTCGGCTCCAGCCGCCAGCCGGCCCGCGAGGCGGTGATCAAGCTCGTCGAGGCCGGTCTCGTGCGCGTCCTGCCCCAGCGCGGCACCTATGTCGTCAAGGTCTCGCCCCGCCAGGTGGCCGATGCCCGCTTCGTGCGCGAGGCGGTGGAGGTGGCGGTGGCGCGCCATTGCTGCCTGTCGGCGAGCCAAGGCGCGCTGGACGCCCTGGACCAGCTGATCGCCGGCCAGGAGGAGGCCGCGGCGGCGAACGACCATGCCGGCTTCCTCGCCCTCGACGAGAAATTCCACAAGGGTCTCGCCGAGGCGATCGGCTGCAGCGAGGCCTGGCGGGTGATCGAGACGGGCAAGGCGCAGATGGACCGGGTGCGCTATCTCTCCCTGCCCGAAGCCTCGCCGATGTCGCTGCTCATCGACCAGCATCGCGACATCCTGTCCGCCATCCGCGCCGGCGACGCCGACGCGGCGGCGGCCGCCGTGCGCGTCCATCTGCGCGAGATCCTGCTCGTCCTGCCGCGCCTCGCCAAGGCGTTTCCCGATCTCTTCGAGGACGAGGAGCTGCCCGGCCACGCGGCCGACCTGCAGCCGGTGTTGCGGGTGGGGGCTTGAGGAAAGGCGCAGGCCGTCCCGGCAGATGGAGTATCGCTCTGGGCGAGCCGAACGTTGCGGCGGCGCACTAGCCTCGGCTTTCGCCCTTGCCTGACGGGCTGACCGCGTCGCCCACCTTGCCGTCGAACACCCGCACCGTCCCGCGGCCGGCGGCCTTCGCCGCGTAGAGCGCGGTGTCGGCATGGCCGTAGAGCGCATCGCCGCGGCCGTCCTGCGAGAAGGCGATGCCCACCGAGGCGCCGATGTGGATGCGCCGGCCCGCCACGAGGATCGGCCGCTCCATCAGCCGCACCACCGCTGCGCCGAGACGCAGGGCCGCCGCATGCGCCGTCTGCGGACCGAAGACGACGGCGAACTCGTCGCCGCCGATCCGCGCCACGCAGTCGCTGCGGGAGCGAAGAAGAGCGAGCCGTCGCCCGACTTCCTTCAGGCAGTCGTCGCCGACGATGTGGCCGAGGTCGTCGTTGACGTCCTTGAAGCGGTCGAGGTCGATCAGCATCACGGCGCCCACCGCAGAGGCCGCGACGCCCTCCGCCTCGACGCCCTCCGCCGCGACGCCGCCGATCACGGCCTGGAACCGGCTGCGATTGGCGAGGCCGGTCAGGGAATCGAACTCCGCCATGGTGCGCAGCCGCAGCGCCGCGGTCTTTTCGGCGGTGATGTCCTGCTTCATGCCGAAGATGCGCACCGGCTCGCCGTCGACGCATTCGACCGAGGCGGTGATGCGGATCCAGCGCCGGTTGCCGCGCATGGTGACGATCTCGGCATCGAGGCAGAAGCCGGACCGATCCTCGATGGCCTTCGAGCGGATCCGCTCCAGCGCCTCGCGGGTGGCTTGCGGATAGCATTCGAGCGTCCTGCCCCGGTCGAGGGCGGAGCCGCGCGGCAGTTCGAAGATGTCGTAGACGACGTCGGTCCAGCGCAGGCTGGAATCGGCGAGCTCGCATTCCCACACGCCGATCTGCGCCGCCTCCGAAGCGCGGTCGAAGACCTTCCGGCTGTGGGCGAGCTCCGCCTCGAGCCGCGCGATGACAGCCTGCTGCTCGTCGATCCTGGCTTCCATCCGGGCGATCCGCGCCTTCGAGCAGGCCGCAGACGCCACCGCCAGACGAGCATCCGCTGCCGGCGCCTCTGTCAACTTCAGGTGGGTCGCGTGGGACACGGCGGGCTTTCGCGGTGAGGACGGGACGATGGACGGAACTTTAGGAAGCGTTGCTTTCCAGAGCGTAAAATTCGCATGACACTTTTGTCAGGTTCCGCAATCGGATGGCGATCGTTCCCGATGAGGGGATGCAAGACCATGATTCGGCGTCCTTGTCATCAGCGCCGCGCATTATTGCATTTTTGAGCAATTCCAGAAGCTGTTGCGGATCTGCCGCAGGTTGATTGCGGCTGAAAAGCGGCGGCGCATATTTGTTGACTCTTTCGATCATGATAAAATAGCACTGACCGGGCCAGACCCGTCCCGGTTTCCGATAAGACATTGGAATATCGATAAAAACGGCGGCGATTTCATCCCTTGGCCAGCTGCGTCCGCCTTGGCGGTTTGCCGCATGCTGCCCCCAGTCATGAGCCGTGACCATGCCCGCTTCGCCCTTCCGGATCCGCTTGTCCGCCACCAGCGCCCTCGTTGCCGCAGCGGTTGCCATGATCGGACCGGCCAGGGCCCAGGAGGAGGGCGAGATGATCTCGCTCGACACCGTGGTGATCACCGGCTCGCGCGCGCCCCAGCGCCTGTCCGAAATCGCCAACACCATCACCGTGGTCGACGAGGAGACGATCCGGGAAGAGGCGCGCGCCGGCCTGTCGCTGAAGGACATTCTCGGCCAGGAAGTGCCGGCCTTCGATCCCGGCAGCCGCGGCACCCGCACCAATTACGGCCAGAACCTGCGCGGCCGCAGCGCCCTCGTGCTCATCGACGGCGTGTCGCTGAATTCCGCCCGGGCGATCAGCCGCCAGCTGGATTCGATCGACCCGTTCAACATCGCCCGCATCGAGGTCCTCTCCGGCGCGACGTCGCTCTATGGCGGCAACGCCTCGGGCGGCATCATCAACATCATCACCAGGAAGGGCAGGGACGCCGCGCCCGGCCTGCACGGCGAGGTCCAGGCGGGCATCAGCTCCGGCTTCAATTCCAGCGAGGACCGCGACCTCAACGGCGCCGCGGCCGTCACCTACAACGACGAGACCTGGGACATGCGCCTGTCGATCGCCGGGGCCGATACGAAGGCCTTCTTCGACGGCAACGGCGACATGATCGTTCCCGACATCACCCAGACCTCGACCCAGTTCAACACCGCGGTGGATGTCTTCGGCAATGTCGGGCTGCAGATCGACGCCAACCAGCGCCTCGAACTGACCGCGCAATATTACGACAGCGCGCAGGACAGCCCCTACGGCCTCTATTTCGGCACGAACTACTCCGGCCTGCGCGGCAACCCCGAGGACATCGAGATCCGCGACGGCTATTCGTCCGACCTCGACCCGGCGACGAAGCGCGAGATGGTGACCGCGAACTATTCCAACGACGATCTGTTCGGCCAGCAGCTGATCCTGCAGGGCTTCTGGCGCTCCGAAACCCTCGACTTCAACCCGTTCCCCGATTCCAGCGGGCGGTTCTTCTCGGCTTCCAGCCAGGAGACCGACTTCTACGGCTACAAGGCGGCGATCGTCACCGAGCCGCTGGACCGGCTGAAGCTGACCTTCGGCACCGACGGCGATGTGGACGACTTCTCCGCCGGCCAGACGATCTTCGATCCCGTCCTGTCCGCCGCGACCGGCGCGATGGAACTGGAGGACTTCGCCACGATCGGCCGCTATCCGGGCATCAAGGTCTCGACGCTGTCGGGCTTTGCCCAGGCGAGCTACGAGGCGACCGACTGGCTGACGCTGTCGGGCGGCTACCGCCATCAATATGCCAAGACGAAGATCGACGACTTCGTCGCCACGACCCAGCAGGCGGCGATCGCCCTCGGCCTCGCCACCGGCGCCGACTCGATTCCGGGCGGGTCGGTCGACTATTCCGCCAACCTCTTCAACGTCGGCGCCACCGTCGACGTCGGTGCCGGCAGCCAGGTCTACGGCAATTTCAGCCAGGGCTTCGAGCTTCCCGATCCCGCAAAATACTACGGCCAGGGCAACTATGCCCTGTCCGGCGGCCGCTACGTCCTCCTGTCATCGATCAATGTCGACGATTCCGCCCTCGGCGCCATCAAGACCGATTCCTACGAGCTCGGCTATCGCTATGGCGACGACACGTTCAAGGGCCAGATCGCCGGCTACTATTCGCTCTCCGACAAGACGGTCGATTACGACCGGACCTCGCTGCTGCTGTCGCTCGTCGACCAGGAGCGCCGGGTCTACGGTGTCGAGGGCAAGCTCGACGTCGAGCTGCCGCACGGCTTCGACACCGGCGTGATCGGCCATTACGTCCGCTCCGAGGTCAAGGACGGGGGCGACTGGGTCGCCTCCCCGGTCACCGACGCCAGCACCTCGACGCTCGGCGGCCACATCGGCTGGTCGAACGAGATCTTCAAGGTCGCCCTCAACGGCCAGCACATCTTCGACTACGAGGACGACGCCGGCCTGGAACTCGAAGGCTACACGCTGTTCGACCTCGTCGGCTCCTACAAGTACCAGCCGGCCGACCTGACCGTGAACTTCGGCGTCCTCAACCTCTTCGACAAGGACTACACGACGATCTGGGGGCAGCGCGCCAAGATCTTCTACGGCGCCTACGCCAGCGAGGAAGTGTTCGACTACAAGGGCCGCGGCCGCACCTTCACCGTCTCGATGACGAAGGAGTTCTGATCGCAGATGGAAAGTCTTTCCATCACCGGCGAGACGGCGCCCGCGGGTCCTCCAGCCGCGGGCGCCGACCTGTTCGCGCTGAAGGGCGCCGGATATGTCGTCGGCGGGACGCGAATTCTGGCGCCGCTCGACCTCGCCATTCCGGCCGGCCGCTTCGTCGCGCTGCTCGGCCACAACGGCTCGGGCAAGTCGACGCTCCTGTCGATGCTCGGCCGCCAGTTGCAGCCGAGCGAGGGCGAGATCGTCTTCGCCGGCGATCCGATCGGCCGCTATGGCAGGCGCGGCCTCGCCC
>NZ_AQQS01000019.1 GCF_002088275.1 Aurantimonas sp. 22II-16-19i
GCTGGCGGCGAGCCTGCCTGTCGCGGCGCAGGCTCGTCCCGCCGCGCCGACCGCCGTGCCGGCGCTGGCCCCGCCCCCGCCGGCCGCCCCGGCCGCGCCGCGCCGCTCGCCCTCGGAGCGAGAGGCCCTGCGGGAAAAACTGCGGGCGATCGCCGAACAGGCGAGGCTGGAAGACCAGCCCGAGGACGATCCCGCCTATACCGTCTACAACGAGGATATCGCCCGGCTTCAGCAGGATATCCTGGCCGTCAAGCAGAACCTGGCGGACGCAAGAAGCCGGCGGAGCCCGCATGGAGCTCAGCCGGCGGAGTAACATCGGGAACGGCAGGCCGCGCGTCGCGGCCCGCCGGTACGAGTGATGCGTCTCAGGCGACCTTGCGGTCCTCGTGGCGGCCTTCCTCGACCTCCTCGATGATCTTCGCGATGAAGGCCGGCAGATCGCCGGGGTTGCGCGAGGTGATCAGGGCCTGGTGGACGACCACTTCCTCGTCGTGCCACTTGCCACCGGCATTGATGACATCGGTCTTGATCGACTTGTAGGACGTGACGTCCCGGTCGCGGACGACGTCCGCCTCGATCAGCAACCAGGGGGCGTGGCAGATCGCCGCCAGCGGCTTCTTGGAGTTGAAGAACTCCCGCACGAAGCTGACGACCTTGGGGTCGCTGCGCAGCTTGTCCGGATTGATCTGGCCGCCCGGCAGCACCAGCGCGTCGTAATCGCTGGTGCGGACCTGGGAGAGTTCCTTGTCCACCGGTATTTCCTTGTCCCAGTGATCCTGGTCCCAACCGGTGATCGTGCCGGGCTTGGTCGAGACGACGTCGACGGTGGCACCGGCGGCACGCAGCTTCTCGAGCGGCTCCGTCAGTTCCACCTGCTCGAACCCGTCGGTGGCGAGAATGGCGATCCTGGCTTCGGTAATCTTGGGCATGTTGCTTGTCCCTTTCGGCAGGCCGCGATCGGCTGTGGCAGCTGCCTGCGTCGATCGTCGATCCTGGTTGCGTTGTTGCAGGGACAACGGCACCACCGGCGCGAGGTTCCGCCGCCAATCGAGCGCGCAAATCCTTGGCGGAATTATTTAATTCTCGTCCGAGGCAGACGCGTCCACAGGATCGACGGCGGCATCGATGGCGGCGACCGCAACGCCGAGCGGGAAGCCCGCCCGCACCATCGCGGCGATTTCCCGCTCGCGGCGGTCGCCCCGGCCGGGGCTGCGATACGGGCCGAAGCGGCGGCGGCGGACATAGGCGGCGGCAGCCTCCGCCTCCTCGGTCTCGTCGCTCTCGAGCGTCGCCTCGACGAGCTCCCGCGGCAGACCCTTCTCGATCAGCCTGGCAGTCGTCATGACCCGCGAGGCGCCCTTGCGCCGCAGGCTCGCCAGCCGCGCCTGGGCATAGGTGTGGTCATCGACGAGGCCGAGTTCGACGAGCCGCGCCACCGTCGCCTCGATCAGCGGTTCGTGGGGAGCCGGCGCTTCGCCCGCCGGAGCCGCGCGGCGCGCGACCTTGCGCCGGAGCACCTTGCGCAGGTTTTCCGTCGAGGTGGCGTAGCGCTCGACATAGTGGATGGCGGCGCGCATCAGCCATTCCGCGCTGACCGGCCTTGCTCTGGTCGAATTCCTTGCCATCGCCGTGTCATAGCCACTCGCCGGCGGCCGAGGCAATGTCGGTCGACGCGGTTCGGGAAGCGCTCCGGTCGCCGGCCATCCCGCCTAGGCGGCGTCGACGAAGTCGGCGAGGCTGTTGCACTTGCCGCGGATGAGATGCGTCAGGCGGGCATGGGCGAAGTCGACGAAGACGCGGACCGCCGGCAGCATGGAACGGCGCGAGGGAAAGGCGAGATGCATCACCTCGCTCTCGCCGGCCCAGTCCGGCAACACCCGGACCAATTCGCCGGCCCGGATCATGCTCGCGGTGAAGAGTTCCGGCAGGATCGCGATGCCACCGCCGTTGCGGGCCGCCTGGGCGAGAACCGGGAGCGAGGCCGAGACGAGCCGCGGCTGGAGGCGCACCGTCCGCATCTCGCCGCCGCTATGCAGGAGACGCCAGGTCTCGTCGTCGTTCCCGTCTCGGGCAAGGGTCGCAAAGCGCGTCAGATCGGCAGGCGATGCCGGCCGTCCGGCCTTGGCGAGATAGGCCGGGCTGGCGACCAGCGACCAGGTGACTTCGGCGATCTTCTTGACGACGAGATCGCCATCGCCGGGCTGATCGAGCCGGCCGCCGCGGATCGCCACGTCGATATGCTCCTCGGCGAGGTCGAAATGGCGCATCCCGAGGAGCAGGCGCACCCGCACCTTGGGAAACTGCTCCAGGAATTCCGGCAGCCCCGCTCCGAGCGTCGCCGCGCAGGCGCCCGGCAGGGCCGCGACCGTGACGAGGCCGCGTGGTTCCGCGCTCATCGCCGTCGCCATCATCTCGGCCGACTGCAGCTGGCCGACCGCGACGCGGCACTTCTCGTAGAACTCGCGGCCGATCGCGGTGACGGCGAAGCTGTGGGTCGTGCGCTCGATCAACCGCACGCCGAGATCCTGTTCGAGCGCCAGGATCCGCCGCGACAGCGTCGACTTGCCGATGCCGATGTCCCTGGCGGCTGCGTTGAAACCGCCGTTGCGGACCACCGCCTCGAAATAGCGGAAATCGTTGAGGTCGTGCATCCTCGTCCCATCCACGGGACGAGATGTCCCGAAGTTAAGTCTACAGCACGAATTTTGCGCTTGCTAGACCGTAATTGGGACAGGTCGGAGGAAAGTCGAACTCCGACGTCAGGTCCGATCTGGATAGGAACACCCCCATGAAGAACACTCTCGCGATCGCGGCCGGGCTGACGATGCTCATGGCCGCACCGGCAGCATCGTCCGCCGCAGGGCTCGTGCCGGGCTCGGGCGCCGACTTCTACGAGCCCCCCGCCGTCGTCACGACGACGCGGAGCGACGACCAGCTCAGCACCGGCTCGACGCGCAGCTATGGCAGCCAGGCGCCGGTGCGCCGCGACGCCACCGACCAGAAGACGAAGGCTCTTGAGGATTCCGGCCGCACCCAGCGCCGGTCGGTTCTGGTCCCCGGCTCGGGCGCCACCTTCAGCAAGTGACGATCCGCCGGCGGCTGCCGGCGCGCGACGTCTTTCAGCACATCGTCGTGCCCCGCCCTCGGCGGGGCACAGGCCGTTGAAGGGCAGCCCCGGAGCTTCCGGGCCTGCCGGGGTCGAGAGCGCGCATCCGGCGGACGAAGCCGCCAGGCGCCGGCGCCGCGCCACCGGCGAGCGACGCAGCCGCAGGCATGACTCGTTGCCGCTTGCCGCCTCGGCCGGCGCTCAGGGCTTGTCCTTCTCGGCCGCCGGCACGTAGCGCCCGCTCCGTCGCGGCGGATGATCGGCAATGCCCGCCACCCAGTCGAAGAAACGGCCGATGGCGAGCGAATCGGTCTTGCCGACGACGACGTCCTTCTGGGGAAACTCCTTCAGGGCGCGGTAGCGCTTCAGCGCCCGCTCCGAGAGGCCGAAATAGGCCCTCAGCTCCCTGTCGGTCATGAAGCGCGGCCAGTGCGGGGGAAACTCGTCGGACATGCACCGAGGAATGCCCGCCCGGCGCGATCCTGTCCAGAGCCATGCTCGCGGTCCCGGCGGAGCCCGGCGGGCCCGTTCACGCCTGCCCCGGTCGCCGCAATCCTTCGGCGATCATTCCATCTCCGCACGATCGCCAAGTCTCGCCCAACACCAGTCCGGGATGCGTCTCTACGCCCCGCCGGCCATGATTACCGCCTCGCGGGTCGATGGCTCCTGAGACGCTAACCTTGTCTTATCTTGTGCTCAATGCCATCGCTCTTGCGCAGTCGGGGGAATTTGCTTAACGCAACCCACACCTTCGGCGCGGGGGAACCATCGCGCCATCCTGACAACCAGCCTCCTGGGCCGGTCCGACAACGATGAAGCGGTGGACGGCGAAGCCCGCAAGGCGCGGTGTCGAGCGTCGATCCCCGACGATTGGGGGAACAGGCCGCATGTCGGCTCTCATGTCTTTCGCGCGCGCCATCGACGGCCTGACGGCGTTCGTCGGGCGCGCGGTCGCCTGGCTGGTCCTCGTCGTGGTGCTGGTGAGTGCCGGCAACGCGGTGATCCGCAAACTCTTCGACCTCTCGTCCAATGCCTGGCTCGAACTGCAGTGGTATCTGTTCGGCGCGATCTTCATGCTCGCCGCTGCCTGGACGCTGCAGCGCAACGAGCACATCCGGGTCGACATCGTCTCCAACGCCCTGTCGAAGCGCACCCGCGACTGGATCGACTTCGTCGGCCACATCGTGATCCTCCTGCCCTTCGCGGCGCTGATGGTCTGGCTCCTCTGGCCCTACGTCCTCCTGTCCTTCACCAGCGGCGAGCGGTCCGGCAATGCCGGCGGCCTGATCATCTGGCCGGCCAAGGCGCTGCTTCTGGGGGGCTTCCTCTTGCTGCTGCTGCAGGGCGTGTCCGAGCTGATCAAGCGCGGCGCCGTGCTCTTCGCCGGCTATCCCGACGAGACGCCGCAAGGCGTCAGCCACGCCGCCGAGGCGATGGAGCTTTCGGCGCTCGCCCCCGACGAGCCGCAGGGAGGGACGAAACTGCCGACAGGCGCGAAAGGCACCCTCCAAAACGACGGCACCGAGACGAGGGAGCCACGCCGATGACCGAATTCATCGCCCACAATCTCGCGCCGATCATGTTCCTCACCCTCGTGGTGGTGCTGCTTCTCGGCTATCCGGTCGCCTTCTCACTGGCTGCCGTCGGCCTAGGCTTCTTCGTCATCGGCGTCGAGCTGGCGCCGCTGTCCAACGACATCAACCTGTTCTGGCCGCTGCTCGGCGCCCTGCCGGACCGGTTCTTCGACGGGGTGATGTCGAACGATACCCTGCTCGCCATCCCCTTGCTTCTGCTCATGTCGGCGATTCTCGCCTTCATCCTCCTTGGCGAAGGCAAGACCGCGTTCGATAGTTTGAGCAAAGCCGGCTATCGCCGACTTTTGATCATGGCGCTCGCGATCGCCGCTGCGTTCCTGGCCGTGGAATATCTGATCGCTTCGAATCTCTGGCTCCTGCTCGACGGGCCAGCCTTCGACAACGTCACATGGGCCACGGCCGCTCATGGTACCGGTCTCGTGCTGGCTCTCTTCGTCATGTCCAGACAGTTCAAACCCAGCTCGGCAGTCGCAACGACTGCGCCGACACCAAGCGTGATCATGGTCGCTGCGGCAATCGTTCTGGCAGTTGCGGCGGCCAGCGCGAGCGATGTCATGAGAACAGCTGAAGCGCTGGCTTTCGGCGCAGCTGCCGCGCTGACGATGGCCATCGCGCGCCAGTCGCACATTCGCCCGCTAATCCGCCAATCGGTCCGCATGAGTGCCAGCGTGTCCGCCAGCCTGATTTTCGTGCTGATCGGATTGCGGACTTTCTCTCTCGCCTTCTTCGGGGTCAACGGGCATCTCTGGATCGAGGAACTGACTGCGAAACTCTCAGCGCCTGTAGCAGTCTCGAGCCTGCAACGACGGCAAGGGGTCGAACTCGCTTCGTTCTCCAGTACATCGATCGACCGAGCTTCGGCGGCGCGACCGGAAACCCTTGCGACGATAGCCGGAACCGTGGGAGCGCGCCGATGACCGAATTCATCGCCCACAATCTCGCGCCGATCATGTTCCTCACCCTCGTGGTGGTGCTGCTTCTCGGCTATCCGGTCGCCTTCTCGCTGGCCGCCATCGGCCTCGGCTTCTTCGTCATCGGCGTCGAGCTGGCGCCGCTGTCCGACGACATCAACCTCTTCTGGCCGCTGCTCGGCGCCCTGCCGGACCGGTTCTTCGGCGGGGTGATGTCGAACGACACCCTGCTGGCGATTCCGTTCTTCACCTTCATGGGGCTGATCCTGGAACGCTCCGGCATGGCCGAGGATCTGCTCGAGACCGTCGGCCAGCTGTTCGGTCCGCTTCGCGGCGGCCTCGCCTATGCGGTGATCTTCGTCGGCGCGCTTCTGGCCGCCACCACCGGCGTCGTCGCCGCGTCGGTGATCGCCATGGGCCTGATCTCCCTGCCGATCATGCTGCGCTACGGATACGACCGCAAGCTCGCCTCGGGCGTGATCGTGGCCTCCGGCACCCTCGCCCAGATCGTGCCGCCCTCGCTGGTCCTCATCGTTCTCGCCGACCAGCTCGGCCGCTCGGTCGGCGACATGTATTCCGGCGCGCTGGTGCCGGCGCTGGTGCTCACCGGCCTCTATGTCCTCTACATGTTCGCCGTGACGATGCTGAACGCCAAGTCCGCCCCGGCACTGCCGCCGGAAGCCCGCACGCTCGGCGGCGGCGTCACTTCGCTCATTCTGAGCCTGATCGCGGCAGGCACGGTTTCCTACCTCGCGACCCTCTATCTCGAAGGCTATGTCCTGCAGGGAGCGGGAATCTGGGGCGCCGTCATCGGCGTGGTGGCGATCTACACCCTCGCCGTCCTCAACAAGGCGCTGAAGCTCAAGCTTCTCTCCTACCTCACCCAGCAGGTGATCATCGTCATGGTGCCGCCGCTGGCACTGATCTTCCTGGTCCTCGGCACGATCTTCCTCGGCGTCGCGACGCCGACCGAGGGCGGCGCCATGGGCGCCGTGGGAGCGCTGATCCTCGCCTTTTCCAAGCGCCGACTGAGTACTTCGCTGCTGGTCCAGGCGATGGAGGCGACCACCAAGCTGTCGGCCTTCGTGCTGTTCATCCTGATCGGCGCGCGGGTGTTCTCGCTGACCTTCTACGGCGTCAACGGCCATATCTGGGTCGAGGAACTGCTGACCGCCGTTCCCGGCGGCGAGACCGGCTTCCTCATCGTCGTCAATGTGCTGGTCTTCTTCCTCGCCTTCTTCCTCGACTTCTTCGAACTCGCCTTCATCATCGTGCCGCTGCTGGCACCCGCAGCGGAAAACCTCGGCATCGACCTCATCTGGTTCGGCGTGCTGCTCGGCATCAACATGCAGACGTCGTTCATGCATCCGCCCTTCGGATTCGCGCTGTTCTACCTGCGCTCGGTGGCGGCGAAGATCCCCTATCTCGACCGGATCACCGGCAAGCGGATGGAGCCGGTGACGACCGGGCAGATCTACTGGGGCGCGGTGCCCTTCGTCTGCATCCAGGTGGTGATGGTGGGCCTGACCATCGCCTTTCCGGGCATGGTGATGCGCTACAAGTCCGAGGCGCCGCCGCCGAGCAGCCAGGACTTCAAGGTGGACATGCCCGGGCTCGGCAGCAGCGGCGGCGGGGCGCCGAACTTCGGCCTGCCGCCCCTCGGCGGCAGCAACGGCGCCGGCGGAGTTGGCGCACCCGGTGGCGGCAATCCCGGCTTCGGCCTGCCGCCGCTGAGCTTCCCGGGCAGCCAGCCGGCACCGCAGGGCGGCCAGGGCACCGCCGCTCCCGGCACGCAGTCGCCCGGGCCATCGCCGGCGCCGGCCTTCGGCCTGCCGCCGCTCCAGCTCGGCAACCCGCCGGCGGCGAGCGGCGCGGCGACGCCGGGAGCGGGCGCCGCGGCACCGTCGGGAGCCGGCGCGTCCGCCAGCAACGGGCCCGGCGCGACCCGGACGCCCGAACAAGGAGCATCCCAGACTCCGCCGAACGACGGCAGCGGCAATGGGGGCACCGGAGCGCCGGGCGGCATCGACCTGTCGCAACCGCCGTCCTTCAACTGACGCGCCGCCCTTGCGAGCCTGCCGCCAAGGTGGCGGCGCGAGGGCTTCAGAGGTGCCGGCTCCGGCCTTCTCCACAGGGACTTGCGGCCGCGATGACGCTGCGGCAATGTCGCGGCGACTGAGGCCGCATCTCGACCCGCGGCCGCTTCGGGAGGGAAGGTTGCCGTTTCGTGGATTTTTCTCCGCCCTCCTGCTCTTCGTCTGTGCAGGCCCGGCGCTCGCCAACGATTCCACCGCGAATTTCGCCGCCGGCGGCCTTGTGCTGACCAAGACGGATGCGATCGAGATGCGGCGGGAGGATCTGGCGATCTCGCTCGAGCGGATCAGCGTCGACTACGAGTTCGTCAACGTCACCGACCAGCCGGTGACGACCACCGTCGCCTTTCCGCTGCCGGAAATCGCGATCGATCCCTTTAACGGCAATGTCGACCTGCCGTCGGACAATCCGGACGACCCGTTCCTCTTTGAGACGATGGTGGACGGCAAGCCGGTGGAGATGACCATCGACCGCGCCGCCTATCATGACGGCGAGAACGTCTCGAACAGGCTGGCGGAGCTCGGCGTGCCCCTCGCCCCCTTTGCCGGCAATGTGGTCGACGCGCTCGACGCGCTGCCGGAAGCCGAGCAGCAGGCGCTGGTCGCCGACGAGATCGCGGTGGTGAACGAATACGACGCCGGCAAGGGCTGGGAGCGGCATCTGGCGCCGAACTGGTCGATCCGCCTCGCCTATCACTGGGACCAGACCTTTCCGCCCGGCCGGACGGTGAGGGTCAGCCACAGCTACAAGCCCTCGGTCGGCAGCTTCGTCTCGACCGAGGTCGGCGCCAGCTATCAGAGCCCGGAAGAGGCACGGCAGTTCCGCGCTCGCTACTGCGTCGAGGACGATATCATCGCGGCCGTGAAGCGCGCTGGAGCGAAGGCGGGCTTCGAGGGCGGCGGCTATCAGGACCGCTACATCGACTACGTGCTGACGACGGGAGCCAATTGGGCCAAGCCCATCGGCACCTTCCGGCTCGTCGTCGACAAGGGCGCGGCGAAGAACCTCGTCAGCTTCTGCGCCAGCGGCGTGAAGAAGATCGCGCCGACGAAGTTCGAGGTCGTCTATCAGGACTTCGTCCCGAAGGAGGACCTGCACGTGCTGATCCTGGTCGCGCCGACGGAGGAATAGCCGGCCGGCGGCGCCCGATGGGTTTCATGTGTGGCGAGGGTCGACGCTTCGTCTTCCGGGCCCCGTCCCCGGAGTCCGGATCGACGTCGGAGGCAGTCCATTTCATCCACTGCATCGGGTGTTTGAAGGGCTGCCCCTGGCTTATCGGGACGGGGCCTACACGATTGGCACATCTCGTGCGGTCGCGTCGGCAATCGTCCCCACCACCCCAACATCGGCATGGAAGAACGGTCGCATCGCTGGAAACGTCGTCATCCCGGCCCCGAGCCGGGATCCATTCCTCGACGTCGGAATGGCCTTTCGGTTCAGAACAAAGGATCCGTCGGCAACCCGCGGGCGCAACGGCGTCCACGAT
This sequence comes from Aurantimonas sp. 22II-16-19i, assembly GCF_002088275.1. GTDB lineage: Bacteria > Pseudomonadota > Alphaproteobacteria > Rhizobiales > Rhizobiaceae > Jiella. The sequence goes on from NZ_AQQS01000019.1 coordinate 9,193, forward strand.
TTGGAATGGATCCCGGCTCGGGGGCCGGGATGACGAAGCGGTCGTGCTTCCATCCATCCTGCTACGCCGCTTCGTCCCACCAGTTGCTGACGCAACGCCAGCGTGACATGTGTGAATGCTGTCGGGACGGGCTCGACCAAGCCGAGAGGCGAGGCCCGCCCCCCGTGCGCCCGTCAGTCCGCGACCACGGACCACTCCAGCGGCCGGTCGGGGCGGAACACCACGACGCTGCCGTCCTCGCCGGCATCGATATTCCGGAAGATCGCCGCGTCCGGCGCCGCGCGGCGCAGCCGGATCCTGTTTTCGTTGACGGGCAGCCGGTAGAAGGCCGGGCCGTTGCGGGAGACGAAACCCTCCAGCCTGTCGAGGGCGCCTTCCTCGTCGAAGACCTGCGCGACATAGGGGATGGCGACCGGGGCGTTGAAGATGCCGGCGCAGCCGCAGGCGCATTCCTTCAGCGACACGAGATGCGGCGCGGAATCGGTGCCGAGGAAGAATTTCTTGCTACCCGAAGTGGCGGCCCTGCGCAGCGCCTGGCGGTGATTCTCGCGCTTGGCGATGGGCAGGCAGTAGAGATGCGGCCGGATCCCGCCCTTGAAGAGGTCGGTGCGGTTGATGATCAGATGCTGCGGCGTGATCGTCGCAGCCAGGGTCTCGTCCGCCTCGCCGACATAGGACGCGCCCTCCTGCGTCGTGATGTGCTCCATGACGATGCGCAGCGCCGGGAAGTCCCTGCGCAGCGGGGCGAGCACCCGCTCGATGAAGACCGCCTCGCGGTCGAAGATGTCGACCTCGGGATCGGTCACCTCGCCATGGACGAGCAGCGGCACGTCGGCCGCCTGCATCGCCTCGAGCACCCTGGTGACGCGGGAGACATCCTTGACGCCGGCGTCGGAATTCGTCGTCGCGCCGGCGGGATAGAGCTTCACCGCCGTCAGCTCGCCGCTGGCGGCGCCCTCGGTGATGGCGGAGGGATCGGTGGTCTCGGTCAGATACAGCGTCATCAGCGGGCGGAAGCGCGCGTCCCCCGGCAGCGCCGCCGCGATGCGGCTGCGATAGGCCCGCAGGTCGTCGAGGCTTCGGACCGGCGGCACGAGGTTAGGCATGACGATGGCGCGGGAGAAGCTTGCGGCGCTCACCGGCGCCACGGCCTTCAGCATCGCGCCGTCGCGCAGATGCAGGTGCCAGTCGTCCGGGCGGATGATGGAGATCTCGGTGACGGCCTCGGAGTTCGGCTGCGTGGTCATGGGGGTGTGCCTTCCCGGAAATGATGGCCGTCGACGCCTCGACCGTCGGCTCACGGCCTTCCCCGGCGTGGCGGGCGAGACTTGGCCTTCTGCGCTGCCGCGGTTTGAGCAAACCTCTTCTCGCCTGTCCAGCCCGGTCACGGGCCGCGCGTTGCGCGGCGGGCGTTTCGGGGCAGACATTCCGGGCGGGCATCCGGGGCGGGCAGTCCGACGGGACGGCCCGCCCAGTCGCCTGGGCGGCTGGCGACCGCCTCGCGGCATTGGCGCCCGCCGAGGCGCGATCACGCCGGGGCGAAGATGCCGCGAAACGCCTGGAGCGCGGCCTCCGGATCGCCGCTGGCGAAGGCCTCCATCCCGACCGGACCGTCATAGCCCATGGCCTCAAGGGCGCGAGCGACGCCGGCATAGGCGATCTCGCCCGTCCCCGGCTCGCAGCGGCCCGGAACGTCCGCGACCTGCACCTCGCCGATCCATGGCAGCGCCCTGCGGCAGAGTTCGATCAGGTTCCCCTCGCCGATCTGGGCATGATAGAGGTCGAGATTGAGCCGCAGCCCCGGCCGGTTGACCGCCGAAACCAGCGCCAGCGTATCCTCGGCCCTCGCGAAGGGCACGCCCGGGTGATCGACGGCCAGGTTGAGGTTTTCCAGCGTGAAGGTCACACCCTTCTCCTCGGCGAGATCGGCGATCCGCTCCAGCGTGTCGCGGGCCTTCATCCACATGGCGCCGCTGACGGTGTCGCAGGGCGTCACCGGCAGGCCGCCCTCCCCGAGGCCGGTGCCGTGCAGATTGAGCCGGGCGACGCCGAGCCGCAGCCCGACATCGGCGGTCTGGCGCGCCGTGCGCAGCAGCTCGGCGGCGCCCTCGTCGTCGGCGAGGCGGCCGGAGAGATAGCCGTTCATGATCGAGAAGGTCGCGCCGGAGCGCTCCAGCATGGCGAGGTCATGGTCCGGCCAGTTCCACAGCCCGACCTGGAACCCCAGTTCGGTCAGGCGCTTCACCCGCCATTCCATCGGGCGGTCGCGCCACAGCATCTCGGCGCAGGCGGCGAGGGTGAAGGCCACGGGTCAGGCCTCCATCATCACGTCGGCCAGCGCGACCGGCCTTCCTTCCTTCAGCGAACGGTTCGCAGCTTCCGCCAGAGCCAGTGCATTGACCCCGTCTGCGACGCTCGCCGGAACCGGCTTGCCGTCCTCCACCGCATCGACGAAGGCCGCCCACTCGATCTGATAGGCCCGCATGTAGCGTTCGAGGAAGAACAACACCGGCTTGGCCGAGGCGACGCCCGCGATGGTGGACTTCACCACCGTGTTCTCGATCTCGTTCTTCGCCTCCAGCATGCCGTCCGAGCCGAGCAGCTCGATCCGCTGGTCGTAGCCGAAGACGGCCCGGCGCGAATTGCGGATGGTGGCGAGGCGCCCGTCCGCATAGGTCAGGACGACGACGGCGGTGTCGACGTCGCCCGCCGCGCCGATCGCCGGATCGACCAGGCAGGAGCCATGCGCCATGACGCTCTGCGGCAGGCCGAAGAGGAAGGCGCACATGTCAAAATCGTGGATCATCATGTCCCGGTAGAGCCCACCCGAGACCTTGACATAGGCGACCGGGGGCGGCGCGGGGTCGTAGGAGGTGACGGCGAGCATCTCACCCTTGCCGATCTCGCCGGCATCGAGGGCCGCCTTCAGCGCCGCAAAGTTGGGATCGAAGCGGCGGTTGAAGCCGATCATCACCGGCCGGGCCGACGAGGCGGCGATCTCGCGGACCTTGAGGGCGCGCTCCAGCGACAGGTCGATCGGCTTCTCGCAGAAGATGGCTTTGCCCGCCGCGACGCCCTTCTCGATCAGCTCGGCATGGGTGTTGGTCGAGGAGGCGATCAGGATCGCGTCGATCGAGGCGTCGGCGAGGATGTCCTCGGGCGAGCGCACGGCGATGCCGTGGTCCGCCGCAAGGCTTTCCGCCGCCGCGGCGACGACGTCGGTGACGGCTACGAGTTCGGACCGCGGATCGGCCCGGATCGAGGCGGCGTGGACCTTGCCGATGCGGCCGGCGCCGAAGAGTGCGACTTTCATGGAGTTCCTCCCTGTCCGGCGGGGCGGACGATCGTCAGGTGTCAGAGATGGACCCGCCGCCCCTCGCGGGCGGAGGTGTCGATGGCATGGATCACCGCCTCGAAGGACAGCGCGGCGGTGAAGTCGGGGTGGTTCGGCGAACCGTCCGCGATGGCGCGCAGGAACGAGGCCACCTCGATGGTCTTCAGGTCGCCGAAGCCGAGCTGGTGGCCGGCCGCCGGGCAGAAGGCGCCATAGGGCGGGTGCTCGGGGCCGGTGAGGATGGTCCGAAAACCCTGGCGCGACCGTTCGCCTTCGTCGACGAAGAGCTGCAGCTCGTTCATCCGCTCCTGCGAAAAGCCGATCATGCCCTTCGTCCCGTGCACCTCGAAGTCGAGCCGGTTCTTGCGGCCCCAGGCCGAGCGCGAGGTGACGAGCGTCCCCTGCGCGCCGCTTTGAAAGCGCAGGATCGCCGAGGCCGCGTCCTCGTTCTCGACGGCGGCGCGGCCGGAGCCATCGGCGAGCGGCCTCGTCTCGTGGATGATCTGGGTGTCGGCGAGAAGGCTCTCCACCGGCCCCATCAGGCCGCAGGCCATGGAGACGAGGTGGCAGCCGAGATCGCCCAGCGTGCCGAGGCCGGCATCCGCGCGCCTGGCCCGCCACGTCCAGGCCAGCTCGGGATCGGCCTGGTAGTCCTCGTCGACGATGCCGCGGAAATGCACCGGCCGGCCGATGGCGCCGCCCGCGATCAGGCGCCTCGCATGGGCGAAGGCCGGATTGTGGATGTAGTTGTAGCCGACGATGGTGCGGACGCCCGCATTGCGGGCCGCGGCTTCCATCTCCGCGGCATCCTCCAGCGTCAGCGCCATCGGCTTCTCGCAATGGACGTGCTTGCCCGCCGCGATGGCCGCCAGCGCCATCTCCCTGTGGAGGGCGTTGGGCGTGGTGACCGAGACGATGTCGACGTCGGGGCTCGCGACGAGGTCGCGCCAGTCGTCCGTCGCGCCGTCGAAGCCGAACTGCCGGGCCATCGCCTCGGCCTTGTCCCGCGGCGTGTCGCAGAGCCGCGCCAGCCGCACCTCCGGCAGATCGCCGAAGACGGCGCCCGCGGCGCGGTAGGCCAGCGCATGGGCCTTGCCCATGAAGCCGGTGCCGATGAGCCCCAGACCGATCGCCATGAACCCCCTCCCCTCCCCTTCTTTGGAATATCTATTCCATCAGTGGGATGCGCCTGTATAGTGCCGGTGTCAAGACAGGAGATTCGCCATGGCGGCCACAGGCAACGAGACGACGCGGGCGCCGGAAAACGTCTCCGAGCTGCTCGATCGGCTCGACGGCATCGACGCGTCGCTGCCGAAGCGGCTCGGCCAGTGCGCCGGATTCCTGCGCCAGAACATCCACCTCGTCGCGGTCTCGACGGTCGCCGACCTTGCCGCCGGCGCCGGGGTGCAGCCCTCGGCCTTCATGCGATTCTGCCAGGCGCTGGGGTTTTCCGGCTTTTCGGAGATGCAGGCGCTGTTTCGCGCCGAATATCGCGAGTTCCGACCCGACTACGCCGAGCGGCTGTCGCAGCTGCGCCAGCGCGGCGAGGAAGGGCCGGAGCTGCTTGTCGCAAACTTCGCCGAGGCCGGACACAAGTCGCTGGTATCACTCATGAATACCCTCGACGGCGAGCGACTGCAGCAGGCCTGCGACATCCTCGCCGCGGCCGGCACGATCCATCTCGTCGGCCTGCGCCGCGCCTTCGCGATCGTCAGCACCATGGGTTACATGCTCGACAAGATGCAGGTGCCGACGGTGATCCACCGCACCTCCGGCCAGATCGAGAGCGACCACGCGATCCGCCCCGGCGACGCGCTCTTCGCCGTCAGCTTCGCGCCCTTCTCCCAGGAAACGCTGCAGCTCGCCGCCCGCACCCACGAGCGCGGCATCCCGGTCGTCGGCCTCAGCGACACCGCCGACGGACCGCTGGCCACCACCGCGCGAACCCTCCTCGTCGCCCGCGAAGTCGATGTCGGCGCCTTTCGCGTCCCCACGGCCGCCATGACCCTGGCGACCTCGCTGGCGGTCGCCGTCGGCGGAATGCGCAAGGAAGGCAATTGACATTCCGGCTGGCGAGGCCGAAAATGGAATAAATCTTCCATAAGCCGCCGGGAGGGCGGCCGGAAGACGAAAGGGTTCGGTCGCCGCAAGGATCGGCGGCCGCGCAGACCAGCCAGTTCGCAATTTGAAAATTCGACAGCGGGAGGAAAAACCAACATGACACTTCTGAAGACGCTCACCGGCGCCGCCGTGGCGCTCGCCATCGCCGGGCCGGCCATGGCCCAGCAGATCATCGTCGTCACCCATGGCCAGGCCAACGATCCGTTCTGGTCGGTGGTCAAGAACGGCGTCGAGGAGGCCGCGAAGAACACCGGCGCCAGCGTCGACTACCGGGCCCCCGAGACCTTCGACATGGTGCAGATGGGCCAGCTCATCGACGCCGCCGTGAACCAGGAGCCCGACGGCCTCGTCGTCTCGATCCCCGATGCCGACGCCCTCGGGCCGTCGATCGAGCGGGCCGTCCAGGCCGGCATCCCGGTGATCTCGATGAATTCCGGCTCCGACGTGTCGAAGACGCTCGGCGCGCTCCTGCATGTCGGCCAGGACGAGTTCACCGCCGGCAAGGCGGCGGGCGAAAAGCTCAAGGAAATGGGCGGCAAGACCGCGCTCTGCGTCAACCAGGAGGTCGGCAACGTCTCGCTCGACCAGCGCTGCGCCGGTTTCGAGGAAGGCTTCGGCGGCAGCGTCCAGGTCGTGCCGACCTCGAACGATCCGACCGAGGTGAAGTCCAAGGTGCAGGCGGCGCTGGAATCCAACCAGGACGTCGACACCATCCTCGGCCTCGGCGCCGCCACCGTCGGCGAGCCGGCGGTCCAGGCGGTCGAGGCGGTCGGGCGCGGCGACACAGTGAAGGTCGCGAGCTTCGACCTTTCGGCCGGCTTTCTCAAGAACGTCGCCGACGGCAAGGCGGCCTTCGCCATCGACCAGCAGCAGTTCCTGCAGGGCTACCTGCCCGTCGCCTTCCTGGCGCTCAACGCGAAATACGGCCTGATGCCCGGCGGCAACGTGCCCTCCGGCCCGAACCTCGTCACCGAGGAGAAGGCGTCCCAGGTGATCGAGCTGTCGTCCAAGGGCATCCGCTGAGCCTGATCCCCACCGGGGTCACCGCCTGAAGGGTCGCGGCGCCAGCCGCGCCGCGACCCTCTCCGTGCTCAAGACTTTTTCGAGGGACAATCCCATGGCCGATGTCTCAGAGGCCGTTCAGGACGAACGGCTGAAGCGGGAAGGCTTCGTCACGACGCTGATGAAGCGGCCCGAGCTCGGCGCGCTCGCCGGCGTCGTCGCGGTGACGATCTTCTTCCTCTTCACCGCCTCGGACACGATGTTCACGCTCTCCGGCGTCATGAACTTCATGACCCCCGCGGCCCAGCTCGGCATCCTCGCCATCGGCGCCGCGATGCTGATGATCGGCGGCGAGTTCGACCTTTCGATCGGCTCCATGGTGGCCTTTTCCGGGCTGATCTTCGGCGCCTTCGTCGTCACCTTCGGCATGCCGCTGGTGATCGCCATCCCCGCGACCTTCGCCATTGCCGCGGCGCTCGGCGCCCTCAACGGCACGATCGTCCTGAAGACCGGCCTGCCCTCCTTCATCGTTACCCTCGCCTTCCTGTTCATCCTGCGCGGCGCTTCGCTGGTCGGCCTGAAGATCGCCACCGGCGGCTCCACCCAGCTGCGCGGCGTGCGCGATGCGGTGGAGACCGACGTCCTGACGCCGGTGTTTTCCGGCGACGCCTTCACCGGCCTGTTCGCCTGGCTCGCGGAGCAGGGCCTGATCGACCGCTTCTCCAGCGGCGTGCCCAAGGTGCCGGGCATTCCCGTCGAGATCCTCTGGTTCGTCGCCTTCGCCCTCGTCGCCACCTACGTCCTCCTGCGCACGCCCCAGGGCAACTGGATCTTCGCGTCGGGCGGCGACGAGACCGCCGCGTCGAATTCCGGCGTGCCGGTGCGCAAGGTGAAGATCTCGCTCTTCGTGCTCACCGCCTGCTGCGCGACGCTGGTCGCCATCATCACCGTCATCGATGCCGGCTCGACCGATGCGCGGCGCGGCTTCATGAAGGAGTTCGAGGCGATCATCGCCGCCGTCATCGGCGGCTGCCTCCTCACCGGCGGCTACGGCTCGGCTATCGGCGCCTTCTTCGGGGCGATCATCTTCGGCATGGTGACGATCGGGCTGACCTACACCACCATCGACCAGGACTGGTTCCAGGTGTTCCTCGGCGCCATGCTGCTCGCCGCCGTCCTCTTCAACAACTACATCCGCAAGCGGGTGACGGGGGAGCGCTGAGATGTCGAAGCCCATCGTCCACATGGACAACATCGAGAAGCACTTCGGCAATATCATCGCGCTTGCCGGCGTCAGCTTCGACGTGCTGCCCGGCGAGTGCCATTGCCTGCTCGGCGACAACGGCGCCGGCAAGTCGACCTTCATCAAGACCATGTCCGGCGTCCACAAGCCGACCAAGGGCGAGATCTTTCTCAATGGCAAGCCCATGGCCTTCTCGAGCCCGCGCGACGCCATGGAGGCGGGAATCGCCACGGTGTTCCAGGATCTCGCGATGATCCCGCTGATGTCGGTGACCCGCAATTTCTTCATGGGCCGGGAACCGACCAAGGGGAAATGGCTGTTCAAGCGCATGGACATCGACAAGGCCAACGCGGCGACCATGGAAGCCATGCGTGAGATGGGCATCAAGCTGCGCTCGCCCGACCAGGCGGTCGGCACCCTGTCGGGAGGAGAGCGCCAGACGGTCGCCATCGCCCGGGCCGTCTATTTCGGCGCGAAGGTTCTCATCCTCGACGAGCCGACCTCGGCGCTCGGCGTGCGCCAGACCTCCAACGTGCTGGCCACCATCGACCGGGTGCGCAAGCAGGGGGTCGGCATCGTCTTCATCACCCACAACGTCCGCCATGCGCTCGCCGTCGGCGACCGCTTCACCGTGCTCAACCGCGGCAAGACGCTGGGCACGGCGAGGCGCGGCGAGATCACCGGCAACGAGCTGCAGGACCTGATGGCCGGCGGCCAGGAGATGGCGGCGCTGGAAGGCTCCCTCGGCGGGACGGTCTGATGGCAGACGATCTGACGCACAAGGATCTCGACCTCATCACCATCGGCCGTTCCTCCGTCGATCTCTATGGCGGGCAGGTCGGCGGCCGGCTGGAAGACATGCGCTCGTTCGACAAATATGTCGGCGGCTCGCCCACCAACATGGCGACGGGCACGGCTCGGCTGGGGCTGAAATCGGCGCTGATCACCCGCGTCGGCGACGAGCATATGGGCCGCTTCCTGATCGAGGAACTCGCCCGCGAAGGCGTCGACACGACCGGCGTCGTCACGGACCCCGAGCGGCTCACCGCCCTCGTCATCCTCGGCATCCGGGACGACAGCCAGTTTCCGCTGATCTTCTACCGCGAGAACTGCGCCGACATGGCGCTCTGCGAAGACGACATCGACGAGGCCTTCGTCGCAAGGGCGCGGGCCGTGGTCGCGACCGGCACCCATCTCAGCCACCCGCGCACCGAGGCTGCCGTGCTGAAGGCGTTGGATCTCGCCCGGAAGCACGGCGCCCGCACAGCGCTCGACATCGACTATCGCCCGAATCTCTGGGGCCTTGCCGGCCATGGTGCCGGCGAGGAGCGCTTCATCGCCTCTGAGAAGGTCACCGCCAAGCTTCAGTCGACGCTGCATCTGTTCGACCTCATCGTCGGCACCGAAGAGGAGTTCCACATCGCCGGCGGCACGGTGGACACTCTCGCCGCCCTGAAGGCAGTGCGCGCGGTCTCCTCCGCCACCCTCGTCTGCAAGCGCGGCGCGGCCGGCGCCGCCGCCTTCACCGGCGCCATTCCGGCAAGCCTCGACGACGGCGAGGCCGGACCGGGCTTTCCGATCGAGGTGTTCAACGTTCTCGGCGCCGGTGACGGCTTCATGGCCGGGCTCCTGAAGGGCTGGCTCGACGGGGAGGCGTGGCCGCGCTCGCTCGAATACGCCAATGCCTGCGGCGCCTTCGCCGTCTCGCGTCATGGCTGCACGCCGGCCTATCCCTCGCTGGCGGAACTCCAGTTCTTCCTGAAGCGCGGGGTCACCGAGAGGGCGCTGCGCAAGGACGACGAGCTCGAGCAGATCCACTGGTCGACCAACCGAAAGGGCGATTTTTCGACGATGCGGGTCTTCGCCTTCGACCATCGCATGCAGCTCGAGGATCTGCCTGGAGCGAGCCCGGAGAAGATCGGCGCCTTCAAGCAGCTCTGCCTCGACGCGGTGCTCGAGGTGCAGGACGGGCGGCCGGGCTACGGCCTCCTCTGCGACGGCCGGCTCGGGCGCCAGGCGCTCTACCGGGCGGCGGGCCGCGGCCTGTGGATCGGCCGTCCCGTCGAGTGGCCGGGCTCGCGGCCGCTCGCCTTCGAGCCGGAGATCGGCGCCGATTGCGGCGGGCTCGCCGAATGGCCGGACGAGCACGTGGTCAAGTGCTTGTGCTTCTGCCATCCGGACGACGCGCCGGACCTCTGGGCCGAGCAGGAGGCGAGCGTCGCCCGGCTGTTTGCGGCCGCCCGCCGCAACCGGCTGGAGTTTTTGCTCGAGGTGATCCCGTCCAAGGCCGGCCCCGTCGACGACGACACGACGGCCACGGTGATCCGCCGCTTCTACGATCTCGGCATCTATCCCGACTGGTGGAAGCTGGAGCCGATGGCGAGCGTCGGGGCGTGGGAGAAGGCCTGCGCCGCGATCGCCGAGAACGATCCGCATGTGCGCGGCATCGTGATGCTCGGCCTCGAGGCATCGGAAGAGGCGTTGCAGGCGAGCTTTGCCGCCGCGGCACGCTTCGATCTGGTGAAGGGGTTCGCCGTCGGCCGGACGATCTTCGGCGAGGCGGCCAAGGCCTATCTTGCCGGCGCGCTGGCGCCGCAGGAGGCCGTGGCGATGATGGCGGACAAATACCGCCGGCTCTGTGCCCTCTGGGATGCGGCACGGGCTGGCCAGGCCGATGCGGCCGGGGAGACATCCAGATGACGACGATCAGGCTGACCGCCGCCCAGGCGATGATGAAATATCTCGCCGTCCAGATGACCGAGGCGGGAGAACCCTTCCTCGCCGGCGTCTGGGCGATCTTCGGCCATGGCAATGTCGCCGGCATCGGCGAGGCGCTCTACGCCGAACGGGAGATGATCACCACCTTTCGCGGCCACAACGAGCAGACGATGTGCCACGCGGCCATCGCCTATGCCAAGCAGAGCGGCCGCGGGCGGGCCATGGCGGTCACCTCGTCCATCGGCCCCGGCGCGACCAACATGGTGACGGCGGCGGCGCTTGCACATATCAACCGCCTGCCGCTGCTGCTCATCCCGGGCGACGTCTTCGCCAATCGCGGGCCCGATCCGGTCCTCCAGCAGGTCGAGGATTTTTCCGACGGCACGATCTCGGTGAACGACTGCTTCAGGCCGGTGACCCGCTACTTCGACCGCATCACGCGGCCGGAACAGCTTCTGACCGCCCTCCCCCGCGCCTTCCGCACCATGACCGACCCGGCCGAGTGCGGGCCCGTCTGCCTCGCCTTCTGCCAGGACGTGCAGGCCGAGGCCTACGACTATCCGGAGAGCTTCTTCCAGCCAAAGGTCTGGCGCATCCGCCGGCCCTATCCGGACCCGGTGGAACTCGTGGCAGTGGCGACGCTGCTGAAGGCGGCGGAAAAGCCGGTGATCGTCGCCGGCGGCGGCGTCCATTATTCCGGCGCGACGGACGCGCTGCGCGCCTTCGCGGAGAAGCACCAGATCCCGGTGGTCGAGAGCCAGGCCGGCAAGTCGGCTCTCGCGTGGGATCATCCGATGAATCTCGGGCCCGTCGGTGTCACCGGCTCGTCCTCGGCCAACGTCACCTGCGCAAAGGCCGATCTCGTCCTCGGCGTCGGAACGCGCTTCCAGGACTTCACCACCGGCTCGTGGAACCTCTTCAAGAACCCCGCGCGCAAGCTCGTCTCGCTCAATGTCGCCGCCTATGACGCGATGAAACACGGCGCCGAGCCTTTGTGCTGCGACGCGCAGGTCGGCCTCGAAATGCTCTCCGAAGCCCTCGAAGACGCCCGCTTCGCGGTGCCGAGCCCGGCGCTGAAGGCCGACTGGTTCGCCTCCGTCGATCCGCTCACCGCCGCGCCCGAAGGCAACGAACTGCCGACCGACCAACAGGTGATCGGCGCGGTGCAGCGGGCGAGCGGGCCGGACACGGTGGTGATGTGCGCGGCGGGCACCATGCCGGGCGAACTCCACAAGCTCTGGAAGGCCCCGCGCCCCGGCGCCTATCACATGGAATACGGCTATTCCTGCATGGGCTACGAGATCGCCGGGGCCATCGGCATCAAGATGGCCGAGCCCGATCGCGACGTCGTCTGCATGATCGGCGACGGCAGCTACATGATGGCGAATTCCGAGCTCGCCACCGCCGTGATGCTGGGGCTGAAGATCACCCTCGTCCTCACCGACAATCGCGGCTTCGGCTGCATCAACCGGCTGCAGATGTCGGCGGGCGGCGAGGAGTTCAACAACCTCCTCGACCACACCGAACACGTGAACAAGTCGAACATCGACTTCGCCGCCCATGCCGCCTCGATGGGGGCCGCGGCCGTCCACGTCGCCTCGATCGCCGAGCTGGAATCCGCGCTGGAGCGGGCGAAGGCGGCAGCCGGGCCGTTCGTGGTGGTGATCGATACCGATCCGTACCCGTCGAGCGAGCCCGGCGGCCATTGGTGGGACGTCGCGGTGCCGGAGGTTTCGTCGCGCGAGGAGGTGGCCGAGGCCCGGGCAGCCTACGAGGCGCAGTTGATGATCCGCGCAGGCGGGTGATCATGGGTCAGATGATCCCCATCATGGACAGGCCAAAGCCGCTGTTCCTTCAAAGGAACGGGACAAGGCCGCGCCCTTCGCGCCCCCCTCTGCCCTGCCGGGCATCTCCCCCACAAGGGGGGAGATCACGCCGCTTTGCCCTCTCAGAACGTTCGATCTCCCTCCTTGTGGGGGAGATGCCGGCAGGCAGAGGGGGGTACGGCGCGGCGCATCAGACGACGCATTCCCATCCTCTGCATAATCCGACGCTTTCCATCTCTCCCCCCACAGGACGCGCGCAATGATCCGCTTCGGCACCAACCCCATCGCCTGGTCGAATGACGACGACCACAGCCTCGGGGCCGACATTTCCCTCGAGACCTGCCTCTCCGAGGCCGGCGAGATCGGTTTCGAAGGCATCGAGAACGGCCACAAGATGCCCTGGGATCCGGCCGCGCTGAAGGCCGCACTCGAGCCCCACGGCCTCGCCTTCGTCTCCGCCTGGTATTCGCTGAACCTCCTCACCCAGACGGCCGAGGCGGAGATCGCGCTGATCCAGCCGCATCTCGACCGGCTGAAGGCCATGGGCTGCACGGTCTGCATCGCCTGCGAGACCTCCAACGCCATCCACGGCAGCGACGCGGCGAGCCTTGCCGCCTCCCCCGTCCTGCCGAAGGAGCGCTGGGCCGAGTTCGGCGCGAAGGTCGAGGCGGTGGCGCAGCACTGCGCGGCCGAGGGCGTGCCGCTGGTCTATCACCACCACATGGGAACGGTGGTGGAGACGCCCGCCGAGCTCGACCTGTTCATGGCCCATACCGGCCCGGCGACGCGGCTGCTCTTCGACGCCGGGCACTTCTATTTCGGCGGCAACGGCGTCGATCCGGCGCCCTATCTCGCCAAGCACATCTCCCGCGTGTCGCATTTCCACGCCAAGAACGTCCGGCCCGAGGTGATGGCCGAGGTTCGGCGCGACGGCCTCTCCTTCCTCGAAGGCGTACGCCGCGGTGTGTTCACGGTGCCGGGCGACGAGGAAGGCGGGGTCGATTTCGGCCCCTGCCTGACGATCCTCGCGGAAAACGGTTATGCGGGCTGGATCGTCATCGAGGCCGAGCAGGACCCGGCGGTGCGCAATCCGGTCGAGTATCAGTCGCTCGGCCTGAAGACGCTGAAGGCGCTGGCGAAAGAGGCCGGGCTTTCCGAAGCGTCCTGAGCGAGCCGGGCGAGCGGCACGGAACGGATGGCCGGGATGGCGACCATGCGGCTCCGGGCGGAAGACGATGAATGACGAAAGGAGCGCCGCGATGAGCGATCTCTTGCGCAAGCCGGCCGGCACCACCGGCAAGGTCCACGCCATCACGCCCGAGACGGCGAAGGGCCCGCTGTCGCCGGACTGGGCCTATGTCGGCTTCTCGCTCTACCGCCTCGCGCCCGGCGAGACCGCCGGCGAGGCGACCGGCAAGCGCGAGGCGATCCTCGTCCTCGTCGAGGGCAAGGCGGAGATGTCCGCCGCCGGCGAGGACTTCGGCGAGATGGGCGAGCGGATGGACGTCTTCGAGAAGACGCCGCCGCACTGCCTCTATGTGCCGAATGGAAGCGAATGGTCGGCGACGGCGACGACGGCCTGCACGCTGGCGGTCTGCACGGCTCCCGGCTCCGGCGGCCACAAGGCGGCGCGGATCGGGCCGGGCGGGATCCCGCTCGCCGACCGCGGCAAGGGCACCAACCTGCGCCACATCAACGCCATCGCCATGGAGGAGCGCGACGTCGCGGATTCGCTGCTCGTCACCGAGGTCTTCACCCCCGCCGGCCACTGGTCGTCCTATCCGCCGCATCGCCACGACGAGGACGCCTTTCCGGACATGACCTATCTGGAGGAGACCTATTACCACCGGCTGAACCCGGCGCAGGGCTATGGCCACCAGCGGGTCTTCACCGAGGACGGCACGCTCGACGAGACGCTGAGCGTTTCCGACCACGACGTGGTGCTGGTGCCGAAGGGACATCACCCCTGCGCCGCGCCCTATGGCTACGAGATGTATTATCTCAACGTCATGGCCGGCCCGTTGCGCAAGTGGCGCTTCAAGAACCATCCCGACCACGACTGGATCGCCAGGCGCGACGCCTGATCCGGGCGGGGCCGACGCGGGGTCGATGGGCGAGGCCCTTCTCCCGCGCCGCGCATCGACGTCACGCCCGCTGCGGCAGGGCCCGAGCCCCGCGGATCCCCCGCGTTCGCAGGTGATGGCGCGCCGTGAACACCGCATCGGCGCTCATCCCCGGCTCGCGGATCAGCCAGTCCAGATAATCGTCGGGCACCTGCGCGATGGGCACGCCCTTGTGGCGTCCGAAGCGCAGGCTGGCGAGCAGCGTCGGCGCATTGGAGACCGCCTCGGCCCGGTCGAGGAAATCGGCCAGATCATGGCAGCGCGGCATCAGCACCGCGGCGATCGCCCGCAGCAGGACGGCGGTGCAGACCGCGTCGTAGAGCGCCCGGTGCGGCGCGAGGCCCGCCAGCAGCGGCTCGACCGGCGAAAGATCCAGCGGCACGTATTTGACCAGGCTCTGCAGGCCATGCGCCTTGACCGACGGAAACGCCCGGAGCGCCAGCTTGTGGGTGCACAGCCAGCGACCGGAAAATCGCAGGCGCGAGCGGTCGAACTCGGCCCGCTGGGCGGCGAAGACCGGCGCCGCGCGAAACGCTTCCGCGGCCTCGGCGAAGGAAGGCGCGCCGGCGAGCATGCCGTCGGAGATGTGATGGACCTTGCGCGCATGCGGGTTGATCGCCACCCCGGCAGGATCGCAGAGGGACTGCATCGGATGGAAGATCTCGCCGCTGACGAGGTCGAGGTCGACGGAGCCGATCTCGATGACCGCGTCCTCCTCCAGCCTATGGCCGGCGGTCTCGGTATCGATCACCCGGACGATCCGCGGCGGGGCTTCGGCGAACAGCGAGGGCGTGACGGGGACGGGCGGAAACAGATCGGTCATCACCCCCAAGATCGCGCTTCTGAGCGATCAAAACAAGAACCATGCACGGCGGAGGAGAACGACGCGACGAGGATCGCGGGCGCTTGCCCGGCAGGGCCGACCCGCCTCAGCCTCGCGCGGCCGCCCGCCACCTGTCTCCAGGCTGAAGGTGCCATGGATTGCGCGCGGATTTGCCCTTGAACGCCCGCCCTTTTGCCGGTATCAGGACGGCGTCGACGCTTGGTGCCTCTTTGCCATTCGCCGCGCGCCCCAATAGCTCAGTTGGTAGAGCAACGCATTCGTAATGCGTAGGTCGCTGGTTCGAGTCCGGCTTGGGGCACCATTTTTCCCTTTTACGTTGATGTTTCAAACTGTCTCAGGCCGCGTCATGTGCCGCAAATTCCGCATACAATATTGATTTATTTGCGTGAACCGCCGCACTCCCGGGACTTCGATCGTCTCAATCCGCCTTCCTCGATCTCTATCGAAATCAACCCATCTCGTGCCCGCTGACGTAACCATGGCGTAACGAACTCGTTTGGTCAGCCCGTCGCTTCGCGTGGATTTCGGGCTTGAGCAAACTGGACAGAGCGATCCTTCGCGCCCTCGGCAGCGTCACGTCGCACAGCCTCGGCCTGTCGCCGGTGCGGGCGGGCGGGCTTCTGGTCACCCTCGCCGCGATCCTGACGGCGGCGGCGACGCTCGCCATCGGGCCGCTCTCCTTCGTCGGGCTGATGGCGCCGCATCTTGCCCGCAGCATCGGCTTCGCCCGGCCGCGAGAGCAGATCGTCGGCGTGGCGCTCCTCGGCGCGGCGATCATGATCCTCCCCGCCACCGCGGCGCGCGCCCTCGCCTTTCCCTATCAGCTGCCGACCGGCCTCTTCGCTGCCCTCGTCGGCGGCCCCTATCTGGTGGCGATGCTGCTTCGCACGCCGCGCTGAATGCCAAGCGGTCAGACCGAGGCGGACCGTCCGGCATCCCGGCCGCTTCGATTCGGCTCGGATGCGTGGTATCCGGCTTTGACCGAGACGCCGCATCCCGCTCGCGCTGACCGGAGCCGCGTCCGAGAGAGGCGGGGTCCGCCCGCCGCTGGATCTTCGAGAAGCGCCATGATCCTGAGTGAGACACGCCCCTGGGGCAGACATTGCGGCGGCCGTCGCATTCCTATCCCGGCTGGCTGCAGCACGCCCCCGACGAGCACCTCCCGATCGATCTCGCCCAAGAGGCGCTCGGCCTGATGGCCGGCCTGTCTGTCGACCTCGGCGCGGCCGGACCGAATCCCGATCGTCCATCCATCCCCACGAACCGGAACGCATCAACATGAAACGACTGGCCATAGCCCCGGACACCGCCCTCGCCCATGTGCGCGGCGCGATCGCGGACGTGGAGACCGACAACATCGCCCTCCTGGCCGAGAAGGCCGGCACGGTCGAGGACGTCATCCGCCTGTGGTACGGCGAGAGCGACGTGGTGACGCCGGAGCCGATCCGCCGCGCCGCGACCGAAAGCCTGGCGCGCGGGGAGACGTTCTACGTGCCGCAGATGGCCGGCCATCCGGCGCTGGCCGCCGAACTCGCGGCCTACCAGTCGGAGCTCCACGGGCTGACCCTCGGCCTCGACCGCTCGACCGTCACGCCGGGCGGCATGCAGGCCGTCCACCTGGCCCTGTCGCTGGTGCTCGAGCCGGGCACCAACGCGGTCTATGTGGAGCCGCAGTGGCCGAACATCCGCCATTCGATCCACCTCGCCGGGGCGCAGGCCCGTCCGGTCGCTCTCGACCTCGTCGACGGGCGCTGGTCGCTCGATCTCGACCGGCTGTTCGACGCCTGCGATGCCCGCACCCGGGCGATCGTCTTCTCCACTCCCTCCAACCCCTGCGGCTGGTGCGCCAGTCCCGACGAACTGGAAGCCCTCGTCGCGTTCTCCCGGCGCACCGGCATCTGGATCGTCAGCGACGAGATGTACAGCCGCCTCAGCCGCACCGGCCGGGCGGCACCGTCGCTCCTGCAGCACGCCGGGGACGAGGACCTGGCGCTCTGCATCAACGGGTTTTCCAAGGCCTGGGCGATGACCGGCTGGCGCGTCGGATGGCTGAACCATCCCGCCTCCATCGCCCCGGCCTTCCGGGCGGTGACGCAGTATGTGAACAGCGGCACGGCACCCTTCGTGCAGGCTGGCGCCCTGGAAGCTCTGCGAAGCGGCGAGGAAGCCGCCCTGGCGATGCGCGATCGCTGCGTCGCCGGGCTCGAGGCCGTGTATGCGCGGCTCGGCCGGTCGAACGCGATCCGCCTGCCGGAGATGCCGGAAGGCGGCATGTACGCCTTCTTCCCGCTCACGCCCGAGGGGGTCGACGCACGCCAGGCCTGCCTCGATCTCGTCTCGACGGCCCGCGTCGGGCTGGCACCCGGCGGCATGTTCGGCGACAGCACGATCAACTGCGTGCGCATGTGCGTGGCGCGGGATCCGGACGTCGTCGCCGAAGCCTGCGACCGGCTTCTCGCCGCCGTCTGAGGCGAGGTGCCCACGGACCAGGACACGGAACGGCCGGTTCCTGGTCCGCCTTGCGAGCGCGTCGTCGCCTGAGGCAGCCGCGCCCAAAGGATCGGGGCGCTTATAGTTAAGATTTTAGATATAGTCGGCTCGTTGATTCGCAGGCAGTCACGGGGCGGGCATGAACATGACGCGATCTCGGGCGCTTCGCTCGCTGAGCTGGGCGCCAACCATTTCCCTCTCGTGGATGTGGGGGCTCGGCTTCTTCTACTCCATGCACATCGTCTGGATCCAAGGCTGGACCGGCTTCTGGGTCTTCGCCCTGGCCAATGCCTGCGGACTGGCGCTGTTCGGATGCATCCTCGATTCCAGGCGGCGCGATCCGGAGACCCTGTTGGCGAGGATCGGCCCGCGCTTCGTGTCGCTGTTCCTCCTCTGCCAGATCGGCGCGATCGCGATCACACTGTTCTCCCTCGGCGCCTATCTGTGGCCGGTGCTGCTTCCCGATGCGTCTCCTGCGACAGGGCCGGCCCTGACGGCTCTCGTCGTCGTCCTGGCTTGCGCCATCGGCCATGCGAGCACGCTGCGCCGGCTGCGCTTCCTGCATATCGGCTATCTGGCGCTGGCGCTCGCGGCGCTCGCGGTCGCCTTCGCCGCCATGCCGGCCGGGACCGTCTCGCCGACCCCCGTCGAGGCGCCGGCATCCCTGTCCGTCTGGAGCTTCCTGCTTCCGACCCTCGTCGGCTTCGCCCTCGGGCCGTGGGGCGATCTGCAGCAGTGGCAGAGAGCCGTCGAGATCCGCCGGAGCGGCTCGTCCCCGGCGATCGCCTATGTCGGCGGCGGTGCGATCTTCCTCGGCCTGCTGATCGCCAATGCGATGCTGGCGCGAGCGGCCGGCGCCAACATCCTGATCGGCACCGACGGTGCGATCGGCGCGCAGAGCTCGGTCGCGGCGCGGCTGGCAGCGGACGGGTTCGGCCCCGGCCTCGTCGCCTTCGCCGTCTGGGCCGTCATTGCCGCCGTCTCCACGATCGACAGCTTCTATTGCGCCACGAGGTGGTATCTCTCCTCGCTCCTCGCCAAGAGCCTGCACCCGGCCCTCGCCTTCGTTCCCACGGCGGCCGCGGCGTCGCCGCTCTGGGTGCTGGCGCTCGCCGTCGGCGCGGCCGGAACGATGAGCGCGGCCGGCCTCTCCCAGACCGCCTACATGATGCCCTATGCGACGCTTCTCGTCGGCGTGACGGCCTGCCTCCTGGCCGAGTGCGTCGTCCGGCCGTCCCGCTTCGACGCCCTCTCCTGCTATCTCTGGGGGCTTGTCGCGGCGCTCGCCTTCTTCATCGGATACCGGGAGGAGATCGCCTTCCTGGTGCCGCTGTCGACCGCCATCGCGCTCGTCGGGGCGATCCAGCCCATCCGGTCGATCCTCGGCGCGGGATCGGGCATCGGTCAGGTCCGGACCACGACCATCGCCCGCACGGACCCGGCGCCGATCCGCACCGACACGGACGCATCCCCCGCCTCGCCGGACCGGCAGTCGCTGCCCCGGCCGGCCGCGCCCATGCCCGCCGCGAACAACGACGCGGGCCCCGCGCACGGCTTCGACGGCCAGTGGTTCGTGATGCAGGTGACCCCGACCTATGACGACACCAACTCGGTGGGGAACGTCTACTTCGCCAACTACGTCCGCTGGGTGGGCAAGGCGCGCGAATTGTTCTTCAACGCCTGCATGCCGAAATTCGATCTCGAGACCACCCGCTATTACGTCCTGACGAAATCGTTCCAGCACGACTTCCGCCGCGAGATCGCCGAGTTCGAACCGGCGACGATCCGGATCCGGATCGCCAGCCACAATCGCAAGTTCGTCACGCTCGGCCACGAGATCATCAGCGAACGCCATGGCCTGCTGGGCCGCGGCGAGCAGGACCTGATGTTCGTCGACCGGGAGAGCTTCAAGCCGCTCGACATCCCGGTGGACATCATCCGCGGCTTCCTGCCCTTCTGGCCGTCCAACCGCGCGGACAATGCAGCGGCCTCAGTCGACGACGGAGCGCGCAAGGCCAGCTGACCGCGTGCCGTCGCCGCGATGGTCGCCGCCGACGACCCGGGGCTCGAAACGCCTGGCCTTCCTGGCGATCATCTGCAGGGTGGCCTCCTGCGAGGCTGGCGCACCGAACAGGTAGCCCTGCAGCTGGGGGCAGCCGATCTGCCGCAGGCAGTCGCGCTGCGCCAGCGTCTCGACGCCCTCGGCGATGGTCGTCATGCCGAGAGTCCGCCCGAGATCGACGATCGTCTTGACGATGCTGACGTCGCTCTCGACCTCGGGCAGGTCGATGATGAAGCTGCGGTCGATCTTGATCTTGTCGACCGGCAGCTTCCGCAGATAGCTCAGGCTGGAATAGCCGGCGCCGAAGTCGTCGAGGGCCAGCCTGACGCCCAGCCGGCGCAGGTTTTCCAATACCGCCATGGCCTCGTTGGTCGTCGCCAGGAAGGCCGTCTCGGTGATTTCCAGCTCCAGCCGCGATGGCTCCAGCCCGAAGTCCGAGAGTGCCCGCGAGACCACCGCGACCAGATCGGAATGCCGGATCTGGATCGTCGAGACGTTGACGGCGATCGTCAAGGTGGGGTCCTGCCAGGTCGTGGCGAAGCGGCATGCGGTCCGCAAGCCCCATTCGCCGAGCGCCAGGATCGCGCCGGTCTCCTCGGCCAGCGCGATGAACTTTGAGGGCGGCACCTGCCCGTGGACGGGGTGGTTCCAGCGCATCAACGCCTCGAAGCCGCAGAGTTCGCCGGAGGCGGCCGACACCACGGGCTGATAGTTCAGCGTGAACTCGCCGCGATCGAGGCCGCCCCGCAGCTCGCCCATCAGGGATGCGCGCTCTTCCTTGTGCTGGTCCATCGCCGGCACATAGATCCGGTAGCCGCCGCCGCCGACCTCCTTCATCCGGTAGAGCGCGGCGTCGGCCTTGCGCAGGATCTCGTCCGACGTCGCATCCTCGCTGGCGATCGAAATGCCGATGCTCACGCCGACATCGAGATAGAGATCGTTGAAGACGAAGGGCTCCTGCAGGCGGTCGACGATCTTCTCGGCCAGCGCCGCGTTGGCTGCGACATCCGGCGTTGCGTGGAGGATCGCGAACTCGTCTCCGGCAAACCGCGCGATGACCAGGTCGGGTCCGGAGAACGCCTGCAGACGCTCGCCGATCTTGCGCAGCAGGTCGTCGCCGACCGCGTGCCCGAACGTGTCGTTGACCTGCTTGAAGCGATCGAGATCGAGGCAGAGGACCCCGTAGCCAGCCCCCTGCGGGCACTCGAGAAACGCACGCTGCGCCTCGGCGACGAGCTGCTCGAAGCGCCGCCGATTGGGCAGCTGCGTCAGGACGTCGTGGTTCGCGAGGTGGTCGAGCGTCGCCATGTACTCGTGCTGGAGCGTGACGTCCGAGCCGATGCCGCGGAAGCCCTGGAAGCGCTTTTCCCGGTCGTAGACGGGCTTGCCTGTCAGCGCCCACCAGCGCGTCGTCGACCCGATCTCGACCGGGATGTTGATGCGCTTGAAGGGCCGGCGATCGCCGATCGCCGAGAGGAGATAGGCCAGCTCCTCGCTCGGTGGGTCGAAGGCCGGCGTGACGAGGGTCTCGAAGCGGGACGACGCCAGGCAATCCCGATCGGTCTGGACGACCTCGGCGAACCGCGGCGAGGGCGAGCGGATCAGCCCTTGTGCGTCGGTTTCCCACAGCCAGTCGCTGGAGTTCTGTTCGAAGTCGTTCAGCAGGAGGCCGCTGACCTCCCGCTGCTTGTCGAGATCGACCTGCACGATCGCCCGGAGGCTGACCAGCTTGCTGATCTGGATCATCGTGGCGAAGATGAAGCCCGAATAGATCGCGAGCAGGATTGCGATGTTGATGTAGAAGGGCTCTCCCGTCATCGCGAGCGCGACGAAGGAGCCGAGGATGATGCTGCCCGAATAGAACATCCCCGCGGCAGGCACGAAGCCGACGCAGATGCCCGTCGCGATCAGGCCGGCGCAGGTCGCCGCGATCAGGAGCCGCCCGTCGGCATCGGCTCCGGAGAACAGCATGACGGGAATCGAGGCGAGGGCGATGCCGGCGTACGAGGCCACCCAGATCGTCCGTCGCCGGATGGTCCTGATGGTCAGCGCATTCGCCACCAGGCGTCCGCGCCGCCAAGACGCGCACGCCCGGAACCCGAGCCAAGCCAGCACGAAGTTGACCGCCTGAAGCCCGACCACATAGGGCATCGTCGACGGCTGCCAGAAGTAGTAGCAGACGATGATCGAGACGGTCAGGCCGGTGACGATGGTGAAGGGCGCGAGGCGAAGCGCGAGATCGAGCTGGTCGAGCCAGACCTTGTCGATCGTATCGCGATCCAGCACTGATCCGGTCCTGGCCAATTCGGGCGACCTGTTTGCCTTCGACATCTCGGATCCCGCGGGCCTGCGACAACTTCGAGCGATAGCATCACGGCGTTAAGGAACTGGAAATCCGGACGCACTATTTTAATAAGTCGTCCATGCTATCAGGTGCCGCCGCGCGGCTGCCACACCCATGGAGCCTTGACCGGCGTCGCTCGGGGCACGGCGCCAGACGTCCGGCATGCACGCCGCACCCGGGAGGATCGTCATGGACCACCAGATCCTCGCCGAGATCTGGGGTCCGGCCCATGCCGAGGACGTGCAGGATCTGCGGGTCTTCATCGGCCGCATCCGCGCCAGGCTGAAGGACGACCGGGACGCGCCGCGCTTCATCCTCAACGAGCCCGGCGCCGGCTACCGGTTCATCGCCGAAGAGGCCGGGCGCCGCAGCACCGTGGGGACGCGATGGCGAAAGATCGGCCGGACGCTCAGTAGACGAGCCGCGGCGGCGGCTCGACCATGAAGCCCCGTTCGCCGCGTCGGCAGAGATAGACCTCGTCGTCCGTCGCGTCGACGATCGAGAACCCCGAGCTGCGCAGCATCGCCTCCATGCCCGCGCGGTTGGGGATCCACCAGTTGGTCGGATCGCCGGAGTAATTCTGCTCGACGAAGACCATGCGCGGATACCCCTCGCCTTCGAAGACGGCTTCCTCCTCGAACGGGTAGTCCGGCGCGACCTCGGGAACCCGCGTCGATCCCCGCAGCATCGACTGGAACAGGAGATCGCCGCCGACCACGGTCTCGTGCAGGAGGTCCAGTGCCAGGAGCGGATGGCGCAGATGGTAGAGGACGCCCATGAAGATGACGAAGTCGAAGCGCTCCCGCAGGGCCCCCACCTCGTAGACGGAGAGCTCGCGAAACTCGATCCCGAGGCCCTCGGTTTCGGCCGCCAGCCGCGCCTGCGCCAGGTAGCGCGGGTCGGAATCGATCCCGACGACGCGCTCGGCGCCGCGGCGCTTCATCTCCAGCGCGTAGAAGCCGGCATTGCAGCCGATGTCGAGCACCGTCCGCCCGCTCATGTCCTCCGGCACCAGATGCCGGAAACGCTGCCACTTGAAGTTCGGATAGTCGCCGAGGAAATGCTCCGGCGCGGTCTTCACGCCGCCGAGGTCGAGATTGTGGAACCAGGGGCCGAGCGCCCGGATGCGGCTCTCGAGGCCGTCCGTCTTGGCTGCGTCGTCCATGCTGTTCGTCCTTTCCGCGACGGCCCGCTCCGCTCGGGTCACCGGGCCGCGCCTCATTCGGGTGTTTCGGGGCAGGGATCGGGAGGTTCGACCGATCGCCGCGACGCGGGACGGTCTAGTGCCGCTGGACGGCCACCGGCTCGGGCTGGCGCAGTGACCTCTCGCCCGCGAGGTGGACGCCCTTCATCACCGCCTTCGCCTCCTTGCGGGTGACCTTGGCGAACCAGGCGATGGTCGGGCCGAGCCCCTCCGTCAGCGGGATTTCCGGCTGCCAGCCGAACAGCTCATGCGCCCGGCTGATGTCCGGCCGCCGCCGCTGGGGATCGTCGACCGGCAGCGGATGCAGGCTGATCTTCGACGACGAGCCGGTGATCTTCAGGACGAGTTCGGCCAGCTCGTTGATGGTGAACTCGCCGGGATTGCCGAAGTTGACGGGCGCGCCGGGATTGTCCTTGGCCGCCATCATCTGGACGAGGCCGCGGATCAGGTCGGAGGCGTAGCAGAAGGAGCGCGTCTGCTCGCCGGTGCCGTAGATCGTCAGCGGCTCGCCGGCCAGCGCCTGGCAGACGAGGTTGGAGATGATCCGCCCGTCGTCGGGCCGCATGCGCGGGCCGTAGGTGTTGAAGATCCGCACGACGCGGACATCGGCGCGGCCCATCCGCAGATAGTCGAAGCACAGCGTCTCGGCGGCGCGCTTGCCCTCGTCGTAGCAGGCCCGCGGTCCGGTCGGGTTGACGTGGCCCCAATAGGCCTCCGTCTGCGGGTGCTGCTGCGGATCGCCATAGACCTCGCTGGTGGAGGCCTGCAGGAAGCGGGCGCCGCATCGCTCGGCCAAAGCGAGCAGGTTGTTGGTGCCGACGACGCAGGTCATCATGGTGCCGATCGGATCGGCCTGGTAGTGCGGCGGCGAGGCGGCGCAGGCGAGATTGTAGATCTCGTGGACCGTCAGGTCCTCGGGCAGCGGATCGCACACGTCCTGCTTCAGAAGCGTGAAGCGGTTGGTTCCGGTCAGCGCCCCGACGTTCTTGAGCGAGCCCGTGGCCAGATTGTCGACGCAGGTGACGTGGTGTCCCTGTGCGACCAGGATCTCGCAGAGATGCGAGCCGAGGAAGCCGGCTCCCCCAGCGACGAGGATCCGCTTCATGGCGGCACCGGTGGCGAAGTCTTCACGCTTCATCCCGTCACTTCCTTCTTCTCATACGCAAAACCAGGCGGCACGGGATGCCTCCCTCACGATCCGCTGGCGGCTGCCAGCCGCGGGGAAACATCGGCGCCGAGCGCGTCGACCAGCTCGCTCGCCCTTGCGAGCCCCGTATGGGCGGCGAGGACGATTTCCTGCGCCCTGGCGGCGAGCCGCTGCCGATCGGCTGCTCCTGCTCCACAAAGCGCATCGACCACCTCCTCGGTTCCATGGGCGATCAGAATGGCTTCGCCTTCCGGCAGGAGCTCGGACAATCCGTCCCAGGCGTCGCTGATGATCGGCACGCCGACGGCGGCCGCCTCGAACAGCCGCACGCTGGGCGACCAGCCGGCGGCGATCATGTCGGCCCGCGTGACGTTGAGGGTGAAGCGTTGGCGGCTGTAGAAGTCGGCGTGTTCGGCGGGCGGCAGATGGTCGATCCGCTCGACGTTGTCCGGCCAGTCGATCGTCTCCGGATATTGCGGGCCGGCGACGACGAAGCGCTTGTCCGGCAGGCGCCGCGCCGGCTCGATCAGGAGCCGCTCCAGCGTCGGCTGGCGGTCGGGGCTGTAGGTGCCGAGATAGCCGAGATCCCAGACAGGCTCCGCGCCGGTGTGCCGGTATTTCTCCGCCTCGACGGAGCAGTACAGAGGCCGCGCGCTTTTCGCCCCGAATTCCCCTTCCAGGCGGTCGAGCGTCGGCCCGCCGGTAAAGGAGAAATAGGTCGAGAACTTCGGGATCTGCCGGGCGGCGAGATATTCTTCGTCGCCGCGCTTCAGCCTGGCGAGGGTGACCGGGGTATCGATGTCGTAGAAGCCGACGCGGCCCGGCGCGATCGCCAGCAGCTGGTCGATGACCTGGACGCCCTCCGGCACATAGGAGCCGACGATCACCGCATCTGCGGCCGAGATCTGGCGGCGATAGGTGGTCGCCAGTTCCTCGACCGAGTCGTAGAGGCGCAGTTCGCAGAACTCCGGCTCCGCCATGTCGCGGTTCGCCGCGTACCAGGGCTTGTCACGCTCCAGGAACAGGACACGGTGGCCAAGGGCGTTCAGGCCCTTGAGAAGCGAGCGGAAGGTCGTCGCGTGGCCGTTCCCCCAGGAGGAGGAGAGCGACAGGCCGACGAAGACGATGTCGAATGCAGCGTGCTTCATGCCGCGGCTCCCGCGCGCTTCTTCGCAAGCGTGTTTCGCAGAAGCTCGTCGACCAGCACGGCGCGCTGCTCGTAGGTGTGCTCGGCAAGGACACGGACGAGCGCCGCCTGGCCGATCTCGGCGGCGCGTTCCTCGGAGAGACCTGCCATGATGTCGAGGACGTCGGTGCCGTCGCGGGCGACCAGCACCTCCTCGCCGGGCTTCAGGAAATGGTCGATGCCCGGCCACTCGTCGGTGATCAGGCAGGCGCCCGCCCCCGCTGCCTCGAAGACGCGGGTCGGCGGCGAGAAGCCGATCTCGGCCATGCTGGCGCGGTTGATGTTCAGCACCGCCTTGGGGGTGACGTTGAAGGCGTTGTGGTCGCGCGTGCCGACGTGGCCGATGGCGCGGACGTTCGAAGGCAGCGGCCGGTCGCCCCAGCCGGAGCCGCCGAGGAGGAAGGAAGCCTCCGGCAGCCGCGCCGCCGGCTCCAGGAAGAACTGCTCGACCCGCGCCTCGCGGTCCGGCAGGCGGTTGCCGAGAAAGCCGAGGCTGGCGGCGAAGCGCTCGTCGCCGGGCACCGGATGATGGGTCTCAGGGTCGAGCGCGTTGCAGATCGGCACGCAGGCCCTGGCGCCGAGGGCGCGATAGGCCTCGACCACCGGAGCGCCGCCACCATAGGTGAGGACGAGGTCGAGCTTTTCGAGCTGGCGGTGGCTCGGATGGTCCGGCTTCTCGCGCAATTCGGCAAGGGTCGCCGGCGCGTCGACGTCCCAGAAGATCCGGACGGCGTCGGCGCGCGCCGCGCCGAGCACGGCGTCCAGCAGCGCATCGTCCTCGTAGCCGACGCCCGAGGCCTTGACGACGACATCGGCACCGGCGGCTTCGGCGGCGGCCTCCCTGAGCGCCTGCGGCGTCGCCTGCCAGACGACCACTTTCGCCCACTCCGGCGGCTCGATGTCGCGGTTCTCCTGCCGGCCATAGGCGTCCGGCTCGTAGAAGGTGATGTCGTGGCCGTGCGCCGCGAGCGCGCGCAACAGGCCGCGATAATAGGTAGCGGCGCCGTTCCAGTAGGAGGACAAAAGGCTGGAGCCGTAGAAGGCGATCTTCATTGGGCGGCTTCCTTCGCGGTGTTGCCGGGCATGCCGAGGCGCTCGATGGTCTGGAGAAGCTCGTCGACGCGGTGGCGGCAGGTGTGACGGGCGCGGATCGTCTCGAGGCCGCAAGCCGCGAGCGAGGCCGCCAGATCGGGGTCGTCGAGAACCCGGCGGAGTTGCGTCCGCATCGCCTCGCCGTCCTCGGCGACGAGATAGTCGATGCCGGGGCGGAACAGGCCCTCCTCGTCGCGCCAGGGCGCCGAGATCAGCGGAATGCCGCAGGCCATCGCCTCGAACGGCCGGATGGTCGGAATGCCCGGCAGTGCCTCGACGTAAGGGCGGCGCGGCACATGCACCGTCACCCGATGGCGCGCGAAGGCCTGCGGCACGTCCGCATTGGCGATCCAGCCGTGATAGGCGAGGCCGGCATCGGCCAGCGCCACGAGCGCCGGCTCGGGATAGCGCACGCCATGGACGCTGCCGGAGAGCTTCAGATCCTTCACCGGCTCGATCAGGAAGCGGCGGAGTTCCTCGCTCCGCTCGCCGTCGCCCCAGTTGCCGATCCAGACCAGATCGGCGGTCTTTTCCGCCTCGATCGGCCGGAACAGCCGGTCGTCGGCGGCTTCGTGCCAGGTGACGACCTGCCGGCCCCAGCCGCGATCCTCATAGCGCCGGCGCAGCGTCTCGCCGAAGGCGAGGACGCCGTCATAGTCGCAGAGCGCCATCTCGGCGATCGCCTCTTCGTTCGAGACGGCCCGGTGGTGGGTGTCGTGGAAGAGCAGCAGGAACCGGCCACCGTCGCGGCGGATGTCGCCGATCCGCTTGACCAGCGCCGGATCGGTCCATTCGTGCACCACGACGACGTCGGCCCCGTCGAGCGCCGCCTCGTGGTCGAAGCCCTCGCCATAGGACCGGCTCGCCAGCTCGGGAAAATCGCGGTCGAAACGATCGATCGCCGCCTGGCCCTGGCTTTCCAGGAGATTGGCCCGGCTCCAGCCGTCCTCCGGCTCCAGCGCCAGCGCCTCGTGGCCCCGGGCCACCAGCTCGCGCATGACGCCGCGCAGGAAATGCGCGTTGCCATGGTTCCAGTCGGAGACGAGAGAGTGGGTGTAGAAGATGAAGCGCATGGTCACTCGGCGGCCTGTGCCGCATCGAGAGAAAGGCCGGACCGTTCGAGCCCGGCGGCGCGATAGGCGGCGAACAGCGCGTCCAGCTGGCCGGCCGGGGTGAAGCGCCCTGCCCGCTCCTCGGCCAGCGCACCGAGCAGCGAGCGGGCTCCGGTGTCGGCGGCGAGCGCCTCGACCTCGCGGGCAAAGGCCGCCGGATCGCGCGGATCGGCAAAGCGGGCCGCCCCGCCCCACAGCTCGCGATAGGTCGCATTGTCGGCAAGGACGAGCGCCGCGCCGGCGCTCGCAGCTTCGAGGACGGCGAGGCCGAAGGGCTCGTAGAGCGAGGGCGAGACGAAGATGCCAGCCTGTGACATCAGCGCCTTGGTCTCGGCAAAGGGGCGTTCGCCCAGCGCTTCGGCGTGATCGAAGGCGAAGCTCTGGCCGTTGTCGCCGCGACAGGCGCCGGCCACCTTGACCGGCCAGGAAACGTCGGCGGCCACCGCGTCGATGAGCGCCGCGTTCTTGCTCTCGTCCCACCAGCGGGCGGCGGCGAACACGAAGGGCTGCTTCGGCGAGCGCAGCTTCTGCGCCGGCGGCGTGATCGCATTCGGCACCGTCCGCACCGAGCCGATGTCCATATAGGCCCGAGCGAGTGCCGACGCATGGGCCTTGGACGGCGCGATCACCGCGTCGGCGCGGGCGAAACCGGCCTCGTTCAGGTCGCGCTGCCAGGTCCATTCGGCGGGCAGCGTCTCGCCGCGCATCGCCGCCCACCATGTCACCACGCAGGAATGCGAGACGACGACCACCGGCTTGGCCGTCTCCATTCCCGCCGCCTGGGACGGCAGGTTGAGATGCAGGAGGTCGGCGCCGGTCTCGTCCGAGAGGGCGACGAGGCGCGCCGGCACGTCGGCCAGCGCCTCCGGCCGGTCCGCCATCCAGTCGAGCGGCAGGTCGAGCGCCGCGAACCGCGTCGCCGCAAGCGCCTCCGCCTCCCGGCGCTTGTCCTCTGACGGAGCGGGACCGAGGCAGGCGAGGACGACCTCGATGCCGGCCTCGTTGAGCGACCGGGCGAGATCGAGGGAATAGCGCCACACGCCGCCGACGGCATCGGTGGTCATCAGGACGCGGTTCGGGATCATCGGAGCACCTCCAATACGCGAGGAACCAGGACAGGCGGGACCGGGAGTGGCAGCCCCCGGACGGCGCGGGACCGGCCCGAGCGGCGCCCGGGGCTGCCGCCGTTCATGCCCACCGCCGCACGGCCACGGGCTCGGCCGTGCCGTCGAATGCACCGGCTGAAGGTCCGTTCCAGGTGGAGAGCCAGCCATTCAAATCGCGCACGCCGTCGCGCCAGCCGGTCATCGCCCGCCAGCCGGTGGCATCGGTGAGCTTGCGCGTGTCGGCGACGAAATAGCCCTGGTCGCCCTGGCGCGTCTCGGCATGGCGGATCGCCACCTCGTGGCCGAGCATCTCGCCGATTTCGCCGAGGAGGACGCGCAGGCTGACGGCGTTGGCCGGCCCGCCGCCGAGATTGAAGGCCTGGCCTCTGACCGCATCGATGTTCGACAGCAGCGCGCGATAGGCCGCGACCGCGTCGGCGACATGCAGGATGTCGCGCACCTGCTTGCCGTCGCCATAGATGACGATCTCCTCGCCATTGAGCGCCCGGATGAGGAAATGCGCGACCCAGCCCTGGTCCTCGGTCCCGAACTGGCGCGGGCCATAGATGCAGCTCATCCTGAGGACCGCCGTCGGCAGGCCGTAGGATTTGCCGTAGTCGAGGACATACTGGTCGGCGACACCCTTGGAGCAGCCATAGGGGGTGCAGAAGTCGAGATTCCGCCCCTCCCCGACGCCGTGAGCGGCGATCTCGTTATCGCTCGGCACGTAGCGGTCGCCGCTGTCGGCCAGCACGAGGTCGGCGAGATTGCCGTAGACCTTGTTGGTCGAGGCGAAGATCACCGGCGTCTTCGCGCCGGAGCGGCGCACCGCCTCGAGCAGGTTCAGCGTGCCGCGGGCATTGACCTCGAAATCCTCCACCGGCGCGTCGAGGCTGGTGGTGACGGCGACCTGCGCGGCCAGATGGAACACCGCCTCGGCGTCCCGCACCACGTCGTGCAGCGCCGCCGAGTCGCGCAGGTCGGTGGGTGTCCAGCCGGCCCGCTCGCCATGGCGCTCCTTCAGCCAGGCGAGATTGGTCTCGACGCCCGGGCGGGACAGATTGTCGAGAAGCAGGACGTCGCGCCCCTCGCTCAGGAAGCTCTCCGCGAGATTGCAGCCGATGAAACCGGCCCCGCCGGTGATGAGGACGGGCTTTGTCCCGCGCCCGAGATGCGGCGCCGCGAGCCCCAGGGTCGAGGCGACGGCCTGCGGTCCGCCCTTGGCCAGGAGGCGGGCGAGCAGCTTGTCGCGGCCGTCCTGGTCGACGACGCCCATATGATAGTGCCGCTCGTCGAAGCGCAGGCCCTCCTGCACCGCAACCGTGTCGGCGATGTCCTGCCAGCCGTACCAGTAGAGCCGGTCGGCGGAGGCGTTGAGCGCGTCGAGGAAACCCTGCGCCTGCGCCGCCTCGTCGTGGCGCCAGGTCGAATAGCCGGCCTCGGTGATCCAGATCTCGGCGTCCGGGTTATATTCGGCGAGGATCTCGCGCATCTGCCGGGTGAGGTTCTCCCAGCCGCCCCAGGTGCCGACCTCGCTGTCCCAGGTGCCGGGAAAGCCGTGCAGCCCGACCGCCGACATCACGCCGAGGACGCCGCGCTCGCCCATCAGCCGCAGCCAGTGGGCGTCGAAGGGCGACGGGCCGCCGAGCACCGTCCTGAAGCCGCGCTCGCGCGCCCAGTAGCCGGCGGCGCCGATCATCTCGCAGAACAGCTGCCAGTCGGGATCCTCCCGCCAGTCCCAGTCGAGGAGGTTGTTCGGCTCGTTCCACAGCTCGACGGCCTCGAAATGCTCGCCGTAGCGGGTCAGGACGTGGTCGACGAAATCGGCATAGTCCTGCAGCCGGTGCGGCGCGCCGGCGGAGGTGCCGGTGCGCGAGATCGACGGCGGGGTATAGTGGACGCAGGGCAGGAGCTCGAAGCGCCGGCCGATCTCGGTAAGCAGCCAGTCGTACCACTCCTGCCCCCCGTCCCCATGATACTCCGCCCAGGACAGATGGGTGCGCAGGTGGCGTGCGCCAACCCGCTCCATGCCGTCCAGCGCCGCTCTCGTGCGCTGGTACTCGCCCGGGCGGAACCACTCCGCAAAGCCGAAAGCCTGTGTCTGCGTCCCCGTTGCCGGCTGCGTCATGCGACGAGGCCCCGGGCTTCCAGATGCCGGCGCATTTCCTCGTTGCGATCGGTCACGGTCTGGGACGCCACCCAGTCGGCGAGTTCGCCGAGCGAATCCTCGAGGCTGCGCTGCGGCTCGAAACCCAAGAGGCGGCGCGCCTTGGAGATGTCGGAAAAGCAGTTGCGGATGTCGCCGGTGCGGGCCTTTCCGGTGATCTCGGGCCGGATGTCGCTGCCCATCGCCTCCGCGACCTTCTCCGCCACCTCGGTCACGGAATAGGACCGCCCGCTGCCGACATTGATCGTCTGCCCGGCGGCCTCCGGCCTCTCCAGCGCCAGGCGGAAGGCGCGGGCGACATCGTTCACATGGACGAAGTCGCGGCGCTGTTTGCCGTCCTCGAAGATCGTCGGGGCCTGGCTAGACGCGATACGCGAGGAGAAGTTGGCGAGAACGCCGGTATAGGGGTTGGACAGCGCCTGCCCCGGCCCGAACACGTTGAACAGGCGCAGCGCCACGGCGTCGGCCTTGTAGGCGTTGCCGAAGATCAGCACCGCCTGTTCCTGGGCGTATTTCGTCAGCGCGTAGATCGAGGCGAGATCCGTCGGCTTGGTCTCGTCGGTGGCGACCGGCTCCAGCGTCTCGCCGTCGTCCGACAGGATCTCGAAGCGACCGGCCTTCACCGCCTCGGGCCGGCGCCGGGCATCGTCGACGATGCGGCCGCCCGGCGTCCGGTAGCGGCCTTCGCCATAGACGCTCATCGACGAGGCGACGACGATCCGCTCCACCGGCTGGTCGATGATCTCCTGCAGCAAGACCGCCGTGCCGACGTCGTTGGTGGAGACGTAGCGCTCGATCTCGTACATGCTCTGGCCGACGCCGACCTCGGCGGCGAGATGGACGACGCCATCGACGCCGGCCAGCGCCGCACGCACCGCCTCGCCGTCACGCACGTCGCCCCGGCGGATCTCGGCGTCTCCGAGGTCGATTTCCGCACCGCCGCCATGCACCTGGTCGATCATCGCATCCAGAACGCGGACCTGATGACCATGATCGAGAAGCTCGCGGCAGACCTGGCGTCCGATGAAGCCGGCGCCTCCGGTCACGAGATAGCGGGACAAACAGACCTCCTAATCGTCATGCTGTGCGATGTGAAATCGGGGGAATGGATGAAGCGGTCCGCCGGCGAAGCCAGAGCCTGGGGCCGCCCGAAGGCGGGCCGTGGGCAGCAACCGGCCCGAACCGGCGCTGCGGCCGGCAGCCACAGCCCGGCGATGCGGAGCCCGTGTGCGATGCCGACGCCCTCCCGCTGCGGCAGAGTCCTCGCCGCACATGGCGGGGCCCTTGCTGCAGGGAACGATGGGGCATTCGCAAGGCACGTCGATGTAGTCCCGCGCACGACCTGGCCGCAGGCGGCGCCTGCGGGCGGAAGATGAGGATGGCCGACGCCGCCACGGATCGGGCGCTCGTCGGCAACAATGCTTCTTCATCTGGGCGCGTTGCGTTTGCGGGACAGAGGCGCGGCGCAACGATTTCTTTAGCGGACTAAGAACAGCCGCCGCCACTTCATGCCCGCAGGCTGTCTCCGCCCTGCAGCATCAGAACGTTACCAGTGCCTTCATGAAGCCGTCGGGCCTGTCGCGGGTGGTGTTCAGCGCCTCGTCCAGCCGCTCCAGCGGGAACGCGTGGGTGTAGAGCGGGCCGGGATCGAGCCGGCCGTCCGCGACCGCCGCGACGGCGTCGCGGATGCCTTGGATGTAGATCGCCGGGTCGCGCTCATGGGCGTTGATCACGTCGAGGCCACGCCAGTTCCAGAGCTGCATGTTCACCTGGCGGGCGCCGTCCTGGTGGTAGCCGGCGACGATCAGCGTGCCGCGCTCGCGGGTCAGCTCGGCCGCCAGATCCAGCGGCCACTGCTTGCCGACGGCCTCGATGACGCGGTCGCAGAAGTTGCCGCCGGTCAGTTCCCGCACCTGTTCGATGATCTGCCAGTGATCCTCCATGGGGATCGTCTCCGCCGCGCCCATCTGCGCGGCGACCTTCAAGGAATAGGGCCTGCGGGAGATCGCGATGACACGGGCGCCGGCCTGCGATGCGAGGCGCGTCAGGATCGCGCCGAGAAAGCCGATGCCGATGATTGCGACGGTCTCGCCGGGCTTTATCCCGGAGCGGCGGAAGATGTTCATGGCGCAGCCGAGCGGCTCGCCCGGAAACGGCGTATCCGCCAGCGCATCGGGCAGCTTCACGACGGTCTCGGCGGGGCCGACGTCGTATTCGCCGTAACTCTTGTAGAACAGCGCGGCGACGCGGTCGCCCACCCCGACGCTCTCCACACCCTCGCCGACGGCGTCGACGACGCCCCAGCCCTCATGGCCGAGACCGCCCGCCTCGGTCGGAAACTCCATCCATTCCGGCCCCGCCCAGGGGGTCAGGTTCGACGCGCAGACGCCGCATCCTTCGAGCTTGACTCGGACCTCGCCCGGCCCCGGAACCGGCCGCGCGACCTGTTCGACCCGCAGCTCCCCCGGCCCGGTCACCACCGCCGCCCGCATCGTCTGGCTGTCCGTCTGTGCGTTCACGCCGCGCTCCACTCCATGGTTCAAGATGATCGACGGATCCGCCCCGCCCGACATGTGCGGGCTTCGATCCGACGCCGCAGCATCTGGAGCAAGGGTCGGAGAGGCCCAGACCGGGCGCCGGAATTCCGCGGGCGTCGCACCCGCTGCGATGATGCGATGCCGGGAGGATCTTCCTCCGTCTCCGGCACGGGCGGCGCGCTGCGCCCCCTTCTCGGGGCGCCGCCGATGCAGCCTTCCCGCCGCTCCCTTCCCGATGGAAACTCAGGCGAATTCCCGCGCCACCCGGTGCAGGATGGTGTGGCGGCGGGCGAGCGCCTCGATGTCGCGGGAATAGCCGCCGCCGATGACCGCGGCGACCGGAATGTCCCGGTCTCTGAAGAAGCCGATGACCCGGCGGTCGCGCTCGGCGAGCCCCGCATCGGAGAGCGCGAGGCGCCCCAGCCGGTCGTCGCGATGCGGATCGACGCCGGCATTGTAGAAGACGACCTGCGGCCGCGCGGCGGCGAAGGCTTCGTCGAGAGCGCCGGCGAGCGCGGCCAGATAGTCTTCGTCGGCCGTCGCGTCGGGCAGGCCGACATCGAGGTCGGAGCGTGCCTTCTCGGCCGGATAGTTCCGCTCGCCATGGATCGAGAGGGTGAAGACGCAGGGCTCCTCGGCGAAGATCCTCGCCGTGCCGTCGCCCTGGTGGACGTCGCAGTCGACGACGAGGATGCGGGATGCGTCGCCGTCGGCGATCAGCACCGATGCGGCGACGGCGACATCGTTGAACACCGAGAAGCCGGCGCCGCCGGAGCGGTGGGCGTGGTGGCTGCCGCCGGCGGTGTTGCAGGCGAGGCCCTCGGCGAGGGCGAGCCGGGCGGCGAGGACCGTGCCGCCGGCGGCGCAGCGCGAGCGCATCGCGACCTTCTCGTCCACCTTGAAGCCGATCGCCTTCTCGATCTCCGGCGGCACCGCCGCAAACACCACCTGGTCGACATAGCGCGAATCATGGGCGAGCCGCAGCCATTGGGGCAGCGCCGGTGCCGGAACGTGGTACCCCGCCGGGCCGACGACGCCGTCCTCGACGAGGATTTCCGCAAGGCGGCTGAATTTCGACATGGGAAAGCGATGCCTGGCATCGAAATTCGCGTCGAAGGCGGGATGGTGGATGATCGGAACGCTCATGGCCCGCCATAGATAGGCGAAGCGCCCGGCAGCCACAGGGGCGGCTTGCCGCAGCAAGCGACCGGAAGCCCGGAGAGGACAGCGTGACGACGCATCACCCGCACACCGTCGACGAGGCCGAGCCGGTCGTGGTGACCAATCGCCGGGTGCTCGCCATCGCCCTGCCGATGACGCTCGCCTTCGCGACGACGCCGCTTCTCGGCCTGACCGACGTCGCCGTCATCGGCCGGGTCGGCGACGCCATGGCGCTGGGGGGCCTCGTCGTCGGCGCGCTGGTCTTCGACTTCGTCTTCGCCGTCTTCGGCTTCCTGCGCGCCGGGACCACCGGGCTGACGGCGCAGGCTCTCGGCGCCGGCAGGGACCGCGAGGTCGAGGCGGTGTTCCTGCGGGCGGCCCTCCTGGCGCTGGCAATCGGCCTTGGCCTCGTGGTCGCCGAGCCGGCGATCATGGCACTCGGCCTGCTGGTCGTCGCGCCGGGGCCGGGCGTCGCCGAGGCGGCTTCAGCCTATGTCTTCGTGCGGATGTTCTCCGCCCCCTTCGCGCTGATGAACTACGCCATCCTCGGCTCGGTGCTCGGCCGGGGTCGAAGCGGCCTCGCGCTCGCCCTGCAGATCGTCGTCAACGGCACCAACATCGTCCTCTCGATCCTCTTCGGCCTCGTCCTCGACGGGGGCATCGCCGGCGTCGCCCTCGGCACGGTCTGCGGGGAGGCGGTGGGCTGCCTCGCCGGTCTCGGCGTCCTCGCCAGGGGGCTTTTCGCCGGGCGGATGCCGAGCCGCGCGGAGGTGTTCGACCGGCGGGGCTTCGGGCAGATGCTCGGCGTCAATCGCGACATCATGATCCGCTCCTTCTGTCTGCTGTCGGGTTTTGCGCTGTTCACCCGGCTCGGCGCCGGCCTCGGGCCGGTGACGCTGGCGGCCAACGGCCTGTTGATGAACGTCTTCATGACAGGATCCTACTTTCTCGACGGCCTCGCGACGGCGAGCGAGCAGCTGGCCGGGCTCGCCGTCGGCGGCCGGCGGCGGGCGGCCTTCGACCGCACGGTCCGCCTCACCGGCCTCTGGGGCGTCGGCATCGGCCTGGTGCTCGCGGCGATCATGCTTCTCGCCGGCGAGGCGCTGATCGACTTCCTCACCATCGATCCGGACATCAGGGCCGCGGCGCGGACCTATCTGTCCTTCGCGGCGGCGACCCCGCTCGTCGGGGCGCTGGCCTTCGTCATGGACGGCATCTACATCGGCGCCACATGGTCGCGGACCATGCGCGACATGATGCTCCTCTCCCTCGCCGTCTTCGCGGCGCTGGGCTGGGGGTTGACGCCGATCCTCGGCAATCACGGCCTCTGGCTGGCCTTCGAGGTTTTTCTCGGCCTGCGCGGGGCAACGCTCCTCGCCGCCCTGCCCCGCCAGCGCGACCGCACCTTCCGGGCCGATCCACCCACCGCCGGAGCCGCGTGACGCGCAACCCAATGTTGCGTCATCATGTCTCAGTTTGCGACAAAACCGGGAAGATATATTTCCCATTCCGCAACGGGACCGACATGATCCCGATTCGTCGATGGGTGGGCCGTTCGGCGGCTCCGGCCAATTCACCCGTCAGGTCATGGACCTCTCGTGACGAAGGCGTGCCGGCCGATGCAAACGGCCGAACATGCGGGGACGGCCCGGGGCGGGGCCGCCCTCGTGAATTGCGGCGGTGGCCGGCGTCGACCACCGCCGCTCCTTGACCATGGCGATCGTCGCCCGACGTCTGCGCCTTCACTCTCGTTACCGCTGCTTTCGTTTGTTGCGCATTCCTTTCGCTTTGCCCATGATCCGGCAAAGACCGGGGAAGGAAACGCCATGCTCTCGGAACGCCAGATCCAGATCCTGGAGAGTGCCAAGCGCTCCGGCCGGGTTCTCGTCGACGAGATGGCCTCGCGCTTCGAGGTTTCGGTCCAGACCATCCGCAAGGACCTCAACGAACTCTGCGACGCCCGCATGCTGATGCGGGTGCATGGCGGCGCCATCCTTTCGTCCGGGGTGGAGAATGTCGGCTACGACGCCAGGCGCGTCATCGCCGCCGACGAGAAGGCCGCGATCGGCCGCGCCGTCGCCGACCTCATCCCCAACCAGGCCTCGCTCTTCATCAACATCGGCACGACCACCGAGGCGGTCGCCCATCAGCTGCTGCGCCATTCCGGCCTGATGGTGATCACCAACAACATCAATGTGGCGGCCGCCATGCGGCCTTATCCGGAGGTCGAGGTGGTCATCGCCGGCGGCGTCGTGCGCCGCTCCGACGGGGGCATTGTCGGCGAAGCGGCGGTGGACTTCATCCGCCAGTTCAAGGTCGACTTCGCCGTCATCGGCGCCTCGGCCATCGACATGGATGGCTCGCTGCTCGATTTCGACTACCGCGAGGTGCGCGTCGCCCAGGCGATCATCGGCAATGCCCGCCACGTCATTCTCGCCGCCGATTCCTCGAAGTTCGAGCGCAGCGCGCCGGTCCGGATCGGCCATCTCGACCAGGTCCAGACCTTCGTCACCGACCAGGCGCCACCGGCGATCCGCGCAATCTGTGAAGCCGCGGAAGTGCGGCTCGTCGAGGCGCGACCCGAGGACGTGGCCCGTGGCAGCGCGGCGCCGAGCGACGCGGCGGCCTGAGGCTCACGCGAACGATGACGATGGCATGAATTTCGTTTGACCTTCGCTTTGGTTTCGGAATACACTCTCCAGAGTTCGCAAACGCAACCGAAATGCTGCAGTGCGAAGCGGGAGAGCATGAAGACTTTCGACATCTTCGTCATCGGTGGCGGCATCAACGGCTGCGGCATCGCTCGCGATGCGGCGGGTCGCGGCTACAGCGTCGGGCTGGCCGAGATGAACGACCTCGCCTCCGGCACGTCGTCCTGGTCGACCAAGCTGGTCCATGGCGGCCTGCGCTATCTCGAGCACTACGAGTTCAGCCTGGTGCGCCACGCGCTGATGGAGCGCGAGGTGCTGTGGGCGATCGCGCCGCACATCATCCGGCCCTTGCGCTTCATCCTGCCGCACCACGACGGGTTGCGGCCGAAATGGCTGCTGCGCACCGGCCTCTTCCTCTACGACCATATCGGCGGCCGCAAGAAGCTGAAGGCGACGACGAAGGTCGACCTGTCGGGCCCGCTCGGGGCGCCGCTGAAGAACGAATTCCGCGTCGGCTTCGAATATTCCGATGCGCGGGTGGACGATGCCCGCCTCGTCGTCCTCAATGCGCGTTCGGCGACGGACAAGGGCGCCGAGATCATGGTGCGCACCAAGGTGGTCGCGGCGCGGCGCGAGGCCGGCCTGTGGCACCTGACGCTGCGCGACACCGGAAATGGCGAGGAGCGGAGCATTCCCGCCCGGTTCCTGGTCAATACCGGCGGACCCTGGGTCGATCTCATCCTGCGCAACGCCGTCGGCCGCAACGACGCGCACCACATCCGCCTCGTCCAGGGCTCGCACATCGTCACCAAGAAGCTTTACGAGCACGACCGGGCCTACATCTTCCAGAACGCCGACGGCCGCATCATCTTCACCATCCCCTATGAGGACGACTTCACCCTCGTCGGCACCACCGACCGGGATTTCGAGGGCGATCCGGCCGATGCCGCGATCACCGACGAGGAGACCGACTATCTCCTCGCCGCGGCAAGCGACTATCTGGAGACGCCCGTCCGGCGCTCCGACATCGTCTGGACCTTCTCCGGCGTCCGGCCGCTCTTCGACGACGGCGCCTCCAAGGCCCAGGAAGCGACGCGCGACTACGTGCTGAAGGTCGAGGACGGCGGGCAGGGCCCCGGCCTCCTCAACTGCTTCGGCGGCAAGATCACCACCTACCGCGTGCTCGCGGAAGATGCGATGAAGAGGATCGAGGAGGCGCTCGGCCGCAAGGGCGAGAGCTGGACCGGCGACGCTCCGCTGCCCGGCGGGGCCTTTCCGGTGGACGGCATCGCGCAGCTCGAGCGCGACCTCGCCGCCAGGGCGCCGGAACTCGGCGCTGCGACGATCCGCCGGCTGGTGCGCGCCTACGGGACCGATGCGGCCGGTTTCGTCGCGGCGGGCAGGCTGGGCGAGGATTTCGGCCACGGGCTGCATGCGGCCGAGGTCGATTTCCTGATCGCGCAGGAATGGGCGCGGAGCGCCGAGGACATCCTGTGGCGCCGGTCGAAGCTCGGCCTGCGATTCACCTCGGGCGAGGCGGAGCGGCTGGCGACTTACGTGGACAAGGCAACGGCGGGACGGCGGGCGGCGGCCTGAGGGCCCTTTCAGCCAGGTCAGCCGTTTGGGAGGACGGATTGCTCGAACTCATCAATGTCAGCCGCAGGGTCGGCGCCGAGGATCACATCGTCGACGTCTCGCTGCAGCTCCAGCGCGGCTCGATCAACGTGCTGCTCGGCCCGACGCTCGCCGGCAAGACCTCGCTGATGCGGCTGATGGCCGGCCTCGACGCCCCGACCGCCGGCAAGGTGATCATGGACGGGACGGACGTCACCGGCGTTCCCGTGCGCCGGCGCAACATCGCCATGGTCTACCAGCAGTTCATCAACTACCCGACGCTGACGGTCTACGAGAACATCGCCTCGCCGATGCGCGTCGCCGGACGGCCGAAGGCCGAGATCGACGCGGCGGTGAAGAAGGCGGCCGATCTCCTGCAGATGACGCCCTATCTGGGTCGCACCCCGCTGAACCTGTCCGGCGGCCAGCAGCAGCGCACCGCGCTGGCACGCGCGCTGGTCAAGAACGCCGACGTCGTGCTTCTCGACGAGCCGCTGGCCAATCTCGACTACAAGCTGCGCGAGGAACTGCGCGAGGAACTGCCGAAGATCTTCGCCGCGACCGGCGCGATCTTCGTCTATGCGACGACCGAGCCCCACGAGGCGCTGCTTCTCGGCGGGCGGACGGCGACGCTGTCGAAGGGCCGCGTCACCCAGTTCGGCGAAACCACCGCCGTCTATCGCCGGCCACATGATCTCCTGACGGCGACGACCTTCTCCGACCCGCCGCTCAACGTCTTTGCCGCCGAGAAGCGCGGGCAGCGGTTTTCCGGCGCCGGCGGCATCGATTTCGCCGCCTCCCCCGCCCATGCCCAGCTGGCCGACGGACGCTACAGGATCGGCGTGCGGCCGCACCGGCTGGAACTCGGCAAGACCAAGGCGGCAGGCTTCGACGCCAGGGTCACCCTCACCGAGGTGACGGGATCGGAGACCTTCATCCACGCCGCCCATGCCGGCACCGACATCATCGCGCTCGTCCACGGCGTGCGGCGGGTCGATGCGGGCGACACCGTCCACCTGTCCTTCGATCCGGCCGAGATCCTCGTCTTCGGCGAAGACGGCATCGCGGTCGCCGCCCCCGCCGCGATGGCGGCCTAGAGGAGACGTCCCCATGGCCCGCATCCGGCTCGACCATATCCGCCACGCCTATTCGCCCGAACTGGCGAGGGCCAACAACTACGCCCTGCGCGAGGTCGACACCATCTTCGAGGATGGCGGCGCCTATGCGCTGCTGGGTCCGTCCGGCTGCGGCAAGACCACCCTCCTCAACATCATTTCCGGGCTCCTGACCCCGTCGGAGGGCCATGTCCGCTTCGACGACACGGACGTCACCCTCTTGACGCCGGAGGCGCGCAACATCGCCCAGGTGTTCCAGTTCCCGGTGATCTACGACACCATGACGGTGCGCGAGAACCTTGCCTTCCCGCTGAAGAACCGCAAGGTGCCGAAGGCCGAGATCGGGCCGCGGGTCGAGGACATGCTGCGCCGCATCGGCCTCGAGGCGAAGGCCGATCGCAAGGCCCGCGGGCTGACCGCCGACGAGAAGCAGAAGATCTCGCTCGGGCGCGGCCTGGTGCGCTCCGACGTCAACGCCATCCTCTTCGACGAGCCGCTGACCGTCATCGATCCGCACATGAAGTGGCAGCTGCGCTCGGAGCTGAAGCAGCTGCACCGCGAATTCCAGATGACCATGGTGTACGTCACCCACGACCAGACCGAGGCGCTGACCTTCGCCGACAAGGTGGTGGTCATGTATGCCGGCGAGGTCGTCCAGATCGGCACGCCCGAAGAGCTGTTCGAGCGCCCGCAGCACACCTTCGTCGGCTATTTCATCGGCTCGCCCGGCATGAACGTCCTGCCCTGCGATCT
Source organism: Aurantimonas sp. 22II-16-19i (assembly GCF_002088275.1). Taxonomy (GTDB): domain Bacteria; phylum Pseudomonadota; class Alphaproteobacteria; order Rhizobiales; family Rhizobiaceae; genus Jiella. Next base: position 50,145 of record NZ_AQQS01000019.1, read on the forward strand.
CGACGGCGGCGACGCCATCGTCTCCGGCGAACGGGTGAAGCTGCCGGCCGGCCTTTCCGCGACTGCCACGAAGAAGCGCGTGGAGCTCGGCATCCGGCCGGAATTCGTCTCGCTCGTTGCGCGCGGCACCGGCATTCCCGTGACCATCGAGAAGGTCGAGGACATCGGCTCGGAGAAGATCGTGCGCGCCCGGCTCGGCGAGCACCGCGTCAGCGCCGTCGTCGCCGAGGACAGCGCCATTCCGGCCGACGCCGACATCGCCTTCACTGCGGAGCGGCTCAATCTCTACGCCGATTCCTGGCTGGTCGAGCGGGGCTGAAGGAGGAAACGATGGAAAAGACCTGGAACAACAAGGCCTGGTTCTTCGTCCTGCCGGTGCTGCTGCTGGTCGCCTTCTCGGCGGTGATCCCGCTGATGACGGTGGTGAACTATTCGGTGCAGGACTCATTCGGCAACAACCAGTTCTTCTGGTACGGCGCCGACTGGTTCCGCGAGGTCCTGACGTCGGAACGCTTCCACGACGCCTTGATACGCAACCTCCTGTTCTCCGCCATCATCCTCGCCATCGAGGTTCCGCTCGGCATTCTCGTGGCGCTGGCGATGCCCAAGAAGGGCATCTGGGTGCCGGTCTGCCTCGTCCTGATGGCGCTGCCGCTGCTGATCCCCTGGAACGTCGTCGGAACGATCTGGCAGGTCTTCGCGCGCACCGACATCGGCCTCCTCGGCTACGCGGTCGACGCGCTGGGCATCGACTACAACTACGTCCGCAACACCTTCGACGCCTGGGTGACGGTGGTCGTCATGGATGTCTGGCACTGGACGAGCCTCGTCGTGCTGCTGTGCTATGCCGGCCTCGTCTCGATCCCCGACGCCTATTACCAGGCCGCCAAGATCGACGGCGCCTCGCGCTGGGCCGTCTTCCGCTACATCCAGCTGCCGAAGATGGGCCGGGTGCTGCTGATCGCCGTGCTCCTGCGCTTCATGGACTCATTCATGATCTACACCGAGCCCTTCGTCGTCACCGGCGGCGGCCCGGGCAATTCCACGACCTTCCTGTCGATCGATCTCGTGAAACTCGCCATCGGCCAGTTCAACATCGGCGAGGCGGCGGCGATGAGCCTGATCTACTTCCTGATCATCCTGCTTCTGTCGTGGATCTTCTACACGGTGATGACCAATGCCGGGACCGACAAGCCGATGACGGGAGGCGGAGAATGAGCGACCACGCAACCACGGCCCATCCGAGCCTGCCGGGCGCCGCCCATTCGGAAACCGCCCTCGCCGCCCGCTCGCGGATGAAGACCGGGCACTTCCGCTGGAAGGCGCTGATCCCGATCGTCTACATCGTCTTCCTGCTCCTGCCGATCTACTGGCTGGTCAACATGAGCTTCAAGACCAACCAGGAGATCCTCGGGGCCCTGACGCTCTGGCCGCAGAACCCGACGCTGCACAACTACCGGGTGATCTTCACCGACCCGTCCTGGTACATGGGCTACGTCAACTCGATCATCTATGTCGTGATGAACATGGTGATCTCGGTCTCGGTGGCGCTGCCGGCGGCCTATGCCTTCTCGCGCTACCGGTTCCTCGGCGACAAGCACCTGTTCTTCTGGCTGCTGACCAACCGCATGGCGCCGCCGGCCGTCTTCGCCCTGCCCTTCTTCCAGCTCTATTCCGCCTTCGGGCTGATCGACACGCATATCGCCGTGGCGCTCGCCCACTGCCTGTTCAACGTGCCGCTGGCGGTGTGGATTCTGGAAGGCTTCATGTCGGGCGTTCCCAAGGAGATCGACGAGACCGCCTATATCGACGGCTATTCCTTCCCGAAGTTCTTCTTCAAGATCTTCACGCCGCTGATCGCGAGCGGAATCGGCGTCGCCGCCTTCTTCTGCTTCATGTTCTCCTGGGTCGAACTGCTGATCGCCCGCACCCTGACCGTCACCGACGCCAAGCCGATCTCGGCGATCATGACGCGAACCGTGTCGGCCTCCGGCATGGACTGGGGCGTGCTCGCGGCGGCGGGAGCGCTGACCATCATCCCCGGCGCGATCGTGATCTGGTTCGTGCGCAACTACATCGCCAAGGGCTTTGCCCTGGGGCGGGTGTGATGGGGGTCGCTGCTTCACCCTTGGCGCGGCGCCCCCTCGCCCTTCGAGGCGAGGGAACGGTTTCGCCACTCCCCTCAATCCACGATGTCCTCGATGCCGAGCTTCAGGGCCGTGGCGAGCGCCTTCAGCGTCGACAGGCGCGGGTCGATCTTGCGGCTTTCGATGTCGCTCACCGTCGCCGCACGAAGGCCCGCCGCAGCGGCAAGCTCGGCCTGCGTCATGCCGACGGACTTGCGCCACGCGGCGAGCGGATGGAGTTCGCCATCCCAAACCGCGCGCGCCAGTTCGCTGGGCATCGACGGACTGTCCGGGTAATCGAGTTCGGCTTGCCTAACCAAGGCAATATCGCCTGCATCCTCGATCAGGTCGTCATATTCGGCGCGGGTCATGACGATCATGCTCTCGCCTTTCAGATTGACTGCCTCGTTCATGGTCTCACCTCAACGATAGGCTTCGCGGCGGTGGGCGACGCGGAGCACCAACATGTCGTCCACGAGGACGAAGATCGCGCGCCAGACGCCGACCCGCATTCGGTACTCATGCGATCCCGGTCACGTGCGGGCATCCGATCCAAGGCCTTCTTGGCGGCAGGATGGTAGATGACTTTCATGAACTCATCCGCTTTGGCGCAAATCTCTTTTACTGCAAAACGTACACTGGCGGCAAGGAGGCTTAGATGATCGACCTATCCTGGATGGCCTGGACCTGGCCGACGGCGATCTTCTTCATCGTCATCTTCTCGCTCATCGCGCTGATGGGCGTGTGGGAGTACGCCGTGCCCGGTGGCTCGCCGCGGGTCGGGATCCTGCGCTTCGAGACGACGCGGGGCGACCGGTTGTTCGTGTCGCTGCTCGGCTCGGCCTTCATCTGCCTCGGCTGGCTCTCGGCCACCGACCTGTCGCTCTGGTACGCCCTCGGCGTCTGCGCGCTCTTCTTCATTCTCGTCTTCCGCCTCGTCTGACGCGGAAGGGAACATGGGTTCGGGCTGCCGCCGGTCGGCTCGGATCTCGGGATGGATCGACCGGCTTGTCTCAACGGGAGGATAACTCATGAAACGCAATCTCTGGGTCACCACGGCGACCCTCGCCATCGCGCTCGCCTCCGGTCCGGCCTTCGCCGACATGGACGCGGCCAAGACGTTCCTGGACAACGAGATCAAGGATCTCTCGACGCTGTCGCGCGCCGACCAGGAAAAGGAGATGCAGTGGTTCATCGACGCGGCCAAGCCCTTCCAGGGCATGGACATCAAGGTCGTGTCCGAAACCATCACCACACATGAATACGAGTCCAAGGTCCTCGCCCCGGCCTTCACCGCCATCACCGGCATCAAGGTCAGCCATGACCTGATCGGCGAGGGCGACGTGATCGAGAAGCTGCAGACGCAGATGCAGTCGGGCGAGAACATCTACGACGCTTACGTCAACGATTCGGACCTCATCGGCACCCACTGGCGCTACCAGCAGGTCCGCAACCTCACCGACTTCATGGCGAACGAGGGCAAGGACGTCACCAATCCGATGCTCGACGTCGCCGACTATATCGGCACGTCCTTCACCACCGCCCCGGACGGCAAGCTCTACCAGCTGCCCGACCAGCAGTTCGCCAACCTCTACTGGTTCCGCTACGATTGGTTCAACGACGAGAAGAACAAGGCCGACTTCAAGGCGAAGTACGGCTACGATCTCGGCGTGCCGGTCAACTGGTCGGCCTATGAGGACATCGCCGAGTTCTTCACCGGCCGCGAGATCGACGGCCAGAAGGTCTATGGCCACATGGACTACGGCAAGAAGGACCCGTCGCTCGGCTGGCGCTTCACCGATGCCTGGCTGTCCATGGCCGGCAATGGCGACAAGGGCATCCCGAACGGCGTGCCCGTCGACGAATGGGGCATCCGCGTCAACGAGCAGAGCCAGCCGACCGGCTCCTGCGTCGCCCGTGGCGGCGACACCAACGGCCCCGCGGCGGTCTATTCGATCCAGAAGTATCTCGACTGGCTGAAGGCCTATGCCCCGCAGGAAGCCCAGGGCATGACCTTCTCCGAGAGCGGCCCGGTGCCGGCGCAGGGCCAGATCGCCCAGCAGATCTTCTGGTACACCGCCTTCACCGCCGACATGGTGAAGGACGGCCTGCCCGTCGTCGACGAGGAAGGCAATCCGAAGTGGCGCATGGCGCCGTCGCCGCATGGCGTCTACTGGGTCGACGGCATGAAGCTCGGCTACCAGGACGTCGGTTCCTGGACGCTGATGAAGTCGACCCCGGAGGATCGGGCCAAGGCCGCCTGGCTCTACGCCCAGTTCGTCGGCTCGAAGACCGTCGACGTGAAGAAGAGCCACGAGGGCCTGACCTTCACCCGCGAATCGACGATCCGCGACAAGAGCTTCACCGAGCGTGCGCCGAAGCTCGGCGGCCTCGTCGAGTTCTACCGCTCGCCGGCCCGCAAGCAGTGGTCGCCGACCGGCACCAACGTGCCGGACTACCCCAAGCTCGCCCAGCTCTGGTGGCAGGCGATCGGTGATGCGGCGTCGGGCGCCAAGACCCCGCAGGAAGCCATGGACGCGCTCTGCGCCAACCAGGAGCAGGTGATGCAGCGCCTCGAGCGGGCGGGCATCCAGGGCGACATCGGCCCGAAGCTCAACGAAGAGCACGACATGGAATACTGGGTCGAGCAGGCCAAGGCGAACGGCACGCTGGCGCCTCAGCCCAAGAAGGAAAACGAGAAGGAACAGCCGATCACCGTCTCCTATGACGAGCTGGTGAAGAGCTGGCAGGATTCCGAGGCCGCGATGCCGGCTTCGGCGACGCCCGCCTCGGCCGAAGGCACGATGCAGAAGTCGAACTGAACCGACTTCGACGAACACGAAAGCCGGGGTCCGCCCCGGCTTTCTGCCATCGCAATCGCAGCAATGGGAAACGCACCATGTCCGGATACGTTCTCGCCATCGACCAGGGCACCACCTCGACGCGGGCCATCGTCTTCGACGACGGCACTCGCATCAAGGGCGTGGCGCAGCAGGAATTCGCCCAGCATTTTCCCCGCTCGGGCTGGGTCGAGCATGATCCGGAGGACATCTGGAATTCCGTCCTCGGCACGGCGAAGGGGGCGATCGCCGAAGCCTCCCTGTCGGCCGCCGACATCGCCGCCATCGGCATCACCAACCAGCGTGAGACGGTCCTCGTCTGGGACCGCGAGACCGGCAAGCCGATCCACAACGCCATCGTCTGGCAGGACCGGCGCACCGCCGAGATCTGCCGCAGGCTGGTGGCGGACGGCGCCGAGCCCCAGATCACCGACAAGACCGGGCTGATCGTCGATCCGTATTTCTCGGGCACCAAGATCGCCTGGCTCCTCGACCATGTGGAAGGCGCGCGGCAGAAGGCCGAGCAGGGGCGGCTCGCCTTCGGCACCGTCGACAGCTTTCTCCTGTTCCGGCTCACCGGCGGCAAAGTCCACGCCACCGACGCGACCAATGCCTCGCGCACCATGCTCTTCGACATCTCGGCCAATGACTGGGACGACGATCTCCTGAGGCTCCTGAACGTCCCCCGTGCGATCCTGCCGCAGGTGATGGACTGCGACGCCGACTTCGGCGTCACGGATGCGTCGCTGTTCGGCTCGTCGATCAGGGTCCTCGGCATCGCCGGCGACCAGCACGCCGCCACCCTCGGCCAGGCGTGCTTCCAGCCGGGCATGCTGAAATCCACCTATGGCACCGGCTGCTTCGCCGTCCTCAACACCGGCGAGGAGCGCGTCGCCTCCAACAACCGGCTCCTGACGACCATCGCCTATCGCCTGTCCGGCAAGACCAGCTTCGCCCTCGAAGGCTCGATCTTCATCGCCGGCGCCGCCGTGCAATGGCTGCGCGACGGGCTGACGATCATCGACAAGGCCGATGTCAGCGGCCCTCTGGCGGCGAAGGCAGACCCCGAACAGGACGTCTATCTCGTTCCCGCCTTCACCGGCCTCGGCGCGCCCTGGTGGGACGCCGACGCCAGGGGCGCGATCTTCGGCCTGACCCGCAAGACCGGCCCGAACGAACTCGCCCGCGCGGCGCTCGAAGCCGTCTGCTACCAGACGGCGGATCTCCTCAACGCCATGAAGAAGGACTGGCCGGCGGCGAGCGACACGGTGCTCAGGGTCGATGGCGGCATGGTGGCATCGGACTATACGATGCAGCGCCTCGCCGACCTTTTGAACGCCCCGGTCGACCGGCCGGCGGTGCTGGAAACGACGGCGCTCGGCGCCGCCTGGCTCGCCGGCCAGAAGGCGGGCGTCTGGCCGGGCATGGAGGGCTTTGCCGCAAGGTGGCGGCTGGAGCGCCAGTTCACGCCGCAGATGGACGCGGTCACGCGGGGGCGCAAGCTGACCGGCTGGGCCGATGCGGTGCGGCGGACGCTGACGCGGTAGAGCCGGGATCGGCCGGGGCGAAGTTGCCGCCGTGCGGGTCCGTCACCGGGCCTTGCGGCGCCGTCGTCCTTGCCTTCCCCCGGGGGCGCCCATAACTTGCCGGCATGTGCCCTCCACCATGCGATCCGATTCCATGACCCTGCGCCTCAATTCCGTTCTCGACGCCATCGGCAACACGCCGCTGATCCGGCTCAACAAGGCCTCGGAGGTGACCGGCTGCGAGATCTACGGCAAGGCCGAGTTCATGAATCCCGGCCAGTCGGTGAAGGACCGGGCCGGCCTCTTCATCATCCGCGACGCCGAGGAGAAGGGGCTGCTCGAACCCGGCGGGCTGATCGTCGAGGGAACCGCCGGCAACACCGGCATCGGCCTGTCGCTGGTCGCCAAGGCGCTCGGCTACCAGACGGTCATCGTCATCCCCGAGACCCAGAGCGAGGAAAAGAAGGACGCGCTGCGCCTGATGGGCGCCGAGCTGATCGAGGTGCCGGCGGTTCCCTACAAGAACCCCAACAACTACGTGAAGCTGTCCGGCCGGCTCGCCGCGCAGCTGGCGAAGACCCATCCGGCCGGCGCCATCTGGGCCAACCAGTTCGACAACCTCGCCAATCGCGACGGCCATGTCGTCACCACCGCCGAGGAGATCTGGCACCAGAGCGGCGGCGACGTCGACGGCTTCATCTGCGCCGTCGGCACCGGCGGCACGCTGGCCGGCACCGCGATGGGGCTGAAGCGGCATTCCGGCCGCATCAAGATCGGCATCGCCGACCCGATGGGCGCCGCCCTCTACAATTATTACGCCCATGGCGAGCTGAAATCCGAAGGCTCGTCGATCACCGAGGGCATCGGCCAGGGGCGCATCACCGCCAATCTGGAAGGCTTCGAGCCGGACTTCGCCTATCAGATCCCGGACGACGAGGCGCTGCGCATCGTCTTCGACCTCGTCCAGGAGGAAGGCCTCTGCCTCGGCGGCTCCTCCGGCATCAACATCGCCGGCGCCATCCGCATGGCGCGGGAGCTCGGCCCCGGCCATACCATCGTGACGATCCTCTGCGACTACGGCAACCGCTACCAGTCGAAGCTGTTCAACCCGGCCTTCCTCGCCGAAAAGGGCCTGCCGGTGCCCGAATGGATCGGCCGAACGCCGGAGTTCGACATCCCGTTCGAGAGCGTGGGATGACCATCCCCCTGTTTCGCGAGGATGCCTACCTCTCGACCGTCGAGGCGGCGGTGACCGGCATCCGCGAGGACGGCGGCATTCTCCTCGACCGGACGGTGTTCTACGCCACCTCCGGCGGCCAGCCGGGCGACACCGGGCATTTCGAGCGCGCCGACGGCTCGCTCATCAGGATCGGCGCCACCATCACCGGCGAGACCAAGGAGGTGATCGTCCACCTCCCCGAGGCCGGCCAGCCGGTCCCGGCGATCGGCGAGAGCCTCGTCCTCCACATCGACTGGAAGCGGCGCTACCGGCTGATGCGCATGCACACGGCCTGCCACATCCTGTCCGTCGTCCTGCCCTATCCCATCACCGGCGCCTCGGTCGGCGAGGAGGAGAGCCGGGTCGATTTCGATCTGACCGAAGCGTCGGCCGACAAGGCGGAGGTGACGGAGAAGATGATGGCGATCGTCTCGGCCAACCACCCCGTCTTCACCCGCTGGATCACCGACGCCGAGCTCGACGAAAATCCGGGCCTCGTCAAATCCGCCAATGTCCGCCCGCCGCGCGGCCTCGGCCGCATCCGCCTCGTGTGCATCGGCGCGGACGGCGCGGTCGACACCCAGCCCTGCGGCGGCACCCATGTCTCGGAGACCCAGGAGGTCGGCGAAATCCACGTCTCCAGGATCGAGAAGAAGGGCAGGGAGAACCGGAGGTTCAGGCTGCGGTTCGGGGCGATGCCGGATTAGGACCGACGGCGAATTACGCCGGCCCCGCCCCGCTTCCGCCATTGGGCCTGTCCCGGCGAACCCGACGGTTCTTCGCCGATATCACCCTCCCACCCCTATGGCCTTGATCCGCCCCGTCCTCCATATTGCACCGTCATGACCCAGAACCCCTTCCTCATCTCGCCGCAGGATCTCGCCGCCGTCATCGGCCGCGACGGCGTCTCGATCGTCGACGCCTCCTGGTACCTGCCGGCGCAGAACCGCTTCGCCAAAGCCGAATACGACGCCGGCCACGTCCCGGGCGCCGTGTTCTTCGACCAGGACGACATCGTCGATCCGGCCTCGAGCCTGCCGCACACCCTGCCGCCGGCGGACGTCTTCGCCGAAAAGGTCGGCGCGCTCGGCATCTCGGACAGGGACACCATCGTCGTCTATGACGGCATGGGGCTGTTCTCGGCGCCCCGGGTCTGGTGGCTGTTCCGAACCTTCGGGGCGAAGGACGTGCGGGTTCTCAACGGCGGCTTTCCGGCCTGGCAGGCGGCGAGCCTGCCGGTCGAGACGACGGCCCCCGAAAGCCGGCCCGCCGCCTTCGAGGCGCGGCTCGACGAAGGCGCCGCGGTGTTCCTGCCGCAGATGAAGGACATCGTCGCCGCCGGTTCCCTGCAGATCCTCGACGCGCGCCCGGCCGATCGCTTCGCCGGCGAGGCGCCGGAGCCGCGCCAGGGGGTGCGGGCCGGGCACATGCCGGGCGCCCGCAGCCTGCCCTTCCTGCAGCTCACCGAAGGCGGCCGGCTGAAGACGCCGGAGGAACTGCGCCGAGCCTTCGCCGAGGCCGGGGTCGATCCCGACCGGCCGTCGGTGACGAGCTGCGGCTCGGGCGTGACGGCGGCGGTGATCAATCTCGCCCTCGAAAGTGTCGGCAACCGGTCCTCCAGGCTCTATGACGGGTCCTGGACCGAATGGGGCTCGGCCGCCGACACGCCGGTGGAGACCGGCCGGGGCGCGAAGACCTGACCGCCATGCGACTTCTTCGAACCCGTGTCACCAGCCTCGAGATGAAGGCTCGCCCGACGGTCCTCGCGCCGATCCCCTTCGCCGCCGGGACGGTGGCGATCACCGAGGTCCCGTCGATGCCGCTCGCCGAGTACCGGGCGCTCTACCGCAAGGTGGGCGAGGCCCACCACTGGACCTCGCGTCTCCTCAGCGACGAACGGCTGAAGCGCGAGATCCACGACGGCGACACCAAGATCTTCGTCATGACCGTCGACGGCCGCAGGGCCGGCTGGTTCGAGCTCGACATCCGCCGCGCCGTCAACGAGGTGCGGATCGTCCATTTCGGCATCCTGCCGGAGCATCGCGGCCGGGGCCTTGCCCATGTCATGCTGTCGCGGGCGATCGTCTGCGCCTTTGCCGGCGATCCCGGCCGGGTGACCATCGAGACCAACACCCTCGACCATCCCGCCGCTCTCGCCCTCTACCAGAAGCACGGCTTCCGCCCTTACGCGCTGCGCGACGTGCAGACGCCGGCGATCGAGACGATGCGCGAGCCGGTGCGGGCGCTGTCGTGAGAGTCATCGGCTTTACCGAGGCGGACGGCAAGCTGACCTGGCCGATGGTGGTCGAGGCGCTGGCGGCGGGCCATCGCCGCGCCGCTCCCGAGATCGGCGACCTCCTGATCGGCAGCGGCGACAACAGGCTGCTCAGCCGCGCCGCCTGGATCGACGGGCTCGGCATCGCGCTGAAATCCGTCACCATCTTTCCGGACAATCCCCGCGCCGACCCGCCGCGCCCCTCCGTCCAGGGCGGCGTCCTCCTCTTCGATCCGCAGACCGGGGCGCCGAGCGCGGTCATCGATGGCGGCCTCGTCACCAAGTGGAAGACCGTCGCCGATTCGCTGCTCGGGGCGACGCTCCTCGCCAATCCGGAGCCGAAGACGCTGCTCGTCTGCGGCGCCGGAGCCGTCGCGGGACATCTCGTCGAGGGCTACCAGGCGCTGTTTCCCTCCCTGAAGACGGTGCTGATCTGGAACCGGACGACGGCCCGCGCCGACGCGCTCGCGGCATCGGCCGGAGGCGGCGAGGCGACCGTCTGCGTCGCCCTCGATCTTCCCGGCGCGGCGGCGCAGGCGGACATCGTCTCCACCGCCACCATGGCCACGCAGCCCTTCCTGAAGGGCGAATGGCTGCGGCCCGGCTGCCATGTCGATCTCATCGGCGCCTACACGCCGCAGATGCGCGAGGCGGAGGACGACGTCCTGACGCGCGGCGAGATCTTCGTCGATTCGCGCAAGACCACCCTCGGCCACATCGGCGAGATCCAGATCCCGCTCGACGCCGGCACGATCGTTGCCGGCGACATCCGCGGCGAGCTCCTGGATCTCGTCGCCGGCACGGCCGGCCGCAGCGGCGAGGCGGCGATCACCGTCTTCAAGAACGGTGGCGGCGCCCATCTCGACCTGATGGTGGCGGATCTGATCGCACGGGTGCTGGGCGAGGGATAGCATCCCGGCCCGGCCCTCCGCCGCGTCGGGGGATACGAACCGGAACGTCGGAGCGACGCGACACGTGGCCGGCGACGGGAGGACAGGTTTCGCCGTCCCCTCAGACGCGCTATGGCTTGCCGACAGCATGCCAAGCGGACCTGACCCTTGATCCTTCGTATCGTCCTCGCCCTTCTCCTCCTGATCGCGGTCGCGCTCCTCGGGCTCTGGCTCTTCGGGCCGCGCGAGCCGGTCCACACGACGGTCAGCTTCGACCCGGCGGCGATCGGCAGCGATCCCGACACCTATCTGCAGAAAGAGGAAGCCGACATTCCCAATCTGCGGCCGCAGTCGACCAAGGAGATCGTCTGGGCCTATCCCGCCTCACGGGCGAAGACGCCGCTCTCGATCGTCTACATCCACGGATTTTCCGCCGACAAGGCCGAGACGCGGCCGCTCGCCGACGAGGTGGCGAAGGCGCTCGGCGCCAATCTCTTCTACACCCGCCTCACCGGCCACGGCCGCGACGGCGCGGCGATGGAGCAGGCGAGCGTCAACGACTGGGTGAACGACCTTGCCGAGGCCGTGGCGATCGGGCGCCAGCTCGGCACCCGGGTCGTCGTCATCGCCTCCTCGACCGGGGCGACGCTCAGCGCCCTCGGCACGACCATCTCGCCGCCGATGGCGCCGCACAGGGTCACGCCTCACGTCATGGACGGGGTCGCCGGCCTCGTCTTCATCTCCCCGAACTTCGCCATCAACAGCCGCTGGGCCTTCCTCCTCGACATGCCCTTTGCCCGCGATCTCTTGCCCCTCCTCGGCGGCGAGACGCGCAGCTTCGAGCCGGTCAATGCCGGCCAGGCCGAACACTGGACGACGGCCTATCCGATCGGCGCGCTGGCGCCGATGGCGGCGCTGGTGCGGGCGGTGCGCCGCATGGACCTGTCGAAGGCGCGGCCGCTGCCGCTGCTGGTGTTCTTTTCCCAGGAGGACACGGTCGTCGATCCCGATGCGACGGAGGCCTTCGCGGCGAAGTGGCCGGGGCCGACCGAGGCGGTCGCCGTCCCGGTCACCGGCGATCCCTCCCATCACACGCTCGCCGGCGACATCCTGTCGCCGCAGACGACCAGCGAGATCGCCGCCCAGATCACCCGCTGGGTCGAGGCCCTGCCGGCGATGGCAGGACCCTCTGCGACAACAGGCCGGTAGCCGCCCCCCCGCGCCGCCTGCCCCCGCAAGCGGCGCACGGGTCGCATCAGCCCTTCTCGCCGGCGATCGCCAGCTGGTAGCTCTCCGGCACGAAGCGGTAGCCGCCGTCCTCGAGCTTCTCGGCATAGCCGATGGCCGGGAACGGCATGTGGTAGCCGATGAACGGGATGCGTTCGGCGGCGATCCTGTCGAAGACCCGCTTGCGGGTTTCGATTGCCCTCTGCGGATCCATGTCGAAGCCCACCACCCAGTCCGGCTTCTGCAGCGAGGCGACGAAATGGTTGGCGGTATCGGCCGTCAGCATCAGCCGCTGGCCGGCCGATTCCAGCTCGAACACCATGTGGCCGGGCGTGTGGCCGGGGGCATCGAGGGCGGTGATGCCGGGAGCGACGCGGTCGCCGTCCCGCAGCAGCGTCATCCTGTCCCGCAAGGGGACGACGAGGCTCTCGACCGTCTTCGCCATTTCGGCCCGCGCGCCGGTCTTCGCCTCCGGCGACGTCCACCATTCGAACTCGGCTGCGCCGGTGGCATAGCGGGCCTTCGGAAAGGTCGGCTGGCCGCCGGTCATCAAGCCGAGGATGTGATCGGGATGAAGATGGGTGAGGACGACGAGGGTGACGGCCTCCGGCTGGTAGCCGGCGGCGGCCATCCGCTCGACGAGCTTGCCGTAGCCATTCGCCTTGCCGCTCTCGCCGAAACCGGTATCGAAGAGAATCAGCTCGCCGCCAAGTTCCACGAGGGTCGGCGTGAAGCCGTTGACGAAGCGGGTCTCCGGCAGGAAGTTCGCCCGCATCAGGGCGGCCATCTCCGCCTGGCTCCGGTCCTTGCCGAAGGTCGGGTGCGGCCCGTCGGCATGGCGGGTCCCGTCGAGGATGGTGGTGATGCGCGCATCGCCAAGGGCAAAGCGTTGCCAGCCTGGTGTCATGAGTGTCGCCTTTTTCGATGGATGTCTGGACGCTGGATGTCTGGACGGCGCCGGAAGCCCGTTCGTGGCCTTCGCCGATCGGCGCGACGAAGCGGTGAACGTCCGGCCCCGCATGCCGGTTGCGTCGGTGGCGCCGCCCCAGCCCCGGCGCAACGCGGGGAGCCTCGCCCGGCCCGCCGCCCGGCATCCATGATCGCCGCACCGCCCGAAGGCAACCCGCCGCCGGGCGCCATCGGCACGGAACGTCCCGTCCGGTTCCGGCTTGGCGCTTGGCAGGGCCTTGCCGGATGGCGTAAGGAACCCGGCGAGCATCCGTCGCAAATCCTTCAAAGTCCCGGCGATCCCGCGAACCTCCGCCGCCGGCTCGCCCCGATCGAAAGCCCGCCATGACCACCCGCATCGAAGCCCGATTCTCTCGTCTGAAGGAAGAGAACCGTCCCGCCCTCGTCACCTTCGTCATGGCGGGCGATCCGGACCACGAGACGGCGCTGAAGATCGCCGAGGCACTTCCCGCGGCCGGCGCCGACCTCATCGAGCTCGGCATGCCGTTCTCCGATCCGATGGCCGACGGGCCGGCGATCCAGCGGGCCGGCCTGCGGGCCTTGAAGAACGGCGAGACGCTGAAGAAGACGCTGTCGCTGGTCAGGGACTTCCGGCGCGGCGACGACGAGACGCCGATCATCCTGATGGGCTACTTCAACCCGGTCTACATCTACGGCGTCGAAGGCTTCGTGAAGGACGCGATCGAAGCCGGCGTCGACGGGCTGATCGTCGTCGACCTGCCGCCCGAGATGGACGAGGAACTCTGCCTGCCGGCACTGAAGGCCGGGCTGAACTTCATCCGGCTGGCGACGCCCACCACCGACGACAAGCGCCTGCCCGCGGTGCTGAAGAACACCTCCGGCTTCGTCTACTACGTCTCGATCACCGGCATCACCGGCTCCGCCGCGCCGGATGCGGACAAGGTCGCCGCCGCGGTGTCGCGGATCAAGCGCCACACCGACCTGCCGGTCTGCGTCGGCTTCGGCGTGCGCACCGCCGAGCAGGCGGCGGAGATCGGCCGCGGCGCCGACGGCGTCGTCGTCGGCTCGGCGCTGGTTTCGGCGATCGAGGCCGCTTCCCGCGACGGCGGCGGCGATGCGGTGGTGAAGGCCGTCACCGACATCGTCGCGCAGCTCGCGCAGGGCGTCAGGACCGCCCGCCTTGCCAAGGCCTGACCGGACCGCCATCTCCTCGGGCAAAGCCCCGGCCCGTAAAGAAACGCGAAAGACGGATCTCCCGTGAACTGGATCACCAACTACGTCCGCCCGAAGATCTCGAGCCTTCTCGCCACCCGGCAGGTGCCGGACAATCTCTGGATCAAATGCCCCGAGACCGGCGAGATGGTCTTCCACAAGGACCTCGAGGCCAACCAGTGGGTGGTGCCCTCCTCCGGTTTCCACATGCGGATCCGGGCGAAGGACCGGCTCGGCCACTTCTTCGACGACGGCGCCTACGACCTCGTCGACCTGCCGTCGGTCGCCGTCGATCCGTTGAAGTTCCGCGACCAGAAGCGCTATGTCGACCGGCTGAAGGAAAACCGCGCCAAGGCCGAGACGGACGATGCCGTGATCGTCGCCAAGGGCGCCATCGAGGGCCTCGACATCGTCGCGACGGTGCAGGATTTCGCCTTCATGGGCGGCTCGCTCGGCATGGCGGCCGGCGAGGCGATCATCAAGGGCTTCGAGACCGCGATCGCGGAGAGACGGCCGCTGGTGCTGTTCTCGGCCTCGGGCGGAGCGCGCATGCAGGAGGGGATCCTGTCGCTGATGCAGCTGCCGCGCACCACCGTCGCGGTGGAGATGCTGAAGGAAGCGGGCCTGCCCTACATCGTCGTCCTGACCAATCCGACCGCCGGCGGCGTCTCGGCCTCCTACGCGATGCTGGGCGACGTCCACATCGCCGAGCCCGGCGCGGTGATCGGCTTTGCCGGCGCCCGGGTGATCGAGCAGACGATCCGCGAGAAGCTGCCCGACGGCTTCCAGCGCGCCGAATATCTGATGGAGCACGGCATGGTCGACATGGTCGTGCCGCGCCACCAGCTGAAGAGCCGCATCGCGACGCTCTTGCGGCTCCTGACCAAGGCGCCGGCCGAGCCGATCGCAGGCCTCATCGCAGCCGAGCCGGCGGAGCCGGGCGAGGCAGCCGACGCGCATGGCGACAGCGAGACGCAGGCCGCCGTCCACGCATAGATTTTGCATCCTTCCAAGGTCTGGCGTAACACGCCGCGATGACAACGACCTCACGCGCCGCCGCCGAAATCGACGCCCTTCTCGGCCGCCATCCCAAGGGCTTCGACCTGTCACTGGAGCGCATTCTCCGGCTGCTCACGGCGCTGGGGGATCCGCATCTGCGACTGCCGCCGACGATCCACGTCGCCGGCACCAACGGCAAGGGCTCCGTCACCGCCTTCCTGCGGGCGATCCTCGAGGCCGACAGGCGGGCCGTCCACACCCACACCTCCCCGCATCTCGTCAACTGGCACGAGCGCTACCGGCTCGCCAGCGGCGCCGGCACCTCCCGCCTCGTCGACGACACGGCGCTCGCCGAGGCCGTCAGGCGCGCGGCGAATGCCAATGAAGGCCGGCCGATCACCGTCTTCGAGATCCTGACCGCCGTCACCTTCATGCTGTTCGCCGAGTATCCGGCCGACGCGGCGGTGGTCGAGGTGGGGCTCGGCGGCCGGTTCGACGCGACCAACGTCATCCCGCAGCCCGCCGTCAGCGTGATCACGTCGATCTCGCTGGATCACCAGTCGTTCCTCGGCGACCGGGTGGAGCTGATCGCGGCGGAAAAGGGCGGCATCATCAAGCCGGGGGTGCCCGTCGTCATCGGCCAGCAGACCGAGCAGGTGGCGCTGGAGGTGCTGACCTCGATCGCCGACCGGGTCGGCGCGCCGCTCTGCGTCTATGGCGAGGACTTCTTCGCCTATGAGGAGCATGGCCGGATGGTCTACCAGGACGACCGCGGCCTCATCGACCTGCCGCTGCCGCGGCTGCCCGGTCGCCACCAGATCGTCAACGCCGCGACGGCGATCGCCACGCTGCGCCACGGGCCGTTCCCGCCCTCCGACGCAGCGGTCGAGGCGGGCATGGGGCGGGTCGAGTGGTTCGGCCGCATGCAGCGCATCACCGCCGGCCCACTGCTCGACATCGCCGCCCCGGGCGCCGAGATCTGGATCGACGGCGGCCACAATCCCGGCGCCGGGATCGCCATCGCCGAAACCCTCGCCGACATGGAGGAGCGCGTGCAGCGGCCGCTCTTCCTGATCACCGGGATGATCAACACCAAGGAGCCGGTGGGCTTCTTCTCGGCCTTTTCCGGCATGGCGCGCCGGGTGTTCACCGTGCCCGTCACCATGAGCGAGGCCGGGCTCGACCCGGACGAACTTGCCGATGCCGCGATCGAAGCCGGCCTCGATGCGGAGCCTGCCAATTCCGTCGAGGAGGCGATCCGCCTCGTCTCCACCAACTGGCAGGCGGTGCCGGCGCCGCGGTTCCTGATCTGCGGCTCGCTCTATCTGGTCGGGGACGTCCTCGGCCGGAACGGCATGGCGCCGCAGTAGCCTCGCGCCCTCGTCGCCATCTCCGTCCCCGTCACTGGGGAATGTCGCCGCCGGTCCCTGCTGGCGCCATGGCGCGCCGCGCCCGGCGGCGCTTGCGCATGGCGACGGCCCCGTGGGTGCCGCCGCCCAGCGCCCAGCCGAGAAGAAAGCCCGCCAGCGCCAGGAGCACACCGTCGCCCGTCGCCGGGATCGCCGGCCGGTAGTCGCCGGCGGCGCGCTCGGCGATCGACCAGTCCGGATCGGCGGCAAGCTCGAAGGGCCGGAACAGCGGGGCGGTCGCAACCAGCGAGCGGTAGCGCTGCTCGAGGGCCTGGTAGCGCAGGCGGCTTTCCTCCGCGTCGCTACCCTGCCGCGCGGCGAGGTCGTCGGCGTTCCGCTTCAGCCGCTCGATCGCCTCGTCGGGCGTCAGGGCGAGAACCCGGGCGCTCTCCTCGAAGCGCTCGACGACGGCGCGCATCTCGTCCGCCGCGCCGCCGAGGCGCTGCAGATATTGCTGGGTGAATTCGGCCGACTGGCTGAACAGCAGCCCGCCGAAGAGTGCGGCGAGGACCCGGGCCAGGAATGCACTCAGATGGTCTTCCTCCACTCGATCATGATCGGGAAAAGCGGAAACCGGCTCTCCGACAAGATCATCCGCAGACAAAGAGCCGAAGCGGCGACCTCATCGGACCCGATCTCATCCCGATCGAACGCGCCACGACAAGATCAATCTATCGCGGTGCTGCCTCAGGGCCAGCTTTCGTGACAATCCGCCGGTCGCGATGAAGGATCGGCCGCGTCGGCGTGCGCCGTGTTCGACGAAATGATCGCCACGGCTCTCATCGGCATCTTCGTCATCCCCGCGCCTTTCTCGTCGACCGGTCGCCGCGGGAGCTTGCACGCCGGAGAACCGGGCGCCGTGAGGCAGAACCCGCCGCCGTTTCGAATGCGGGTCCGCCGACACGAAGGAGTAGTTCCGGTCGCGGGGACTTCCCGATAATCTCGGCTCCACGGCGTGCCTGCGACGAATGATCGCCGAACGACGCGGCGTTCGAAGACTTTGGCCGGGGCTGCCCCTGATCGAGGCAAAACGAGCATGATCGGGAAAAGTGGAAACCGGTTTCCGATAAGATGATGCGCAGACAGAGAGCAAGAGCTCAGATGCGAGCCGACCTGATCTCATCCCGCTTTGGAAGGGCTACGATGATGCGACGGCACTCGCCGGTCGTTGCGATGCTGATCGCAGCGGTGACGGTTCTCGTCCTGGTCTGCATGCCCGCCGGTTCCTCGCTGGCGCAGGATCCGCTGTCGATTGCGCAGGCCGGCACCGGCCCGGCCGTCGCAACCCCGGAGCAGGCGGAGGCCGATTCCGGGATGATGATGGCGCCGACGGAGGCGCTGGAAGGCATGGTGAGCATCCGCAACCGGCTCTGGCTGACGCTGCAGGCGGCGCCCGCCGCGCCGGCGGCGATCGTCGCGACGCTGGAGAACCCGGCTCAGGGCGCGCAGGCCGGCTGGATCTGGCGGGCTCTCCTGCTCACGGGCCTTTCGCTGGCGGTCGGCGCTCTTGCGGCCTTCGGAATCGATCGCTGGGCGGCGCGATTGAGACAGGCCGCCCATCCGGCCCCCGATGCCGACAGGGCCGCCCGGATCGCCTTCGTCCTGACGCGGATATCCACCTCGCTCCTGACACTTCTGGCGCTGTTCTTCGCCGGCCTGACGACGACGGTCGTCCTCTCGCCGGAAGCGACGCCGGCACGCTGGACCTCGGTGATCACGCTCGCGTCCCTGAGCGCCTTTCTCCTGCAGCGCGACTTCGTGCTCGGCATTCTCTCCCAGCGCACGCCGCAAGCCCGCCTGACCGGTCTGGACGATGCGCAGACCCGCCGTCTGTCCGGCCCGTTTCTGGCGGTGCTTGCCGTGACCTCCAGCATCTTCGGGCTCTCCGGCTGGCTCGAGGGTCTCGGCCTTGAAGAACCCCATGTCGATCTCCTGCAGGTCATCGCCTATTGCGCGTTGTGCGTGGGGATGATCGTCTGCGTCATCGTCCGGCGGGAGATGGTGGCACGGCTGATTGCCGGACCTTCCCGGCGCCCTAGCCGTTGGCGTGGCACGCTTGCCGCGACATGGCATCTGATCGCCATCGCCTATCTGCTGGCCGCCACCGCCTTCTCGATCGCCCATGTCCTCATGAGCTCGACCTTTCAGCCCGGGCCGATCCTCGGCCCCGTCGCAGCGGCCCTTGCCGGCTCGCTGGTGCTGGCGCTGGCCGCGCTCTTCATCGAGCGACAATTCCGCCTGCGGCGCGCGCCGGGCGAACGCCGGGACGGTGACCCCGTGGGGAGCGAAATCGAAGCCGGCAGCGATCGCCCCGACGAAAGGGACATCGTCACGGTCACCGATCATGTGAGCCCGTGGCCGGAGCGCTGGCGTCGATACTGGCTGCATGTGGCCGCCATCTTCGCCGCCGTTGTCGCGGCTGCCGTGCTCCTCGCCGTCTGGGGGCTGCTGGGGCGCGCCGAAACCGCCCGCCACTGGCTGACTGTGACCAGCGTCCTGTTTGCGACCTATATGCTCTACAGCGCCGTGCGCGTCTGGATCGACGGCCAGATCGCCGACGAGGCGGGCCATGTTCCCGAGACGGGCGATCACGAGGCCAAGGAAATCGGCAAGGGCTCCTCGCGCCTCGCCACCCTTCTGCCTCTCCTGCGCAAGATCCTGATCGCCGCCATCGTCTGCATCGGGGCGATGCTGCTGCTCACCGGCCTCGGCATTTCGGTGGCGCCCCTCTTCGCCGGTGCGGGCGTCGTCGGGCTGGCGGTCGGCTTCGGCGCGCAGACGCTGATCCGCGACATCTTTTCGGGGGCGTTCTTTCTGCTCGACGATGCGTTTCGCCATGGCGAATACATCGATGTCGGCAGCGCCAAGGGCACCGTCGAGAAGATCTCCGTGCGCTCCTTTCAGCTTCGCCACCACAATGGCCCGCTGAACACGATCCCCTTCGGCGAGATCAAGCAGCTGACCAACTATTCGCGTGACTGGGTGATCATGAAGCTCAATCTGCGGCTGGTCTACGGCACCGACATCGAAAGGGTGCGCAAGCTGATCAAGAAGCTGGGCGCCGAACTGGCGGAGGATCCCGAGGTCGGTCCGCTCTTCCTCGAACCGCTGAAATCGCAAGGGGTCGTCCAGATGGAGGATTCCGCGATGATCCTCCGGGTGAAGTTCATGGCGCGGCCGGGCGACCAGTTCATCCTGCGCCGCGTGGTCTTCACGCGCATCCACATGCTCTTCGACGCCGAACACATCGCTTTCGCCAACCGTCAGGTGACGGTGCGCGTCGAGACCGTCAACGGCCGTACGGGCGATGACGGTCTCGACCCGGCAACCCGCGCCGCGCTCGGCTCGGTGGAATCGATTCTCGATGCGGAGATGCCGGCCAAGCCGCGCTAGAGTGGGATGCGATCAGCTTCGATCGACATCCCACTCTATCCTTTTCTTGCCGCATGATCTTTTTCCGAAAACCGCAGACCGAAAAAAAGCCCGCGCCGGTGGCGCGAGCCTTGTCTCTCTCATCCGAGATGCGGCGCTGCTTATGCAGCGCCCTTGATCCAGTCGACCAGCTTCGACTTCGACTGGGCGCCGACCTGCACCGAGGCTGGCTCGCCGTTCTTGAACAGCAGCAGGGTCGGGATGGAGCGCACGCCGAACTGGGCAGCGAGATCCGGATTCTCGTCGATGTTGACCTTGGCGACCTCGATGTCGGTCATCTCCTCGGAGATCTCCTCGAGGCTCGGCGCGATCATCTTGCAAGGACCGCACCACTCGGCCCAGAAGTCGACGACGACCGGCTTCTGGCTGTCGAGGACGTCGGTCTTGAAACTCTGGGTATCGACCTTCTTGGTGGCCATGGTTGGCTCCTGTTTGACGTTTCGTTGACTAGGTAGACCTCGCGGCAGGTCAATTCAAGCAACGCGCCGCTCTGCGAACGCGGCGTCGTCAGGCTGGAGACGATGGCGCCCGCTTCGCTCCGGCGTCCCGCCCGGCGAGTGCCGCGTCGAGCCGCTCGGGCGGCACGGCGATCAGCCGCGGTGCCTCGGTGAAGACCAGTGCCGCCTCGACGGTCCGGCCCGGATAGAGCGGGGCGACCAGCGCCCGGTAGAGCGCGAGCTGGACGACATAGGCCTGGGGCACCTCGGACAGTTCGCGCGGCGGCGGGCGGTTGGTCTTGAAGTCGGCGATCAGCACCCGGTCGGCGGTGACGGCGAGGCGGTCGATCGTGCCGTTGACGCTGAAGCTGCGGCCGCGCAGCGTCACCTCGCCGGTGACCGCCACCTCCGGCCGGCTGCCGGCGGCGAAGATCGGCGCGAAAGCCGGGTCGGCCATCACCGCCAGCACCGAAGCCGTCAGCTTGGCGCATTCGCTCTCCGGCAGGTCGTGAGCGAGGGCGGCCAGAATCAGCGCCGCCTGCCCGGCCCGCTCCTCCGGCGCAATGTCCGGCAGAAGCTCCAGCATGCGGTGGGCGGCGAGGCCGCGGCGGATGGCGAAGGACGGCGTCGCGGCAGCGGACAGCACCGGCGAGGGCGCGGGCGCTGCCGGCGCCGCCCCGTCGCCGGCCGAATCGCCGGCGCCGGCTGCGTCATCGACCGCCGGTCCCGCCTCAGTCTCGGGCATGATCTCGGCGGCGGCGCCGGCGAGCGAGGGCGAGAGCGGCCGCGGCGGCAGGACTTCCGGTTCGAGCTTCGACAGGGGCAGCTCCGGCACCGGCCGCGTCGCCGGCCGCTCGGGGTCGAGCTTGTCGCCGCCGGGCGCCGCGCCGATCCGCAGGGCGACCGTCTCGCCGGCTGCGTTCGTCACCGTCTCCGCCACCTCCGCCAGGGCCCGTCCCGCCCGCTGCAGCCAGGTCGCCTCGTTGGGTCCGCGCTGCGGCGCCAGGCCGCAAAGCACCAGCCGGTCGGCCGCCCGGGTCATCCCGACATAAAGAAGCCGGCGATATTCCTCCTCGGCGCGCTCCTTCTCGCCGGCCTTCAGCTCGTCGACCGCGGCGTTTTTCAGCTCCTTCGTCGGACACCAGAGAAAGCCGGGTGCCGCGCCGTGATGGAGGCCAGGCATGGCGTCCCAGGCCATCAGGCTGTCGCCGTGGGAGGCGGAGAACGGCGCCGAGCCCGGATCGACCAGAAAGACCACCGGCGCCTCCAGCCCCTTCGAGGCGTGGACGGTCAGGATGCGCACCTCGCCGCGGCCATGGCCGAGTTCGCGCTTCAGGGTCGGCGGGCTTTCGGACAATTCGGCAAGGAAGGCGTCGAGCCCGGCGACGCCCGTCTCCTCCTTGGCCAGCGCCAGATCGAGAAACGCGTCGATCACCTCGCCGGCGTCGCGGCCGAGCCGGGCGACGAGCGCCCTTCGCCCGCCCTCCGGCCCGAGGATGCGGGCGTAGAACTCGAACACGCCCTGGAAGCCCGCCCGGTCGCGCAGCTCGTCGAGCCGGGCGATGGCGTGCCCCGCCTTGGCCACCAGCGCCGTCGCGGCCTCGCCGTCCGGTGCAAATGCCGGCAGATGGGCGAGCCCGTCCTCGCCCCCGAGGAGCCGCAGCCCGTAGGACAACGGGATCGCGCCCTCGCGCGACAGGGCCAGCGCCATCAGCTCGTCGTCGGAAAAGCCGAAGAGCGGGCTCTTCAGGACGGCGGCGAGCGACAGGTCGTCGTCGAAATTCGCCACCACCCGGCCGAGCGCCATCAGGTCCTCGATGGCGATGTGATCGGTGATGACCAGCCGGTCGGTGCCGGCGACGGCGATGTGGCGGTCCCTGAGCGCCGCTGCCAGGGCCGCGCCGAAGCCCGAGCGCTTGCGCACCAGCACCATGACGTCGCCGGGGCCGAGCGGGCGCCGCTCGCCCTTCACCAGGATCGGATCGCCGATCCAGGCGGCGATCTGGTCGGCGATGCGCGTGGCGAGGCGATGGGTGGGCGAGCTCTGCGGCTCGACGTCCAGCGGCTGCGTCCAGTCGTCCGGCTCCTCTCTCGCCTCGGCCTGGAAGGCCGGCCAGAGCTCGACCAGCCCCGGCCCGTCGCGGCGGGCGGCCGAATGCACCGGCGCCTCGTTGCCGGAGGCGAGGCCCTTGCGGTTGTCGGGATCGGAAAACACCCGGTCGACGGCGCCGAGCACCGTCTCCACCGTGCGGAAGGAGCGGTTCAGCTGGATCGCCTCGAAGGCGAGCCCGGCCTCGCCGGCGCGCCGCTCCACCTGCCGGCGCTCCTCGTCGAACATATGGGGCGAGGCGCCCTGGAACGAATAGATCGACTGCTTTTCGTCGCCGACGGCGAAGAGGGTGCGGGTGCGGTTGTGGCTTCCCTGTCCGGCGAAGAACTCGCCGGCCAGCTCGCGCATCACCTGCCATTGCCGCGGGCTGGTGTCCTGCGCCTCGTCGATGAGGATGTGGTCGATGCCCTGGTCGAGCTTGTAGTGCACCCAGCTCGCCGCTTCCGAGCGCAGCAGCAGGTCGGCGGTGTGGGCGATGAGATCGGTGAAGTCGAGCCGGCCGCGGCGCCGCTTCAGGGCGCCATAGTCGCGCTCGAAGGCATTGGCGATGGTGAGCGCCGCGCGGCTGGCGCGAAAGAGCCGCAGCGTCGCGAGCCGGTCCTCGACGGCCCTCGCCCGCTCGCCGGCCGCCTGCACCCGCTGCAGGAAATCCGGAACGCATTCGGCGACGCCCTTGGTCGCGAGGCCGCGCAGCGAGCCGCGGATCTCGCCCTTGGAATCGAGGCCGATCCCCCGATAGGCGGCAAAGCGGGCTTCCGGCGCGGCCGCCGCGTCGAGCAGCTGCACCAGCCGCTCGGCGAACTTGCCGTCGGAGGGCGATGTCGAGGCGAGCGCCGCGATCCGCAGCATCTCGCAGGTCTCCGGGTCGAGATGCCGGCAGGGCAGCAGCTCGTCGAGGATCGCCGCCTCGTCCTCCCCCTCGCCAACGCCGAGCGCGCCGGCCAGGAGGGCGATCGCCCGGTCGAGGCCGCCCGCCTCCTCCAGGTGCCTCGAGAGATCGTCGCGCTTGAAGGCGATGTCGGACAGGAGCTTGTCGAGGCCCCATTCGCCGGCGATCTGCAGCGCGTCGGCAAAGCCGCCGGCCAGCCGCTTCGCCTCGGCCCGCGGCATCCGGGCCGTGCCGGTGAGGAGGCGCTTGCGGGTCTCGGCGAGGAGCCGCGCGGTCTCGGCCTCCTCCATCACCTCGAAATGGCCGGGAACGTCCGCCTCCAGCGGGAACTGGTGGAGGATCGCCTCGCAGAAGGCGTGGATGGTCTGGATCTTCAGCCCGCCCGGCGTCTCCAGCGCCCGCGCGAAGAGCTGGCGGGCCTGTTCGAGCTTGGCCGCATCCGGGCGCCGCCCCTCTTCGAGGCTCGCAAGGGCCGCCTCCAGAGCCTCGTCCGGCATCGTCGCCCATGCCCCGAGCCTTGCGAAGACGCGGGCCGACATCTCGGCCGCCGCCGCCTTGGTGAAGGTCAGGCAGAGCACCTTGGAGGGATCGACGCCCGCCAGCAAGAGACGCACGACGCGCTCGGTGAGGACATGGGTCTTGCCCGAGCCGGCATTGGCCGAGACGAAGACCGACCGGCGCGGATCGGACGCCACCCTCTGGCGCCGCTTCGTATCCGGATCGACGAAGAAGGCGGTGTCGGTGCTGCCGGTGATGCCGCTCATTCGCCGTCTCCCTCGACGTCGTCGGCGCCTGCGACCGACCACTCCTTCACCCGCGCCAGATGGTCGTAGTCACCGGAGAAGTCTCCCGCGAGCACCGGCCGCAGCCGCGAGCCGAACGCCGTCTCGGCCTTCAGATAGAGCGCCGCGAGCCCTTCGAAGCGGCGCATCGCGGTGTCGGACAGGGCGGTCGGATCGCAGGGTTGGACGGTCTTCGTGCCCCCCGTCTCCAGCCCCTCCTCCTTCAGTTCGCGCTCCTTCAACCGGACATAGACGAGGTCGGCGATGGTCTCGCCGGGGCTCGTTCCCTCGAAGTCGCCGCGCATCGCCATGCCGCCTTCCAGCGCCAGCTGCGGCGACAGGAGCGTGCGCGCCTGCTTCACCGAGGGCTTCGAGCCGGTCTTGAAGTCGAGAATGACGATGCGGCCGTCCGTCAGCCGATCGATCCGGTCGGAGCGGCCGGAGAGCGTCACCCCGATGCCGGGAAACTCGCTCGCCCCCGACCGCTCGGCGAGGCGTTCGCGGATCGTCTCGTCGCGGGTCCGTTCCCAGGAAAGAAACTCCTGCGTCATCCGCTCGATGCGCGGCCACCAGACGGCGGCGATCTCGCCCGGCAGCGCCGCCCGCTCGAACTGCTCGCGCGCGATCAGCGCCAGCTCATCGGCGGCGTCCGCTTCCTTAGGATCGATGCCCTTGATGACGAAGTCGGCGACGATGGCGTGGATCAGCTCGCCGCGCTCGCGGGCGTGCGGCGCCCGCATCAGCGGCGGCAGCGCCTCGAGCTTCAGGATGCGCCGGGCGTGCACCGCATAGGGATCGCGGATCAGCGTCTCGACCTCGGTGACGGAATAGCGGCGGGGTCGAACCTCGACCGGTGGCCGCGGCATCGGCCGGGGAATGCGCGGGGCGTCCGCCGCGGTCTCCAGCCCTTCGGCGGCGTCGACATAGGCCTGCCCGCGCGCCGCGAGCTCGGCGCTCGCCTCCGGCCCGGCCAGCGTCGTCAGCCGCTGCAGCCAGCGCGAGGCGATGGTCGGGGCGCCGTCCATGCGGCGCGAGCGGGTCAGCACCACCCGCCTTGCGCCCATCGCCATCCAGAAGTCGTGGGCGGCAAGCCCGATCCGCCGCTCCGGCGGGTCGAGGGCGATCTCCCGGCGCATCAGCCGCGACAGGAAGGCCCCGCTCTTGGCGCCGGCCGGCCAGACGCCTTCGTTGAGCGAGCCGAGGATCGCCGTGTCGATGCCTTCGAGCCGCGCCTCCAGCGTGCCGAGGACGAAGGCCCGGGCAGACAGCCCGCCGCGCGGCTTCACCGTGACGCCGGCACCGAGCGCCTCCATCGCATCGGGCAGCTCCTCGGCGGGAAACGCAAATCCCGTCTGCGGGGCGGCGACGAGTTCGGACAGGAAGGCGGCCAGCGCCGCGCCGTTCTCGCCGGCATAGAGCTCGGTCGGCGCGCCCGTCTCGTCCCGCGCCAGCATCTCCAGGGCGTTGGTGACGGCGACGGCGTAGTCGGCGATCTCCCGCGGCTCGGTGCCGCGTAAGGTTGCCAGAGGTTGCAGGGCAGCCGCGAAGTCCTGCGCGAACAGCCGGGCCGCCTCGTATTCGTTGCGCCTGACGTTGCGGGCCGGGCGGGTGAGCAGTCGGCCGATCTCGCCCGCCGGCAGGGCTTCGATCTGGTCGATGCGGCGCCCAACGATCTCGCCGAGCCGTGCCCCGTCGGCGACGTCCACCGTGCCACGGATGGCGATCAGCTCGATCGCCCGCGCGGCGTTCCGCGCCGCGATCGCCGGGCGGCCGAGCCGGCAGAGCGGATGCTTCAGAAGGCCGAGCAGGGCGACGGGATCGCCCGGCTCCAGGGCGACGGTGAGGGCCGCGCCGAGGAGGGTCCCCGGCGCGGTGTTGGAAAGCGGCTTGCCGGCAGAATCGTTGGCGGTGATGCCGAAGCGTTCGAGTTCGGCGAGGACGCGCCGGGCCAGCCGCCGGTCCGGCGTGATCAGCGCGGCGGTGGCCCCCGGCGCCTCCAGCGCATCCCGCATGGCGACGGCGATGGCCAGCGCCTCGATGCGCGGGTCGGCCGCCTCGACCAGCGCCACGCCGTCCAGCGCGTCGGGCCCGAAGGCCTGGGCTTCCTCGGCCCAATGCGCCGTCGTCTCGGCCGGGCGCAGCGCGCTCGACAGAAACGTCTCGCGCCGGGCGAGCGTCGGGGAGAGATCCTCGTCCAGATGCGGCACCGCCTCCGGCGCCAGCGCGAAGCGGGTGAGGATGCGTTTCAGGCCGTATTGCGGATGGCCGGGCGCGGCGATCGCCACCTCCCGGTCGATCGCCGCGAAGCCTTGCGAGCCAATGTGCCGGTCGAGCCCCGGCAGCACCAGCGCGCCGTTCGGCAGATGGGCGACGGCATGCATGAGATCGAGGGTCGCGGGCGACGTGGCGGTCGAGCCGGCGACGATCACCGGACCCTTCGCGCCGCCGGCCAGAAGCCGGGCGGTCTCGCTCCTCAGCCAGGCGTTCTTCGCCGCCGCCTCGCTGGTGACGCCGCGGCTTTCGAGCAGCTTCGGCCAGTGGTCGGTGACGATCTCGAGGAAGGAGAGCGTCGTCTGCCACCAGGCGGCGAGCGCATCCGGGGCGAGGCCGGCGAGCTTGACGAAGGATGTCCCCTCGGTCTCGATCTCGTCGAGAAGGACGCCGAGGTCGCCGGCGAGCCAGAGCGCCTCGGAGGCCGAGGTGACGCGCTCGGGCGTCCCCTCCGGCAGCTCCTCGCCGGGAACCCGGTCGGCCAGATGGCGCCAGGCCCTGGCGAGGCGGGCGAGGTTGAGCCGGCGCTCGAGCTCCGGCATCGCCGGCAGCAGGCTGGCGCCGCCCTCGCCGCTTGCCGCGAAGATCGTCGCCTCGTCGCCTTCGCCGAGCGGGCGGATGCGCGGCAGGATCGCCGAGCGGCTGCCATGGGTCTCGCCGAGCACCGCCGCGAAGGCCGCCGCAAGGCTGCGCGCCGCGCGCCGGCTCGGCACGTAGAGCGTGACGTCGGCCAGGGACAGCGGGTCGCCGTCATGGCGGAAACCCTCGACGATCCGCCCCGACAGGAGCGCCTCGGCGAGGGTCCTCAGGAAGGGCTTTCCGGGCGGGATCGACAGGACGTTTGCAACCATGCCGGCAATCTAGGCCGATCCGGCTCGATTCGCACCGGGCGGTCATTCCAAGCGGCCCGACACGGGCGGGCATGGCCCGGTACGGCATCGCTCGGACTTGCCGCACGGCCTCGCAGCGCCCGTCGTCCTCCCTCACCGGCCCGCAAGGGCGCCCCGATGCGATGCCGGGCTCTGCCCCGGAAGCCCGTCACTGCTTCGGGGCACGGGTCCCGGCCTTCAGAAGATGAAGTCGGTCGCGTCGAGGTCGGCGATGTTCACCCCGTTGAGGGTGATCGTGTTGAAGCCGTCGGTGATCACGGCGTTGCCGCCGACCTGGGTGAGGTGGTTGGCGGCGAGGTCGGCGAAGGAGGTGATGGCCGTCACCGCAGAGAGGTCGATCTTTTCGGCCGCGTTCGTCGCCTCGAAGTCGGCGATGATGTCCTTGCCGAAGCCGTTGCCGAAGACGAAGGTATCGGCATTGGCGTCGCCCTGCAGCCGGTCGTTGCCGGCGCCGCCGTTGAGGACGTCGAAACCGGCATAGCCGCGGATGTTGTCGTTGCCGGTCCCGCCCCACAGGCTGTTGTTGCCGCCGCCGCCGCCGAGGAGGGTGGTGAAGCCGTTGCCGGTCAGCTGGTCGTCGCCCGAACCGCCCAGTACCCGTTCGATCCCGAACAGCCGGTCGGTACCGATGGCCGCGCCGGTGGCGAGCCCCGCCACGAGATCGACGGTGATCGCCGAGGTGACGGCGCTGTAGTCGAGGGTGTCGATGCCCGCGCCGCCGCCGAAGATGTCCCGGGCGCCGTCGGCATCGCCGGTGATCGTGTCGTTGCCGACGCCGCCGTCGAGGTAGTCGCCGCCGGCACCGCCGGCCAGCGTGTCGTCGCCGGCACCGCCGAGAAGCGTGTCGGCGTTGAAGTCCCCGAACAGTTGGTCATTGCCATCACCGCCCTCGAGCCGGTCGTTGCCGGCGTAGCCGCGCAGGATGTCTGCTGAGCCCAAGCCCCAGAATGTATTGGCCGCACTGCTGCCGAGTAGCGTGTCAGCATGACTCGTTCCCCTGACGGCCTCGATGCTCGTCAGGGTATCGCCGTCAGCGTGGCCGAATCGTCCGGTGCCGTTGCCCAGATTGACAAGGATGCCGGCGTTGGAGCCGTCGTAATCGGCCCGATCAAAGCCGGCTCCGCCGTCGAGGTGGTCGGCACCGAATCCTCCCCTCAAAACATTGTTGCCGGCATTGCCGATCAGCGTTTCATTGCCGTTGGTGCCGGCAGCGATGAGATTGTCGGTGCCAAGAAGAAGAACTTCGACGATGCTGCCACCCGCACGGAGGTTGATGCTTGCCGAACTTGCGATGGCATTGGAGCCGATGAAGTCAAGCTTGACGTTCTGGCCGGTCATCAGGAGGGCAAGCCGCATCGATTCGCTTGTTATGTTCGCCCAGACGCCGGAGGAATTGATTGCGATGTCGTAGCCGCCGGCAGTGGCGCTCGTCGTCGCGCCACCGCTCTCGATCGAGATGATTCGCCCGCCGACGCCCTCGCCGATCGAGTAGAAGTCGTCATTGTCGGTGTCGGCGTAGACGACGCCCGTCAGAAAATAGCGCGATCCCGAATAGGCGAACTTCTCCGTCAGCATCGAGGAATCATAGGTGACGCCGTCGCCGAAGCCGGAAAAGGCGCCCTGCTCCTGGCCGACGCCGAGCTCGCGGAAATCGCCGTTCAGGATGTTGGTGCGATGGCCGATGCTGACGAAGAGGCCGGAATGATGGTCCTCGATGGCCTGATCGAGGTTGATGGTTCCGGTCGTCCCGCGCACCGAGATGTTCTCGCCGGTGCCCCAGAACCCGGTGATCGGATAGCCGGCATTGACCATGCGCTCCGTCGCCGTCCCGTCGCCGATCCCCTCATGGGCGAACTGGTCGACCGCCAGCATGTGCAGCGAATGGGCGGCCGCAGCGCTGTTCAGCGCATCGTTGCCCGCCAGCGGCTGGCGCGAATGGGCGCCGAAGGCATCACCGCCATTGTTGGCATCGAGATTGCCGCCGAGATAGCGGTCGGCCTCGCCCTGCGGGTCGAGACGGGCGCGGTTGATGAGCTCGATCAGATATTGCTCGGCGGCCGTGATCAATGTGGCGTCCCCCTGAAATTGCGCGGAAGTCTACAGCTTCTTTCCGTATGGTCAAATCACTTCCGGCGGCATCGCGCCGGGTCGGATCGGCCGAGACTGCCTGCGCGGAAACAACGTCGCTGGAGACTGCCCTCAGAACAGGAAGTCGCCGGCGTTAAGATCGGCGATGTTCACGCCGGTGAGCGTGATCGTGTTCGACCCGTCGGTGATGACCGCATTGGCCCCGACCTGGCTCAGGTGATCGGCGGCGAGATCGGCAAAGCTGGTGATGGCGGTTACGGCGGAGAGGTCGACCCTCTCCTTGGGATTGAAGGCGTCGAAGTCGACGATGATGTCGTGGCCGAAGCCGTTGCCGAAGACGAAGGTGTCGGCGTTGAAGCCGCCTTCGAGCCGGTCGTCCCCGACCCCGCCATTCAGCCAGTCGAAGCCGGCGAAGCCCCTCAGATTGTCGTTGCCGGCACCGCCCCACAGGGCGTTGTTGCCCATGCCGCCGAGAAGCGTGTCGTTCCCGGTACCGCCCCCGAGCAGCCGTGTCGGGGCGTCGCCGATCATCCGGTCGTTGCCGGAGCCGCCGACCACTCGTTCGAAGCCGGCGACGCGATCGTTGCCGACGTCGGTGCCGCTGGCGGTTCCGAGCCTCAGATCGATGATGAGGTTCGAGCTCGCGGCCGAATAGATGAGGTCGTCGACACCCGCGCCGCCGTCGAAGTCGTCCGCGGCGGCGTCGGCAGCCGCGACGACGACGTCGTCGTCGGCTTCGACGAACAGGCTGTCGGCGCCGGCGCCATCCGAGAGAGTGTCGCGACCGTCTCCCCCGAAGAGCGTGTCGTCTCCGCCCATGCCATCGAGCCTGTCGGCGCCGGCATTGCCGCGCAGGACGTTCGCGCCGACGTTACCGACGATCGCGTCGTCGCCCGAACCACCCACCGCGTTCTCGATCAGGGAGCGCAGGTCATCCTCGTACAGAAGGGCATTGGCGACGTTGCCGCGGGAAAGATTCGTGTCGCGGCTTCCCTCGTCGAGATCGGCAAGCTGATCCACCGAAAAGGTCGACCACTCCCCTGGCTGCAGATCGATCGACAGATCGGTGGTGTAGTTGGCAAGGTCGTAGGTGTCCTCGCCATGTCCGTCCCAGATCGTGCGGAAGATCCGGTTGCCGCCCGGGGTCCCCTGGCCGGCCCCGTTGATGAACATCTCGCCGGTGGTGGTGCTGAAGGTGTAGACGGAATCGCCACTCCAGACATTGCCGGTGTCGGAGAAGTCGGCGCCATACATGAATTGCAGGGCCGCGATGTCGTACATCATGTAGCTCTGCGGGTTGCCCCAGGTCTCGTTCTCGTTGTAGTCGAGCTCGTCGCCGACGTGATCGCGATAGGTCATCACCGAGAACTCGTTGGAGTCCCGCTCGGTCGGCAGGGCGCCATAGACGTTGCCGGTGTCGTGGCCATGCGCCAGGCCGAGCGTGTGGCCGATCTCGTGCATGAAGCCTTCGTTATAGGCATAGCTGCCGAGAACCGGGTCGCCGTAGCCGGTCGAATTGTACCAGCTGTCGCCGCCTTCCTCGGTGCCTGCGGGAAAGTAGCCAAGCGCCGTGACGATGGTATCGGTGAGCGCGAAGCGCATCAGGGCGTGATCGGTGGCGGTCTCCGTCGTCTCCGTGAAGGTGAGACCGGTGAATTCCTGGATCTGGCCCAGCAGCGTGCGGACGGCCTCGATCTGCGTCGCGCTCAAGGCGGCGAACCCGTAGTCGGGCTCGTCGTAGCTGCCGTATCCCTCCGAGTAGAACGACGCGCTGGTCGGGAAGCTGAAGTCGAGATCGGCCACGGCCCAGCGGTCGCCGGCGATGACGCCCTTCCAGATCTCGCCCGGATCGGAAACGCCCGTCGTCGGAGCGGTCTCGGCCCCTGCGGACATGGCACGGTTGGCGTTCGCCGGTGCTGAGAGCCCAGTCATGGTGTTCGTCATCCTCTGATCGGTCAGTTGCTGAGGGCTTCTTCGGCGCGCGCCAGAAGCTGCGCCCGTTCTGTCTCGGACAGGGTCGTGAAGATCACGCGCCTCGGCCCCGGCTCCTCGGCGGGCGCTTCACCGGTCGAAGCGGCCGAGCGCATGGCGGCCGGGCTGAGCGGGGCGAGCGTCACGGTCTCGCCGCCACGGGTTGCCGCCAGCCAGACGAGCGGGCGAGCCGAGGCGCCATCGATGACGCAGGCGATGCCGAGCTGCCCGGCGCTGCCGTCGAGGCGGGCGCTCCGGCAGGTGACCGTCGCAGCCGGGTACTGCTTGCGATAGAGTTCGACGAGGGCCTGTTTCGATCGGTCCGTCAGCATGTCGAGGGAGAGGATCGCGCCGACAGCCCCGGACGTCACCGCGGAACCTGCGAATGCGAGGCCGCACAGGAGCCATGCGACCCGCGATCTCTGCGACGGACTGAACACGGCACTCCCCGAACGCGCGCTCCGTATGATCATCTTTGCTTATGAGGGAATCCGCAATCTGGCAACGAAACGATGCCGACGGCGCGAAAAATAGCGGACCTGTGGCGCGCGAGACGAGGAACGGATCCGACACTGTCGGAGGCGCCTTCTGTCGCATCGGCGTGCAGCCCGGCGGCAGGTTGTCGCCGACCTCACCCGCTTTCTCTCCGCCCTTCCGCTCGCCACCCGCCTCTGCCGCGCTGCCCTTGTGCTTCCCCTACTGGCTGTTACACTCGTTTCGACGCAGTAACGAAAGGCGCCGGGGACGCGCTCACCCGCAGTTCCGCGCCGGAGAGATCGTGTGAGTGACCATGATGATTCGGGGAGACATCGGCATCAGCCGCAGATAGCTCGTGACACCTTCGCCTTCGACGCCGACGAGCGGCGCGAGGGCAAGAGCGATCGCGCGAAGGTTGCCCCTCGTCCGCAAGATGCGGAAGGGGGCGTCTCGCCGCGCGACGCCGGGCTGGAGACGACGACTTCCGCCGAGGACGATTCGCGGCTGACCAAGCGTCAGCGGCGGCGGCGTCGCAAGAGCAGGAAGACGCCGGGTGTGGCTCCCGCCGCTCCAACAGACAAGGCCAAACCCGCCGGCGGTCCGGCGGGAATGCCTCGTGGTGCGCGCAAATACGGCCGGCCGCGACGCGGCGATGCCTCTGGGGACCGGGCCGGCGAGCGATCCGGAGCCAAGGCAGGGGATCGGGCCGGAGACAGGGCCGTCGCGTTCGAAGGCGGCGCGCCGTCGCTTCGAGGCAAGCCAGGCGGCGAGCGGGCCGCGCCCGCCGATCGTGCTCGCCCGGCTTCGCCGGCGGGCCGGATCGGGAGCGACGCCGACAAGCCGCCGATCTACGCCGCGCTGGATCTCGGCACCAACAACTGCCGCCTCCTGATCGCCGTGCCGACCCGGCCCGGCCAGTTCCGGGTGATCGACGCCTTCTCGCGCATCGTCCGGCTCGGCGAAGGCCTGGGCCGGACGGGAAGCCTGTCGCGCGGCGCCATGGATCGCGCCACCGCGGCCCTCGCCGTCTGTGCCCAGAAGATCTCGGCGCGCGACGTCGTCCGCTGCCGGCTGATCGCCACGGAAGCCTGCCGGGCAGCGGCCAACGGCGCCGAATTCATCGAGGAGGTGACGGAACGCACCGGCCTCGAGCTGGAGATCGTGTCGCGCGAGACCGAGGCGCGGCTGGCGGTGTCGGGCTGCGGCTCGCTGGTCGACCGCAAGGCCCGCGGCGCGGTGCTGTTCGACATCGGCGGCGGCTCCTCGGAGATCGCGCTGCTCGATCTTCGCGGCCCCTATACCCGCCGGCTCGCCAGCCGCATCGTCGCCTGGACGTCGCTGCCGATCGGCGTCGTGAGCCTCGCCGAACGCCATGGCGGGCGCAACGTGACGCCGGAGCTGTTCGAGCAGATGGTCGCCGAGACGGTGGATCTGATCGCGCAGTTTCCCGAACGCGACAAGCTGCGGGACCTCGTCGACACCGAGAACTTCCACCTCCTCGGCACCTCCGGCACGGTGACGACGCTCGCTGGCGTCCATCTCGGCCTCGAGCGCTACGACCGGCGCCAGGTCGACGGGCTGTGGCTGACGGCGGAGGAAGCCGACACGCTGGTCAAGCGCATCGCCGGCTGGAGCTTCGAGGAACGCGTGGCCAACCCTTGCATCGGTTCGGATCGGGCCGATCTGGTGCTGGCGGGATGCGCGATCTTCGAGGCGATCCGCAGGGTGTGGCCGGCCAGGGCCCTGCGCGTCGCCGATCGCGGCCTGCGGGAAGGCCTGTTGACCGAAATGATGGTCGCCGACGGCGTCTGGCGCCGACGCGAGACGAGACGAGGCAACTGATGGTGGGACGGGGCGACGACCGCGGCATGGCGGTCCGGGTCAAGAAGAAGCGCGGCGTCAAGGCCTCGTCGCGCCGCTGGCTGGAGCGCCAGCTGAACGACCCCTATGTGCGGCGGGCGAAAGCCGACGGCTATCGCTCGCGGGCGGCCTACAAGCTGCTCGAGATCGACGATCGCTACAGGCTCCTGAGGCCCGGCCAGGCGGTGGTGGATCTCGGTGCCGCCCCCGGCGGCTGGAGCCAGGTCGCGGTGGACCGGGTGAAGTCGACCATGGACGCGATCGCCGTCGTCGGCATCGACTATCTCGTGGTCGAGCCCGTCGCCGGCGCGACGATCCTCGAAATGGACTTCCTCGACGAGGGAGCGCCGCAGCTGTTGCTCGACACGCTCGGCCGGGCACCGGACATCGTCCTCTCCGACATGGCCGCGCCGACCACCGGGCACCGGCGGACGGACCACCTGCGCACGATGCATCTGTGCGAGGTGGCGGCCGACTTCGCCATCCGGACGCTGCGGCCCGGCGGCCATTTCCTCTCCAAGACCTTCCAGGGCGGCACCGAAAACGACCTCCTGACGCTCCTGAAGCAGAACTTCGCCACCGTCCAGCACGTCAAGCCGCCGGCCTCGCGCGATGGCTCCGTCGAGCTCTTCATCCTCGCCAAGGGGTTCAAGAGCCGCGGCGCCGCGGCGCGGGACGATCGCCATGAGGACGGGGCCGAAGAGGACGACGAGGCCGGTCCGCTCGGCTGAGGGCCGGGCCACGGCCTTCGGCGCGGGTCTCCCCGGGAACTGGCGCTATTCGGCGGCAACCCGGCGCCCCGCCACCTCGTCGCCGGCGTCGGCCGGCAGCCTGACGAAGGCGAGGACCGCCGCGGCGGTGACCGCGCCGACCACCAGGAACGCCACCGTGAAGTCGGGGACGCCGACGACCTGCCGGCCGCCCAGCGTCATGCCGAGTTCGAGGACGCCGCCGGCGAGTGCGACGCCGGTGGCGATCGAGACCTGCTGCACCGCCGCCATCATCGCCGTCGCATCGCCGGATTCCCGCTTCGACAGATCGGCGAAGGCCAGGGTGTTGATCGAGGTGAAGAACAGCGAGCGGAAGAAGCCGCCGACGAGCAGCAACAGGACGATCAGCACGACCGGCCACTCCGGCCGGAACAGGCCGATCAGCATGGTCATACCGCCGCCGATCAGCGCCGTCGCGAGAAGGGTCGGCCGGAAGCCGAAGCGGTTGAGAACGGGCTTGGCAAGAAACTTCATCAGCAACGCCCCGCCGATCGACATGCAGGTCGTCAAACCCGATTGCAGCGGCGTGTAGCCGAAGCCGAGCTGCAGCATCAGCGGCAGGAGGAACGGCACCGCGCCCGAGCCGATCCGGAACAGCGTGCCGCCGACGATCGCCGCCCGCAGCGTCGAGACCTTCAGGAGGTCGAGGCGCAGCAGCGGCTCCTGGGTCCTCCGCGCATAGAGGACGAACAGCAGCCCGGACGCCAGCCCGGCGGCGGCCATGACGACACCGACCACCGGCGGCAGCGCCGGCAGCGACACCACCGACAGGCCGAAGACGAGGCCGGCACAGGCAAAGCCGGACAGGAAGAAGCCGGGGATGTCGAAGCGGATGCTCGGGATCGTCTCGACCTTCGGCAGGTAGCGCCCGGCAAGGACGATGCCGAGAATGCCGATCGGCAGGTTGATCAGGAAGATCCAGCGCCAGTCGGCATAGGTCGCGATCGCCCCGCCGATCGGCGGCCCGAGCAGCGGGCCGATCAGCGCCGGGATGGTGAACCAGGCCATGGCATCGACGAGATCCTTCTTCGGCACGGCCCGGACCAGCAGCAGCCGCCCGACCGGCGTCATCATCGCCCCGCCCATCCCCTGCAGGAAGCGCGCCGCGACGAAGCCGCCGAGGGAGGTGACGGAGGCGCAGGCGAGCGAACCGAGGATGAACACGCCGATGGCGATGCGAAAGACCAGCTTGGCGCCGTAGCGATCGGCGATCCGGCCGGAAATCGGGATGAAGATCGCCAGTGACACGTAATAGCTGGTGAGGGCGAGCTTGAGCGCGATCGGGCTCGTGCCGATGTCCTCGGCGATCACCGGCAGCGACGTCGCGATGACCGTCGAATCCATATTCTCCATGAAGAGAGCGACGGCGAGGACGATCGGGACGATGCGGTTCACGCGCTGAAACCTCTGCGGGCTCGCCCGCTCGGGCGCCGCGTGGAGCAGCGGCGGCGAAGGGCGAGCAGTCGGCCGGTTGGGCCCTGTCGTCGAGCCTGCCGCGAATCGGACAGGGACGCAGGCTCTGGTCTAGGCGCGTCCGGACAGGATTTTAAGGGCGGGCCCGGTTCGCCTCAGGCCTCACCCCGTCGTCCGCCTCGCTCAGAGCTTCACGCACGGCTTCGAGCTTCCGCTTGCGACCGGCAAGGTGGCCGGCGATCTGTCTCGGCGATTTAGAGCATGATCCCGAAGTGTGGGAACCGGCTTTCGGGAAAGATCATGCGGCAACAATAAGATGGAGCGGGATTTTGATCGAAGCTGATCTCATCCCGCTCCCGGCCGCGGTCCGATCGGTCAGGCGGGCTTCCGCTTCCAGATCCGCTTTCACGGCCGGTTCGAGCGGGATGGAGAAGTCGATCGACGCCATCCGGGCACATCCTTTGCTGAACGATCCGGCAGGGCAAGGCTGATTGCCCCGCCAGAGCAGGACGTCCTACATCTCCATGCCGAGATGCTTGGCCACCGTGTGGACGTCCTTGTCGCCGCGGCCGCAGAGGTTCATCACGATGATCTGGTCGCGGTCCATCTTCGGGGCGCGCTTGATCACCTCGGCGAGGGCGTGGGCGGGCTCCAGCGCCGGGATGATGCCCTCGGTGCGGGTCAGCACCTGGAACGCCGCCAGCGCCTCGGTGTCCATGATCGGGACGTATTCGACCCGGCCGGTGTCCTTCAGCCAGGAATGCTCCGGCCCGATGCCGGGATAGTCGAGGCCGGCCGAGATCGAATGGCCTTCCTTGATCTGTCCGTCGCCGTCCTGCAAGAGATAGGTGCGGTTGCCGTGGAGGACGCCCGGCGAGCCGGCGGTGAGCGAGGCGCAGTGCTCCTCGCCGTCGAGCCCCTTGCCGCCCGCCTCGACGCCGACGATGGCGACGTCCTTGTCGTCGAGGAAGGGGTGGAACAGGCCGATGGCGTTGGATCCGCCGCCGACCGCGGCGACCAGCATGTCCGGCAGCCGGCCCTCGACCTCAAGCATCTGCTCGCGGGTCTCCTTGCCGATGACGCTCTGGAATTCCCGGACGAGCTCGGGATAAGGATGCGGGCCGGCGGCGGTGCCGATCAGGTAGTAGGTCGAGTCGACATTCGTCACCCAGTCCCGCAGCGCCTCGTTCATGGCGTCCTTCAAGGTGCCGTGGCCGGCGGTGACGGGCACCACCTCGGCGCCGAGGAGCTTCATGCGGAAGACGTTGGGCGCCTGCCGCTCGACGTCGGTGGCGCCCATGTAGACGACGCAGGGCAGGCCGAACCGCGCGCAGACCGTCGCCGTCGCGACGCCGTGCTGGCCGGCGCCGGTCTCCGCGATGATGCGGGTCTTGCCCATCTTGCGGGCGAGCAGGATCTGACCGACGCAGTTGTTGATCTTGTGCGAGCCGGTGTGGTTCAGCTCGTCGCGCTTGAAGTAGATCTTGGCGCCGCCGGCCAGCCCCTGGCTTTCGGACACCTGACGAAGCTCCTCGGTCAGCCGCTCGGCGAAGTAGAGCGGCGAAGGCCGGCCGATATAGTGCTTGTTGAGCCCGTCGAGCTCGGCCCTGAACGCCGGATCGACCCGGGCGGTGTTCCAGGCGTCCTGCAGGTCGAGGATCAGCGGCATCAGCGTCTCGGCGACGAAGCGCCCGCCGAACAGGCCGAAGCGGCCCTCTTCGTCGGGGCCGGCGCGGAAGGAGTTGGGCAGTTGCTGGTTCACGGGGCTATCGCCTTTCTGGCTCGACCGGCAGCCGTCAGCCGGTCGATCGCGTCGAAGAATGCGTGGATGCGAGCGACGTCTTTCACGCCCGGCGCGCTTTCGACGCCGGAGGAGACGTCGATCCCCGAGGGTCGCGCGATCGCCAGCGCCTCGGCGACGTTCTCCGCGTCGATCCCACCGGAAAGCATGTAGGGCAGATCCGGGTCAAGGGCATCGAGCAGCCGCCAGTCGAAGGCGACGCCGTTGCCTCCCGGCAGGTTCGAACCCTTGGGGCGCCGGGAATCGAGAAGGATCCGATCGGCGACGCTGCGATAGGCCGCGACGGCACCGAGATCGGCGGCCTCAGCCACCGGCAGCGCCTTCATCACCTTCAGCCCGGTCCGCGCCTTGACCTCGGCGGCCCGCTCGGGCGCCTCCTTGCCGTGCAGCTGCAGCCAGTCCGGCCGGACCTCCTCGGCAAAGCGGGCAAGCAGCGCATCGTCCGGATCGACGGTGACGATGACGGTGGCGGCCCGGCCGGCGACGAGGCGCACCAGCTCCGCCATGGGCTCGACGGCGAGATGCCGGGGGCTCCTGGCGAAATGCACGAAGCCGACATGCGACGCGCCGCGTGCGAGCGCCGCATCGAGGGTGTCGGGCGTGGACAGGCCACAGATTTTGACGTCGGGTTTCATGGGTGTGGAAGTGGCATCGAAACGCGGCGGTGTCGAGAGGCGTATCCGCCCTTCACCCCACCCCCACCGCATGCAGCCCCGACCCATGCCGCTTCAGCCAGGCCTTGCCGGCGTCCATGTCCGGGCAGAGCTTTCGGCACAGCGCCCAGAATTCCGGCCCGTGGTTCATCTCGCGAAAATGCGCCACCTCGTGGGCGGCGAGATAGTCGAGGACGGCAGGCGGGGCCATGACGATGCGCCAGGAGAAGGCGAGCCGGCGGTCCGACGAGCAGGAGCCCCAGCGGCTGGTGGTGTCCTTGATGGTGATGGCGCGGGGCTCGAGGCCGACGGCGGCGGCATGGATCTTCACCGCGGCTTCGAGGTCCCGGCGCGCCTCCCGGCGCAGATAGTCGAGCACCCGGCGGGAAAAATGCTCCGGCGTCCCGCCGACGAGGAGCTGCTGGCCGACGGCTCCGACGGCAACGACGGCGGACCCGAGATCGGTCGGCTCGTCATCAGGCAGACCCAACTCGGCAGGCCCAAGATCAAAGGATCCCGCCTCGCCGGCGAGGGCCGCCAGCCGCGTCACCAGGCGTCCGCCGCGATGGGTGAGGAGGGTCGGCACGCCGCGCAGCGGGATCACGGCGCCGGGGGCGATGGCGACACGGTCGGGCACCCGCGCGATGCGCTCCTCGACCCAGCCGCGGTGGCGATCGAGAAAGGCGCGGATCTTGCCGGCGGAGAGGCCCCGCGGCACCGTCACGATGAGGCCGCCGCCCCCCGGCGCGATCCGCATGATCATGCGCTTGGCCCGCGGGTTCTGGCGCACGGTCAAGGGCAACTGTCCGCCGGCGATCTCGATCGCATCGGGCAGCGGCGGCTCTGGCTTGCGGCGAAGAAGCTGGGGCATCGGGGCGCCTGAAATCCGGCAGGAGCGAACGTGTCGGCGGCGAACGGCTGGGGCGGCACCGACGGGCCCTCCCGGCGAATCTGACGCCAGAGCCCAACTCTAGCCGACAAGACGAGGCGGCGGCACCCCGCAGGATACCGCCGCCCATGAGAATCAACGAGTTTCGTCACCTCGGCACAGGAAGCCGGGCTGGAGCAAGGTGGTCGGATGCGGCCCGGCCTCACTCTCGGCAGGACCGCTGGCCGCAAGCCTCAGGCCGGGTGGCCGTCGACGATCGGGCCGCCATTGTCGCGGCCGGTGTCGCGGGACCGACGATCACGCATGAACCTGTCGAATTCTTCCTGGTCCTTGGCGCGGCGCAGCTCGCGGGCATAGGCCTCGAACTCGGCGGCCGCCTCGTTCAGCCGGCGACGCTCCTCGTCGAGCCGGCGAAGCTCGGTGTCGCGCCAGTCGTCGAAGGCGACGTTGCCGGTGCGCTCGGCGGCGAAGGGCTGCTTGAAGCCAGCCCGCTTCATCGAAAACATGAACTTGTCCGTCGTGGTGTTGACATCGCGTTTGAAGCCTTCGAGGCGCTCGCCCCACAGAATGTAGGCCAGCATGGCAAGGCCGACCGGCCACCAGATGAAGAAACCGCCGACCATCACGGCGATCGTCACCGGCGTCCAGGCCGGACGAATCAGGGCTTGTGAAGACATCGCAGTCACGTTCCTTTTGAAAATGGCCGCGACGACAAGCATCGCGGGAGAGTGACCTCTCATTTGTTTCGGATATCCAAGAGATGGTGAGTGAAAATTCGCCGTTCAATGCTCGCACGGCAAAATTCGACCGGCGCGCCGTCGATTTCCGCGAAGGCGTTTCGGACGCCGCCCCGGCCCGGAGCTCAGCGGATACCGCGTTCGGACCCTGCCCGCTCGCCACCCGCCGCACGGGCCGGGCCGGCTGACAGGGTGCGCAGGATGTCCCTGGCGACGAAATCCGCCGCCCGCGCGAAGGCCTCGTCGGTATCGCCACGAAACGAGATCACCCGGTCGAAGACCAGCCGGTTCGCCGCAACGTCGAGGACGTCGATGCGTCCGAAGCCGACGAGGGTGCTCATCTTGTGGACGCCGCCGAAGACCAGGTAGTCGGCGCCAGCCGCCCTTGCCGCGCGCAGCATCGGTTCCGGCCGCAGGGTCTCCAGGCTGCAGGCGTCCCGGGCCATGCAACCGAGGGGCACGGCCGCATAGGCTCCAACGTCCCCGGTCAGCCCGGCTTCGAGCCGCGTGCGGAAGAGATCGAGCCTCGCCGCATGCTCGGCCGTCTGGTCGCGAACCTCGCCGGAGGTGTCCTTGTAGTCGAACTTCGCGACCGCGATCCGGGGCGCCTCGCGGCCCGCGCCGCGAGCGCCCCCCTCGTCGGCAGCCCCTGCGGAGCTTGCCGCGAGCAGCACGGCCATGATGCCGGCAAGAAGCCGGTCGGTTCCGAAACGTCTCGCCATCGTCTCCTCCCGTTCCCGCCGGCCCCGTTCCCGCCGGCCCTGTTCCTGCCGGACAATTTCCGTCGGCCGGGCGCGGCCTCCCGCCACTGCGGAGCGGCACCGTCAGTTCGCGGCAGGGGCGGCTCCGCCTCCCTCGCTGCCCGACGCCCAGGCCGGCATTTCCCCGACCGTCACGCCGAACAGCGTCGTCAAAAGCAGATAGCCGAGGGTCGAGATGACGATCAGCGCCGCCAGATTGTGGAAGCCACCATAGCGGACCATCTGCGGGATCGTCACCTTGCCGGAGGCGAAGACCAGCGCGTTCGGCGGCGTCGCCACCGGCAGCATGAAGGCCATGGAGGCGGCCAGCGCGGCGGGCACCGACAGCATCAGGGGATTTTCGCCGAGGGTCTGGGAGAGCGCTGCGACCAGCGGCAGGAAGGTCGCGGCGGTCGCCGTGTTGGAGGTGAACTCGGTGAGCAGCAGGATGACCAGAGCGACCAGCAGAACCAGTCCGAGCAGGGGCAGCGCGCCGCCGAAGCTGCCCAGCGCCTCGCCGATCCACTGGTCGAGCCCGGTGGCCGAGACCGCCTTGGCAAGGCTCAGCCCGCCGCCGAAGAGCAGGAGCACCCCCCAGGGAATGGCGGCCGCCGTCTTCCAGTCGAGGACGCCCTCCCCCGTCTGCTTGCCGCCCGGAACGAGAAAGAGAACGAGTGCGGCGGCGATCGCGATGCCGGCGTCGTCGAGCCCCGGCACGTAGTCGTCGAGGATGGTCCGGAAGATCCACGCCAGCGCCGCGGCGACGAAGACGATCCCGACGACCACCTCGCCGCGCGACCAGCCGCCGAGATCGGCGATCCGCCTGGCGATCAGCTCCGACGCGCCGTCGATCTCGCGGCGATCGAGCCGGATGAGAAGGCGCGTCAGGAGCAGCCAGGAGATGACGAGCATGACGAGGGCGACCGGCAGGCCGATCAGCATCCAGCGGCCGAAGCCGAGATCGTAGCCATATTGCTGGGACAGGCTGCCCGCCAGAAGCGCGTTGGGCGGTGTTCCGATCAGGGTCGCGACGCCGCCGATCGAGGCGGCATAGGCGACGCCGAGGAGCAGGGCGAGAGGAAAGCGGCCGATGGTGTCGCCCGCGCCGGTCTCGCCCTCCAGGAGCTTCGCCACGGACAGGGCGATGGGCAGCATCATCACCGTCGTGGCGGTGTTGGAAACCCACATCGAAAGGAACGCGGTCGCCAGCATGAATCCGCCGACGATCATGGGCTGGCGAGAGCCGGTCCTGGCGACGATGTTGAGGGCGATGCGCCGGTGGAGCTCCCATTTCTCCATGGCGCCGGCGAGCATGAAGCCGCCCATGAAGAGGAAGATGATCGGATCGGCATAGGGCGCGGCGGCGGCGTCCATCTCGGCGGCGCCGACCAGCGGGAAGAGGACGAGCGGGACGAGAGCCGTCGCCGAGACCGGGATCGCCTCGGTGATCCACCAGACGATCATCAGGCAGGCGACGGCGACGACCCGCCATCCCTCGACGGACAGCCCCTCTGGGGCCGGAAGCAGCAGGAGGAGAAGAAACAGCGCCATCCCCAGGAGCGCCGGACGCGGCCGGAGCGAGCGCCTGGACTGCCCGTCCGCTTCCCCTTGCTGCGCTCCGGCGCCTGCCTTCACTGCCATCGACGAGACCTCCTTCGAACCGGCCAGCGGCCTCTTCTTCCGACCGTGTGATGTGGCAGCGTCGTCCCGGCCGGCAAGCCGCAGGCCCGCCGGCAGCGCACGCCGACACCGAAACGAATCATGCCTGTCGTCGCCCCGTTGCATGCCGGCGTTAGCCTCGCGGGCGAGATCCAGCCCTCCAGGAGACGCCGCCATGCGAAGCCTTCGCCACAGCCTCATGTTCCTTGCAGCGCTCGCCGTGACCGGCGTGACCACCGCGGCCAAGGCAGCCGACACGGCGGCGCCGGGCGCGTCTCCGGTCCCTGTGCAAGCCGCGATCGGGGTG
The DNA here is from genome assembly GCF_002088275.1 of Aurantimonas sp. 22II-16-19i. Taxonomy (GTDB): domain Bacteria; phylum Pseudomonadota; class Alphaproteobacteria; order Rhizobiales; family Rhizobiaceae; genus Jiella. The sequence continues at coordinate 92,974 of NZ_AQQS01000019.1, forward strand.
CGCCCGCTGGCGCTTCTCGACGCGCTGGAAGCCGGCCCGCTGAAGGAGAAGCTCGCCGCCTGCGTCGGCCAGCCGATGACGGCCAATGCCTGGTCGATCGGCCATCGCGGGGCTCCGCTGCAGTTTCCCGAGCATTCGCGGGAGTCCTATCTCGCCGCTGCGCGTCAGGGCGCCGGCGTCATCGAATGCGACGTCGCCTTCACCAAGGATCGCGAGCTCGTCTGCCGCCATTCCCAGTGCGACCTGCACACCACCACCGACATCCTGACGCGGCCGGACCTTGCGGCGAAGTGCACCCAGCCCTTCACGCCCGCCGACGCGGCGGCGGGCACGGAGGCGAGCGCCAAGTGCTGCACCTCCGACCTGACGCTCGCCGAGTTCATGTCGCTGAAGGCCAAGATGGATTCCTCCGACAAGACGGCGACCACCGCCGAGGCCTATCAGGGCGGCAACGCCACCTGGCGCACGACGCTCTATTCGCCGGGCACGGTGATGAGCCACAAGGACTACATCGCGCTCATCAAGTCGCTCGGCCGCAAGTTCACGCCCGAACTGAAGACGCCGGAAGTCGACATGCCCTATGAGGGCGACTACACCCAGGAAGCCTATGCGGCGCAGATGATCGCCGACTACAAGGCCGCTGGCGTGCCGGCCTCCGACGTCTATCCGCAGTCCTTCCTGCTCGACGACGTCAAGTTCTGGATCAAGAACGATCCGGAGTTCGGTGAGCAAGCCGTCTATCTCGATGATCGCGACGAGACGCTGGAAGGCTTCGACGCGATGAACCCCGAGACCTACAAGCCGACGATGCAGGAACTGGCCGATGCCGGCGTGAAGATCGTCGCCCCGCCGCTGTGGATGCTGGTGAAGAGCGGCGAGAACGGCGCCATCGTGCCGTCGCCCTATGCCGAAGAGGCCAAGAAGGCCGGGCTGAAGATCATCACCTGGTCGCTGGAGCGCTCCGGCCCGCTCGCCGGTGGCGGCGGCTGGTACTATCAGAGCATTTCCGACGTGGTGAATGACGACGGCGACATGCTGCGCCTCCTCGACACGTTGGCGAGCGACATCGGCGTCATCGGCGTGTTCTCCGACTGGCCGGCGACCACGACGTTCTTCGCCAATTGCCTCGGCCTCGGCGGCGAGAGCCAGGCGACGATCCAAAACTGAGGAAAGTGACGCCGACCCGTCGCGACGCGATGGAAAAAGCCGCGCGTCTCGCCAATTATCATGACAGGGCGGCCGGGACTGCAGTCCCGGCCGCCGCTTCGCCTTGATTGAGGAGGTTTCGATGAGTTCGAGCGTGATCCCGACGATCCGCAGCGCCGATGCCCGCGCGATGGTCGACTGGCTCTGCTCGGTCGTCGGCTTCGAGCGCCGCGCCGTCCACGAGAGCGAGGAGGGCGGCATCGCTCATGCCGAGCTCGTCTATGGCGACGGGATGGTGATGATCGGCGACGCGCGGGACGATGCGTTCGGCGCGCTGCAGGCTCCGGCGTCGCCGGGCGCCAAGGTCAGCCAGAGCCCCTATGTGGTCGTCGAGGACATCGACAGGCTGTATGAGGCGGTGCAGGCCGCCGGTGCGACCGTGGTGATGGATCTCTCCGACAAGGACTACGGCTCGCGGGAGTTCTCCTGCCACGACCCCGAGGGCAATCTCTGGAACTTCGGCACCTACGATCCCTGGCGAGTCGGCGAGTGAGCCTGTATTCGCAGGCGGCAGCCCGGGTCCCGGAGGCCATCGCCCCTGCCGGGCGCCGGGCGCTCGATCTGTCGTCCAAAACGAGGGGCCGCATGACGAACCGCAGACCGATCGACGGCTCCTTGCCGTTTTCTCCCGAGCCTTGCTGTGAAAGCGGGCCGCAGCACCGATGAACTGGTCCGCCGCGATCGACGCCTATTGCGAGCGCACCAGCCCGGCCTTCTGGGCCGAGCCGCTGAATGCCTGGTCCAACCTCGCCTTCTTCGCCGCCGCCGCCATCGGCCTCAGCCTCTGGACGTTGCGCGGCGGCAAGGACCCGGCCGGCGGCGCACTCTGCGGGCTGGTCGCGGTGATCGGCGCGGGCTCCTTCCTGTTCCACACATTCGCCACCCGCTGGGCGAGCCTTGCCGACGTCCTGCCGATCGCGGTTTTCATCTACAGCTATTTCGCGCTCGCCCTCGTCCGCTTCTTCGGCCTCGCCCTGCCCGCCGCCGGGCTCGCCACCCTCTGCTTCCTCGCCGCCTCGTTTCTCGTCGAGCCGATGCTGGATCCGCTGTTCGGATCGTCGGCAGGCTACGTGCCGGCCCTCCTGGCGATGCTCGCGATCGGCGGCCTCCTGGTGGCGCAGGATCGGGAACCGGGCAGGCTCGTCCTGTCGGCCGGAGGCACCTTCCTCGTCTCGCTGACCTTGCGCACCCTCGACGGGCCGCTCTGCGAGCACTGGCCCTACGGCACGCATCTCTTCTGGCATGTGCTCAACGCGACGACGCTCGCCCTCCTGCTCGTCGCCGCGATCGACGCCCGGCCGGCCCGCCCGCGCAGCAGCTCGACGCGGCGCGGCTGACGGTTTCGATAGGCGATCAGGCCGGAATCCACCGAACCGCGCCTCAGACCGGCGGCGGCCCAGCCAAAAGATCGTCCACCCGGCGATCCCGCAGCGCGGCGACATTGTCGATGTCGCCGATGTCGAGTACGCGCAGCATGCCCTTCAGGATCCGCGCCGGCAGGTGCGGCCCGCCATAGACGAGGCCGGTATAGAGCTGGACGAGATCGGCGCCCGCCTCGATCTTCATGATCGCGGTGCGCGCGTCGTCGACGCCGCCGACGCCGATCAGCGGGAAGTCCGGGCCGACCGCCCGGCGGAACCGGGCGAGCACCCAGGTGGAGCGGCGCATCAGCGGCCGGCCGGAGAGGCCGCCGGCCTCGGCCGCGTGGGGCTGTCCCTCGACGCCTTCGCGCGACAGCGTCGTGTTGGAGACGATCAACCCGTCCACCGCCCGATGCCGCGCCGCATCGGCGATCTCCTCGATCTGGTCCTCGGAGAGATCGGGGGCGACCTTGACGAAGACCGGCTTTTGCCCGCCCGCCGTCATCGCCGCATAGCCGTTGCGCGCGGCGACCACCGCCTTCAGCAGACGGTCGAGCTCGCTGCCGGACTGGAAGGCCCGCAGCCCCGGCGTGTTCGGCGACGAGATGTTGATCGTCAGGTAGTCGGCGAAGCTCTCGAAGACGTTCACCCCTTCGACATAGTCGGCGAGACGATCGGGCGAATCCTTGTTGGCGCCGACATTCACCCCGACGATGCCGGGCTTGCCGGCCCTGGCCGCGAGCCGCTCGGCCGCATCGGCATGGCCGTCATTGTTGAAGCCGAGCCGGTTGATGACGCCGCGCGCCTTCGGCAGCCGGAAGATCCGCGGGCGCGGATTGCCCTCCTGGGGCTGCGGGGTCAGCGTGCCCACCTCGACGAAGCCGAACCCCAGCTTCAGGGCCTGATCGGGCACCTCGGCGTTCTTGTCGTAGCCGGCGGCAAGGCCGAGGGGGTTGGGAAAGCGGATGCCCGCCACCTCGACATGCAGCCGGCCGTCCACCGGGATGTCGAGATCGCGCACGAGGCCCCGCTTGAGGGCCGCGATCGACAGGGTGTGGGCGCGCTCGGCATCGAGGCGAAACAGCGCCGGCCGGGCCAGCCGGTAGAGGAGGCTCACGGGCGTGCTTCCGGTGCGGCCGCGGCCGAGCGGGCGTCGAGCCGGCGCACCTTGCCGAGGCCGGCACGATCTCCGCGGGGACCTCGACGAACGGGCGACGGAAGGGGAATGAACACTACTGGGGCGGTCACGGCGCGGATGTCATCGCATCGAGCCGGGAAACAGGTGGTGCCCGTCCGGCCCGATCGGCAGGTCCTCGACCCAGAGCACGGCCTCGACGGGCAGGCTCCCATAGAGATGCGGAAACAGCGCGCCGCCGCGGGACGTCTCGTAGCGCAGCGCCTCGCCCAGCGGCGCGGGATCGACGGCGACGAGCAGCAGGTCGCTCTGGCCGGAAAAGTGCCGCGCGGCCGTCTCGCGCACCTGGGCGCTGGTCGAGAAGTGGATGAAGCCGTCGGAAAGGTCGACCGGCGCGCCGTCGAGGCGGCCCTGGTCCTTGGCCGCTTCCCACAGCGTGCGGGGAAGGATCTTGTAGATCGTCTGGGTCATGGGGAAGCGGTGCCAAACAATCGGGGAAAAATCAATTCGCGGCAGGCGAGATTCTGCCCGCTTCCGTCACATCGCGGCCACCTGAAACTGCGAGCCTACCCGGAGGCGAAATGCCGCAGGGCGAGCAGGCCTGCCGGATCTGGACGATGACGGCTGATCGCCGAGCCGGCAGCCGAGGAGAGGAACGACGATGCAACGACGAGGCACGAGGTCGGCAGCAGCGCCGGCAATGATGGCCCTGGCAACGCTCCTTTGGGCAGCAGTGCCGGCCGGCGCCCAGTCCGGCCTCGGACGGATCGACGGCGAAGCCGCTCCCGGCCGCTACCAGATCGTGCGAATCGCGGGCGCCGTCGCCCGCCTCGACACCGCCACGGGGTCGCTCGCTTCCTGCCGGGTCGAAGGGGAAACGATCCTCTGCGGCGACGGCGCGCCCGCCGCCGCAGAGGATCGGGCCGCCTCCGACGCCCGGATCAGGGCGCTGGAGGCGCGGATCGAAGCGCTCGAGACCGTGCTTGCCGAGGGTGGCCCGGCCCAGCCCGGCAGCGACGAAACCGACATCGCCATCGACCGGATGCAGAAGCTGTTCCGCGGCTTTGCCGACATCGTCAAGGAACTCGACGAGGACCGCGCGAGCGAAGGTCCGAAGGAGCCATCGCCGAACCGCACATGAGGCCCCTTCTCGCGCGCCGCCTCCGCAACCCCGGCCGCGCCGGGATCGCACCGCGGCGGCGGCGGGCCCGGAGCATGGCGGCCCGCCCGAGTGCCGGCGCTAGAGCGGGATGAGATCAGCTTCGATCGACATCCGGCTCACTCCTGTTTTTGCCGCATGATCTTTCCCGAAAACCGGTTCCCACTTTTCGGGATCATGCTCTCATTGCGTCAGCGAATGCCGATGGTCGAGGCACGCTGCGCCCCTGCCAAAGCGCCGCATCGCTGCCGCGGTGGGACGGCGAAACGGCGCCGGCGCTGGCGCCAGCCTGACCGGTTTCGAAATCAGGACTTGAAGAAGCGGGCATTCTGTCATATCCCGCGCCGATCGAACACGGGCCGCCAACCGGGCCCGGGCGCTTCCTCCGGACCGTCCCACGATGTCATCGGCCCTGCCGGGCTTCGATGGGGTGCGAAGGCTGGGCGGCATTCGACGATGGTGAGGTGGCCGAGTGGTTGAAGGCGCACGCCTGGAACGCGTGTATACGGGAAACCGTATCGAGGGTTCGAATCCCTCTCTCACCGCCACAAAACGCCCGCCCCAAGCGCGGGTGCCAAACCTCTGACGAACATCGAATTTCGGGAACCAGACCAAAGGGGTCGAATCGGTTTCCATGTGTAGCGCGCAAAATCATATGGCGGCCCGCGCAACATCAAATGGCGGCAGTTCTCTTCCTCTCAATCAGCAGTTCCCCCACCTGTAGCGCGGCTTCAAATGAGACAGCGCGGCGGTTCAAACGAGATCAGTTTCGGTGCGAGCTGATCACCAACTCCCCCCTCACATTGCCCTGTTGGCTGATAGCCCCGATCCGCTGCGGTCATCGGCGGCTCGCCTGTCGCTGAAGCAGCCTGAGCGTGTGGAGATATTCGTGTTACCCTCGCGAGCGGTTTAGATGCGGTGGAGAATCTGCGCTCGATGCTGGAATTCGCACGTCCGAAGGGAATGGCTCAACCACCTAGCGAGCGGGTGGCCTACGATCACCTGGTGATGATCAGGGCTCACCTCGAGTCCCTGAAACGGGTCATGGATCGCGCAACGAAGGAGTCTTTCTCACCCTTCTCAATTGTCGAACTTCGTCAGGCCTTTGGCCATATTCGTATGATCATTGAAGAACTCATGCTGCTCTCCGTGTCTGCTCATAAAGACGCTGGCGAAGCCGTATCCCACCGGTTGCGCGATGAGTATCAGGCGGTGACGAAGATGGCCCTGCTACGTGCCATAAATCCTCGCTTCTTTCCTGTTGCGATCGACGTAGTTCCTACAGATGAGCCAGGCATCGCCGGCAGGTTTACGGATGTTGAAGACGAATATTTAACCGAAAAAGAGGCGAAAGCGTACTACGTGAAGTGCGGAGATATCCTTCATGCCTCATGGAAGGCGGCTGGAGAGGCGACCTATGATGCCGACCTAGCGTTCGCGCGCCGCTTTGTGCCACTGACCTCAAGGCTGCTGAAAACATTTGAGGTGGATATCTCTGGCCAAGGATACATGATGCTTGGGCATCTGAACCTAGGCGAGCCGATTGCGCCCGCACTCTTCTTCGGTCGTACTTCTGCACTCGATAGCACGGGTGAAGAGGCCATCGAGCATTCGGAAGATTGAAGGCGTCAGCCGCCATAGTGATGACGTCGACACCATCAACGTGGCTGTGGAGTGGGCAAGATCATCCTTCGCAGCGCAAGCGCCATGCGAAGCCGGATGCGCTCAATAGCTTCGGCGCCAGTTAAACTCCTTAAGAACGGCATCCGTGTAGTCAGCGTAAACCCCACAGCCGTGTTCGGATCCCGCCACAACTGTCTGAAGATGTTCCCCTGGTGTTGTGACGGGATCTCCATATGATCCGCCGACGACTGGTCTAACGCTTCCGGCAGTTATCACTCCCAGGACGAACCTAACCGAATATGCCGCGCCTGCGATTAGGGGCATTCCAGCATGACAATCTGCGTAAAAATCCCCCCATGGCGGAAACTTGACGCATCCTCCGTTGACCTCGGGCTCCTGTCGCAGAAGATCGACGTCCTCAACGCTGCGAGCGTATCCAAATACTAGAGTACGCAGCACCTCATGAGAGATCTGCCGGATCGTTGCGCCCTCGGGAATGGATAACGCTTGCTGTCCACCGGCCTGTGACGTCATTGTCCAACCGAGCGAATTAGACCGGCTAAAGGCCGCATAATCAGTGCGGAGTGAGCCATCGACGTGCGCCCCGCCATCCTGATCAGCCATACACAGGACGACATCGGCCCGTGAAAGCTGGCGTTTTTCATTATCACCGAGAACCGGCGTAGACCACCAGTCATCGAATGCCTGCCTTGCAACCGTCGTGCCGTCATCCAGCCTCGGGCCGAAGCTGACCCTTCCTTCTTTTATCTGTAATAAGATTAGGCGATGCTGAGATAAGAGGTTCTCTGGATCCAGCGGTGCTGCAGTATCTACGAAATCCAGTTCGTTACGACCCAGTCGCTTCAACAATGACGGGTTACGAGCGGAGTGCAGTAGATTTCGGAGACTAACTGCCATCCGCTTTGCCTCGCTACGATAGCCTGCATCGAAAGCATGAGCCGCTCGCTGCAGCATCCCCAACTGTTCTCGGAGCTGCTCCTCCAACTCGGCATGTGTCAGTTGATGGCGAGCCATTCGAAGAAGCTCCTATGCTTTGAGCACGTCGCGCAGGACATAGATTGGTGAACGCTTTGTAATTCGGTCGCGAACGGGGCGTCAGCATCGCCGGACACTAACATCCACGCGCTCCAATTTTTGCTCCCTTCCGTCTCCCATCAATGCGATAAACGGCGCTGATACCAATGGAGCGGGTTTTGCCATGCTACCTCAAGAAGCACTCGATGCCGATGACCCGCGGACTACGCGTCTCGCGACGCAATTCCTCACTCAGTACGAGATTGTGGTCATAGAGAGGATTAAAAGTGGTCCTGTGGGTAACTGCTACGAAAACGTTCGGCAGCAGATTGCAGAACATGGAGGGCGGGCTACGTTGGGATGGGTCCCCTCACATTTCCCAGGGCACTACATCGAACTGCTCCACCACGCCGTATGGCAAGACGAGCTGGGTCAACTCCATGACGTGACGGGGCCATCATACCCTGCGATGCTCGGGAAAAACGTTGTTTTCATACGTGATCCACAACCTGAACTGGATCCCGTTGCAGACCCGTTCGTTCCGTCTTGGTTTCATTGCCAAGACGATCTCCCGGGTACGAAGGAATACATTCGATTAACTCGAGAGCGTATGATCTTGAGGGCACGCGTGTACGCACTGATCAAGCGGCATGCTGTGCCAGTCTGGCGAGAGGGATTGAATTTGGTCACAGATGGCTTTCCCACGCCAGCAGCCGAGGCGGTTATCGCTCCGCTCCTGACAAGAGCATCCGCGATAGAGGAAAGGCGAGAGGCCTACATACGACGGCTGAGCAAAGGAATTTTCAGCAAACTGTGAAATTCAACCGAAGCGGTCCGTGCATGAAGTGAAGCGTCCCGGGTTTTCCGGAGGCTGTTTCATTTGAGTCATGCAGCCTTATCGAGGTCCTCGCGGGCAGCATAGTAGTTGGCTTCGGCCTCGGCGGGCGGGATATGCCCGATGGGTCCGAAGAGGCGGTGATTATTGAACCAATGGACCCAGCGCAACGTCGCCATTTCGACGGCTGGTGCGCTCGGCCATGACCGTTGCCGCCAGATGACCTCGGCCTAGTAGAGGCCGTTGATTGTCTCGGCCAAGGCGTTGTCGTAGCTGTCGCCGACGCTGCCTACCGAAGGCACCAGGTCGGCCTCGGCCAGACGCTGGGTGTAGTTCATGGCGAGATATTGGACGCCTCTGTCGCTATGGTGGATGAGCGCGTCATCGGCTTTTGGCCTGCGAGCATGGATCGCCTGCTCAAGAGCATCGAGAACGAAGCCTGCCGTCGCCGAGTTGCTGACCTTCCAACCGACGATCCGCCGAGCATAGGCATCGATCACGAAGGCGACGTAGACGAACCCCGCCCAGGTATGGACGTAGGTAAAATCGACCACCCACAGGGCATTGGGACGACTGACGCGGAATTCCCGGTTGACCTTGTCCAGCGGACATGGCGCTTTCGGGTCTCTGACGGTGGTGATCGTCTTCTTTCCCCGGCGCACGCCGGCCAGCTCCATGGCGCGCATCAGGCGCTCCACCGTGCATTTGGCAACCTTGATCCCCTCGCGACGCAACTGATGCCAGACCTTGCGGCTGCCATAGAGGCCAAAACTGTTCGCATGGACGCGCTCGATCTCGTCCATGATCTCGTCATCGCGACGGGCACGGGCCGGACGCCTGCCGGGATCGGCAAGGCGTGCAGCGTGTTCGCGGTAGGAGGATGGGGCGATCGCCAGCTCGCGGCAGATCGGCTCGACCCCCAGTTCCTCGCGATGGGCGTCAATGAACGCCATCACCCTTTCCCGGGGCGGTCGAGCTCCGCCATCGCAAAATAAGCCGATGCCTTGCGCAGGATCTCGTTGGCCCGACGGAGCTCCTTCACCTCCCGCTCGAGCAGCCGCAAACGCGCCTGATCGTCGGCCGCCTGCGCCGCGGGGCCTGCTCGTCGGCCCGCCTCATCGCGGCACCACCGGCGCAAAGTCTCGGCCGTACATCCAATCTTCGCCGCGATCGAGGTGATCGTTTCCCACTCCGAGCCATAATCGGCCCGGTGCTCTCCAACCATCCGGACCGCACGATCGCGGACCTCAGGCGAAAACTTCTTGCTCGTCTTGCTCATCGTAGCTCCTTCTCACAGACAGGAGCCTCCGGAAAACCCGGGACGCTTCATCCTGCCTCAGGAGACTGCCGTGTTCGAAACTGCTCATACTCGTGCGCCGGCGTTGCAACCATTCATACTACAGCATATCTTCTCGGCATCTTTTTGATCGGCCGCATTTCCCAATTCAAAGCCTCAGAGCTGGCCCAAATTTCCTGCTACGAAAGGCGCACCCATTAACCGACAACCAAGCCATACGTTCGGACGCGCCGATCAGCTCGATGCGGCGCTGGGACTGGACGATGAGGTGGCCCGAAAGCTAGCCTCGATAATCGTCTTTGCGGCCCACATCGAATATCATCTCGAACGCGCTCTATGGGTTCTGGAAGAGATTGATCCCAGGGGAATTCGCCCCACGACTGATGCCAAGCCAATTTCTGAACTGATCGCGATGCTCGCCAGCCACGCCGCCGGCATCGCCGACGAGAAGGTGCGTGGTTTGCTGGAAACTTGGTGCCACGCGGCCCGGTCCGGGTTTTCCCTTCGGCATGACATCGCGCATGGCGTCTCGCTGAAGATGCAGACTACACTTTTCTTCTTAAGGAACCCGCGCTGGCAAGGCGAAGTGCGCAAACGCGAGTTCAGCAAATTTCATTGTGACGTTTCAATCCTCGAGATGATCCGCGCATCGATGGCCACACTGCTGCGCATCATCGGGACGATTTCAGAAAACAAAACGCGCCTGGCTGATATCGCCAATCCTTTGGCTCTGAGCGCTTTACGTGAGGCCCGCTCGACCCTCGGTGAGTTTGCAGATCGCTTCTATAACCCCACCTTCGAGAAATACTGACGAGCCGAGCGTTTCTCGATGCTCAACCTGCTGCGCCCAATTAGGTGATATGGCGAATTCGAAATCGAACAAGATGTCTTGGCGTGAGATCAACGCGACGAAGAAAGCCCTCGCCGAGCGCTTTCCCGGCGACCCGTTTCTCCCAAAGCTTCTCAAGGGCGTCATGCGCGTAGCGCGCGACAAGTCCAACCCGATCAGAGGCAATCTCGCTGCGAGCGGCCTGCGCGAAATTGTCGGGCATGTGCTCCACGATCTGGCCCCCGAACAAGAGGTGCGCCGCTGTGTCTGGTTCGAACAAGCCAAGGATACAGCAGGCATCACTCGTCGGCAGCGAGCTAACTACATCGTCCATGCGGGCCTGCCCGAAGCCTTTGTAGAGGACATACTGAGCCTCGATGTTCGAGAAGAAGTTCAGCCCCTTCTAGACGCAATCAACGAATTGAACAGGGCTACCCACGTCCAAGCCGAAACCATCATCCATAAGGGCCGCGACGTCCGAAAGATGATTCAGAACGTGTTGTTTGGGCTTGTAAATCTCTTGGAGGGCGCGGCGACGGCCCGCGAGACCATGAAGCATGCGCTGGCGGAGGTGATGCACGAGGCTGTCTTCGACAATCTGATCTCGGAGACAATTCAGGAGCTTGACGAGCTCTCAACGCACACAGTAGTCAACGGCCATGCCATCGACACCATAGCCGTCCAGCTCATGAACGCCACCACGGTCTGCTATGTAGTAACTGGAGAGGTCGAGGTCGAACTGCAGTATGGATCGAATTCCGACGTACGAAATGACATTGGCTTTCGTCGGAACGATGCCTATCCTTATCGAGCCATCATCACGTCATGCGCGGCTGAACCTTCAGAGATCCATAGCAACGATGTCGCCCTGACCGTCGACAACAGAAGCTTTTTTGAATGATATCGCTCACTCCTTTTCAATGAAACGGTTATTCCTTTAGAGTCTTTCCCCGCAGCCGGCCTCGGCCGGCCCGTCGTCTGCCCCTATTCCACGTCGTCGAGGATGGGATCTGCCGGCAGCCCGGGCTGCGTCGAGAGGAGCTGGATGCGCCCGTCCTCGGCGGTGCCGACTTGGCACCCATAGCCAGCCGGATCCATGACGATGAGGCTATAGCCATCGGGCAGGCGGACCTTGCGGCCGGTGTCAGAGACGACGAGGCGCTTCACGCCATCCTCGCCGGTCACTTCCTTGAAATGCACGTGCATGTCGGTTCCTCTCGATCAGACGATTGATGTGCGGGCCGGCAAGCCGTTCAGCGTCCCATGGTCGCCGATCGCGCCGCCGCGGTCGGCGTCGAGGCAGTAGCCATAGGGGTAGACGAGCCGCCCGTCGGTGGCGCCGGCGCCGGCGAAGGCGGTGGTGACATCGGCGTGGGTGATCTCCCACTGCCGGTCGAAGTCCGTTCCGACGAGGCTGACGAAATCGCACTTGATCGGCTTCACCACGGCCATGTCCTTGGTGGGATCGCCGTTCGGCAGGATGGCGATGTCGCGCCAGCCCTCGTTGGCCGTCGGCGTGTCGTGCGGCAGGGAGATCACAAGCCGCGTCTTGGTGGCGCTGACACGAGTCCAGCTCTTGACAACGGCCCCGAGGCCGACCGAAGCGCCCATGTCCTTCAGGACGACGAGCGCCCGCCGGCGCATCTGCTCGCGCTGGCCGTCCTCGGTCGGATGCAGGTCGCCGACGACGCGCTCCAGGTCATATTGCTCGCCGCCCTGAATGACGTAGGCGAGCCCCGACTTGACCACCGCGATTTGCGCCTCGCGCACCACCTGCTGGGCCTGCTGGCCGGAGGCATTGCCGTCGCGGCCGGGCATCGTCTCGATGATGATCTTGGCGCTTGGATATTCGGCGCGGATGAGGCCGATCAGCGCGAGATAGCCGTCGCGGACATCGGCGAAGGTACAGCGTCCGGCGAAGACGCCGTCCATCTCATTCTGGCCGATGATGAGGGCGACATAGGTGGGATCGGGGTGCCCCTCGTTCTTGAGCGCCGTCATGATGCCCTTGGCCCGCGTCCACATCGGTCCGGCGGTGTTGTCCGTGTTGAGCCACCAGTTCTGGGCCGCATCGGAGGTCTTGTTGACCTCGAGGATCGCCGTACTGCCGAAGGCGCCGTTGACCATCAGCCACTGGTCCGCGTTGCCGCCCGCCCGCAGCTGCCGCAGGAAGGATTCGGTTCCGTCACCATCAAGGGCGCGCTGCTCGAAGCTCTGGCCAAGGCCGAGATAGACCTTCTCGCCGGCGGCAACGAAGGGCGTCTGGGTCCCGGACGAGACGTGCCCCGAGCCTTCGATCTCCTCGATCGTCAAAAGGTCGGTCAGGAGCCGGCGGACGCGCACGGTGGCGCTATCGGAGATGGTGGCGAACCGCGTGCCCGTCCCGCGAAACGTCCGGGTCGTGGCGCCGAGCCTGCCGGCGTCGAGGCGGGCGATGCCGCCGGCGGTGGCGACGACGACGCTCCTGCCCTGGGCGAGCAGCGAGAAGTCGATGAAGACGGTTCCGGAGCGCGCGACGATCGGCACGTCCCGATCGCCGGACGAGGCCATGTAGCGGGCGCCGTCGGTCAGTTCGAGCGGCAGGATGTCCTGGGTATAGGCCGGGCGCTCGGACAGCCGCCGGCGGACCATCGGCAGCGCCATGGTGGCGGCCAGCGTCGGATGGATCGGCGTCCAGGGGAACGTCACGGCACCGGCGGTGCTGGCGAGCAGTGCGTCCCTTGAGGGCGACGTCCCAGAGATGCCACCGACGCGCATGGTGGTGACGCCGCCGGAGAGCAGCGCGATGAACGTCTTCACGACGCCGGCGGCGTCCGCCAGCTCGGCTCGAGGCTGGACGTCACCTGCGGCGCGCAGAATGGCTGCGGTCGGAATGCTCTGATTGAGCCGCGTGCCCAGCCCGTTCATGTAAGTGGTGAAGCTCGCGACCAGGTCGGGGTTGCCTGTCGTGCCCTTCAGCACTTCGATGATGTCGTGGAGCGGCCCGCTGGCGAGGAGGCGCAGCGCGATGACGTCGAGGAGGAAGTTGCGGACGTCCCGCTGCTCGCCGACGAGCTCGTGGCCGAGGAGCGATTCCGGCAGGTCGCCAGTCGGGAGAAGCCCGGAGGTGGTGCCTGGATTGGCCATCAGATCAGCTCCTGCGTCATGGCGAAATCCGCCTCAGACTGACGTTGTCGATCTCGACCGTGACGCCGGCGCCGGCGAGGATCGAGACGGTGGTGTTGCCGGTGGCAGCCGTCAGGCGATCCTCCTGCGGGCCCGGCGTGCCGACGAGATCGCCCTGGACGAGCGAGCTGCCCTCGAGGCGCGGCCGGGCGTTGCCGCCGGCGATCGCAATCAGGTCATAGGTCAGGAGATATTCGACGCCGGCGCTGACGCTGACCGCCCAGGCGATCGTCGACGTCGACGCGGACGCCTTCTTGGCCGTCCCGCCCGAGATCGACCAGCTCGCACCGAGGGTGACGCCGGTTGCACTGTCGAGGGTCACGTTCGGGCTCAGCTGCGGGCCGAGGATCCTGACATTGGCCGAGACCGGCTCCGAGACGAGGCCGGCGCCCTCGTTGACGACGAAATACGTCCAGTCGCCATAGCCCGGCGCGTCGTCGAGCTGCAGCTTCTGCAGCGGGCCGCCATAAAGCGGGCCGCTGACGGGAACGGCATCCTCGAACAGGCCGCCGAGCGGCGCGCGATAGATCCTCGCGACACTGACGCGGCCGTCATTGCCGTTGGTCCAGAAGGCCGTCGTCGAGGCGGGCCCGGTGACCGGATCGTCCGGGGCGAAGGACAGCCCAGTCGGCGGAGCCAGCGCCGCCGGCGCCTCGTCGACGATGGTGAAGACCCGGTAGACGGTAAAGGGCGACGGATCGCCGTTCGTGCCCAGCGCATTGGCGCGCAGCTCGACCTGGTCGCCGACGGCGTAGCCGGGCAACACGACCGAGCCCGTATAGGCCGGCGCGCTGGCTTCCAGGTAGGGATCCGCCGTGCCTGCGGTGCGATGCTCGACGACGAAGGTCGCGGGCGGATAGATCGAGCCGGTGCCTTCCTGAAGGCCGACCATCACGACGCCCTCGATCGACAGCACGAAGGCCACCCGGGGCTTGGCCGGCGGTCCGGCGGCGATCGCGACGATGGCCCCCACCCGGCCATCCCAGGCCGGCGGCACCTCGGCGTCCGTCAGCTGGTCGACCAGCGGCGCTTCAGGCTGGACGGTGTAGACGGTGGTGCCGCGCTCACCGGGCTCGGTATCGAGAACGGTGGCGATGATGCTCTCGCGGTTCTGCAGCCCGAAATGCACCACATGGTCCACCTCCGGCATCGGCCCCTCGCCCTCGAGGAGGATCAGCCGGTGCTCGCCCGCCATGGTGACGACGTCGCGCACGAGGCTGACATCCTCGCCGTCCTCCTCCTCGCGCAGCTGCCAGAAGCGGACGGCGTAGCTCTCGCCCGCCTCCATCTCGACGGGATCGGACAGGACGATGCCGCGGCCTTCGACGGCGTCGACGCGGACGGCGAAGAGCGTGCGGTCCCACTGGTCGTAGGAGACGGCGACGGTCTTGCCGCGCACCGCGGGGCGGCCTCGCCCCCTGGCGACGAAGGAGAGCGTGCGGTTGCGATAGAGCGCCTCGTACTGCTCGCGCCTGGTCTCGCGCCAGACCTCGTCGGGATTGGTCTTACCCGGCCGCTCGCGCTCCTCGGCCGTCTCGACGTCGTCCGGATCGATGCCGGGGAACGGGATCACGCGTTCGCCGACCTTGTTGTCGTTGGTCCGGTCGGCGAAGGTCACGCGGTAGCCGTCCGGCAGCTTCGGGTAGCGGATCTCCCAGCGGAAGTCCCAGGCGTCCTGCGGCGAGAAGCTATCGACGACGGCGTTGTCCGGACGGTCGATGACGACGGTCCACATGGTGCCGGTCCAGCGCGGTGCCGCCCGCCCGGCCGAGGCGATCGCCGCGAGCCGTATCGGCAGCGCCACGGCGTCCCGGTGCTCCTCGTCATATTCGAGGCCATGGAGGACGCAGAAGGCGTGGAAATCAACCATGGCCGGCCAGTCGATCATGTCGTCGGTGCAGCGTTCGGCCGCCGGGATCTCCGGGCCGCGGCAGGCGTGAACTATCACCGATGCGGGGTTGCGCGTCGGCCGCGGCGTCCAGGTATCCGTCACCGTGTCGTAGTCCGGGATCACCCGGCGCGCCCGGCATTCCAGCCGATCGAGCCCGCCGGAGAGCTGGGCCGTCGCCTTGATCCGGATGGCGACCAGGCAGAGCGCATCCTTGGCAGCGATTGGATATTCCGGCCGGATCGACTGGATGGCGGCCAGCTGCACCTTGTCCTGGACCTGGACGCTGTCGCTCTCGCCATTGAGGCGCGTCACGCCGATCTCGTAGGCGCCGCGCTCGGGCACCTCGAACTCGCGCTGCCGGTACATGGCGACCGAGCGTTCCTCCGTTATGGAGAACGTCGTGTCGATCGCGTCGGTCGAAGCGCCGATCTTGCGGGCCCTGACCCGGAACTCGACCGTGACCGGCTTGTCGTCCCCTTCGTCGGTGTATTTGACCGAGCCGGAGGGCCAGCCGAAGATCACCGCGAAGGCCGAGATGTCGGAGGCGGTGTAGCGGACGACTTCCTTGATCTCGTTTTCCGCGTCCTCGATCGGATCGCCGAAGTCGTCCTCCGGCGGCCAGTTGGTGAGATCGGTGTTGTAGCTGTCCTCGATCACCTGGCGGGTGACGAGGGTCAGCGGCTCGTCGTCCGGCAAGCCCTCGCGGATCTCCAGCTCGACCTCGTCATATTCCTCGAGCGGCGTGTCACCGATCTTCCACTCGTCGAGGAGCAGCGGGCCGTAACCGAGATGGGCGATCGCCCGGATGTACTGCGTGTTGCCGACGACCTCGGTGTACGGGTTCATCGCCCATTGCGGAGCGACGCGGATCTCGCCCAAGATCGAGGGGATGGCCGCGCCCGGGCGAGCCTCGTTGCGCAGCCCGGTGATCCGGTAGCCGCCCTTGTCGCGCTGCTGGTCGGGCGCCTTCACCGGGAACAGGAGGCCGATCAGCATATTGCCGAGATAGGTGAGGCCAGCCGCCAGGAGCGTCGCGCCGAAGGTGCCGATCGTCCCGGCCAGCGGCCCGGCGATGGCGATGGCGGCGACCGCGACGACGATCTGCGCGATGATGCGCAGGGCG
>NZ_AQQS01000002.1 GCF_002088275.1 Aurantimonas sp. 22II-16-19i
CGACGCCTTCAACGGCATCGTCTCCCCCGCCGCCAGCACCGTCAGCGCCGCAGCCATTGCCGCCATCCGGCTGAAGTGATGCGCGCTCGGGCTTGCCGGGACGGGCGGGGTGGAGGCTGTCTCAGCCCCTGGCCGGAACGATCGTGACCAGGGCGTCGCGCGGATAGAC
Source organism: Aurantimonas sp. 22II-16-19i (assembly GCF_002088275.1). Classification (GTDB taxonomy): domain Bacteria; phylum Pseudomonadota; class Alphaproteobacteria; order Rhizobiales; family Rhizobiaceae; genus Jiella. The sequence continues at coordinate 170 of NZ_AQQS01000002.1, forward strand.
GGACTCGAACAGGACGCCGTCGCCGGGCATGAAGCGCAGGACCGTCTCGCCGTGGGTGTCGGCCATCACCAGCATGCCGTCGCCGGTCGCCCGCCACTGCGAGACGCGGGAGAGGTCGGGCGAAGAAGCGCAATCGGGGCCGAGCGGGGCGGGCTCGAAGGCCTGCGCCGTGGGCTCGCGCCCGGCGACCTTGCAGCTGGCGCCCGATCGCAGATCGATCAGCCGGACCGCCGAGGGCTCGCCGGAGGCCGGCTTGACGGAGCCGACGGCAGCCTGATCGATGGGCAGGACGTTGGTTCCCGCAAGCGTGTTGCCGAGGTCGATGCCCGGCTCCGGGGCCGCCTGCAGCTTCGCGATCAGAAGCAGCGCGGCGGCGGCGGTGCCGAGAACAGTGGCCGTGAAGTTCATGAGACCGGAATCCATTAAGATTGACTGAACCCGATTATCGTCTCCGAAAGCTTAAGCGAACGTTGACGCGCCAGCGCGATGGTCAGATTCCGTTATGAATTCGCCGTGAGCGCGGGACGGCGGACGCTGTCCGGGCAGGCGATGCATCGCTGCGCTCGAATGGCGGCAGGCGCAATGACAGGACGGGCTGCAAGGTCTGTGCAGGGCCGGCACAGAGGCGGCGTGGCGGGCACGGTTCAGTGCGGCGGCTTCCCGCCGCAGGACTGGCGAACCCTCAGCTCGGGCTGGATCAACGTCGTCTGCTCCACCGCCTCGGTCCCCTGCAGCCGCTGCAGGAGGGCGCTCGCGGCCCGCTCGCCGACCTCGCTCTGGCCGTTGGAGACGGTGGTCAGCGGCGGCGTCGCGATCTCGGCTTCCTCGATGTCGTCATACCCGACCACCGCGACGTCGACGCCGGGGCGGATACCGGCGCGGGCGAGGCCGTACATCAGGCCGAGGGCGACGAGATCGGAGAAGCAGACGATGGCCGTCGGGCGCTCGGGGATCGCCAGGAAGGTGGCGGCCGATGCGAAGCCGGAATGGCGGTCACGCGGGCCCTCGATCCGCCACTCGGGTCTTGCTTCGATGTCGGCGCGGGCAAGGCCGGCGAGATAGCCCGCCTCGCGCTCGCGCCCGGTCGAGGTGGCGCGGGTGCCGCCGATCATGGCGATCGAGCGGTGGCCGAGGGAGACGATATGATCGACGGCGAGGCCCATCCCGTAGGCGTCGTCGCCGCGAAAGCCGTGGACGCCGGCGCCTTCGATGGTGCGGGCGATCAGGATCACCGGCAGGCCGTTCTCCTCCGCCAGCCCGATGTCGGCGGCCGGCGTGCCGAGTGCCGGGGAGAGGATCAGCCCGTCGGCGCCGAGCTGCAGCAGCGTGTCGATGAAGGAGCGCTGCTTCGACAGGTCGTCGTGGTGGTTGCAGAGGATGAAGGTCTGGCGATGCCGGTCGAGCTCGTTCTCGATCGACTTGAGGATCTCGCCGTAGAACGGGTTCATCACGTCATGCACGCAGACGCCGACGATGCCGGACCGCGAGGTCCGAAGGGAGGCGGCGCGGCGGTTGTAGATGTAGCCGAGCTCGCGGGCGGCGTCCTTGATCCGCTCGCGGGTGACGTCGGCGACGAGGGGGCTGTCCCGCAGCGCCAGCGACACGGTCGCGGTCGAAAGGCCGAGGGCCTCCGCGATGGTCGACAATTTCACCCTTTGCGCCACGAACGACCGCAATCCCCATCCAGTGATCAGAGGTGATCTATGGCAAAAGCTTGCCGATGCGGGAAGCCCTGCTTCGACACGCTGGCGCATCTCGATGCGGGATGAATGGCGGGCGCATGTGAAAAACCGCCCCGGGGGAGGACGGGGCGGTTTTCCAGTGACTGTCCGGCGCCGGCGCAAGGGCCGGTGGGAGGGGATGGCCGGACAGCGGGGGACACGATGGCTCGGAGGGGCCGCGATGACGCTCAGTGGCAGGTGCGGACGCGCTTCCAGACCCAGAGCTTGTTGCCGCACTCGTCGTAGCCGGCGAAGACCTTGCGCTTCTCGACGTGGCAGACCTTCTCGTAGCGAACGGTGTCGTAGCCATGGTGCTTCTTGTGGTAGCCGCCGGCATTGGCGGGGGCCGACAGGGCGGCGGCGGCGGTGACGACGGTGGCGATCGCGATGATGGTGTTGCGGATCATTTCGGGCTCTCCTCTGTTTGACCGATGCCCGGAGAGTGAAAGGCCGAGAGCGGTTTTTGCGGGATGGCTCCGGTTGCAGCTCTGTTGGCGATCTGCGGATGCGATGCCGGACAGCCGATGCCGACGGTTGAGGATGCGGAACGAAAAGCTTTGCACACTTAGTAAAAAAGCCGAAAAATACCAGATGATGCCGCCTGCTTCATTAAGTAAGGCGCCGGATTTGGCTATAGTTCAAATAGGAGTCATGTAGGCTGTAACTGGTTTGAAATTATTCATTGGCCTTCTATGCCAGATATATCCCGGCAGAAGGCGTGGCGGCAGATGGCATTATCCAGGCGGACATTCATCGCGGCATGCGCTCTGGCGCCGCTCGGCTGCATGCAGGCACGCGCGGCGGCCGGGGCCGGCCTCGACGACCCGGCACAGCCGGTTCTCGCGGTCAGCCGGAACGGCACCCGTCTCGCTGCCTTGAGCCGGGCCGAGCTCGCGGCGATGCCTCAGGCCCGGATCGCGACCCGCACCCCCTGGAACGACACGGCGGTGGTCTACGAGGGTCCATTGCTCGCGGATCTCCTTGCCCGGTTCGGCGACGGGCACGGAGAACTGCGGCTTCTGGCTTTGAACGACTACATGGTGACGGCGGATGCCGCGCTCCTGACGGAGGCGGGAGCGATCCTCGCGGTCAAGCAGGACGGGACGTTCCTGACGATGTCCCGCAAGGGCCCGGTCTTCGTGATGTTTCCCTTCGATGACGATCCGCGACTGCAGTCCCAGCCTTACTACAGCCGGGCGGTCTGGCAGCTCGTCGAGATCGAGCTGCTATGAGCCTCTTTGCAAGGAGCGGGCCGATCGGCATGCGATGGTTCGTCGCGGTACTTCTGGTCGCGACGGTGCTGCTGGCGGCCCTGGCGATCAAGACGTCGATGGAGACGCAGAGCTATCAGCGCGGCCTCGTCGAGGCCTCGTCCTACAACGCCACCTTCGACTATTCCCGCACCCAGGTCGAAATCGAACGGCTCGCCCATGCGATCACCAGCCTCGCAGAGGGGGACGGGACGCGCGCTCAGATGGAGATCGCCTTCGCCGTCCTGAGGACGCGTCTCGACACCCTGCCGGTCTCGATCACCGGGCGGCCGTTCCGCGATGCCTTGACCGCTCGCGATGAGCTGTCCCGCACATGCGACGAGATCGAGGCGATGCTGCCGCGGCTCGCCGACCAGGCCGTGGCGCGCGACGCCGTCGAAAGGCTCGGTGCGGTCGCCCGCCGGTTTTCCAATCTGGCGACGGTGTCGAACGCGGTGCAGGGCGACATCGTCGAGGGGTGGCGCCAGCGTCTGTCGGCATCGCTCGACGAGCTCAGCCTCAACCTGCGCCTCCTCTGCGCCAACGGTCTCCTGCTGATCATCGCCCTGATCCACCAGAAGCTGCATTTCCGGCGCCAGGCCCTGACCGATTCCCTGACCGGCCTGCCCAACCGCGCGGCGTTTCGCGAGTGGACGGGGCGGGCCGACGGGGCGAGGGAGATCGCCATCGCCGTGATCGACGTCGACCTGTTCAAGGAGATCAACGACGACTGCGGTCAGCAGCGAGGCGACCTGTTGCTGCGAAGGCTCGGCGTGATCCTGCGCGAGGCGGTCGGTCGGCGCGGCGAGGCCGCCCGGATCGGCGGCGACGAGTTCGCCCTGATGTTCATCGGCGATGCGGCGTTCGAGCGCGCGAATGCGGCCTGTTCCGACGTCGCCCGCAGGCTCGGCAAGGCGGCGGTCGGCTGCTGCGACCAGCCGCTGCTGACGCTCAGCGTCGGCCTGGCGGCGGCACGGGGCGGCGAACGGGAACTGGAGGCGCTTCTCCTCGATGCCGACGCTGCGATGTATTGCGCCAAGCGGGACGGCGGCAACCGCCTGGTCGTCGCGACGCAGGAATTCCGCAACGAGATCGAACATCGCCGGCAGGTCCAGCGGGATATCGTCAACGCGGTTTCGCGCGGGGAGTTCGAGACGGTGTTCCAGCCGATCGTCGACACCGCCGACTTGCGCCCGCAGGGCTTCGAGGCACTGCTGCGCTGGAACCATCCCACCCTCGGCCGGCTTCCGCCGGACTTCTTCATCCCGCTGGCCGAGGAAAACGGCGCGATCATCCCGATCGGCCGCTTCGTGCTCGACCGCGCCCTGACCATCGCCGCGAACTGGCCGGAGGCCCTGACCGTCTCGGTCAACGTCTCGCCGCTGCAGCTCGGCGAGAAGGGGTTCGTCGCCGACGTGCGCCAGGCGCTGGAGCGCCACCGCGTCGCGCCCCGGCGGCTGATCCTCGAGATCACCGAGACGGTGCTGATCAGGACGGCCAATGCGAGCGCCGTCCTCGACGGCCTGCGGGCGCTCGGCGTCGGCATCGCGCTCGACGATTTCGGCACCGGCTATGCCTCGATGGGCTATCTGCGGCAGTATCGGTTCGACAAGATCAAGATCGACAAGTCCTTCGTCTCGACGATGATCGAGGAGGACAAGAGCGCCGCCATCGTCCGGGCGATCTGCGGGCTGGCGCGGGAGATCTCGGCGACGGTCGTCGCCGAGGGAATCGAGACCCAGCAGCTCCTGTCCCTCGTCGCCGCGTCCGGCTGCGAGTCCGGCCAGGGCTACCTGTTCGCACGGCCGATGAGCGCGCTTCACACCGCCCTGTTCATCGAGAAGCACGGCTGGAGCAGCGCCGCCCCGCCGAGGCCGGCGACCATCCGTCTCGCCGCGAACTCATCCTCGGTCCGAGCGATCGGGTCGGATCATCCATCCGGTCCGCGCGGCGACCGAGTGGATGTCACCTGACGGCGGCCGAGGGTTCGGGCGAACCGGGAGGAAGCGGTCGCGGCTCGACCGGTGCCGCCCGGCGCTACTTGGTGCCGTACATGCGGTCGCCGGCGTCGCCGAGGCCGGGAACGATGTATCCCTTCTCGTTGAGATGGCTGTCGATCGCCGCGGTGAAGACGGGAACGTCCGGATGGGAGGCCGTGAAGCGCTCGATCCCTTCAGGCGCGGCGAGCAGGCAGAGGAAGCGGATGTTGCGGGCGCCGCGCTCCTTCAGCTTGTCGATCGCGGCGGTGGCCGAATTGGCCGTTGCCAGCATCGGGTCGACGACGATGACGAGCCGGTCGGCGAGATCTTCGGGGGCCTTGAAGTAGTATTCGACCGGCTGCAGCGTCTCGTGGTCGCGGTAGATGCCGACATGGGCGACGCGGGCCGCCGGCACGAGATCGAGCATGCCTTCCAGAAGCCCGTTGCCGGCCCGCAGGATCGAGGCGAAGACGAGCTTCTTGCCTTCCAGCGTCGGCGAATCGATCGTCGCCATCGGCGTCTCGATCCGCTTCGTCGTCAGGACGAGGTTGCGCGTCACCTCGTAGCACAAGAGCGTCGAGATCTCCCGCAACAGGCGCCGGAAGCTCGCCGTGGAGGTTTCCTTGTCGCGCATGATCGTCAGCTTGTGCTGGACCAGCGGGTGATCGATGACGGTGACGTTCTCCATGGGGCTCTCTTTCTCGGCTGGCGCTTGGCTTTGCGCCCGGTCTAATGCGATGCGCCCGGCGCGCCAAGCGAAAGCGCCTCGATCTGCAGACGGTCGAGCAGCGTCCGCCTCAGATCCGCCTCGACGAAGGCGGCTTCGAGAGCGTTGCGGGTGAGGGCGATGCGTTCGGCCGGGCCGAGACCGTTCTCGGCGGCGAGACGGTACTCGCGGGCAAGGTCGGTATGGAAGAAGGGCGGGTCGTCGGCGCCGAGGCAGGCTTTCACGCCGGCCTCGACCAGTCGCTTCAGCGGATGGGAGGCGATGTCGGGGTAAAGGCCGAGGGCAAGGTTCGAGCCCGGACAGACTTCCAGGACGATACCCCTTTCGGCGATCCCGCGCACGAGGTCCGGATCCTCGATCGCGCGGACGCCGTGGCCGATCCGGGAAGGCTTCAGGCAGGCGATCGTCTCGCGCACGCTCTCTGGTCCGCAGAGCTCGCCGGCATGGGCGGTGAGCCCGAGCCCGGCGTCGCGGGCGATGTCGAAGGCCCGCATGAAGTCTCTGGGCTGGCCGATCCGCTCGTCTCCGGCAAGATTGAAGCCGGTGATCAGCGGCCGGCCGGCCCCTGCGGCAAATCGCGCCGCCGCCTCGACGGCCTCCGCTCCGAGATGGCGGACGCCGACGGCGATCATCCTCGCCTCGATGCCGGTCTCCCGCCGGGCCCGGGCGATCCCCGCCGCAAGGCCGCGGGCATAGACGTCCGGCTCGGTGCCGCTCGCCCTCGCATGGTCGGGCGAGATGAAGAACTCTGCATAGAGCGCGCCCGCCGCGGCAAGGCCCGAGAGATGCGCGAAGGCGAGATCGGCATAGTCCCCCTCGCTCCGGAACACCGTCGAGGCAAGGTCGTAGGCGGCGAGAAAGCTGGTGAAGTCGTGCCAGACATAGGCGCCGTCGCGGATGATGGCGGAAACGTCGATGCCGTGGCTCGCGGCAAGGCGCTCGACCAGGGCGGGGGGCGCGGCGCCCTCGATGTGGCAGTGGAGTTCGGCCAGCGGAAAGCATTGCTCGCGCCTGGCGTGGGCGGCTGCGATGCTCACAGGAAGCTCCGGCCGTGTTCGCCCGCAGCAAGGCCGAGATGGGCGGCGACGCTTGCGCCGATGTCGGCGAAGGTCTCCCGCCGGCCGATCGGCTTCGGCTGGATGCCGGGCCCGAAGGCGAGGACGGGAACGATTTCGCGGGTGTGGTCCGACCCCCGGAACGTCGGGTCGCAGCCGTGGTCCGCGGTGACGACGGCGAGGTCGCCGGGTCGCAGCGCGGCCTGAAGCTCCGGCAGCCGGGCGTCGAAGGCCTCGAGCGCCGCGGCATAGCCGGCGACGTCGCGCCGATGGCCATGGAGCATGTCGAAATCGATGAAGTTGGCGAAGACGAGGTCGCCGTCTTGCGCCTCGCTCACCGCCTCCAGCATGCGGTCGAACAGCGCCATGTTGCCGTCGCCCTTGAGGACGCGGGAAATGCCGCGATGAGCGAAGATGTCGGCGGTCTTGCCGATGGCGTGGACGCTGCGGCCGGCGTCCACGGCCCGTTCCAGAAGGGTCGGCTGGGGCGGCGGCACCGAATAGTCGCGGCGGTTGGCGGTACGGGCGAAGGTCTCGGCGCTCTCGCCGGTGAAGGGGCGGGCGATCACCCGGCCGATGTTCAGGGGATCGACGTGGCGGCGGGCGGCGGCGCAGAGCTCGTAGAGCGCGTCGAGGCCGAAATGCGTCTCGTGCGCGGCGATCTGCAGGACGCTGTCGGAGGAGGTGTAGAGGATCGGCCTGCCGGTCGCGATGCTCTCCTCGCCGAACTCCCGGATGATCTCGGTGCCGGAGGCGTGCCGGTCGCCGAGGATGCCGGGGATCCCGGCATCGTCGACGATCTGCCGGACGAGTTCGGCCGGGAAGGCCGGGACGGTGTGGGGGAAATAGCCCCAGTCGAAGAGCACCGGGACGCCGGCGATCTCCCAATGACCGGAGGGCGTGTCCTTGCCGCGGGAGATCTCGCAGGCCGAGCCCCAGATGGCGTCTGGGCGCAGGACCGATTCACCCCGCCCGGCGGCGGCGAAGAGGCCGAGGCGTTCGAGGTTGGGCAGCGCCAGCGGACCCTTGCGCAGGCCGTCGCGGTCGGCCCGGCCGGATCGGCAGGCCGCAAAGACGTGGCCGAAGGTGTCGGCGCCGGCGTCGCCGAAGGCGGCCGCATCGGGCGCCGCGCCGATCCCGACGGAATCGAGCACCATGATGATCGCCCGCGTCATGTCACGTCTTCTCCCCGTCGTCGCTGCCCGCTCGCGCTGCCCGACCCCGCCGGGCCTCGCCGAACGGGCGATCCGCCGCCGACCAGCGACCTTGCCCGAGACACGATGGCCCGAGAGCCTGCCGAGCCCCCGGCTCGTGCGAATCTGGAAGCCGCGGAGAAAATTGACAGTCGGGAGGCCCGGTCAGCAGCCGGTGCAGGTGATCTGATGGGTCAGGCGGGGCGTGTGGTAGCTGGTCTCGCCCATGACGATCGGCCCGATGAGACCGAAGCCGCCGAGGGCCTCGTAGGAGTAGTAGGCTTCGGCGACGAGGATGTAGGTGTCCTTTTCGCCCGCGAACTGGCTGGGGAGGGTGTAGTCGTTCCCCTTGGCGAGCGCGGTCGTGCCGACCAGGGTGTTGTGGGAGCGGGTCCAGTCGACCGTCGCCTTGCCCGTGTCGTCGACCTTCACCTGGGTGACGCGCAGGAACACGTCGTCGGCGCTGTAGGGCTGCATCAGCGAGGCCGTGACGGCGAACAGCCCGTCAATCTGGTTCGGCGTCGTCGCCTCGACCTGGCCGACGAGATCGCCGATCGTACCGGCGGCGTTGTGGATCTTCCGGTTGATGGACACGGCCATCGCCGTGTCGGACCCACCCATGTAGACCACCGCGACGAACGGCACGACGAGGGCGAATTCCACGGCGGCGGCGCCGCGGCGATCCCGCGGCAATCGGGCCAGCGTCGCCAGGGTGCAGGCGAGCGTTCGGCGAAGGCTCCCGGTCAGGTCCTGCATCAGTAGGGCTCCGTCATGAATGCGGCGCTGCCGACGATGACGAACGAATGGTCGCTCATCTGGGTGGCCAGCTCCCGCAGGACGTCGACGTAGAGCGGCCATTTGTAATAGGCCTTGAGCGCGGTGACCTTCTCCCCGGAGGGGCTGGCGAAGCCGAAGCCGGTGGTGTCGAGATCGCCGTCCTTGACCGGCACGTTGGTGGGAACGAGGCCGAAGGAATCGTAGGTCTTCAGGTCGACATGAAGTTTCGCGCAGTCGAAGAGGAAGTCCACCTCGTCGCAGAGCTTCTGCTTGAATTCCGTCGCATCGAGGCCCGCGGTGGTAATCTGGCCGGTGCGCACCTCGCGACCGACCTTCGCCACGGCCCGGTCCATGACGAGTTCGGCGTAGAAGATCGTCGAGGTCTCGATGAGAACCATCATGAGCAGAAAGAACGGGAAGGCGAGCAAGGCGAATTCGACCGCCATCGCTCCGTCGCGGTTGCGAAGAAACGGCACGATGCACCTTCGTCCGCCCGGCCTTGAAGCCCCGGCGGACCGTTGCGCCCTTGCGGCTGTTTCCATCTTCGGGTCCCACCTGGCACGAGATCTGCGAACCCGGATTTTCCTGCCGATGGCTTAGGAAATCGTTACGCAGATCGGTCGAGTTTGCTGGATCGGGCCGGATTTTTCCGCAGCGTCATGCCAGTCGGCGATGGCCCCGTGCGAAAGGCCCCATGCGGAAGGCTCCGGCTCCGCTTCGGAAGCCTCGCTTCCGTCAGTTCTGCGCCGCCTGGTCGACGAAGCTCTGGCGCTGGGTCTGCTGCTGCACCGCCCTGCCGAAGCTCGCATCGTCGTCGCCGACGGTGATCGTCAGCACGCATTTCGGCGTGCAGGCATAGGTCGAGCGGGCCGCCTGCCGGTAGACCCGCACGGTGTGGTCCTCGAAGGTCTGCACGGAGACCTGCTCGTCGACGAAGGCATGGCCGTCCTGGTCGAGGATGACCATGTTGGTGATGCCGCTGCTCTTGCCGGTGAGGACGAGCCGGTTGGAGGAGAGCACCTGCACGTCGACGATCGCCGGGTTGCCGACGATGACGGTGGCTGCCGACTTGTCGAGCTCGATCACCTTGGCCTGGTCCATCTCGACCGAGATGATGGTCTCGCCCGCCGCCTGCGCCGGGCCTTGCGCGACGGCCGTCACGAGAAGTGCCGAGACAAGGCTGGCAAGGATCGCACGGAAAGCCATGATGGAAGCCCACTTCGTCGGAATTGGCGGTCTGGTTCGACCGGAACTGTCGCCGATCAGGCTGAATGAAGCGTTAACGCGGCCGAGACTGTCGTAAGGGAAATTCAAAAAAGCTGTTCTTCTCGAACGGTTTCGCGGCAATGCGCCGGAGTTGCGCGTCAGGCTGCCGGATGCCTGCAGTTCGCCGGCCCGAACCGGTTTCTCCCGCCCCGGCTGGAGCGAACGGGGCAATAAGTAAAAATCAACCAAATACCTTAAGTCCATCGCAACGGCGTGTGCCTATCGTCGCAATCACCCGAACGACGGGACAGTCGACGGGAGCGCTACACCGGTTTTTCAAGGAGTTCTCATGTCCAAGCTCATCGCTCGTTTCGCCAAGAACGAATCCGGCGCCACCGCCATCGAATACGGCCTCATCGCCGGCATCATGGCCGTCGCGCTGATCGCCATGTTCGCCCTGCTCACGCCCAAGATGGAAACCGCTCTCAGCACCATCGGCGACAAGATGCAGGTTCAATAAGAACCGCCGCGGTCGCTCCAGGGCGCCCCGACGTTCCGAACTTCATGTGGGCGGCCGGAGATCATCCGGCTGCCCACAATCGCTTTGAGAACCAGGTAGCCGGGTGAAGGTGGCCCGGCGGCGGGTCGTGGCGGTCCTTTTCCACCTCGACCGCTCGCCTGCGCGGGCCCCGGCGCCGCAAGATGGCGAGCATCGGGCGCCGGCGGCCGGTAGAGCCCACCGCCGCGTCGGGCGACCCGGCGGAGAGGCGTAAACGGAAGTCTCACCTTTCGCCGCCATCATCCGTAGCGCGACGTCGTCAGCCGGCCGGCGAAGCGGCCTCGTAGCGAAGGAGACGCCATGCTGACCACCACGCTTCTGCTCACGGTCTTCCCGTTCGCGATGATCTACAGCGCGATGACGGATCTTCTCGAAATGAAGATCGAGAACCGGGCGATGATCGTGCTCGCGGCGGCCTTCCTGCCGGCGGCGTTCCTCGTCGGCATGCCCTGGCCCCTGTTCGGCTTGCACCTCCTCGTCGGCTTCGCCTGCCTCTGCGTGACCTTCGGCCTGTTCGCCTTCGGCGGAATGGGGGGCGGCGACGCCAAGCTCATCGCCGCGACCGCGCTGTGGTTCGGGCCGAGCATGCTGACCGTCGAGTACCTGCTCTATTCGGCCCTCATCGGCGGCGCCCTGACGGTCGGCATCCTCGTCGTGCGCAGCCAGATGCTGCCCGTCACGGGGGTCGAATTCGTCGACCGCCTGATCGAGAAGGACACCGGCGTGCCCTACGGGATCGCGCTCGGCATCGGCGGCCTCATCGTCTACTCCCACAGCATCTGGGTGAGGGCAGCAGTCGGCTGACGCCGGCCTCTGCCGCTCTTGCCGGCGGCCGCCTCAGCGCTTCATCAGCCGGATCGCCTCGCCGACGATGCCGCGCCGGAAGAGCAGGACGCAGAGCACGAAGATCACGCCGATGATCACCGTGACCGGCACGTTGGACGTCGCGAAATAATTCTGCATCGTGATCACGAGCGCCGCGCCGATCGTCGGCCCGAAGATCGTGCCCATGCCGCCGAGCAGGGTCATCAGCACCACCTCGCCGGACATCTGCCAGGCGACGTCGGTCAACGTCGCGATCTGCAGGACGATCGCCTTCATGGCGCCCGCGAGACCGGCGATCGTCGCCGACATGACGAAGGCGGCGAGCTTGTAGCGATCGACCCGGTAACCGAGCGAGATCGCCCGGTTCTCGTTCTCGCGGATCGCCTGCAGCACGTGACCGAAAGGCGAGTGGACGATCCGCCACACGGCGTAGAAGCCGGCGAGAAAGATCACCAGGACGAAATAGTAGATGTTGAGGGGCCGGTCGAGGTCGATCAGCCAGAGCAGGTCGCCGCGCGGCACGCCCTGGATCCCGTCCTCGCCGTGGGTGAAGGGCACCTGCAGGAAGATGAAGAAGACCATCTGCGACAGGGCCAGCGTCACCATGGCGAAATAGATGCCCTGCCGCCGGATCGCGACGACGCCAACGACGAGGCCCATCAGCCCGGCGCCCGCGGCGCCGAAGACGATCGCCGACAGGGGCTCCAGACCCCACACCTTTACCGCATGGGCGGTGAAGTAGGCGGCGCCGCCGAAGAATGCCGCGTGGCCGAAGGAGAGCAGTCCGACATAGCCGAGGAGCAGGTTGAAGGCGGTGGCGAACAGCGCGAAGCAGAGCACCGTCATGACGAAGACCGGATAGACGAAGAAGGGCGCGGCGATCAGGCCGAGAACCGCGATCACCGCCACGGCGAGGCCGACGCGCGACAGGTTCTTCTGCCGCGCCGGGGCCTTGCCCTTGTCGTCCGTTCCGGAGGCCGCCGTGCCGCTTTGGGTGAGGCTCGACATCGTCAGATCTCCTTGCCGAACAGGCCGGCCGGGCGAAGCATCAGCACGATCGCCATGATGACGAAGACGACGATGTTCGAGGCTTCCGGATAGAACACCTTGGTGAGGCCTTCGAGGATGCCGAGCACGTAGCCGGTGATGATCGCCCCGCCGATCGAGCCCATGCCGCCGATCACCACCACCGCGAAGACGATGATGATGAGGTTCGAGCCCATCAGCGGCGAGACCTGGTAGATCGGCGCGGCGAGGACGCCGGCGAGCCCGGCGAGACCGGCGCCGAGGGCGTAGGTGAGGGTCAAAAGCAGCGGCACGTTTACGCCGAAGGCCTGGACGAGCTGCGGGTTCTCGGTGGCGGCCCGAAGATACGCCCCGAGCCGGGTCTTCTCGATCAGGAGCCAGACGGCGAGGCAGATGACGATCGAGGCGACGACGACGAAGCCGCGATAGTTCGGCAGGAACATGAAGCCGAGATTGGTGCCGCCGGACAAGAGCTGCGGTGTGGCATAGGGCTGGCCCGCCGCGCCGTAGTACCAGCGGAAGGTGCCCTCGATGATCAGCGCCAGGCCGAAGGTGAACAACAGGCCGTAGAGGTGGTCGAGGTCGTAGAGCCGCGACAGCATCGTGCGCTCGATGAGCGCCGAGATCGCCGCGACGATCAGCGGCGCGACGACGAGCGCCGGCCAGAAGCCGATGCCGGTATGGACGAGCAGCAGATAGGCGGTGAAGGCGCCGAGCATGTATTGCGCGCCATGAGCGAAGTTGATCACCCGGAGGAGACCGAAGATCACCGCCAGGCCGAGCGACAGCAGCGCGTAGAACGAGCCGTTGATGAAGCCGATGAGGAGCTGGCCGAGAAGCGCCGGGAGGGCAATGCCGAAGATCATGGTCATCGTGGCCTACACCCCCACCACTTCGTTGAGCCGGTCCATCTTCGCATCGAGCTGCGAGGTCGGGAAGCTTTCGAGGATGTGCCCGTCCTCCATCAGATAGAAGCGGTCGGCGACCTTCCGGGCAAAGCGGAAGTTCTGTTCGACGAGAAGCAGCGTCATGCCCTTCTTCTTCAGTTCGATGAGGACGTCGCCGATCCTCTGGATGATCACCGGGGCGAGGCCCTCGGTCGGCTCGTCGAGGAGAATGATGCGCACCCCGGTTCTGAGGATCCGGGCGATCGCCAGCATCTGCTGCTCGCCGCCTGACAGCTTCGTGCCCGGCGAGTTGCGCCGTTCGGCCAGGTTCGGGAAGAGCTCGAAGATCTCGGCGACGCTCATGCCGCCCTCGGCGACCTTCGGCGGCAGCATCAGGTTTTCCGTCACCGACAGCGAGGCGAAGATGCCGCGCTCCTCCGGCACGTAGCCGATGCCGTGATGGGCGGTGCGGTGGACCGGCACCTTCATCATGTCGTGGCCGTCGATGCGGATCTCGCCCTCGCGGCGCGGCAAAAGGTTCATGATGGCGCGCAGGGTCGTCGTCTTGCCGGCGCCGTTGCGCCCGACGAGGGTGATCGTCTCGCCCTCCATCAGGTCGAGGGAGACGCGATGCAGGACGTGGCTCTCGCCATACCAGCCGTCGAGATCGCGGACCTCGAGAAGCGGCCTCTTGCCGTTCGTCCGCTCTGGCGGCGTCCTACTCATCCTCGCTCCCCATATAGGCTTCGCGCACGCGCTTGTCGGAACTGACGGATGCGTAGTCGCCCTCGGCGAGGACTTCGCCACGGGCCAGCACCGTCACCTGGTCGCAGAGATCGGCGACGACGTTGAGATTGTGCTCGACCATCAGCACCGTCCGGCCCTTGGCGATGCGGCGGATGAGATCGGAGATGCGGCCGATGTCCTCGACGCCCATGCCGGCCATCGGCTCGTCGAAGAGCAGCACCGGGGGATCGAGGGCGAGGGTGGTGGCGATCTCCAGCGCCCGCTTGCGGCCATAGGGCAGCTCCGCCGCGTCGTGATTGGCGAAGGGCGCGAGGCCGACCGCGTCGATCAGCTGGTGCGCCTCGTCGTTCAGCCGGTCGAGCAGGGTGTTGGAGCGCCAGAACTGGGTGCCGAGATGGGCCTTGCGCTGGAGCGCGACACGGACGTTGTCGAGAACGGTCAGATGCGGGAAGACCGCGGAGATCTGGAACGAGCGCACCAGCCCCTTGCGCGCCACGTCGGCCGGCTTCAGCCTGGTGATGTCCTCGCCGCGGAAGACGATGGTGCCGGCGGTCGGCGTCAGGAACTTGGTCAGGAGGTTGAAGACGGTGGTCTTGCCGGCGCCGTTCGGCCCGATCATTGCGTGAATGGTGCCTTCGCGGACATCGAGGTCGACGTCGTTCACCGCCTTGAAGCCGAAAAACTCCTTGGTGAGGCCGCGGGCCGACAGGATCGCGTCGGACGGGGGTGCGCTCATGGCGGTGGGGTTCTCCTGTCGTGGCCGGTGCGTGGTCGGTGCATGGCCGGGATGGCGGCCAATCCTTGAGGCGGGGCCGGCGCTCGAAGCGAATGCCGGCCCCGACCCTTCAGTCCTGCGGGAAGGTCGAGACGTCGCAGCCGGACTCCTCGACGGTGCCGTAGGCGACGTCGCCGGGAACGGTGGCGACCTCCTCATAGAGGTCCCACTCGCCCTTCGACTGGTCCGGCGTCTTCACCCGGAACAGATACATGTCGTAGACCATGCGGCCGTTGGGCAGCACCTTGCCGTTCTTGGCGAAGAGATCCTCCACCGGCATCTCGTGCAGCTTCGCGGCGACGGCTTCCGTCTTGTCGGTGCCCGCGGCCTCGATCGCCTTCAGATATTGCAGCACCGCCGAATAGGTGCCGACATGGATCATGTTCGGCATTTTGCCGAATTTGGCCATGTAGCGTTTCGCGAACGCGCGGTTCTCGTCGCTCTGGTCCCAGTACCAGCCCTCGGTGAGGTTCAGCCCCTGCGCCGCCTCGATGCCGAGGCCCTTGACCTCGGCGAGGGTGAAGAGCAGCGCCGCCACCTTCTGGCCGGAGGCGACGAGGCCGAACTCCGTCGCCGCCTTGACGGCGTTGGCGGTGTCGAGCCCGGCATTGGCAAGGCCGATGACCTTGGCGCCCGAACCCTGCGCCTGCAGCATGAAGGAGGAGAAATCGTTGGTCGCCAGCGGATGGCGCGCCGCGCCGAGCACCGTGCCGCCCTTTTCCTCGATGACCTTGGTCGCCTCGCCCTGCAAAGAATCGCCGAAGGTGTAGTCGGCGGTCAGGAAGAACCAGCTGTCGTCGCCGCCCTCGACCAGCGAGCCGGCGGTGCCCTGGGACAAGGCGCGGGTGTTGTAGGCCCAGTGAAAGCCGTAGGGGCTGCACTGGGCGCCGGCGATCACGGTCGAGCCGCCGCCGGTGGTCATGGTGATCTTCTTCTTCTCGCGCGACAGGCCCTGCACGGCGAGCGCCACCGAGGAGGTGGTCAGATCCATGATCGCGTCGACCTGCTGGGTGTCGTACCACTCGCGGGCGATGTTGGAGCCGATGTCGGCCTTGTTCTGGTGGTCGGCCGAGATGATCTCGACCGGCTTGCCGAGGACCATGCCGCCGAAATCCTCCACCGCGAGGCCGGCCGCGACCACCGAGCCTTCGCCGGCGGTGTCGGCATAGACGCCGGAGCGGTCGTTCATGATGCCGATCTTCACGACATCGTCGGAGATCTCCTGCGCGGCGGCCGGAGCGGCCAGACCGAGCGCGCCTGCGACCAGCCCGGCCGCGAGCCCAATCGGCCTGCGGCTGGGCCCGGCCGGCCTGCGGCTCCCCGTTCCCCTTGTCACGAAATGCATGCTGCTCTCCTCCCAGAGTTCCAGTTGCCCGCCTTCCTCCCAGAAGGGGCACCGCTGCATTGGATGGGCGACCGCCTTGGACTGCAAGGGAAATCGTTCACCGCAGTGACGTTCGCTGCGAAGACCGGGCGTCACGCAAGCCGCGGGCGAGGCTGGAGCGGGATGAGACCAGCTTCGCTGGGCATCCCGCTCCATCATCCTGTTGCCGCATGATCTTTTCCGAAAAGCGGTTCCCACTTTTCGGGATCATGCTCCAGTGTCGCCCGCAGCTCCCATGGCCGGGGCGTTACTTGGCGAAGGCCGAGACGTCGCAGCCCGATTCCTCGACGGACAGGAAGGCGTCGCTGCCGGGAACGGTGGCGACCTCGGTGTAGTAGTCCCAGTCGCCCTTCATCTCGTCCGGCGTCTTCACCTGGAAGAGATACATGTCGTAGACCATGCGGCCGTTGGCCTGGACCTTGCCGTTCTTGGTGAAGACGTCCTCGACCGGGAGCTCGTGCAGCTTCGCGGCGACCGCCTTGGTCTCGTCGGTGCCGGCGGCTTTCACCGCCTTCAGGTAGCTCATCACCGCCGAATAGGTGCCCGTCTGGATCATGTTCGGCATGCGGCCGGTCTTTTCCATGAAGCGCTGGGCGAATTCGCGGGTGTCGTCGTTCTGGTCCCAGTACCAGCCCTCGGTGAGGTTCAGCCCCTGGGCCGCCTCGGCGCCGAGGCCGTTGACCTCGGCGAGGGTGAAGAGCAGGGCGGCGAGCTTCTGGCCGCCCTGGACGATGCCGAATTCCGACGCCTGCTTGATGGCGTTGGCGGTGTCGAGGCCGGCATTGGCGAGGCCGATGACCTTGGCGCCGGAGGACTGGGCCTGCAGCAGGAAGGAGGAGAAATCGTTGCTCGCCAGCGGATGGCGCACCGAGCCGAGCACCTGACCGCCGCTCTCCTTGACGAAGTTGCCGGTCTGCTCCTCCAGCGAATAGCCGAAGGCGTAGTCGGCGGTCAGGAAGAACCAGGTGTCGCCGCCGGCCTTGACCAGCGCGCCGCCGGTGCCGACGGCCAGCGCATGGGTGTCGTAGGCCCAGTGGAAGCCGTAGGGGCTGCACTGCTTGCCGGTGAGCTCCGTCGTCGCCGCGCCGGTGACGATGTCGATCTTGCCCTTTTCCTTCGACAGGCCCTGCACGGCCAGCGCCACCGACGAGGTGGTCAGCTCCATGATCGCGTCGACCTCCTGGGTATCGTACCACTCGCGGGCGATGTTGGAGGCGATGTCCGGCTTGTTCTGGTGGTCGGCGTTGATGATCTCGATCGGCTTGTCGAGAACGGTGCCGCCGAAGTCCGCGGCCGCCATCTCCGCCGCCGCGACGGACCACTTGCCGCCGAAGTCGGCATAGACGCCGGACTGGTCGTTGAGGATGCCGATCTTGACGACGTCGTCGGAGACGTCCTGTGCCAGGGCGCCTGCGGGCGCGGCGAGGCCGGCGATGATCGTCGCGGCCAAAAGGGTCTTGTCGATGCGCATGGGGTGTTACTCCTCCCGAACGAAGACGAAAGGCCCCGATTTCCTCCCGGGCCCTTCCACTCGCCGCGAATGAGAGACAGCGGGCTCCCCGATGTCAACGGCTTGACTTGCGATCACAGAGGTATAACCGGCCGCCTCATACTTTGGTCGCATGACGGCGCGGCGGTCGACGTTGCGGCAGCGCGCCGCGGTGGCCGGCATCGGCGGACGCCCCCTTGCGCCGTCTCGTCTTGCCACGCCCGGCGGGCTTCTTCGTCGCCGCCGCCGGCGGCTCCTGCAGCCACGCCGCCTTGCCGTCGAGCCAACGCCTCAGCCGCGTCACCACGATGTGGCGGTTGATGTCGTAGCGCGGGTCGCGGCTGCGCGAAAAGCGCGCCTGGCGGCCGATCTCCCGCTCGACGCGCTCCACGACACCGTCCCGTTCGGCCGGATCCAGCCTTGCCGCATCGTCGAGGCGGACGGCCTCCGCGACGGACGGGCCGCTCGCGCCATAGCGGCGCAGCGCCGCATGCAGTTCGAGGCCCCGCACCGCAACCCGGTCGCTCGTGCGCTTCTCCTCCACCTGACGGCGAATCCGGGCGGCGAGGATTTCGATGAGAGGGGCGAGGTCGTCGGTGGCGGTCATGGCGATGCTCCGGACAAAAGGGTCCGTCAGCATCGGGTGGGATGTCGGGGGTGGGGATATCTTCCTTTCCCGCTCGCGCAACCTCTTGGCCCCTGAGCGCTTCCGAGGCATGTTCGGAGGCGAGGTTTTCGCCGTCGGGCGAGGTGCGGCAGAAATAGGAAGATATTCACATTACGGCATGTCTGGCTTATAAGCGGCTGCAACCGCAGCCAGGAGACGCAGCCGATGTCGTTTGCAATGTCGCGAGACAGGATGGTTTCAACCGGGGAGCGTGGCGGCGAACCGCCGGAGCGCGGGAAGGGGGCAACCTCCGGCGCCCGTCGCTCGGCCGATTGCGAGCGCTGCGGCGACCGGCGGGACCGGATGGCCGCGGCCGCCTGCCGGCTCGCCCAGGAGATCGCCGGCCTCGGCTTCGACGTTCCGGTATCCGAGATCCGCCGGCCCAGCCGGGCCGCCAGCCGGTCCTGCGACGCGCGGCACGTCGCCATGTATCTCGCCCACACGACCTTCCAGATCTCCCTGACCAGGATGGCGCTCGCCTTCGGACGCGAACGCACCAGCATCGCCCATGCCGTCCGCCGGATCGAGGACTGGCGCGACGACGAGGCCTTCGACCGGATGCTGGAGCGGCTGGAGGGCCTGGCGGTTGCCGCCTGCCACGTCATCGACACCGGCCTTGGCGCCGATGTCGCGCCGGAGGACCGTCAATGAGCGGGCGGCCGGGCTTCAACGAGGAGGAGACGCCGCTGACGCGGCTGGCAACGCGGCGCGGGCGCGGCGGCGAGCCGTTCCTCTCGGCGGCGGAGGCGATGGCCGGCGAGCGCATCCGCGCCGACTTCACCCGCGCCCAGATGACGCCGTCGATCGGCCAACGCTGGGACGCCATGCCGCGGGCGCCCCGCCATGGAGGCTCCCACGATCTCTCCGACACGGCGATCGACGCGAAGCGGCGGGTCTCGGAGGCGTGCACGGCCATCGGGCCGGAGCTGTCCGGCCTCGTCCTCGACGTCTGCTGCTTCCTGAAGGGGCTGGAGACGGTGGAGCGGGAACGCCAGTGGCCGGCCCGCTCGGCCAAGCTCCTCCTGAAGACGGGGCTGGCGATTTTGGCGCGGCACTACGGCTTCGACCGGGAGGGCCAGAGCCGGGAGGGCCGAATCCGCCGCTGGCGGGCGCCGAAGGATGCGGCGGACGAGGATGGCGGCAGGGCCTGAGCAGAGGCCCTTCGCCTGCGACGTCATCAAGGCGGTGCGGCGGGGAGCGCCTGCGAAGCGGCCGGCGTCAGGCGGCGGCGGCCTCGCGGGCGTCGTGCTTGATCCGCGCCACCATGGACCTGAGGCCGTTGGAGCGCTGCGGCGTCAGATGGTCCTGGAGCCCGAGCCGCCCGAACAGTGCTTCGGCGTCGGTCGCCTCGATCTCGGCCGGGGTGCGGCCGGAAAACAAAGCGAGCGCGATGGCGACGAGGCCCTTGACGATGTGCGCGTCGGAATCGCCACGAAAGGACAGATGCGGCGGGCGGGCGTCGTCGCTTTCGCTGATCAGCCAGACCTGGCTGACGCAGCCGCGCACCTTGGTCGCCTCGGTCATCTCGTCGGGGCCGAGATCGGGCAGCGCCCGGCCGAGCTCGATGAGGTAGCGATAGCGGTCTTCCCAGTCGTCGAGAAGCTCGAAATCCGCGATGATCTCGTCGATCGTCTGCATGGCCGGTCTCCGGGACATCGTTCACTCTGGCGGCAGCGGTTCCGGCGCGCGTCCGTCCCGTTCCCGTCGTCGTATCCAGGGCCGCGCGGGGCGCCGCCGATGGCTCGGCGGACATATAGGTGATGAGATCGCGCCTGTCAGCCGCGGGGGGCGGGCGCCGGCACCGGCACGGTCGCGACCATTCGGCGCGACGTCACCGGAGCCGCCGGCAGCGGCCGAGCCCCGGCGGTCGCCAGCGCGGCGAGGCTGGGCGTCATGGGCGAGCGGGGCCGGGCGGCCAGCGTATCCTGGGCGCGGTCGGCGGGGATCGCGACGGTCTCGGGCGCGGGACCGGGAACGGTGGGCCTGCCGAGCGGGATCGCCGCGGTGGTGATCCTGTCGGCGCGTGCCGCCGCCTCGTCCCGGGCCTTCGCGGCCGGGACGGCGGCCTGCGGCAGGGGCTGCGGCCGGGATTGCGGCGCCGCGTCCTGCGAGGCCACGGCCTGCGGCGTCTCCGGTTCGTCCCGGCGGCGCTTCGACACGGCATCGTCGACGAAGTCGTAGGCGAGGGCCAGGCCGTCGCTCACCCGCTCGCCGGCAAAGCGGGCGACGTCGCCGCCGGCGGCGCAGGCCGACGGCGCCCTGTCGCAGAAGCTCGACAGATCCGACATCGCCGCCTGCGCCCCATAGAGCACCGCGAAGAGGTTGATCTCCGGCTCGCCGTCGCGGCTCGTGCCGCCCGGCACCAGCATGGCGATGAGGCCCAGAAAGAAGGCCATCTTGATGACGAAGCGAATCATCGCTCTATCCCCGTCCCGTTCGCTCGCGCCGCGATCCACCTCTTTCGCAGTCGCGGCCTCATTGCTGGCCACATTGGCAGGCGGCCCGGAACATCACGTTGAAACTGCGATGAAAATTTTAGCGAAATGGGATCGATTCGCCGCATTGCGGTGCGGCCCGACTCCGGCATCCGCCGATCGAGCGCATGGTTGCCATTCGTTAACCATGTTCGCAGCCGCCGATCGTAGGGAAGCGGTAGTTTTCTGGGGATGGCACGCCTCGCGCCAACTGCCGGGCGATTGGTTTATGGCTTCCTTAATGCGCCCCCGGCATGATCCTGAAAGTCGGTTCGGGAGACTTCGAGACGGAGCCTCCCCGCCCGGCGCGACAGATGATCTGCCAGGGTGAGTGATCAAGCATGAGGCAAGCGTCGAAGCGTCCCAAGGACACCGGTTTGCGTGTTCCCCAGGGCGCCGCCCGCTTCCTGAACCTGCGGCTCGAAGAATTCGTCGCTCCCTCGGTCACGGGAGGCGGCGAGCGCCGCTTTCAGGCTTTTCTGCTGCGCATCCTGCTGGTCTGTGCCCTCGGCGCCGCCCTGTGCTTTCCCTTGTTCCTCGTCGCCGGCTCGTCGGCCCCGGTCACCGCCTTCCCGCTGATCCTCGCTGCGGTCGCGCTGGCCTCGGCGGCCTGGCTGTCGATCGCCGGCGGCGCCGACGTCGTGCTCTGGCTCTGGGGCTCGATCGTATCCGTCGCCCTGACGATCGTCTCGCTGCAGGCGGCCGGCATCAGCGAACTCGTCCTCTGCGCGCTCGCCCTGATCCCCCTCGAGGCCGCGGTCGCCGGGCGCATGCGCCTCGCCGGCGGGCTCGCGGCAGTCTCGCTCGCCTGCGGCATGCTCCTCGCCTTGACTGCGGCCGGCACGCCCGGGATCACGCCCGGCGACGTCGCGCTTTGTCTCCTCGCCGTGTTCTACGGCCTGCGGCTGGCGGGTCGCATGCGCGACGGCACCAGTGCCGGCGCGGCGGGCGCGGACAACGACGCCGCATGGGACGAGCGGCAGGCGCGCCGCCAGGCGGCCGAGGACTTCCGCGCCCTGACCTTCGAGATCGCCCATACCGGTCGGATCGCCTACACCTCCAGCCGGGCGGCGGACGAGATCGCCGGTCCCGACGGGGACTGCGCCGGGCGCCTGTTCGGGGAACTCTGCCATGTCGCCGACCGTCTCGTCGTCATGCAGGCCATCGATGCCGCCCGCACGGATGCCGAGCCCGTCGCGTTCGAGGCGCGCCTGAAGGTCGCCGACGGCGGTTTTGGCGGCTTCCGCCTGACGGTTCGCCACCTGCGGCCGCTGGACGGCGGCAGCGACCGCGACGTCTGCGTCGTCGCCGAGCCCCTGTCGGCGAGCGGCTTCGGCGAGAGCTGCACGGCCGAGGATCTGGAGGCGGCACGCGAGGCATCGGCCGCCAAGAGCCGGTTCCTGGCGACGGTCAGCCACGAGCTGCGCACCCCGCTCAATGCCATCATCGGCTTCTCCGACGTGCTCGACCAGGAGTATTTCGGCGGCTTCGAGAGCACCAAGCAGAAGGAATATGTCGGGCTGATCCGCCAGTCGGGCAGCCATCTCCTGTCGATCGTCAACACCCTGCTCGACGTGTCGAAGATCGAGGCGGGCCGCTACGAGCTCGACCCGGAGAGCTTCGACGTCTCGACGCTGATGGTCGAGATCGGCGATCTGATGCGCGAGGAGGCGCGGCGCAAGGGCCTGCGCGTCGACGTCAGGCCGGCCGGCAGCCTCGAACTCGTCGCCGATCGCCAGGCCTGCCACCAGATCCTGCTCAATCTCGTCGCCAATGCGGTGAAATTCACCGAGACCGGCGCCGTCACGCTGGAGAGCCGGGTGCGCGACGGGTTCTGCGAACTTCTCGTCAGCGACACCGGCATCGGCATCGCCGCGGCCGATCTCGGCCGGCTCGGCATGCCCTTCGTCCAGCTTTCGTCGGGCCTGTCCCGGCGCTATCACGGCACCGGCCTCGGCCTTTCCCTGGTCAAGGGCCTTGCCGAACTGCACGGCGGCGCCATGACCGTCGAGAGCCAGCCGGGGATCGGCACCCTGGTGACGATCCGCCTGCCGGTGGATGGTCCCGCCGCCGCTCCCGCCATTTCCGATGACACTCCCGAAAACATTGTCGCGTTGAGAGATGCCCGCAGCAAAACGAATCCCCAAGCGCAAGACCGCGAAACGAGGCGCTCCGCCTGAGGGCGTTCTCGACGTGGTGGCCGCGATGTCGATGCGGGGAGCCAAGAGCTTCCTGCGCCTCGTCGCGCGCCATCCGGCGTTGTCGACGGGGATCGCCGCCTTCGGCGTGATCGTCATCAGCGTGTCGGTCAACGGCCTCTACGAGCAGCAGGGCCGTCATCCCAATCCGATGCTGGTCACGCGTGCCATTCCCGCTGCCGGCGCGCAGGCGCCCAGCGCTGGCCGGTCGCAGACGCCGGATCCGGCACGCTTCGCCGAGGTGGCCGAGCCCGCGGCTCCCGGCACGGCCGCTCCCGCGGCGACCGATGCGGCCGAGGCGGCCGCCCCGGTCGAGATCGACAACATCCCGGCGCCCGCGCCGCGCCCGCTGGAGCGGCCGGATCCGGAACAGACCGCCTCGATCGAGACCGGTGGCCGCGTCGCCGCGGTTCCGCAGCCGGCAGCGCCCCGCGGCGCTGCGGGCGAGGCGCGCTTCGCCGCCCTGAGCGAGGCCGAGCGGGTCAAGAAGATCCAGGCGGCGCTGGCCTCGGCACAGGTCGCCGAGCTCAGCGTCGACGGCGTCCTCGGCGAGAAGACCCGGGCCGCGATCCGCACCTTCGAGGCGCTGGAGGGGATGGACGTCACCGGCACGCCGAACGAGAAGGTCCTCAAGCGGCTTGCCGCCATCGGCCTCGTGGACTAGTCCCTGCAGGGTGCGGATCACCAGCGAACTCTTCGTCTCCCAGCTCTCGCGCCGGCTGTTCATCGCCGGCGCCTTTGCGGCTGTCGTGCGTCGCGGCGCCGACGCGGCGGGTGCGGTCTTCGTCGTCGCGCGCTCCCGTGATGGAGCCCTGCGGCTGTTCGGCCCCGCCGTCCAGAGCCTGTCCGACGAGAGCGGCGCGCGGCGCTTCATGGAGGAGGCGGCCAGCGACGAGGCGGCCCTCGATGCAAGGTTTCAGAAGGAAGCGCGCTTCGACCCGGACTTCTGGGTGATCGAGATCGAGACCGACACCCCGGAAGACTTCATCGAGATCGTCGAGGGGTGAGTTCGCGTGGCTGCGGCATCCTGCCATAGGGCCGGCCTTGCGCCCCCGTGGCCGTGGAGGTCTTCCGGATCGACTGGCGGGCTTCGGCCCGATCGGCCGTCGGCCTGAGGATGCGCGGCTGTGACCGCGCGGCGATCGAGCTGGGCCGGCATCACCGCCTTCCGCGCGAACCGCAGTTTCACCCGCTTCGCTGGTTCAGCGTCCGGACAGGATCGCGTCCGCGATGACGTCGGAAAGGTGATCGGCACGGCTGGCGAATGACGGCTGGTCGTGAAGCCACGCCAGCGCACTCACCAGGGCGAACAGGTCGGTGCCATCGATGTCGGTGCGGGCCTTGCCCTCGGCTTGAGCGCGCACCAGGAGTGCGGTGCCGGCGGCCTTCATCGAGACGCAGGAAGCGTGGAGGGCCGAGTCCGGCTCCGATATGGCAGCGACCATCGGGGCGATTGCACCCCTGTAGTTGTGCGTCACCGCCACGATCTCGCGCAGCCACGCCGCCAGGGCCTGTTCGGGCGAACTCGATCGCTGCAGTTCGTCCGCTCGTGCCGTGAGCCCGTCGAAGCTCTGGCGAAGGAGGGCTTCCAGCAGGGCCTCCCGTTTGGGAAAGTGGCGATAGAGCGTGCCGAGGCCGACGCCGGCCCGGCGGGCGATATCGCGCAATGACGCATCGCTGCCGCCTTCCCTCAAGACCTCTCGTGCGACGTTCAGAAGGTGATCGTAATTCTTTCGGGCGTCCGCTCTCATCGGCTCCACTTGACAAACGGAACACTGCTCCGGATATACGGAGCGCTGATCCGTATCCAGATATACCAATCGTGATCAAGGTGGAAGCGATGTCGACAGTGATGATGAAAGCGGTCCGGTTCCATGCGTTCGGCGGCCCGGAAGTGCTGGTCTACGAGGACGCTCCCAAACCCCTGCCGAGCCCGGGGGAGGTCCTCGTCCGGGTCCGCGCGGTCGGGCTCAACCCGCCAGACTGGTACCTGCGCGACGGTTACGGGATGCTGCCGCCCGAGTGGCGGCCGGAGGTTGCGTTTCCCGCCATTCCCGGGACGGACGTCTCCGGCATCGTCGAAGCGGTCGCTGGCGATGTCGAGGGCTTTGCAGCCGGTGACGAGGTTTATGCGATGGTTCGCTTTCCGGGTGGTCTTGCCGGTCAAAGCCGAGCCTATGCCGAATACGTCACCGTGCCGGCCTCGGAAGTGGCGCTCAAGCCGGCCCGCATCGATCATGAGCACGCCGCAGGAGCGCCGATGTCGCTGCTGACCGCGTGGCAGTTCCTGGTCGATCCCGGACATGACGAGCCGAACCCGCTTCAGCCGAGACCGCACGAGCCGCTGCCGCTGGACGGCAGGACCGTCCTCGTCAACGGCGCCGCAGGCGGCGTCGGGCACTTCGCAGTGCAGATCGCCAAGCTGAAGGGAGCCCATGTCATCGCCGTGGCGTCGGGCAGGCACGAGACCCTCCTGCGCGGTCTGGGCACCGACGATTTCGTCGACTACGCCAGGGCGGCTCCCGAGGACACGGTGCGTGGCATCGACCTCGTGATCGATACGGTCGGCGGACCGGACACGGGACGCTTCCTGCGCACGCTGAAGCGCGGGGGCGCGCTCTTCCCGGTGTTTCCGCTCGGCTTTGCCGGTGCCGATGAGGCCGAACGACTTGGCGTCACGGTCTCGACGACCCAGGTGCGGTCGAGCGGCGCGCAGCTGGCTGAGCTGGCGCGGTTCCTCGATGACGAGACAATCCGCGTCGTTATCGACAGCACCTACCGGCTCGCCGACGCACGCAAGGCGCATGAGCGCGCGGCGCAGGGGCACATCCAGGGCAAGATCATCCTCACCGTGGCCTGAGGTGGAGCGACGATGATCATCTTGACCGGCTACGTCCACATCGACCCGTGCGACGTCGGCGAGTTTTCCGCCGATGTCGAAGCTCTGGCTCGCGGCGCGAGAGCCCGCGCGGGATGCCTGTTCTATGCCGTCGCCCCGCAGGATGCGCCGGCCGGACGAATGCTGGTGGCGGAGCGCTGGCGGGACCAAAGCGCGCTGACGGCGCATCTCGAGGCCGCGGAGACCGCGGCGTTCGTCGCCCGATGGACGGGCCGGATGACGGCAGACATCCTGAAGTTCGATGCCGACAACGAACGCCGGCTGGCGGACGCGTGAGACCGTCGGCCCCGGTCTCCGTCCGGCGCCGAGGGGGCTAAGCCCAAGCGCCGCGCGGACCGCTGGCGTGAGCGGGCGGCGGGGCCGTCATGGGGGACGATCGGTCCGGCGAGCCGGCAGGCGGCTCCACAGGCCGGCGACCGTGTGAGGCTCGCGGCGTCCGGCAGCACTTCCCGCCAGCAGACGCGGCGACACTCACGCGCTGCGGACGGCGCCAGCCAGCCCGCCGATGCCGCGGAGCATGGTGGCGAGCTGCCCGTCGATCACCCGCGGCACCTCCTCTGCCGGCAGCGGATGGGCGAACAGGTAGCCCTGCACCTCGTCGCAGCTGCGGCTGGAGAGGATGGCCAGTTGTTCGGACGTCTCGACGCCCTCGGCGACGATCGACAGGTTCAGGGCCCGGCCGAGATTCATGACCGCATCGGCGATCGCCAGCGAGCTGTTGTCGTGGCTGAGATTCATGATGAAGCTGCGGTCGATCTTGATGGTGTCGAAGGGGAAGGCCCGCAGGTAGCTGAGCGAGGAGTAGCCGGTCCCGAAATCGTCGAGGGCGAGGCGGATGCCGCGGCGCTTCAGCGCCTTGAGGATGGCGAGCGCCCGCTGCCGGTCCTCCACCAGGATGCTCTCGGTCAGCTCGATCTCGAAGCGCTCCGGCGGAAAGCCCGCCTCCTCGATGATGGCGAGGACGTTCTCGACGAAGCCGCGGCAGCGCAGCTGGTGACCGCTGACATTGACGCTGATCGGGGCGCCGTCGAGGAATGCCAGGCTCTGCCGGCACGCCTCGCGGATGACCCAGTTGCCGATCTCGTCGATCTTGCCGGACTGCTCGGCGATCGGGATGAACAGGCCGGGCCGGACGAGCCCGCGCTCCGGATGGTTCCAGCGCACCAGCGCCTCGTAGCTGACGATGCCGCCGCTCTTCACCCCGACCCGCGGCTGGAAGCAGAGGCTGAGCTCGTTCCGCTCCACGGCCCGGGCGAGATCGGCCTCGAGTTCGCGCCGCGTCTTCAACTCCGTGTCCATGCCCGATTCGAAGCCGGCGAAGGTGTTCCGGCCGTTGCGCTTGGCATGATAGAGCGCGACATCGGCCCGGGAGATCAGGGCCTCCTGCTCGACGGCGTCGTCGGGGGTGAGGGCGAAGCCGACGCTGGCGCCTGGCCGGATCTGGATGCCGTTGCCGACGTCGAGCGGCTCGCTGACCGCGCGCACGATCCGGAAGGCGACATCGGCCACCTGGTTGCGGAAGGGCTGGTCCGCCAGGATGATGGCGAATTCGTCGCCGCCCAGCCGGGCGACGATCCCTGCGGGCCCGGCGATCCGGGACAGCCGTTCGGCGGTGGCGCGCAGGACGGCGTCTCCCGCCGGGTGTCCGTAAAGGTCGTTGATATCCTTGAAGTGGTCGAGGTCGACGCTGATCAGGGCGGCGCTGCGGCGGGTCTCCCTCGCCCGGGTGATGACCGTTTCGAGCTGGGTGGCGAAGAGGGCGCGGTTGGGCAGCCCCGTCAGCGTGTCGTGATGGGCGGTGAAGCGGAGAGCTTCTTCGGCCGCCTTGCGTTCGCTGACGTCGGCGAAGGCGACGACGCGCGCGGCGACGCCGCGCATCACGATCGCCCGCGACCGTGCCTCCACCGGGATCAGTCCGCCGCAGCGGCGCTTCAGGAAGATCTCGTAGGCGCGCGTCTCGTCGCCGTCCAACAGCTCGGCGAGGGTCGCCGCGTTGCCGCCGTCGACGAGGTTGGCGATCGGCGTTTCGCGCAGCTTGGCCGCCGGCTCGTCGACCAGGCGGGCGAAGGCGGCGTTCATGTCGACCACCCGCCCGTCGACGACGACCGCGAGCCCCTCGAAGGCGGCATCGCCGATGGCGGTAAGACGTTCGGCCTCCTGGGTGCTCCGGCGCAGGGTCTCGCTGTCGCGCCGCGCCATTTCGGTATTCTCGATCTCGTCGAGAAAGGCGTTGAACAACCGGGTGACGCGCTCGGCCTCGTCGCCGGTCTCGACGGGCAGCCGATGGCCGAGATCGATGCGGCCGGAGATATAGGCCGACAAGGCGATCTCGAGGCCGCCGGTGCCGAGGGAGGCGCCATGCTCCGACTGGTTGAGGCCGCGCTCCTCCTCCGCTGCGCTGACCCGGATCGGCTCGATGCGATCGGCCAGCTTGAAGAAGCCGTAGGCGATCGGGAACGTCCACAGGAAGTTCAAGCCGGCGCCGGCGGCCTGGATGCCGAGCTGGGTGAGGCGGTCGCCGTCCACCAGCGTGTCGAGCGGGGCCAGGAGGGCGAGGCCGAGCGTGCCGGCGATGCCGGCAAAGCCGTGGCAGCCGATGGCGCCGACCGCGTCGTCGATGCGGCAGCGGGCGACCAAGTCGTTGCCGATGATGGCGATGAGGCCGCCGACGACGCCGAGCGTCATGGCGCCGAGCCCGTCGAGGATGTGGCAGCCGGCGGTAACGGCGACGAGCCCGCCGATCAGGCCGCAGATCGGCATTTCGGGCTGGCTGATGCCGTCGTCCTTCCAGATCCCGTAGACATAGCCGGCCGTGCCGCCACAGCCGGCGGCGAGCACCGTGTTGGCGATGATGGCGGCGATCGCCGGCGTCGCTTCGATCGTCGAGCCGCCGTTGAAGCCGATCCAGCCGACGAAGATGATCATCGCGCCGGTCGTCGCCAGGACGGCGCTGTGGCCCTGGATGCGACGGGGCGTGCCGTCGGGCAGGAAGCGGCCGATGCGCGGTCCGAGGACGATGCAGGCGGCGAGCGAGATCCAGGCGCCGGTGGAGTGGACGACCGTCGAGCCGGCGAAATCGATGAAGCCGAGATTGGCGAGGAAGGCCGATTCGCTCGGATGCAGGGCGTTGCCCCAGGCCCAGTGGGTGAAGATCGGATAGATGAAGGCGGCGATGAGCAGCGAGACCATGCCGTAGACCGCCAGCCGCAGACGTTCGGCCGCGGCGCCGGAGACGATCGTCGCCGCGGTGCCGCAGAACATGACCTGGAAGGCGAAGAAGGCGTGCTCGGACGGGGTCAGGTCCCTGAGGAAGGCGAAGCGCTCCTCATGGCCGAAGCCGTAGCCGGAGTCCCTGCCGAAGGCGAACATGAAGCCTACGGCCGCGAAGGCGACGATCGACAGGAGCAGGTCGAGGAGGTTCTTCTGGGCGACGTTGATGGAGTTCTTGGACCGCACGAGTCCGGCCTCGAGCATCAGGAAGCCGATCTGCATGAACAGGACGAGCCCCGCCGAGATCAGGATCCAGACATAGACGTCGCCGCCGGCAAGGGAGAACGAGGCATTGGCCGCCGTGGCGAATGCCGGCGAGACGCCAGTGGCGAGCAAGGCGAGGAAGACGAGAATCGAGACGAAACGCCGCATGATCAATCCGGTCCGATTGGGCAGACCCGATGAGAGTCCGAGAGTCATTAAGTTTGGCTGAAAATCTGCCGCAACCGTAAAGCGATGCTGCACCTGCGTTGTGGAGAAGCAGCTTCCCTCGCTCCGGCAAGCCCTGCGGCTAGAGCATGATCCCGAAAGGTGGCTTGCCGGCGTTCGGAGAAGATCATTCGGAAGAAAGATCCTGAGCGGGGTGGCGATTCGAAGAAAAGCCATCCCGCTCTAGCGCGGGCGGGCGGCATCGAGTGGGTGATCGAGCGCCCGGCGCATGGCCGCGACATGGGCAGGCGTCGCGCCGCAACAGGCGCCGACGAGCCGTGCGCCGGCAGCCACCGCCGCATGGGCATGGCGGGCCATCGCGGCCGGTCCGACGGGGTGTTCGAACACGCCCGACCGGAGCTGCGGCAGGCCGCAGTTCGGCTTGACGGCCAGCGCGACGCCGTCCGTCCGCGCCATGGCGGCGGCGGCGGCGAGCGCCGTGGCAGGCCCTTCGCAGCAATTGGCGCCGATCGCCAGCGGCGGGACCGGCAGTCCGTCGAAGGCGGCGGCGAAGTCCAGAGGCGATTCGCCCGCCGGCGTCCGGCCGCCTGCGCCGAAGCTCGCCGTCGCGACATAGGACAGGCCCGCCGCGATCGCCGCCCTGGCGCCGGCGCGGGCTTCGCTCGCCGAAACCATCGTCTCCAGCCAGACGAGATCGACGCCGCCCGCCTTCAGGCCGGCGATCTGTTCGGCGAAGATCCCTTCGGCCTCGTCGTCTTCATGCGACGCATCTTCGCCGGGGCCGGGTCGCCGCCATGTCGGCCCGATCGACCCCGCCACGAGAACAGGCCGGGCCACCGTCGCGGCCGCGTCGCGGGCGAGTTCGGCGGCTCGGCGGTTGAGAGCGACGCATCGCGGCGCAGCATCCCAGAGCGCCAGCCGCGGCCGGTTGGCACCGAAGGAGCAGGTCAGAAGGACGTCCGCCCCTGCCGCGAGAAACGCCCGGTGAAGGGCGCCGATCGCTTCCGGCCGCTCCTCCAGCGAGGTCTCCGGTGCCCTGGAGACGGCAAGGCCGGCGGAAAGGAGGTTCGTCCCCATGGCACCGTCGGCCAGGAGAACGTGGCCGGCACGCAGGCGATGGACGAGGGACAGGGGCATCGAGGTCATCCCGGCGGCGGCGCGCAAGCAGTTGGAATTGCCACGGTTTGATGATCTTCGGCGGGGCTTGCCACCAGTTTCGCGCCAGTCACGGATGGTCATCTTCGGCTCGCGGGGATCGAACGGTGATCCCGCGCCAGGCCAGGGACGAAGCACGATCTGCCGACGGCGGGTCGCACTGCCCAGCCCGCCTTCTCAAGGATCGACGCCCGTGTATGAGCGCCCCGTCAAGCGTCTGGAAGACCCGGAAATCATCAGCGCTCTCGTTTCCGCGCTCCACAAGGCCGGCTATCGGCGCGAGACCATCGAAAGCGCCCTGATCCGCCAGGCGCCGATCGACCTCGACATCCTCGCAGATTGCTATCGCCGGCTGACGGAGGCAAGCGCCGCGATGCACGGCGAAGCAGGCGCGCCGCCGGCCGCCGGCAACCGGCGCGCCGCCTGACGGCCTGCGGGCTCGAAGCGCGTCCCGTTGAAGGCGGAGTCGCTGGCCGGAACCTCCCGCCGCGAAGCCGCTCGCTCGCCGGCCCTTCGCCGCCGCAGCTTTGCGGATTGTTCAGCGCCCGCGGTCAGAGCCGCCGGGCGCTGCCATGCGTGGTCTCCTCGCGGGACGCTTCGAGCAGATGCTTTTTCGCAGAATTCGTCGCTGCGGCCGGCGAGTAAAGAGAACGGTAACCGCGTTTCGATAGAACTGATTCCGACACCGGATGTCGCCTGCTCCGAAGTTGGTTTCGCGTATCGGGGCGCGCATCCGGTGTTTACCTTCTCCCTCATCTGTCGGCCCGTCCAAGTCTTGCCATCCCTGTTGCATGGGAGCGGCCAGGCGAGGGCGTGAAGCCGGGCGGGCCGGCGCGAATTACCGCGTTCCACCTTCGACCAGTTGCGCCGCCTCGGCCTCGCCGAGGGGCTCCGGTCGTTCGCAACGCTGAGCGATCGTCACGCTCTTGCGCGTCGTCGCCGCCTCGATGATGCCGTCGACGACGGCGAGGACATGCAGCGCCACGTCGCCATTGGCGCGGTGGGGTCTGCCGGCCTCGATCGCCGACGCCATCTCGGCGAGGCCGAGGCCGCGATAGTTGGCAAAGCGCGGCTCGGCCTGCGGCCAGTTGGCGCCGCCGAAGGTCCGGCCGGACGTGTCGGTGGTCTCCCAGTCGCCCTGGCCGATGGCGATCTCGAGCTCGCCGCCGAACCAGTTCGGATCGGGAACGCGCATCGAGCCCTCCGTTCCGTGGATCTCCAGCGGGCGCAGCCCGTGGCGCCAGACGTCCCAGCTGGCAAGGAAGGTGATCTCGGCGCCGCTCTCGAAGGACAACAGCGCCTGCACCGAGGTCAGCACCTCGACCGGGATCTCGTGCCCCTTGATCGGCGAATGGGGCGTCGTCACCGTCCGGGTCTCGAAGGCGATCTGGCCGGTGGCCTGGACGCTCGCCACCGGCCCGAGCAGGCTGACCAGTGCCGACAGGTAGTAGGGACCCATGTCGAAGACCGGGCCGCCGCCGGGCTTGAAGAAGAACGTCGGATCGGGATGCCAGTGCTCCATGCCATGGGACAGCACCGCCCCGGTGCCGAGCACCGGCCGGCCGATGGTGCCGGCATCGATCCGCTGGCGCGCCGCCTGGATCGCGGCGCCGAGCACCGTGTCCGGGGCGCTGCCGACCCTGAGGTCGCGCGCCCTGGCGGCCTCGATGATGGCGATGCCGTCGGCCAGCGTGCTGGCCAGCGGCTTTTCCGAATAGACATGCTTGCCGCTCTCGATGGCGGCAAGCGATATCTCGGCATGGGCTGCCGGGATGGTCAGGTTGAGGACGACGTCGATGTCGTCGCGGGCGAGGAGTTCGGAGACGCCCGGCGCCTCGATGCCGTAGGCGTCTGCCTGGCGCCGGGCCGCCTCGGGCTTCAGGTCGGCGCAGGCGACGAAGCGGATCGCCGGAAAGCGCGGGGCGTTGATCAGGTAGATGTCGGAGATGTTGCCGCAGCCGACGAGGCCGATGCGAAGGGTCATGGGAGTGTCTTTCCGTCTCAGGCGTTCGCTGCGGCGAGTTCGCGCATCTTGTCGGCGCTCACCCTTGCGAAGCGGGCAAAGTCCGACGGCTTGTCGTGTTCGGCGATCATCAGGCTGGCGCCGGCCTGCACGGCGATCGGCCAGAGCGTTGCCCAGTCGACGGTGCCGGTGCCGACATCGGCCCAGCCATCCTCGTCGAGATTTTCACCGGCCGGTGCGATGTCCTTGACGTGGACCGAGACGAGCCTCGCGCCATAGCGTTCGAGCCATTCGGCCGGATCTGCCCCGGCGCGCGCGATCCAGGCGAGATCGGCCTCCCACAGGACGCCCTCGGTCAGGATGTGCTCGATCGGATAGGAGCCGTCGGCAAGGGCGAGGAACTCGAAGTCGTGATTGTGCCAGGCGAGCCTCAGGCCCTCGTCGGCGCATTCGGCGGAGAGTTCGGCCAGCCTCTGGCCGATCTCGCGCCAGCCGGCCGCGTCCTGCGGCCTGACCTCCGGCAGGAGATAGGGGATCACCACCGTCTCGATGCCGAGGATGCGGCAGAGCTCGACGACACGGGCGAAATTCTCCTCGGCGAGTGCGAGGTCGAAATGGCCGCTCCTGGCGGTGAGGCCGGCCGCGTCCAGGGCCTTGCGGAAGCCCTCGGCGTCCTCGTAGTTCGGCCGGTAGGTCTCGACATTGGTGTAGCCGACGTCTGCCAGTGTCTTCAGGACGTCGGTGCCGGGAGGGGCGTTGCGGGCGGAATAGAGCTGGAAGGAGATGGGGGCGATGAGTGCCATGAAGTGACGTCCTCGATGGAAGGTGAAAGGATGGGGGAGAGGAAAGCGGGTCAGAGGCGCAGATCGGTCGCTGCGTCGAACAGACACGCGCTGGCCGGGTCGAAGCCGAAGCGGATCGTCTCGCCGGGGCGGATCTCGGTCTCGCCGTCGGTACGGATGGTGAGCGGCACGCCCGCAAGGCTCGTCCAGACGATGGTGTCGGCGCCCATCGCCTCAACGAGATCGACCTTCCCCTCGGCGCTGAAGTGGCCGTCCGGCTGGTCGCCGAGGGCGATGTGCTCCGGCCGGATGCCGAAGACGGCGGGGCGGCTCTTCGACGGGGCCCGTTCGATGAAGTCGTAGCGGGCGAGGGGGATGGAAGGGGCCGCTCCGGAGCCGCCGGGTGCGAAGGCGGGACCATCCGGAGA
This sequence comes from Aurantimonas sp. 22II-16-19i, assembly GCF_002088275.1. Classification (GTDB taxonomy): domain Bacteria; phylum Pseudomonadota; class Alphaproteobacteria; order Rhizobiales; family Rhizobiaceae; genus Jiella. The sequence goes on from NZ_AQQS01000002.1 coordinate 33,996, forward strand.
ACTGCCGGCCGAACCATCGGCGCTGCCGCGCAACTCGCCCTCGAAGAAGTTCATCGACGGCGATCCGATGAAGCTGGCGACGAAGCGGTTGACCGGCTTGCGGTAGATCTCCTTCGGCGGTCCGAGCTGCTGGATCACGCCGCCGCGCATGACGGCGATCCGGTCGGCCAGCGTCATCGCCTCGATCTGGTCGTGGGTGACGTAGATCATCGTATTGCCGAGCCGCTGGTGCAGCTTCTTGATCTCGACCCGCAGCTCGTTGCGCAGTTTGGCGTCGAGGTTTGAGAGAGGCTCGTCGAACAGGAAGACGTCGACGTTGCGCACCAGCGCCCGGCCGATGGCGACACGCTGGCGCTGGCCGCCGGACAGTTCGGACGGCCGGCGCTTCAACAGGCCGTCCAGCTGCAGGAGCTCGGCGACGCGCGCTACCCGGCCGTCGATCTCGGCCTTCGGAAGTTTCGAGATCCTGAGGCCGAAGGACAGGTTCTTCTCCACGCTCATGCGCGGATAGAGCGCATAGGACTGGAACACCATGCCGATGCCGCGGTCCTTCGGCTCGGCCCAGGTGACGTTCTTGCCGTCGATCCAGATCTCGCCGTCGGAAATGTCGAGGAGCCCGGCGATGGCGTTGAGGAGGGTGGACTTGCCGCAGCCGGAGGGGCCGAGCAGCACGATGAACTCTCCCGGCGACACGTCGAGATCGAGGCCGGAGATCACCTTGTGGGCGCCGAAGGCGATGTCGAGCTCGCGCACCGAGACGGACGGCTCGGCGGTTCGTGCAGTCTCTCCGGCCGGCCGGCCATGCGGCGTGTGGCCGGCGCCCTGGCGCTCGTTCATGCGGTTGGCCCCCTGATGCGCGGGTCTTTTGTCGACGGTGGCGGTTTGCTGGCTCATCCCTTGACGGCTCCCGCTGCGATGCCGCGGACGAACCAGCGGCCGGATACGAAATAGACGAGCAGCGGAACCGCGGCGGTGAGGATCGTCGCCGCCATGTTGAGGTTGTATTCCCGCTCGCCATAGGTGGAGTTGACGACGTTGTTGAGCTGCACGGTCATCGGTAGGTTCTCCCGGCCGGCGAAGACGAGGCCGAGGATGAAGTCGTTCCAGATGTTGGTGATCTGCAGGATCGCCGCGACGATGAGGATCGGCGTCGACATCGGCAGCATGACGTTCCAGAAGATCCGGAAGAAGCCGCCGCCATCGACCCGCGCCGCATTGAACAACTCCACCGGCAGGCCGGCATAGAAGTTGCGGAAGATCAGCGTCATGATCGGCAGGCCGAAGATGACGTGGACGATGACGATGCAGGCCAGCGTGTTGTAGAGCCCGACCATCGAGAAGGCCCGGACCATCGGATAGAGGAAGATCTGGTAGGGCAGGAAGGCGCCGAGAAGCAGGACGGCGAACAGGATGTCGGCACCCTTCACCCGCCAGAAGGAGAGGGCGTAGCCGAGGGTGGCGCCGGCGGCGATGGAGAAGATCGTGCTCGGCACGGTGATCACGACGGAGTTCCAGAAGCCCACCCGGATGCCGTCGCAGTCGAGGCCGGTGCAGGCGCTCGACCAGGCTTTTATCCATGCCGTCAGGTCGAAGCTCTCCGGTAACGCGAAGATCGAGCCCTCGCGGATTTCCGGCATGGTCTTCAGGGAGGTGAGGACCATGACGACCGCCGGCAGGATGAAGAAGGCCGCGGCGACGGCGACGAAGCCGTAAAGGCCGATCCGCCCGATGGTGAGATGGCTCGGCTTGCGCCCGCGCGTCGCGGATCGTTCGTGTGCTCCCTCGGATCCGGCTGCGCGTCCCGGCGCCGTCGCCCGGAAGGCGAGGGTGGCGCTTTCGGCATGCGGCCCGCGGGGCCGTGCGGTCTCGAGGCTCATGCCGCCGCTCCCTTTCTCGCCTTGCGGAAATATTCGGCGTAGATCCACGGCACCAGCACGGCGGCGACGGTGATCAGCATGACGGTCGCGGCCGCCGTGGCGAGGCCGATGTTCTGGCGGGTGAAGAGGTTGTCCATGACGAACTTCGCCGGCATGTCGGAGGAGATCCCGGGCCCGCCATTGGTCAGCGCCACCACCAGGTCGAAGGCCTTGACGACGCTGATCGACAGGAGGACCACGGCCGTCACGATCAGCGGCCGCAGCATCGGCACGACGACGAAGAGATAGACCCGCCAGGCCGGAATGCCGTCGATGCGCGAGGCCTTCCAGATTTCTTCGTCGACGCCGCGCAGGCCCGCCAGCATCAGCGCCATGACGAGGCCGGAGGCCTGCCACAGGCCAGCGAGGACGAGCGCGTAGAGCGCCATGTCGCGATCGACCGCCCAGGCGAAGGAGAAGCTCTCGAAGCCCCAGTCGCGCACGGTCTTCTGGATGCCGAGGCCGGGATTCATCAGCCACTGCCAGATCAGCCCGGTGACGATGAAGGACATGGCATAGGGATAGAGGAAGATCGTCCTGAGGGTGTTCTCGAAGCGCACCCGCTGGTCGAGGACCACCGCCAGCAGGAAGCCGAGGACCAGGGCCCCGGTGATGAACAGGACGCCGAAGATCACGGCGTTCTGCATGGAGACGATCCAGCGGGTCGAGGAAAACAGCCGCTCGTACTGGGCAAAGCCGACATAGTCGTCGACAGGGAGCAGCTTGGAGGCCGTGAAGGAAATCTGCACGGTCCACAGCATGGTGCCGACATAGGCGGCGAGCACCACCGCCCAGAACGGGACGAGCACCAGGGTTGCCGTCGAAAGACGCTTGCGGGGCGCCGTCATGAAGGCTCCTCTCATCGCAACAAGGGTCAAGGAAACGCAACGGATGTCGGCCGGACGCGGGCGGTTCGGCGAAGACGGGCGAGCCGCTTCCCGCGGGCGCCGTGGCGCCCGCCATGTGCGACTGCTCGTCCCGGCCCGGCCGGGCGAGGCGGCATCGTTACAGCCGCCTCATGGTTCCGGGAGAAGCGTGGGGCTGTTTCACCCCACATCCTCAGCCCTCGATCTCAGCCCTCGATCTCGAAGGCGTTGACGAAGCCTTCGACCACGTCGTCGGGCTCGGCCGAGGGGTTGTTCCAGAACTGCGTGACGACGTCGTCCACCGAGCCGGCGAGGCTTGCGCTCACCAGGATCTCGAATACCGGCGCCTGCCCCGCTTCGCTCTGGAGCAGCTTCAGCCCTTTCTGCGCGCAGGCGTCGAAGCTCGCCGTGTCGACGTCCTTGCGAACCGGCATCGAGCCCTTGGCGAGGTTGAAGGCGATCTGCGCGTCCTTGGAGATCATCGTCTCGACGAGGAGGTCCTGGGCCGCCTTCTCGGCGGGCTCATCGGTCTTGGGGAAGACGAAGACGTCACCGCCGACCATCAGCATCGTGTCGTCGAGGCCGATGGTGCAGCCATAGTCCTCGCCCGGCTTCTCGCCGGCATTGGTGAACTCGCCCTTCACCCAGTCGCCCATCACCTGAATGGCCGCCTGGTCCCGGAGGAGGAGGGAGGTCGAATCGTTCCAGCTGCGGCCGGGCGAGCCGGCATCGACCATGGCGCGCAGGGCCCCGTAGGTCTCGACGGCCTTGCGGAAGCCCTCCGAGCGCACGGCTTCCTCGTCCTTGTCCCGATAGACCTTCATGTAGAGGTCCTTGCCGCCCTGCTGCAGAAGGATGGCGTTGAACAAAGCGCGCTCCTGCCAGGGCTGGCCGCCGAGGGCGAGGGGCGTGAAGCCGGCGTCCTTGATCTTCTGCAGCGCCGGGATCATCGCCTCCCAGGTCGCGGGCAGCTCGCTCACGCCGGACTTTTCGAGGACGTCCTTGGAATAGAACGTCCAGTTCTGGCCGTGGACGTTGATCGGCAGCGCATAAAGCTCGCCGTCGCGGCTGGCGGCGGCGACCAGCGAGGTCGGCATCGCCTCTTTCCAGCCGCCCTCTTGCGCCAGGTCCTCGATCGGCCGGATCAGCCCTTGCGAGACCAGATCGTCGAACTGGCGGCCGGTGTTGAACTGCGCCGCCGTCGGCGGCTGGCCGCCGACCATGCGATTGATCGTCGCCGCGCGGGAATTCTCGCCGCCGGCCGTGGCGGAATCCACCCATTCGCCGCCGGCCTTCGCATAGGCGTCGGCGAAGGTCTTGATGGCGGCGGATTCCCCGCCGGAGGTCCACCAGTGCATGACCTCCGCCCGCGGCTTCTCCTGAGCGCTCGCGGGCATGGCGGCGAGGCTGAACGCCGCGCCGACGAGCATCGAACGAACCAGTTCCTTCATTGCATTTCCTCCCGAAATCGGACCTTGTGGTCTCTGCGATTACCGTTTCTGTAATCGATTACATCAATGGTAAGACGAAATTTCCTCCATTACAAGCAGATGATTCTGAAAATGAGAGACGGTGGAAAAACCTCCGGGGAGGCGCGGCGCGTGCCGCGGATCGGCGACGTGGCGGCGGCGGCCGGAGTTTCCGTCGCGACCGTCTCGCGGGCGCTCTCGGCGCCCGACAAGCTGAAGTCCGAGACCCGCGACAAGGTGCTCGAGGCGGTCGCCGCCCTCGGCTACACGCCCAATTCCATCGCCCGGCAGCTGCGGGCGGGCCATTCGCGGCTCGTCCTGGTGATCGTCCCGCGGCGGACCAACCCGCCGTTCTTCGCCGAGGTGCTGCATGGCATCGACGTGCGGCTGGCCGAGGCGGGCTACGTGCTGATCACCGGCTACATGGAGGCCGACGACCACGACCTGCGGCTGATCGAGCTGGCATCCTCCGGCCATGTCGCGGGGCTCCTGACGATTTCCGGCGATCTGCCGAAGGTGGCGGGACGCTCGATCCTCGACGCGGGGCTGCCGGCGGTGGCCATCTGCGCCGATCCGAGGGTCGAGGGCCTGCCGGCGGTTCTCCTCGACGACGAGCGGGCGGCGGCGATGCAGGTCGAACACATGATCGAACTCGGCCATCGGCGGCTGTTCTACGTGTCGGGGCCGCCCGGCAACTACAACGAGGTGACGCGCCACCGCGGCGTTCTCGCGGCGCTGCAGAAGGCCGGTCTCGGACCCGATGCTTTGATCGAGCATCCGGGCAACTATGCCTTTTCCGGCGGCATTGCCGGGGCCAACGCCTATCTGGCCCTGCCGGACCGGCCGAGCGGAGTCGTCTGCGGCAACGACGAGACCGCCATCGCCTTCGTCAAGACCGTGCATGCCGCCGGCCTGAGGGTGCCGGACGACGTCTCGGTGATCGGCTTCGACGGCATCGAACTCGCCGACTTCTGCGAGCCGACGCTGTCGACGATCGCCCAGCCGCGCTTCGAACTGGGCGCCGTCGGGGCGCAGCTGCTGATCGACCGTCTCGCCGGCGCCGACGCGGCGGACATGCTGCCGCCGGATGGCCGGATCCTGATGCAGGGCCGGCTGCTGGCGCGCGACAGCACGCGGCCGCTCCGGGAATAGGCGGCGGTCAGACAGGCCGGCGCCAGCGGATCGGCCTCGCCCGCCCCATGATCGTCTCGCTGACCTCCTATCCGCCGCGCTTCGCCGGCCAGGCCATGCCCCTGCACGGCGGCATCCGGTTCTGCGATGCGGTCACGCGGAGCGGGAATGGCTCGAGCGGGACGCTCTGCGACACTGACGTCGTCGCGTCTCAGCCGCCCCAGGCGTGGCTCTGGAGGGCGCTCGCCATGACCATCAGCTCGGCCCGCAGCCTGTCGCGGGTGATCTGGCCGCCGAGGCAGACCCGCACGGCCTCCCCGGGCGGTCCCGTGACGGTGAAGGCATCGGAGGGCATGATGCCGACGTGCCGCCCGGCCATGCGTCCCATCAGGTCGGCGCGGGAAAACCCCGTCGGCAGGCGCAGCCAGATGTTGAACGCATACTGGTTGGTGTCGAAATCGAAGCCGTCGAGCACCTGCGCGGCGATCTCCTGGCGGGCCTCGCTCTCGGCGCGGATGAATCTGCGGATGCCGTCCGCCGTGCCGTCCTCGATCCACTGGGTGGCGAGCGCCATCGAGATCGGCGAGGCCATGCCGCTGATCGCCTTCAGCGCCTGGGTCAGCTGCAACGCATCCTTGCCGCTCGGCGCCACGGTGTAGGCGAGGCGGAGCCCCGAGCCGATGCACTTTGCAAGGCCGCCGATGTGCCAGATCAGCTCCGGGGCGCTGACGGCGAGGGGCGCCGGCGCCTTCTGCGGAATGAAGCCATAGGCGTCGTCCTCGATCGCCGGCAGGCCATGCCGGGTGAGGATCTCGGCGACGGCGAGCCGCCGCTCGGTCGGCATCGTCACCGTCGTCGGGTTCTGCAGCGTCGGATTGAGGTAGAGCGCCCGCGGCGCCTGGACGCGGATCGCCGCCTCGAGGGCGTCGGGCAGGATGCCCTGCCGATCCATCGGCAGCCCGACGAGCTCGAGGTTCAGGAGCCGGGCGATCGCCCGCAGCCCCGGATAGGTGATCTCCTCGCACAGGATCGTGTCGCCGGGCTTGGCGATGATCGAGAGGATCGCGGTGATCGTCGGATGCGCCCCGGGGGTGACGGCGATGCGTTCGAGCTTCGGCACCATGCCGCGCATCGACAGCCAGGACGAGGCGGCGACCTTGTCCTTCTCGCTGCCGGTGGTCGACTGGTAGCGCAGGAGCGGCACGAGATTGGCACCGACATAGGCAAGGCCGGCCTGCATCTTGGCGAGAAGCGCCGGATCGGTGGGCTCCGGCGGCATATTCATGGTCAGGTCCTCGGCCTCGCCGCGCACCGCGTCGGGCCGCCCGCCCGCCGTCTCGGCGGATTCGACGAAGGTGCCCCGCCCGACATGGCTGTCGACGAGGCCGCGCATGCGCGCTTCGGCATAGGCCCGCGACACGGTGGTGAAGTCGATGGACAGCCGCTTGGCGAGGCGCCGCTGGGGCGGCAGCCGCTCGCCGGGTTTCAGCCGGCCGGCGCGCATGTCCGCCGCGATCGCATCGGCGATCTCCAGATAGAGCGGCTTGCCGCTGTTCGGCAGCTCGGGAACCCAGTTCATCGGCAGGCATCCTGGTGTGGCGGCCTCGTGAGAACCGCGCGACGGTGTTCGCAAGATTGTATGGACATTGTGGCGATCCAAGGCAAGCGATGACGGGCTCTCCGCTGCATCGTTTTGCGGCAAAAGCCGCTCAAAATGACGCCATATGATGGATAATCCGCCAGAATGACGATGCAACAGCGAAATAATTGTATGGAGAATAGAATGGAGATTGACCGGAGATTTTGATCGGCCCCACTCTCGGATCGGGTTCACGCTTCGAAGAGGAGAGCACGATGCCGGCAGTCACCCAGGAAGCTCACAAGGACGGCGACTATTTCGTCGACTACGAAGAAAAGGTCTTCGAGGACGTCAAGGCGGCGCCCGGCGAGAAGGCCCTCGTCACCTTCCACACGGTCGCCTTCGAGGGCTCGATCGGCCTCGTCAACATCCTCAACGCCATCCGCCTCAACCGCAAGGGCTACGAGACCTCGATCCTGCTCTACGGACCGGGCGTGACGCTCGGCATCCAGCGCGGCTTTCCCAAGCTCGGCGACGAGGCGTTTCCCGGCCACCAGAACTTCGCGGTGAATCTCAACAAGTTCATGGGCGAGGGCGGCAAGGTCTATGCCTGCCGCTTCGCGCTGCAGGCGCTCTATGGCCATGGCGAGCCGTCGCTGCTGCCGGGGATCACGCCGATCGCGCCCCAGGACGTGCTCGACTGCATCCTCCTCCACAAGAAGGCCAACGCCGTCATCCTCGACACCTGGACGGTCTGACCGGGCCCGTTCCGTCGATGACAGAGGGGCGCCGGATCTCCGGCGCCTCACCCCGAACGCAGATCTTGCCCCGAACGCAGATCCTGCGAAGAACCGGAGACGAGGATGCGAACCGATACCGTGCGGGCCGCCGCCGTGCAGATCGCGCCGGACCTGTCCGGCCGCGCCGGGACGATGCAGCGGGTGCTGAACGCCATCACAGACGCGGCGGACAAGGGCGCCGAGCTGATCGTCTTTCCCGAGACCTTCGTCCCCTACTACCCCTATTTCTCCTTCGTCCTGCCGCCGGTGAGCCAGGGCGCCCCCCACCTGAAGCTGTACGAGGAAGCCGTCGTCGTTCCCTCGCCGGAAACCGACGCCGTGGCGGATGCCGCGCGGCGGCGGGGGATGGTGATCGTCCTCGGCGTCAACGAGCGCGACCACGGCTCGCTCTACAACACCCAGCTCATTTTCGACGCCGACGGAACCCTCGTCCTGAAACGCCGGAAGATCACGCCGACCTATCACGAGCGGATGGTCTGGGGGCAGGGCGACGGCTCCGGGCTGAAGGTCGTGGACACCGCCGTCGGCCGCATCGGCGCGCTGGCCTGCTGGGAGCACTACAACCCGCTCGCCCGCTACGCGCTGATGACCCAGCACGAGGAGATCCACGCGAGCCATTTTCCGGGCAGCCTCGTCGGGCCGGTGTTCGGCGAGCAGATCGAGGTGACGATGCGCCACCATGCGCTCGAATCCGGCTGCTTCGTCGTCAACGCCACGGGCTGGCTGAGCGAGGACCAGATCGCCGAGATCCATCCCGACCCCAAGCTCCAGAAGGGGCTGCGCGACGGCTGCATGACCTGCATCGTCTCGCCGGAGGGCCGCCACCTCGTGCCGCCGCTGACGGAGGGCGAGGGCATCCTGGTCGCCGATCTCGACATGCGGCTGATCACCAAGCGCAAGCGGATGATGGACTCGGTCGGCCACTATGCCCGGCCGGAGCTCCTGTCGCTCGTCCACGACGTGCAGCCGGCAATGCCGCGGCATGTAATCGGCGACCCCGCCCTGCCGATGCCGACCGCGCCGATGTCCGGGCCGGCCGGCCCGATTCCCGCCGAGGAGGCCGACCATGTCTGACGCCGAACTCATCAACGACCTGCAGACCCGCGGCATGCGGCTGGTCGATCCGCGCGCCGGCAACGACAGCCGCCGCGGCGGTGCGGGGCCGTCCGACCACAAGGCGGTGACGATCGGGACGACCACGGTGATGGTGCCGGTCCACACCGCGCCGGCCTTCGACAGCCCCTATCTGGTCGACGCGCCGGATGCCGCGGGCCTGTCGCGGGTGACGCGGGACCGCGTCGAGGTCGCCAAGGTGCGCTTTCCCTCGCGGCCGCGCTTCTACGATCTCACCACTGCCGACGGCATTCCCTACAACAAGATCGCCGTCCTGCATTCCCGCGACGTCCTGGCGACGACGGTTCTGCAGACCTGCATCCGCTACGAGAGCCGCAAGAAGACCTGCCAGTTCTGCTCCATCGGCCAGTCGCTCGCCGCCGGGCGCACCATCGCCCACAAGACCCCGGCGCAGCTCGCCGAGGTGGCCAGGGCGGCGGTGGAGCTCGACGGCGTCAGGCACATGGTGATGACGACGGGCACGCCGCCGGGCAAGGATCGCGGCGCGGCGGTTCTGGCGGAGAGCGCCCGCGCCGTGAAGGCGGCGGTCGACCTGCCGATCCAGGCGCAATGCGAGCCGCCGGAGGACGATGACTGGCACCAGAGGATGCGCGAGGCCGGCGTCGACGCCCTCGGCATGCATCTCGAGGCGGTGACGCCTGAGGTGCGCCAGGCGATCATGCCGGGCAAGGCGTCGGTGCCGCTGGAGAAGTATTTCTCCAGCTTCGAGGCGGCGGTGAAGGTCTTCGGCAGGGGCCAGGTCTCGACCTACATCCTCGCCGGCCTCGGCGACACGGCCGAGGCGATCCTCGCCATCTCCGAGAAGCTCTGCGCCATCGGCGTCTATCCCTTCGTCGTGCCCTTCGTGCCGATCTCCGGCACGCCGCTGGAGAGTCACGCCGCCCCGAGCGCCGACTTCATGGCGAGCGTGCTTGCGCCGCTCGCCGGGATGATCCGGAACGCCGGCATGTCGTCGGGCGAGATCAAGGCCGGCTGCGGCCGCTGCGGCGCCTGCTCGGCGCTTTCCACCTACGAAAAGCTCGCCCCGGGCACCAGGTTGGCGTCGGCCGGAACACTCGCTGCGGCCGGGAGACCGGTTCCCCGCGAAGCACCGGCCGTGGCCGCCATCCTGGCGGCGCCCGAGCAACGGAGGGCCTGATGAACGCGATCGATCATTCCGTCTTCCACTCGCCCGGCTATTTCATCCGCGCGGCGACGGCGGCGTGGGAAAAGGCGGGAGCCGCCACGCTGCGCCACCGGGTGTTCGTCGAGGAGCAGAAGCTCTTTCCCGTCCATGATCGCGACGGCATCGACGGCGACTGCACGTCGCTGGTGGCGCTCTCCACCTATGCCCACGAGGCCGACGAGGTGGTCGGCACGGTGCGCATCCACGAGGAACGGCCGGGCCTGTGGTGGGGCTCGCGCCTCGCCGTCGACAGCCGCTTCCGCCATGTCGGCCGGCTCGGCCGGGAGCTGATCCGGCTGGCCGTCTCCACCGCCAACGGCCGGGGCTGCCACACCTTCCTCGCCCATGTGCAGGCGCAGAACGTCGAGATGTTCCGGCATCTCTCCTGGGATGTGGAGGACGAAGTCGTCCTCCACGGCATGGTCCACGCCCGCATGCGCGCCGACCTTGCCGCCTATCCGCCCATCGCCGATCCGCAGGCCGGTTTCCTCGCTTTGGCGAAGCGCACCGCGCCCCCGCCGGCGATCGCCTGGTGACACGGCGATGAGCATCGATTGCCAAGAGCTCGCCGAACGCCTTCGCCAGCACCCGTCGATCCTCGGAAAGCTCGCCATCGGCCATCTCGCCGGCGCGCTCGGCCTCGATCCGAACGGCATCGGCCGGCCGGGCGACGACGCGGCGATCCTCGACAATGCCGCGGGCGGGTTCGACCTCCTGGCCGGCGAGGGCTTCATTCCGGCCTTCGTCGCCGACGACCCCTGGTTTGCCGGCTGGTGCGGCGTGATGGTCAATCTCTCCGACATCGCCGCGATGGGCGGATGGGCCGTCGCCCTCGTCGATCAGGTCTGGGCGCCGTCGCCCGAGGCCGCCGCGCCGCTGCTCGCGGGGCTGCGGGCCGCGTCGCAGGCCTATGGCGTGCCGATCGTCGGCGGCCACACGAATTTCGGCGCCAGCGAACTCGGCCTCGCCGTCACGGTCCTCGGCCGGTCGAGGGGGCTGGTGACGAGCTTCGACGCCAAGCCCGGCGACACCCTCGTCATCGTCGTCGACATGCACGGCGCGTATCGCCCGAGCTTCGACAATTTCTGCGCCGCCCTCGACAAGCCGCACGAGCGCCTGCGCGGCGACCTCGCCCTCGTCTCCGACCTCGCCGAGCGCCGCATCTTCAAGGCGGGCAAGGACATCAGCCAGGGCGGCATCGCCGGGACCGCGCTGATGCTGGCCGAGGCTTCCGGCGTCGGCATCGATCTCGATCTCGACCGGATCTTCACGCCGGAGGGCGTCCCGCTGGAACGCTGGCTGCGCACCTTCCCGAGCTTCGGGTTCCTCGCCACCATGCCGGAAAGGAAGGTCGAGCGGTTCGCCGAGGCCTTCTGGGAGCGGGGCATCTATGCCGGCCCGATCGGCGAGGTGACCAGGTCGACGCAGGTGACGTTCCACTCGCAGGGTCATTCCGCGCCGTTCTGGGACTGGCGCGCAAGGCCGTATCTTCGTCCCGCTCCCGCATCTTCGGAGGGCTCTGATGCCTGAGGTCCATTTCACCATCCGCTGGCCGGACGGCGCGGAGCAGCGTTGCTATTCGCCCTCGACCGCCATCACGCGCTATGTTGCTGCCGGCGAGACCTATCCGCTCGCCGACTTCCTCGCCCGGGCACGGGACGGCCTCAACGCCGCCTCGGACCGGGTCGCCGCGAAATACGGCTTTGCCTGCACCTCCGCCATGGCCGAACTCGCCGACATCGAGGCGAGGGCAAAGCCCTTTCTCGAAAGCCCGGAGGCGAGCGTCGCCTGCCTGTCGGTCGAGGATCGCGGGAGGATGCAGCGATGACCCGCCACACCAGCACGGCCACCCATGCCCATGCCCCCGGCCATGTTCCGGTGGCGATCGTCGGCGGCGGCCAGGCCGGCCTGTCGGTCAGCCGGCACCTTATCACGCGCGGCATCGAGCACGTCGTCTTCGAGCGCCATCGCCGGTTCCATTCCTGGCGGGTCAACCGCTGGGACACGTTCTGCCTCGTCACGCCGAACTGGCAGTGCCTCCTGCCGGGCTTTCCCTATGACGGCGACGATCCCGACGGCTTCATGGTGAAGGACGAGATCGTCGACTATCTCGACCGCTTCGCCGCGAGCTTCAAGCCGCCGCTGCGCGAGGGCGTTGCCGTCACCCGCATCGCCCGGCGCGGCGGCGGCTATGTCGTCGAGACGTCGGCAGGCGTCTGGACGGCCGACCAGGTGGTGATCGCCTCGGGCGGCTACGACACGCCCATCGTTCCGCCCTATGCGGAGGCGCTCGACCCGGCGATCGTCCAGATCCACTCGCGGGACTATCGCCGGCCCTCGCAACTGCCGGACGGCGCCACGCTCGTCGTCGGCACCGGCCAGTCGGGCGTCCAGATCATGGAGGATCTGGTGCGCGCCGGGCGCAAGGTGCATCTGGCGGTCGGCCCGGCGCCGAGGAGCCCGCGGAAATATCGCGGCCGCGACGCCACCGACTGGCTCTACGACGCCGGCCACTATGCGATGACCATCCGCGACCATCCGGATCCGGTGAAGGCGGTCAGCCAGACCAACCACTACATGTCCGGGCGGGACGGCGGCCACGAGATCGACCTGCGCCGCTTCGCGCTCGAGGACGGCGTGTCGCTCTACGGCTCGGTCGACGGCATCGAGGGCACGCGGATTAGCTTCCAGCCGGACCTCGAGAAGAACCTCGACGACGCCGACCGCAGCTATGTCGGCATCCGTGAGGCCATCGACGCCCACATCGCCCGCAATGGCATCGACGCGCCGCAAGAGCCGCCCTTCGAGAAGGTCTGGCGGCCGGACCGCGAGATCACCGAGATCGACGCCGCGGCCGAGGGGATCACCTCGGTGGTCTGGTCGATCGGCTTCCGGCCGGATTATTCGTGGATCGAGGTCCCGGTCTTCGACGCCCGCGGCAAGCCGGTCTTCGATCGCGGCGTCACGGCCGTTCCGGGTTTCTACTTCGTCGGTCTCGGCTGGCTGAACACATGGGGCTCCGGTCGTTTTCTCGCCATCGACGAGGACAGCGCCCATCTCGCCGCGGCGATCGCCACGGTTGAGGCGGGACGGGTTCTCGAGCGGGCGTGAGGCGCTGGGCCCATGGCGGCGTCCGCCGCCGGCCACCGCGGCCTCCAGTCGTCGCCGTTCCGGCGCAGCCTGGCGTCGCGCCGGCCTTCCTTCGGGTGGATGGCGAAAATGCAACGGTCGCCGTCCATTCGTCACCGGCCCGGCAATCCGGCCCTGCCAAACTGAACGACATCGTCTAGTTCCCTTCGGGAGGGGCGCCGCATCGCCTCGCTCGGAAGGACGATGACGTTGCAGAAACAGGTTGTTGCGCAAACGGATGCCGGGCGTCCGGGACATGTGAAGGGCGGCCGGCCGACCCGGGAAGAGGGGCTGCGCCGCCAGCGCAACATCATGGAGGCCGCGACGCGGCTGTTCCTCGCCAAGGGCTTCGACGGAACCTCGCTGGAGGCGGTGGCGGAGGAGGCCGGCGTCAGCAAGGCGACGGTCTATGCCCGCTTCACCGACAAGCGCCGGCTCTTCGCCGAAGTCCTGCGCGAGCGGATCGCCCATTGGCTGGAGCCTCTGTCGCGGGCGGCGGAGGACCAGTCCGGTGGACTGGGATGCTGCAAGGATCTGCCGGGCAAGCTGCACGCCCTGAGCCGCTACATGGTGGAGGTGCTGCGCAAGCCGGAGACGATTTCGCTCCAGCGCGGGGTGATGGCGAGCGCCACGGAATTTCCCGAGATCGCGGCACTGGCCGACGAGGAGGGCCGGCAGCGGTCGATGCGGGCGGTGGCGATGCTGCTCGACCACCACGCGCGCCTCGGCGAGATCGCCGTGCCGGACGCCTCGCTCTCGGCGGACCTGTTCCTCAGCCTCGTCACCGCCCCCTATGTCTCGATGCCGCAGCGTCTCGTCGATTGCGAGGCCGCTACCGAGCGGCGGCGACAGGCGGCCGTGGAGCTGTTCCTTCGCGGCGTCGGCTACCGCGGGCCTGCTTCCGAGGGCGCCTCTGAGAGCGATTTCAAAGCCATGCCCGATGCCGCGGGCAGACCTTTGCGGCGGTCATGAACCCGGCCGCCTCGCCGACGCCCGTGCGCGGTCTCGCGGGCCTCGCCCTGTCGAGGCCGCTGGCGCTCGTCACGCTCGCCCTGTCGCTGTCCCTTTCCGGCTGTGCCGGCGTGCCGAGCACCACGCTCGAGCCGGTCAAGGAGCGCGTCGCCGGAACCCATCTCGTCGACATGCTGGTGGCGACGACGCGGGCGCCCTCGAGCGTGCCGGGCGAAGTCTTCGACGGTCGCCGCGGCGGCGAGATATCATTCGACAACATCGTCGTGTCCGTCCCGCCGGACAGCGTCCGCAAGCCGGGCGAGGTGATCTACCCGCCAGAGAATCCCGGTGATCCGGCCAGGCAGTTCGTGGCGCACAAGATCGAGCCACTCGGCCTGAAGGGTGCGATCGCCTGGTACGACCGCGTCGCCGGCCCGAAGAAGCGGGTGCTGATCTTCGTTCACGGCTTCAACAGCACCTATGAGGACGCCGTGCTGCGCTTCGCGCAGATCAGTACCGACCTGCCGATCGATGCCGCGCCGGTCCTCTTCACCTGGCCGTCGGGCGGCTCGGTCTTCGACTATCTCTACGATCGCGACAGTGCCAACTATTCCCGCGACGCGCTGGAAGCGATGATCCAGCAGATCACCGACAGTCCGGATGTCGAGGAGGTCACCCTGCTCGCTCATTCCATGGGCGGCTGGCTGGCGATGGAGGCTGTGCGCCAGCTGGCCATCCGCAATGGCGGGCGCGTGCCGAAGAAGCTTTCCGACATCATCCTGGCCTCGCCGGACATCGACGTCGACGTCTTCGTCACCCAGCTGAACCAGATCGGCGAGGCGTCCCGGCGGATCACCATCTTCACCGCCGTCGACGACGTGGCGCTCGACGTCTCCCGGCGGATCGCGGGAAGCGACCAGCGGCTCGGCTCGATCGACATCACCCGACCCTTCGTGCGCAAGGCCCTGTTACAGCGGGGCATCACTGCCATCGATCTCAGCACGGCGAAAAGCTCCGACGGACTCAATCACATCAACTTCGCCGACAGCCCGGAGATGGTGACGGCGATCGGCGAGCGGCTCGCCGCCGGCGACGACATCTCCGGACCGCATCCGGGCCTTGCCGAAACCATCGGCGCCACGGCGCTGGGGGCTGCAAAGGGGGTCGGCTCGGCGATCGGGGCCGGTGTGACCGCGCCGGTGGCCGTCGTCGATCCCGAGGCGCGGCGCCGGCTGCGTCGGCAGTTTTCCCGGAGCGGCCAGGCCCTCGCCGGATCGTTCATGACGGCGACCGGGCGCTGAACCCGGCGGCAGGAAAGCCGACGGGAAGACGTCTTGCGCGAAGGATGCCAATGTCCGCGTGAAGCGAATCGGCGGGAGGCGCCGATGCTGCGGCCGGCCGGGAAGGATGTTGGTACGATGCGCAACGGTGGACAACTCCTCGTCGAATGCCTGATGGCGCTCGGCGCCACGAAGAGCTTCGGCGTGCCCGGCGAGAGTTATCTGGCGGTGCTCGATGCGCTGCACGACACGCAGGGGCGGCTCGACTACATCCTCTGCCGACAGGAGGGCGGGGCCGCCTTCATGGCGGCGGCCTACGGCAAACTGACGGGACTGCCCGGCATCGCCTTCGTCACCCGGGGGCCCGGCGCGACCAATGCCTCGATCGGCGTCCACACGGCGATGCAGGATTCGGCGCCGATGCTGCTCTTCGTCGGCCAGGTCGGCACCGACATGAAGGGCCGCGAAGCCTTTCAGGAGCTGGATTACAGGGCCGTCTTCGGCACCATGGCGAAATGGGCCGTCGAGATCGACCGTGTCGAGCGCATCCCCGAGATCGTCGCGCGGGCCTGGACCCTCGCCGTCACCGGGCGGCCGGGCCCGGTGGTGATCGCGCTGCCCGAGGACATGCTGACCAGCCTCACCGACGCCGCGCCGCTGTCCGGCCCGGCCGAGATCTTCGAGCCGGCGCCCTCAGCCTCGGCCATGCGGCGCCTGCGGGAGATGCTCGCCGGGGCCGAGCGCCCGCTGATCCTTTATGGCGGCTGCAACTGGCGGGCCGGGGCGATGGCGGCGATCCAGCGTTTCGCGGAAGCCTCCGACATCCCGGTGGTCTCGGTGTTCCGCTACCAGGACCAGTACGACAATTTCTCGCCCACCTTCTGCGGCGAGGCCGGCGTCGGCATGACGCCTTCGGTCAGGACGCTGCTCGCCGACGCCGACGTCATTCTCGCCGTCAACAACCGGTTCGGCGAGAACTCGACGGCCGGCTACACCCTCTTCGACGTGCCTCAGCCCAGGCAGGCCATCATCCACGTCCACGGCTCGGACATCGAAATCGGCAAGGTCTATCGCCCGGCGCTCGGCATTCATGCGGGGCCGAACGCTTTCGCCGAGGCGCTCGGCGGCCTGGAGCCCGTCGAGGGCGGCTGGGCGCAGTGGCGCCATCGCGGACGCGCCGCCTATGACGCGGGCTTCGACCTTCCCGATCTTCCCTCTCCGGTCGACATGGGCAAGGTGACCGCGCATCTGCGCGAGGTGTTGCCCGACGACGTCATCCTGACGAATGGCGCCGGCAACTTCACCGTCTGGCCGAACAAGTTCTTCCGATACGGGCCGAAGGCGACGCTGCTCGCGCCCCAGTCCGGCGCCATGGGCTACGGCGTGCCGGCGGCGATTGCCGCCAAGGTCGCCCATCCCGGCCGCTGCGTCGTCTGCTTTGCCGGCGATGGCGACTTCCAGATGACCTCCCAGGAACTCGCGACCGCCAGCCAGGCCGGTGCGCAGCCGATCATCCTCGTCCTCAACAACGGCATCTACGGCACGATCCGGGCCCATCAGGAGCGCCACTATCCGGAGCGCGTCTCCGGCACGGACATGGTGAGCCCCGACTTTTCGATGCTGGCGAGGGCCTATGGCTTTCACGGCGAGCGGGTCGAGAAGACGCAGGACTTCGCCGCCGCCTTCGAGCGGGCCATGGCGTCGAAGACCGGAGCGGTGCTCGATCTGGTGATCTCGCCGGAAGCGCTCACCCCGCGCCAGACCCTCAGCCAGATGCGCGACGCGGCGCTCGCCGCGAAGGTGTAGGTGGTGGCCGGCCTTGCCGGCCGCCCGTTGCGAACGGGATTCCCAGGCAGATCTGGCACATGGTGGGTCAATTACCACGGGGTGCCCTCCCTCGACGCAAGCCGGACATGGGCATCGTCGCCGCCCCCGCAGAGGACGCCGGGCGAGCAGGCGCAATGAGCCTGGCCGGTGAGCCTACCCGGCGAGCCTGCCAGGAGAGCAATGGTGGGCCTGGGCGGGCGGCTTTGGCCGTCGCCCTCCAGTCCGCGTTCAGTGGCTGATCATCCAGGGCCGTTTGCCGGGGAATGACTTCGCCGCCCCGGCAGCGGTGGCCGCCGCCGCCTTCGGCCGCGACGGCGCGCAGCAGCCGCAGCCCGCGCCATGGCCGCCGCCATGCCCCTGCGAGGCGAGCTTGGGCGCGTTGGCGCTGCGCTCGTTGGTGGCGAAGGCCGAGCGCCGGCCGGCATCCATTGTCGCAAGCCGCGGCGCGGTGAGGATCACCCGCCGGGCGCTGTCGCCGCATTGCGGGCACGCACACGGGTCCGCCGCCTGCGCCATCGGGCGCAGGCTCGTGAAGGTGCCGCAATCGGCACAGGCATAGTCGTAGAAGGGCATGGCCTCAGAGATCCTCGGCGATCGGCATGTCGACCGAGCCGTCGAGGAACTTCGTCGGCCCGTCGGCGCCCGGCATGATGTCGAACTCGAAGACGTCGGTCGGCAGCCACAGCGTGGCACAGGCATTCGGCACGTCGACGACGCCGGAGATGTGGCCCTGCACCGGGGCGGTGCCGAGGATCGAATAGGCCTGGGCGCCGGAATAGCCGAACTTCTTCAGATACTCGATGGCGTTGAGGCAGGCCTGGCGGTAGGCGACATGCACGTCGAGGAAGTGCTGCTTGCCGGCCTCGTCGACCGAGATGCCCTCGAAGATCAGGTAGTCGTCGTATTTCGGCGCGATGGGGGAGGGCCGGAAGATCGGGTTCTTGATGCCGTATTTCGCCATGCCGTCCTTGATCAGCGACACCTTGATGTGCAGCCAGCCGGCCATCTCGATGGCGCCGCAGAAGGTGATCTCGCCGTCGCCTTGCGAAAAATGCAGATCGCCCATGGAGAGGCCGGCACCGTCCACATAGACCGGGAAATAGACCTTCGAGCCGCGCGACAGGTCCTTGATGTCGCAATTGCCGCCATGTTCGCGCGGCGGCACGGTGCGCGCGCCCTCGGCCGCGGCCTTCATCTTCTCCTCGCCCTTCAGCTTGCCCATGTGGGCCGACTGGGTGTTGGGCAGGGCGGCCAGCGTCGGCACGCGCTCGGGATCGGTGTCGAACAGCGCCTTCTCGCGGGTGTTCCAGGCGTCCAGCATCTTGCGGTCCGGCAGGCAGCCGATCAGGCCGGGATGGATCAGGCCGGCATAGCGCACGCCCGGCACGTGGCGCGATTTCGTGAACATGCCCTCGAAGTCCCAGATCGACTTCTGCGCCGAGGGGAAATGCTGGTCGAGGAAGCCGCCGCCGTTCTTCAGGGAGAAGAAGCCGTTGAAGCCCCAGAGGCTCTCCTCGAAGGCGCCGATGTCGAGAATGTCGACCACCAGGAGATCGCCGGGCTCGGCGCCCTTCACCCCGATCGGGCCGGACAGATAGTGGACCTGTTCGAGTTCGACGTCGCGCACGTCCGCAGCCGAATCGTCGTTCTTGATCTGGCCGCCGGTCCAGTCGTGGGTCTCGACCTTGAAATCGTCGCCGGGATTGACCCAGCAGGCCATCGGGATGTCGGGGTGCCAGCGATTGTGGACCATCTCGTTGGCGTGGGGGGACTGCGAGAGGTCGACCTTGATCAGCGTATCGGTCATGCCGTTTCACTCCTTCGGCTGGGCTTCCTGGATGGGGTGTCGAGCCTTTGTCGTTCCGTTCGGCTCGTTGATTGGCCGGGCTGAGGAGGGCTCAGACCGACAGGAATTTCGCCACCGTCGCCTCGTCGACATTGGCGATCGGCTCGTCATGGACGAGATCGCCGTTCTCGAGGACGAGAACCCGGTCGGCGATGTCGAGGGCGAAGGACAGGACCTGTTCGGAGACGACGATGGACAGGCCCTTCTCGTCGCGGATCTTCTTCAGGGTCCGGGCCATGTCGCGGATGATCGAGGGCTGGATGCCCTCGGTCGGCTCGTCGAGAAGCAGCACCTTCGGCCGCGCGGCGAGAGCCCGGGCGACCGCGAGCTGCTGCTGCTGGCCGCCGGAGAGATTGCCGCCGCGGCGCTTCTTCATCTCGAGCAGCACCGGGAAGAGCTCGTAGATGTCGGCGGGCACCTGCGTTTCGCCGGTGACGGTGAGCCCGGTCTCGATGTTCTCGCGCACCGTCATGGTCGAGAAGATCATGCGGCCCTGCGGCACGTAGCCGACGCCGCCCTTGACCCGCTCGTGGCTTTTGGCGCCGGTGATGTCGGCGCCGTCGACGGTGACGCGGCCCGACTTCGTCGGCACCAGCCCCATCAGCGACTTCATCAGCGTCGTCTTGCCCATGCCGTTGCGGCCCATGATGGCGACGATCTCGCCGGGAGCGACGGTGAAGTTCAGCCCGTGCAGGACCTCGCTCGAGCCATAGGCGACGTGGAGGCCGGAAACGTTCAGCATGGCGCTTGTCCTCAATGACCGAGATAGACTTCGACGACCTTCGGATCGGCCTTGACGTGGGCCATCGAGCCTTCCGAAATCACCCGGCCCTGGTGGAGCACGGTGACCTTGTGGGCGATGTCCTCGACGAACTTCATGTCGTGCTCGATGACGATGACCGAGCGACCCTCGATGATCCGGTGGAGGAGCTCGGCGGTCTTGATGCGCTCGGAGACGCTCATGCCGGCGACGGGCTCGTCGAGCATCAGGAGCTCGGGATCCTGGATCAGGAGCATGCCGATCTCCAGCCACTGCTTCTGGCCGTGGCTGAGATATTCGGCCCGCTCGTCCAGATGATCGGCGAGGAAGATCATCTCGGCGATCTCGGCCACCCGCTCGCGCACCTCGCGGTCGCGCTTGAAGGCCAGCGCGCCGAAGACGCTGCGGCCACGGGGAAAGGATATCTCCAGATTCTCGAAGACGCTCAGATCCTCGTAGATCGACGGGTTCTGGAATTTCCGTCCCACCCCGGCATGGACGATCTGGTGTTCCTTCATCTCGGTCAGTTCCTTGCCGCGGAACCGGATCGATCCGGAGGTGGCTCTCGTCTTGCCGCAGATGAGGTCGAGGGCGGTGGTCTTGCCGGCGCCGTTCGGCCCGATGATCACCCGGATCTCGCCGGGATCGACGTAGAAGGAGAGGTCGTCCACCGCCTTGAACCCGTCGAAGGAGACGGTCAGGGCCTCGACGGCGAGGAGAAATTCGGTCGGTGCGGTCATGGCTTGTGTCCTCACTCGGCGATCGGGGCCGGGGCCTCGGCGGGCGTGGGCCGGCGCTCGCCCAGCTTGGCCACGAGGCGCAGCAAAAGGGGCTCGACATGGGATTTGTAGAGACCGGCGAGACCGTTCGGGAACGCCATGACGACGGCGATGAACAGGCCGCCCATGGCGAACAGCCAGAGCTCGGGAAAGCTCTCGGAGAAGGTCGTCTTGCCGAAATTGACCAGCAGCGTGCCGTAGACCGCGCCGATCAGCGACAGCCGGCCGCCGACGGCGCAGTAGATGACCATTTCGATGGATGGCACGATGCCGACGAAGGTCGGCGACATGAAGCCGACCTGGAGGGTGAACATCGCCCCGCCGATGCCGGAGATCGCCGCCGCGAAGCAGAAGACGAAGACCTTGTAGGCGGCGACGTCGTAGCCGGAGAAGCGGACCCGGTCCTCCTTGTCGCGCAGGGCGACGAGGATGCGCCCGAGCTTGGAGGAGCGCACGAACATCGACAGGCCGATGACGCCGAGGAGGAGGGCGGCGTTGACGAAATAGAGGATCGTCTTGGCGCTATCGGTGCGGATGTCCCAGCCATTGAGGGTTCTAAGGTCGGTGATGCCGTTGACGCCGCCGGTATAGCCCTGCTGGCCGATGATGAGGATGGTCAGGATCGCGGCGATCGCCTGGGTGATGATGGCGAAATAGACGCCGCCGACGCGGCGCGTGAACATCGCGAAGCCGATGACGAAGGCGAGGATGGCCGGCACCGCGACGACGGCGAGAAGGGTGAAGGCGAAGGAATGGAACGGCTCCCAGAAGGCCGGCAGCGCGGTGATCTGGTTCCAGTCCATGAAGTCCGGGATGCCGGGCGTCGACTGGATGCTGGTGGCTTCCGGCGTCGAGGCCTCGAGCTTCAGGAACATCGCCATGCAGTAGCCGCCGAGGCCGAAGAAGATGCCCTGGCCGAGGGAGAGGATGCCGGCCGAGCCCCAGCACAGGACGAGGCCGACGGCGACGAAGGCGTAGGTGAGATACTTGCCGACCATGTTCAGCCGGAAGGCGTCGGTGATCGCCGGCAGCACCACAAGGATGACCGCGGCGAGGAGGACGAAGCCGATCAGCTCGGTCTTCTTCGGGGAGTTGAGAAAGGCTGTCATGACGGCTCCTCAGCGGCGGACTTTGAGGACGAAGAGGCCCTGCGGGCGCAGCATCAGGATGCCGACCACGGTCAGGAGCGTGAGCACCTTGGCCATCGAGCCGGAGAGGAAGAACTCCATCGTCGACTGGGCCTGGGAGATGGTGAATGCGGAGGCGACCGTGCCGATCAGGCTGGTCGCGCCGCCGAAGACGACGACGAGGAAGGTGTCGACGATGTAGAGCTGGCCGGAGCTCGGGCCGGTCGAGCCGATCATGGTGAAGGCCGAGCCGGCGATGCCGGCGATGCCGCAGCCGAGCCCGAAGGTGAGGCGGTCGACCCGTTCCGTGTCGATGCCGACGGCGCCGGCCATCGGCCGGTTCTGCACCACGGCGCGCACCTGCGCCCCGAAGCGCGAGCGGAACATGATCAGATAGACGGCGAGCGTGATCGCGAGGGTGATGGCCATGACGATCAGGCCGTTGATCGGGATCTCGATGATGTCGGTGAGGGGCAGCGAACCCATCATCCAGTCGGGCAGCGTCACGCCCACCTCTCTGGCGCCGAAGATCGTCCGGTAGGTCTGCTGCAGGATCAGCGACAGACCCCAGGTGGCGAGCAGCGTGTCGAGCGGGCGTCTGTAGAGGAACCGGATCATGCCCATCTCGACCAGCATGCCGAGCGCGCCGGCGGCGAAGAAGGCGAGCACCATGGCGACGAAGAAGGAGACCGGCATCAGGCCCGGCACGACGGCCTCGACGAGGTTGGTCGTCAGATACGTCACATAGGCGCCGAGGATCATGAACTCGCCATGGGCCATGTTGATCACGCCCATCTGGCCGAAGATGATCGCAAGGCCGAGCGCCATCAGCACGAAGACCGAAAACAGCACCAGGCCGGCAAAGCCCTGCATGGCGAAGATCGATCCGAGCTCGCTCCAGGAATAATCCGCGAACATGTCGGGCTCCGAAACTGGGGATGAAGGGGGGACGGGAAAGCCGGGGAGGGGACGCTTCGCCCCCCGCCCGATGCCCGGCCGCCGGCGGAGACCGCGGCGGCCGGATCGCCGAAGCTTATTGATAGCCCTCGGGGAACGGGTTCGGCTCGACGAGATCCTTGGTCTCGTAGACCACTTCGTACTGGCCGTCGGTCTGAGCGTGGCCGATGCGGGTCTTCGACCAGAGGTGATGGTTCTCGTGGATCTTCACGTAGCCTTCGGGCGCCGTGGTCAGCTCGATGCCGGGCGAGGCCTCGCGCACCTTGTCGATGTCGAACGAGCCGGCCTTCTCGACCGCCGCCTTCCACAGCCACGGGCCCTCATAGGCGGCCTGGGTGACGTCGCCGATGACGCTGTCCTCGCCATATTTCGCCTTGAAGGCCGCGACGAACTTCTCGTTGTTCTCGTTCTTCAGGCTCTCGAAATACTTCATCGCCGCATAGGCGCCGACGATGTTCTCGCCGCCGATGCCGCGGATCTCGTCCTCGGTGACCGAGATGGTGAGAAGCAGCGGCTTCTCCTTGGTCATGTCGATGCCGGCGGCCTTCAGCTGCTTGTAGAAGGCGACGTTCGAGCCGCCGACGATGATCGCATAGATCACGTCGGGCTTCTTCAGCTTGATCTTGTTGATCACCGAGTTGAACCCGGTGGAGCCGAGCGGGAAGTAGTCCTCGCCGACGACCTTGCTGCCGAGGTGGTCCTCGATGTGCTTGCGGGCGATCTTGTTCGAGGTGCGCGGCCAGATGTAGTCGGAGCCGAGCAGATAGAAGCTCTTGGCGCCCTTTTCCTTGCTCACCCAGTCGAGGCCGGCGATGATCTGCTGGGTCGCCTCCTGACCGGTGTAGATGACGTTCGGCGACTGCTCGAGGCCCTCGTAGAAGGTCGGGTAGTAGAGCATGCCGTTATACTGCTCGAACACCGGCAGCACCGCCTTGCGCGAGGCCGAGGTCCAGCAACCGAAGACCGCCGCGACCTTGTCCTCGACGAGGAGCTTCTTGGCCTTCTCGGCGAAGGTCGGCCAGTCCGAGGCGCCGTCCTCCTGGATGAACTCGATCTTGCGGCCGAGGACGCCGCCCATCTCGTTGATCTGGTCGATGGCGAGCTTCTCGGCCTCCACCGAGCCGGTCTCGGAAATCGCCATCGTGCCGGTGACGGAGTGGAGGATGCCGACCTTCACGGTCTCGTCGGTGACGGCGAGACCGGTGGTGTTGACCTCGCTGGTCGGCGGCGTCTGGGCGAAGCCGAGCTTCGGGGCCGCGGCGAGGCCGAAAGCGAGAGCGGCTGCGCCGATCATCAGTTTGCGACGCAGCATGGAGCGCGGGGCCGCGCCCTTCTTGTCGGTGTGCATGGGAAACCCCCTGTCGAATTGGAGTGCCGGGACGGCTGCCGGCCGAGCGACGCCCGGCGATTGACAGGAGCGAGCATGGGGGCGGATGCTGCAGGGCAACAATACGTCAAAATGCGTATGTTCCCGCGGCGGGATTGCGGCGACACTCGCGTCAACGCAGCTACCCGCGCGTCGGTGGCTGCGGCGGCTGCGCGGGTGCGGGATCGCTGGATCTCCGGGTTTTCCGGCGGCGTCGACACGGATGTCATCAGGTAGGGGTCGTTGACGGAAGCTTGCGGTTCACCGATTTCGCCGAGGTCGTATCCTGCCAGCGCCACGCCGGTGCGGGAGAGGCGATCGTGACCGCGCCGCAGCGCATCCTGCGGGTCAGGCGCAACTACAACCAATGGGTCGCCGACGAGACGCTGGAGGACTTCGCGCTGCGCTTCACCGCCAAGCGCGCCAGGCGGTTCACCCCGTTCCAGATCGCCTCGACCGCGCTGGGCGGCATCTCCTTCCTGGCGCTGGAGGCGATCGGCGGGTCGCTCGTCCTCGGCGTCGGCTTCACCAACATGGCGGCGGCGCTGCTCGTCACCGGGCTCCTGATCTTCGGCGCGGCGCTGCCGATCTGCTTCAACGCCGCGAAATACGGCGTCGACATCGACCTCCTGACCCGCGGCGCCGGCTTCGGCTATCTCGGCTCGACGGTCACCTCGCTGATCTATGCCTGCTTCACCTTCATTTTCCTCGCCATCGAGGCGGCGATCATGGCGATGGCGCTGAAGATGCTGTTCGGTCTGCCGCTGTGGATCGGCTACATCGTCTCGGCCGTCGCCGTCATTCCGATCGTCACCCTCGGCATCGGGCTGATCAGCCGCTTCCAGAGCTGGACGCAGCCCCTGTGGCTGACCCTGAACTTCCTGCCCTTCGTCGTCCTCGGCTGGCGGGGCGAGCTGCCGCTGGAGGAATGGACGAGCCATGTCGGCAGCCGGGGCGACGGCGGGTTCGACCTCGTCCTCTTCGGCGGAGCCTCGGCGATCCTCTTCGCCCTGATGGCGCAGATCGGCGAGCAGGTGGATTATCTGCGCTTCCTGCCGCGGCGCCGAAAGGGCCATCACGCCGGCTGGTGGGCAGCGCTCATCGCCGGCGGCCCCGGCTGGATCCTCGTCGGCGCGGTCAAGATCCTCGCCGGCTCGCTGCTCGCGGTGCTCCTCATCGGCGCGGGCTTCTCGGCCTTCGACGCCCATCAGCCGACGGTGATGTACGATGCGCTGTACGAGCGGTTGTTCGGCAATCCGGGCGTCGCGGTGGCCGTCATGGGGCTGTTCGTCGTCGTCGCCCAGACCAAGATCAACGTCACCAATGCCTATGCCGGCTCGATCGCCTGGTCGAACTTCTTCTCGCGCCTCACCCACAGCCATCCCGGCCGGGTGGTCTGGCTGGTGTTCAACGTCGCCATCGCCGTCCTCCTGATGGAAATGGGCATCCTCCAGGCGCTGGAGCAGATCCTCGGGCTCTACGCGATCCTGGCGGTCTCCTGGGTGTCGCCGCTGGTCGCCGATCTCGTCGTCAACAAGCCGCTCGGGCTGTCGCCCCGCCACATCGAGTTCAAGCGCGCCCATCTCTACGACATCAATCCCGTCGGCTTCGGCGCGATGGGAGCGGGCATCCTCGTCGGCGTCGTCCTGCACACCGGCCTTCTCGGCACGGTGCCGGCGGCGCTGGCCGTCTATGCGGCGCTGGTGACGGCCTTCCTGGCCTCGCCGCTCATCGCCGTCCTGACCGGCGGGCGGTTCTACATCGCCCGGCATCCGCGGCAGGACTGGGCAGGGCTCGAGACCATCGCCTGCGCGATCTGCGAGCACGAGTTCGAGCCCGAGGACATGGCCTTCTGCCCGGCCTATTCGGGGCCGATCTGCTCGCTCTGCTGCTCCCTGGACGCGCGCTGCCACGATCTCTGCAAGACCGGCAGCCGGGTGCGCGAGCAGATCGTCGGCGGCCTGCGCCACACGGTCTCGGAGCGCCTCGCCGGCTTCGTCGATTCGCCGCAGGGGCACTATCTGGCGATCTTCTCGATCCTGATCGGGCTGAGCGCCGCGGCACTGTCCGTCATCCACTTCCAGACCAGGCTGTCGCCCAGCGCCGACCCCGGCACCTCGGCCCTCGTTCTGGTCCAGGTGTTCGTCGTCCTCGTGATCCTGATCGGCATCGCCTCCTGGCTGCTCGTCCTCGCCCATGAGAGCCGCCGGGTGGCGCAGGAGGAATCCTCCCGCCAGACCCTGCTTCTGACCCAGGAGATCGAGGCCCATCAGGCGACCGACGCCGAGCTGCAGATGGCCAAGGAGAAGGCCGAGGCGGCAAGCCTTGCCAAGACGCGCTTCGTCGTCGGCATGAGCCACGAGCTGCGCACGCCGCTCAACTCGATCCTCGGATTCGCCCAGATCCTCGAGGACGACCCGACGATGAACGACAAGCGGCGCGAAGGGCTGCGGGTCATCCGCCGCTCGGGCGAGCACCTGGCCGGCCTGATCGACGGCCTCCTCGACATTTCCCGCATCGAGGCCGGCAAGATCGAGATCTACAGCGACGTCTTCGCCTTCGACCAGCTGCTCAACCAGATCGTCGAGATGTTCCGCCTGCAGGCCGGCAATGCCGGGCTCGACTTCGTCTACGAGGCGGAGGGCCTGTTGCCGTCCCATGTGCGCGGCGACGAGAAGCGGGTGCGGCAGATCCTGATCAACCTGCTTTCGAATGCGATCAAGTACACCGGCGAGGGCTTCGTGCGGTTCCGGGTGCGCTACCGCAACCAGATCGCCACGTTCTCGGTGGCGGATTCCGGACCCGGCATCTCGGCGAACAACCTGACGCGCATCTTCGAGCCGTTCGAGCGCCTCGACGTGCGCAGCGCTGCGCCCGGCATGGGCCTCGGCCTGACCATCACCAAGCTCTTCGCCGAGATCCTCGGCGGCGACATCCAGGTCGAGAGCGAGGTCGGGCGGGGATCGACCTTCCACGTCCGGCTGATGCTCGGCTCGGTCAGCGAGGACAAGGTGGCCGAAGAAGTCAGCCGGCGCATCGTCGGCTACGAGGGCCGACGGCTGACCATCCTGTCCGCCGACGACGAGCCGCTGCACCGCCAGCTGATCGAGGAGATCCTGACGCCGCTCGGCTTCAAGGTGCTGACGGCCGATGGCGGCGAGACATGCCTGCGCATGCTGGAACTGTGCGAGCCGGACCTCTGCCTGCTCGACATCAACATGCCGGGGGTGGACGGCTGGGACGTCGCCCGCATCGTGCGGGGGCGCTCGCCGGGCGTCCCGATCCTGATGCTGTCGGCCAGCGCCCGGCCACCGTCGCGCGACCGCCACCTCTATGACGACTGGGTCGGCAAGCCGCTGTCGATCGCCGCGCTCCTCGACGTCATCGCAAGGGCGCTGTCGCTGCGCTGGCGGTTCGAGGGCACGGGGCGCGAGGCGCCCCGGCCGCTCGGCCTTGCGAGCCCCGGCCTGTCGCCAACCGAGCGCGACGAACTTGTGACGCTTCTGGACATCGGTTATGTGAGGGGGATCCATGCAAAGCTCAGTGAAATCGCGGCGGAACGACCGGACGTCGATCCCGTCGTCGAGCGGCTTCGCGAGCATCTCCGGCGCTTCGATTTCGACGCGTGTCTGCGCGATCTCGAAAGGGCCGACGATGGAGCCTGAGCGCCCGGACGGCCGGCTCGTGGTCCTGGCGGTGGAGGATTCCCCCGAGGCTGCCGCCTTCATCGTCGCCGCGCTCGAGGCCGAGGGCATGACCGTCCTCGTCGCGACGGACAGCGCCCGGGCCCTGTCGATCATCGAGCGGGTGACGCCGGACGTCATCCTGATGGACGCGATGATGCCGGGAACCGACGGCTTCGAGACCTCCCGGCGGATCAAGGCCAGCGGCAATTTCGCCGACATCCCGATCATCTTCATGACCGGCCTCAGCGAGACCGAGCACATCGTGCGGGCTTTTGCCGTGGGAGGCGTCGACTACGTCACCAAGCCGATCCGGCCGGAGGAACTCGTCGCCAGGATCGGCGTCCACAGCCAGAACGCCCGGATGAGCCGCAGCGCCAGGCTGGCGCTGGAGACCACCGGCCGCTACCTCTTTGCCACCGACGGGGCGGGCGAACTCCTCTGGGCGACGCGCCAGGCGCGCCAGCTGCTGGCGGAGGAGGCGGGCGCCCGCGAGGCGGCGCTGGCGATCCCGGCGGGGCGCCTGCGCATCGGGGCGACGCTGCCTTTGTCGAAGGACCTCTCCCTGACGGTGGTCGGCCGGCTCGGCTCGAAGGAGTTCCTGCTGCGGATCACCCGCGACGGCATGGCCGACGACATCGAGACGCTGCAGCGCCAGCTGCAGATCACCGCGCGCGAGGCGGAGGTCCTGCTCTGGCTGGCCCGCGGCAAGCCCAACCGCGACATCGCCGAGATCCTGAAGCTCAGCCCGCGCACGGTGAACAAGCATCTGGAAGTCGTCTTCCGCAAGCTCGGCGTCGAGAACCGCGCCGCTGCAACCGCGATCGCCGTGCGCCAGCTTTCCGACAACGAGTGAGGGGCCGGCCCCGGCGCGGGGCGCGGCCTGGCCATCGCAGCGTCGGCGATCCAGCACCGGCCGTCCAGAACCGGCGGTCCAGCACCGGATCGGGCTGCGAGGCGCCGGCGACGCTTCGTCAGCCGGCGCCCCATTTGGCGAGGGATGCGGCCAGCTCCGGATGGTCCCTGGCCTTGGCCGCAAGGCTCTCGCCGGCTTCGGCGGCCTGCCAGGCCTGGCGGATCGCCCGGACGCCGGCAGCCGGCCCCATCGGATGGCCGTGGATGCCGCCGCCGCCGAGATACATCAGGTCGAGTGTGCGGCCGGTGCGCTCGTAGGTCTCGACCGCCTGGCCGCCCCACTGGCCCGAGCAGACGACGGGGAGCGGCCGGTCGGCATCGGAAAAGATCGGCGTCATCACGTCGTGGAAGGATTTCACGAAGCTCTCGTCCGGCTCCCAGTATTTGGCCCTGATGCCGTTGATCTGGAACTGGTCGACGCCGAGCAGCCGCCAGATCTTCTGATAGGCGCGAAACTCCATGCCGAGGCCGGGATGGCGGGTCAGGATGTCCCAGCCGTTGCGATGGGCATGCAGGCAGAGCGCCGAGCGCTTCCTCAGGAAGCTCATGCCGCCATGGCCGATGGAGTTGATGTTGACGACGGCGGCGTTGCCGCCCGCCGCGACCACTCGGTCATGGTTGCGCATCATCACGTCCGGATCGGCCGAGGAGATGCCGAAGGCGTACATCACGCGCTTGCCGGTCTTCTGCTCGTGATCGCGGATCACCGGCATGATGGCCGCGACGCGGCTGTCCAGCGGCGAATAGCCGGGGCTCATCAGCTTCTCGTCGTCCTTGATGAAGTCGACGCCGGCCTCGCAGAGCGTCTTGACCACCGCGGCCGTCTCCTGCGGCAGGAGCCCCAGCGAGGGCTTGATGATCGAGGCGATCATCGGACCCTTGGCGACGCCCATCAGCTTGCGCGAGCCGGCGATGCCGAATTGCGGGCCCGGATGGCAGGCGAAGGCTTCCGGCAGCTCGATGTCCATCACCCGGATGCCGGAGAGGCCGCGGGCGGCGTAGACGCCGCCGATGGCGATCGTCATCAGGGCGGCGATGTCGGTGCCGACGGCTTCGAGCGGATAGGAGATGACGGCGTCGGCCCGCCGGACGGGACCCGTCGCGCCCGGCTGCGGGATCGAGGGCGTCGCGATGTCCGGCAGCGGCTCCACCGCCTCGACCCTTGCCGCGCAGCGGGCCTTCACCGCCGCCGTCTCGCCTGCCAGCTCGGTGAAGGTGCCGGTCGACTGATCGGAGGCGATCTTCTGCGCCATCGCTTGCGGATCGCCGGCGGTCTCGATGCGGTAGGTCACCCTGATGCTGTCTCGGCTCACCGGCGCGTCTCCGTGATTTGTCATCTGCTGGCTGTGATGCTCATCATACCTGTTGACACAATGCCGGGGGTCCGTCATCCCGACAAGGACGAAAAGGAGCGGTCCATGCCCAAAGGTGCCCTGATCGGTTGCGGTTTCTTCGCCCAGAACCAGCTCCACGCCTGGGGCGAGATCGCCGGTGCCGAGATCGTCGCCCTCTGCGACCGCGACGAGCGCCGGCTGAGCGAGACCGCGGCGCGCTTCGGGATCGCCCGGACCTATCGCGACGCCGGCGAGATGCTGGCCGCCGAGGCGGTCGACTTCGTCGACATCGCCACCACCGCCCCCAGCCATCGCCCGCTGGTCGAGATGGCGGCCCGGGCGGGGCGACACGTCATCTGCCAGAAGCCCTTCGCCGAGACCATTGAGGACGCAAGGGCGATGGTCGCCGCCGTCGAGGCCGCCGGCCGCGTCCTGATGGTGCACGAGAACTTCCGCTGGCAGTCGGCGATCCGCCGGGCGATCGAGACGGTGCGCGGCGGCGCGATCGGCGAACCCTTCTTCGGCCGCATCAGCTTTCGCTCCGGCTACGACGTCTATGCTGGCCAGCCCTATCTCGCCGAGGGGCAGCGCTTCATCATCGAAGATCTCGGCATCCACATCCTCGACATCGCCCGCGCCTTCTTCGGCGACGTGGACCGGCTCTCCGCGACGACGCGGCGGGTCAATCCGCAGATCCGCGGCGAGGATGTCGCGACGATGCTGCTTGCCCATGCCGGCGGCGTGACCAGCGTCGTCGACTGTTCCTATGCGACCCGGCGCGAGCCGGAGACCTTCCCGCAGACGCTGGTCGAGATCGACGGCACCGACGGCACGCTGCGCCTCGACGCCGGCTATCGCCTGACCGTCCAGAGCGGCGGGCGAGAGACCATCTTGGACGTCTCGCCGCCGCTGCTCGCCTGGGCGGAGCGTCCGTGGCACAACATCCAGGAGAGCGTGAAGACCATCCAGCAGCACTTCGTCGACTGCCTCGCCGAGGGACGGCAGCCGGAAACCTCCGGCGCCGACAATCTGAAGACCCTGGCGCTGGTCGAGGCGGCCTACCGGTCGGCGGAGACCGGCCGGACGGTGGAGATCGCCGCGATATGAACGACGCGTCGCTCGAGCCCTGCCGCAACCGCGCGCCGTGCTCGACGGGGAGCGGAGCCGGGCAGACGCGGGTGCCGGGCGAAGCGCGCGGGCGAGGCGGCAGGGCGGGGATGAGGCATGACGCTGCGAATTGACACCGACGAGGACGGCGACCGGATCGTCCGGCGCAAGCTGTCGGACCAGGTGCTGGACAGGCTGCGCGAGATGATCCGCTCGCGCGAGTTGAAGCCCGGCGACGCGCTGCCGTCCGAACGCGCGCTGATGGAGCGCTTCGGGGTCGGCCGGCCGGCGGTGCGCGAGGCGCTGCAGTCGCTGCACAATTCCGGGCTGATCACCATCACCCATGGCGAGCGCAGCCGGGTCAACGCGATCACCGCCGGGACGGTGCTCGACCAGAGCGACCAGATCGCCCGGCTGCTGCTGGATTCCGTCCCCTCCAACCTCGAGCATCTCAAGCAGGCGCGGCAGATGTTCGAGCTCGGCATCGTCGGCGTTGCCGCCGACAAGGCCAGCGAGGCCGACGTCGCCGCGCTGCGCGATCTCGCGGCACACCAGCGGGCGCTGCTCGGCGGCGATCCGGTTCCCTTCATCAAGGCCGACATGGCGTTTCACGCGCGCATCGCGGAGATCGTCGGCAATCCGATCATCGCGGCGGTGTCGGTGGCGATGCTGCGATGGCTGTTCGAGTACCACGACGCGCTCTTGCACTGGTCGAACAACGAGGAAATCACCCTCACCGAGCACGACCGCATCGTCGATCTGATCGCGGCTCATGACCGGGAAGGGGCGACCATGATGATGCGCGACCATCTGGACCGAGCCACCAGCCTCTACGCCTTCAACGACGAGGCGGCGAACCGCCCCGCCCGGTGACGGATGCCGCGTCAGGACCGGGCCCCGCCGCCATCCCTGATCCAGCCGAAGAAGTCCTCCGAGCCCATCTGCCCGCCCTTCAGCGCGATCTGCAGGCCGTCGTGCCGGCTCTCGCCATGGGCGCTGCAGAGTGCCGCGCCGGGAATGGTCGGGGCGAGCGCCGTCAGCGCATCGAGGCCGAGCTGGCGCATGCCGTGACCCGACGTGTCGCCGCCGGAGATCACCGCGCGGCGAAGCCCGGTCCGCTCCAGCACCACCGAGAGGATCCGGCCGAGCGCCTCGCCGATCCGCTGGTTCGCCGTCTCCATGGAGATGCCCGAACGCGACACGGCGGATCTGAAGGCGGTGACGGCGTCGCCCTCGCCGATGGCCGAATGGACGAGGGGGCTCTTGCCACTCCCGGCGGCCTCGCAGGCAGCCTCGGCGGCGAGGGCTTCTTCCGCCGCGAGATCAGCCGCGCCGCCGCAGACGGCGGCGGCATCGAAGCCGATCAGTTCGAAGCCGTTGGCGCCGGCCCAGCGCAGCTGCGCCGCCGTCGTCGGCGAGACCGAGCCGGAGATGGCGGCGATCCGGTCGACCCGGCCGGCGCTTCCGGGTGCGGCGGCGGCGGCGAGCCTGTCCGTGGCCTGCCAGTGCCGTACCAGCGCGTATTCGACGCCCTGGCTGCCGACGACGAAGGAAAGCCTGTCGCGGTTCTCCCAGATCAGCCGGCCCGCCGCCGCCTCGCTCCTCTCCTCCATCATGTCGAGGGACAGGATTTTCGCGCCCGCCGCGAGAGCCTCGTTAAGGCGCTGTTGCGGGCCGGACCAGAGCGCCTCGAGGTCGATCAGCGCCGACGGCAGGTCCGACTGGGCGGAAAGGTGCCTCAGGAGATCCGCCTCGTCCATCGGCGTCACCGGATGATGCGCCATCACCGGATGGCGATCGAGCCGGAAAACGCCGTCGAGGCTGCCGGCGAAGAGGTGGCCGAAGGCCTGCCAGCGGCGCATCTGCGGCGCGGCGACGATCATCGGAACGGCGTCTGCCTTGCGGATGCCGAGTCCGATCTCGATCGCCTTGCCGATCGAGCCGACATCCGGCGCCGAATCGAAGGTCGAGCAGACCTTGTAGTGGAGAAGCGGCGCGCCGAGGCCGTCCAGAAAGCGCAGCGGTGCTGCCAGATGCTCCGCCATCCAGGCCGGCGAGTGGCTGCGGGCCGTGGAGGCGATGCCGATCGCCCGGCAGCCGGCGAAGCGTCTCAGGAGCTCCGCGTCCGGGATCCGTGTGAACAGGACGCTCGGAACGCCGGCGAAAGCCAGCACCTCCATCACCGCGGCCGACCCGGTGAAATCGTCGCCGAACCAGGTGATCCAGGGCGCCGCCGCGTCGTCCTCGTTCATCGCGATCTCCGCTGTTCTCGCCGATCGGCGCAATTGACTTTCGAGCCCGATTATTATCTCATCATACCAGTTGACGAAAGGCTCTTCGAAGAGCGGGAGATGAAGACATGACGACTGTTGCGCTGTTCGGCGCCGGTGGCAAAATGGGCGTGCGGCTGTCGCGCAACCTGGCGAAGACGGATTTTTCGGTCCGCCATGTGGAGCCGAGCGAGCAGGGCCAGGCCCGGCTGAAGGACGCGATCGGGGCCGACTGCATCGATGCCGACGTCGCGATCGACGGGGCCGAGGTGGTGATCCTGGCGATCCCGGACACGGTGATCGGCAAGGTCGCGGCGGCGGTCGTGCCGAAGCTCGCGCCCGGAACCATCGTCGTGGTGCTCGATGCGGCGGCGCCCTTTGCCGGCCATCTGCCGGAGCGGGCCGACATCACCTATTTCGTCACCCATCCCTGCCATCCGCCGATCTTCAACGACGAGGCGACGCCGGAGGGTCGGGCCGATCATTTCGGCGGCGTCGCGGCGCAGCAGGGCGTCGTCAGCGCGCTGATGCAGGGACCGGACGAGCACTACGAGATCGGCGACAGGGTGGCCCGCGCCATCTACGCCCCGGTCGCCCGGACGTATCGCGTCACCGTCGAGCAGATGGCTCTGCTCGAGCCCGGCCTGTCGGAGACGGTGTGCGCCTCGCTTCTCGTCGTCATGCGCGAGGCGATGGACGAGGTGGTCAGGCGCGGCGTGCCGAAGGACGCCGCCCGCGACTTCCTGCTCGGCCACATGAA
Organism: Aurantimonas sp. 22II-16-19i; assembly: GCF_002088275.1. Taxonomy (GTDB): domain Bacteria; phylum Pseudomonadota; class Alphaproteobacteria; order Rhizobiales; family Rhizobiaceae; genus Jiella. The sequence goes on from NZ_AQQS01000002.1 coordinate 68,147, forward strand.
CATTCTCGGCGCGGTGATCTTCGACGAGGTCGAGGGCGTCTTCTCCGACGCCTGCAACAAGGCGATCGAATTCGGCAAGCCGATGCTGATGCGCGACGACTGGAAGCGGGTGTTCGAGCCCGAGGAGATCGCCGCCAGCATCAAGCGGATCACCTGAGAGACGGCGAGGGGAGGGCGGCACCGTGCCGCCCTGCCTCCGGTTCGACCCTTCGTCGAGCCCGGCATTCGCGCCGACATGGGGTGCGCTCACGACTTGGCGCGAAACGCCTTCGCCGCTTCCGGCACCATGGCCTGGCCGAAGTCGTTCTCGTTCAGCCAATCGAGCGCCGCGAGCACGCCCCTCGCGACGTCGCGGCGGGTCCCGGTCTCCTCGGCGAGGGTGTTGTAGTATCCGAGGTCCTTGCGCGCATTGGCGTTGGTGAAGCGCATCTGCGCGGTCTCGCCGGCGAGCAGGAATGGCGCGAGGCGCTCCAGCGCCGCACCGCTGCCGCCGCCCCGGCGCAGGCAGTCGACGAAGACGCCGGCATCGATGCCGTTCTCGGCCGCGCAGGCCGCCGCCTCGCTCATCAGCGTCACCGTGCCGAGCGAGACGTAGTTGTGGAGGAGCTTCAGCGTCTGCCCGGCGCCGACCGGCCCGGCATGGAACCGGTTCTCCGAGAAGGCTGTAAACAACGGCGTCAGCGCCGCGACGGTGTCGCTGTCGCCGCCGATCAAGAGGTTGAGCCGGCCTTCCTCGGCCTCCTTCGGCGTGCGGGTCATGGCGGCGTCGACGAAGGCGCAGCCTTTTTCCGCGACCTGTGCCGCCACGCGCTGGGTGACGCTCGGAATGCCGGTGGAGCAGTCGACCACCGTCATGCCGGGCCGCAGCTGCGGGATCAGCCCGTTCGCCCCTGAGAGAATGGCCTCGATCTCCGCCGCGCCGGTGACGCAGAGGAGGAGGATGTCGCTTTCGGCCACGAGTTCCACCGCGCCGTCGAAGCGCCGGGCGCCGGCGGCGTCGAGATCGTCGGTCGGCTGGTTGCCGGGATGGTGGAGATAGGCCAGCGGCCATCCCTTCGCGGCGATGTTGCGGGCGATGCCGTGCCCCATCATGCCGACGCCGATCATGCCGATGCGCTGCTTGTCCATGTCTGTCGTCCTCGTCTCGAAATCAGGCGCCGAGCGCCCGCAGGATCGCCGTCGTCATCTCGCTGCAGCGGGCCGAGCCGCCGAGATCGGCCGGCACGTGCTCGCCCGCCGCGAGCACCCGTTCCACCGCCGTCTCCACCCGGCCGGCGGCTTCGTCGAGCGCCATGTCGCCATGCTTGTCGGCCAGCCAGCGCAGCATCATCGCGCCCGACAGGATCGTCGCGACGGGGCTGGCGACGTCCTGCCCGGCGATGTCGGGCGCGGAGCCGTGAGCGCCCTGGAACAGACCGTGGCTGTCGCCGATCTCGCCCGATGGCGAGATGCCCATGCCGCCGACGGTCGCCGCGCCGAGGTCGGAGATGATGTCGCCGAACATGTTCTCCGCGACGATGACGTCGTAGAAGTCCGGCCGCTTCAGGAGGTGGACGGTGATCGCGTCGGCATAGGCATAGTCGATGTCGATATCGGGAAACTCGCCATGGACGTCGTCGCAGACCGCTCGGAAGAAGGCATAGCTGCGCAGGATGTTGGCCTTGTCGCAGACGGTCAGCCGGCGCCTGCCGTCGCGGGGCGCGCCGTTCCGCTTGCGCGACAGCGCGAAGGCGAAGCGGGCGACGCGGCTCGTGCCCTTGCGGGTGATGACGAGGCTGTCGGAGGCATATTCGCCGCGCAAAAGCACCCCGGCGCCGCGGCTGGCATAGAGCCCCTCGGTGTTCTCGCGCACGATGACATAGTCGATGCCGCCGCCCTCGAAGGCGCGCAGCGGCGAGGTGACGCCCTTCAAAAGCTTGATCGGCCGGACATTGGCGTAGAGGTCCAGCGTAAAGCGCAGCCTCAGATGCAGGTCGTTGCCGACCTCGGTGCCGTCCGGATAGACGACGCCCGGCAGCCCCGCCGCCCCGTGCAGGATCGCGTCCATCTCGCGGCAGGCGGCCATGGTCTCGTCCGGCAGGACGTCGCCGGTGGCGCGGTAGTGCCCGGCGCCGCCGTTCAGCATGGCGAAATCGAGCGTGTCCTCGCCGCAGGCCGCCTTCAGGACGGCGAGCGCCGCCTTTGTCACCTCTGGGCCGATGCCGTCGCCCTCGATGGTGGCGATGCGGTAGGGGCCGGCAGCCGGTCGTGTCATCCGGTTGTTCCTTCCTTGGAGAGTCACTGGACCTTCGAGATCCGTTTGCACCGCGTCTTCGCCCGCTACCCGCCGATCAGGAACAGCGAGATCTGCGGCACGTAGGTGATCAGCAGCAGCGCCAGGAAGACCGTCCCGACGGGCAGGAGCAGCGACTTGAACATGCTCTGGACCGGGATCTTCGCGACCGCGGCTGCGGCGAAGAGGTTCACCCCGAGCGGCGGCGTGATCATCCCCAGCGCTAGGTTGACGATGACGACGATGCCGAAATGCACCGGATCGACGCCGTAGCTGATGGCGATCGGCGTCAGGATCGGCGCCAGCACCAGGATCGCCGCCGAGGTCTCGACGAACATGCCGACGAGCAGCAAGAGGATGTTGACGAAGAGCAGGAAGGAGACCGACGAGGAGAAGCTCGCCTCGGCCCATTCGCCGATCACCGTCGGCAGGCCGGAAAGGCTGACGAGGAAGGAGAACAGCCCGGCCGTTCCGATGATCAGCATGATCGCGCCGGTGGAGACCGCCGCCGAGCGGAAGATCGCTGGGAGGTCGGAGATCGTCATTTCGCGATAGACGAAGAGCCCGACGAGGAGGGCGTAGACGGCCGCGACCGCCGCGGCTTCGGTCGGTGTGAAGATGCCGCCATAGATGCCGCCGAGGATGATGACCGGCAGCATCAGCGCCCAGAACGCGTCGACGAGGCTCTTCAGGAAATCGACACGGCCATCGCCGTCCTGCTTGCCGATGCCCTTCACGCGGCACCAGATCTGGGTCAGCAGCACCAGCGCGCCGGCGACCAGCAGGCCCGGGCCGATGCCGGCGACGAAGAGCTTCGTCACCGAGGTTTCGGTGGAAACGCCGTAGATGATCATCGGCACCGAGGGGGGAATGATGACGCCGAGTTCGGCCGAACTCGCCTGGATCGTCGCGGCCATCGGCAGCGGGTAGCCGTGGCGGGCCATCGCCGGCACCAGGATCGCGCCGATGGCGAAGGTGGTGGCGACCGAGGAGCCGGAGATCGCCGCGAAGATCATGCAGGTGAGGACGCAGGTCGAGGCGAGGCCGCCCTGGACGCCGCCGACCATCGACTTGGCGAAATCGACGAGCCGGCGCGAAACCCCGCCCTGGGTCATCAGGTTGCCGGCGAGGATGAAGAAGGGGATCGCCAGGAGCGGGAAGGAATCGAGGCTGGTGAAGATCTTCTGCGGCACGACGAGGAGCGGCAGCGGCGAGAAGAAGGTGACGCCGAAGACGGCGGCGAGCCCGATGGCGACGGCGACCGGCACCGACAGCGTGAAGAGGACGAGAAGCGCTGTGACGAGGGCGGCGTTCATTCGAAAATATCCTCGCGCGGCGTCTCGATGGGGCGGATGAATTCGAGGATCGCGCCCGGCATCGCCAGGACGGCGCCGACAGGAAGCGCGGCATAGAACCAGGAGATCGGGACGTTCAGCATCGCCACCTGCTGGGTGGAGACGCGGATCGCCATCATCGTGCCGAACCAGGCGATGATCGCGAGGAAGGTCAGGATCAGGCAGAGGACGATGAAGGAGACCACCCGCTGCATCCTGTCGGGCAGGACCGATCGGACGAATTCGAGCGGGATCATCGCGCTGAGGCGGAAGCCGGCGCCCGCCACCAGGAACACCATCCAGATGACGATGCCGCGGGCCAACACCTCGGACCAGGCGGCGGCGTCGTGCAGCACGAAGCGCGTGACCACCTGCCAGAAGACCAGGCACATGGCGAGCGCCATCAGCAGCGCGGCGAGATTGTGGGTGAGGGTGGTCAGCCGTTCGCCGGCCGAGATCAGGAAGTTGCGCACGAGACGTGTCCCTTGGGCCGAGGCTTGAGCCGCCGCGGGCCGGCCTTGCGACGGCCAACCCGCGGAGGGGGAGCGTTGGAGCGGGCGCTATTCCTGCGCGGCGCGGATGCGCTCGATCATCTCCTTGCCGTACTGGCCGGCATATTTCTCGTAGGTGGGCTGGACGGCATCCTGGAACGCCTTCTTGTCGACGTCGGTCACGACGTCCATGCCGTTCTCGCGCATCGTCTCGACGCCGTTCGCCTCGTTCTCGGCGACGACCTTGCGGGTCGCCTCGACGCCCGCCTTGGCGGCTTCCTTCATCCAGCCCTTTTCCTCTTCGGAGAGCTGGTCCCAATGGATCTTCGACATGGTGATGACCGCCGGCGAATAGACGTGGCCGGTCAGCGTCACGAATCTCTGCATGTCCCACATGTTGTTGGAGACGATGATCGGGATCGGGTTTTCCTGCGCGTCGATGGTGCCCTGCTGCAGCGAGGTCAGGACCTCGGTCCAGCTCATCGGCGTCGGCGAGGCACCCATCTCCTGAAAGGCGTCGATGTGGACCTGGTTCTCCATGGTCCGGATCTTCAGGCCGGCGAGATCGGCCGGCGTTTTGATCGGGTGCTTGGAGTTGGTGATGTGGCGGAAGCCGTTCTCCGACCAGGCGAGGCCGATCATGCCCTTGTCTTCGAACTTCGCCAGGAGCTCGTCGCCGATCTCCCCGTCGAGGATCTTGTGGGCGCTGTCGTAGTCCTTGAACAGGAACGGGAAGTCGAGGGCGTAGATCTCCGGCACGAAGGAGCCGACCGGACCGGTCGAGGTCAGCGCCAGCTCGATCGTGCCGATCTGCTCGCCTTCCAGGAGCTCACGCTCGCCGCCGAGCGAGCCGCCGGACTTCAGGTTGATGGTGATCTCGCCGTTGGAGAGTTCGTTCATCTTTGCGGCGAAGGCCTTGGCGCCCTGGCCGTAGTGGCCGTCGGCGGGGGTCACGAAGGCGAAGTTCATGTCCTTCGCCTCGGCCAGCGTGGCGACGAAGGCGCTCGAAGCCATCAGGGCTCCGACGAGAAGTGGTCTGAACGACATGGTTGGTTCCTCCCGAAAATTCAGCAGCTTGTATCTCGGACCTCTCCAGCGTCCCTGCCCGGACGCTGCCCGCTCGGATGGTTTACAGCCGATATCCGATACGATATTTTGTACTGGTATGACGACCACCGGTCAAGGATGTCCTCGTGACGGATTGGATCCAGCATTCCAGGGAGCGCCCGCGTGACGGCGGGGCGGTGACCGCGGACGACATCGTCCAGCGGCCGTCTTTGGGCGACGAGGTCTATCAGCGGCTGTTCTCCGATTTCCTGTCCCTGAAGATCCCGCCGGGGGAGCGGCTGTCGGTGGATGCGCTGGCGCGGCGCTTCGGCGTGTCGCAGACGCCGATCCGGGCGGCGCTGATCCGGCTGGAGGCCGAGGGTCTCGTCGTCAAGAAGCACTATTCGGGCTACAGCGTCGCGCCGATCCCGAGTTCGCGGCGCTTTGCCGACATCATCGAGGCGCGTCTCCTGCTCGAACCGGCAAGCGCCGCCCACGCGGCCCGCCGCGCCTCGACCGCCGAGCGCGCCGAGATCGCCGAACTTGCCGCGGAGATGCATGAGCTGGCGGCCGGCGACCTTGCCGAGCATACCGCCAGGCTGGTGCTGCTCGACAGCCGATTTCACTCCGCGATCGCCCGGGCCTGCGGCAACGCGGCCATCACCGACGCGCTCGACCGGCTGCTCACCCAGATGCACATCTTCCGCCTGCGCTACCACGCCGACGTCGCCCGCGCGGTGATCGACGAGCACCTCTTGATTCTCGCCGCCATCGAGGGCCGGGACGCCGGGGCCGCCGAGGCGCGGATGCGCGCGCATGTCGACCGGGCCCGCGAGCGCATCGAGCCGTTCGTGCGGAGCGGCCAGTGACACGACTTCTCCCCGCGGGACCGCCAGGGGCTCTGCCTGCTTCCTGCGGGAACCATCCGTCTGACAATCGAGGAACTTGCGACATGACCATCCAGGACGGCCTGTGGTTCGACCCGGCGAAACTCTTCATCGGCGGCGGCTGGCGCGCCGGCGGCGGCGGCGAGACGATCCCGGTCGAGAACCCCTCGACCGGCGAGGTGATCGCCGCCATCGCGCGGGGCACGGCCGAGGACGTCGATGCCGCCGTCGCGGCGGCGCAGGCGGCCCTCGACGGCGCATGGGGCGCGATGACCGCCACCGAGCGCGGCCGCATCCTGATGCGGCTTGCCGGACTGGTGATCGAACGCGCCGAGACCCTCGCGCAGCTGGAATCGGCCGATGTCGGCAAGCCGCTCGTCCAGGCCCGCAACGATGCGATCGCCCTGGCGCGCTACTTCGAGTTCTACGGCGGCTCGGCCGACAAGATCACCGGCGAGACGATCCCTTACCAGAGCGGCTCGACGGTGCTGACGCTGCGCGAGCCGCATGGCGTCACCGCCCATGTCATCCCCTGGAACTACCCGATGCAGATCCTCGGGCGCTCGGTGGGCGCGGCGCTCGCCATGGGCAATGCCTGCGTCCTGAAGCCTGCCGAGGACGCCTCCCTGAGTGCCCTCGCGGTCGCGGCGCTGGCGGTGGAGGCGGGGCTGCCGGCGGGCGCCCTCAACATCGTCACCGGCTATGGCCACGACGTCGGCGCAGCGCTGTCCGGCCATGCCTGCGTCCATCACGTCTCCTTCACCGGCTCGGTTGGGACCGGCAGGCGTATCCAGATCGCGGCGGCGGAGAACGTCGTTCCGGTGACGCTGGAGCTTGGCGGCAAGTCGCCGCACATCGTGTTCGACGACGTCGATCTCGAGGCGGCGTTGCCGACCCTCGTCGGCGCCTGCATGCAGGCCGCCGGCCAGACCTGCTCGGCCGCCTCCCGCGTCCTCGTCCAGCGCGGCATCTACGACGAGGTCAAGCGCCGCATGGCGGAGGTCTACAACGGCCTGAAGGTCGGGCCGGCCTCGGGCAACCACGATCTCGGACCGCTGGTTTCGGCGAGGCAGAAGGCCATCGTGTCCCGCTACATCGCCCGCGGCAGAGAGGACCTCACCGTCGCCGGCGAGGGCACGATCCTGCCGGATGCGCCCGAAGCCGGCCATTACGTCGCGCCGGTGCTGTTCGCCGACGTGCCGCCGGAGCACCCGCTCGCCCAGGAGGAGATCTTCGGCCCGGTCCAGGTGCTGATCCCCTTCGACGACGAGGCCGATGCCATCCGCATCGCCAACGGCACCGACTACGGCCTCGTCGCCGGCGTCTGGACGGAGAACGGCGCCCGCCAGATGCGGCTTGCCAGGAAGCTCGACGTCGGCCAGGTCTTCGTCAACAACTATGGCGCGGGCGGCGGGGTGGAGCTTCCCTTCGGCGGCGTCGGCAAGTCCGGCCATGGCCGCGAGAAGGGATTCGAGGCGCTCTACGGCTTCTCGCGGCTGAAGACGATCTCGATCAGGCACGGCTGAAGTCGCAGGTGCCCATCGCGGTGGCGACCGAGCGTCGCCATCGTCACGATGCGGCGGCGCTCACTCCTGCGCGCAGGGCCATTTTTCCGGGCGCGACAGGCCCTGCGGCAGCTTCGTCTCGGCGTTGCCGCAGGCGATGTCGATCTGGGTCTGGGCGAGGCCGGTGGCCGCCGACAGGTCGGCGCCCTCGATGCGCGTCAGGAACAGATAGGCGTTGCTGAAGTCGAGGGGGCCGGCGATGTCGGCGCGGGAAAAGTCGGCCCGGGCGAGGTTGGCGAAGACGAAGCTGTTGCCGCCGAGCCGGGCGCCGTCGAAGCTGGCCCGTCCGAGCTCGGCCTTCTCGAAATCGGCATTCGAGAGCGTTGCCCCGGCAAAATTCGCCCGCTGAAGTTCGGCGCTCTGGAACGACGCCTTTTCGGCCGACATGGCGGAGAAGTTCGTCCTGTAGCCTTCCACCTTGGAGAAGTCGGCGGCATCGGCATTGGCGCCGGCGAGGGAGGCGCGCACCAGCTTGGCCTCCGAGAAGTTCGCCGATGTCAGCGTGGAGTCCGAGAGGTCGGTCAGCCCGAAATCCGCATGGCTGAGATTGGCTTCGGCGAGGTTCGCGCCGCCGAGCATGAGGTTCTGGCGGTTGCAGTCGCTCCAGTCGATCGACGGCCGCGGCTGGTAGGTACAGTCGGCGGCGCTGGCCGGAACTGGCGCCAGGGCCGAGAAGACGCCGACGCCGACGGCGACGGCTGCGAGGGGCGCTGCCATGAAGGGACCTGCCGCGAGGCGGACGCCTCGCCGCCACGTGGGCGAGGGCCGCCCCGGGGCCGGGGCCGCGGCGTCGCCCGATGCACATGCCGGCCCCTCCGGTCGCTGCGCCTTGCTGCGGGTCGGCCGATGGTCGATCGTCATGGGGATGGGCGCTCCGGGCGGGATCGGTCCGATGGCAAATGTGGAAAGCCGGGTGATTCGGCAATCCCCATCCGGCTCGAGGGTGCCGCTCTGCCGGCGCGGGGTGCCTCGCGCATCGATCGCGCGAAGGCGCTTTCGGGCGCCTCGGGCCTCGAAATGGCCCGTCGGCGCCTTGACCGTCGGGAAATCTGTCACTATAGCAACGCCATTCTTGGGGCAGGCCCGTCCGTGCCCTTTTTCGCCTATTTCGCAACCGACTGAACAAGAAGACGGCCCGCGCCCTCGCGGCACGAGAGCTGGTCTGACGAACGGAGAAAAAATGTTCGCAGTCATCAAGACCGGTGGCAAGCAGTATCGCGTCGCCCCCGAAGACAAGTTCACCATCGAGCGCATCCCCGGCGAGGCCGGTGATCTGGTGACGCTCAACGAGGTGCTGATGGTCGGCTCCACGATCGGCGCGCCGTTCGTTTCCGGCGCCAGCGTCTCCGTGGAGATCGTCGAGCAGACCCGCGGCAAGAAGGTCATCTCCTTCAAGAAGCGTCGCCGGCAGAACTCCAAGCGCACCCGCGGCCATCGCCAGGACCTGACGATGATCCGCATCGCCGAGATCCTGACCGACGGCAAGGCACCGTCCGCCAAGTCCGACGTCGCTGCCAAGCCGCAGAACGACGACGCGGCCGAGGTCGTCGTCGAGACGCCCGAGACGCCGATGTTCACGGCACCCGAGGGCGACAACGACAAGCTGACCAAGATCAAGGGCATCGGCCCGGTCGCGGAGAAGCAGCTGAACGCGCAGGGCATCACCACCTTCGCGCAGATCGCCGCCTTCACCGACGAGGACATCGAGCGGATCGATGCTGGCATGCCTTTCAGCGCCGCGCAGATCAGCGATTGGCGCGAGCAGGCCAAGGCGCTCGCCGCCGAGTAAGGCACGGGTCGCATACGCAATTCATCGGGACCTCTTCGGATGGTCCGCTGCCTGAGCAGGCAAGGAGATTGAACGATGGCACATAAGAAAGCAGGCGGTTCCTCGCGCAACGGTCGCGATTCGGAATCCAAGCGCCTCGGCGTGAAGAAGTTCGGCGGCGAAGCCGTCATCGCGGGCAACATCCTCGTGCGTCAGCGCGGCACGCGCTGGCACCCGGGCGCCAATGTGGGCCTTGGCAAGGATCATACCCTTTTCGCCAAGTCGGAAGGCGTCGTCGCCTTCCAGAAGAAGGCCAATGGCCGAACCTACGTCGCGATTATGCCGAAAGCAGAAGCCGCCGAATGACCGGAGCTTCTCAGCGCCGGCGTTCCAACGACCCGGCGCTCAAGAAGCCAGAAGGCATCGCCTGACGGATCGAGCGAAAGGGGAGATGGATCGCCGTCTCCCCTTTTCGCTTGTGAGGAAGGACGATTCGATGACCGAAGAGATGACGGAAAGGCCGAGATCGCCGACGGGCGCGCCTCGCGCCGTCGTCACCCCGAGGCTGAGGCTTCGGCCGCCCGTGCCGCAGGATGCCGAGGCGATCGCGGCGCTCCTCGACGACTACGACGTGGTCAAGATGCTGTCCCGGGTCCCCTGGCCCTACGGCGTCGAGGATGCCGAGAGCTTCATCCGCGATCACGGCGAGGAGACGGTCTTCGTCATCTGCCTGAAGGCGACCGGCGACATCGTCGGCATCTGCGGCGTCCATCCCGACGCCAGGCGCTCCGACCGGGGCGAGCTCGGCTACTGGATCGGCCGGCCGTTCTGGGGCAACGGCTACGCCACCGAGGCGGCCCATGCGGCCATCGACTACGGCTTCACCGCCCTCGGGCTCGGCGAGATCAGGGTCAACTGCCGGGTGATCAACGAGGCCTCGCGCCGGGTGATCTGGAAGTGCGGCTTCCGCTTCATCGGCTCGGGCATGATCGATACGGTCGCCGCCGGACGCGTCGCCTCGGAGCATTTCAGCCTCGACCGCAACTGCTGGCAGTCGCTGAAGTCCTGGGGCGAGGCGCGATGATCGAGCGGGCGCCGGGAGCCGTGGGACGACTGGCCCGGAGCTCGGCGGCGTGCCGCGGCCGGCGCCGGCCGGCTCGCCATCTGGCGCGCCTGGCGCTCGCGGTGGTGCTGCTCCTTGCGCCTGTCGTCGGTCTGGCAAGCCCCGTCGTCGATGACGCACGTCCGGCGGCGGGCTCGCGGCCTGCGGCGGACGCGGCGCTGGCGCTCGACGCCTTCTTCGACGGCCAGGCGACGTCGCAGGGCACGATCACCACGCTGCTGGTCTTTCGGGAGCCGTTCACTGCGCGGTTCTCGGGCAGGGTTGCGGGCAACCGGCTGAAACTGGACGAACGGTTCCGTTTCGAGGACGGGAAACGCCTGCAGCGCTGGGACCTGACGCGGTCGCGGGACGGGCGCTATCGCGGTACCGTGACGACGGAACTCGGCGACGGCACGATGGCGCCACCGGCGTCCGTCGTCGGCTGGACCTTTGCAGGCGGCGTCGTCCTTGCCTATGACGGGTATGCGCCGGGCGGCGGGCGGACGCTGCTCGGATTTCGCCATGTCATGCGGACGATCGCGCCGGGAACGGTGCGAAACCGGGTGACGATCTCGAAATTCGGGGTGGCGATCGCTTCATCCGACGTCATCTTCCGGCGTGCCGGGCGATGACCGGATCGCGATCATGATCGATATGGGGCCGTGCCGGGCCGGGTGCCGGGCGTGACCTCGAACGAAACGAAGCGGGCGCAGACCGTCCGCGACGGACCGAAGACGGTAGAACGATGAAGTTTCTCGACCAGGCGAAAGTCTATGTGCGCTCCGGCGATGGCGGTGCGGGCTCCGTCTCGTTCCGGCGGGAGAAGTTCATCGAGTTCGGCGGCCCGGACGGCGGCGACGGCGGGCGCGGCGGCGACGTCTGGATCGAGACCGTCGCCGGCCTCAACACGCTGATCGACTATCGCTACCAGCAGCATTTCAAGGCCAAGACCGGCACCCACGGCATGGGCCGCAACCGCAACGGTGCCCGGGGCGCCGACGTGGTCCTGAAGGTTCCGGCCGGAACCCAGGTCTTCGCCGAGGACAACGAGACGCTCATCTGCGACCTGACGACGATCGGCGAGAAGCACAAGATCGCCGCGGGCGGCAATGGCGGCTTCGGCAACGCCTATTTCAAGTCGTCGGTGAACCAGGCGCCGCGCCATGCCAATCCCGGCCTGCCCGGCGAGGAGCTGACGATCTGGCTGCGGCTGAAACTGATTGCCGACGCCGGCCTCGTCGGCCTGCCGAATGCCGGCAAGTCGACCTTCCTCGCCTCGGTGACACGGGCACGGCCGAAGATCGCCGACTATCCCTTCACGACGCTGCATCCCGGCCTTGGCGTCGCCAAGGTCGACGACGCCGAATTCGTCATCGCCGACATTCCCGGCCTGATCGAGGGCGCCCATGAGGGCGTCGGCATCGGCGACCGGTTCCTCGGCCATGTGGAGCGGACCTCGATCCTCCTCCACCTCGTCTCGGCCATGGAGGAGGACGTCGGCAAGGCGTACCGGACCGTGCGCCGCGAGCTCGAGGCCTATGGCCACGGCATCGCCGAGAAGCCCGAGATCGTCGCCCTGTCGCAGATCGACACGCTGGCCGGTGAGGCGAGAGCCGAAAAGATGGCCGAGCTGCGAGAGGCCGCAGAGGTCGAGCCGCTGGCGCTGTCGGCGGTGAGCGGCGAAGGGATGATCGAGGCCCTGCGCCGCATGCGGGCGGAGATCGTCGGCCTCAACGGACCGGGCGACGACGAGGGCGAGGACCGCGAGAGCGTCGGCCGGGCTGGAGATCTTGCCGAGGGCGGTGCGTGATGGCCAATCTCCTCGACGGCCACCGCCGCATCGTCGTCAAGATCGGCTCCTCGCTGCTCGTCGACCGCGAGCGGGGCATGAAGCGAACCTGGCTGGAATCGCTGGGCGAAGACATTGCCCGGCTGGCCTCGGAGGGGAGGCAGGTGCTGGTCGTCTCTTCCGGCGCCATCGCCATGGGGCGCAAGCTCCTGAAGATGCCGCGGGGCGGCCTGCGGCTGGAGGAGAACCAGGCGGCGGCGGCCGTCGGCCAGATCGCTTTGTCGCGAACCTATTCGGAGATCCTCGGCCGGCACGGCCTCGAGACCGGCCAGGTCCTGCTCACCATCGGTGACACGGAGGAACGCCGGCGCTACCTCAACGCCCGGGCGACGCTGTCGACGCTGCTCGACATGGGCGCCGTGCCGGTGATCAACGAGAACGATACGGTCGCGACCAGCGAGATCCGCTACGGCGACAACGACCGGCTGGCGGCCCGCGTCGCCACCATGGTCGAGGCCGACCTCCTGATCCTCCTCTCCGACATCGACGGGCTCTATACGGCGCCGCCGCTGGAGGATCCGACGGCAACCCATATCCCCCTCGTCGAGCACATCACGCCGGAGATCGAGGCGATGGCGGGGGCGGCCGGCTCGGAGCTGTCGCGCGGCGGCATGAAGACCAAGATCGACGCCGGGCGGATCGCGACGGATTCCGGCACGGCGATGATCATCACCGCCGGGCAGCGGCTCTACCCCCTGTCTGCCATCGAGCGCGGCGAGCGGGCGACGATGTTCCTCGCCTCCGGCACACCGCGCAGCGCCCGCAAGCGCTGGATCGCCGGCCATCTCCAGATGAACGGGGCGCTGGTCGTCGACGAGGGCGCGGTGGCCGCGCTGACCTCCGGCAAGAGCCTTCTGGCCGCCGGCGTCGTCTCTGTGCATGGCGCCTTCTCGCGCGGCGATCCCGTCCTGATCACCCGGCCGGACGGCTCGGAAGTGGCCCGCGGCATCGTCGCCTATGACGCGGGGGACGCGGCCAAGATCGCCGGCCTCCGCAGCTCGGCGGTGAGCGAGGCGCTCGGCTACGAGGCGCGCGCCGCCATGGTCCATCGCGACGACCTGGTGCTCGGTCATGTGACCGAGAGCATCGCGGCGGAGGTCGCCAGCCTGATCGCCGAGGACGAAGAGGCCGAGCGGGCCCGCAGTGGCGCGGTCGGGGCAGAATGAAGGGAGACGTCTGATGCTCGACAGGGCCGATACGGGCGCCGATGGGATCGGCGCGATGATGGATGCGATCGGCCGGCGCGCCCGCGCCGCCGCCCGCCAACTGGCGCTGGCGCCGCGCGCCCGCAAGGACGCGGCGCTGCAGGCCATGGCCGACGCCTTGAACGCTGCGATCCCGGCGATCCTCGAGGCGAATGGCGAGGATCTCGTCAGGGCGCAGGAGAGCGGCGCCAACGCCGCCTTCGTCGACCGCCTGACGCTGAACCCGGCCCGCATCGTCGCGATGTCGGAGGGACTTCGCGCCATCGCCGAGCTGGCCGATCCGGTCGGCCAGACGATCGCCGCCTGGGAGCGGCCGAACGGCTTGCGGATCGAGCGGGTGCGCACGCCCCTCGGTGTCATCGGGGTCATCTACGAGAGCCGGCCGAACGTGACGGCCGACGCCGGCGCGCTGTGCCTCAAGGCCGGCAATGCGGTGATCCTGCGCGGCGGATCGGATTCGGCCCATTCCTCCCGGGCGATCCATGCGGCCCTCGTCGCAGGCCTGACAGCCGCGGGGCTTCCCGAGGACGCGATCCAGATGGTGCCGACCACCGACAGGGCGGCGGTCGGCGAGATGCTGAAGGGGCTGTCGGGCAATCTCGACGTCATCGTGCCGCGCGGCGGGAAGTCGCTGGTCGCCCGCGTCCAGGACGAGGCGCGGGTGCCGGTCTTTGCCCATCTGGAAGGCATCTGCCACGTCTATGTCGATCGCTCGGCCGATCTCGCGATGGCCGTCGCGGTGACGGTCAATTCGAAGATGCGGCGCACCGGCATCTGCGGATCCGCCGAAACCCTCCTCGTCGACCGGGCGGTCGCGGCGACTCACCTTGCGCCGATTCTCCAGGCGCTCGCGGGCAAGGGCTGCGAGATCCGGGCGACGGAAGAGGTGCGAGCGCTGTTCCCGGCGGCCTTGCTGGCGGACGAAACCGACTTTTCCACCGAATATCTCGACGCGATCATCTCCGTTGCGCTCGTCGACGGGGTGGAGGGCGCAATCTCCCACGTCGAGCGCTATTCCTCCCATCACACCGAGGCGATTCTCGCCGAGGACGCGGCGGCGGTGGAGGCCTTCATGAACGGCATCGATTCGGCGATCCTCCTGCACAACGCCTCGACCCAGTTCGCCGATGGCGGCGAGTTCGGCATGGGCGGGGAAATCGGCATCGCCACCGGCAAGATGCATGCGCGCGGTCCGGTCGGCGTCGAGCAGCTGACGAGCTTCAACTACCGCGTTCGCGGCAGCGGCCAGACGCGGCCTTGAGCGAACCGGAGGGGATGAGCCGGGAGGGGACGGGCCCCGCCACGCTGCCGGGCGCCGGACCGTTCGACGCGGCGGCGGCGGGGCCGGTGCTGTCGATGCCGCCGGGCAACGGACAGATGACCGTCGGCCTGTTCGGCGGCTCGTTCAATCCGCCCCACGACGGCCATCGCCTCGTCGCCGAGACGGCGCTCCGCCGCCTCGGCCTGACCCGGGTCTGGTGGATCGTCACGCCGGGCAATCCGCTCAAGGACCACGGTGTCCTGCGACCGCTGGACGAGCGGATCGCGATGGTGCGCGACTTCGCCTCGCCGGCGCGGGCGGACGTCACCGCCTTCGAGGCCAGCTACAAGGTGCGCTTCACCGCCGACACGCTGGCGCTGGTCCGGCGGCGGCGGCCGAACATGAAGATCGTCTGGGTGATGGGGGCAGACTCCATGGTGACGTTCCACCGCTGGCAGGAGTGGCAGTGGATCGCCGAGAACGTGCCGATCGCCGTGGTCGACCGGCCGGAAAAGACCTTCGCGGCGCTCGCCTCGCCTTTCGCGCGGCGCTACGATTTCGCCCGGATTCCCCAGGAACGGGCAAGGATCCTGCCCTACCGTCAGGCGCCGGCCTGGACGTTTCTCTTCGGGCCGCGCAACGCGGCCTCCTCGACGCAACTTCGCAGTGCCGCGGCAGAGACGTCTTGAAACGGACACGGAACACTGCCTACATTACTCGTGCAGGCGTTATCAGGACGCCCGCAGGTTGACCCGTGGAAAGGGAAAACGACACTGAGACAAGCGGCTCAAGCGAAGGGAGTCTTCGAGACGTCTCCTTCTGAAGCGCCTGCGACCGAGATCTCGGCCGGCGGGACCGCAATCGACCTCGTGACCCAGAGTCTGGAAGACTCCAAGGGCGAGGACATCGTCTCCATCGATCTGAGCGGGAAGTCGGCGCTGGCCGACTTCATGGTGGTCGTCTCCGGACGCTCCAACCGCCATGTCACCGCCATCGCGGACCACCTGCTGCGCCATCTCAAGGAGCATGGCCTCGGCAACGCGAAGGTCGAGGGTCTCCAGAACGGCGACTGGGTGCTGATCGATGCGGGCGACATCATCGTCCACATCTTCCGCCCGGAAATCCGCAGCTTCTACAACATCGAGAAGATGTGGACCGTCGGCGACACCGGAGACGCGACGATCCACTGATCGCGCGACGCACCAACGGGCGCATGGAAGGCCCTTTTCAGGAGGGCGGCTGATGCGTCTTTCGATCGCTGCCATCGGGCGGATGAAACAGGGTCCGGACAAGGCGCTGGTCGAGCGGTATCTCGGCCGGCTGACCTCCGTCGGTGGCCAGGTCGGCCTCGACTATCGCGGCCTCAAGGAAACGGTCGAATCGCGGCTCCAGACCGTCGCCGAACGGCGCAGGGAGGAGGCGGCGAAGCTGACCGCCGGCCTCGATGAGGACTGCGTGCGCGTCGTCTTCGACGAGCGCGGCAAGAGCCTGTCCTCGGCCGATTTCGCGGCGCTGCTCGCCGGCCTGCGGGACGATGGCCGGCGCGAGGTGTGCTTCTTCCTCGGCGGCCCGGACGGCCACGATCCCGACCTCGCCGCCTCGGCCGACCGGCTTCTGTCCTTCGGCAAGATGACGTTCCCCCATCAGATCGCCCGCCTGATGCTGGCCGAGCAGCTCTACCGGGCCGTGACGATCCTCTCCGGCCACCCCTATCATCGCGCCTGACCCTGGCATGGCGGCGGCATTCCGGCGGTCGGGCAGGGCGGTTCGGGCAATGGGACATGGCGCTGCGGCTCGACATCCCGGCATCCCGCCTTCGATGCGTCGCAGATGAACGCGCCCGAGATGCGAGCTGGCATTTTCCGGATCGAAATACGGGCGCCGAGGCGCTGGCGGGGCAGAGGTTTGCGGCCGTCAACTCAGCGTGATTTTCGCGCTGTCGCCCTGCGACCACAGGCCTGAACCGTCAAACCGTGGTATCGTCTCCTTTCGATCATCCGGCGCCTCGACTGCGGCCGCGTATGCGACGGCTGGCGCCATGTGGCGAGCCGGGCAGGCATGGTTGATCGATTGTTAACGGCTCGATTCTATCGTCGGCGATGCGAGGACAGGACGAAGCGGCTTGAACAGACGACGGATCAGCGGCGGTGGCGAACGATGCCTCGCGGAGCGCCGGAGCGGGGGCCGCTTGGCCGCCTTGCTGGTCGGCTCGATCCTGACGTCTGTGCTCGTCGCGTCGTCGATGCCGGCCGCGACGGCGGCGCCGGGTGAGACGGACCCGACCGAAGTGGCCGCGATCTCGCGTGCCTCGGGACTGACCGAAGCTTCCCTCGCTGCATCGGCCGGCGACATCGAGGCGCGGCGCCGGAAGACGGCGTCCGAACTTGCCGAGCTGTCCTCCCGCATCGAGCTGTCCGAGGCGACCATCCGCTCCCTCGACGACGAGATCGTCTCGATCGCCGCCGACCGCAACAAGCTGACTGCCGCCTTGAAGAGCGCGACCGAGGCCCAACGCAGGATCAGCGGCGATCTGGCCGGCACCGAGGCGCGGCTGACGGCTCTCGGTGCCGAGGAAGACGCGATCAAGGCCTCGCTCGCCGCGCGCCGCGACCTCCTGGCGGAGGTGCTGGCGGCGCTCGAGCGGATGGGCCGCAAGCCGCCGCCGGCGCTGCTGGTTCGCCCCCACGACGCGCTCGGCGCGGTGCGCAGCGCCATCCTCCTCGGGGCGGTGGTGCCGACCATGCGCCAGGAAGCCGCCACACTGGTCGCGGATCTGCAGCGGCTTTCGACGGTGAAGGCGTCGATCGTGACGGAGAAGGACCGGTTCACCGCCCAGATGCGGAACCATCGGGAGGAAGAGGCGCGGCTGGAGAGGCTGTTCGCCGAGAAGCAGCGGATCGAGACGGCCAATCGCGCGCGCCGCGAGGCCGAGAGCGCGCGCGCCGCCGAACTCGCTCGCAAGGCCGACGATCTGAAGGGGCTGATCGCCTCCCTGCAGGCGGAAGCCGACGCGGCCAGGCAGCGCGAGACGGCGGAGCGCGAGGAGAAGGCGCGCCAGCTCGCCGCAGCCGAGGCGCTCGCGGCCAAGGACAGGCGCGAGGCGACGGCGGCGCGGGAAGAGATGGCCCTCGCACGATCGCGCGAGGACGACGATGCCGGAAAGGTGCGCACCGCCGATGGCCAGACCGGCCGCCTGACCGCATCCCAGGAGGCAGACGGCGACGGAGCGACGGCCGGCAGCGGGAACGACACCGCGGCGGGAACCGGCACGGGCCCAGGCCCAGGCCCAGGCTCTGGCGAAGACCCAGGCTCTGGCGAGGACCGGGACATCGCGGCGAGCGATGCGGACGAGACGCCGCCCCGCGACGTCGCTGCGGCGCAGAGCGACCCGTCGCGGGACGCGGCAGCGGCGGATGACGCGGACGGCGACGCTGCGGCGCTCACCGGCACGGCCCCCGGCGACGACACCCGCGTCGCCGCGCTCGAGGATCGGCAGCCGGAGAAGCCGGCCTACGATATCGCGGCGCTGCGGAACAACACGGCGTTATTGGAGCCCGCCGCCGCATTTTCGACACTCAAGGCTCGTTTGTCGAAGCCTGTGCTCGGGAGGCAGATCATTGGATTCGGCGAGAAGGACGACATCGGCAGACCCTCGAATGGCGTGTCCTTCGCCGCGCGAGCCGGCGATGTCGTCATTGCGCCTTCCGACGGAAGGGTGCTCTATGCCGGTCCGTTCCGCTCCTATGGACAACTCTTGATCCTCGATGCCGGCGATGGCTATCATATCGTCCTGGCCGGCATGGATCGTATCGACGTTGCGAGTGGCCAGTTCGTTTCGGCAGGGGAGCCGGTCGCGCTGATGGGTGCGCGGCGGCTGGCAAGTGTTCAGGTGGCGGAGTTCGGTGCGGCCGAGCCCGCGCTCTACGTCGAATTTCGAAATGACGGGAAACCGGTCGATCCGACCCCCTGGTGGACGGAAGAACCCTCTGGAAGGACGAGGAATGATTCGTAAGCTTTCGATACTCTTCGCCGGCGTGCTGATGGGAGCCACGGCGATGACCGTGGTCAGCCAGAGCCCGGGCGTCGCCAACGCCGCCGGCTCCGATACCTATCGCCAGCTTGCGATCTTCGGCGACGTCTTCGAGCGCGTGCGGGCCCAGTATGTCGATCAGCCCGACGACCAGAAGCTGGTCGAGACGGCGATCAACGGCATGCTGACCTCGCTCGATCCGCATTCGAGCTACATGAACGCCAAGGAAGCCGCCGAGATGCGGACCGAGACCCGCGGCCAGTTCGGCGGGCTCGGCATCGAGGTGACGATGCAGGACGAACTCGTCAAGGTGGTCTCGCCCTTCGAGGGCACGCCCGCCGACAAGGCCGGCGTCCTCGCCGGCGACCTGATCGCCGAGATCAACGGCGAGCAGGTTCGCGGCCTGACCCTCGGCGAGGCCGTCGACAAGATGAAGGGCGACATCGGCTCCAAGGTGACGCTGACGATCGTTCGCGAAGGCGCCACCAAGCCGGTGCGTCTGACACTGACTCGGGCCGAGATCAAGGTTCCGTCGGTGCGTCATTCGGTCGAGGGCGACGTCGGCTACATCAAGCTGCTGAAATTCAACGAGCAGACCACGGTCGGCCTCGAGGACGCCATTGCCGACATCAAGGAGAAGGTCGGCGAGGACAAGCTGAAGGGCTACGTCCTCGACCTGCGCCGCAATCCCGGCGGACTGCTCGACGAGGCGGTGTCGGTCTCCGACGCCTTCCTCAACAGCGGCGAGATCGTCTCGACCCGCGGCCGCAACGCCGACGAGACGCGGCGCTACAACGCCCGCTCGGGCGACGACATCGACGGCAAGCCGCTGGTCGTCCTCGTCAATGGCGGATCGGCCTCGGCGTCGGAGATCGTCGCCGGCGCCCTGCAGGACCAGCGCCGGGCGACCATCGTCGGCACGCGCTCCTTCGGCAAGGGATCGGTGCAGACCATCATCCCGCTCGGCCAGAACGGTGCGCTCCGCCTGACGACGGCGCTCTATTACACGCCGTCCGGCAGCTCGATCCAGGGCCGCGGCATCAATCCGGACATCACCGTCGAGCAGCCGCTGCCGAAGGAGATCCGCGAGCAGATGGGCCTCGACGCAGAGGACGAGCTGGTGCGGGGCGAGTCGTCCCTGCGCGGCCATATTCCGGGCACCGAGGAGACCGACGAGGGCTCCGGCTCGCTCGACTATGTGCCGCCGGAGAAGAAGGACGACCTGCAGATGCAGTATGCGATCGATCTTCTCGACGGCAAGAAGACCAATGCGATGTTCCCGCCCAAGCGCGAAGCGAATGCCAGCTCGCAGACCGGCACCGAGGAAGGCGCCAGCGCCAAGAACTGAGGCGCCGGGGCGGCGCAATCCGCCCCCACCCTCGACCGCGACATGATCGACAGCCCGGCCGCCCCCGCGGCCGGGCTTTTTTGCGGCCGTCGCGGCCTCTGCCCCGGCGAGCCCCGCGAAAGCTTGAGCCGATATTTCCTTCTTCCATGTCCATCGAAGGCGAATTCCATCGGCCCCTGGGGCTGGACCGAACGCGGCAGCGCTTCGCCTTGCCGTTCCCCCCGCTGTCGTCGCTCGCGCTGGCCGCTTGCGCCGCGGCGATCGTTCTCGGCTCCGCCGGGACCGCCTTTCAGGGCCACGCCCCGCGCCGCATCGTCGACGTCCTCGCCGCGCCGGCCCCGGCGCCCGCTCCGCAGGTCGCGGTGACGGCGCCGGCGCCGGTCGAGGCGCGGCCCCTCTCCCGGCCGGGCGGCCCCACCATCATCAGCCCCGGCACCGCCGGCGGGCCGGTGACCTTCCGGGTGGAGGAGACGCAGTCGTTCCGGCAGTCGCCGGTGGTCGCGCATCTGCCCGATCGCGACCTGATCGAGGACAGCCCCTACGGCCCGCTGCCCGTGCGAGCGGCGGACGGGCGGCGTCCCTTCGACGTCTATCGCGGCGCTTCGAGCGGCAAGCCGGCGACGCGGATCGCCATCGTCGTCGGCGGCATCGGGATCAGCCAGACCGGCAGCATGGAGGCGGTCGAGCGGCTTCCCGCCGGCGTCACCTTCGGCTTCTCCCCGGCCGGCAACAGCCTCGATCGCTGGATGCAGTCAGCCCGCCGCAGCGGCCACGAACTGGTGCTGCAGGTGCCGCTGGAGCCGATCGGCTATCCCACCGTCGATCCGGGCGAGAACACGCTGACGGCCGAGGCGGCGGCGGTGGGAGACTTCGCCGCCCTCGAGGCCTCGCTCGGCCGGATCACCAACTATGTCGGCGTGATGAACTACATGGGCGCGCGCTTCACCGGCGACAGAGCGTCGATGGATCCCTTCATCGCCGAACTCGGACGGCGCGGGCTGATGTATCTGGACGACGGCTCGTCGGCACGCTCCCTCGGGAAGGACAGCGCGATCGCCGCCGGCGTGCCGGCCGCGACGGCCAACGTCCTCCTCGACCAGAACCAGGATCCGGCCGCCATCGCAGATCAACTCGACATGCTGGAGAAGGTCGCCCGCGCGCAAGGGGCGGCGATCGGCGTCGCCTCCGCCTTCGACCAGTCGATCGCGGCGATCGCAACGTGGATCCCGGCGGCGGAGAAGCGCGGCATCGAGATCGTGCCGGTCTCGGCGGTGGCCTACGACCCGGAAGGGCGCTGAGGCTCGCCTCGGCTGCCCTGTCGGAGGCAGGCTGCGCCCGCGTCATCTCCCGACGACCTTCGTCAGACGGCAGGCCGGCCTTCGTCAGAAGGGGAGGCCGACATAGTTTTCCGCGAGCGCGGTCTGGGCGGCCTTCGAGCCTGCCAGGAAGTCGAACTCCGCCTCCTGGATGCGTTGGCCGAAACTGCCGTCGTCCTCGAAGCGGTGGATCATCGAGGTGAACCACCAGGAGAAGCGCTCGGCCTTCCAGACCCTGGCGAGCGCATCGCCGGAATAGCTGTCGAGCAGCCCGTCGTCCCGCTCGCCGTAGTGGGCGGCGAGCGCGCGGGACAGGTAGTAGATGTCCGAGACGGCGAGGTTCAGCCCCTTGGCGCCCGTCGGCGGCACGATGTGGGCGGCATCGCCGGCGAGGAACAGGCGGCCGAAGCGCATCGGCTCGGCGACGAAGGAGCGCAGCGGCGCGATCGACTTCTCAACGCTCTCGCCGCGCTGCAGGTTGGCGGCGATCCGGTCCGGCAGCCTTGCCGCGAGTTCGTCATAGAAGCGCTCGTCCGGCCAGTCCTCGACCCTGTCGTTCACGCTGCACTGGATGTAGTAGCGCGACAGCTGCGGATTGCGCAGGGAGCAGAGGGCGAAGCCCCTTGTGTGGTGGGCGTAGACGAGCTCTTCCTGGATCGGCGGCTTGCGGGTGAGGACACCCAGCCAGCCGAACGGGTAGACCCGCTCGAAGGTCTCGATCCTGTCCCTCGGAATGGCCGTGCGACAGACGCCGTGAAAGCCATCGCAACCGGCGACGAAGTCGCAGTCGATGCGTTTCTCGCCGTGCTCCTTCGTGCGGTAGGTGACGAAGGGTTCCGACGTCTCGAGCCCCTGGGGGCGGACGTCCTCGGCCTCGTGAACGACCGGAACGCCGACCGCGTCGAGGGCATCGTAGAGGTCGTGGGTGACCTCCGTCTGGCCGTAGACCATCACCGTCTTGCCGCCCGAGAGCCCGCGCAGGTCGACATGCAGCGTGTCGCCGCGCCAGGCGATGTCGAAGCCGTCATGGACCAGCCCCTCGCGGTCCATGCGGTCGCCAACGCCGGCAGAGCGCAGGAGATCCGTCGTGCCCTGTTCGAGGACGCCGGCGCGGATGCGCGACAGCACGTAGTCCCGGCTGCGACGCTCGAGGACGACGCAGTCGATGCCGGCCCGGTGGAGGAGCAGCGCCAGCAAGAGGCCCGCAGGCCCGCCGCCGACGATGGCGACCTGGGTCCGTTTCGGGGCAGCGCCCGCATGTGAAGTCGCGCTCATCTCGTCTCGCCTCCTGCGGGCCCCGCCGCCGCTTCCTCGTGCGATGCGACGCAGCGGCGGGCCTCGATCGGCTCGCCTCCCGCTCCGCCCGCCTTACGCTCGATCCTCCGTCCTCAGATGTCGAAGAAGATCGTTTCCTTCTCGCCCTGCAGGAAGATGTCGTGGCGATAGGTCGGAACGCCGCCTTCCAGGGTCTTCGGCGCGATCAGCGTCGACACCCGCGAGCGGTGCTCGATCCGCGACAGGATCGGGTCGGCCTCGTTGGCCGCTTCCTCGTCGCCGAAATAAAGCCGCGTGTGCAGGCCGATGTTGATGCCGCGGGCGACGATCCACAGCGTGACGTGCGGCGCCTGGGGGCGACCGTCCTTGAACGGCACCCTGCCGGGCTTGATCGTCTCGAAGACGAACTCGCCCGTTGCCATGTCGCCCGCCGATCGGCCGAAGCCGGAAAAGTTCGCATCGGCGGTGCCGCGGGTCTCCTGCGGCGAGGGGTAGAGCCCGTCGGCGTCGGCCTGCCAGATCTCCACCATGGCGTCCTTCAACGCGGCACCGACCCCGTCGAAGACGCGGCCGACGATGCGGATGCGCTCGCCTCTTGCCTCGGCGTTGAGCATGGAGGCGCCGAGATCCTGCGGGAAGACGCCCTCGATCCCGGAGAAGTTCGGCGTGCAGCCGATGTGAACGTATGGGCCGGCGGTCTGCGAGGCGCTTTCCTTGAGCCGGTCGAGAGACTGGACCATCAGTTGCCCTCCATCCGGTTCTCGAACAGCGTCGAGCGGCGGCCGCGCAGGACGATGTCGAACTTGTAGGCCCTGGCGTCCATCGGCACGGTGTTGGCCATGTCGAGCGGTGCGATCAGCCGCTCGATCGCCGCCTTGTCGGGGATGGTCGAGACGATCGGGCACAGCCAGATCAGCGGGTCGCCCTCGAAATACATCTGGGTGATCAGGCGCTGGGCGAAGCCGTGGCCGAAGATCGAGAAGTGGATATGCGCCGGCCGCCAGTCGTTGGGGCCGTTGGGCCAGGGATAGGGGCCGGGCTTGATGGTGCGGAACCGGTAGGAGCCGTCCTCGGCCGAGATCGTCCGCCCGCAGCCGCCGAAATTCGGATCGAGCGGCGCCAGATAGGTTTCCTTCCTGTGGCGGTAGCGCCCGCCGGCATTGGCCTGCCAGACCTCGATGAGCGCGCCCGGCACCGGGCGGCCGTCCTCGTCGAGCACCCGGCCATGGACGATGATGCGCTGGCCGATCGGATCGCCGTCCTTGGCGAAGTTGGCGATCAGGTCGTCGTCGAGGGGCCCGAGCATGTCATGGCCGAACACCGGGCCGGTCATCTCGGACAGGGTGTTGTCGAGGGCGATCAGCGCCTTCTGGGGCGAGCGGGTGACGCTGGTCTTGTAGGTCGGCGCGTAGGCGGGCGGATGCCAGCTCCGGTCGCGCTGATAGAAGGATCCTCCGCTCATCGAGCGCCTCCAGTCTCTGCGTCGATCTCGCCATAGACGCGCTTGGCGATCTTGATCGCGTGGTTTGCGGCGGGAACGCCGGCATAGACCGCCACATGCATCAGGGCCTCGACGACATCCTCGCGGGTTGCGCCGGTGTTGAGCGTCGCGCGGATGTGCATGGCCAGTTCGTCGTCCTGGCCGAGCCCGGCCAGGAGCGCGATGGTGACGATCGAGCGTTCGCGCCTGGTAAAATGCGGCCTCGACCACACCGAACCCCAGGCACCCTCGGTGATGAAGACCTGGAAATCGCGGTCGAGGGGCGTTGCCGCCGCCTCGGCCCGATCCACATGGGCATCGCCCAGAACGGCGCGGCGTGTCGCCGTCCCGCGCGCGAAACGGTCCTCGACTTGATGGGACATGGCAGCGTCAACTCCTCCGAGGCGGCAATATGAAAGCCCGGAAAATTCATGTAAAATGAATATGCACCGGGTTTAGCATGACTGTCTGGTTATGGAAATTGATCGTCGCATCAAAATTCGCCACCTGCGGACATTTGTCGAAGTGGCGCGAACGGCCAGTGTCGGCAAGGCGGCCGAACTGATGCACGTGTCGCAGCCGGCGGTCTCCAAGACGCTCGCCGAGTTGGAGACGGCCCTGGGCGCGCGGCTGATGGATCGCAACCGCAGCGGCGTCGCGCTGACGCCGGTCGGACAAATGTTCCACTCCTATGCGAGTTCGAGCCTGGCGGCGCTTCGCCAGGGCATCGAGGGCATCTCGGAGACACTGGCGGGAGGCGGCCTCAGGCTGTCGATCGGCGCGCTTCCATCGGTCGCCGCACGCATCGTTCCCGATGCCGCCGTGGAGATGGGACGCATCGCGCCGGAGGTCGGCCTGGCGATCGTAACCGGTCCGAACGGTTATCTCCTCTCCGAACTGGCGGGCGGCGCGCTGGATCTGGTCATCGGCCGCCTCGGCAAGCCCGAGGCCATGAGCGGTCTCAGCTTCTCCCATCTCTATTCGGAGCGGATCTCGCTCGTCGTGCGTCCGGGTCATCCGCTCATCGGCCGCAGCGACGTCGCCGCCATCTCCGACTACCCGATCGTGTTTCCCAACCGGGATGCGGCGATCCGGACGATGGCCGAGCAGTTCTTCATCGCGCAGGGGATCCCTCAGGTCGGCCACCGGATCGAGACCGTCGCGGAGACCTTCGGCCGGGCCTTCGTGCGCAAGACCGATGCCGTGTGGGTGATCTCCTCCGGCGTCGTGGCGCTCGACGTCGCCGAGGGAATGCTGGTCGAATTGCCGATCACGATGCGCGAGACGCTGGGGCCGGTGGGGCTGACGATGCGGGGCGAGGGCGAGACCTCGCCGGCGCTTCGGATGTTCATCGAGGCGGTCCGGCGGACCGTCGCCGGGCTGCAGCTGGCAAGCTGATCCGGGGCTGACCCGACGGGAGGTGGCGGGAGGCGCGTGGAGCGGCCTTAACCGGCGGTTAACCACGACACTCGAATGTCGTCCCGGGGAGGCCCCGATGGCGGCACGTTCACTCTTTCTTGGGATTTCCGCCGTTCTGGCGCTCAGCCTTCTCGGTTGCGCGGCGCGTCCGAAGACCTGCTACGTCACCTTGAGCGCCGCCGGCCAGCCGACGGCGGAGGCCTGCGAGAGCGGTCCCGTGCTGATGGTGCGGCCGATCACCGCGACCAACGCCGCCTATTACGTGCCGCCCTACGTGCTCGGCGCCCTCTCCTACGAAGGCTTCCTCGTCCCGGAAGAAGCGCAGCCCGCCGCTTCGCACGACCTCGGGCCGGCGCCGGCCAGCGGTGCCTTCCCAGGCGGCTTTGCGGCCGGGATGGACGCGCAGGAGGAGCGGTCAAAGGCAGAATGGGCGCTGGAAGGGTCGGTCGTGGCCCAGGGAGGTCCGCTCGACGCAGGCCCGATCGATCTAGGTCCGGTCGAGGCAGGGCCGCTCGGTACAGGATCGCTCGACCGGTCCGAAGCAGGCTCGCTCGAGGCAGGCCCGCCCGAGGAGCGTGCGTCGAACGTCCGGCCGGCCTTGTCGGATGGACCAACCGCGGGTCAGACCGGCGAAGCCTCGGCCGGCTCGCCATTTGCAGCATGGGCGATGCGCGGCCCGGCCCCGGAGAACCGGATCCGGCCGGAGAACCCGAGCATCGGTGGCGAGGTGATCTATCGCCGGCCCTATGAAGGCCTTCCGACCATCGCTATTTCGCGCGACCTGTTTCTATGAGGAGCGGCGTGCCGTTGACCAGCGCGTGGCCGGGATCGAGCTTGCGGACCAGCTTCGGCGCAACGCGGCCGGGAGACGCATCGACGACGATCTGGCCCTGACGGACATCGAAGCTGTAATTGATGCCGTTGCAGACGACGGGCGTTCCGAACGTGTCCTCGGCGAAGGAGTCCAGATTGATCGTCCGGCAGTCGCCGATGGGTGTCGAGCCGCGCTCGCCGGTGGCAAGATCGATGACGATGGCGTTGAGGCGGTAGCCGCCCGGGATCTCGGCGAATTCGAACGCCGTCTCGAAGCGGGCGGGTTCGCCGGCCGCGGCAGCGGGATCGCGCTGCGGCCCGTCGGAAAACGGGATGGCGATCGCTCCGGCGAGGAGCACTGTCTCGATGAGCATCGTCTGGAGCAGCATTGCGGTTTCCTCCCCGGCCGAACCGGCGTCGAATTCAGCCTGCTGTTCTTGCCGGCGTCGATGGCCCGGCCAAGATCGTCAACAGCCGCGACGGACGCGGCTCGCCCTTGCGGAAGCTGTGGCAGGCCGGGGGAGGGCGATGTGCTTCCCCCCGGCCCGGTTGTGTTCGATCAGCAGGGGACCAGGGTGTAGTGGTCCTGCTCGACGAGCTTCTTCGTCGTGATGTAAACGGCGGGATTGCGGCGGTGATAGATCTTGCCGCCGTCGACGATGTCGCCTTCCCACGCGGTGCCCTGGCTCTGAACGAGCTTGCCGCGCGTATTGTACTTGTAGGTGGAAGGAATGTACTCGACGAGGTAGCACTTGCCGCCCCGTTCGTCGACGTGTTTCTTGTACCACTTTGCATCGGCGGTTCCCGCGAAGGAAATTGCACCGGCAGCGGCAATCAGCGTGAGCAGCACTTTGCGCATGAGAAAAAACGCCTCCGTGTTCGATGTTGCGCAGGGGAAGCTTTAAATGACGGTAATCAAAGATCAATAGATTATCGACATTCTCACCTTAAAAAGCAGATTGGCCGGCGTTTTGATCCATTTCGGCACATGAGAGGTTCTATTCTGGAGCATTTATGCGCGTCATGTCAATCGCGGAACCTTTCGCCCGGGCGCTCGGCGCGATCAGGCGGCGGCGGCCGTCGATCCTTCAGGAGGATCATGGGCACGCAGGGGTTGATGGTGCCCGGAGCCGGACCAGAGCGCGTTCCAGCATCCCGGCCTGGGTTGGTGAGGCGCCTAAGGGCAAAACCCGCCCGATCGGCCGTCAGGGGATGAGCGCGGCCGATATCAGCGCTCCGGCGCGCCGAACGGCCCTGTCCTGATCGTCCCAGAACGCAACTCTTGCGTTTTTCGAGGTTCTCGTGCAGCGCAACAGAAACATGCCGAAGATGCCGCAGCGTCGCAGGGGTCGTTGCTTTTCGAGACGGGTCGCGAGCCTGCGCGAGGGCGGTCCGGGCATCGCTGGCGACGCCGGGTGGCGGGGCCGCCCGGTTCGCAACCCGGATGGAAGGCGCACAGGCATGCCGGCCGCGCCCGCATCGAAGGGCGAGCGGGTGATCGCGGCCGCGCGGCGGAGCGGGCCGATCCGTCCTGCAGGAGAGGGTGGGTTCGACGCGGCAAGCGGGTCGGCATCCGCACGGGTGCGGTGATTGCGGGCGCGGCGAATTGCGGGCGCGGCAGCGCACGGCGGCCGTCGGCGGGCGCCGCGCTACGAGAGCCTGTTTCGTCCCGAGGTGGCGCCGGCCGCCTCGAAGGTCTCGCTATTCCTTGACTATGACCGTCTCCGCGACCGCGATGCCGAAGCCGGTCAGGCCGACATAGGCGCGCTCGTGGGTGGCGAGGACGGTGATCGAGGAGACGCCGAGGTCGCGCAGGATCTGGGCGCCGACGCCGACTTCCCGCCAGCGCTGGCGGCGCAGGCGGGCGCTGAGATGGCGCTCGCCGTCGGCGACGGGCTCCTCGCTGCCGGTGGGCCTCGCCTCGAAGTCGTCGATCTGCGGCGAGCGCAGCAGCATGATGACGCCCTGGCCGCTGGCCTTGATGTTCTCGACGGCGACGTCGACCCAGCTGCGGCCGTCTCCGACCCGCGACAGCATGTCGAGGACCGGCTGTTCCCGGTGGATGCGGGTCGGCACGTTGCTCCGGCCCCGCACGTTGCCATGCACGAAGACGACGTGCTGGGTCTCGTCGAACGGCGTTTCATAGACGCGGATCTTGCCGGTCAGGCCGCCGAGACAGAAGTCCTCCTCCCGCACGCAGGTGACGAAGGACTCCCGGCGGATGCGATAGGAGATGAGGTCCTCGATCGAGACGATCTTCAGCCCGTGTTCCCGGGCGAAACCGACCAGCTCGGGCAGGCGCTTGACGGTGCCGTCGTCATTGACGATCTCGGCGAGGATGCCGCCGGGCTCGAGGCCGGCGAGGCGAGCGAGATCGGTGCCGGCCTCGGTGTGGCCGGACCGGATCAGCACGCCGCCCTCGCGGGCGATCAGCGGGAAGATGTGGCCGGGGCGGATGAAGTCGGACGGCGCGCAATTGGCGTTCATCAGAGCGCGGCAGGTGTTGGCGCGCTCCTCGGCGGCGATGCCCGTGGTCATGCCGACCTTGTAGTCGACGGACACGGTGAAGGCGGTGCGCATCGGATCGAGATTGTTGGCGACCATCGGCGGCAGGTTCAGCGCTTCGGCCCGCTCCGCCATCATCGGCACGCAGATGATGCCGCTGGTGTGGCGGATCATGAAGGCCATCTTCTCCGGCGTCGCCTTGGCGGCGGCCATGATCAGGTCGCCCTCGTTCTCGCGGTCGGTGTCGTCGACCACGACCACCATTTCGCCTTCGGCGATGGCAGCGATTGCATCTTCGATGGAGTCGAGCGTCAGATCCGCGTCGGTCATGATCAGTCCTGTCGGTGATGCTGCGGGCGCAGGATGGGGGCCCTGATGATGATAAGAAAGAAGCTCGAGGCTTCTACGGCGTGTGGCCGGCAATGATCAACAAGCCGGCCATGCACCCTCATCCCCGGCCGCGATAGGGCGGCACGCCCTGGTCGGGCAGGAAGACGCCTTCGGGAGCGGGTCCCGACTGCCAGAAGACGTCGATCGGAATGCCGCCGCGCGGATACCAGTAGCCGCCGATCCGCAGCCACAGGGGCTTCGTCGCCGCGATGACGCGCCGGGCGATCATCACCGTGCAGTCTTCGTGGAAGGCGCCGTGATTGCGGAAGCTGGTCAGGAAGAGCTTCAGCGACTTCGATTCGACGAGGCGGGCATCCGGCGCGTAGTCGATGACGACATGGGCGAAGTCCGGCTGGCCGGTGACCGGGCAAAGGGAGGTGAATTCCGGGCAGGTGAAGCGGACGATGGCCGGCGGCCCGTCGCCGCGGGCGTAGGGGACGGTTTCGAGCGTCGCTTCTTCGGGGGAGGCGGCCGGGCGGGCGTTCTGGCCGAGCTGGGAAAGGTCCTGATGGGACAACGTGGATCGCTCCTCGTGGCAACCGGCCTGAGCGGCCGGATCGTGAACCGGCTTTAAGCGACTTGCCGTCCCTCTTGGCAAGTGGTCCGATGTGGGGCTGACGCGCCGCGGCCCAGGGAAGGGGCCATGGGGTCGGACAATCCGGCGCATCGGGCGGCAGCATGGGACGAAAGACATGAGACGATGATCGACAAGCTGGAATATCTGATCGCCCTTTCCACCGAGCGGCATTTCGGCCGCGCGGCGGAGCGGCTCGGGATCACCCAGCCGACGCTGTCGGCCGGCATCCGGCAGCTCGAGGAGCGGCTCGGCACGACGCTGGTCAATCGCGGCTCGCGCTTTCGCGGCCTGACCGAGGAAGGCGAGCGGGCGCTGGCCTGGGCGCGGCGGATCACCGACGACGTCCGCACGATGCGCGAGGAGATCCGCACCGTGAAGCGCGGGCTCTCCGGCCATCTGCGGATCGGCGCCGTGCCGACCAGCCTCGCCATCGTCTCGCGCCTGACGGCGCCGTTCCACCTGCGGCACGACAACGTCACCTTCGACGTCACCTCGCAGACCGCCTCGGAGATCATCGCCGCCATCTCCAACTTCGAGATCGACGTCGGCCTGACCTATCTCGACGACGAACGGCTGAAGAAGCTCGATACCCGCGCCCTCTATGATGAGCGCTACTGTCTCGTCACGCGGCGCGACAGCGTCTTTCACGACCGCCAGCAGGTGACCTGGGAGGAGGTGGCGAGCCTCAAGCTCGGCCTCCTCAGCCCTTCGATGCAGAACCGCCAGATCCTCAACCGGCACCTGGGCGCCGGCGGGCGGCGCTTCGAGACCGTCATGGAGTCCAACTCGATGATCGCGCTTCTCTCCCAGACCCGGCTGGCCGGGATCGCCACGGTGATGCCCCACCGCTCCGCCGCCCTTCTCGGCCTCGCCGAGCCGCTGGTGGCCATCCCCATCACCGGCCCGGACGTCAGCTATCGCATCGGCCTCGTCACCGCGCGGCGGGAGCTGCGCCCGCCGATCGTGGCGGCCTTCTGGGAGGAAACCCAGGAGATCGACAGCATCTGACGGCGTCCCTGGGCAGGTCGGCAACCAAAAGCTGCAGGAGGCGTCATTATCGATAGAGGTCTTCTATCGCAGGACGAGGATCACGCCTTGATTCTTGCCCAACTTGGGTGTTCCCTCTCTGGAACAATTCAAGATCGGGTGCGGGAGGAAGGCGCTTGGTTTTTCAGGCGAATTACGACGAGGCGGAGGTCGCCGAGATCATCGACGCCAAGCGTGGGCTGGAAGGCCCGATGCTGCCGATCCTGCACGAGATCCAGGAGCGGTTCGGCCACGTGCCGGAGGCTGCGGTGCGCCAGATCGCGGCGGCGTTGAACCTGACCCGCGCCGAGGTGCACGGCGTCGTCACCTTCTATCACGACTTCCACAAGGCTCCCCGCGGCCGGCATGTCCTGAAGGTCTGCCGGGCGGAGGCCTGCCAGGCGGCGGGCAGCGACGCCATCGCCGGCGCGATCGAGACGGCGCTGGGCGTCAAGTTCGGCGAGACGACGCCGGACGGACAGGTCAGCCTCGAAGCGGTCTATTGCCTCGGCCTCTGCGCCACGGCGCCGTCGGCGATGCTCGACCGGCGGATCGTCGGGCGCCTTACCGAGGCGAAGGTCGGGGCGCTGGTCGAGGAGGCACGGCTGTGACGAAGCTCTACATCCCGCTCGACTCCTTCGCCGTCGCCTGCGGCGCCGACACGATCGCCGAGGAGTTCGCCCGGCTCAACACCGATCGCGGCCTGTCCCTCGAGATCGTGCGCAACGGCTCGCGCGGCATGGCGTGGCTCGAGCCGATGATCGAGGTCGAGACGCCGGACGGGCGCATCGCCTACGGGCCGATCGAGCCGGGCGAGGCCGACGTGCTGGTCGATGCCGGCATCCTGTCCGGTGCGGGCCACCCGAAGCGGATCGGCAGGGTCGAGGAGCACCCGTTCTTCGCCCGCCAGACGCGCCACACCTTCAAGCGCTGCGGCGTCACCGATCCCTTGTCACTCGACGACTATCGCGCCAATGGCGGCCTGAAGGGGCTGGAACGCGCCATCGGCATCGGCGCCGAGGCGATCGTCGCGGAAGTCACCCAGTCCGGCCTGCGCGGCCGCGGCGGGGCGGGCTTTCCGACCGGCATCAAGTGGAAGACCGTCGCCGAAGCCAAGGGCGCGCGCAAATACATCGTCGCCAACGCCGACGAGGGCGATAGCGGCACGTTCGCCGACCGGATGATCATGGAGGGTGATCCGTTCTGCCTGATCGAGGGCATGGCGATCGCCGGCGTCGCCACCGGGGCAACCAAGGGCTACATCTATCTGCGGTCGGAATATCCCGTCGCCATCGAGGTGATGCGCGAGGCGATCCGCCGGGCGCACGAAGCGGGCGTTCTCGGCGCCTCGGTGATGGGCTCGAGCCACGTCTTCGACATCGAGGTGCGGGTCGGCGCCGGGGCTTATGTGTGCGGCGAGGAGACCTCGCTGCTCGACAGCCTCGAAGGCAAGCGCGGGCAGGTGCGCTTCAAGCCGCCGCTGCCGGCGATCCAGGGCCTGTTCGGCATGCCGACCGTGATCAACAACGTCATTTCGCTGGCCTCGACGCCGGAGATCCTGGCGGCGGGCGCGGAAGGCTACAAGGAGCTCGGCATGGGCCGCTCGCGCGGCACCATCCCGATCCAGCTCGGCGGCAACGTCAAGCATGGCGGCCTCTTCGAAGTGCCCTTCGGCATGACACTGGGCGAAATCGTCAATGACGTTGCCGGCGGCACGGCGTCGGGTCGGCCGGTGCGGGCGGTGCAGGTCGGCGGGCCGCTGGGCGCATACTTCCCCGTGTCCCTGTTCGACACACCCTTCGACTACGAGGCCTTCGCCGCCAGGGACGGGCTGATCGGCCACGCCGGCATCGTCGTCTTCGACGACACGGTCGACATGCTGGCCCAAGCCCGCTTCGCCTTCGAGTTCTGCGCGATCGAGAGCTGCGGCAAGTGCACGCCCTGCCGGGTCGGCGCGGTGCGCGGCCACGAGACGATGAAGAAGATCATCGACGGCGAGCGGCCGGCGGAGAACCTCGCCCTCGTCGAGGACCTCTGCAACACCATGAAGTTCGGCTCGCTCTGCGCGCTGGGCGGCTTCACGCCCTATCCGGTGATGAGCGCGATCCGGCACTTCCCGGAGGATTTTCATGGGCAACCGATGAGGGTGGCGGCGGAGTAGGCGTTGCGTTCATGCCGGCCATCTTCGACGAAATCGAATGGGATCAAGGCAATCGCGACAAATGCGGCAAGCACGGCGTTTCAGTCGATGAGATCGAATATGCTTTGCGGGGGCTTCCGTTGATCGTGGAGGACCCGTCGCATTCGACGCAGGAGCAGCGTTTCAGGGCGATCGGGCGAAACGAGGCGGGGCGGCCTATATTCGTCGTCTTCACGGTTCGTCAGCGCGGCGAGAGGTTTTTGGCCCGACCGCTCAGCGCCCGGTACATGCATTCGAAGGAGGTGCGGTTCTATGAGCAAGACCAAGCTTAAGCCGATGCCGCATTTTGCGACCGACGAGGAGGCCGAGCGCTTCGTCGATGAGGCAGACCTCTCGGAATACGACCTGTCCGGCTTCAAGCCGATGAAGATCAGTCGACGCAGCGAGTACAGCATGTACGGCCTGCGTCTACCGAGCGAGTTGCTCTTCCGCATCGACAAGCGTGCGAGCGAGATGAACGTTTCCATCGACGATTATCTCGTGTCGTTGGCAAGAAAAGACCTCGGTGAATGAAGCCGAATTCGGACGAGTGACCAGACCACGACACTGGCGCATCTGACGTATCAATCGAATGCCCGTCAGGGAGGAAACCCATGAGCCTCATTCGCGAAATCGACTACGGCACGCCCGCCTCGAAGGCCGAGAAGACCGTTACCCTGACCATCGACGGCCAGGAGATCACGGTTCCCGAGGGCACGTCGCTGATGCGCGCGGCGATGGAGGTCGGCGTCCAGGTACCGAAGCTCTGCGCCACCGACATGATGGATGCCTTCGGCTCCTGCCGGCTCTGCGTCGTCGAGGTCGAGGGGCGCAACGGCACGCCGGCCTCCTGCACGACGCCCGTCGCGGCGGGCATGAAGGTGTCGACCCAGACCGAGCGGCTGAAGGCGATCCGAAAAGGGGTGATGGAGCTCTACATCTCCGACCACCCGCTCGACTGCCTGACCTGCGCCGCCAATGGCGACTGCGAGCTGCAGGACATGGCCGGCGCGGTGGGCCTGCGCGAGGTGCGCTACGGCTATGACGGCGAGAACCATCTCGGCAAGGCGAAGGACGTCTCCAACCCCTATTTCCAGTTCGATCCGTCGAAATGCATCGTCTGCTCGCGCTGCGTGCGCGCCTGCAACGAGGTGCAGGGCACCTTCGCGCTGACGGTCGAGGGCCGCGGCTTCGACTCGATCATCTCGGCCGGCACCGGCTTCGACGACTTCTTCTCCTCCGAATGCGTCTCCTGCGGCGCCTGCGTCCAGGCCTGCCCGACGGCGACGCTGGAGGAAAAGTCCGTCATCGAGATCGGCACGCCCGAGCATTCCGTCGTCACCACCTGCGCCTATTGCGGCGTCGGCTGTTCGTTCAAGGCGGAAATGCGCGGCGAAGAGCTGGTGCGCATGGTGCCCTACAAGGACGGCAAGGCCAATCGCGGCCATAGCTGCGTCAAGGGCCGCTTCGCGCTCGGCTATGCGACCCACAAGGACCGCATCCTGGGTCCGATGATCCGCGATCATTACACGCAGCCCTGGAAGGAGGTCTCCTGGGAGGAGGCGCTGTCCTTCACGGCGGCGAAGATCAAGGACATCCAGGCGAAATACGGCCGCGGCGCCATGGGCGGCATCTCCTCGTCGCGCTGCACCAACGAGGAGGTCTATCTCGTCCAGAAGCTGGTGCGGGCGGGCTTCGGCAACAACAACATCGACACCTGCGCCCGCGTCTGCCATTCGCCGACGGGCTATGGCCTGAACTCCACCTTCGGCACGTCGGCCGGCACCCAGGACTTCGATAGCGTCGAGGATACGGACGTCATCCTCGTCATCGGCGCCAATCCGACCGATGGCCATCCGGTCTTCGCCTCGCGGATGAAGAAGCGGCTGCGCGGCAAGCCGGGCGAGCCCGGCGCTAGGCTGATCGTCATCGATCCCCGCCGCATCGACCTGGTCAAGACGCCGCATGTGAAGGCCGACCACCATCTCGCCCTGAAGCCCGGCACCAACGTCGCCATGCTGACGGCGCTCGCCCATGTCATCGTCACCGAGGGCCTCGTCAATGAGAGCTTCGTGCGCGAGCGTTGCGAGTGGGACGAGTTCCAGGAATGGGCCGCCTTCGTCGCCGAGGACCGGCATTCGCCGGAGGCCGTCGAGGCGATCACCGGGGTTCCGGCCGCCGAGGTGCGCAAGGCGGCGCGGCTCTATGCCACCGGCGGCAACGGGGCGATCTATTACGGCCTCGGCGTCACCGAGCACAGCCAGGGCTCGACCTCGGTCATCGCCATCGCCAACCTCGCCATGGCGACCGGCAACATCGGCCGGCCGGGCGTCGGCGTGAACCCGCTGCGCGGCCAGAACAACGTCCAGGGCTCCTGCGACATGGGCTCCTTCCCCCATGAGCTGCCGGGATACCGCCACATCTCGATGGACGCCGTCCGCGAGACCTTCGAGGAGCTGTGGGGGGTCAAGATCGACAAGGAGCCGGGGCTGCGCATCCCGAACATGTTCGACGCCGCCGTCGAGGGCACCTTCAAGGGCCTCTATTGCCAGGGCGAGGACATCCTCCAGTCGGACCCCGACACCAAGCACGTCTCGGCCGGGCTTGCGGCGCTCGAACTCCTGATCGTCCACGACCTCTTCCTGAACGAGACCGCGAACTACGCCAACGTCTTCCTGCCGGGCTCGACCTTCCTGGAGAAGAACGGCACCTTCACCAATGCCGAGCGGCGCATCAACCGCGTGCGCAAGGTGATGGCGCCGAAGAACGGCTATGAGGACTGGCAGGTCACCCAGCTGTTGGCCCAGGCGATCGGGATGGACATGAACTATTCCCATCCCTCCGAGATCATGGCCGAGATCTCCGCGACGACGCCGTCCTTCGCAGGCGTCACCTATGATGTCCTGGACGAGAAGGGCTCGGTCCAGTGGCCGTGCAACGAGGCCCATCCGGAGGGCACGCCGATCATGCATGTCGGCGAGTTCATGCGCGGCCGCGGCAAGTTCATCATGACGGAATATGTCGCGACGGACGAGCGGACGGGGCCGCGCTTCCCGCTGCTGCTGACCACCGGGCGCATCCTGTCCCAGTACAATGTCGGCGCGCAGACGCGGCGCACCGGCAACGTCGTCTGGCACGACGAGGACCTCCTGGAGATCCATCCGCACGACGCCGAGCAGCGGGGCGTGCGGGATGGCGACTGGGTCAAGCTCGAGAGCCGCGCCGGTTCCACCGCGATCAAGGCGAAGATCACCGACCGCGTCGCGCCGGGCGTCGTCTACACGACCTTCCACCATCCGATGACACAGGTGAACGTGATCACCACCGACTTCTCCGACTGGGCGACCAATTGCCCGGAATACAAGGTGACGGCGGTGCAGATCTCGCCCTCCAACGGGCCGACGGAATGGCAGGACGACTACCGCGAGCTGACCATGGAAAGCCGGCGGATCGCGGCCGCCGAGGCGGCGGAGTAGGTTCAGGAACGATCTTGTCGGAACCGGGTATGCAGCGTCACCCCCCTCTGTCCTGCCGGACATCTCCCCCACAAGGGGAGAGATCGGCAGCTTCACCGCCTCGTCTCAGCTGGAATCGTTTCGGCAACCTCTACCCTTTGAAATCAGGGGCAACACCGAGCGCGACCTCGATCTCCCCCCTTGTGGGGGAGATGTCCGGCAGGACAGAGGGGGGCGCGAAGAGCGCCTCCGGTGAAGGCCGGGCGAGAATCCTCCGCCGGCATACGTCAAGAGCATGGCCATGGTGACGGTTCGCGACGAACGGTCGACACCAGAGCCCGATCTCCCGGAACCAGCTCGCCGCGTCGAGAGCCTCGTGTTCCGGGACGGGGCGTTCTCCCCTTCCCAGCGGCAGGTGCCGGCCGAGACGGCGGTGGCGATATCGATCGGCGGCTCGACCCATGCGGTGATGATGGCGACGCCCGCTGACCTCCAGGACATGGCGGTCGGCCTCGTCCTCAACGAGCGGATCGTGGACCGAATCGAGGAGATCGAGCATCTGGAGATCGTCGACACCGAAGCCGGGGTGGACTGCCAGATCCGCCTCGTCGAGGCGCGGGCGAAGACCTATGTCGCGCGGCGCCGGCAGATGACCGGGCCTGTCGGCTGCGGGCTGTGCGGCGTCGAGTCCCTCGAACTGGCCGCACCGCAACTGCCGAGAGTGCCGGACGCCGCGGCGGGCGCGATCCCGCCGCTGGCGATCACGGATGCCGTCGCGGCCATGGCGCGCGAGCAGGCGCTCAGCCGGCTGACCCGGGCGGTGCATGCGGCCGCGTGGCACCGTCAGGGCACGGGGCTCGTGGTGACGCGGGAAGACGTCGGCCGGCACAATGCGCTGGACAAGGTCGCGGGACATCTCGCCCGATCCGGGCTCGACCCGCGCGACGGCTTCCTGACGATCACCAGCCGGGTGTCGGTGGAGCTGATCCAGAAGGCGGCGCGGATGGGCTGCGGGCTGATCGCCGCCGTCTCGGCGCCGACGGCCCTGGCGATCGCCGAGGCGAACGCCGCGGGCATCACCCTCGTCGCAGTGGTGCGGGGCGCGGACTTCGAGGTCTTCACGCATCCGGAGCGGATCGCGGGCACGGACGATCTCGCAGCGCCGGAGAATGGGGCGCAGGCAATGACAGGACAGGGGAGAGCCGTCCATGGAGCGTGACAAGCTGGTCTATATGGCCAACCAGATCGCCAAGTTCTTCGAATCGGCCAAGGAGGGCGCGCGCTCCAAGGGCGTCGCCGACCACATCAACAAGTTCTGGGAGCCGCGCATGCGCACCCAGCTGTTCGAGCGGGTGGAGAGCGGACGAACGGGCGATATGCATCCGCTCGTCCTGGAGGCGATGGGAGCCATCCGGCGGCCGGAAGCTCCGTCGGGTGCGCCCAATCAGAGCGATCCGTCCCTCGCCTGACGCGACATCTGCGGCACGCGATCGAGCGGGATCCCCTTTTGCGTATTCGCTGGCCGCCTGTGGCAGAATGGTGGCCGGGAACCGAAGATTAACCTTAACGCCTTACCAAAAACCGGGTCAGCAACGCCACTGGGCCGGTCTCCATGCGCTCCACGCGAGTTCTCTTCTCCGCCGTCGTCGCCGCCTCGCTTCTGTCGGGTTGCGCCAGCAATGAGCGATCGTCGATGCGCTTGCCCGCCACCTCCGCCACGAGCGCCGCGCCGGCGCTGGGCTACCAGACGCCCGCCGAGGATCCGAAGTTCCCGCTGTTCCAGTCGTTCCAGCCGGCGTTCGCCTCGCCGCTGGCAGGGCGCACCATCGCCGTCGCCCGCTATTCCGATATCGCCCTTCGCGACAAGGAGGTGGTGCTCACCTTCGACGACGGCCCGATGCCGGGCAAGACCCACAAGATCCTCGAGGCGCTCTCCGACCATGGCGTCGGCGCGACCTTCCTGATGGTCGGCCAGATGGCCAAGGCCTATCCGAAGATCGCCCAGGAGGTCGCGCAGGCAGGTCACACCATCGGCACCCACACCTATCGCCATCCCAATCTCAGAACGATGAGCGACGCGGCCGCCATGGCGGAAATCCGCAAGGGCGAGCTCAGCGTCGCGGACGCGCTGAGGCCCATCGGCATGCGGCCGGCTCCCTTCTTCCGCTTCCCCTATCTCGCCGACACCCAGCAGCTGCGCCACGATCTGGCGAGCGAGGGCATCGTCGCCATCGACGTCGACATCGATTCCAAGGATTATTTCCGCGATGCTCCGGCGACTGTGCGCGATCGCACGTTGCGGGCGCTGGAGAAGCACGGCCGCGGCATCATCCTGATGCACGACATCCAGAACCGGACGGCGGCGATGCTGCCCGGCTTCCTCGCCGAGCTGCAGAAGCGCGGCTATAAGGTGGTGCGGCTGGTGCCGGCGGACGAGGCCCCACTGGTCGCGGGGCTCTGATCGTCACGCCGGGCAGGGCCACGAAACAAGCTCCGGACGGCGCTCAGACCGCCTCCTTGGCGTCCTCCCGCGGCCGGGCATCGATGGCCCGGCCATCGGCGAGAAGCTCGCGCTGGCGCACCCAGCCGATGCCTGGGGTGTTCTCGCAGACGCCGCGCTCGCGCTGGATCAGCGTCCAGGTGGACGGGCCGCCGGTGATCTCGAAGAGGTTGTAGCGCGAGGCCGGGTTCTTGCTGCCGGGGGCCTGGCTGGCCGAGGGCACGCCGACCACGGGGATCTGCTTCTCCGGGCCCTTCAGCCAGTGGAGCGTATCCAGATGGGTATGGCCGTGGAGGACCAGCTCGGCGCCGACCTCGCGCATCAACTTGGAGAAGAACTGCTTGCCGATCAGCCGCTTGTGCCACGAGGTGGCGCCGGAGATCGGCGGGTGGTGGATCAGGACGACCCGAAACAGGCCGAGGGCCCGGGCGGTCTCCAGCATCTTGGCGAGCCGCAGCGCCTGGCCGCGATTGAACGTGCCGGTGGCGAAGAACGGCGCTGTCGCCTCCGCCGTCGAGACGCCGAGGATCGCGACGTTCTCGCGAATTCGCATGTAGGGGAATGACTTGTCGGTCGAAGCGAGCGGCGCGTCGCCGGTCATGTAGGGTTGCCACTCCTTGTAGGAGCGCTTCAGCGCGCCCGGCACATAGGCGTCGTGATTGCCCGGGACCAGCGAGACCTGATGCGGGGCGCCGAGGTCGCGCAGCCAGATGCCCGAGGCGATCGTTTCCTTCTTGGTGGCGAGATTGACGAGATCGCCGGTCACCGCGATGTGGTCCGGATCTTCCGCCTGCAGGTCGAGGACGAGGTCGCTCAGCGTGTCGCCGAACATCATTCGGCGCCGGTTGCGCTGCCAGTTGTACCAGCCGGTCACGCGCTTGGAGGCGAGTTCGCGGAAGGAGAGTTCCGGCAGCGGCCCGAGATGGATGTCGGAGAGATGGGCAAGACGGAACATCGCATGTCCTCGGGTCGAAATCGGTCTTCGCCGGGCGCCATCTCGTCGACGAAGGGCCGCAGGAAGCGATTGTTTTTTCACGCTTGGAAAGGGGCGCCGATCCGCGCACCCTCGTCATGCATCAATTGTAGAAACGAAGACGGAGAGTGGAACCGTGCGGTTTCAGAAATTGCTGGTCACCGCCATGCAGGGCGTGCATCTCCTGTCGCGGCCGATGACGCTCGGGGTGCGTGGCGCCGCCTTTGACGAAAGGGGGCGCATCTTCCTCGTCCGGCACACCTATCTGCCGGGCTGGTACATGCCGGGCGGCGGGGTCGATCCCGGCGAGACGGTGGAAGAGGCGCTGCACCGGGAAATGGCCGAAGAGGGCAATCTCGTTGCGTCCCGCCCGCCGGAGCTCTTCGCCGTCTACTACAACCGGGCCGCCTCGAAGCACGACCACGTCGTGTTCTATCGCTGCGACGGCGTGGTGCAGGCGAGCGAGAAGAAACCCGACCGGGAGATCGCCGAGTCGGGCTTCTTCCCGCTCGACGGTCTCCCTGAGGGACTGACCGACGCCACCCGCCGGCGGCTGGAGGAACTTTCCGGCGGGGGCACACCGGGCCCCTACTGGTGAGCGGTGCTCGCCGAGGCCGGGGCAGCGGCCGGGCCGAGGAAGCGGGCGACGGCGTCGATCACTCCGGCATGGATCGTCGCCCGGTCGGAGCCTTCGGGGTCGGTGCAGACCGGGTCGTCCTGCTCGTCTTCCAGGAGCTTCGCGGCCTCCGGCCTGCAGAGGCCGAGAAAGGTGAAGTGGGAGGCCGGGCGGATGATCTCGTAGGTCGCATCGGGCAGGCGAGCGGCGAGGTTGGAGCCGGATGCGGACACGTCCACGCCCCGCCACGGGTCGGGCGCGCCGAGGCCGATCAGCTGGACCGGCAGCGTCATCGCCGCGATGCTCTCGTCCGACAAAGCGTCGGTGATGCCGGGCTCGACGGCGACGATGGCAGAGATCCGCGGGTCACGGACATCTTCTTCCATCTCCTCCGGCAGATGGTCGAAATCGACGCCGCCCTTCCGGAAGAAGACGCAGTCGCCCTGGTCGGCGAACTGCTCGCAGTAGTCGCGATATTTCACCCGTTGGAAACGGCCGCCGGCGAGATCGATCACCGTGCTGCCGCCGAGGGAGAAGCCGAGGGCGCTGATGCGGCTTTGGTCGATCAGTGGGCCAAAGCTCGGATCGGCGAGCACCGTGTCGAGGGCGGCGGAGAGATCCTTCGCCCGCTGGTCGAGGCGGGGGGTGCGCCGCGGCGAGGAGTCGCCCGATGTGGTGCCGGGATGATTGACGGCGACCACCAGCGCCCCGCGCAAGGCGAGCTCTGACGACAGCCAGCCGAGGCCGTCCATGTTGCCGCCCGAGCCGTGGGACAGGAGGACCAGCGGATGCTGGCCCGCTTGGGCCGCCGCGCCGACGAGGGCGCGGGTGCCGGTAAAGACCGGGTTGTCGCCGATGGTGACGGCATAGGTCCAGGCGCTGGCCGGATACCAGACCGAGCCGGGTACGAGGACGGCGCGATGGGCCGCGACGACGTCGAACCGGTCGTAGCCGGCGAGCGGCTCGACAGCACCTGCGACGGGCGCGGCGGCCGGCTGCGACGTTCCTTCGTCCGGCGCGGCGAGGGTCGGGCTGGTGAAAAGAAGGCCGGTGAGGCAGGCGAGGAGGGAGAGGCAGCTTGGCATCGGATGTTCCTTGTGACGATGACCTGGGGCAGTCAGCCCGGCCAATGCGATGCGCTCCTGCGTGATTTTCGGCGTCCTCGATCCGGTTCGAGGTCGCGCCGAACCCGTTCGAGGCCTATCGAGAAAGGGTGATCCACGGAGCGCGTCCATGCTCGCCTTGCCGATTTCGATCGTCGTCTCGCTCGCCCTTGCCTATGTGCTCGCCCGTCTCCTGCATGGGCGCCGCGTCGCGATGCCGCTTGCCGCGCTGCTCGTCGCCTGCATCCTCCAGGGCGTCGTCAACGCGCTGGCGCAATATTACGGGGTGGCGGGCTTTCGCCCGTTGCAGCCGGTGACGGCGGTCACCATTCCGCCGCTGGCCTTCCTGGCGCTCGGGGCGGCGCAGGGGCGGAGCCGTGCTGGCGCGGCGCTACATCTGCTTGCCCCGGCCTTCGTGGCCTTCTGCGTCCTCACCGCACCCCAGGCGATCGACGTCGCGGTGGTCGCGATCTTCGCCGGCTATGGCGCCGCGATGCTCGTCGCGCTTCGCTCCGGCGCCGATGCCTTGCCCGAGGCGCGGCTCGACGCCGGCGAATGGCCGCCGCTGGTCTGGCGGGCGCTCGCCGCGTCCCTGATCGCCTCGGCGCTGAGCGACGTGGCGATCGCGTTGGCGGTGTTTCTCGGCGAGGGCTGGATGAAGGGCTGGATCGTCAGCTTCGGAACCAGCCTGACGCTGCTTCTGATCGGCGGCCTC
The DNA here is from genome assembly GCF_002088275.1 of Aurantimonas sp. 22II-16-19i. Classification (GTDB taxonomy): domain Bacteria; phylum Pseudomonadota; class Alphaproteobacteria; order Rhizobiales; family Rhizobiaceae; genus Jiella. The sequence goes on from NZ_AQQS01000002.1 coordinate 110,648, forward strand.
GCCGCATCCCGGAGCATCGGCCCGCCGGTGGCCGAAACGACCGCCGGCCCTGTCCGGCCGGCGGGCCTCGACCAGGGGGAAGCTGCCGCCGAGCGCCAGCGCGACGCCGCGATCATGGCCGATCTCGAGCAGCTTCTCGCGACGCAGAAGCTCTACCGCGACGGCGACCTGACGCTGGCCCGTCTGGCACGCCGGCTCGGCCTGCCGGCCAAGCGCGTGTCGGAGGCGATCAATCGCCGGACCGGCGAGAACGTCTCGCGCTACGTGAACGGATACCGCATCGCCGATGCTTGCGCGGCGATCGAGGCGGGTCAGTCGGTCACCGACGCGATGCTGGGCAGCGGCTTTGCCACCAAGTCGAACTTCAACCGGGAATTTCGCCGCGTCACCGGCCGGGCTCCGACGGAGTGGGCGGCGCGGGGGCCGCTGGTGATCGGGCGCTCGCCCGGCGATGCGGCGGCGCGGCCGCCGGCCCATCCGGCGCGGCTCACCGCCGTGCCGGATGGCAACTGACGCGAGGCCTCAGGCCGCGAAGGGCACGCTCTCCCGGCCATGGGGCGTGTCGAGGTCGAGCTTCGGCCCGAGCGGCACGATGCCGGTCGGATTGATGGTCTTGTGGCTGGTGTAATAGTGGCCCTTGATGTGCTCGAAATTCACCGTCTCGGCGATGCCGGGCCACTGGTAGAGCTCGCGCATATAGGCGTCGATCGCCGGATAGTCGGCGATGCGGCGCTGGTTGCACTTGAAGTGGCCATGATAGACCGCGTCGAAGCGGATCAGCGTGGTGAAGAGCCGCCAGTCGGCTTCCGTCGGCGCCTTGGAGGCGACCAGATAGCGCTGGCCCGACAGCCGCTCTTCCAGCCTGTCGAGGGTCTCGAAGAGTTCGTCGAAGGGCTTTTCATAGGCGGCCTGGGTGGTGGCGAAGCCGCATTTGTAGACGCCGTTGTTGACGGCGTCGTAGACGACCGCGTTGATCGCGTCGATCTCGGCCAGATGGTCCTGCGGCGTGACGTCGACGGAATTGTCGGCGAAGGCCGCAAAGCCGGTGTTCAGGATGCGGATGATCTCGGCGGACTCGTTGTTGACGATCGTGCCTTCCCGCTTGTCCCACAGCACCGGAACCGTGACCCTGCCGGTATAGGTCGGCTCGGCCTCGAGATAGACCTCGTAGAGCCGCTCTTTGCCGAGGACGCCGTCGGGGATGGCGCCGGGACGCTCGGAGAAGACCCAGCCCTCCTCGCCCATGTGATAGTCGACGACGGAAAGCGATATGACCTCATCGAGCTTCTTCAGCTTGCGGGTGATGAGTGTCCGGTGCGCCCAGGGGCAGGCGAGGGAGACGTAGAGATGATAGCGTCCGGCCTCGGCCGGAACGGCTCTCCGGCCGTCCGGGCCGGGCGAGCCGTCGGGGGTGATCCAGTCGCGGAAGGTCGTCGTCGTCCGCTTGAACTCACCGCCCGTCTTGTCGGTGTCGTACCACTTGTCCTGCCATTTGCCGTCGACGAGAAGTCCCATGGCGATCTGCTCCCGATTGTCCGGATGGATGGGCTGGCGGCGAAGGCCGCGCCGCCCGCAATGTCGTGCAGGTCTAACCCGGCGGCAACGACGGGCGTTCCGCGTTTCGGCGCGACAGTGCGTCACCTGCGAGGCGAGCCAGATGCGGCAACTGGTGGACCGCGCGGCGCGAAGGTGCTAACGGCGACGTCGCACATCCAGGGGAACGGCAGCAATGACCATCCAGCGACGACGAATGAGGCCGAGCGCACACCCGCGCTGACCACCCGTCGCCAGCTGCCGGTCGTCATCGGACGGGCATGCGAGCGGCGAGCCCGCTCGACACCCGCCTTCCGGATGCTTCCATGTTCCATCTCGACGACGTCAGGTTCCTGCCTGAGCAGTTCGACCACCACGCGGCCATCGAGGCGATCGCCGCCGAGGCCTTCGGGCCGGGCCGCTTTGCCCGGGCGGCCGAGCGGGTGCGCGAAATGGCCGCCCACGCCGCAGCCCTGTCCTTCGTCGCCGAGCATGAAAGCGCGATCATCGGCTCGGTCCGGCTGACGCCGATCCGGGTGGGCGCCGCACCGAGCCTGCTACTGGGGCCGCTGGCGGTGCGCCCGGATTACAAGAACCGGGGGGTCGGCAAGGCGCTGATGCGGCTTGCGGCGGAGGCAGCGCGGGAGGCGGGCGAGGGCTCGATCATCCTCGTCGGCGATCCGCCCTACTACCAGCCGCTCGGCTATCGCCCGCTGCCCCTGAACGCGGTGATCATGCCGGGACCCGTCGATCCGCGGCGGGTGCTGGGGCTCGAACTTCATCCGGGCGGGCTGGACGGCCTCGAGGGGCCTGTACGGGCCCGCTGAATCCCGCCAGGGCTGCGGGCCAAGGCTTTCCGCGAAGGATCCGGCGCCTTCCGCGCCGCGATCCCGGCTTCCCCAGCAGGCTGCCGGCGCACCTTTGGTTGGATATCTCATCAAAGATGAGAAAAGACTTGCATCCGCGTTGCGGATAAGGTCGCTTGGGACACGGCCCCGCCGGCTCGACATCGCATCGCGATCCGATCCATGATGTCGTCACCGGCCACGAAGAGCCGTCATGCTCCAGGGAGGACCAGATCTTATGCTCACATCTCGTTTGCGCGTCTGCGCGCTCGCGGCCGCGATGCTCTTGCCCGTCGCCGCGCCATCTGCAGCTCAGGACTTCACGCCGTCCAACCCGGAATGCATCGCCCCGGCGGCGGCCGGTGGCGGCTGGGACTTCACCTGCCGTCAGGTCGGCAAGGCGATGCAGGACCTCAAGCTCATCCCCGGCACCCTGCAGGTGACGAACCTTGCCGGCGGCGGCGGCGGCGTCGCCTATGCCGAGGTGGTCAACAAGCGCAATGACAGCAACGACGTCATCGTCGCGGCGTCGACGGCGACCTCGACGCGTCTCGCCCAGGGCGCCTATCCCGGCAACACCATGGACCAGGTCCGCTGGCTCGGCTCCGTCGGCGCCGACTACGGCGTCATCGGCGTCGCCAAGGACAGCCCCATCAAGGACCTCAAGGAGCTGATGGAGAAGGTCAAGGCCGATCCGACGTCGGTCTCCTTCGCCGGCGGCTCGGCGGTCGGCGGCTGGGATCATCTCAAGGTCCTGCTGCTCGCCAAGAAGGCCGGGATCGACGACGTCCGCAAGGTCAAGTACGTCGCCTTCGACGGCGGCGGCGAGGCCATGACGCAGCTGCTCGGCGGCTCCGTCCAGGCCTTCACCGGCGATGCCTCGGAGGCCAAGGGCTTCGTCGATTCGGGCGACCTGAAGGTTCTGGCGGTGCTGGCGCCGGAAAAGCTCCCCGGCGACTTTTCCAGCTTCCCGACCGCCAGGGAGCAGGGCTTCGACGTCACCGGCGCCAACTGGCGCGGCTTCTACGGCCCCGGCGGGATGAGCGAGGCGTCCTACGACTTCTGGGTCGACGCTCTCCAGAAGACCTACCAGTCCGACGAGTGGAAGACGATCATGGAACAGAACGGTCTCGCGCCGCTCGACTATTCCGGCGAGGAGTTCCAGAAGTTCGTGGCGGCGAGCGTCGCCGAGATCGAGGGCCTGTCCAGGGAAATCGGCCTGATCCAGTAGGCCTGATCCAGTGCGTTCGGCATCGCGCGTTTCTGAGCGATGCCGTGACGATCCGCGCCGGCGCGCCGCTCGAGAGGCGATGCGCCGGGGCCTCGACCATCGATGGGCCCTGGGCGGAGCCGTGCGCTGCGCCGTCCGATCACGGAGCTTCGACATGACCGATCGCATCTTCGGCGGTCTGATGGTGGCGCTCGCCGCCTTCTTCATCTGGGCGGCATTCCAGATCCAGCTGTCCTTCATCACCGATCCGCTGGGCCCGCGGGCCTTCCCCGTCGTGATCGGCGTCGTCCTCGGCCTCACCGGCCTGATCGTCGCGCTGCGGCCGGACCCGGAGCCGGACTGGCCGGCACTGCCGCGCATCCTCGAGATCGTCGCGGCTGCGGTGGTGTTCTTCGCCTATGGCCAGCTCCTGTCGGAACTCGGCTTCCTGATCTGCACCTTCGTCGCCGGCGGCTATCTGTCCTGGCGGCTCGGCGCGCCGCCGCTGAAGGCGGTGGCGGCGGGAGCGGCGATTTCCATCGGCATCTATGTCGTCTTCCACCTCATCCTCGGCCTCGCGCTGGCGCGCGGCCCGTTCGGCATCTGATCGGGGGCTTCGATGGACACCTTCACCCAGCTCGCCCATGGCTTCGCCATCGCGCTGACCTTCGAGAACCTGTTTCTCGCCTTCGTCGGCTGCATCCTCGGAACCATCATCGGCGCGCTGCCCGGCCTCGGACCGGCGAACGGCGTTGCCATCCTGATCCCGCTCGCCTTCAGCCTCGGCCTTCCCGCGACGCCGGCGCTCATCCTTCTGACCTCGGTCTATTACGGCGCCATGTATGGCGGGCGCATCTCGTCGATCCTCCTCAACATTCCGGGCGACGAACCGGCGATGATGACCACCCTCGACGGCTACCCCATGGCCCAGAAGGGACAGGCAGGCGAGGCGCTGGCGATCTCCGGCATCGCCTCCTTCGTCGGCTCGTTCTTCGCCACCTGGGGGCTCGTCTTTCTCGCGCCGTCCCTCGTCGCCCTGGCGCTGCTCTTCGGCCCGGCCGAGTATTTCGCCCTCTACCTCCTCGCCTTCGCAACGCTCGGAGGCCTTGCCTCCGCCAACCAGGCGAAGGCCGCGCTGGCGGCTGCCCTCGGCCTCGGCATCGCGATGATCGGCGTCGACGGCCAGACCGGCGTGCCGCGCTTCTCCTTCGGCGAAGTGCATCTCTATGACGGCATCGACTTCCTGGTGGCGATCGTCGGCCTCTTCGCCGTCGCCGAGGTCTTCGTCTTCCTCGAGCACAAGGGCGAGCGTGAGGCCGCCGACGAGGGCGACAAGCTCTCGGTCACCGGCCGCACCATCCCGCCGGTCTCGATGCTGAAGGAGACCGCCGGCTCGATGGGGCGCGGCACGATCGTCGGCTTCTTCGCCGGCGTCCTGCCGGGCGCGGGAGCTTCGCTCGGTTCCTTCCTCGCCTATGGCTTCGAGAAGAAGCTGAAGAACAAGAACGACACCTTCGGCAAGGGCGATCCGCGCGGCGTCGCCGCGCCCGAGGCCGGCAACAACGCCTCGGCCGGCGGCGCGCTGGTGCCGATGCTGGCCCTCGGCGTGCCGGGCTCCGGCACGACGGCGGTGCTGCTCGCCATGCTGATGACGCTCAACGTCCAGCCGGGTCCGCTCTTGTTCCAGCAGAACCCGGACGTCGTCTGGGGCCTGATCGCCGCCCTGTTCATCGGCAACATCATGCTCCTGATCCTCAACCTGCCGCTGGTCGCCGTCTTCGCGCGGGTGCTGCTCATCCCGGTGCGATACCTGATGCCGGCGGTGGCGATGATCTCCTTCGTCTCGGTCTACGGCATTTCCGGATCGAGCTTCGACGTCATGATGATGGTGATCTTCGGCCTTCTCGGCTGGCTCTTGCGCAAGATGGAGATCCCGACCGTGCCGGTGATCCTCGGCATCCTGCTCGGCAACGCCATGGAGGTGAATCTCAGGCGCGAGCTGACGATCTCCGACGGCAATCTGATGGCGCTGTTCGATTCGCCGCTGGCGATCGTCCTGTGGCTGATGGCGATCGGCGGGTTCCTGATCCCGATCTTCGCCGGACGGTTCTTCCGCCGGCCGGAGAGTGTCACGGAGAAGGAGGCCGAGGCCAATGTCGGGGATTGATAACGGGGGCTCCATGGCATGGGCCGGGCGCAATGCGTCGCCCGGTCACTCAGGCTTGTGGCCGACCGTCCTGCAGGCTTAAGTTGATCGAAGAGGGCGCGAGCAGCAGCGTCATTCCCAGCCGGCGCATCGCGGAGGATGAGCCATCGCGGCCGAGGCAACGGCTTTGCTCTCTTGAGGAGTGACGGCGATGTGGATGATTCCGCTGAGCGTCACGCTTAGAATGAAACGGACCCGGACCGGCTGGGAAGTCGTTATCCGGGGCCATCTGGTGTTCTAATCGAAGGGTGTCGGAGTTACCGCTCCGGCACCCACTCCGAAAACATAGTCGAATTCGCTCCCCACGACAACGCCGGCACATTGCCCGGGGCTCCCGCCGATCGCTCTCCGGCCGTGCCACCAGGCCGCCGCGCTGGTCATTCCGGATCGAGTTCGGAATCCCAGTACAGGTAGTCGAGCCAGCTCTCGTGCAGGAAGTTCGGTGGAAACAGCCGGCCGTTGTTGTGCAGATCGTGGACGGTCGGCTGGAACGGCGTCTGGTGCGGGATCATGCCCGCTTCCCGCGGCATCAGGCCGCCCTTCTTCAGATTGCAGGGGGAGCAGGCGGCGACGACGTTCTCCCAGGTGGTCAGGCCGCCCTTCGAGCGGGGGACGACGTGGTCGAAGGTCAGCTCATGGGGCGAGCCGCAATACTGGCACTGGAATCTGTCGCGGAGAAAGACGTTGAAGCGGGTGAAGGCCGGGTTGCGGGCGGGCTTGACATAGGTCTTGAGGCAGACGACGGAGGGAAGGCGCATGGAGAAGGTGGGACTTCGCACCGCTCGGTCGTATTCGGCCAGGATCGTCACCCGGTCGAGGAACACCGCCTTGATCGCATCCTGCCAGGACCAGAGCGAAAGCGGGTAGTAGCTCAGGGGCCGGAAGTCGGCGTTGAGAACGAGGGCTGGGGATAAGTCCTGGCTTACCGCAATCGTCACCGTATTCTCCTTAGGCTGACGCCTTCATACGTTGCCTGCGTCGGCGGGGACTATCGTGCTCTATCATGTCGCCTTTGTGAAGCCTGAAGCCAGTCATGACAGGGGCTTGGCGGTTCTCGCCTTGCGCGGGCGCGCGGGGGACGCAGTCTTTGCTGTGGATATCTCCGTCGATATCGGCTTGTCCGCGGCGGCCGCCGGCACCACCTCGCGCCTGTGGATCGTCGCGTAATAGGCCCAGAAGAGACGGGCGGCGACGGAGCGATGCGGCCGCCACGCCTCGGCGATCTCGGTGAGTCGCTTCGCCGACGGGCGGCTCTCCTCGTCGAGGGCATGGGCGACGGCGGCCTGCAGGGCGAGGTCGCCGGCGGGAAAGACGTCGCGGTGGCCAGCACAGAACAGGAGATAGCATTCCGCCGTCCAGACGCCGATGCCGCGCACCGCGACGAGTTCGGCGATCGCCTCTTCCGCTGCGGCCAGTTCGCAGCGCGCAAGGTCGACCCGGCCCTCGGCGATCGCTTCCGCGATCGACCGCACGGTCCGCTGCTTCGGCCTGGACAGGCCGGCCGCGCGCAATACTTCGTCGTCGGCGTCGAGGATCGCACGGGGATCGGTCAGGTCGACGCTGGCGGCGAGCCGGCCGAAAATCGCGTCGGCGCTGGCCTTGGACACCTGCTGGGCGACGACGATGGCGATCAGCCCCTCGAGCCCCGACCGCGAGCGTCGCAGCGGCACCGATCCCGCCTTGTCGAGGATCGCGGCGAGGCGTGCGTCCGCCGCAGTCAGCGCCGCGAGCGCTTCGGCGATGTCGGCTTCGGTTCTGATCACCCGTTTCAGCTCCTCGTCATTTTCCTCACGCATTCCGGCAATAGCACCGGGGCCGACATCCTGATGAGCCGAAGCCGGGACCGCTCTTCCATCATCCGCAACCATAAGAAGACGATCAACCGGGGGGAAGGGGCGTTGGCAGGAGCCGATCGCCCGACCGCCCGACGAGGGAATCGCCGACCATGTCTTCCACCGACGCCGTCTTTCGCTTCGCCCCCAGCCCGAATGGCGAGCTGCATCTCGGCCACGCCTATTCGGCGCTGGTCAATCACGCGCTGGCACGTGCTTCGGCCGGGCGGTTCCTGCTGCGCCACGAGGACATCGACACGGCCCGCTGCACGCCTGCCTTCGAGCGGCAGGTGGAGGAGGATCTAGGCTTTCTGGGGATCGCCTGGGACGAGTCGCCGCGCCGCCAGTCGGACCACATGCAGGATTACGCGGCGGCGCTGGAGTCGCTGGCGGCAGAGGAACTCGTCTATCCGGGCTTCATGTCGCGCGGCGAGATCAAGGTCCATGCGGAGCGCTTCGAGGAAGAGGCAGGCCGGCCCTGGCCGTGCGATCCCGATGGCGCGCCGCTCTATCCCGGGCTCGACCGGCATGCGAGCACGAAGGAGCGCGAGACGCGGATGAGCGAGGGGGAGCGCTTCGCCTGGCGGCTCGACGTCGAGCGGGCGATCGAGATGGTGCCGGCGCTGACCTGGGACGAACACGGCGCCTCGCCGGTGGGCGAGAGCGGGACGATCGTCGCAAGGCCGCTGGAATGGGGCGATGTCGTCCTTGGCCGAATGGACATCCCGACGAGCTATCACCTGTCGGTCGTGGTCGACGATGCGATCCAGGGGGTGAGCGACGTCGTGCGCGGCCGCGACCTGTTCTATGCGACGAGCATCCATCGGCTGCTGCAGGCGCTGCTGGGGCTGCCCGTCCCGCGCTACCACCATCACGGCCTCATCCTGGGAGATGACGGCCGCAAGCTGTCGAAGAGCGCCCAGGACACCTCGCTGCGCTCGCTACGCGCGGCCGGCATGACGGCGGAGGACATCCGCCGGATGGTCGGACTGCCCGGACAGCCGGGAGACGACGACGCTGCGGCGGAGGTCAGACGCCCAGGATCGTCAGCCACAGGCTGAGCGTCACCACCGAGGCGACGGTCGAGATCAGGATGGTCGTCGCGGCGAGCTTCTCGCCGGCCTTGAAATAGGTGGCGAAGAGATAGGCGTTGATGCCGGCCGGCGCCGCCGCCGTCAGCACCGCGCCCTTCAGCCAGAGCGGCGGCAGGCCGGCCTGTCGGGCGAAGAGCCAGACGCAGAGCGGCATCACCACCAGCGACAGGACGGTGATCAGCGAGGAGGCGAGGAGGTCGCCGCGCAGCCCGTAGCGGGTCAGCGACATGCCGAGGGAGAACAGCGCGAGGCCGCCGGCGGTGCCGCCGAGAAGCCTCGTGACCTCGTCGAGCGAGCCTTCGAGCGGCAGGGCCAGTGCGCGCCAGCACACCCCGATGACGATGCCGACGATGATCGGGTTGGTGACGAGATTGACCGCCATGCGCCGCGCCATCTGCGCCAGCGGAACCGGCTCGCGGGCGAGATCGGCGCCCACCGCCGCGTCGAGGGCCGCGGCGCGCTCGACCAGCAGCGTCGAGGCGATCATCATGACCGGCAGGTGGATCGAGATGATGATCAGCAGCGGCTCGAGGCCGGCGTCGCCGAAGGCCCGCTGCAGCATCGGGATGGCGACGAAGACCGTGTTGGCAAAGCTCGACGAGATGCCGGCGATCACACCGGTGCGATGATCGGCGCCGGCGAACCGGCGGACCGCCAGCGTGCCCAGCGTCCAGGCGATGGCGACGCCGCCGAAATAGCTCAGCCACAAATAGACGGGATTGGCCTCGCCGACGGACATGGTGGCGAGCGTGCGGAACAGCAGAACCGGCACGGCCACCACGAAGACGAAGCGCGCCAGCCCTTCGCCGACCGCCTCCGACAACAGCCCGAACCGCGCCGCGGCATAGCCGAGCGCGATCAGGCTGAAGATCGGGACGATGATGTCGAGGATGGTCTGCATGGTGGGAAACTCCGATGCCCGGCGGCCTCTCTCGAGCCTGGCGACGTTGTTGCAGGCCGAGCCATGAGCGGGGGGCGAGGCACTTCGTGGCGATCTGAAGAGGCTCGGCGCAAGGTGAGGGAGTGTGCGGGTGGGCATCGTGTCAGCCGCGAAGCCGATACTACGTAGTACAATGCCGTATCACTTTGGCAATCCGCTTCGCCGATGGTGGGTCTGACAGTGCTGGAGAGTGCAATTTTTCGGAATGCGAACAGTTTCTCCCGATGCGCCAGCCTGGATCGGCTGGGTGCATCGGACTGCTTCGACGGGAGGGCACCGTCTGAAGCGCGTCGCCAGACAAGACGTCGGCAGCGAATCAAACTCTGCAGGCACGGCTTCAAGCGGAGATTTTCACCGCTCATCTGCGCTTGTTGGCAACTTGTCCAGGCGCGTTCGTTGATCACCCGACGAGATCATTCTGTCTCTGCCGCGCAGGATGCGTTTCTTCAGCCACTGAGCGGCCTTGGCCAGGTTGAAGCGACGCCGTCTCCCTTCAAGGTACGGGTGAACCGATGGCCTTGCTGCGACATCAGGCTCGGCTGATGCCTCTTCCATGGGAACGATCTTCGGCTGGTTGACCGCCGGGGCCACGTAGTGGTCGATCATGTTGCCGACGACGCGCGCAATGACACTTTGCCGGACGTGCATGTTGTCAGGGCCGAAAGCGGGATGTCCGAATGCGGAGACAATCTCATAGGAAGGGAAATAGTCGACGTTGCGATACTGCCGGCAGATGCGCTCCGCGCATATTCGGAGCGTGGACTTCGAATACATGTTTGCGATGATGCAATCGACATCCGTGAACGTTGCATTCATAGGCACAGGCGAGACCGTCAGCAGGACATTCTTGTCGCCAAGCGCGTCGATGATCTGCGAGACGATCTCCGTGCAGCGGTCTACATCGAGCTGATGAAAGGTGTAGCGGCCGGCGCCAGTCCTCAAGTGACCGATATAGACGTCGTTGAGCCAGAGCTCATGCACTTCGTCGTACCAGCATTCCACCATCCCCAGCGTGATGATGACGGTCTGCGCTCTGTTCAGCCCGTCCTCATAGAGCGCAAGGATCTGCCGACGCCTCTCCTTGGCTCGCTGGAGGCTGACCGTATGGTGTCCGGTAGCGAGCAAAAGGTCTGCGTAGCCTGACGGGGTTTTGACGATCCCGCGAAAGTCAGCGGCGTTTCCGACGGCCCGTATCGCCTGCAGCATCGTCCCAGGATTGTACTGGTTCAGAACGCGGTTGGGCTGGCCAGGCAGATTATCCTGCGCGGCCGAAAAGCGGGTCGCCGGAACGTCGACACCCTGCAGGGCCAGAGCTCGCTCGACGTTGCGCGCAAAGCACGAACCGATCGTCATCACACTCGACCCGGGCTCGATCGAGAAACTCGGCTTCACTGCGGGGAATAGCAGACCCTGGTAACGAGGGTCATTCCTGTCAGGAAATCTGCGAGACTTGTTCTGCGCCGCTCGACGAAGGACCTCTTTGCCAGGGTCGGACATTGAGAGATGATCCAATCCATTGGTGGATAAAATCCTATACCATGAACTTGAGCCATCGCGGCACGATTATTCCGCAAGGGTAAATCCGGAGGTGGATTCAGCAAGCTGCCGCCGGCGCTATCCTTGCTTTCGCTTGAACTTCTATCAGCACGACGACTGACCGAGCGGCGATGGTCATCGTTGAGCTTGCTGGTGACACGATCGACGAATGGTCGGTCAGCGAAGAATCCAGAATCTGGCGCAACCGATGGCCGGGCCGCGGGGCCGGCAGGGTGGCCTCGACGATGAGATGGCCGGCGTTGAGATAGACGATCACCCGCTCGCTCTCCTCGTCCCCGGCGCGGCGGGGCGCGTAGACGCTCATGCCGAGGAAATGGCGTTCAGGGTCGTGCCAGTCTGCCTCGCCCATCGGCTCGCCGGTTTCCGCCAGCCAGACGACGTCCTCGACCGCGCCTCCGTCGACGACGCCGCCGGTGAGGAAGCGGTCGGCAGACAGCGCCGGGTGCTCGCGTCGCAGCTTCGCGAGGCGTGCGACGAAGGCCGAGAGGTCGCGGTCGGCATTGTCCCAGTCGAGCCAGAGGATCTCGTTATCCTGGCAATAGGCGTTGTTGTTGCCGCGCTGGCTGCGGCCGATCTCGTCGCCGGCGACGATCATCAGGCTGCCGCGGGAGACGAAGAGCGTCGCCAGAAGCGCCCGGACGTCGCGCCGTCGCGCCTCGACGATACCCGCATCGTCGCTCGGTCCCTCGACGCCGTGGTTCCAGCTGAAGTTCTCGCCATGGCCGTCGCGGTTGTCCTCGCCATTGGCCTGGTTGTGCTTCTCGGCGTAGGCGGTGAGATCGGCCAGCGCGAAGCCGTCATGGGGGGCGATCATGTTGACGCCGACGGAGGGTTTTCGCCCGTTGCCGCCGAAGATGTCCGCAGACCCCGCCAGCCGCGTCGCGAGATTGCCGACGCTCTCCTCATGGCCGCGCCAGAACTTGCGGACGTCGTCGCGGAACCGGTCCTGCCATTCGAAGAACGGGGGCGGAAACCGGCCCACCTGATAGCCGCCGGGGCCGATGTCCCAGGATTCGGCCACATGCATGCGGTCCTTCAGGACAGGATCGCTCGCAATCGCTGTCAAAAGCGGCGCGTCCGGCGCAAAACCCTGGTCGTTGCGCCCGAGGATCGGGGCGAGATCGTAGCGGAAACCGTCGATGCCCATGGTCTCGACGAAATGCCGGAGCGTATCGACGACGAGCCTTGCGACGGGCGCCCGGTCGCAGGCGAAGGTGTTCCCGGTGCCGGTGTCGTTCACCAGCGAGCCGTCCTCGGCGTGGCGGTAGTAGAGCGCATTGTCGAGCCCGCGATAGGAGATCGTCGGCCCTTCCACCGGGCCCTCGCCGGAATGGTTGAAGACGACGTCGAGGAGGACGCGGATGCCGCGCTGGTGAAAGGCCTCGACCGCCCGGCGCATGTCGGCAGGCCCACCCGGCGCCAGCCGCGGATCGAGCGCCATGTGGGTGATCGGATTGTAGCCCCAGGCATTGGTGAGGCCGAGCCGCGTCAGATGCGCCTCGTCGATAAAGGCGGCGCAGGGCATCAGCTCGACCGTTTCGACACCGAGCGCCTGGATGTGATCGAGCAGGGCCGGTTCGGCGAGCGCCGCGAGCGTCCCGCGGATGGGGTCGGGAACGTCCGGGTGGCGCTGGGAAAAGCCGCGCACATGCAGCTCGTAGATGAAGCCTGGCGTGGAAAAGGGCAGCGGCTCTGCGTCGCTCGGCGCGTCCGTCACGATGGCGCGAGGCACCCATGGCGCGCTGTCGAGCCGCTGCTGCGGCGGCGCGGCAAGGGCCGGGTGGTAGACGAACGGCCGGTCGAGCCGCAGGGCATAGGGATCGACCAGCAGCTTCGACGGGTCGAACCGGTGGTTCCGCCCCGGATCGAACGAGCCGTGAGCCCGCAACCCGTAGCGCGCGCCGGGCTTCAGGTCCGGCACGAAGCCGAAGCGCACGCCGCCCCTCTCGCCGGGCAGGGGGATGCGCTGGAGCTCCTCAGTCCCCGTCTCGTCGAACAGGCAGAGTTCGACGCGGTCGGCATTGTGCGAGGTGACGGCGAAATCGACGCCGCGCTTCGTCGGGGTCGCGCCCAGCCGCTTCGGCAGCCCGCGCTCGGGAGTGATGGTGAAGGACATGGAGACGGTTTAGCGGCTTGGCGGGGGCTGCGCCACTGGGGCGATAGGGGTGGAGGCAGGGATTGGCGAGCGGCGGATCAAAATGAGGGGCGATCATGAACCGAAGCGGCACGGAAGGGGCAGAGGGCGCGAGCGCCAACACCCGCGGCTCGCCCTCGCGGTGACGGCTCCACGCCCATCGACATGTCGAAAAGACGGTCGCGGAAGTGCTTGGCGAGATCGTCTGGCTGATGAGCCAGGACAAGGTCGAGCGTCACCGGCCGATCAGCGATCTGGAGCGCCAGGTGATGCCGGCGATCCTCTATCGCGAGTTCCGGATTTTCTACATACCCCAGGAGATGGGGCTGGACAGCCAGCCTAGGTTGGTCAAGCCGGAGGCGGGGAAGCCTGCGTTGGAGGCGGATGGCGACCCCGGCTTGCCGCTGATGCCGATCGGGGCGGTGCTTTGGGCAATGGTTTCGGATGCGGTGGCGAAAATGATCGAAGAGAATCCGAAAGCGCTCGAAAAATTGCGGCCGGAGCAATGGCGATCTGGAAGCCAGAAAGTCATTGTGCGGATCATTGCGGCCATGGGCGGGGCGAACGAAATGGTTCGAGAGGCATCGAAATGAAATTCTCCGTGACTCGAATTTTCGCGACCGTAACATCTGCCATTCTGGTTGTTATGTCCACTTCTTGTGCAGATGGTTTCGCCCAAGGCTCCTGCCTCGAATCGAGTATGGAGAGAGTTGACGATACGCAATATGATAAATCTGAATCCGATTCTAAAGAAATAATCATAAAAATTGGCGAAGAGATTCTTCAAGTGCCGAGCGGGTATTTTCAGATGCGGCCAGGACACGATATGTGGAACAAAAGCGTAATTGATCAGAATGATATCAGTTCACTAGTTTCGTGGGATAGATTTAGTGCCGCGTTTTGGATGCCCAGTCTAAAATGGCCTGAAGGCTATCCCGTTCATTCCAAGATGCGGAATCTTTGTGGAAGCTCAAAGGCTCAAGCGCGTCGAAACAAATATATAGTGGAATTCAGAGTGCTGCTCCCTTGGGGGGAACTAAATAAGAATAATTCAAATTTTACCACACCATCAGAACGCTTAGAAAATGGTATAAAATACGGATTAAATCCCCCAAAAGTTAAGATCACTGAATTTGGGATTCTGAGGTATCCAAGGATAAACGGAAAAAAAGTCGATTATTTCTACAAAGATGTCGATTTATTTGAACTTAAGCTGATATGCTCTAATGATTCTGGTGTGCCTAATCCTTTATGTTATGGGTATGTATTGTATTATGAGGAAGGGCTCGGTTTCTTTATTCGTTTTCCCGAGGCATATTTGCCAGAATGGCGCGATAACGTCGAAGCTGTGCATTCATTGTTGGCAAAGTGGCGTGCAAAAATCTAGAAATTGTATTTTATTGACTTGGCCTCAGAGTTTGAAGCGCGCGATTTCTAGTAGCAGTGATTTCATCCGGATCGGCGCGCCAGGCGAAGGGTTTGGGATCGTTCGCGTGTATTCCGCCAGGAAGCGTTTGATGGCGGCCTGTGGAGTGGACCCCATTTCGCCAGACAGGCGGCAGTTGGGACCAGAGTATCGGCTGCGTCGTGGATCCGGTGTCGAAGGGCGTAGACGCTCGTCCGGACGGGCATGAACTGCTGCGGGTCGTCCGGCCCGCCTTCCGTCATACGTCCGAGAAGACGCGCTTGAAGAAGCACCCGGATGCCTCCGCCGATTGCCGGCCCTCCGGTCTTCTGGTCAGTCTGCGGCGTTCGAGCTAGAATGGGCGCATGACGATGCGACTGACCCCGGAACAAGAGGCAATCGTGGCCACGGCGCTGGCCCAAGGTTTGGCGAGCAGCGCCGAAAATTTCGTTTCCGAGGCCCTGCGCAAACAGGCCGCAGAGTTGGGGCGGAAGGCCGAGGTGGATGCCTGGCTTCGTGACGTCGTGGTCCCGGCGCATCATGAATTCATGAAGAACCCGTCAGGGGGTGTCCCGGCACGTGACCTTCTGGCGACCATCAGGGCGCGGCGCAGGTCCGAAGAAGACGGCTAGTGGACGTCTTCGTCACGCCGTCGGCTATCGCCGATCTCGACAAACTCCATCGCTACATTGCCGGACAGTCTTCCGAAGAGCGCGCTGACGGTTATATCGCGCGCATTCAGGCGTATCTGAGGGGATCGCGACGTTCCCGAAACGGGGCACCGCCCATGACGATCTGCTGGCCGGCTTGCGCACGGTCGGCTTCGAGCGTGGTGCGACGATTGCATTCGTCGTGACCGAGCAAGTGGTCTGGATCCAGGGCGTGTTCTATGCGGGACGGGACTGGTGAGCCCAGTTTCAGCCCGGCGGCATTTGACGGACGACTCACCTGACGCCCTTGTGATGCCGCTTTGCCACGCCCGTCACACCCCTGCCCGGCTGATCGGCGAGAACGGCGCCATGACGAATTCGCTCCGCCTCCTCCGCCGCGGCCTTGCCGCCATGCTCTTCATTGCCGCAGCAGTCGTCGCTTCGCCCCAAGGAGCAGGTGCGCAGGCCTCCAATGAGACCGGCATCCTGGCGCTGCTGCCCGAGACCGCGACCAGCCGGCACAATGTGTCGCTCGGCGAGACGCAGCTCGACTACACGGCCGAGGCGGGCACGCTGCCGATCCGCCAGGGGGACGGCACCACGACGGCGAAGATCTTCTATGTCGCCTACACTGCCGACGAACCCGACGAAGCACGAGCCTCGCCCCGGCCGCTGACCTTCGTGTTCAATGGCGGGCCCGGCGCCGCCTCGGCCTATCTGAACATCGGCGCCCTCGGGCCGCGCATCGTCGCCGACACCGGCGACGGCAGCATCCCGCCGCCGCCGGCGCGGCTCGTCGACAACCCCGATACCTGGCTCGCCTTCACCGATCTCGTCTTCGTCGATCCGGTCGGCACCGGCTACAGCCGCGCGGCCGATCCGAAGAACGACGGTGACTTCTGGGGCGTCGAGGCCGACCGCGAGGCGATGGCCGCCTTCATCCGGCTCTATCTCACGCAGAAGGAGCGCACGACCTCACCGATCTTCCTGGCCGGCGAGAGCTATGGCGGCTTCCGCGCGGCGCTGCTCGCCAAGGCGCTGCCGGACAAATCGGGGGTTGCGGTGAGCGGCGTCGTGATGATCTCGCCGGCGCTCGATTTCTCGCTCCTCTTCGGCCATCAGACCGCGCAGATCCTCCCCTTTGCCGTCGGATTGCCCTCCATGGCCGCGGTGAACTTCATGCGGCAGGGCGTCGCCGATCGCGCCGAGATGAAGGACCGGCTGAAACCGGTGGAGGACTATGCCCTCGGCGATTATCTCACCGCACTGGCGGCGGGGCCGGAAGCGACGCGGCAGCGCGCCAGCGGCCGGGTCGCCAAACTCACCGGCCTTTCGCCGGATCTCGTCAGGCGCCGGTTCGCGGCGATCTCGCTCTCGACCTTCGCCAGCCTCTTCGAGCGGGACGGAGGCAAGGTCCTCAGCCGCTACGACGGCGCGGTCTCGGGGCCGGGGACCGGCGCGGACATGTCGTTCGCCCACGGCCCGGACCCGATCCTCGACCGCATGGGGCCGATCTGGACCTCGGCCTATGTCGGCTATCTGCGCGGCGAACTCGGTTTCCGGACGGACATCAGCTATCGCCTCCTCAATGGCGAGATCAGCCGCGGCTGGGACTATGGCAATGGCGGCTCCGACCAGGGTTATGCCGACGCCATGGGAGACCTGCAGGAGGCGCGGGCCTACAATCCGGCGCTGCGGGTGCTGATCGCCGGCGGCTACACCGACCTTGCGACGCCCTATTTCGCCTCGCGCTATCTCGTCTCGCAGCTGCCGCCGCTGGCCGGCGCGGCGCCGATCGAGATCGAGGACTATCTCGGCGGGCACATGATGTATCTGAGGCCCGACAGCCGGCGGGCGCTGACGCAGGACGTGAGACGGCTCTACGGGCAGGCGGCGAATGCTCGTCCGTGACCCTTCATCCGCAGCCGCGCCATCGCCGCGCCTCAGCTGTATGGACGAGGCCGGTTTCCCCTGTGATCCCCATCACGGATGACGGGGCGGGCGAGGGGTAGCTTCCGGACATGGGCGGCGCCGGAAGCGCCGCCGTCAACGAAGAGGAAGCCGACCGATGACCAGCAGAGCCATTCTCGCGACCGCCGCCATCCTCACCACTGCCGGTTTCGCCCTCGCTCCGGTTCCCGCTGCGGCCAGCATGAAGACCGCTGCCGCCGTCGTCGTCAGTGTTCCAGGAACCGACGCCTTCGACGGCCTGACGATGGGAAGCCGCGTTTTCGAGAACTGCAGGCAGCGAAACCGGCGGGTGGAGATCGTCGTCCGCCCGTGACGGTGGGCGACGAGAACGGGCCGGGATGGGCCGGCCCGGCAATCTCGGTGGACCATCGCGCAGATGCGCTGCCGAGGCTTTCGCCGGAACGGTGATCGGCGGGACCGCTAGGCCGTCGACTGACGCCATGGGGGGGTAAGCTGAAGCGCTGCGCGGGCTTGAAACCAGCGGGCAGGGCTCCTTGTCGCTGGCGCGGCTGCGTCGACGGCTGCGCTTGCGACAGAACGACGATGGTTGCCTGCAGGAGCGTGTCGATACTCGGGGATGGGCTCGGCGACGGATCCACCGCGGAAGGGACGGACGCCGGATGATCCACGATCTCGGCCATGACAAGGTCGCGGGCTTCAGATTCGCAACGCTCGCGGCTTTCCGGGATCTCGTGGACCCGATGCTGCGATCAGCACGTGATGCAGCGATCGGTGTCGATCACGGCCTGACCGAGCCGGCAGCCTGTTCCGGCGTCGCCGCACCGTTGCTCAGAAGATCAGCATCAACAGGCCGACGACGACCAGAAGGCCGATGAGAAAGATGATTCCGATGGTTCCGCCGATGAATTTCAGCATGATGTTCCGATCTGATCGTTTGCCGTGATGGCCTTGGCGATAGCGTTCTCACGCGGACCTTCGGCTGCATCCGGGACATTTCTGGCCGCAAGATTCCGGCTGGGGATCAATTCTTGAACTGATCCTTGATGGCATCCTTGGCCTTGCCGTAGTTCTTTTCGGTCTTTCCCTCGGTTCGATCTGCGGTCCCTTCGTTCTGGACCTCGCGATCGCCGGTGGCGTTGCCGACCGTTTCCTTGATCTTTCCGCCGATTTCCTTGGCCGTGCCTTTGGTCTGATGATCCGCCATGCCGTTTCTCCTGTCCGCTTCCAATAGGTGATCGCTGCGAGACGATGCCCGCACTCGTGGCGAACGGGCGTCGGAACCGACGGTTCCGGACGGCGGCGTGCTTTTTCGCGGAGCGGACGCCCCGGCCACGCTGCCAGCGCGGTCGGGGCGTCCGTCCGATCGTCTCACTGGATCTGGAGGAAGCGAGGTGGAAAGAGCGGCTGCAGGTTGCGGAACGCGTCGGCGCGGATGCCTATGCCGCGCCCGTCATCCCGCCGCTCGGCAGCCTGGGGCTCAGGTCACCACGTCGGGCTCGCTGCGCCCGGTGCGCTTCTTGATCTCGCCGATGACGTCGGCGGTATCGATCAGTTCCTTCAGCGCCTCTTCCGGCGCGAGGGCGTGTTTTGCCGGATCGGACTCGAAGCGCTCGATATAGACGCGCAGGGTCGCGCCGGCGGTGCCGGTGCCCGACAGGCGATAGACGATGCGCGAGCCGCCGGAGAAGATGATGCGCACGCCCTGGCTGGTCGCCACCGAGCCGTCGATGGGGTCCTTGTAGGAGAAGTCGTCGGCCTCGGAGACGACGAGGGTGCCGAAGCGCTGGCCGGCCATCGAGGCGAGCCGGTCCCGGAGCGATTCCATCAGCCCGTTCGCGGCCCTGGCGTCGATCTCCTCGTAGTCGTGGCGCTGGTAGAAGTTGCGGCCGAACTCGGCCCAGTGCTCGTCGAGAATGGCCTGAACACTCTCGCGCCGTTCGGCCAGGATGTTCAGCCACAGGAGCACGGCCCAGACGCCGTCCTTCTCGCGCACATGGTCCGAACCGGTGCCGGCCGATTCTTCGCCGCAGATGGTCACCTTGCCGGCGTCGAGCAGGTTGCCGAAGAACTTCCAGCCGGTCGGCGTCTCGTAGATGCCGATGTTGCGCTTGGCGGCGACGCGATCGGCCGCCTGGCTGGTCGGCATCGACCGCGCGATGCCGGCGATCCCGCCGGCATAGGCCGGGGCGAGATGGGCGTTGGCGGCAAGCACCGCGAGGGAGTCCGACGGCGAGACGACGACGCCCCTGCCGACGATCAGGTTGCGGTCGCCGTCGCCGTCCGAGGCGGCGCCGAAGTCCGGCCCGTCCTTTGCCATCAGATGGGCGATCAGATCGGCCGCGTGGACGGCGTTGGGGTCGGGGTGGCCGCCGCCGAAGTCTTCCATCGGCACGGCGTTGACGACGCTGTCCGGCGCCGCGTCGAGGCGGTTCACCAGGATCTCGGTGGCGTAGGGGCCGGTGACCGCGTGCATCGCGTCGAAGCGGATCCGGAAGCCCGAGGCGATGAGATCGCGGATCTTTCCAAAGTCGAAGAGGCTCTCCATCAGCTCGGCATAGTCGGCGACGGGATCGACCACCTCGACCACCATGTCGCCGAGCCTGGTCTCGCCGAGCTTCGTGATGTCCGGCGCGGTGGATGCAAAGACGCGGTAGCGCTCGATCGTGCGCGATTTCTCGAAGATCCTGCCGGTGACGCTTTCGGGCGCCGGGCCACCGTTGGAGCCGTTGTACTTGATGCCGAAGTCGCCGTCGGGACCGCCGGGATTGTGGCTGGCCGACAGGATGATGCCGCCGGAGGCGCCGCGCTTGCGGATGAGGTTGGAAGCCGCCGGGGTCGACAGGATGCCGTTCTGGCCGACGACGACGCGGCCATAACCGTTGCCGGCGGCCATGCGGATCGCCATCAGGATGACGTCGCGGTTGTAGTAGCGGCCGTCGCCGCCGATCACGAGGGTCTCGCCGCCATCGAGGGGGAGCGCGTCGAAGATCGACTGGATGAAGTTCGCCGCGTAGTTCGGCTGCTGGAAGTGCGGGACCTTCTTGCGCAGGCCGGAGGTGCCGGGCTTCTGATCGTCGTAGGGTGTGGTGGCGATCGTCTCGATCATCGTCTATTCTTTCGTCAGATCGCGGTAGAGGCCGGCATAGAGCGCGGCGCTCTTGTCCCAGGAAACGTCCGCCTTCATAGCGGCGACTTGCATCTTCCGCCAGACGGCGGCGTCCGCGTAGAGCTCCAGCGAGCGGTCTATCGCCTCGAGAAGGGCGTCCGTAGTGGGCGACGGGAAGATCACGCCTGTCGCCGCCCCGGCATTGACGGCGGCATAGTTGGCGTCGACGACCGTGTCGGCGAGGCCGCCGACCTTGGCGACGATGGGAATGCAGCCGTAGCGCAGGCCATAGAGCTGGGTGAGGCCGCAGGGCTCGAAGCGCGACGGGATGAGGATCGCGTCGGCGCCGGCCTGTACCCGATGCGACAGCGTCTCGTCATAGCCGATCCTGACGCCGACACGGTCCGGATGGCGGGAATGGGCGGCCTGGAAGGCGCCTTCGATCATCGCCTCGCCGGAGCCGACGACGACGAGGCGTACGCCGCGCGCGACGATCTCGTCGCAGATGTCGGCGACGAGATCGAGCCCCTTCTGCCAGGTCAGCCGGCTGACCACGGCGAAGATCGGACCGTCCTCCCGCCTGAGGCCGAACTCGCCCTCGAGCGCCCGCTTGTCGTGGACCCGCGGTTTCAGGTTCCGCGCCGAATAGGGCGCGGCGATCGCCGGGTCGCCGGCGGGATCCCAGACCGTCGTGTCGATGCCATTGACGATGCCGACGAGGCGCGAGCCGCGACCGAGCAGGAGGCCGTCGAGCCCCATGCCGCCGCCGGGCGTGACGATCTCCTTGGCATAGGTGGGGCTGACCGTGGTGACGACGTCGCAGGCGTGCAGGCCGCCCTTGAGGTAGCCGACATTGCCGTAATACTCGACGCCCTCGATCGACCAGCTCGTCGGCGGCAGCTCCAGCTGCGGGAAGATCGCCGCCGGATAGTTGCCCTGGAAGGCGAGGTTGTGGATGGTCAGCGCCGTCTTCGGCCGCGGCCGGTTGGAGGCGGCGAGATAGACCGGCGTCAGCGCCGCCTGCCAGTCGTGGACGTGGACGATGTCCGGCAGGAAGCCCGGAACCGCCCCTTGCGCCACCATCGCACCGGCCTTCGACAGGGCGGCGAAGCGCCGCCAGTTGTCGGCGTAGTCGTGGCCGCCGGCATCGGTATAGGGCCCGCCCAGACGGTCGTAGAGCTCGGGCATGTCGAGGACGAAGAGCTTCAGGCCGTGAAGCGTCACCGCGAGGATGCGCGCCGCCCCGCCGAGGACCGGCTCCAGCGGCAGGACCGCGACGTCGGCACCGGCCGTCTCGATCGCCTTCAGCACGACGGGGTAGCCGGGCAGCATGGTGACGACGTCGCAGTCGTGAGCGGCGAGGGCGAAGGGCAGGGCACCGGCGACGTCGGCCAGCCCCCCGGTCTTGATCAGCGGGAAGGCTTCGGAGGCAATGGCGAGAATCTGCATGGGGTGGTCAGTAACTCAACCGCTCGATCATCGGCTTGGTGACGAGGCAGATGCCGGCCTCCGTACGGCGGAAGCGCTTGGCATCGAGTTCGGGATCCTCGCCGATCACCAGCCCGTCGGGAATGTGGACGCCGCGATCGATGATGGCGTTGCGGATCCGGACGCTGCGGCCGATGTCGCTCTGGGGCAGGACGACGGCGTGGTCGAGCTGCGAGTAGGAATGTACCCGGACGCCGGTGAACAGGAGGGAGCGGTTGAGCGCGCCGCCCGAGATGATGCAGTCGCCGGAAACCAGGGACGAGATCGCCATGCCCCGCCGCCCGTCCTCGTCGTGTACGAACTTGGCCGGCGGGTTGATCTCGGCATAGGTCCAGATCGGCCAGTCGCGGTCGTAGACGTCGAGGGGCGGCACGATGTCGGTCAGGTCGATATTGGCCTGCCAGTAGGCGTCCACCGTGCCGACGTCGCGCCAGTAGGCCTCGCTGTCCGGCTCCATCGCCGAGCGCACCACCGAGCGGTTGAAGCGGTGGGCGACCGCCTTTCCGTGGCGCACGATGTGGGGGATGATGTCCTTGCCGAAGTCGCGCTGGGAATTGGGGTCCGACGCGTCGCGGCGCAGCTGGTCCATCAGGAAGTTGGTCTCGAAGACGTAGATGCCCATCGAGGCGAGGGCGACGTCGGGCCGTCCCGGGATCGACGGCGGATCCTTGGGCTTCTCGACGAAATCGGTGATCTGGAAGTCCTCGTCGACATGCATGACGCCGAAGCCGACCGCCTCCATGCGCGGCACTTCGAGGCATCCCACCGTCACGTCGGCCCCCGAGTCCACATGCTGCTGGAGCATGATCTCGTAGTCCATTTTATAGATATGGTCGCCGGCGAGGATGACGATGTATTTCGGCGCGTAGGACTCGATGATGTCGATGTTCTGGTAGACCGCGTCCGCCGTGCCGGCATACCACTGGTCTTCGGAAACGCGCTGGCTGGCGGGCAGGATGTCGAAGCTCTCGTTGCGGCCCTGACGCAGGAAGTTCCAGCCGTTCTGCAGGTGGCGGATGAGGCTGTGGGCCTTGTACTGCGTCGCGACGCCGATGCGCCGGATGCCGGAGTTGATCGCATTCGACAGGGCGAAGTCGATGATGCGGGTCTTGCCGCCGAAATAGACCGCGGGCTTGGCCCGCGCGTCGGTCAATTCGAGCAGCCGGCTGCCGCGCCCGCCCGCCAGGACATAGGCCATGGCGTCGCGCGCCAGCGGCGCGAACGGTCGTCTTTGATCTGCCATCGTTCCTCCCTGCTGGCGATCTTTCGGCCGGAAAGGCCGTCTCGTCACCATTCTGGATCGTCCGAAGCGCGGCGACCCGTGCCTGTTTTCGCCCTCGTCGGTATCGAAGAGTGAAGATAGTGCGGCAACTGTCAAGGAGGATGGGCCGCGGCGGGGAAAGCCGCTGCGCGAAAGTTAGTCCCACACCAGTCCGTATGCAGTTTTGGCGGGCCCGCCGCGAGGACGAGCCCACCCTGCGTTCGCGTCAGAGGCGAGGCCGATGCCCGGTCTCGCCCTGGTCGGCTCAGACGACCTTGCCGGGGCCCGCCTGCCAGATGTCCGAGGCATATTCGCGGATCGACCGGTCGGACGAGAACCAGCTCATCCGCGCGGTGTTGCGGATCGCCTTGGTCTGCCACTCGTCCTGCCGCAGGAACAGGTCGTCGAGGCTGCGCTGGGTCTTCCAGTAGGCCTCGAAGTCGGCACAGATCATCCACCAGTCGTTGTTGTAGAGATTGGAGACGAGGGTGTGGTAGCGGGCCGGGCTCTCCGGCGCGAAGACGCCGGTCGAGATCGCATCCAGCGCCTCGCGCAGGAGCTGCGTGCGCTCGATGATCGAGCGACCGCTATGGGTCTCGCGCCGGCGCTGGGCGACCTCGTCGGCCTTGAGGCCGAAGATGAAGATGTTCTCCTCGCCGACATGTTCGAGCATCTCGACATTGGCGCCGTCGAGCGTGCCGATGGTCAGCGCCCCGTTCAGCGCGAACTTCATGTTGCCGGTGCCCGACGCCTCGAGGCCCGCCGTCGAGATCTGCTCGGACAGATCGGCGGCCGGCATGATGATCTCGGCGAGGCTGACATTGTAGTTCGGGATGAACACCACCTTCAGGAGGTCGCGGACCGACGGGTCGGAGTTGATCAGCCGGGCGACGTCGTTGGCGAGATGGATGATCTCCTTGGCCTGGACGTAGCTCGGCGCGGCCTTGCCGGCGAAGATCTTGACGCGGGGCGTCCAGTTCTTTTCCGGATGGGCGCGGATCTGGTTGTAGAGCGCGATCGCCTCGATGATGTTGAGGAACTGCCGCTTGTATTCGTGGATGCGCTTGACCTGGATGTCGAAGATCGCATCCGGGTCGAGGCTGATGGCGAGCCGGTCGGAGATGAGGTCGGCGAGCCGGGCCTTGTTCGCCCGCTTCACGGCGGCGAAGCGATCCCGGAACGCGGCATCCTCCGCCAGCTTGTCGGCCTCGGCGATCTTGCCGATGTCGTCGAGGAAGCCCGGCCCGATCGCCTCGGTGAGCAGGCCCGTGAGCCCGGGGTTGCACTCCATCAGCCAGCGCCGCGGCGTCACCCCGTTGGTCTTGTTCTGGATGCGGTCGGGATAGAGCTGGTGGAGGTTCTGGAACACCGTCTCCTTCATCAGCTCGGTATGCAGCGCCGACACGCCGTTGACGGCATGGCTGCCGACGAAGGCGAGCTGGCCCATCCTGACGCGCCGGCCGTGGCCCTCGTCGATCAGCGAGATGGCGGAGATCTGCGCGCCGTCGAAGCCCTTGTCCTGGGACGCCTCGCGAATGACGTCGGCATTGATCTGGTAGATGATCTGCATCTGGCGCGGCAACAGCCGCTCGAAGAGGTTGATCGGCCAGTGCTCCAGCGCCTCCGGCAGGAGGGTGTGGTTGGTATAGCCGAAGGTCGCGCGGGTGATCTTCCAGGCCTTCGCCCAGTCGTAGCCGTGGACGTCGACGAGCAGCCGCATCAGCTCGGCGACCGACACCGCCGGGTGGGTGTCGTTGAGCTGGATCGCGACCTTGTCGGGCAGGTTGTCGAGGCTGTCGTTCTCGCCGAGATGGCGGCGGATGATGTCCTGCAGCGAAGCGGCGGAGAAGAAATACTCCTGCCGCAGGCGCAGTTCCTGGCCGGCCTGATGGGAATCGGCGGGGTAGAGGACGCGGGTGATGGCCTCCGCCTTGTTCGATTCGACCAGGGCGCCGATGTGGTCACCGGAATTGAAGGCGTCGAGCAGGATCGGGTCGATCGCCTGGGCGCTCCACAGGCGCAGCGTGTTGACCTGATTGCCCCGCCAGCCGACGATCGGCGTGTCGAAGGCGACGGCGAGCACCCGCTCGGCCGGCCGCCAGACCTGGCGCGACGGCTTGCCCGGCTCGTTCTGCGTCATCACCTTGCCGCCGAAACCGATCTCGTAGGACGATTCCCGCCGCTCGAACTCCCACGGGTTGCCGTGGACGAGCCAGGTCTCCGGCAGCTCGACCTGCGCCCCCTCGGCGATTTCCTGGCGGAAGAAGCCGTGGACGTAGCGGATGCCGTAGCCGACGCCCGGCACGCCGGTCGAGGCCATGGATTCCATGAAGCAGGCGGCGAGGCGTCCGAGGCCGCCATTGCCGAGTGCCGCGTCCGGCTCGAGCAGCTCGACCATGTCGATGTCGACATTGTAGCGCTTGAGGGCCTCGCGGATCGGGCCGGTCAGCTGGAGATTGTTGATCGCGTCCCGCAAGAGCCGGCCGATCAGGAACTCCATCGACAGATAATAGACGCGCTTTTCCTTGGATTCGCGCACCCTGTCGGTGGTGGCGAACCAGTGGTCGATGATGTGGTCGCGCACGACGAGGGTCGTGGCACGCAGCCAGTCGTATTTGCGGGCCTGCTCGGGATGCTTGCCGATCGAGTAGGTCAGCTTCTCGACGATCTGCCGGGCCAGGGTGTCCGGGTCGTTTCGGCGCGGCTCGGGGACTTTCGCGCCGACGGCTTCGATCTCGGGACTAGCTGACATCAGGCATTCCTCATGGATTGAATGGCGGCGACGAGCCCTTGGGTGGAGCCGTCGCGGCCGGTGGCTGCTGCGTCTCCGGTGACGATCGGAACGAGGGCGCTCGCCAGTTCCTTGCCGAGCTCGACGCCCCACTGGTCGAAGGCGTTGATCCCGTAGAGCTGCGCCTCGACGAACACCCGGTGCTCGTAGAGGGCGATCAGGGCGCCGAGGGTCCGCGGGTCGAGCGTGGCGTAAAGGAGGGTGAGGGACGGGCGGTTGCCGGTGAACACCCGGTGCGGCGCGATCTCGTCGGCCTCGGCGGCGGATTTTCCGGCATCGAGAAGCTGCTGGCGGGCTTCTTCGAGGGAGCGGCCCTTCATCAGCGCCTCGCTCTGGGCGAGGCAGTTGGCGAGGAGAAGATCCTGGTGGACCGCCATGTCGGCGCCCTCATGGGCATTGGCGCCGACCATGAATTCGACCGGGATGACGTCGGTGCCCTGATGGATCAGCTGGAAGAAGGCATGCTGGCCGTTGGTGCCGGGCTCGCCCCAGACGACGGGCCCGCTGATCGCCACCGGCTGTCCCGCGAGATCGACGCCCTTGCCGTTGGATTCCATGTCGAGCTGCTGGAGATAGGCCGGGAAGCGGGCGAGGCGCTGGTCGTAGGGGATGATCGCGCGGGTCGGATAGCCCATCAGCGCCCGGTGCCAGTAGCCGACGAGGCCGAGAAGCACCGGCAGGTTCGTCTCCAGCGGCGCAGACTTGAAATGCTGGTCGACGTCGCGGGCGCCGGCGAGGAATTCGCGGAAGTCTTCCGGTCCGATGGCGAGCATCAGCGGCAGGCCGATCGCCGACCAGATCGAGTAGCGTCCGCCGACCCACTCCCAGAAGCCGAAGGTCCGGTCCGCGCCGATGCCGAACGCCTTGACCTTGTCGAGGGCGGTGGAGACCGCGGCGAAATGATCCCCGACCGCGGCTTCCCCGAGCGCGGCGACGATCCAGCGCCGGGCCGTCGCCGCGTTGGTCATGGTCTCGATGGTGGTGAAGGTCTTGGAGGCGACGATGAACAGCGTCGTCTTCGGATCGAGGCCCTTCAGCGTATCGGCCATGTGGGCGCCGTCGACATTCGAGACGAAATGCGTGCGCGGGCCGTCATGATAGGGGGAAAGGGCGAGCGTCGCCATCACCGGGCCGAGATCGGAGCCGCCGATGCCGATATTGACGACGTCGGTGATCAGGTCGCCGCCCGAGCCGGCGATCTCGCCGTTGCGCACCTTGGTCGCGAAGTTCGACATGGCCGTCAGGACGTTCATCACGTCGGCGCTGACCGGATCGCCGTCCGCCCGGTAGGCGTCCGCGGGCTCGGCGCGCAGTGCGACATGGAGGACCGAGCGGTTCTCCGTCGCGTTGATGCGGGCGCCGGCGAACATGGCGTCGCGCCTGGCCTCCACCTGGCGCGCCCGCGCGAGGTCGAACAGCGCCGTCAGCGTCTCGGCATCGATCGCCGTCTTGGAATAGTCGAGCAACAGGCCCGCGGCGGATGCCGAGAATGCCGCAAAGCGCGCCGGATCCGAAGCGAACAGCTGCCGGATTCCGGTGTCCCGGGCGGCCATGGCCCGTGCGGCGAGCACCCGGGCGGGATCGCCGGAAATCTCATCGTGCGGTTGGGTCGTGCTCATGCGCCGTGTCCGTTCGCTTGTCGAGCGCGGCAGCGACCGCCCCGTGTCAGGTCAGAGGCGCCGATCCCGGACGCTTGTCGACGTTGGATTTATGCCTTGTCCGTAGGCAGCCGACAAGGCTGCCGTGAAACTGTTCGGCCGCCTGCCGAGGGTGCCTTCCAATGCTTTCCCGAAGCGCTCCAGATGTCACCGCATGGGTGCTCGGCACCGCTGCGGAAGCCCTATCTGCACGGCCTCGTCACCGCTGCCCCCTCTGCGCCCGACCCTTTGTTCCGACACCTGCCGCAGGGCAGGAGCATCTCACCCGACTGCGTAGCCAGGACGCGGTGTTCCATCCTCGGCAGCCGGCCGTCAAGTGGGTCGGCGGCCGGCGTGGCGGGAGGGCGATCGCCGGGGTGCTGCGCCCTCAGTCGATCGTGACCGTCTTGGCGTTCATGAAGGCGTGGATGCCTTCCTTCGACAGCTCTCGGCCGTAGCCGGAGCGCTTGACCCCGCCGAAGGGCAGGCGCGGATCGGAGGCGGTCATCCGGTTGACGTGGGTGCCGCCCTGGTCGAGCTCGCGCACGAAGCGCTCGATCTCGGGCGCCTCGTTGGTCCAGACCGACCCGCCGAGGCCGAAGTCCGAATCATTGGCAAGGGTGATCGCCTCGTCGATCGAGGCCACCTTGAAGAAGATCGCGCAGGGACCGAACAGCTCCTCGCGGTAGGCCGGCGCCTCCTCGCCGACATTCTCCAGCATCCCGGGCTTGAAGTAGAAGCCCTTGCCCTCGACCGCGCCGCCGGTTGTGAGCTTCGCACCGGCTTTCACCGAGCGCTCGATCTGGTCCTCCAGATCCTCGACGCCGGACTTCATCGCCACCGGCCCGATGTCCGTCGCGGCGTCCATGGGGTCGCCGACGGTCATCGCCTCCAGCTTCGCCCGGTAGCGGGCGGCGTAGTCGTCATAGACGTCTTCATGGACGATGAAACGCTTGGCGGCGATGCAGCTCTGGCCGTTGTTCTGCATGCGGGCGGTGACGCCGACGTCGACCGCCTTGGCGATATCGGCCGATGGCATGACGATGAACGGATCCGAGCCGCCGAGTTCGAGGACGGTGGTCTTGATCTCCGAGCCCGCCGTCGCCGCGACGGCCGAACCGGCGCCCTCGCTGCCGGTGAGGGTCGCGGCACGGATCCGGCGATCGCGCAGGATCGGCTCGACCTTCTTCGACGAGATCAGCAGCGTCTGGAAGACACCCTGGGGCGCATCGGCTTCGAGCAGCACCTTCTCGATCTCGAGGGCGCACTGGCTGACATTGGAGGCGTGCTTGAGGAGCCCGACATTGCCGGCCATCAGCGCCGGGGCGATGAAGCGGAAGCACTGCCAGTAGGGGAAGTTCCAGGGCATTACCGCCAGCACCGGCCCGATCGGCAGATAGGCGACGTAGTTCCTGCCGGCAGGACCGGGGCGCTCGTCGTCGGCGATCATCGCCTCGCCGTGCTCGGCATAGTAGCGGCAGCCATTGGCGCATTTCTCGACCTCGGCGACGGCCTCCTTCAGCCGCTTGCCCATTTCGAGCGTGGCGATGCGGGCAAGCTCGTCCTTGCGTCGTTCCAGGACGTCTGCCGTCCGCAGGAGGAGGTCGGCGCGCCGGCTGTAGGGTGTTTTGCGCCAGTCCCGATAGGCGAGTTCGGCATTCTCCAGCGCCCGCTCGACGTCGGCGTCGCTGTGGTCGGCGTAGTCCTCGATGACCTCGCCCGTCGCGGGGTTGATGCTTTTCGGCATGGTCGATGTCCCGGTCCCGTTGATCGCTGGCCGGCCGCTGCCATTCGGGCGGCACGGTCGCTCTTCTCGCAAGCTAGGGTGACGGAGCCAACGAAAAAGGCGGCGAATCCCGAGATCGACGCCTTTTTTATCAAGTTGATTGATTTATTTGCCGCAGTTCACGTCTTCCCGGCGGCCAGACGTTCGGCGGCAGTGTCCAGGGAGCGGAGGGTCGAGGGAATGAGCTCTTCGTCCCCCTCGTCGGCGGCGCCATGCTCGATGAAGGAGCGCCAGGCCTCGATGACCATCTGCTTCTCGGTTTCCGAAAGGCGGCCGTCGGCCAGCACCTCGCTGGGGGAGCCATAGAGCCCGTGCCTGGGGTGGCTGTACTGCGCCCATCGGGGAAATTGCATCGACATCGAAAGGGTCCTGTCTGCGCCCCGGCCAACGACCGCGATCGGGCCGGGTGCGAAATCGTCGTTATCGTGGCGAGGACGCGATCCCCGCCGACGGGAAAGAGGTCATGACCGCTGCCGCTCTGACGGTTGATCGACTTGCGAGCCGACGATGCGCCCTGCCTGCCCATCGACGGGATGGGCGACGATGGCCGTCGCGGCTTCCCTTTCCAGGCACAGAACGATCCCGCCGCCTGCTTAGGCGAGAATCATGGGATCTCTCGGCAGGGTCTCGGCAGGCGATCGGAATCTCGCACGCCGGATGGACGCTGAAAACGCCTCGCCGTCGAGCGTGCCACTATGCCGCAGGTCGTGTAGTCCAGCAACTCTGCCACCTTGGCGCGTCGTCAGCTGCGCATGCCGGCTAGGCGCTCGACCGCTTCGTCGAGGGAGCGGCTCGTCGCCTCGACCTGCGGCGCATCCGGATCGTTGTTGAGGATGTGCTGCAGGGAGGACCGCCACTCTTCGAGGATCGCCTGCTTCTCGGTGGCCGACAGGCGATCATCCTTCAGGACGTCGTCCGGACTGTCGTAGTTGCCGTGTTGCGCGTGGTCGAAACGGGCGTGCTTGAGGGCTTCGGTCGCCATCGGGATGTCTCCTGAACTCGTCGTCTTCGCTCGGCCGCCTCCCGCCGGTGGTTGCCACCGCTGGTGGGCAAAGCCGTCATGAATTTGCAACGAGGAAGCCGCCGGATGGTTTCGCCGCGCCTTGCATCTGTCGGTCAGCGCTTTCGGCGCCAAGACGCGCGGTCAGCGCTCGATGCGGTAGGGCGCGTCGAGGAAGACCTCCTCGAGATTGGCGTCCGAGGCACCCCGGTCGACGATGAGAAAATCCGACGTCGCCTCGAGGGCGAGCAGCGGATGATGCCAGACCCCGGCCGCATAGTTGACGCCCTGGGTGCCGCTGGCGAGGAAGGCGAAGGGCTCGCCCGGCTTGCCCCCTGCATCCTTGGCGACGACGACGAGCCAGGGGCGGCCGGCGAGCGGAACGAAGGCCTGGCTGCCGAGCGGATGGCGCTCGAACATCGCGATCTCGACCGGCAGGGCGAAGGCCTGGCCGCGGAAGATCGAGATCAGCGGTCGGCCCCCGCCAGCCGCAACGTCGACGCGGGCGAGATCGTGATAGCGGGTGGTGGTGCCGGCGTTGATCAGCCGCTCCTCGGCACCGTCGGTCTCGATGACGTCGCCGAAGGGAGCGAAGGCGCTCTTGGTCAGCGGGCGGGGCCGGACGATGCGATCCGCCATCAGGCCTTCTTTCCGTACAGCCTCAGGCGCGAAACGCCGCCGTCGGGGAAGATGTCGAGCCTGACATGCGTGACCGGCTCGCCGACCGGCTCGGCCGCGAACTTCTCCACATGATGGGCCGAGAGCTTCGCCTCTGCGACGATCAGCGGCCAGTCGCGGCTTGCCGCATCGACCGCTTCCACGCTCGCCTCGTCCCCGAGGCGGCCGGCCCGCAGCGTGAAGCGATCGGGATAGTTGCCCTTGAAGTGATTGGTGTCGATGGCGATGCGCTCGATCTGGCCGGCATGGCCGAGCTTCAGGACGCACCAGTCGTTGCCGGGCACGCGCCGGCGCGCCGTCTCCCAGCCGTCGGCCATCACCGGGGCCCGGCCGGGCGCCAGCATGTTGGCCGGATGGCCGTAATGGGCATCGTTCCAGGCGACGGCCGTGCCGCCGTTCTCCATCGCGCCGAGGTCGATGGTCTCGTCCGGCGCAATGCTGCTCCAGTCCTTGGCGATCGTGCCAAAGACCCGCAGCCGCGCGACGCCGCCGTCGGGGTAGATGTTGAGGCGCAGCCAGCGGACCGGCGCGTCGCTGCCGACCGTGAAGAGGTTGTGGCTGTCGCCCTTCAGGGGCGCGCGGGGGACGATCACGGCCCAGTCGGCCTCGCCCGGTTCCTCCGCCGTGTCGGCCGCCTCGATCATCGCCTCCGGCGGGAAGTTGCCGGTGAAGAAGGCGGTGTCGACGTCGATTGCGGCGATCGTGCCGCGCTGGCCGAGGCGAACGACCGCGTGGTCGTGGCCTTGGGTGCGCTTGCGCCGCGATTCCCAGCCGTCCATCCACTTGCCGTGATCGTCGAAGCGGTCGGGATAGAAGACCGGCGGTGCCGGATCCAGCATCCGGGACTTGTCGGCGAAGAAGTCGTCGGTGGCGAACGTCACCACGGTGCCGAGGCGGGGCTGGGCGAGGTCGACATAGCGCCGGGTGAGGTCTTGCGCCTCCGGCAGCGGGGCGGCGGTGACGAAACGCTCGGAACTCATCGCTCGGAACTCATGGGCTGTCTGCTTTCGAAGATGGATTTTATTCGGATGCGGGCGATCGTCTCGACCTCGCGGCAGGCGGTTGAAAATTCCTCCTGCGGCTCGTTCGCCACGCGTCGCTCGAAGGCTGCGAGGATCGCCGCCTTGTCGAGGCCCTTCACCGCGACGATGAAGGGGAAGCCGAAGCGCTTCACATAGCGACTATTGAGATCGGCGAAGCGGGAGAGTTCGTCGGGCGTCAGGCGGTCGAGGCCGGCGCCGGCCTGTTCGGCCTTCGAATCCTCGGTCAGGTCGCCGGCGAGCGCCAGCCTGCCGGCGAGATCCGGATGGGCCTTCAGCACGTCGCGGCGTTCTTCCTCGCTGGCCTGGCGGAACGCCCGGTTCATCGCGGCCGACAAAGCGAGGGGCGTGTCGTGGGCGTCGCCGAGGCCGGCCTTGAAGCATCGTTTGGCAACGAAGGGCGAATGCTCGAAGACGCCGCCGAAGGTCGCGACGAATTCGGCCTTCGTCAGCCGGCTCGGCCGGAACCGCGGCGCATAGGGAAACCGCTCGCGCCAGTGCCGGGCGATGTCGATGCGCCGCGCCACCCAGACGTCGGGCTTCGACTTCACGTAGTCGAGGAAGCGGGCGAGCGCCGCGGCGCGGGCGGGCCGGCCGACCAGCCGGCAGTGCAGGCCGACATTCAGCATCTTCGCCTGTCCGGCCGCGCCTTCCTCGTAGAGCGCGTCGAAGGCGTCCTTCAGATAGGCGAAGAACTGGTCGCCCGAGTTGAAGCCCTGGGGCGTTGCGAAGCGCATGTCGTTGGTGTCGAGGGTGTAGGGAATGATGAGATGCGGCCCGTGCGGGCCCTCCACCCAATAGGGCAGATCGTCGGCATAGCTGTCGGAGGAATAGGCGAAGCCGCCTTCCTCCATGACCAGCTTCAGCGTGTTGGCGGAGGGCTTGCCCTGATAGATGCCGAGCGGCCGCGAGCCGGTGACCGCCGTGTGGATGCGGACGGCATCGCGGATGTGCCGGCGTTCCTCCTCCTCCGGAAAGTCCTTGTATTCGAGCCATCGGAGCCCGTGGCTGGCGATCTCCCAATCGGCCTCGAGCATCGCCTCGACCGCTTCCGGATTGCGCTGGAGCGCGAGCGCGACGCCGTAGACGGTGACCGGCATGCCCCGTTCGGTGAACATCCGCCACAGCCGCCAGAAGCCAGCCCGCGAGCCGTATTCGTAGAGCGACTCCATGTTGAGGTTGCGCTGCCCGGGCCAGGGCTGCGCGCCGACGATTTCGGACAGCAGCGACTCGGAGGCCGGATCCCCGTCGAGGATCGAACTCTCCCCGCCCTCCTCGTAATTGACGACGAACTGGACGCAGATCCTGGCATGACCCTCGCCGGACGGGTTCGGCCATTGCGGATCGGGCGGCGTCCGGCCGTAGCCGAGGAGATCGCGGGGATAGCGCTCTGTCATGGGGGATCGCTTCGTGGACTGTCGACCGACAAGGGGTAGCGGCAGACGCGCGGCGGATCAATCGGGGAGGGCGGCCGTCACGAGACTTCCCTCACTCCACCGGCTCGACCTGCAGCACGGACCCGTCGGCCCCGACGATCCGCACCCGGGCGCCCAGCGGCAGTTCCGGCCCGGCGACGCTCCACCAGCTGTCCTCGAGCGCCACCCGGCCGCGGCCGTCGACGATCGCCTCGGACAGCCGCACCTCGCGGCCGATCAGGCGGCCGGTGCGGCGGTTGAGCGGTGCTGAATCCTCGCTCTCCTTCGCCGTGCCGTACCAGCGCCGGCCGAGATAGACGCAGACGGCCGAGACGACGATGAAGGCGATCACCTGTTGCGGCCAGTCGAACCAGCCGGTGGCGCCGAGCAGGAAGGCGTTGGTGCCGACGACGAGCGCGGCGATGCCGAAGAATACCAGATAGACGCCCGGAACCACCGCCTCGAGGATCAACAAGAGGAGGCCGGCGATCCACCAGCCATAGTTCGCGAGGGTTTCGAGGAGCGTTTCCATGACGGCTACTCGGCCGCCGGCTCGCCCGCCCCGCTCGGCGGCACGGAAAAGCCGGGTCGGCCCTGGCGGCCGGGCCGCGGGCGGGGCGGCGACGGCGACACCGCCGGGCCGGCGTCTTCCCCGAAGGCGGCGCGGGCGATCTCGGCGATGCCGGCGACCGAGCCGATCAGCGAGGAGGCCTCCAGCGGCATCAGGATCACCCGCTGGTTCGGGGCGGAGGCCAGCTTGGCGAGGGCTTCCGTGTATTTCTGGGCGACGAAGTAGTTGATCGCCTGGACGTTGCCGGCGGCGATCGCCTCGGAGACGAGCCGCGTCGCCGTCGCCTCGGCCTCGGCCAGCCTCTCGCGCGCCTCGGCCTCGCGATAGGCGGCCTCGCGTTTGCCTTCCGCCTGCAGGATCTGGCCCTGCTTCTCGCCTTCGGCCCGCAGAATCGAGGCATTGCGTGAGCCCTCCGCCTCGAGAATCTCGGCGCGCTTCTCGCGCTCGGCGATCATCTGCCGGGCCATGGCGTCGACGAGGTTCTTCGGCGGGTTGATGTCCTTGATTTCGATGCGGGTGATCTTGATGCCCCACGAATGCGACGCCTGGTCGACGACCCGCAGGATCTTTTCCGAGATGGTGTCGCGGTTGGACAGGAGGTCGTCGAGGTCCATCGAGCCCATGACCGAGCGCAGGTTGGTCATGACGAGGTTGAGAATGGCGTTTTCGAGGCCGGAAACCTCGTAGGCCGCGGCCTTGGCGTCGAGGATCTGGTAGAAGGCGACGCCATCCGCCGCGACCGAGGCGTTGTCCCGGGTGATCACCTCCTGGGTCGGCACGTCGAGCACCTGTTCCATCATGTTGATCTTGCGCCCGACGCGCTCGACGAAGGGGATCAGGATGGACAGTCCGGGATTCAGCGTCCGGGTATAGCGGCCGAAATTCTCCACCGTGTAATTGTAGCCCTGCGGCACGATCTTGATCGTCGACAGAAGCACGACGATGCCGAAGACCAGGACCACCAGGACGAGAATGCTGCCGGATGTGAGCATAGGGATCTCCAGGGGGCGCCGACGCCATCGCCGGACGGGCATTGCGAGAGGCCCCAGGTGACTATCGTGCGATCAGCCGGGAAGGCAAGCGCAGGCGGTTCCTTGGATCTGTCCGGACGGCAATGCGGACGGGGCGGAGCGAGCGCTGGGGAGCGGCGGGCGCGATGCCAACTTCCGGTTTCACCTCGCGCAGTCTCCCGGCCTCATCCCGCGAGCAGCGGGAACGTCACGCCGATCGCCCAGGCGAAGGCCAGCGCATTGGCGAGGGCCGCGACGAGCGGCTGGCCCGTCGCCCGGTGGATCCAGGCGCTGAAGGCGCCGAAGACCAGGAAGAACAGGGCGATGACCGGGACGATGATGATCAGGAAGAACAACCGCTCGAAATCGAGGGCGACCGCGAAGGCCAGCGAGACGACGAAGGCGAGCTTCGAGGCCGCATAGGCAAAGCGCGCCGATCCCGGCCCGCGCGTCGCCCATTCGTCGGCCAGGAAATAGGCCAGCGTCCCGACCAGCATGGCCAGCACCAGCGCGGCGCGGGCCGGCGTCGGCACGAAGGAGGTCATGAAGCTGTCGATCGGCCAGACGAGGGCGGCGAGGTAGAAGGCGGCGACCGCGAGCGCGGCACCGATGGTCGCGGGGGATAGAGCACTCTGCCCGAAGCGCTGTCCCTCGCCGCGCCGTTGCCAGCGCAGGCAGAGCGCGGTGAGGAGGCCGTAGACGAGGAAATGCATGGCGAGATAGTCGCCGACGAGGACGGGCAGGAAATGCGTCGGCAGCACTCGCAGGAGGAGCGGCGTGGCAATGGCCGGCACCAGCAGCGCCGGCCACAGGCGCCGCCACCTCAGGCCGGCGCCCGCCGGCGGCTCGGCGAGGCGGGGAAGCATCGGCGTCAGCTGGCGCGCGAGCAGCGTGCAGCCGGCGATCAGCAGCATGATCCAGGGGCCGCGCCCGGCGATCATCGGCGGCTCCTGCCTCTCGACGGCGAAGACCGCGTCGAGCCAGCCGAAGGCCTCACGCAGGCTCGCCTGGCTGAACAGCACGCTCGCATGCTCGACATTCGGGCTGAAGGCGGCGCGCCGTGCCGTGCCGGCGGACGGATCGCCATAGGTGACGCCGGGCTCGGCCGCGGCAGGCGCGGTCGCCAGCTCCACCACACGCAGCGCCTCGCGCTTCAGCATGCCCTCCCATTCGCCGACGATGACGAGGAGGTTGCGGGGCGCGTCCGCCGTCACCTCCGGCGAGAACATCGAGACGGCGATCGTTGCCGCGACGTCGGGCCGCGCCGCGGCGAAGCGGACGACGATGTCGGAGGCCATGGAATGCCCGAGCACCGCCAGTCGCCCGTCTCCCAGCGTCTTCGCATGGGCCGCGACCTCTGCCGTCTCGTCGACGAGGGCGCGGGTGGCGCCCTGTTCCTCGGTGATGCTGCCGGCGAGCGGGGCGGGATTGCGGCCATGGCCGAGGAAGTCGAAGGTCACCGCACCGTAGCCATTGCGCGCGAAGGCGAGGGCGAAGCTCTGCATCAGCTGCTGCGAGCCGGCAAAGCCGTGGGCGATCACGACGACGGGCCCCAGCGCCCGGCCTTCCGGCCGGAAGATCGTCGCCGGCGTCTCGGCGATGATCGCCGGTTCGATGGTCACGCCGGTCTCCGTGGCATGGAGCTTCAGGAGCGACAGGCCGATGGCAGCGAGGGCGAGAAGCGCCAGCAGCATCGCAACGATCGGACGCAGGCGAGCCGCCGTCATCGCGGCTCCGCGCCGTCCGTCCCGGCGGGTTCGCCGGGTGCGCGCTCGCCGGGACGTGGTGTGAGCCCGTAGGGAGCGACGAGCGTCCAGACGTGCGCCGGGATCATGCTGCGCATCCGGCGCGGGACCTGGCGGCGCAGATGAAGCACGGTCTCGATCGCCTTCATCTCCACGCGGGCGCGGGCGAATTCGAGGCCGCGCGGGCCGATCCTCGGCATCAGCCAGCCGACGATCGGGCGCAGCCAGGGCGGCATGCGGCGGAGCGGCATGCCGCCGGCGGCCAGCTCGGTATTGGCCAGGAAGCCCTTGACGGCGCCCTGGCGCCTGCCCCGGCTGCGAAGATCTCTGGTCTCGAGTTCCGTGCCCAGGAGTGCGACGAGCTCTTCGCCGCGCTCGTTGCGCACCAAGAGCCACTGGTCGCCTTCACCGGCCATGTAGCCGACGGTGACGTCGGCAAGGACGTTGGTGTAGTCCACGCAGGTCCGGCAGGTCAGCGGGAAGAAGTCCGGCGGCAGCTGCGAGATCGGCAGCTTCAAGAACGGGATCGCCTTCACCCGGCCGTCGGCAAAGCGCAGCTCGACGTGGTAGTCGGCGCGAAATTCCAGATAGGTGATGCTGTCCGGATCGTCGGCGAGCAGCGCGAGAAAGTCGTGGAAGCGCTCGGTGGTCGTGTTGTCGGAACAGGGCGTGCCGATCACGTAGAGCTTGTCGAGGCCGAGTTCGGTTTCCAGCGCGCGCAGCGCATAGACTTGGCAGGGAATGCCGATCACCGCCAGCCGCTTGTAGCCCTTGTCGCGGGCCGGCTCGACGAGGGAGAGAAGCGGCGCATAGCCCATCCGCATGCCCCGGCAGGCCGCCATGCCCTCGGCCGCCGTGACGATGACCGGGATCGGCCGCCAGCGATCCGCCGGGTCGGGCGCCATGGTCAGCACCGCGTCGACGGCGCCGGTTTCGAGCAGGCGCTCGGCGATGCGGGTGGTGATGCCCGTCCACTGGGCGCCGCCGCGAGGGGGCGCGAGCCGTGCCCGGACCATCCGCCGGAACGGGCCGAAATGCCGCTCGTCCCGCCGTCCGGGGTCGCGGGCGCGGCCGTGGACCTCAGCTTCGAGGGCCGGGTAGTCGGGCTTGATGAACTGGCACGCCTTGCCGCAGCGGCCGGGCTCGGCGGTGCGGGAGATCCCGCAATCGGTGCACAGGGAGCGCGGAACGGCCGGCATGACCGGTGGAGCCCACGCCATGCCGGCGTCCCGCCCCGTCCCGGCCTCGCAAGCGTCGTCGATGCGCACCAATAATCCACCCCGTCGCCGCCCAGTGGACCCGGCTCGCCGGGTTCCGGCGCCTGGCTTGCGGAAACTGGCGGCGCCGCGAGGCTTTCACACTTCGCGGCCCGTTCCAAGACGGGCTGTCAAATAAACTGGACAGGCGGCTGCGGAGCAGAAACAGGCGGCTACGGCGCGGAAACAGGTCGGCCGTCGATCGCGGCGGCCGACGCTCCGGTCATCCCAGCCAGCCGCGCAATTCGCGGCGGACCATCGCCTCGATGACGTCCATGCCGGCCTCGGAATCGTTGAGGCAGGGGATATGGGAGAAGTTCTCGCCGCCGGCCTCGTGGAAGATCTCGCCCGCCTCGCCGGCGATCTCCTCCAGCGTTTCCAGGCAGTCGGAGACGAAGCCGGGATTGAGGACGGCGATGTTCTTGACGCCCTCCTTCGCCAGCTTCTCGATGGTCTTGTCGGTGTAGGGCTGCAGCCACTCCTCCGGTCCGAAGCGGGACTGGAAGGTGGTGATCAGCCGGCCCTTGGGCCAGCCGAGCCGCTCGTCGAGCAGCCGCGAGGTCTTCTGGCAATGGCAGTGATAGGGATCGCCCTTGCGGAAATAGCTCTGCGGAATGCCGTGATAGGAGCAGATGACGTGCTCGGGCTCGAAGTCGAGGGTGGCGAGATGGCTCTCGATCGAGCGGGCGAGGGCGTCGATATAGACCGGCTCGTCGTGATAGGCGGGAACGGTCCTGACCGCCGGCATCCAGCGCTGGGCCATCATGTGCTCGAAGAACTTGTCGTTCACCGTCGCCGTGGTCGAAGCCGAATATTGCGGATAGAGCGGATAGACGAGGATCCGGTCGCAGCCCTGGCTCATCAGGTAGTCGGTCCGCTCGGCGATCGACGGATTGCCGTAGCGCATCGCCCAGTCGACGACGATCTCGCCATGGCCGGCCATCCGCACGGCGAGCTTTTCGCCCTGGGCGCGGGTGAAGGTGCGCAGCGGCGACTCGTTGCGCTCCTTGTTCCAGATCTCGGCATAGGCGGCGCCGGATTTCTTCGGCCGGGTGTTGAGGACGATGCCGTAGAGGATCGGATACCAGGCGATGCGCGGCCACTCGATGACGCGCTTGTCGGAGAGGAACTCCTTCAGGTAGCGCCGCATCGGCTTGAAGTCGGTGCCGTCTGGGGTGCCGAGATTGACGAGGAGAACGCCGATCTTCGCCGTCTTGACCGGAGGGTGGCCGGCTGGGAGAGGGCCGGTCGCCCGCTCGGCGACCGTCTGGGTAAGGGCGTTCATCCTGTCATCCCGCACATGGTTCGTTGTCGTCGTCGGCCATAAGGACGAGGTGCTTCGCACGCCTCGCCGAAGGCCGGTCGGCGCGAGGGCCGGTGTCGTGGCACTCGCCGGCCGTCCGGCCGCCGCGCGTTTCCGATATAGGTGGCGCGGGCGGGATTTGGAATGCGTCGAACGACCCGGTGATGCGGCTCGAGGCCGCACGGCCGGGTCGTTTCGGGCATCCGGTATGTCGCAAGTCGCCCGCCGTTCTCGATCGGCGCGGTATTCGATACTGCTGCTCTGTGCCTTCGGCTTCCGGCACGTGCCGGAGCTGCCGCGGTCCCATGTCCCGATCGGCACGTCCTCGTCCTGCCGTCCGCCGGGCGATCCGTCAGGCGCGGGTGAACTCGAAGCGCGTCCCGCTGGAGGCGGCACAGGCGAGCCGGTTCGTCTGGACGAGGTTGCAGTTCGCGGACTGCTGCTGGTTCGTCGTTCGCGAGGTATAGAGGATGTTGATCTGGCCGGGCCCGAGCTGGGAATAGGTTCCGGTGGCGAGCACGCCGCCGGTTCCCTGCTCGACCGAGGCGAAACGGCCGTTGTTGAACGTCGCGCTGTAGGCCACCGGCCCGCCAAGGGCGTTCCACCGGCCATCGACGCCCTGGGGCTGCGGCGCGACCGAGGCGCGCTCGCTGGTCGTGCAGGCACCGAGCACCGAAGCGATGAGCGTGGCTGCGACTGCCGTCTTGCGTGTCCGCATCAAGAATACCTCATACTCGGCGAGCGGGGCACATTGCACCGTGCCGGTTTGTGTCTTGTCGTCAATGTTTCAGGACGAGACGGTGCTTCGGTCAAGGGGCAATCGGGACAAAACCGCAGCTTTCGACCGGTTCCCCCAAACAAAGACGCGAGGAGGAACCGGCCGATGATTTTTCAGCGCACGAGAATGTTCTTGAACTGCCAGGGATCCTTGTCGTCGATGTCCTCCGGGAACAGGCCCGGCCGGTCCACCAGCGGCGTCCAGTTGGTGTAGTAGCCCTTGACGGGGCCGAGATACGGCATCTGGATCTCCAGGCAGCGCTTGTAGTCCATCTCGTCGGCCTCGACGATGCCGGCCTCCGGATTCTCCAGCGCCCAGACCATGCCGGCGAGCACCGCCGAGGTCACCTGCAGGCCGGTGGCGTTCTGGTAGGGGGCGAGCTGGCGGGTCTCCTCGATCGACAGCTGCGAGCCATACCAGTAGGCATTCTTCTCGTGGCCGTAGAGCAGGACGCCGAGCTCGTCGATGCCGTCGACGATTTCGGTCTCGTCGAGGACGTGCAGCTCCGGCTGGATCTTGCCGGCGGCGCCGAAGAGTTCGTGCAGCGACAGAACGGCGTCGTTCGCCGGATGGTAGGCATAGTGCGAGGTCGGGCGGTACGTGACCTCGCCGTCCTTGTTGTGATGGGTGAAGTAGTCGGCGATCGAGATCGATTCGTTGTGGGTCACCAGGAAGCCGTACTGGGGGCCCGGCGTCGGGCACCAGGAGCGCACGCGGGTGTTGGCGCCGGGCTGCTCCAGATAGATCGCGGACTGGTGGCCCTTCTTGTGGCGGTTGGCGTTCTTCGGCATCCACTTTTCATGGGTGCCCCAGCCGAGTTCCGCCGGCTGCATGCCTTCCGACAGGAAGCCCTCGACCGACCAGGTGTTCCAGAACACGTTCATCGGCTTGGGGGACTTGGCGCGCTGGGTGTCGCGCTCGGCGATGTGAATGCCCTTGACGCCGGCCTTCTTCATCAGCTTGGCCCAGCCTTCGCGGTCGTCCCACGCCGGCTCGGTGAATTCCATGCCGATCTCGTTGGCGATGTCGACCAGCGCCTTCTTGACGAACCAGGACACCATGCCGGGATTGGCGCCGCAGCAGGAGACGGCGGTGGTGCCGCCGGGATGCTTCTTCTGCTCCTTGCGAACGGTCTCGCGCAGCGCATAGTTGGTGCGCTCGGCATTCGACATGTTCTTGTCGAAGTAGAAGCCGAGCCACGGCTCGACGACGGTGTCGATGTAGAGGACGCCGAGCTCGCGGCACAGCTTGATCAGGTCGAGCGAGCCGGTGTCGACGGAGAGGTTGACGCAGAAGCCCTGGCCCTCGCCCTCGGTCAGGAGCGGCGTCAGGAGCTCCTCGTAGTTCTTGCGCGTCACCGCCTCGTTGATGAAGCGGATGCCCTTTTCGTCGAGCAGGCCGCGCACGCTCTCGTCGGGATCGATGACCACCATGCGGCTGCGGTCGTAGTCGAAGTGGCGCTCGATCAGCGGCAGGGTGCCCTTGCCGATCGAGCCGAAGCCGATC
This sequence comes from Aurantimonas sp. 22II-16-19i, assembly GCF_002088275.1. Lineage (GTDB taxonomy): Bacteria > Pseudomonadota > Alphaproteobacteria > Rhizobiales > Rhizobiaceae > Jiella. The sequence continues at coordinate 152,357 of NZ_AQQS01000002.1, forward strand.
ATCACGACGGGGCCGGAGATCTTCCCATGGACCGGATGCTGTGTATCAGCCATGTTCGCTTGCAACTCCTTGGGCGCGATTTCGAGGCGCCGGGCGAGATCCCCGACGCGTTGAGGTCAGGGAACGGTTGGCGCCGCGCTAGACGGTTTCCGCGTCAAATAAAAGCGAAATGTCGGCTTCAACCCGAAAAAGCCGATCGGCGGGCTCGAGCACCCGGCACAGGCCTCCGCCGGCCACCGAAGGAACGGGATCGCGCGGCCTCCGCCACGCCCTGCACGAGGCCTCCGCCCGCCGCCTGAGACCGCGGCGAACGCCGAGACGGCAGCTTTTTTCAAGACTCTGGTGGGACAGGCGGATTTTAATCGATTGGCATCCGCGGCGTCGTCTGGACGCCGCAGAGTTATGCCTACAAAAGAAGCGGCAGGCATCGCTCCGCCATGCGCTCTCGTTTCCCCGTCGTTTGCCGAAGGACACCGATATCATGCTCAGAACTGAAGTCGTGCGGAACATTCTCTCCTGGTACGAGGGCGAGACCCCGGGGCTGAAGAGCAACCTTTCACGGCTCCTGATGCATGGCCGCCTGGGCGGCACGGGCCGGATGGTGATCCTGCCGGTCGACCAGGGCTTCGAGCATGGGCCGGCGCGCTCCTTCGCGCCGAACCCGGCGGCCTACGACCCGCACTACCTCTACGAACTGGCGATCGAATCCGGCGTCTCCGGCTATGCCGCGCCGCTGGGTCTCCTCGAGCACGGCGCCGACACCTTTGCCGGCGAAGTCCCGCTGATCCTCAAGGTCAACAGCGGCAACGCCCTCGTCTCCAGCCAGGACCAGGCGATCACGGGCACCGTCGAGGACGCCATGCGCCTCGGCTGCGTCGGCGTCGGCTTCACCATCTATCCGGGCGCGGATGCCTCCTACGACATGATGGAGGAGCTGCGCGAGATCAGCCACGAGGCGAAGTCGCGCGGCCTGATCTCGGTGGTCTGGTCCTATCCGCGCGGCGGCAAGGTCACCAAGGACGGCGAGACGGGCCTCGACATCATCGCCTATGCCGCACACATGGCGGCGCTGATGGGCGCGACCATCATCAAGGTGAAGCTGCCGACGGCGCATGTCGATCTCGACGCGGCAAAGCCGATCTATTCGAAATACGAGATCGCCGGCGACACCGCGGCCGACCGGGTCCGCCACATCATGCAGGCGGCCTTCAACGGCAAGCGCATCGTCGTCTTCTCCGGTGGCGCCGCCAAGAACACCGACGAACTGCTCGAAGAGGTGCGCGGCATCCGCGAGGGCGGCGGCAACGGCTCGATCATCGGCCGCAACTCCTTCCAGCGCTCCAAGGCAGACGCCATCGCCCTGCTCAACCAGGTGATGGACATCTACGCCTGATCAGGGCGAACCTCGCCCGGTGCCGCGCGCGCCGCCGGCCAAATCGTCGCGGCGGCTAACTTTTCGTCGGCCGCCGCGCTATGATCGGCAAATGGCGAAGGCGCGGACCATCGGCTGGCATGGCTTCGGGACGAACGGTCCCGTGACTATCGGGCGGCGGCTGTCATGGCTCGCCGCCGTTTTTCTGCCGGTTGCCCTGCTGTTCCCGTCCGCCTTGCCCGGGCCGGCAAACGCCGCCGAACTCCTGATGTTCGAGCAGCCGGGCTGCCCGTTCTGCCGCAAGTTCGACGCCGAGATCGCGCCCGACTACCCGCAGAGCCGCATCGGCATGTTTGCGCCGCTCCGCCGGGTGAACATCTGGACGGACCGCCGGGGCGGCATCCCCGGGCTGACGCCGGCGGTGTTCACGCCGACCTTCGTGCTGATCGGCGACGACGGAACCGAGATTGGCCGCCTCGAAGGCTATCCCGGCCGCAGGTGGTTCTATCCCGAGATCGAGGCGTTGCTGGACGGGCGGGATCCGTCGCCCGCAGATGGGGATCCGGCGGGCCGGTCCGAAGCGCCGGCGGGGCGGTGATCGCGACCGTGCGCTCGGCAATTTCGGGTTTCGACCCGTCCAGGCCGTCGTGAGCCACGATGGCTCGCCTGAAAGCGCTATTGCCAATTGCATCTGCCGTTTCGATATCCGGGGTCAGCGACCGCACTCATGAGGACCCGACCCAATGGATATTCAGCGCCTTCTCTCCGATTTCCTCGGCAGCCAGACGCAGGGGGGCTCGTCCTCCCGCCGCGATCCCCATCGCGACGGTGACGGGCCGCGGGGCGGAAGTTCGGGCGGCTCTCTGATCGATCAGGTTGGCGGCATGCTTCAGGGGCGGGGTGGTTCGATGGTGACCAGCGCCGTTGTCGGCGGTCTCGCCTCGCAGCTCTTCAAGAAGAAGCGCGGCAAGTCCTTCGGCGGCAGCGCGCTCAAGCTCGGCGGTGCCGCGCTGGTCGCGGGCCTCGCCTACAAGGCCTACCAGAACTACCAGACGAAATCCGGCGCCACCGCGCTGCCCGGCGCCGAACCCGTGCGGAGCCTGGCCCCAGCGCAGAGCCCCGACGAGGTGCCAGAGCCCCATGGCACCGCCTTCATGCCCTCCGGCGAGGAGGATGATCGCGCCCGCCTGATGCTGTCGGCCATGATCGCCGCCGCCAAGGCCGACGGCTATATCGACGCCGATGAGGAGAATGCGATCTTCGGCAAGATCGACGACATGGATCTGGCGAGCGACGAAAAGGCCCTCGTCATGGACGAACTGCGCCGCCCCAAGACAGTTGACGACCTCGCCTCCGAAGCGAAAACGCCCGAGGTCGCGATGGAAATCTACACCGCCTCGGTGCTGGCCATCGACGCCGACCACCCGGCCGAACGCGCCTATCTCGACCTGCTGGCGGCAAGGCTCGATCTGCCCGCCGAGCTCGCGCGGGAGATCAGGCAGACGGCGGGCGCGGAGTAGGGGGCGAAGCGGCCACGGCCCCGCATGCGTCGTCGCGGCGGTTTGCTGAACTAGGCCCGAGCGGCGGCATTCGACCCATTGCGGTCGTTCATGGGGCTCGCAGCGAATGTCCGCTTCGAGCCCAAAGCCGAAATCCCTTTCCCACGTCCCGCCCGATTGCGTGTCGTCCCGGACGCTCCTAAATTCGATCGATTCGCGTGAATCTCTTGGTCTTTCGAACTCGGAGCGGCCCATGTCTGCGACTGCAGCTTCCACCCGCGCGGGCGGCAACTATCCGCCGGCCTTCTGCGCGCCGTTCTCCATCGACGACCAGGCGGCGGTCTCGGCGCTGCTCAAGGCATCGAGCCGCTGGACCCATGACGAGGACAGGGTCGACGAGCGCGCCCGCGGCCTGATCGTCGGCATCCGCAAGGCGGCCGGCGGCATCGGCGGCGTCGAGGATTTCTTGCGCGAGTTCGGGCTGTCGAGCCGTGAGGGGCTCGCCTTGATGATCCTTGCCGAGGCGCTCCTTCGCGTCCCCGATGCGGCCACCCAGGACCGGCTGATCGAGGAGAAGATCGGCGCCGGCGACTGGGCTCATCACGAGGGCGGCGAGGACCGGCTGATGACCGCGGCCTCCGCCTGGGCGCTCGGAATCTCGGCGCGGATCATCCGGCCCGGCGAGACGCCGCAGGGGGTGATGGCGGGCCTCGTCAAGCGCCTCGGCGGCCCGGCCGTGCGCCAGGCGACGCGCCAGGCGATGCGCTTCCTCGGCCGGCACTTCGTCCTCGGCGAGACCATCGAGGACGCGCTGGAGCGGGCGCGGGCCTACGAATCCAAGGGCTACCGCCATTCCTACGACATGCTGGGCGAGGGCGCCCGGAGCATGGAGGATGCCGAGCGCTATTATCGCTCCTATGCCGGCGCCATCGAGACGATCGGCCGCAGGGCCGGCAACAAGACGCTGCCCGACCGGCCGGGCATTTCCGTGAAACTCTCGGCGCTGCATCCGCGCTACCACCCGCTGCAGCGCGAGCGGGTCCTCGAGGAACTGCTGCCGAAGGTGATCGCCCTGGCCGAGCAGGCGCGCGGCTACGACCTCAACCTGACCATCGACGCCGAGGAGGCCGAGCGTCTCGAACTCTCCCTCGACGTCATCGACGCCTTGGTGAAGCGCTTCGACTTCCAGGGCTGGGAGGGCTTCGGCCTCGCCATACAGGCCTATCAGAAGCGCTCGCTTGCCGTCATCGAGCATGTCGACGGGCTCTGCGAGGCGGCCGGCATTCGCATGATGGTCCGCCTCGTCAAGGGCGCTTATTGGGACACCGAGATCAAGCACGCCCAGGAAAAGGGCCTCGAAGGCTATCCGGTGTTCTCGCGCAAGCCGGCGACGGACCTGTCCTATCTCGTCTGCGCCAAGGCGCTGCTCGACCGCCGCGCGCGGATCTACCCGCAGTTCGCCACCCACAACGCCCTGACCGTCGCGACCATCCTCGAAATGGCCGGCAAGGACCCGGCCGGCTTCGAGTTCCAGCGCCTCCACGGCATGGGCGAGGCGCTCTACGAGACGCTGCGCCGCTCCGGGCAAAAGCCGGTCGCCTGCCGCATCTACGCGCCGGTCGGCGGCTACCGCGATCTCCTCGCCTATCTCGTCCGCCGGCTGCTCGAAAACGGCGCCAACTCCTCCTTCGTCGCGATGGTCGGCGACGAGGACATTCCCGTCGATGACCTTCTCCAGCGGCCACGGGCGATGCTGGAAGCCGGCCCGGCGCGTCATCCGAAGATCGGCCTGCCGAAGGATCTCTTCTCGCCGCGCCAGAACTCCGCCGGCATCGAGACCGGCGACCGGCGGGCGCTGGGCAGCCTGATCTCCGAGCGCCGCAGGGTGCCGGTCGACCGGCTCGAGGCGCTGTGCGAGGCGGCGGCGGCGAAGGGCGGCTCGACGCCGGTCGCAATTCTCTCGCCGGTCGACGGCGCAAGGCTCGGCACCAGCCATCATCTGTCGGCGCAAGCCGCGTCCGCCCTCGTCGCCGAGGCCGCGCGCCATGCCCGCTCGGCCGAAGCGGTGCCGGCGGCGCGGCGGGCCGAGGCGCTGCGCAAGGCGGCCCAGATGATGGAAGCGAAGGAGGCCGAGCTTCTCGCCATCCTCGCGGCGGAAGGCGGCAAGACGCTCGACGACGGCATCGCCGAAGTGCGCGAGGCGGTGGACTTCCTGCGCTTCTATGCCGACGAGGCGATGCGGCTTTTCGCCGCGCCGGTGCCTCTCCCCGGGCCGACCGGCGAGGAGAACCGCCTGACCTACCGCTCGCGCGGCGTCGCCGTGGCGATCTCGCCGTGGAACTTTCCGCTGGCGATCTTCACCGGCCAGGTCGCGGCGGCGCTCGCTGCCGGCAACGTGGTCATCGCCAAGCCGGCCGAGCAGACGCCGCTGATCGCGGCGAAGGCCGTCGAGCTGCTGCATCAGGCGGGCTTTGCGAAAGAGCACCTCTATCTCGCGCCCGGCGATGGCAAGACCGGCGCGGCCCTGACCTCCCACGATCTCACCGCGGTTGTCGCCTTCACCGGCTCGACCGAGACCGCCTTTTCGATCAACCGGGCGCTCGCCGCCCGCAACGCACCGATCGCGCCGCTGATCGCCGAGACCGGCGGCATCAACGCGATGATCGCCGACGCCACCGCGCTGCCCGAGCAGGTGGCGGACGACGTGGTGATGTCGGCCTTCCGCTCGGCCGGCCAGCGCTGCTCGGCGCTGCGCCTCCTGTTCCTGCAGGAGGACGTGGCCGACAAGATCCTCGACATGATCGCCGGGGCGGCGAAGGAGCTGACCGTCGGCGATCCGCGCGAGCTTGCGACCGACATCGGTCCGGTGATCGACGCCGAACAGCTCGCCATGCTGAAGGGCCATGTCGAGCGCATGGGGCGCGAGCAGAAGATCCGCTACAGCGGCGAGGTGCCGGCGGAGCTGGCCGGCAAGGGCCACTACTTCGCTCCGCACATCGTCGAGCTCGACCGGCCGGAGGCGCTGGATCGGGAGGTGTTCGGGCCGGTGCTCCATGTCGTGCGCTGGAAGGCCAGGGACTTCGACAGGGTCCTCGACGCCATCGATGCCACGGGCTACGGCCTGACCCTCGGCGTGCACAGCCGGATCAATCAAACGGCGGAAAAAGTCATCGCACGCCTAACGGTCGGTAACCTCTATGTGAACCGCAATATCATCGGCGCGATCGTCGGATCGCAACCCTTTGGCGGATCGGGACTTTCCGGCACGGGACCGAAGGCTGGCGGCCCCAATTACCTGGCGCGTTTTGCTCGCGAGCAGGTGATTTCGGTCAATACTGCCGCAGCGGGAGGCAACGCCAGCCTGATTGCGATGGAATCGTAGCAACCCGGACACAGTCGAGCGGCGGAACCCGTGCTACATTGTTGGAGTTAAGTCAGGGCTTGCAGCGGCCGTCGCTTTCCTCCCATGCGGACCGGCCGCGTTTCCTGACCGAGTAGCAAGCAGTGGCCAACGGCATATCCTCCTGATGCCTGAAGCCGACATTGCGCGTAGAAGAAGAGCCCGGCGATCTCCTCCCACGCCGGGCTTTTCTTTGTCCGCCGGGCGGTTGCGCCAGCGATACCGTCGTTTCCGAACCCGTCTTCGAGATCCCCGGTCTTCCGGCGCATCGGCCTGTGGCCATGCGCAGGCGCCTTGCGTATGCTGATCCCAAAATCATCGATCCTAGGGAGACAGCCTTGAGCGCATTCAACTCCGACATCGCCATTGCGCGCGCCGCGAAGAAGAAGCCGATCAAGGAGATTGCCGCGCGCCTCGGCATGTCGGAGGAGGACATCGTCCCCTACGGACACGACAAGGCCAAGGTCTCAGCGCCGTTCCTGAAATCGCTCGAGAGCCGCCCCGACGGCAAGCTGATCCTCGTCACCGCCGTCAATCCGACGCCGGCCGGCGAGGGCAAGACGACGACGACGGTCGGCCTGGGAGACGGGCTGAACCGCATCGGCAAGAACGCCCTCATCTGCATCCGCGAGGCGTCGCTCGGTCCCTGCTTCGGGGGCAAGGGCGGGGCCGCCGGCGGCGGCTATGCCCAGATCGTGCCGATGGAGGAGATGAACCTCCACTTCACCGGCGATTTCCACGCGATCACCACGGCGCACAACCTGCTCTCGGCAATGATCGACAACCACATCTACTGGGGCAACGATCTGCAGATCGACAGTCGCCGGGTGACGTGGCGCCGCGTCCTCGACATGAACGACCGGGCGCTGCGCCAGATCACGGCTTCCTTGGGCGGTGTGGCCAACGGCTTTCCCCGCGAGACCGGCTTCGACATCACCGTCGCCTCCGAAGTCATGGCGATCCTGTGTCTGTCGAACGACCTGAAGGATCTGGAAAAACGCCTCGGCGACATCATCGTCGCCTATCGCCGCGACAAGACGCCGATCACCGCCCGTGATCTCAAGGCCGACGGCGCGATGGCGGTGCTCCTGAAGGACGCGATCCAGCCGAACCTCGTCCAGACGCTGGAGAACAACCCGGCCTTCGTCCATGGCGGTCCCTTCGCCAATATCGCCCATGGCTGCAACTCCGTCGTCGCCACCAAGGCGGCGCTGAAGCTTGCCGACTACGTCGTCACCGAGGCCGGCTTCGGCGCCGATCTCGGGGCGGAGAAGTTCTTCGACATCAAGTGCCGCAAGGCCGGTCTGAAGCCGGCGGCGGCCGTCATCGTCGCGACGGTGCGGGCGATGAAGATGAATGGCGGCGTCGCCAAGGCCGATCTCGGCGCCGAGAATGTCGAGGCGGTGAAGGCCGGCTGCGCCAATCTCGGCCGCCATGTCGAGAACGTCAAAGGCTTCGGCGTCCCCGTCGTCGTCGCGATCAATCACTTCTCCGCCGATACCGAGGCCGAGATCCAGGCGGTGAAGGACTATGTCGCGACCCTTGGCACCGAGGCGATCGTCTGCCGCCACTGGGCCGAGGGCTCGGCCGGGATCGAGGGCCTCGCCCACAAGGTGGTGGAGCTTGCCGATGGCGGTACCGCCGACTTCAAGCCGATCTATCCGGACGAGATGGGCCTGTTCGAGAAGATCGAGACGGTCGTGAAGAAGATCTACCGCGGCTCGGAGGTGACGGCCGACCAGTCGGTGCTCGACCAGCTTTCCGCCTGGGAGGAGGCCGGCTACGGCCATCTGCCGGTCTGCATGGCGAAGACGCAATACTCGTTCTCCACCGACCCGACCAAGCGCGGCGCGCCGACGGACTTTTCCGTCCATGTGCGCGAGGTGCGGCTGTCGGCCGGCGCCGGCTTCGTCGTCGCCATCTGCGGGCAGATCATGACCATGCCGGGCCTACCCTCGCAGCCGGCGGCCGAATCGATCTATCTGAACGATCAGGGCGAGATCGAAGGCCTGTTCTGACGCGTTCCGGAGCCGAGCACGGATGACTGCCATTTCTGTCCGCGGGGCGGTCAAGCGCTTCGGGAGCGCCGCCGCCGTCGACGACGTCACCCTCGACATCGCCAATGGCGAGTTCGTGGCGTTGTTGGGGGCGTCCGGCTGCGGCAAGACGACCCTTTTGCGGCTCATCGCCGGCTTCGAGACGTTGACTGAGGGCGCGATCCGCTTCGGCGACCGGCTGGTCGCCGGTGAGGGCGCCCATGTGCCGCCGGAAAAGCGCAACGTCGCCATCGTCTTCCAGTCCTACGCCCTGTGGCCGCATATGAACGTCGCCGAGAATGTCGGCTATGCGCTGCGGGTGCGTGGTCTGAGCAAGGCGGAACGCGACGGCAAGGTGGGCGAGGCGCTCGAAGCCGTCGAACTCTCCGGCTTCGAGGACCGGCGCCCGGCGGATCTCTCCGGCGGCCAGCGCCAGCGGGTCGCGCTCGCCCGCTGCCTGGCGATGAATCCGGATGTCATCCTCCTCGACGAGCCGCTGGCCAATCTCGACGTCCATCTGCGGGCGTCCATGGAAGAGACCTTCCGGGCCTTCCACGAGCGCACCGGCGCGACGATGGTCTACGTCACCCACGACCAGGCCGAGGCGATGGCCATGGCCGACCGCATCGCGGTGATGGAGAAGGGCCGCATCCTGCAGGTCGCCGATCCCGCAACGCTCTATGCCGAACCGTCCGGGGAACGCGTCGCGCGCTTCGTCGGCAATGGCCGGGTGGTGGGTTGCACCGTGCTCGGCATGGCGGAAGGCGGGCGGTACAGGGTGTCGCTGTTCGGCGGCGACGCGCTGGTGCGGGCCGGTGCGCAGGCACCGGCCTCCGGCGAGGCCCGGCTGGCCGTCAAGCCGGAGGGGCTGGCGATCGGCACGGAGGGTTTTCCCGCCAGGGTCCGCAAGGCGGTATTCAAGGGCGCGCACACGCTCTACGAGGTCGAGCCCGACGCGGCTCCCGGATTGCTGCTGCCGGTTCCCGACACCCGGCGCCTCGCCATCGGCGAGGTCGTGCGGGTCGCGGTGCGCGATGCCTGGCTGATGCCGGCCGAGCACGGAGCATCCGGTCTCGCCGAGGCCGCCTGACGACGGCGCTTCGGCGCCGCTCCCGTCGCGGTCGCGCTCAGTCGGCCCAGGGCAGGACGCCGCGCGGCAGCCGGCGCGCGAAGAGCGCCGTCGCGCCCATGATGGCGACGATGGCGACCACCGTCACCACCGCGACCGCCGAGGCGAGCACCGTGGAGCCGCCGTCGTCGAGATTGAAGACCACGACCCCCAGCGTCTCGTTGCCCGCCGACCAGAGCAGCGCCGAGACCGTCAGCTCGTTGAAGCTGGTCATGAAGGTCAGCACCGCGCCCGCCGCCGCCGCCGGGGCGAGCAGCGGAAACAGCACCGTGCGCAGCCGGAAGAGGTAGCCGGCACCGGTCATCCGCGCCGCCTCGTCGAGCCCCCGATCGAGCTGCTGCACCGCGCCGACGACGGGCCGCAGCGACAGGGTCAGGAAGCGGGCGAGATAGGCGAAGAAGATGATCCAGATGGTGTTGTAGAGGCTGAAGCCGAGGATCGGCAGCGGCCGGATGAAGATCAGGATGGCGGCGATGCCGAGGACGATGCCGGGCAACGCGTAGGGCACCTCGGCCAGCATCGCGAGGCTCTTCAGGAGCCGCCCGCCGCGCCAGACGATCATCGCGGCGAAGGGCACGGCAAGCAGCATCAGGAGGAGCGAGGCGCCGGCGGCGAGGAAGAAGGAGTTGCGGAAGGCCCTGACCGTCGCATCCTGGCGAAACAGCACCTCGGCGTAGTTGCCGAGCGTCATGGTGGCGTTCGACAGCGGCACGCCATAGGCGGTGACCAGCGAGGTCGCGACGAGGGCGAGGAGGGGAACGACGAGGATCACGACGATGATCCCCCAGGCGCCGATCTCGGCCGGCAGCCGGGCCTTGCCGAGCCGGTAGCGGAGCGCCTGCGACGGCGCGCCGACGCTGCGGAAATCGCGCCTGCCGATCAGCAGCGACTGCACGGCGAAGCCGGCAAAGGCGAGCGCGCCCACCAGGATCGAGAGCACGGCGACGTCGGAGATGATCGACGGGCCGAAGCTTGCCAGCCGCTGGTAGATGAGGGTCGGCAGCACCGTGTAGCCGGCCGGGATGCCGAGCAGCGCCGGGATGCCGAAATTGCCGATGGCCGAGACGAAGGCGAGGGCGGAGCCGGCGACGAGCGCCGGCGTCATCATCGGCAGGACGACGGTGCGCAGCACGAAGAGCCGGCCGGCGCCACAGGCCCGTGCCGCCTCGATCATCTCCCGCGGCAGGCCGCGCAGGCCGGCCCGCACCGCCAGGAAGACCAGCGGCGCATGCTGGATGCCAAGGAGGAGAATGATCCCTTCGGCGCTGTAGAAAGGGTTCGGCGCCCCGAGCGGCGGGGCGAGGCCGAGGGTGATCAGCAGCGGGCTGGACGGGCCGGCGAGCTGCGCCCAGGACAGGGCCGTCACCTGCGGCGGGATCATCAGCGGCAGGAGAAACGCGAAGACCAGCGCCGCCTTGGCCCGGATGTCGGTCAGTGCCACGGCCAGCGCGAAACCCGTCCCGAGGACGAGCGAGATCCCCGTCCCGAAGATCGACGTGACCAGCGAGTGCCAGGTCGCCGTCCAGGTCGAGCCGGCGGCGAGCACCGAGACGAGGTTCGACGGGTCGAGCCGGCCTCCCGGGGCGATCGCTTCCAACAGGAGGCGCGCCATCGGCAGGACGGAGACGAGCAGGATGAAGACGACGAGGACGGCGAGAGCCAGGCCCTCGCCGTCCTGTCTGCGCTTGACGAATGCGATCAAGCGGTCAGCCGCCGAAGATGTCGGCGAAGCGCTTCTTGTTGGTCTCTTCGTCGGCCAGCGCCTTCTCGGCGTCGAAGGACATCAGCTTGATCTGGTCGCGGCCGGGGAAGCCGGCGGGCCCGGCGACGCCGTCGCGGGCCGGCAGATAGCCCTGCGAAGCGGCGAGCTTCTGGCCCTCCTCGGAGAGGAGGAAGTCGACGAAGGCCTTGGCGGCTTCCGGGTTCTGCGAGGTCTTCAGGATCGCCACCGGCTCGGTGACCGCCGAGACGCCCTCGGTCGGGAAGACGAAGTTCACCGGCGAGCCCTTGGCCGCCTCGCGGATCGGCAGATAGTCGACGATGACGCCATAGGCGGACTGGCCGCCGGCGACGGCCTTCAGGATGCCGCCATTGCCGCCGGCCGCCGTCGCGCCGTTCTTTGCCAGCGCCTCGACATAGTCCCAGCCGAGATCGGGGTTCTGGGTGATCGCCGCGAGATGGACGAGGGCGGCGCCGGAGGTCAGCGGGCTCGGCATCGTCACCTGGCCCTTCGCTTCCTCCTTGGTCAGGTCCTTCCAGGAGGTCGGCGTCATTCCGGCGCGGGTGTTGTTGACGATGCCGGTGGTGATCAGCTTCGTCGAGAAGTAGGTCTTGTCCTTGTCGTGGAGGCCGTCCTCGAAGCCGGTCGTGTCGGCGTCCTCATAGGCCATCAGGCGGTCGTCGCGCTTCAGGCCTTCCATCGTCACGCTGTCGGCGATGAGGAGGAGGTCCGGCTGCGGGCTGCCGGCGGCGAACTCGGCCTGCAGCTTCGCCATCACCTTGGTGGTTCCGTCGCGCACCCACTCGACGTCGACGTCGGGATTGGCCTTCTCGAAGGCGTCGACGGTCGCCTGGGCGTCCTCGTTGGGCTGGCTGGTGTAGAGCACCAGCTTGCCCGAGGCGGCGAGGGCGGGGGCGGCGGCGAAAAGCGCCGCGAGCGAGACGGCGAGAAGGCTGGCTTTGCGGATCATGGGACGCATCTCCGAGATCGGGTTCAGGATCGGCGCCAGGGCCATAGCACCGTTCGAGCCTGCGGAGTAACCGCTGCGCCATGACAGGGGCATGACAGGGGCATGACCGCGCCGGAGCCCTCGGTGGCCGGGCCGCCGAGGCGGGGCCGGTGGCCGGGATGGAGGCGGCCCCGTCGTCCCGCGGCATTCGCCCGCCATCACCCGGCCCGTCTCCTGCGGATCGGAGACGGCGCGATGGGTGGCGGAAGTCGGCAAAGGTGGTCGGTATCCTCGCTCCCCCCGTCGCCAGAAAGGCCGAAGGCCCAAGCGCCCGAGTGCTCGCGACACCCGTCAGGCCGCCGAATCCCGCTCCGGCAGGAACTGGTAGAGCCAGGTCTCGGTCAGGGTCTGGTCGCCGCGGCGCAGATAGGCGCGAAGATCCACCGGGTCGATGTCCTCGGCCTTGAGATCGAAGGTCATGCGCCAGGCGGTTCCGACCTTCACCGAGTAGCAGTCGATGTTCGACAGCTCGCCCCGCGAGGTCGAGACCACGGCCTTGACGCCCTTGGCGTCGCGATCGAGCTTTGCGACGAAGCCGCCGTCGAAGTCGACCGCGAACTTGACGACGCCCTTCGGCCTCGGCTGGCCGGCGATGCCGCCGCGGCCGATGCGGGTCGCGGTGACGGCGCTGACCTCTGCCGGCCGCGGCTCGTCCTTCGCCCAGGTCAGGCGGTAGGACAGGGGGATCTCGTCGCCTTTCCGGACCGGCTTGCCGGAGACCCAGTAGACGACGATGTTGTCGTGGATCTCGTCGTCGGTGGGGATCTCGACGAGCTGCACCTCGCCCTGGCCCCAGTCGCCCTTCGGCTCGATCCAGACGCTTGGCCGCTTTTCGTAGAAGACGCCGTCGTCCTCGTAGTTGGAGAAGGCGCGGTCGCGCTGCAACAGGCCGAAGCCCTTCGGATTCTTGTCCGAGAAGCTGGAGGTGCGTACGGCGGACGGGTTGTTCAGCGGCCGCCAGATCCGCTCGTTGGCGCCGGTCCAGATCGCCAGCCCGTCGCTGTCGTGGACCTCGGGGCGCCAGTCGACGCGGTCCGGCCGGTCGGTCTCGGAGAACCAGAACATCGAGGTCAGCGGTGCGAGGCCGACGCGGTCGATCTTCTCGCGGGCGAAGAACCGGCTGTCGATGTCCATGACGACCGGGCCGTGCTTGCCGACATCCATGCGGAAGACGCCGGTCATGCGCGGCGAGTCGATCAGGCAGGTGATGACGAGTTCGTGGCCGGGGGTCGTCGAGCGTTCGAGGAAATAGTCGGTGAAGCGGGGAAACTCCTCCGGCGTCGGCATGGCGACGTCGAGGGCGAGGGCACGGGCGGAGAGGCCGAACTGGTTGAGTTCGCCGGACGAGCGGAAATAGGCAGCGCCGAGGAAGGCCAGCCAGTCGGTCTGCTGGTCGGGCGCCATGACCCTCAGGCCGGCATAGCCGATGTCCTTCGGCAGCTTGCGCGCCGGGCTGTCCTCCGGCATATCGAACACCGCCGGGTCGTAGCGCAGCTGGCGCGACTTGTCGCCGTCGACGACGTGGATGCCGACGGGAAGCTGGAAATAGCGGCCGAGATGGAAGAGGCGGACGGGTGCCTTGCCGCCGGCGACCTCGAGTGTCGCCTCCGGCTTGAACTTGATCTTCCAATGGGCGTCGAAGTCGATCTGGTCGAGGACCTCGGGATCGCGCGAGCGCGTCTCGATGAAGGGCTGCATCGCCATGCGCCGGGCATGATCGGCGAGAAGGTCGAAGGAGAACGGCTTTTCCGCCGCGAAGGACAAGAGGTCGTCCTCGGCGAAGGCTCGGCCTCCCGTCGGCAGCAGGCCGAGGGCTGCTGCGGCAGCGAGGAAGGACCGACGGCTCAGTCCGGACGAGCGGTGCGGATGCGCCGCGCCCTCGGGCGCCGCGGAATGGTGTCGCATATGTCTGCCCCTACGCATGGATGCGGACGCTTGGCTGCGTCCTGTTTTGTGGCCGCAGAGTCAGCGGCATTTTGTCAGCGGTAAGGCGAAAACTGCATTTGCGCCATGCACTCGGTGACCGTGCTCATAAGTTCTGCAGGGATGATAAATCCGACTGCCGATACGCCCGAAACGCCCGGCTTCCGCCGTCCTTCCGCCAAGTGCTTGGGATAAAATCGCAAACTCCCGGAAGCGTCGGACGGCCGATCCAGCATCAGGGAGCAAGGTCGTCAGTTGCCGGGCGCCGTGCGCGGAGTGTCGGGCATCGGATGTTCAGCGACGCAGAACCGCCCGGCCGGATGGCCCGCTCCGCCCGATGCGGCGACATCTCGCCGCGCCGGTGGCGCTTCTTGGCCGGTCGTCGCATTTTCATCAGAGTGACGCGCGATGGTCCGGCGAGACCGGAGCCGCGAAAGCCGGCTTCCGGCACAAGGAGATCCCGCATCATGACAATCGCTCGTTTCGCCCTCGTGGCGGTGTTTTCCGTCGGCCTTGCCGGCACCGCCTCCGGCCAGGCCATCACCGGCGACTGGCTGACCGAGAATGGCGAGCGGGTGACGGTCGAGCCCTGCGGCAAGTCCTATTGCTCGGTGGTCGCCACCGGCACCTATCGGGGACAGCGCATCGCCGAGGTCGCCGGTTCCGGACCGGAATATCCCGGCACGATCACCGATCCGCGCGCCGGCAAGACCTACAAGGGCTCGATGACGGTCCGCGGCGCGCAGCTCGACCTGAAGGGCTGCCTGATGGGGATGTTCTGCAAGACCGTCCAGAGCTGGCGCCGCCCGTAAGCGTCGGGGCGTGGCGCGCTACCCTTCACGCCGCCGCGCCAAAGCGAGGAGGTCGGCCTCCCGCCCGTGCGGCGCGATGAGCTGCAGGCCGGCGGCCAGCCCGTCCCTGAAGCCGGCGGGCATGGCGAGGACGGGGCAGCCGGACAGGGTGCCGGGGGCGACGCATTCCATCCAGCGATGGTAGCTGTCCATCCGCCGTCCGGCGATCTCCTGCGGCCAGCGCCATCCGGCCGGGAAGGGCCAGACCTGCGCGGCCGGCAAGGCGAGGACGTCGAAGCGCGCGAAGAGGTCGAGGAGCCGCAGGTGCCACGCGGTGCGGGTCTCGCCGGCGGCAAAGACGTCGAGGGCGCTGAGCCCCCTGCCGCCCTCGATCTCCCATTGCAGCTCGGGCTTCAACAAACCGCGGGTCGCCGGATCGTCGAAGAGCGGGCCGAACTTGCCGGCGACGGCGACATGGCGCTGGACGACGAAGTTGTGCCACAGCCGTTCGGCCTCGAAGCCGAGATCGGCGGGTGCGGTGTCGGTATCGGGGATGGCGGCAAGCGCGGCGAGGCAGGTGTCGAGGATGCCCGGCTCGAAGGCGAGGTGGCCGCCGAGATCGCCGAGCCAGCCGATGCGTACCGGCCGGTCGCCGGTCGGTGTGGGGCGCGAGACGTCCGGCAGTCCCGCCGACAGCGGCTGGCGCGGGTCCGATCCGGCCTGGACCCGAAGCAGCCGCTCCATATCGTCGATCGTCCGGGCCATCGGGCCATCGGTCGACAGCGACGCCTCGAAGACGTTGCCGGCGGGAAGGCTCGGCACCCGGCCGAAGGAGGGGCGAAGGCCGTAGACATTGTTGAAGGCGGCGGGATTGCGCAGCGAGCCGCCCATGTCCGAACCGTCGGCGACCGGCAGCATGCGCGTCGCCAGCGCGACGGCCGCGCCGCCGGAGGAGCCGCCGGCGCTGCGTGACGGATCGAAAGCATTGCGGGTGGTGCCGAAGACCTCGTTGAAGCTGTGCGAGCCGAGGCCGAATTCCGGCGTGTTGGTCTTGCCGATGACGATGGCGCCGGCCGCCCGGATCCTTGCTGTGGAAAGCCCATCGAAGTCGGGCACGTGGTCGCGGTAGATCGGCGAGCCGAAGGTGGTCGTCAGGCCCCTGGTCGGCGACAGGTCCTTGATGGCGATCGGCAGGCCGTGGAGCGGCCCGAGCGCCACGCCCGACGCCACCTGGCCGTCGGCCGCCTCGGCTTCGGCGAGAATTTCCTTGCGCGGGCGCAGCGAGACGATGGCGAGGTGGCGCGGATTGACCGCGTCGATCCGGTCGAGAAAGGCGGTGGCCACCTCGACGCAGGACAGCCGCCGCGCGGCGATGGCCCCGGCGAGTTCCGTGGCGCTCGCAGCGCAGATGGCGGAGATCTCTCCCGCCGGTGCGCGCAGCGACCCGTCGGCGGCAAAGGGCGACGTCGCATCGCCCTCTGCCGTCGTCCCCTGCGACGGGGCGGTCCCTCGTGTCACGGCCGCACGCCGCCGCAACGACCGTTGCCGGACATCAGTCGAGCTCCGCCAGGAGGCCGGCGATGAGGCGGCCGCGCGAGGCGAGGCTGGACACCTCGATGTGCTCGTTCAGCGTATGCACGTCGCGGCCGACGACACCGAGCCCGTCGAGGGTCGGCAGGCCCATGGCGCCGGTGAAGTTACCGTCCGAGCCGCCGCCTTCCGAGGCATGGGCGAGGTCGAAGCCGAGTTCGTTGCCGATGCGGCGAACGCGCTCATAGAGCGCCATGGTTCCCTCGCTCGCTTCCCAGACCGGGCGAACGACGCTCTTCTCGACGGCGAAACCGGTGCCGTCCGGCTCGCGCTTGTCGAAGGCGAGGATCTTCGCGGTGCCCTGGTCGAGATCGTCCTGGCGCTTGGCCATGGAGAGGCATTCGGCCCGGGCGACGGTGGGCACGCAGTTCACCCACTGGCCGCCATGCATGACCGATACCGAGAAGGTGCAGTCCTCGTTCGTCATGTCCTCGATCTCGATCAGCTTTCTCGCCATCATCTTGACCGCCGACTGTCCGGCCTTGAGGGCCGCGCCGGCATGGCTGGGGCGGCCGGTGGCGGTGAGATGATAGCGGGCGATGGCGTAGCGGCCGGTGACGACGGTGTCGCGGGCCCATGCCGGTTCGGGGACGAGGACGTACTTGTTCTTCGCCGCCTCGGCCTCGATCAGCGCCCGCGTGCCGGGCGTGCCGATCTCCTCGTCGGAGGTGAGAAGCACGGTAACGGGCAGGGGCGTCTCGACGCCCATGTCGGCGAGCGCCTTGACGGCGTGGATGGCGATGTAGTTGCCGCCCTTCATGTCGCAGATGCCGGGGCCCCAGCAGATGTCGCCCTCACGCCGGAAGGGCAGCTTCTCCAGCGTCCCGAGCGGGTGCACCGTGTCGAGATGGCCGATGATCAGGACGCCCGGTTCGCCCTGTTTCGGATGGGGAAACTTGCCCCGCACACAATTGCCGAGGCCCTCCGGCCCGGGGATGATCTCAACCGAGAAGCCGAGCGCCTCCATGTCCCCGGCGGCGAGCGCCATCATCCTGTCGACCGAGGGCTTGTCGTAGGTCGGGCTTTCGCACTCGACCCAGCGCTTCAGGCCCTTGATCATTTCCTCCGCGTCGAGCGGAACCTTCGTCACGTCCATGTCTGTCAGTCCTTGCGAGGATATCGAAATCGCTGTGGCTCGTCCGGAGCCGTCTCAGACGGCGAGCCGCCGCTCCACCACACGGGCGAGCAGGCTCGAGCCGATCGGCAGGATCGCGTCGTCGAGGATGAAGCCGGGATTGTGCACCGGCACCGACCCGCCATGGCCGACCCAGCAATAGGCGCCGGGAACGGCGAGGAGCATGTCGGCGAAGTCCTCGCTGCCCATCATCGGGTTCGGGTCGGTGAGCACGTTCTCCTCGCCGACGATCTCGACGGCGGCCTCCCGCATCGCCTCGGTCTCGGCCGGATGGTTCTCGAGGACGGAGAAGACGTCGCGGATGTCGATGTCGATCTCGCACTGGTACATCGCCGCGGCGCCGGCGCAGATCTCGCGCATGCGGCTCCTGATCAGATCGCCCACCGCGTCGTCGAAAAAGCGGATGGTGCCGCCGAGCTCGGCGGTTTCCGGCACGACGTTGTAGGCCGAGCCGGCGTTGAACTTGGTGATCGACAGGACCGCCGGCAGCATCGGATCGACGTTGCGGCTGACGATGCTCTGGAGGCTCTGGGAGAGCGACGTCGCGATGACGATGGGATCGCGGCTGTCGTGGGGCCGCGCGCCGTGGCTGCCGCGGCCGCGGATGGTGATGTCGAAGAAGCTCGCCCCGGCCATCGCCTTGCCCGGGAAGACGGCGATCTGGCCGAGATCGTGGACCGGGCTGTTGTGGAGGCCGTAGATCTCGTCGCAGGGAAAGCGCTCGAACAGCTTCTCGGCGATCATCGCGCGCGCCCCGCCGAGGCCTTCCTCGGCTGGCTGGAAGACGAACATCGCGGTGCCGGCGAAGTCCCGCCTGGCGGCCAGATAGCGGGCGGCGCCGAGCAGCATGGTGGTGTGGCCGTCATGGCCGCAGCCATGGAAGGCGCCGGGATTCTGCGAGCGATAGGGAAGGTTGGTCTGCTCCTCCATCGGCAGGGCGTCCATGTCGGCTCGCAGGCCGATCGTGCGCCCGGCGCCGCCGGTGCCCCGCAGGATGCCGACGACGCCGGTGACGCCGATGCCCTCATGCACCTCGTCGAGACCGTATTCCTTCAGCTTCGCGGCGACGATCGCCGCGGTGCGCGTCTCCTCGAAGCCGATCTCGGGATGGGCGTGGAGATCGCGGCGGATCTCGGTCAGATCCTGAGCAAAGCTCTGGATCTCGGGAATGATGGTCATGGCAGTCCTCGTGGGCATCGGGTCGGCGGTCGCTCGCCCGCCGCGTGGAAGGGGTCAGACGAAGGCGGGGCCGGTGGGCGACAGGTCGATCCCGCTGCGCAGCTTCTTGAAGGAGAGGCCGGCCGGCGAGACCGGCATCGGGCCGGGCGCCGCGGCCACCAGGATCGTCTCGGCGATCGGCGCGAAGTCGGCGCGGAAATGCACCGAGCTCTTCACCACCAGGATCGCCTGGGCTTCCGGCTCGATACCGACGAAGCGGAACATCTCGCGGTCGGCCATCTGCGCCTTGCTGCTGACGACGACGATGGCGACGCCGCCGACCCGGAGATGGGCCGAAGGCCCCAGACGCATCCGCGCGCCGCCATAGAAGGGTCCGGTGGCGACGAAGTCTCCGTCGGAAAGAGCCATCACCTCGAAGGCGCCGGTATAGGGCGCGTCGCCGAAGACACCCTTCGCGCCGCCCAGCGCGCCGTGGATCGTCGCGCCGACGCCGGCCTCGTGGGCCGCCTTGGCCATCGCCGGATCGAAGATCGCGCCGATCGCGGCGCGCGTTGCGCCTGCCTCGACCAGGGCCTTGAGCATGCCCATGGTGTTCGAGTCGCCGCCGGCACCGGGATTGTCCTGGGTGTCGGCGATGACCACCGGCCGGGTCGAAGCTTCGGCAAGGCGCTGGGCTTCGCGCACCGCCTCCAGCGGATCCAGGCTGTTTCCGGCAAAGGCGAGGCGGGCGGCCGAGACCTTTTTCACGATGGTGTCCGCCGCCGCGTCGGCTGCCTCGCGGGTTTCCCCATAGGCGACGACCGAGGGCCCGCAGTCGTGGATGTCGGCGGCGGGAAAGCCGCAGAGGAAGGAGACCGAAGGAACCCGATCCGTCTCCAGCTCCGCCACGGTCCGGTAGATCGACGCATTCGGCTCCATGTCGGTCGACTGCCAGGCGATCGGGATGAGGAAGGGGATCTGCCGGAAGGCCTTCTGGTATCGCCGGCCGGCGAGAAGGGGAGCGAGTGCGACCGCCGCGCGCCTGCCGGTCTCGGCCATGTCGACATGGGGATAGGTGCGAAAGGCGACGAGGACGTCGGCATGGTCGACCATCGCCGGCGTGACGTTGCCGTGGAGGTCGAGGCTGGCGACGATCGGGACGTCCGGCCCGACGATCGCGCGCACCCGGGCGAGAAGCTCGCCCTCGCCGTCCTCCAGGTGCTCGGCGACCATCGCCCCGTGCAGGTCGAGATAGACGCCGTCAAGGGGCAGGGCGTCGGCGATCGCGGCGACGAGGCGCGAGGCGATGGTCTCGTAAGCTTCTTCGGTGACGTGGGCCGAGGGAACGGCCGCGCACCAAAGCGTCGGGACGAGCGACCAGCCGTCCGCTTCGGCCGTTTCGACGAAGCCGCAGATGGCCATGTTGACGTCGCGGGTCGCCTCCAGCATCGCCGGCCCCTCCGACAAAGGCGGCCAGCCGCCGCCATGCCGGAACGCGGCGAAATCCGCCTTGGTTGGCGCGAAGGTGTTGGTCTCGTGCATGAATCCGCCGACGGCGATGCGCGGCGAAGGAACGCGTTCCATGGGTTTCGATCAGCCTCTCGGAGTGGTTTCGACCGGCGCGCCTGGCGCCGGCATTGGACGGAAATTCGGAAAGTCCCAGTGTCGTCCGGGCGCGGCATCGATCAGCTCGCGGGTGTAGGCTTCCCTGGGATTGCCGAGGACCTCGGCCGTCGGCCCGTATTCGACCACTCGGCCGCGCTGCATCACCGCCACCTCGTCGCAGATCTGCGCGGCGACCCTAAGGTCGTGGGTGATGAAGAGCAGCGCCACGCCGAGCCGCGTCTGGATGTCGCCGAGGAGGTCCAGCACCTGGGCCTGCACCGACACGTCCAGCGCCGAAACCGCCTCGTCGGCGACGAGGACGTCCGGCTCCATCGCCAAAGCGCGGGCGATGGCGATGCGCTGGCGCTGGCCGCCGGAGAACTGGTGCGGATGGCGGTCGATGGCGTCGGCCGGCAGACCGACCAGTTCGAGCAGTTCGCGCGCGCGGGCACGGGCCTCGTGCTTCGGGGTTCCGTAGTTGACCGGCCCCTCGATGATGCTGTCGCCGACGGTCAGGCGCGGATTGAGCGAACGGTTGGGATCCTGGAAGATCATCTGGATGCGCTTGCGCCAGGGACGCAGCGCCCGGCGCGACAGGCCGGCGATCTCGTGGTTGCGCAGCCGGATGCTGCCGGTGGTCGGATCGATCAGCCGCATGACGCAGCGCGCCACGGTGGACTTGCCCGAGCCGCTCTCGCCGACGATGCCGAGGGTGCGCCCGCGGGTCAGCTTGAGGTCGACGTCCTTGGCGGCGACGGTGCCTTCGCGCTTGCGGAACAGCGAGGCCTGGCCGTAGACCATGCCGAGTTCGGAGGTTTCCAGCACGATTTCGCGGGATGCGGCCGGCCGCGCGGCGCGCGGGCTGAGGGCCGGCACGGCGGAGAGGAGGTCGCGGGTGTAGTCGCGCTGGGGCTTGGTCAGGATCGACTGGATCGGTCCGGATTCGACCAGCTTGCCATGGCGCATGACATAGACGCGGTCGGCGATGTCGGCGACGACGCCCATGTCGTGGGTGATGAACAGGACGGAGGTGCCGAGCCGCTCCTGGATTTCCGCGATCAGCTTCAGGATCTGCTTCTGGGTGGTGACGTCGAGGGCGGTGGTCGGCTCGTCGGCGATGAGGAGCCTCGGCTCCAGCACCAGCGCCATGGCGATCATCACCCGCTGGCGCTGGCCGCCGGACAGCTGGTGCGGATAGGAGCGGCACATGCGCTCGACATCCGGCAGATGGACGAGCGAGAGGATCTCGCGGATGCGCGTCCGGCGTTCGGACGCACTCATCGAGGCGTGCGCGGTCAGCACTTCCTGCAGCTGCTCCTCGACGGTCATCACCGGGTTCAGCGCCGTCATCGGCTCCTGGAAGATCATCGACATGCGCGTCGCGCGCATCTGGCGCAGCCGCGAGGCACTGGCGGAGAGCACGTCCTCGCCCTCGACGAGGATGCGTCCCGAGCGGGCGGTGAGCGCGCCCTTCGGCAGGAGGCCCATGGTGGCGAGCGAGGTCACCGACTTGCCGGAGCCGCTCTCGCCGACGAGGCAGACGGTCTCGCCCGGTCCGACGGTCAGCGAGACGTCGTCGATGATCGGGTGCGGATCGCGGCCGTTGGTCTCGACGACGAGGTTCTCGACGACGAGGATGGCGTCGGTTTTCGCGCCCGTGCCCGTGCCCGTTTCTGCGCCAGTTCCAGTGCCGGCCTCGATCGGCCGGCGGTCGTTTGCGATCGTCTCGCCCATCACGCCTGCCTCTTCTTGCCGAGCTTGGGGTCCATGACGTCCCTTGCGGTGTCGCCGAGAATGTTGATCGACAGGATGGTGATCGACAGGAACAGGCCGGGCCAGAAGATCAGGCTGGGCTTGATCTGGAAGTACAGCCGTCCCTCCGACATGATGTTGCCCCAGGAGGGCGTCTCGGTGCCGATGCCGGCGCCGAGGAAGGAGAGGATCGCTTCGGTGAGGATCGCCGAGGCGCAGACATAGGTCGCCTGGACGATCAGCGGAGCGAGAGTGTTCGGCATCAGGTGCCGCCACATGATCTTCGGCAGGCTGGAGCCGACGGCGATCGCCGCCTCGACATAGGGCTCCTCGCGGGCCGACAGGACGACCGATCGCACCAGCCGCACGACGCGCGGGATCTCCGGGATGGTGATGGCGATGAGGACGGTCCAGAGGCTGGAACCGGCCAGCGAGACGATGGCAATGGCGAGGAGGATCGACGGGATCGCCATCAGCCCGTCCATGATCCGCATCAGGATCGCGTCGAGCCAGCGGAAGAAGCCGGCGAAGAGCCCGAGCGGCAGGCCGATCAGAACCGCGACGAGGGCAGCCCCGAGGCCGACGATCAGCGACATCTGGGCGCCGTAGAGCGTTCGCGAGAGGACGTCGCGACCATAGGCGTCGGTGCCGAAGAGATGGGCGGCGCTCGCGCCCTGCAGCCGCTCCATCGGGTTCATTGCAATGGGATCGTATGGCGCGATCAGCGGCGCGAGCAGCGCCGCGACGACGATGACGAACAGGCATACGGCGGCGATGGTCGGCGCGAGCTTCAGGTCGGCCATGTCGATCCGCGGCAGGAACTGGCGCTTGATGACCGGCTGGCTCGCGCCAGGCGCTGTCGCAGCGGTGGGAGCGGCGTCTCGGTTGGCCATCAGTAGCGGATCCTCGGGTCCATGAAGGCGTAGGAGATGTCGATCAGGAGATTGATGACGACGTATATCCCGCTGGTCAGCAGAATCAGCGCCTGGATGACCGGATAGTCGCGGGCGAGGATCGCATCGACGGTGAGCCGCCCGAGACCGGGGATGTTGAAGACGCTCTCGGTGACGACGACGCCGGAGATCATCAGGGCGAAGCCCGTTCCGACGACGGTGAGGATCGGCACGGCGGCGTTGCGCAGCGCGTGGCGGAAGAGGACGATCCGCTCCGTCAGGCCCTTCGCCCGCGCGGTGCGGATATAGTCCTCGTCGAGGACCTCGAGCATCGCCGCGCGGGTCATCCGGGCGATCAGTGCGATGTAGATCGTCGCGAGGGTGAAGGCCGGCAGGATGATGCGGGCGAGGAACGGTCCGATCCCGTCGAAGACGCTCCGGAAGCCCTGGACCGGCAGCAGCCGCAGGTCGATCGCGAAGATCTGGATGAAGATGTAGCCGGTGACGAAGACCGGGATGGAAAAGCCGAGGACGGAGATCGCCATCACCACGTTGTCGGTGAGGCTGCCATGGCGCCACGCGGCGATGACGCCCATCGGGATCGACAGGACCAGCGTGATGATCATGGTGACGATGGCAAGGCTGAGCGTCGGCTCCAGCCGCTGGCCGATCAGCGTCAGCACCGGCGTGCGGGAGATCAGCGAGGCGCCGAAGTCGCCGGACAGGAGCTGGCCGCTCCAGGTGACGAACTGGGTCAAGAGCGGCTCGTTGAGGCCGAGGCTGTCGCGGATGCGCTCCAGCTGATCCGGCGTCGCCATGTCGCCGGCGATGATCGCCGCGGGATCGCCGGGCGTCAGCCGCAGCAGCAGGAAGACGAACAGCGCCACGACCACCAGCACGGGAACCGATGCCAGGACGCGGCGAGCGATATAAGCCAGCATGAAGGGATGCCTCGGGGCACGGGACAGGTTCGCCGCCCGTCATATCGGGCGGCGCAGGAGATCCGGCGCCGCCCGATGTCAGGCGGCGCCGGAACGCGCGTTTGCTACTCGGACTTAGTCACGCTCCAGAACACCGGAACCGGCATTTCCAGCATGCCCTCGAGGGTGTTCGAGATCGTGGCGGGGATCAGGTACTCGCCGACCGGGATGTAGTTCACCACCTCGTAGGCATGGGCCTGGATGTCGGCGGCGATGGTCTTGCGCTCGTCCTCGCTGGTCGCGGAGGCGAACTTCACCCGCATTTCTTCGAGCTTGGTGTCGTCCGGCCAGCCGAACCAGGCCGCGCTCTTGCCGCCGCCGTTGAGCATCGGGTTGTTGATCGGGCTCCAGACTTCCGGAACGATCCAGTTGGTGAAGAACAGGTTCCAGCCGCCGTCCTTCACGCCGGCCTGGCTGGCCCGGCGGGTGACGAGGGTCTGCCAGTCCATCGGCTGCATGTCGACGGTGAAGCCGCCCTGGCGCAGCAGCTGTGCCGCGACCACCGGCTGGGCCGCGAGCGAGGCGACGTCGGTCGGCTGCATCAGGACGATCGGCGTGCCGTCGTAGCCGGCCTCCTTCAGCATCTCCTTGGCCTTTTCGGGCTGCGGCCCGTTAAGGATCGGCTCCGCTCCGGCCTCGGTCGCATAGGGGGTGTCGCAGCCATACATCGTGCCGCAGACCTTCATGTAGTCGGGATTGCCGACGAGGGCCGCGAGGATCGGCTGCTGGCCGAGCGCCGTCAGGGCGGCGCGGCGGATCTTCACGTTGTCGAAGGGCGGGTTCAGCCAGTTCAGCCGGGCCATGGTCTGGTAGCCGTACTTGCCGAGGGTCTTGACCGTCAGGTCGGGGTTGGCCGACAGCAGTGGCAACAGGTCGATCGGGGTCTGCTCGAGGAAGTCGATCTCGCCGGAATTGATCGCGTTCACCGCGGTCTGGGCGTCCGGCATCACCACCCAGGTGACCTTGTCGACCTTGACCACCTTGCCGCCGGCGGTCCAGCTCGCCGGCTCCTCGCGCGGCACGTAGTCGGCGTTCTTCTCGTAGACGGCCCGCACGCCCGGCTCGAACTCGGCCTCGACGAACTTGAACGGTCCCGAACCCGTATAGTCGGTGATCGCCTCGCTCGACGGCGTCTTGGCCACCCGCTCCGGCATGATGAAGGTCGGCAGGCCGGAGGGCTTGGCCATCAGCTCGATGGCGTAGGAGAAGGGCTGCGAGAGCTTCATGACGAGGGTCTTGTCGCCCTCAGCCTCCAGGCTCTCGACGTATTTGAACAGCATCTGGGCGCCGCCGTCCCGCTCGCCCCAGCGCTTCAGCGAGGCGATGGCGTCGGCCGAGGTGACCGGCTGGCCGTCGGTCCACTTCAGGCCGTCGCGCAGGGTGAAGGTGTAGGTCAGCTGGTCGTCCGACACCGTCCACGAGGCCATCTGCGGCTGCGGCTTCAGGTTCTCGTCCATGCCGAGAAGCGTGTCGTAGATCATGTAGCCGTGGTTGCGGGTGATGTGCGCCGTGGTGATCACCGGATCCAGCACCCGGATGCCCGAATGCATCACCGCGCGGATCTCCTGCGCGGCGGCGGGGCCGGCGGCAAAGCCGCTGAGGGCGAGGGCGGAAGCCAAAAGTGCCGAGCGGACGAGCCGGGCCGGTCGGAAGGCGGAAGCAGGGGAGAAGAAAGTCATGCGTGCGTCTCCGGAAGGGCGCGGCAGGGCCGCTGACGAGAACCCGCCAACATTTAGCGCACTGCGCTAGTGATATGCGGATTGAGGTATCGTAAGAACGAGGCTACGAATTAGTCAACATCCATTGTCGAATAAAAAGAGTGCAGCGCAGCATGGAGCAGGACAAGCAGAGGCGGCGCAACGGACATTTCATCGGGTCGCTGGAGAAGGCGATGCGGCTTCTCGAGGCCTTCGGCCCGGAATCACCTCGCATGGGCCTCACCGAACTCGCCCGGCAGACCGGCTTCGACCGCTCGACGGTGCAGCGGCTGACGACCACGTTCCATGAACTCGGCTATCTCGACAAGGACCCGTCGACCCGTCGCTACAGCCCGTCGATCCGCATGAGCGAACTCGCCAACGCCTATCTGTGGTCGGACGACCTCATGCGGGCGGCGATGCCGCGGCTGATCGACCTTCGCCAGAAGCTCGGCGAGACCATCAACTTCGCGCGCCTTGCGGGAACCGACATCGTCTATACCGCCCGGCTGCCGAGCGCCCGGACGAGCTACGACGCGACGATCATCGGCCGCCGCGTGCCGGCCCTCAACACCTCGAGCGGGCGGGCCATGCTGTCGCGGCGCCGCCCGGAGGAGCGTGCAGCGGGGGTCGAGGCCTGGCCGCTCAATCGCTACACCGACGTGACGCTGATGGACCGCGAGCAGATCCGCGAGCGTGTCGAACTGGCGGCGCGGCAGGGATACGCGATCGCCCAGGACGAGTTGCGGATGAACGAACTCGCCGTCGCCGTGGCCGTCGGCCGCGGCGAGGCATCGGGCGGGGCCGTGCAATGCTCGGTCAGCGGGACGGTCTGGACCCCCGAGCGTCTCGTGGCCGAGATCGTCCCCTCGCTTCTCGACGCCGCCAACGCGATCACCTGAGCCGACCCATCACGGTCTCGCCCCCGGGGCCGATTCGCTGCCGACCTGCCAAGCCAGCGCCGCCAGACTGCACCGCCAGACTGCACCGAAAGGAGCTCCCATGACAAACTTCTCCCGCTCGACCATCGTCACCAAGCCCGCCTGCGTCTCGAAAGGCGGCATCGTCGCCGCGCAGCACCGCCGTGCCGCCGAGGTCGGTGCGGAAGTGCTGGCCGCCGGCGGCGACGCGGTCGATGCGGCGACGGCGGTCTCCTTCGCCATCGGGGTGGTGGAGCCCTGGATGAGCGGACCGGCCGGCGGCGGCGCGATGATGGTCTGGCGGGCGGGCGAGGCGAGGCCCCATGCGGTCGCCTACGGCATGCGGGCGCCGGCGGGGCTCGACCCGCGCGACTATCCCGTGTCGGGCGAGGGCGTCGCCGGCGACCTGTTTCCGTGGCAGCGCGTGGTGGGCGATCGCAACATCGAGGGCGGTTCGGCCGTCGCCGTCCCAGGCACCGTCGACGGCATCGGCCTTGCCCACGAGCGCTGGGGCAGGATGCCCTGGCGCGACCTGGTCGAGCCGGCGGCGGCGCTCGCACGCGAGGGCATGCGGGTGGACTGGTACGCCGCGCTGATCATCGCCTCGGCGGCGCGGTCGCTGGCGAAGGATCGCGACGCGGCGGCGCTGTTCCTGGAGGACGGGCTGTTCCCGCCGATCGGCGGCTGGACGGCGCTGAGCGACATCCGGCTGAAGATGCCGCGCTTCGCCGACACCTTGGATGCGATCGCCCGCGGCGGCCGGCGCGCCTTCTTCGAGGGCGACGTCGCCCGGGAACTCGCCCGCGACGTCCGCGACAAGGGTGGCTCGCTGAGCGTGGAGGATCTCGCGGCCTATCGCGCCGAGATCCAGCAGCCGGCGTCGATCGAGGCGTTCGGCGGCCGCCTGCATGCGACGCCGACGCTGACCGCCGGGCCGACCATCGTCGACACCTTCCGCCGGTTGTCGCAAGCGGTTCCGCCGGAGGGCCGCGCCGGCAAGCTGGCGGCGATGGCCGATGCCCTGTCTGCCGCCTATGCCGAGCGGCTGGCGACGATGGGCGACCACGAAAGCCCGCTGTCGCCAGGCTCGACGACGCATTTCTCGGTGGTCGACCGGCACGGCAACATGGTGGCGATGACCCAGACCCTTTTGTCGGTGTTCGGGGCGCGGGTGGTCTCGCCGTCGACGGGGCTCCTCCTCAACAACGGCATCATGTGGTTCGATCCGGAGCCGGGGCGGCCGAATTCGCTCGGCCCCGGCAAGCGCTGTCTGATGAATGTCTGCCCGGTGGTCGGCGAGACCGCCATCGGATCGGCCGAGGAAGCGCGGTTCGCGATCGGTGCTTCGGGCGGGCGCAAGATCCTGCCGGCCGTCGCCCAGATCGCCCATCGCCTGATGGCAGAAGGGGAGGATCTGGATGCCGCCTTCCATGCCCCCCGCATCGACGTCTCGGGCGGCGAGACGGTGATCGCCGACTCGGCCTTCGCGAGCGAGGACCTGTCGGAGCTTCGCCGGGCGTTCCATGTCGAGACCGCGCCGCGGACCGTCTTCCCCTACGCCTTCGCCTGTCCGGCGGGCGTCATGCGCCGGGGCGACGTCAATTCCGGCGCGACCGAAATCATGTCCCCCTGGGGCGACGCGGTGGCGGAGGATTTCCGCGGCCCGGACGATGGACCGTCGCGCGCTCGACCTTCAGGCGATTGAGCGGCGCGGCCGATGCACGCCATTGCGGGGCGTGCATGGCTGCCATGTTTCGGGTGCTCTGGCTGCAGGACGTCGATCGTGGGAGAAGCATCTCAGGCAAGCAACTCCTCCCAAACGTTTGCCGAACTTTGAGAGCCCGTCCGGATCCTCCCCCGGACGGGCTTTTTTGTTTGGGCCATCTGTCGCGGCGAGTGCCGTCGATGCCGCGGGCGTTCACGTGGGTCGCGACATCCGTCGGCTCAGCCGCGCTCAGCCGATCAGGCGCCGCGGGCCGATCGCCGATCAGGCGCCGCGATCCGCTTCCTGCGTGTCTTCCCCGTCTTCATCCGCATCCTCTGCCGCGGCTTCCGCCTCGTCCGCGACGTCGGCCGGATCGACATGGCGGCGCGCGCCCCACGCGTCGAGAACCGCATTGATGTCGTCGGCGACGAAGAAGCGGGCGGCGTCGCGGTCGTAGCCGTCGTCCATGAGCGCGTCGTAGTCGGTGTGTTCGTGCCGGATGCGGGCCACCACCGCAAGCCAAACGGCGGCTTCCGGCGACAGGCTGCGCATGCGGCGCGAGCGGGCCGCCTCGCGAATCGCTTCGGCGTCGAGGAAGGGCGCGCGCGGGATGGTCGCCGTCACCGCCCGCACGATGCGCCTCTGTCGTTCCGTCGCCATCGCCGCCGTCAGCCCTCCTGCGGCCGGTCGACGGACCCGTGATAGGGCTTGATGTCGAGGAGCGGCGTGCCGTCGACGACGTCGATCGCATCGATCGTGACGAGGCCCGACTCGATGTCGAGCGCCTCGATCCGCACGAGATGCAGCCCGATCGGATTGGGTCGCACCGGTGAGCGGAGCGAAAAGGTGCCGCGGGGGGTCTCGGCATGGCGCGGCTTCTGCAAGGCGAGGTCCCGCGCCGCGCCGTCGAGCCAGCTCAGGCAGAAGACATGGTCGCCGGGGGCGAGGCCCTGCAGAGCCTCCCGGAAGGGCCGGTCGACCTCGAGACGCCCCGTCGCCCCGGCCTCGATCGCGGCCCGGCGGTTCTTCGGGCAATCGTCACGGGAGGCGAAGGGCGAGCGCAGCCGGCCGATGAAGACGAGGCCGGCATCGTCGAAGCCGGGCAGGGGGGCGGAAAACGGCTTCTCGCCGGGGCGGGCTGGTCGGGATGCGCTCAGGACGGATCTCCTCTTCTCGAATCGTCAGGGACGCCAGCGGGTGGGCGCGGCGCCCGGTGCGCAACGCCGTCCGGAGAAACGGAAAATCGGCGCCGACGACCGGAAACGCCTTGCCAAATCTCTCGGCGTGACATAAACATATCTTTATATCGTAATCGAGTGTGTCATGTTGGACGTCCGCAAATTCGCCTTCGAGCCCTTCGTCGATCTGCTGCGCGCCGCGGCCGAGCCGACGCGGCTGAGGCTCCTCGTCCTTCTGGCCGCCGCCGATCTGACCGTGAGCGAGCTTACGACGATTCTCGGCCAGTCGCAGCCGCGCATTTCCCGCCACCTGAAGCTGCTCGCCGAGGCGGGCCTGATCTCGCGCTATCAGGAGGGCTCCTGGGCCTTCTTCCGCGCCTCGGACGATCCGGTCGCGCTGCCGGTGATGCGGGCCCTCGTCGGCTGGATCGACGCCGAGGATCCGGTGCTCGCCCGCGATGCCGAGCGGCTGGCCGAGGTGCGGGCGCGCCGGGCCGAGCGTGCGGCGGACTATTTCGCCCGCAACGCCGAGGAGTGGGATCGCATCCGTTCGCTCCACGTCTCCGACGCCGAGGTGGAGGCGGCGCTGAGCCAGGCGCTCGGCCGCAAGCGGTTCGACACGCTGCTCGACGTCGGCACCGGCACCGGGCGGATGCTCGAGGTGCTGGCCCCGCGCTGCGAGCGGGCCGTCGGCATCGATTCTTCCCGCGAGATGCTGGCGGTGGCGCGGGCCAAGCTCGACGAGGCCAAAGTCACCAATGCGCAGGTGCGGCTCGGAAGCGTCTATCACCTGCCGGTCGAGCGGGGCGGCTTCGACCTCGTCTTGATCCATCAGGTCCTGCATTATCTCGACGATCCGGCGAAGGCCGTGCGCGAGGCCGCGGCGGCGCTGTCGCCCGGCGGGCGGCTCGCCATCATCGATTTCGCGCCGCACGAGATGGAGTTCATGCGCAGCGAATACGCCCATCTGCGGCTGGGCTTCTCCGATCAGTCCCTGACGTCCTATGCCGAGGCGGCGGGGCTCGAGGTCCGCTCCCTCGTCCACCTGACGACCAAGTCCGCGCAGGCGGCGGAACTCACCGTCACCATCCTCCTCGCCGAGGATCAGCGCCTTCTCATCGCCGCGAACGACGCGGCGCAAATCGCCATGACAAGCTGAGGAAACAACCATGAGCCAGGTCAACGCCCTGTCGAATTCCGGCATCCGGGTCTCGTTCGAATTCTTCCCGCCGAAGTCCGAGAAGATGGAGGAGAACCTGTGGCGCTCGATCGAGCGGCTGGCGCCGATGCAGCCGACCTTCGTCTCGGTCACCTACGGCGCCGGCGGCTCCACCCGGGAGCGCACCCACCACACGATCGAGCGGATCCTCAAGGAGACCAGCCTCGTCCCGGCCGCGCATCTGACCTGCGTCGACGCCTCGCGCGAGGAGGTCGACGAGGTGGTTCGCCAGTACCGCGATACCGGCGTGAAACACTTCGTGGCGCTGCGCGGCGACAGCCAGGCGGGCGTCGGCGGCAAGTACATCGCGCGGCCGGACGGCTATCGCAACGCGGTCGAGCTGGTCGCGGGCCTGAAGAAGATCGACGACTTCGAGATCTCGGTCTCGGCCTATCCGGAGAAGCATCCCGAGAGCCCGGACTTCGCCACCGACATCGACATGCTGAAGCGCAAGGTCGACAACGGCGCCACCCGGGCGATCACCCAGTTCTTCTTCGACAACGATGTCTTCGAGCGTTATGTCGAGCGCGCCCGCAAGGCGGGCATCTACATCCCGATCGTGCCGGGCATCGCGCCGATCCACGACTTCACCAAGATCGCGCGTTTCGCCAGCGCCACCGGCGCCAGCATCCCGGCCTGGCTCGCCGCCCGCTTCGAGGGGCTGGAAGAGGACGAGCAGACCCGCTCGCACGTCTCCGCCGCCTTCTGCGCCGAGCAGGTCCTCGACCTGACCAGGCGCGGCATTTCCGACTTCCACTTCTACACGATGAACCGCGCCGACCTCGTCTATTCGATCTGCCACATCCTCGGCCTGCGGGCCGCGGCGCCGGTCGGCGAGGACGCGGCTGCGGCCGCGGCGGCCTGAGGCGCCGGCGCCTGCACTTTCAAGACGCCTGAAACAAGCGAAAGGCCGGGTCTCCCCGGCCTTTCTGATTTGTCGTCCATCCTATGAACGGAAGCATATGGACGGAACCATCGGACGGCCAACCATCCATCGAGCCGGTCGGGGCCCGGGACGCCGCGGCGGCCGCCGCTTCAGACCCTGACCGTGATCAGGGCACGTAACCTGTCACCATGGCCGCGAGAAAGGCGAAGGCCGCGCAGATCATGATGAGGTTGAGCGAACGCGTGAGTTGCATGGTTTCGGGCTCCTCTGTGCATTCAACCCTCACAGGTTAACGAATAGTGGCGGCGCGTAAAGAGCCAATCGTCGCTGCAGCGCGGTATGGAGGCAAAAGAGCGCCCGGAGTTTCGTCCGCACCGGGCGATGCAACTGCGAAGACGGCGCGAAATATATCGCAGGATCGTCCCGGTCCGGGACAGGATCGACGGCGTTCCAAGCGTCGATGTTTAATCATAATCTCGAACTTATTGTCGCGCGAGGATGTCCTGCAGCAGGCCAGCGACGGCCAGCGCCCGGTCGTCCCGCCCGAAGCGGGCGATCACCGATACGCCGAGCGGCAGCCCGTCGGCGGTGGCGAGGCCCGGCACGCTGACGACAGGGTTGCCGGTCAGCGTCCAGAGCTTGTTCATCTGGGCATCCCCCGTCGAGGCCAGCGTCACCGGGGCGGCCCCCAGCGCTGACGGCGCCAGCAGGACGTCGACGGTCTCGAACAGCGAGGACGCGGCCTTGCGGGCGATCCGCGCGGCGCGGCGCGCCTCGTCATAGGTCGAAGGCGCCAGCGTGGCCGCCTGCTCGAGGACGGCCAGCACCTTCGGGCCGAGTTCCGACCGGTGATGATGGAACTCGTCCGACAGCGCCATCACCGCCTCGAACCCCTGGATCGCCCCGTGCCAGTCCCGCGCCGAAGCCAGCGCGGCGGGTTCCTCGACCTCGACGAGGCGGGCGCCGGCCCGTTCGAGAAGGCCTGCGGCCTCGGCGACGGCTTCGAGCATCGCCGGCTCGACCTCGATGTCGACGGTGCTGCGATAGAGGCCGATGGTCAGCCCGGCGGCGTCGGGCAGGCGCGCCGGCGCCAGCTCGCGGCGGGTGATCAGGCTCGCCGCCAGGGCGAGGTCCATCGCCGTCGCGGCGAACAGGCCAGCGGTATCGAGCGTGTAGGAGAAGGTCTTCATGCCGACCGTCGGCAGCAGGCGGAAGCTCGGCTTGAAGCCGGCGACGCCGCAGAAGGAGGCCGGCCGGATCACCGAACCGCCGGTCTGCGAGCCGAAGGCCAGCGGCACCATGCCCGCCGCCACCGCCGCCGCCGAGCCCGAGGACGAGCCGCCCGGCGTGTGATCGAGGTTGCGGGGGTTGCGGGTCGGGGTGGGGTCGAGGCTGGCGAATTCGGTGGTCGTGGTCTTGCCGATGATCGCCGCACCGACGAGCCTCGCCATGGAGACGAGGGCCGCGTCGGCGACCGGCCGGTGGTTGCGGTAGATCGGCGAGCCGTGCTCGGTCGTCATGTCGCGGGTGTCGTAGATGTCCTTGACGCCGACGGCGACGCCGGCGAGCGGGCCCGTCTGCGCCGAAGCCGCAACCAGGCTGTCGCGAGGCGCGGTCCGCAGGAAGGCGCCGATCGGGCCGTCCGCCTCGGCGATCCGCTCTTGCGCGGCCTCGATCTCCCGCGCGGGGCTCGAGCGACCGGAGGCGACGGCCTCGACGATGTCTTCAAGGGAGGTGGCGGCGATCGGATGGCGGTTCGGCATGGGCCTGATGACCTTCGAGGATTGGCGTGTCATGGTTCGTCGGAACCGTGGGTAGCGCCCGAGCGCTGGTCGCGACAAGCAAAAACCCTGACGGTGGAGTGACAAGGCCGGTTCGACCTTCGCCTCCGGCGCCCCATGTTCCGCCGCGCCACCATCACGGGAGACGCCAGCTTGCAGAGCTTTTCAACGGCCAGGGACGCGGCTCTGACCCTGCGCCCGGACGTGCCGGTCTACTGCTTCCGCCCGGAGGTCCTTGCCGCCGACGCCAGAGCCTTCGTCGCCGCCTTTCCGGGCGAGACGGCCTATGCGGTGAAGACGAATGGCGAGCCGATGGTGCTGGAAACCTTGGCCAAGGCGGGGATCTCCACCTTCGACGTCGCCTCGCCCGGCGAGTTCGCTGCGGTGAAGGCGGCGAGGCCCGACGCCGAGATGCTCTACATGCATCCGGTCAAGGCGCAGTCGGACATCCGCCTGGCGCTGGAGACCTACGGCATCCGCGTTCTGTCCCTCGACCACGAGGACGAGGTGGCGAAGATCCTGCGGATCGTGCGGGCGCTCGACATCGACCCGGGCACGGTGACGCTCTTCATCCGGATCCAGACCAAGGGCCATGCGGCCTACGAGCTGTCGAAGAAGTTCGGCGCAGCTCCCGCCCATGCGGTCGAGCTCCTGCAGCGCTGCCACAAGATCGGCTTCAAGGTCGGCCTGTGCTTCCATGTCGGCTCGCAGATCGAGGATCCCGACACCTACGAGCGCGCGCTCGCGTCCGCCGACTGGGTGCGCAACCGGGCCGACGTGCCGCTGGCCGGCCTCGACGTCGGCGGCGGCTTTCCGGCCGAATACGGCCATGACCCGCGCCGCAAGAAGAAGGACATGCCGGGCATGGCGGAGATCATGACCCGGCTGAACTCCGACATCGAGGAATGGGGCTTTGCCGACATGCCGCTGGTGGCCGAGCCCGGCCGGGTGATCGTCGCGCGGGCCTTCTCGCTGATCGTGCGGGTGCTGCTGAGAAAGGGCAAGCGGCTCTACATCAACGACGGCATCTGGGCGTCGCTGTCGGATTCGTGGACCGGCAAGATCACCCTGCCGGCCCGCTTCATCCCCGATCCCGCCCGCGTCGCCCGCAATGGCGACCCGGCGAAGATCGGCGCCTTCAAGGTCTGCGGCGCGACCTGCGATTCGGTGGACATCCTGTCACGGCCGTTCTGGCTGCCCGAGACGGTCGACACCGGCGACTGGATCGAGATCGGCCACATCGGCGCCTACTCGCTGTCGCTGCGGACCCGCTTCAACGGCTTCTACCCGGACACCTTCGTCGAGGTCACCACGCCCTTCGACGCCGGCGAAAAGGCCGAAGGCTACGCCAGCCTGGAGACGATGGCCGACTGAGCGGCCGGCCTACCGCCCCGAGCGGGCCTTCGGCGTGATGTCCTTCATCGGGCGGATGTCGCCGCGGGAATCGATCATGCCGTCATGGCCGAAGTGATCGAGGATGATCGCGAGGTTCTTGCGGTTGGCCTTGAAGAACAGGTCGAAGACGTCGCCGACCAGCGGAACCGCGCCGAGGCCGAAATCGACGCCGACATTGGCGAGCATCTTCGCCAGCTTGTGCGACGGCATGCCGAGGCGCCGGGCCTCGTTGACGATCCACAGGGACACCAGCGCGGTGCCTGCGTCGCCGACGCCGGGGATGAGGCCGACGATCGAATCGCCGCCGAAGCTGATCCCTGTTCCGGGAATCCGGATCGCCGTGTCCATGACCCGGGCCACCTTGGCGACGCGCCGGAGCCGGCGAAGGTGGTCGACCTCGTCGAGGGCATGGGTCGGGGCGTAAGTCGCGCTCATGGTGTCGTAGTCTCCCGGTGATCTTCGCAGCGGATGCGAATGGCTCTGTCGCCATTTCATATGGGGAAGCGATCAGACGGGAAAAAGATCCGGAATTCGCACGCCGATCGCGGTCGCGGCGATGAAGCCGCTGCCGCGAGGGCGAGGGCCGTTCGGGGCTCGCGAAAAATCAGCCGGCCTTTCCGCATGGCTCGACAAACCACGACCAAGGTTGTCGCCTGTGATGGCGAATCGACTTTTCTCGCGCCGACCGGAGATGCCGCTTGGAAGACACCGCGGCCGGCCACGCCGGCGACCTGACCGTCATCGCCTTCGTCATTCTCGTCGCGGTGGTCTCCGGCCTCGGCCTGATGCGGCTGCGGCAGCCGCCGTTGGTCGGCTTCATCCTGGCCGGCGTGTTTCTCGGCCCCTCCGGCCTCGGCTTCGTCTCGACCTCCGACGAGAACGTCACGATGCTCGCCGAGATGGGCGTCCTGATGCTGCTCTTCTTCATCGGGATGGAACTGTCGCTGAAGGCGTTCGTGGCGACGCTGAAGCCGGCGCTGGTGATCGCCAGCGGCCAGCTCCTCGCGGCGATGGCGATCACCTTCGGCCTGAAGCTGATCTCCGACGCCACCCTCGCCGAGGCGATCATCCTCGGCTTCATCATCGCCTTGTCCTCGACGGTGGTGGCGATGAAGATGCTGGAGGACATCGGCGAACTGCGCGGCGAGCCCGGCCGGATCGCCGTCGGCGTCCTCATCGCCCAGGATATCGCCGTGGTGCCGATGCTCTTGATCTCGACGTCCCTCGGCGCGAGCGACGAGATCGACTGGGCGAGCCTGATCGTGAAGATCACCGTCGCCGTCGCGGTGCTCGCCGGGCTCCTGTGGTATCTCGGCCGGCGGCCGAAGCTGAAGCTGAGCTTTGCCGCCGCCATCGAGGACAATGTCGAGATCCTCGCCCTCGGCTCGCTCGCCTTCTGCTTTGCCGCCGCCTCGCTGTCCGGCATCGTCGGCCTGTCGCCGGCCTATGGCGCCTTCATCGCCGGTCTCGTGGTCGGCGCCTCGAGCCTGCGCTCGCGGGTGATCCACGTGGTCGAGCCGATCCAGTCGATCCTGCTGGTCGTGTTCTTCCTGTCGATCGGCCTCCTGATCGATCTCGGATACATCGCCGCCAACTGGGAGCTGGTCCTGATCGCGGCGGTGTTCGTCGTCCTCGCCAAGACCATCCTCAACGTCCTGTTGATCCGGCTGGCCGGGCTCGGCCACAAGACCGCGCTCGAGGCCGGCCTGTCGATGGCGCAGATCGGCGAGTTCTCCTTCGTGCTGGCGGCGGCGGCCTTCGCCTCCGGGGCGATCGGCGCCGACGTCTACCGGCTGGCGCTGGCGGTCACCGCGATCACGCTGCTGGTCTCGCCGGCCTGGATGGCGCTGAGCCGGCGGATCGAAGGCGAGGCCCGCTTCGGCTATCACGAGTTCCGCGCCGCCCTCGCCGAGATCTACGAGGGGCAGGTCGAGACGGTCGAGGATCTCGGCTTCTGGCTGAAGGTGCGGGCGCGGGCGATGCGGCGGGCCTGGCGTCGCAGGCGGGCGACACGGGGGGCGGCGAGGCGGCAGGGGCGCGAGGCGCCGGCCGAGCCGATGGGACAGCCGCTGGACCTGCCGATGCCGGGGAGCAAGGCGCCGGGGGAGTAGACCCTCCAGCGCTGTTCGAGAGCACGTGTCTCGGCCGTCGGCCCTGGCCGCTGCCTCGATTCATGTGGGTCGATGACGGAAGGCCCCGCTGTGCGGCGCACCATCATGGGGTATGGACGAACGATCAGGGCGCCGCTCGATGGAGACGAGACGAGAATGACGCATTCGCCGGTTCAGGATCGCAGCCTCGATGGGAGGAGTGCCGACTTTCGCCGTCACGTCTTCTACATCCACGGCTTCGATCCCCGCGGCGCGCCGATCTATCACGGTCATTTCCGCAGCGGTCTCGACGCCGCCTCCAGGCGGTGGCGGCGCCGGATCGCGGTCCGGGAAGAGCCGGAGGAGGCCGTGGCAGCCGGCGCCTGGACGGTGGATGCGCTCAGTGAGGCAAACGGCCGGCGCGTCGAGACGCGCTACGAGATGCTGGTCTGGACCGACATTGTCAGCCGCTACTGGTTCCCGCGCCGGCAGGTCAGGCTGGCGGTCGAATCCTTCCGCTTCGCCCTCGCCACCTGGCGGCGCGGCATCCTGAAGCGCTTCCATCGGCCGGCCTGGGCGCTCTATGTCGCCATCCTGATGACGCCGGCGCTGGTTCTTCTCGGCGTCCTGGTGGGGCTGGTCACGGTCGCCGTGACGGTTGCCGCGGTGTCCGTCGCCGCGTCGAGCCTCGGAGCGACGGCCGGGCTCTCGACCGCCGCCGCGATCCTTGCGTCGGTTGCCATGCTGGTCGTCCTCGCGATGGGTTGGAACCGGCTCAAGGCCTGGCTGAACATCTGGTGGGTGACGCGCTTCCTCGGCTATCTTCGCGGCATGGCCGACGGCGCCTTCGAGCGATCCGAGGAGCGGGCCGAGGCCTTTGCGGAAAGGATGTTCGAGGTGTGGCGGCAGGGCGAGGTGGACGAGATCCTCGTCGTCGGCCATAGCCTCGGCGCGATTTATCTGGTCAGGGCCGGGGCGAGGCTGCTGCGCCGGATCTCCCACGAGGCGCAGGACGACCCGCCAGAAGCCCGCACGGGGCCGAGGATCGTGCTCCTGACACTTGGCCATACGGTGCCGCTCTACACGCTGCTCGGCGGCGACGCGGGGTTTCGGCGGGATCTCGCCGACATCGCGGCGAGCGACCGGCTGCTGGTTCTCGACGTGACCTCCGGCTCGGACCCCGGATCGAGCTGCCGCATCCCGCTGGTCGAGGGGGTCGACTTCGGCGATCGATCGTCGCGGGTGATCAGCCGCGAGCCGGATTTCCACGATATCCTCGAGCCGGAGACCTTTCGCCGCATCCGCATGCGGCCCCTCGACTTTCACTTCCAGTATCTCAAACCCTCCGAGCGCGGCCACGGCTTCGACTATTTCGAGCTGGTGACCCGCCCGCGGCCGATCGAAACGAGCGTCGCCCAGCCATGAGCCAAGACTTCCATCCCGTCCTGCCCAAGGCCAAGGACGTCCATCCCGACAAGCCGCTGGACCGCATCCGCGGCCACCTGCGCTCGAGCCTCGGCCTGTTCCTGAAGGGCAGCTACGGCTTCATCGGCGTCAGCCGGCACAAGATCCCGTCGCTGCCGTTCATGAAGAAGCGCGACCTCTACAACGTTCGCGACCCCGCGGTGATCCGCGACATCCTGGTCAGGCGCTACAAGGAGTTCCCGAAGGGCGCCCTGATGGAACGGATGATGCGCAAGCTCTCCGGCTATTCCATCTTCGTGTCCAATGGCGAGGCCTGGGAGCGCCACCGGCGGATCGTCGACCAGGCCTTCAGCCATGCGGGAGT
Organism: Aurantimonas sp. 22II-16-19i; assembly: GCF_002088275.1. Lineage (GTDB taxonomy): Bacteria > Pseudomonadota > Alphaproteobacteria > Rhizobiales > Rhizobiaceae > Jiella. The sequence continues at coordinate 191,009 of NZ_AQQS01000002.1, forward strand.
GAAGAACGTCTTCCCGCTGATGCGCGATGCTTCCGATGCGGCGGTCGCCCGCCTCGCGGCGCAGGCCGATACCGGGGCGGAAGTCGCGATCGACGCCGAGATGACGCATTTCGCCGGCGACGTGATCTTCCGCACGATCTTCTCCGAGCCGATGTCGGCGGAGGATGCGCGGCGCATCTTCTCCGCCTTCGACGAGTTCCAGGCCATCGCCTTCGCGCAAGGGATGATCGGCCTCGTCGGCGTGCCGATCCACTGGCTGTGGTCGAACCGGCGCGCCCGCAAGATGGCGAAGGAGATCCGCGACGTCCTCGACGGCCCGCTGCAGCGCCGGCTGAAGGCGGTGCGCGAGGGGCGGGCGGTGCCGACCAACGACATCCTCTCGGTGCTGATGACCGCCGAGGATCCGGTGACGAAGACGAAATTCGAGGGCGAGGAACTGCTCGACCAGATCGCCATGCTGTTCCTCGCCGGCCACGAGACCTCGGCGGCTGGCCTCGGCTGGGCGCTCTACTGCCTCGCCAACCGGCCGGACGTGCAGGCGGAGATGCGGCAGGAGGCGAGGGCGGTGCTCGGCGACCGGCCGCCGGAGTTCGCCGACATGAAGCGGCTGGAGCGCACCCGCGACATCTTCCGCGAGGTGCTGCGGCTCTATCCGCCGATCGCCTATCTGTCGCGCGACACCGAGAAGCCGGAGCGGCTGGGGGACCAGGACGTGCCCTGCGGTTCGCCCGTCGTCGTGCCGATCTGGCTGATGCACCGGCATACCGAATACTGGCAGAGCCCCAACGAGTTCCAGCCCGACCGCTTCGCCTCGCCCGACACCCGGGAGGCCCAGCGCTGCGCCTACATGCCGTTCTCGATGGGAGCGCGGGTCTGCGTCGGCGCCTCCTTCGCGCTGCAGGAGGCGGCGCTGGTGCTGGCGGAGATCGTCCGCCGCTTCGAGGTCACCCCGGTTCCCGGCCACGAGCCGGAGCCGGTGTCGCGGCTGACGGTGCGTTCGGAAAACGGGATCCGGCTTTTCGTCCGGAGGGCGGGATGATTATCAGTCGCAGGTAAAACAGTACCACCAACAATTCGGGCGGCCGCGGGGAGGAGCGACCGTTTTCCTGAGAATCCCTTGCGGAATGTCCGTAAATCCAACATGATCTTCGCAGATGCACAAGCTCAGCTGTGGGGATGGGCTTGCGGCAGACCGGGGAGATCAGATGGCGAGCGAAGAGAAGTTCCACGTCGTTTTCGTCAAACCGACGCATTACGACGACGACGGCTACCCGCTGCAATGGCGGCGCTCCACCATCCCGGCCAATTCGCTCGCCTGTCTCAACGGCATCGCCATGGACTGCATCGCCCGCAAAGTCCTCGGCGACGTCGACGTGGTGATCCATACGATCGACGAGACCAATACCCGCATCCGGCCGAAAGAGATCCTCGCGATGATCGGCAAGGATGGCGGCAAGGGCATGCTCGCCCTCGTCGGCGTGCAGTCGAACCAGTTTCCGCGGGCCGTCGATCTCGCCCGCCCGTTCCTGGCGGCGGGCGTCCCGGTCTGCCTCGGCGGGTTTCATGTCGCGGGTTCGCTCGCCATGCTCGACGAGACGCCGCCCGAGATCGAGGCGGCGAGCCGCATGGGCATCAGCTTCTTCGTCGGCGAGGCCGAGGGCGGGCGCTTCGACCAGGTGCTGCGCGACGGCTATGCCGGCACGCTGCAGCCCTATTATCGCCACGACGCCGACCTGCCGGGCCTCGAGGGCGCGGAGATCCCGTTCCTCGACCGGGCCCAGGTCGAGAAGACCTTCGGCCTCTATTCGAGCTTCGACATCGGCAGGGGCTGCCCCTTCCAGTGCTCTTTCTGCACCATCATCAACGTGCAGGGCCGCGTCAGCCGCTTCCGCTCGGCCGACGATCTGGAGGCCATCGTGCGGGCCAACTGGGCGATCGGCGTCGACCTGTTCTTCGTCACCGACGACAATCTCGCCCGCAACCGCAACTGGGAGGCCTGCTTCGACCGGCTGATCCTCCTGCGCGAGAAGCACGGCATCAAGATCCGCATGCAGATCCAGGTGGATACGCGCTGCCACAAGATCCCGGGCTTCATCGACAAGGCGGTCAAGGCCGGCGTCGACCAGGTCTTCGTCGGGATGGAGAACATCAATCCCGACAACCTCATCGCGGTGAAGAAGAACCAGAACAAGATCGTCGAATATCGCGAGATGTTCCTCGAATGGAAAAAGCGCTCGGTGATGATCACCGTCGGCTACATCATCGGCTTTGCAAACGACACGCGGGAATCGATCCTGCACGACATCGACGTGATCAAGCGAGAGCTGCCGATCGACCTGATCTACTTCACCAACCTGACGCCGCTGCCGGGCAGCGAGGACCACCAGACGCTCTTCAGGAAGGGCGTCTGGATGGATCCGGACCTCAACAAATACGACCTCAACCACCGCGTCACCCATCACGAGAAGATGTCGGACGAAGAGTGGGACCAGGTCTATTCGGAGGTCTGGGGGCGGTTCTACTCCTGGGATCACATCGAGACGATCATGAAGCGCATGCGCGCCACCGGCTCGACCCGCAAGATGATGCTGCTCTTCCGCATTCTCGGCTATCGCAACTACTACATGGTCTATGGCTGCCATCCGCTGGAAGGCGGCTACATGCGCATCAAGTCGCGGCGCGACCGCCGGCACGGCATGAAGATCGAGAACCCGCTGACCTTCTATGCCCGCTACGCCTTTTCGGAGGCGCGGGCCGTCGCCCTGATGTTCCGGGACTATCTGCGGATGAAGCGGATGGCCGACCGGATCTGGTCCGATCCCGCCGCCGAACAGTATCGCGACCTCGCGATCACCCCGCCGGATGCCGACGAACTCAGCCTCGCCCTCTATTCGGAGACGCGCGGCACCTCGGCCGAGATCGCCCGCATGCGAAGGCAGGAAGTGCTCGTGCGCAATGCCCGGGCGAAGAAGGAAGAGGCCGCCTGAGGTACCCCGCCCCATCGGGGCCGGCATGGCAGGCAGGCTGGCGGGCAGGCAGGGGGTGAGGATCCACGCCCGTTCTCGTTGCCGTGCCCTGCCAGGAGACGGTCGAGGCGGACGGATCTGCGAGGGGTCAAACGATCTGCCAAGGGTGCCCGGCTCTGCGGAGTGGGGAATGCGTCCCACCGGCTGCGATCGACGGCGGCGCGGACCGACGCGGGCCCCCGATGCGACGTCATGCGACTGCCAGAACCGCGCTGCTCGTGGTGAGGCCTGTTGACGCGACTGCTTTCCCAAGCCGCCGGCTGGCCGCTGATCGCTATTCCCGGTGAGATCCCGTCCTATGTGCGGTTGCACGGCAACCAGCTCGAAGGGCCAAGTATCAGGGTGAGATTCCAGCCAACCGTCGCTTCGGCGCTCGTTCTTCATCTCCTGCTCGTGCTCTTCGCGGCGCAGGCCGCGCAGGCGCAGGATTCCGCAGCCGGCCGCTATTTCGAGGTCGAATCCCTCCATGAGGGCCTCGAACCGGCCGAGGGACCCGTCCTCCTCGATACCCCGCAATCGATGATGGAGACCTTCATCTTCGCGGCCGAGGGCAATGACTGGAACACCGCCGCCCATGCCCTCGACCTGTCGGAGATCCCGCAGGACCTCCAGGCGAAGATGGGCCCCGTTCTCGCCAAGCGGCTCTACGAGGTGATGCAGCGGGCGATGTGGCTCGACTGGGGAGACCTGCCGGACCGCCCCGACGCGCTGCTCGCCAGCGCCTCCAACAAGAACCCGATGGCGGGCGAGCCCCGCCGCGACATCCGCCTCTCCATCCTGGAACTCGGCGACCGGTCGGTGTCGATCCGCATCGTCCGGATGAAGCCGCAGGACGAAGATCCCGCCTGGGTGTTCGCCAGCCAGACGGTCGGCAACATCCTGGAGATGCACGCCGTCTTCGGACCGACCGGCTTTGAGGACAGCCTGCCGGAATTCCTGCAGCAGCGGGCCTTCTGGACCCTCGCGGTCTGGGAGGTCATCGCCCTGCCGCTGATCCTGCTCGGCGCCGTTCTGGCGGCGGCGCTCGCCTATCGCGGTCTCGGCGAGGTGCAGATGCGCCAGCCGACGCGGATCGGCTCCCGCATCATCGACGTGATCAAGATGCCGTTCGCTCTGATGGTCTGCGTCGGCACCTTCGCGCTGGTGAAGACGATGCTCTTCACCTTCTCCGGCGCGGTGAACATGTTTCTCGGCCCGCTCCAGTCGGCCCTCTTCGTCATCGCGCTGGCGCTGGTCGCGGTGCGGGTGGTCGATGCGATCCTCGACCGGGTCGTCCGCCAGAACATGGATGAGCTGACCGAATCGGGCGCTGCCACCGAGCGCGATTTCTACACCAACATCTCGGCGGCCCGGCGCGTCGCGATCGTCCTCGCCTTCCTTCTCGGCACGGCGCTGGTCCTGATCCAGATCAACGCCTTCCAGACCCTCGGCTTTTCGCTCCTTGCGTCTGCCGGCGTCATCGGCCTGATCTTCGCCTTTGCGGCGCGGTCCATCCTCGCCAACATCATGTCGAGCCTGCAGATCGCGCTGGCGAAGACCGCACGCATCGGCGACGCCGTGCTGTTCGACGGCAACTGGTGCTATGTCGAGCGCATCAACTTCACCTATGTCCAGCTGCGGTCCTGGGACAACCGGCGGCTGATGGTGCCGGTCAGCGAGTTCGTCTCGACGCCGTTCGAGAACTGGACCAAGCAGGATCCCAAGCTGACCAAGACGGTCGAGTTGAAACTCGACCACCGGGCGGACGTCGACAAGCTGCGGGCGGCATTCCAGGATTTCGTCGACCAATCCGAGGACGTGATCGACAAGGACCAGGCGAAGGTCCAGGTGATCGGCCAGGACGCCATGGGGATGACGGTCTGGTTCGTCGCGGCGGCCGAGGATCCTTCCGCCGGCTGGTCGATGCAGTGCCGGCTGCGCGAGGAGATGCTGAAGGCCGCCGTGCGGCTGGAGGCGGAATACTCGCAGACCCCGGCCGAGCGGCCCTCCTACCTGCCGCGCGAGCGCGAGATGATCGTCGGCGAGTTCGGCGCCCGCAAGCAGGGTGCCGAGTAACACCGTCGGCCCCGGTCTTCGACGCCCGCCCCGTTGTTGCCGCTCGAGCGCCGCGCGGGCCCGACACCAGCGGTCGGGGGACGGCCTTGCGGACCGCCGGTCGCACCGTCACGTCGCCAGATAGCGGTCCGGCCGGTGGTTGATGGCGAGGAAGCCGTTGAGGACCACCGCGCCGATCAGCGAGAAGACCACCGCCGTGAAGTCCACCACGAAAAGGGCGCCGGCAAGGATCGCCAGGTCGAAGGTGAGCTGGACCAGCCCGGCGCGGAAGCCGAAGCGATCCTGCAGGTAGATCGCCAGGATCCCCGCGCCGCCGAGGCTCGCCCGGTGGCGGAAGAGAGCAAGGAGCGCGAAGCCGATCAGCAGCCCGCCGATCACCGCGCCGGCGAGCGGATCGACATACTCGATCGAGAACACCAGTGGCAGCCAGTAGGAGACCAGCGACAGGAGGCCGATCGCCGCGAAGGTCTTGATGGTGAAGGCGCGGCCCATGCGCCCGACGGCGAGGGCGTAGAAGGGGATGTTGATCAGGAAGAAGGCGAGGCCGACATTGATGCCGAAGACGTAGGAGACGATGAGCGCCAGCCCCGCCACCCCGCCGGTGAGGAATTTCAGATGGGCGAGGATCGCCAGCCCCAGCGCCGCCAGGAGGACGCCGGTGAGGATCGCCTGGGCGTCCTCGGCGGGGCTGTGATGGGTCGCCGTCGCCGACCAGTCGCCGAATCGCGATCGCCTGCGGGCGGCAGGTTCGGCTCCCTCCCGGGTCTCGGCGGACTGGCTCATCGGCATGCTCCGGTTGATGCTGCGCTGCGAAAGATGAAACGCTACAGCATCGGCCCGACAATCGGAATCGATTTTCGGAAAAGCACGATGCGGTGAAACAGGGCGTTGGAGCGCACTGCGTCCGACACCACGCGCGGCGCTCTAACGCGTGGGAACAGTCAGGGGAAGTGCGTCGGCGGCAGGGGTGCCCTGCATGCGGTGCTTCGTTGCGCGATACTGCGCCCTAAGTCACGCCCGATGATCAAGCCCGAAGACCTCCTGCGCCCGACCTCCGAGGGCCTCTACTGCCCGCCCGGGAACTTCTACATCGATCCGGTCCGCCCGGTGGACCGGGCGCTGGTCACCCATGGCCATGCCGACCATGCCCGGCCCGGCAACGCCAAGGTCATGGCGACCCGCGAGACGCTGGACATCATGGCGCTGCGCTATGGCGGAGAGTTCTGCGCTGAGCGGCAGGTCGCAACGCTCGGCGACAAGGTCCGGATCGGGGATGTGACGGTGTCCTTCCATCCGGCCGGCCATGTCCTCGGCTCGGCGCAGATCGCGGTGGAGTGGCAGGGGATGCGGATCGTCGCCTCGGGCGACTACAAGCGCCGGGCCGATCCGACCTGCCTCGGCTTCGAGCCGGTCCCCTGCGACGTCTTCATCACCGAGGCGACCTTCGCCCTGCCGGTCTTCCGCCATCCGCCGACCGCCGACGAGATCGGCAAGCTCCTGACCTCCCTCGAGCATTTTCCCGAGCGGGCGCATCTCGTCGGCGCCTATGCGCTGGGCAAGGCGCAGCGGGTGATCCGGCACCTGCGGGATGCCGGCTACGACGCGCCGATCTACATCCATGGCGCCCTGAAGAAGCTCTGCGACTACTACCAGAGCCAGGGCATCGACCTCGGCGACCTGCGCCCGGCCACCGTCGAGGGAGGCCGGAAGGGCGACTTCGCCGGCGCGGTGATCGTCGGGCCGCCCTCGGCCTTCGCCGACAAGTGGGCCCGGCGGTTCCCCGATCCGGTGGCGAGCTTCGCCTCGGGCTGGATGCGGGTGCGCCAGAGGGCGCGCCAGCGCGGCGTCGAGCTGCCGCTGATCGTCTCCGACCACTGCGACTGGGACGAACTGACGGAGACCGTCGAGGAGCTCGCGCCACAGGAACTCTGGGTGACCCACGGGCGCGAGGAGGCGCTGGTGCGCTGGTGCGAACTGCGCCAGATGCGGGCACGGCCGCTGCATCTCGTCGGCTACGAGGACGAGGCGGAATAGCCGGACGACCCGTGGTGCCCGTCGCTGCGGGGTCGAAAAGGTCCGGTCCGGGCCGTGCAGCCCAACCGTCTTGCGTCGAATTATATAGCGGTTTATATAACTAGTTATGTGAATCGGAGATCCGCATGACGGAAGATGTCGTCCGGTCCCTCGGCCTTTTGTGCCTCGGAACGCATCTCAAGCGGCTCGGCGAGCGCCTGCAGGGCGAGACGGACACGATCCTTGCGGCGTACGGGCTCGGCCTCAGCGCCAGCCAGTATCCCTATCTCGCCTGTCTCGACCGCCTCGGGCCGTTGACGCTGGGCGATCTGGCGGAGGCCGTCGGTGTCAGCCAGCCGGGCGCGACGCGCACCGTCAATACGCTCGTCGAACAGAAAATCCTCCAGGTCGAGCCGTCGTCGGGCGATCAGCGCCGGAAGATCATCGCCCTCTCCGAGGAAGGCCGGCGTCTGGTGGCGATCGGCAAGGCCGAGCTCTGGCCGCAGATCGCCGCCGCCGTCGGCGATCTTTGCGCCGGCCTCGACGGGCCGCTGCTCGATCAGCTGAACAGCATCGAAGACAGGCTCAAGGAGAAGCCCCTCGCATTGCGCGGGACATCGCCTGCAACCGTGAAGGACCGACATGGCTGACCCTCTCGACAGGCCGATCTGGACGGCCCTCACCACCCGCCAGGCCCATCTGGCAGAGGGAGACGCGCATGCCCGCCGCTATCTTCCCGACATCAGCCCCTTCACGGCGACGCGCGACGATAGCGAGGCGAGCCTTGCGCCTCTGGCACGACTCGCCGAACCGGCCGGAACGATGCTGTTCCTGCAGGCCAGCCCGGTCGTCCTGCCGCCGCAACTGGTGGAGAGACAGACGGCCGAAGCGGTCCAGATGATTGCCGAGGCGCCGTTTGCGGTCATCGAGGATCGGCGCGTCGAGCGTCTCGGACCGGCCGATGCCGAGGCGATGCTGGCACTCGCCGAGCTTACGAAACCCGGGCCGTTCACGCTGAAGGCGCAGAGCTTCGGCGCGTTCTGGGGCGTCAGGGAGGAGGGGCGGCTCATCGCCATGGCGGGCGAACGGCTGAAGCTTCCCGGCATCACCGAGCTGAGCGGCCTTGCGACCCACCCGGACAGGCAGGGCGAGGGGCTCGGCAAGCTGCTGCTGACCTATGTCGCCGGGCAGATCTCGGCGGGCGGCGACGCGGTGTTCCTGCACGCCTATGCCTGGAACGAGAAGGCAATCCAGCTCTATGAGCGGCTCGGCTTTCGGCTCCGCTCCGCCATGCACGTCGCCGTCGTCGAACTGCGCTCTCCTTAAGCGATAACGGGGCTGAGGGAGAACCGGCGGAAGGGGAGGGTCCTTCGCGGGCGGTTCGGCGGCACGGTGCCTGCTGCGTCCCGTCCGCCCCCTTGCCCGGGGGCATTCGCTGATCGCAAGAATCGGATACCCTCCTGATCCTCGACCGGATCGGGAGAGCAAGAGGAGGAGAACGCAGCATGGATCTCGGATTGAAGGGCAAGCTCGCCGTCGTCACCGGCGGCTCGGTCGGCATCGGGCTGGCGGTGGCCGAAGGCTTGGCTGCCGAAGGCGCCAACGTGGTCATCGCGGCGCGCGGCAAGGAGCGGGCCGAAGCGGAGGCCGAGCGGATCGCCGCCGCTCATGGCGTGCGCGCTGTGGGCGTCGGGGCGGACGTCGCGACCGTCGCCGGCATCGACGCGGTTGTCGCGGCGGCGGCCGAACTCGGCGGTGCCGACATCCTGATCAACAATGCCGGCACCGGTTCCAACGAGACCATCATGGCGGCACCGGACGAGAAGTGGCAGGCCTATTGGGACCTCCACGTCATGGCGGCGGTGCGGCTGGCGCGCGGGGTGGTGCCGCAGATGCGGGCGAAGGGCGGCGGCGTCGTTCTCAACAACGCTTCGATCTGCGCCGTCCAGCCTTTGTCCTACGAGCCGATCTACAACGTCACCAAGGCGGCGCTGATGATGTTCTCGAAGAACCTCGCCACCGAGGTGATCGGCGACGGCATCCGCGTCAACTGCATCAATCCCGGCCTGGTCCTGACGCCCGACTGGATGAAGACCGCGAAGCAGCTCACGGCAGATAGCGGCGGCGACTGGGAGGGCCATCTCCAGGGCGTCGCGGAGGAACATGCCGCCATCAGGCGGTTCGCATCGCCCGAGGAGCTGGCGCATTTCTTCGTGTTCCTGTGCTCGGACAAGGCGAGCTACTCGGTCGGCTCCACCTATTTCGTCGACGGCGGCATGCTGAAGACGGTGTGACGCCCGCATGCCGACCGGCGTCATCGGCAGCGCGGCCTCGGTCCCCCGGCGTTGGCCATCGACGGAACACTCGGGCTTGAGACACGTTGGCCTCTCGAATGCAGACGGGCGAGGCGTTCGCCCCTCGAATGCAAGATGGAGACGACGTGATGAATTGGGACCAGATCCAGGGCCAGTGGAAGCAGTACAAGGGCTCCGCCAAGCAGCAGTGGGGCAAGCTCACCGACGACGACATGGACAGGATCGACGGCAACAAGGACATCCTGGCCGGCCGGCTGCAGGAACAGTACGGCATCGAGAAGGAAGAGGCCGAGCGCCAGATCGACGACTGGGTCAAGGGCCGCTCGCACTGATCGCGCAAGACGCCCGGTCAGGCGATCGGGCCGAATGACGTGCCTCGAGCCTCGCACCCACCGGTGCGGGGCTCTTTCATGTTGGCCGCACGAAAAGGCGACGGCCCTTCCGGCTCGGCCTGCCTCCGGTCAGCGTGCGGCGGATGCGGCGATCCGCGGCGGGACACCGTCGCCGGCGTCGATCGCGGCGAGATCGGCGGCGGCCATGCGGCTGCCGCGGGCGGCGGCAAGCGTCAGCAGTTCGCGGGCCCTCTCGGTATCGCGTGCGACGCCGACGCCCTGCCGGTAGAGCAGTGCCAGGTTGCGCGTCGCCGCTGCATGGCCGCGTTCCGCACCGAGGCTGAACCAGAGCAATGCCTCGTCTCGCGGCGCCACCTCGCCAGCCAGATGCATGGCGCCGAGCGTGTTGGTGGCATCGCCGTCGCCGGCCGTTGCCGCCTTCGCCAGCCAGTGCGCCGCCAGTGCGGGGTCCGCAGGAGCGCCGCCTTCGCCGCGATAGGCCCGTCCGAGCATCGCCATGGCCGGGACGGAGCCGCCGCGGGCCGCCCGTTCGAAGAAGCCGAGCGCGTCGCTGCGGTCCCGCTCGACGCCGTCGCCGTTCCAGAGGTCGAAGCCGTAATTGGCGGCGGCGACCGCGAGACCCTTCTCGGCCGCCGCGCGATGCAGCCTGGCTGCGCGGCGCAGATCCGGCGCCGGCGCTCGCTTCAGGAGATTGGCGAGGTCGTTCATCGCCTCCGCGTCGCCGTCTCTTGCTGCGGCCTCCAGCCAGCGCCGTGCCTCGGCCTCGTTCGTCGCCATGCCGAGACCTCGGGTGAGCGCCGCGGCCAGCATCTTGCGGGACGTCGGGTCGCCGGCCTCGGCCGCCTCACGAAACCGGCGGACCGCCTCCGCCCTGTCCTTGGGCAGACCGTCGCCATTCCAGAGCAGGAGGCCGAGATTGCGCGCGGCCATCGCGCTGCCGCCCGTTGCGGCGCGGCGGTAGAGGTCGGCGGCCCGGGGCACGTCGCGCGGCATGCCGACGCCGGTCGCAAGCCGCAGGGCGAGGTCGTTGAGGGCGAGCGAGTTGCCTTTCTCGGCGGCGGAGCGAAGCCCGTCCAGCTCGCTCCTGGCGACGATGGTCCTGCCGTCGATGGCGACCGTCATGCCCCATCCACCGGCGTCGACGACGATCTCGCCGAAGCCGCGCTCGGGGTGCTCGGTGCCGTTGATGGCGAGCATGTCTTCCCGCACCACCACCCGGTCGTCGCCGATGCTGACGAGGACGCCGTCTGAGGTCCGAAGAAGGCACTCGGCCGTGCAGCCGCGCACCGTCACCCTGACGTCGCCCGCAATCGTCGCCTCGACACTCTCGGCGCGAGCGGCGAGGGAGGGCGCCGACAAGAAGACCGCGGCGAGAACCAGAACCGAACCGCGACACGCTCGCCACGCACGGACCGGGGCGAACTCCGTCCGATCGCGCGGGGGCGGCGCGTTATGAAAAGCCCTTTCCGGTCGCATCGGCAGGCCGGTTCGCGAAAACGCCATCGCTCTTGTCCTGGCGCTGGTGACGGATCATCGCCGGGGATTCTTCCAGAAGGAGGTGAACCATTCACTAAGCAAAAGGCAGCCGGTGCCGCGCCGCAGCTTTTGCTGGCAATGGACAGTTCCGGCCTCCTCCGGCACTACAATGGCGCCTGAAGCCTGAAGCACCCCCCGACCGGAGACCCGCCCATGACACGAATCGTCTTTCTCGACCGCGAGACCATCGGCCCGGACATCGAGCTGACCCGCCCTTCGGCCGAGCACGAATGGGTGGAATATGCCTCGACCCGGCCCGAGGATGTCGCCGAGCGGCTCCAGGGCGCGACGATCGCCGTGACCAACAAGGTGCCGATCCGCCGCGACAGCCTCGAGAAGCTGACCGACCTGAAATTCGTCACCGTCGCGGCGACGGGCTACGACGTCATCGACATCGAGGCCTTCCGCGAGCGGGGCATCCCGGTCTCCAACGTCCGCGGCTATGCCGAAAACACCGTGCCGGACCACGCCATGGCGATGATCCTCGCACTGTCGCGCTCGCTCCCCGGCTACAGGCAGGACGTCATCGACGGAGCCTGGCAGAAATCCGGCCAGTTCTGCTTCTTCAACCACCCGATCTTCGATCTGGCCGGGCGCAAGCTCGGCATCCTCGGCGAGGGGGTCATCGGCCAGGGTGTGGCGAAGCGCGCCGCCGCCTTCGGCATGTCGGTCATGTTCGCCGCCCACAAGGGGGTGTCGGGCATGGGACCACTCTATACGCCCTTCGACGAGGTGATCGAGACGGCCGATGTCCTCACCCTCCACGCGCCGCTGACGCCGCAGACGAAGAACATGATCGCGATGCCGGAATTCCGGCGGATGAAGAAGAAGCCGCTGATCGTCAACACCTCCCGCGGCGGCCTCGTCGACGAGGCCGATCTCGTCCAGGCCCTGGAGGAAGGGCTGATCGCCGGCCTCGGCTTCGACGTCCTCACCAGGGAGCCGCCGGCGCCGGACAATCCGCTTCTGAAGGTGCTGTCCCGTCCCAACGTCATCGTCACGCCGCATGTCGCCTGGGCGAGCAACGAGGCGCAAAGCGAGGTCTGGCGGCAGGTGGTCGACAGCATCGACCGGTTCGTCGCCGGCGAGCCGGTGCGCCGGGTGGTGTGAGCGAAGGGGCGCGAGCGAGCTGCCTTCGGGAGTCGGCGCCGGGGGGCGCCGAAGGGCACCCTCCGTCCCGACCCGGTCCAGGCCGCCCCTCACGCCGGGATGCGGATGAGCGCGCGCAGGCCGCCGAGCGTGCTGTCCGACAACAGGATGTCGCCGCCATGGGCCCGGGCGATGTCGCGGGCGATGGCGAGGCCGAGGCCGGTACCGCCGGCGTCGAGATTGCGGGCGCCGTCGAGCCGCACGAAGGGCTTGAACACCTCCTCGCGCTGGTCGCTCGCGATGCCGGGCCCGTCGTCCTCGATGGCGAGCGACAGCCAGCGGGCATCGTGGGTGACGGTCACCTTCACGTGGGCGGCGTGGCGCAGGGCATTGGCGACGATGTTGGAGATCATCCGCGTGAAGGCGTTCGGCCGCACGGTGACGCGGGTGTCGCCGGAGATGTCGAAGGCGAGCGCCTTGCCCTTCAATTCGGCCTCGGCCTGGTAGCGCTCCATCAGCGGTTCGAGGTCGATTTCCGCGACGTCCTCGCCGGCCTCCCCCTTGGCGAAGGCGAGATAACCCTCCAGCATCCGCTGCATCTCGTCGATGTCGGCGTTCAGTTCGTCCTGATCCTCGCCCTCGCCGAGCAGCGCCAGCTGTAGGCGGAACCGCGTCAGGACGGTGCGCAGGTCGTGGCTGACGCCGCTGAGCATGCGGGTGCGCTGCTCGATCTGCCGCTCGATGCGGTCGCGCATCTGGATGAAGGCCACCGACGCCTGGCGAACCTCGGATGCGCCGCGCGGGCGAAAATCCGACGGCATCGGTTTGCCGCGGCCGAACTCGTCGGCCGCCGCGGCCAGCGCCTGGATCGGCCGGATCTGGTTGCGCAGGAAGAGCACGGCGATGACGAGGAGCACCAGCGACGTGCCGACCATCCAGATCAGGAAGATGTGGGTGTTCGACGCATAGGCCGAGTTGCGGGGCGCGAAGACCCGCAGGACGCCGTCGTCGAGCCGGATGCGGATCTCGACGATCTTGGAATTGCCGACGGTATCGATCCAGAAGGGTCGACCGATCTGCTTGGTCACCTCCTCGGAGAGGATCCCGTCGAGGATGTTGAAGAAGGGCTTCGGCGCCGGTGGCGGCAGGTCGCCGGGCGGCAGCAGCGAAATGTTGAGATCGAGCCGCCGCTGGGCAACGTCGAGAATGCGGGTGCGGTCGCCGGCATCCTCCTCGGTCTCGATCAGGTCGACCACCGCCGCGATGTCCTTGACCACGGCCTGGGACAGGCGCTCCGTCACCAGCGCCCAGTGGCGCTCCATGAAGACGACCGTGACGACGCATTGCAGGAGGATCATCGGCGCGAGGATGATGATCAGCGAGCGGGCATAGAGGCCCTTCGGCAGGAAGCGCCGGGCGATGCGCGGAACCGGCCGCAGCGGTCCGCGCCAGACGTCGACCCGGCTCGGCACCCGGCCCAGCATCGTCTCGACCACCCGGCCGACGCGCTGCGAGAACCGGCGCTCGCGCAGGTCACGGAGCGGCAGCGCCCGGTTTCGCGGCTTGCGGGTGCGCAGGAGACGGTCGATCAGGGTCATGAGCCTCATTTAGGTTCGATGCCCGGGTTTCGTCATGCAAAATCGGTGGAAGCATCGAGCGGCGGCGCCGGCGTGACGTCCCGACCTGGTCCGGTGCCATCGCCGGACCGCAACCTCACCCCGCTCTCACCATTCCCCACAGCGTCAGCACGCCGTTGACCTCCGGGCTCTGGCGTAATACGCTGTATTACATCTCGCGAGGTGCGTCATGGCAAAATCCGAACTCTCAGATCCGATCACATTGCGCGTTCCGCTCGACGTGCTGGAATCGCTCGAGGCGATCGCCGACGTCTCGCAGAGGACGCGGAGCTGGGTCATGGTTCGGGCGCTGCGCCAGTATCTGGCTGGGGAAGGGGCCGAGGTCCTTGCGATCCGCCGGGGACGCGAGGAGATCCAGTCCGGTCGGTCCCACGACATCGACGACGTCTTGCGTGAGATCGAGGCCATCGTGGCGGGCAAGGCCGCCTGATGCGTATGCGCCTCTCCGACGAGGCGCGAGACTTCCTGCGGAACGAGGCGCGCTATCTGAAGCCACGCAGCCCGAGCGCGGCGCGGCGCCTCGTGGAAACCGTGGGCGAGGCAAGGCGCAGGCTGTCGAGCTTTCCGCTCATGGGAGCCGGGGACGCGCACGCTCTGGTGCCGGGTTCGCGGCGGCTCGTCATCGGCGACTACGTCATGACGTATGAAATCATCAAAGACGTCATCGCGATCACGTCGATCCGGCACGGGCGCATGGCACCGAACATGCCGGAAATCGACGACGACTTCGACTTCGAGGCATGAATCCGGCGACGGCGCGCCTCAGTCGATGTTCAGCCGGTAGCCGATGCCGCGCACCGTCTGCAGCCAGAGCGGGTTGGTCGGATCCTGCTCGATCTTGCGCCTGAGGCGGTTGATCTGGACGTCGACGGTGCGCTCGCCGACCTCGCTCTCCTCGCCGAGAAGCTCCAGCCGCGGGATCGTCTCGCCGGCCTTGGCGGCGAACTGGCTCATGATCTCCTGCTCGCGCTCGGTCAGCCGGATGATCTCGACGCCCCGCTTCAGCTCGCGCCGCGACAGGGAGAAGGTGAAGGGTCCGAACCGCACGTGCTCGAGCTTGGTGGCCGGCTGCGGCGCGCCGCGCTTCAGGATGTTGTTGACCCGCAGCAGCAGTTCGCGCGGGTCGAAGGGCTTGGGCAGATAGTCGTCGGCGCCGGCCTCGAGCCCGGCGATGCGGTCTTCCGTCTCCGAGCGGGCGGTCAGCATCAGGATCGGCGCGTCGCGGGTCTTGCGGATCGAGCGGACGAGGTCGATGCCGTTCTCGCCGGGCATCATCACGTCGACGACGACGAGGTCGAAGTCGAGGCCGCCGAGGATGCGGCGTGCCTCCGCGGCATCCGCCGCCACCGACACCCGGAACTGCTTCTCGGTGAGAAAGCGCGACAGCAGCGAGCGGATGCGGCGGTCGTCGTCGACGATCAGGATGTGCGGCGCATCGTCGTCGATCATCGCGCGCGAACCGGCGATCTCGGCTTCGGTCTCGGTCATTCGGGGTCTTTCCAGCTGATGTCCTTGCGCTCGAACCACTCGCGGGCCGACTCCCGGTCCGAGGCCATGGCCTTGAGGAACGCCGCGATCGGCCGCATGTCCTCGTCGCTGGTCTTGGCGAGCGCCGCCTCGATGCGGCGCACCTGCGCCTCGGACAATTCGACCGCGAGCGCGCGGCCCTTCTGCGTCGGATAGAGCCGGCGCTGGCGCCGGTCCTCGTCGCCGGGGATCTGGCAGATGAAGCCCTCGTCGAGGAGCTGTCGCAAGACCCGGGAGAGGGACTGCTTGGTGATCTGCAGGATGTCGAGCAGCTCGGCGATGGTCAGGCCCGGGTCGCGGTTGACGAAGTGCAGGACGCGGTGATGGGCCCGCCCGAAGCCGTAGCGGATGAGGATCTCGTCGGCGTCGCCGGTGAACTCGCGATAGGCGAAGAAGAGGAGCTCGATCACGCGGAAGTCGAGGCTGCCCTGGGTCGGCAGAGGATCGCGCACGACGGCCCCATCGCAGTCGTTGGTCGGATCGGTCTGAATGGCCGGGATGTCCATTAAATAGGTCAGCACCATTGACGTAATTTCGGTTTATTGTTACACCCGCGACATGGATGTGGAAACAGCGCGATACCGCCTTCGCGGCACCGAGCAGATATCATCAATCGCCGTCCTTTCGCATTGCGCCAGCGACAATTCTGCCTGCAGTGTGATGTCCCGTCCAACGGCAATCTAGGGAGAGCGCCCGGTCGTGGCGCTGGAAAAACCATGAGCGCGGTTCCATTCGATCAACTCGATGGCGAAATCTGGTTCAACGGCGAGTTCGTTGCCTGGAAGGACGCCAAGATTCACGTGCTGACCCACGGCCTGCATTATGCCAGCGCCGTGTTCGAGGGCGAGCGTGCCTATGGCGGCGAGGTGTTCAAGCTGCGCGAGCACACCGAGCGCCTGATCGAATCCGGCCGCATCCTCGGCTTCAAGATCCCCTATTCCGCCGACGAGATCGACGCGGCCACCGACGAGCTTCTGTCCCGCCAGGGCCTCTCCGACGCCTATGTCCGGCCGATCGCCTGGCGCGGCTCGGAGATGATGGGCGTCTCGGCCCAGACCAACCGCATCAACGTCGCCATCGCCATCTGGCAGTGGCCGAGCTATTTCGATCCCGCGACGAAGATGAAGGGCATCCGGCTGGATCTCGCCCAGTATCGCCGGCCCGATCCGATGACCGCCCCGTCGAAGTCGAAGGCCGCCGGCCTCTACATGATCTGCACCATCTCCAAGCACGCCGCCGAGGCGAAGGGCTATGCCGACGCGCTGATGCTCGACTGGCGCGGGCAGGTGGCCGAGGCGACGGGCGCCAACGTCTTCTTCGTGAAGGACGGCGTCATCCACACGCCGAAGGCCGACTGCTTCCTCGACGGCATCACCCGGCGCACCGTCATCGGGCTGGCCAAGCGCCGCGGCATCGAGGTGGTCGAGCGGGCGATTATGCCCGAGGAGCTTTCCGGCTTTTCCGAGTGTTTCCTCACCGGCACCGCCGCCGAGGTGACGCCGGTCTCCGAGATCGCCGACTGGCGCTTCACCCCGGGCGAGATCTCCCGGCGCCTCGTCGAGGATTATGCGACCGAAGTTATGCCGAAGCGCGCCGCTGCGGAATAACCGCAAGCCATCGCCTGTCATCGCCAGCGGGCGCCTGCCGGATCGGTGGGCGCCCGTTGGCGTTTGCGGGCCGGCTGTGCTGGGCCACGAGGCGAGGAAGCCGCAAGGCGGGCGACAACGATCGCCGGCTCAGTGCAGCGTGCGCGGCACGGTCTTCGGCGGCACGCCGTCGTCGACGATCTTCTGCCGGTGGAACAGGAACAGCCCGGCGACGATGATGATGACCGCGCCGACCAGCACCTGCGGCGTCGGCAGGTTGCCGAAGAAGACGAGGCCGAAGATCGCCGCCCAGAGCAGCAGCGTGTATTGCAGCGGCGCCAGCGTCGAGGCCGGGGCGAGCTTCAGCGAGCGGGTGATCAAGAGGTGGGCGCTGCAGGAGACGACGCCGAGGAGGAGCAGCGCGCCGAGGTCGAAGGCGGAGGGCGTGACCCATGTGGTCACCGACAGGACCGCGCCGGCAATGAGGGCGGTGAGGGTCTGCCAGCCGACCAGCGTGGCGTCGCTGGTCCTGCGCAGCGTCCGCGCCAGGACCAGCGTCATCGCGAAGGCGATGCTGCCGACGAAGGCGAAGAGCGAAGCGAGCGACAGCGAGGCCGAGGAGGGCTGCAGCGCGACGACGACGCCGAGAAAGCCGACGACGATCGCCACCCAGCGACGCCAGCCGACCTTCTCGCCGAGAAATACATGGGAGATCGCCGCGACGTAGATCGGTCCGGCCATGTAGAAGGTCATCACGTCGGCGAGCGGCATGGTGGCGACGGCGGCGTAGAAGAGCCCGGTGTCGACGGTGGCGCACAGCGCCCGCATCGCCTGCAGCCCCGGGCGCTCGGCGCTGAACAGGGCGACCTTGCCCTGGCGCAGGAGCAGCGGCCCGAGGATCAGGAACGCGCCCAGCGAGCGGATCAGCAGCACCTGCCCGACCGAGAAGCTTGCCACCAGCCATTTGCCCATGGCGTCGTTGAGCGCGAACATGAAGTCGCCGACGAGCATCAGGATGACGCCGAGGGCGACGGGGCCGACGAGCGGAGCGGCGGAAAACGGGCGGGCGGTCATGGGTTCGATTCGAGGCTCGTGTGCGCATGGGCCGGCGACGATGGTCGCCGTGGCCGATCCAGGCGTCGGATCGGCCGGTGGCTCCTGCTTCGCAGTCTGGTTGATCGTCGTGGACGCCCTCGGCGATGCTCTATGGCGCTTCGCCGGGGCCGGCAACAGAATTTGCGAGGGGGCCGGCGATTGGCATCGATCCCCGCATGGGGCCACCGCACGCCCTCGATCGCGGGACGCGAAACCGCCGGCGGCCTATTGGCATCGCCGCCGTTTCGATGACAAGACAGCCACTTGCCATGCGGCCCGCACAAGCGGCCATCCTCGAACGACGAAGCGTGCCGATGATACCCTGGGAACACCTCGCCACGACGCAGATCCCCGGCACCGGGGGCGACATGAAGCTGATGCGCCGCGGCGCCGAATATTCGATCATGCTCGGCCGCATCGAGCTGATGAACAGCCGGCTGTCCGGCTCGGAGGAAGCCCTGGCGCAACTCTCGCTCGACAGGATCGCCGGGCGGCCGACGCCGGCGATCCTCGTCGGCGGGCTCGGCATGGGCTTCACCCTGCGGGCGCTTCTTGCCACAGCGCCGGCCGATGCACGCATCGTCGTCGCCGAACTCGTCCCGGCCGTCGTCGACTGGGCGAGGGGGCCGATGGCGCACATCTTCGCCGGCAGCCTCGACGACCCGCGGGTCGAGATCGTGGTCCGTGACGTCGGCGCGCTGATCGGCGAGACGACGGCGGGCTTCGACGCCATCCTGCTCGACGTCGACAACGGGCCGGAGGGGCTGACCAGCGACGCCAACGACGCGCTTTATGCGGCCAGGGGCCTCGGCGAGGCGCGCCGGGCGCTGACGGACGGCGGCGTCCTGGCGGTCTGGTCGCAGGGGCCGGACGAGCGCTTCGCCGCAAGGCTCAGGCGCGGCGCCTTCGACGTCGAGGAGGCGCGGGTCAAGGCTCATCGCGGCAAGCGCGGCGCCCGGCACGTCATCTGGCTGGCGGTGAAGCCGTCTGCCTGATGGGGGAAAGGCTTGCCGGCAGCCGCGCCGGTCGCCACCTTGCCTGACGACATCCAGTCAACGCTCTTGCATCGATGAGGACACCTTGGCCCAGCTCAGCGCCCGGATCGTGCCGGTCACGCCCTTCCAGCAGAACTGCTGCATTCTCTTCGACGAGGCCGCAAGGGTCGGCGTCGTCATCGATCCCGGCGGCGACGCCGACCAGGTCTTCGCAGCGATTACGGAACTCGGCATCGAGCTGAAGGAGATCTGGCTCACCCACGGCCATCTCGACCATGCCGGCGGCGCCATGGACCTGAAGGCTCTGACCGGCGTCGAGATCGTCGGTCCGCACGAGGACGACAGAATGCTGCTCGATACGATCGAGGAGCAGTCGAAGGCCTTCGGCGTCGGCGGGGGCATGAAGAACTGCACCCCCGATCGCTGGCTGAGCGAGGGCGACGTGCTGACCTTCGGCGGCCACTCCTTCGAGGTCTTCCACACGCCCGGCCATGCGCCCGGGCACGTCATCTTCTTTCACCGCATGGCGCGGTTCGCTCATCTCGGCGACGTGCTCTTTGCCGGCTCGATCGGCCGCACGGACCTGCCGGGCGGCGACCACGAGACGCTGCTGCGATCGATCCGCGACAAGGTGCTGCCGCTCGGCGACGACGTCGGCTTCCTGTGCGGCCACGGGCCGGGCAGCCGCATCGGCGACGAGCGGCGGACCAACCCGTTCCTCACCTGAGCGCCCGATCCGGCGGCCGGCTCGTCGCCGGCTACTTGTCGCCGACCGGATTGGCGCTGGCCTGGTAGCCCGCGGCGATGCGGATGATCTTGGCGCCGCCGGTATAGATCGTCTCGATGCCCGACACAGGCATCGGCCGGCGGTCGAGGCGCTGGTCCTCGACGCTGATGATCTTCGGCTCGCTCGGCAGGGTCCGGGTGCTCGATATGTCGCGGAAGCCGCGTGCCGACGCGGGCAGGTACGAGCCGCGATTGCCGGGCTCGGTGCCGACGTCCGAGGTGATGAAGCCGAAGGATCCGCGGCTCGTCAGATTGACCGGCCGCACCACCATGTGGCGCCAGTGGCCGGCCGTGTTGTTGCCGCGCAGGACGACGATCCCGTTGTCGGGGATCGCGTCGCCGCGCGCGAACGCAGGTTCGATCGAGCCGCCGTCCTCGAGAAATTCCTCGCGCTCGCCGGTGACGTAGATGTCCGGCGCCGTGCCGAGATCGTCCTCGCGAAGGCCTTCGAGGACGTCGTCTCCCGTCAGGCGTTCGATGCCGCTCACCGGCCGGGCATCGCCGCGCGGGGCGAGGGCGTCGTCGTCGTTGCGGCGGTCGCGGCGTTGCTGGACGGGCGCAATGCGCACGGCGCCGCCGTCGCGCAGATAGGGCTGGTCGCTCGACGAGGAGGAGATCTGCGCGGACCGGCGCTGGTCGTCCCCTGCCTTGGCCGGTCCGGCTGCGAAGGGCAGGCCCGTCACGGCGAGCGACAGGATCGTCGTGACGGCGAAGAGGCTGCGGTGACCCATGAGTCTCTCCCTTGAGGTAAGGTTTCGTTAACCTTCCAGAGTGGGAGCAGGTTTCATGCCAGATGATTCTGTGCCGTTTCGAGCCAAATCCTGGCCATTCCGTCCCAGAACGGAGCGGGCTTAACGTCTTGGTAACGAAACGGGACGTGGTCCGGCGAGGGGAAGCCCGCGTCAGAGGGCGAGGATGTGGTTGTCCCATTCGAGATCGGCCGTGGCGCTGCGGTCGTCGGCTTCGAGGCGCAGGACCGTGCCGCGGCCCGACGTCGCGAGGAAGCCGTCCGCGTCCGGTGCGAGGCCGCAGCCGTCGGCGAGGCCGACGCGCCTCAGCACGTTGCCGGTCGCCGCGTCGAGGATCATCAGCGTGCCGCCGACGGGGGAAGACACGGCGATGCGTTCCCCGTCCCGACTGGCCGCCACCGATCCGATGTAGTTCGACAGCGACGCGAGATCCGCCGGGCGAAGCTCCGTCAGGTCGAGCGGATCCCCGGCCCTGGCGAAGCCGACCAGCGGCGGGGCGTCGCTCGCCGCGCCCTGGTACTGGCCGCCGAACCACACCCGGTTGTTCCCGTCGATGGCGATGTGGTGGAGCGACAGCTTGTGCAGTTCCTGCGGCAAGAGCTGCTTGTCGATGAGGTCCCCCGACCGCCGGTCGATGAAGACGATGGAAGGCTGCATGGTCGCAAGGTTCAGCATCTGCCGGCCGTAGTCGGGATGAGTCTCGATGCCGCCATTGGCGATGACGATGGTCTCGCCGTCCGGCATCAGCAGCGCCTCGTGGGTGTCCATGCCATGGGCGTCGAACTCGCCGATGCGGACATAGCCGGCCTCGACGTCATAGACGGCGACGAGGCCTCTGGCGGCGTCGTAGTCATGCTCGGTCGCATACATCAGCCGGCCGTCGGGCGAGAAGAAGCCGTGGCCGAAATAGTGCCGTCCTTCGGGCGAGTTGAGCGTCCGGAAGGTCTCGCCGGTCAGGGGATCGAAGACGATGGCGAAGGTGCGCGGGCGCCTGGCGAAGGCGACCGCCTTTCCGGAAACGGGATCGAAGGCGACGTCGTGGCCGCGCTCGGGCAGGGCCACGGTCGAGACGATTTCGCCGCGGTCGGTGAAGATGGCGCATCCGAAGCTGCCGTCGGGGCGCTTGCAGGAGGCGCCGAACAGCGCGTCCGCCCGCTCGAGCGCCTCGGCGGAGCGGGGCGCGAGGCCGGCGGCGAAGGCCGCGCCGGCGCCGATCAGGAAGCTGCGCCGGTCGATCGCCGGGCCGCGGATGGTCATGTCGTCGAAGCGGCGCATCGCTGGCGCTCCCTTTTCTGCTTGAGCCGGTCTTGCCCGAGCCGGGGCGGAGCGCCGGGGGATCAGTCGCCGTCGAGGGCGGAGAAGCCCGCCGACAGGCCGAGCAGCGGCGAGAGCTGGCCGGCGAACTGGCTCTGCAGGCTGTCGGTAACGATCAGCAGGTAGGTGAGGTTCTGGCGCTTGGGCCCGTCGCCGACGACCTCGGTCAGCGGCGGCTGGAGCTTTGCGAGGGCCATGTCGGCATTCTCGAACTCGAACGCGATCGCGTCCTTGAGATAGGCCTGCGCGTCGGGCAGGAGCAAGGCGACGTCGGATGCGGTGAAGAGCCTGCTCATTCCGGCGAAGTTCGCCCGGAGCGAGGCGAGGGCGAGTTCGGAGCGGTGGAACAGGAAGAGCTTCGGCCGTACGGCCTTCTCGCTGTCGCCCATCGCCGGCTTCAGCCGCAGGTCGCGGATCGCCTCGAAGCCGTTGATGAAGACGCCGACGATCTCCTTCAGCGAGTCGTCCGCCGTGCGGTAGGCCGGATCGTCCTCCCTTGGATTGGTCAGGCGTTCGACGATGCCGCCCGTCTCCTTCGCCCAGCCATCCTGGATCGCTTGGCCGAGACGGACGAGATTGCCGGCGATCGCCCGGCCGTAGCGGCAGCGGAAATCGCCCTCCGGCGTCTCCAGCGTCTCGGCACCGGTGCCGTGGAGCACGAATTCCAGCGCGCCGAGCCCCTGGACGGCGACGGACTTGCCGGCGAGTTCCTCCGGCGAGGCGGCGCTCTCGTCCCCGTCGGCGAGGATCGCCTGGACCTGCTTCAGCCCGATGCTGCGCCGGTCGGGAAAGAACAGGATGCGCGCGCCGCGATTGTCTTCCATCACCGGGCCGAACTGTACGAACTCGATCCGCGACCACGCGTCGACCATATGGGCGAAGGCCTCGCGCGCGTCCGTGAGGTTCTCGCCGGCGGGCAGCTGGCAGAGATCGCCCATCGCCGTTTCGGCTTCCTCCGCCGCGTCGACGAAGGCCGCGTAGCCCGGCCGGATGGCGCCGTCGATGGCATTCCAGACGACGTCGAGCTTCTGCTCCCGCGTCGCCGTCGTCACCTCCGGCGGCCCGTCTTCCTGGGCGGCGGCCGGGAGTTGCAGGCCGGGGAGCGTCAGCAAGGCCGCGATCATCCCCGCGAGGAGGCGGCGACGGCCGCCGGGGCGCGAAGGTCCGGCCGGGCGGGTGAGCGGGAAGGGCATCACAGGGACTCCAGGAATCGGTGCAGCGCGTCGCGATCGGCCTTGTCCATGGCGGCATAGGCGTCGCGCGCCGCCTCGGCTTCGCCGCCGTGCCAGAGGATCGCCTCGGCGAGATTGCGCGCCCGTCCGTCATGCAGGAACAGGGTGTGACCGTTCACCGTCTCGGTCAGCCCGATGCCCCACAGCGGCTGCGTCCGCCATTCGCTGCCCGAGGCGTCGCCCACCGGGCGATGGTCGGCAAGGCCCTCGCCCATGTCGTGCAGGAGGAAGTCGGAATAGGGCCAGATCAGCTGGAAGCGCTGGGCCTTGTCCGGCGCGGCCTTGGAGGTGACGAATTTCGGCGTGTGACAGGCGGTGCAGCCGGCGCCATAGAACAGCTGCTTGCCCCGCAGGACTTGCGGGTCGTCGACGTCGCGGCGGGCGGGAACGGCGAGGTTCTGCGAATAGAAGGTGACGAGGCCGAGGATCGGATCCGGCGCCTCGACCGCGCCGAGCCGCTCCTGCACGCCGGAGGGCGCGCCGCGGCAGACCGACTGGGCAATCGAGCATTCGCCGAAGGCGTCGGTCTTGAGCGGCGTCGAGATGCCGATGTCGCCGGAAAACGCCTCGGCGCTCTGCACCTTGATCGAGGGCGTCGTCGCCTTCCAGCCGAACCGGCCGAGGACGAGTTCGCCGGTGTCCGGATCGCGCGCCATCGACGCCTTGCCGGAGATGCCGTCGCCATTGGCGTCGTTCGGATCGGCCTGGGCCAGGATGTCGGCCGGCTCGATCTGCTCGACGAGGCCGAGGCCGATCATCGGCGGGGCAACGCGCGGCGAGAGCATCGCGTCCTTCGCCATGGGGCCGTAGCCGAAATCGGCGACCGAGTAGGTCGGGTGGCGCAGGCTCACCACCGTGCCGTCTCCGAGGGTGACCGGCTCCTCGCGATAGGTGATCACCATGCGGCCCTCGGGCTTCAGCCCCTGGACGGCGAAGTTCTGCAGCTGGCCGCCATAGGTCGGCTCGGGGATGCGGCTGAATTCGTGGCTGGCGAGCTTGCGCCGTTCCTCCTCGGTCCTCGGCGGCACCGACAGCCGCAGGAACATCGAGACCGCCGGCTCATCTGGTTCGGGAGGACGGCCGCGCCCGTCCTTCAGGTGGCAGGACTGGCAGGACCTGGAATTGAACAGCGGGCCCAGCCCGTCGGACGCCTCCGTGGAGGAGGGCGAGGATACCCAGAGCTTGCGGAACAGGGCGTTGCCGAGCTTGAAGCGATCCTCGCCGGCAAAGGTCTGGTTGGCCGAGACCTGGCTGAAGGAATCGCGATTGACCAGCTTGGTCGAAGTGGCGCCGCCGGCCTGCATCGCCTCGAACTTTTCCGGCGCGGTGAAATCCCGCGTCGGGGCGGTGACGGCCCGCACGCGCGCGAGATCCTTCTTGGAAAGATCCTGGCGGACCGGGCGATCGATGCCCCAGCTGGCCGAAAGGGGGATTGCGGCCGGCAGAAGGATCATGCCGGCCAGAAGCGTCGCTTTCGCGGCGAAACGCATGTCTTGCGTCTCCATCCATTGCAACGGCGAAAAGGGCCGCCCGGGCGGCCCCTCGCATGTGTGTCCACCGGTCGGCTGAGGCCGGCCGTCGGGTGCCTTACTGGAAGACCGCCTGGGTGTTGTCCAGCGAGTCCGAGCCTTCGATGGTCACGCCGCCGAGTTCGAGGGCGGCGACGGCCCGCTCGATCGCCCTCGTCTGGGTGATCAGCGCGTCGATGCCGGCCTGGACGCGGGCGTTGCCCTCGTCGTTGCCCTCGCCGATCTGCTGGTCGTAGGCTTCGCCGTTTTCGGCAGCCTTGGCGATCGCCTCGAACTTTTCGACGCTGGCGTCGAGATCGGCGCGGATCTCCGTGTCGATCTCGGGCGCCTTGGCGGCGACGAGGTCGGCGATCGCGGGACCCTCGACCATCGTGCCGTCGACCCGCTCGTACCTGCCGGTATAGACGTTGCGGATGCCGAGAACGTCGTTGAGATGCGAGACGTGGGTGTTGTCGGAGAAGCAGTCGTGCTCCTCCTCCGGATCGTGCAGCAGGAGGCCGAGCTTCATGCGCTCGCCGGCAAGCTCGCCATAGGAAAGCGAGCCCATGCCGGTGAGGATCGCCGACAGGCCCTTCGTCGGATCGTCGAGAAGCGCCTTGCGGGCGGCGCCGTCGTCCTGCCAGTTGCCGACCATCTCCTGAAGGTCCGAGACGAGAAGGTCGGTCGCCGCATCGAGATACTGGCCGCGGCGGTCGCAATGCCCGCCGGTGCAGGCCTCGCCCGTCGCAAAGTCGGTATGGGGGCGCTCGCCGGCGCCGGCCTTGGTGCCGTGGAGATCCTGGCCCCAGAGCAGGAATTCCACGGCGTGGTAGCCCGTCGCCACGTTGGCCTCGATGCCGCCGGCTTCCTGCAGCTTGTCCTGCAAAAGCTCCGGCGTGATGGTCGAGACGTCGATCGTCTCGCCGCCGATGGTGATGCTCTCGTTGGCGATGACGTTGGCGGTGTAGAGGGAATTCTCGTCGGACTCGGACCCATAGCTGTTGTCGACATAGTCGATCAGGCCCTCGTCGAGGGGCCAGGCATTCACCCGGCCCTCCCAGTCGTCGACGATCGGGTTGCCGAAGCGGAAGGCCTCGGTCTGCTGATAGGCGGGGCGGGAGGCGCGCCAGGCTTCGCGCGCGGCCTTCAGCGTCGCCTCGCTGGGATCGGCGATCAGCGCGTCGGTCGCCTCGTCCAGCGCCTTGGCCTTGGCGAGCGCGTCCTGATAGCCGGCGAGCGCGATGTCGGAATAGGTCTTCAGCACGGCTTCCGGCGCCGGCGCGTCGGCCAGAGCCGCGTCGTTGGCGCCGATGATCGGCGCTGCGGTCGCAAGCGCGATCGTGAGGGTGCGGGCGAGAATGTTCATGACGAAGGGTCTCCTCCCGGGCGCTTGAGGCGTCCAGTGATCGATGCGGCAGGATGAGCGGTGACGCTGCGGATAATCTTGGCTAAGCGGGTCAGGTTTATCTGTCAACCGCCGCAGCAAAGATTGGAATCGATCGAATTTTGTTTGGAAGCGTTCAAATAGCGGAAGCACTTGCGGATCAGCTGCTTGCTGCCGGCAGTGCCCTTCGGCGGCGCTTCGGGCGTGCCTGCCTTCTCCCGTCCCCGGTTCGAGGAAAGCGCCGCCCAGTGGCTGTTGTGGGCGAAGTGGATGCCGGAATGGCTATTGCCCGTCCGGCCTGCAAGCTTCCAGAAAGGCGATGAACCGTCCAAGCCCTTGCGCGACCGGTCCCGAATTGTCGATCTCCGCCACGCGCCAGATGGTGCGCGGCAGCTCCAGCGGCGCCTCGCGGCGGGCGCGTTCCATGGCGGCTGCGCGATCCTCGCGGCCGCGCCTGACGATTCGATCCACCAGAAGCTGCTCGTCGACGACGACATGGGCGACGGCTACCCGAGGAAACACCGCCGCCGCATCGCCGATCCGGCTCCGGGAGATGTTGGCGATCACCGTCTGGCCGTTCGAGATCCGGGTGAGCAGCGAGACGTCGAGGCCGTAGCCGAGGCCGTGGGCGCGCCAGCAGAGGGCGAAGTCCCATGCGTCCCGTCGGCGCACGAATTCGGCCTCGTCGATCTCGGCGTGGTCCTCGGCATCGGGATCGGCGGTCCTGGTGACGAAGCGCCGGGCGAAGTGGAAACTGTCGTCGCCGGCAAAGTGCTCCGCCGCGAGGCGGATCAGCGTGTCCTTGCCGGCGCCGCTCGGCCCGACCACGGCGACGAAGGCGCCGGGGGATGGCCGATCCTGCCGGTCAGGCGACACGGCGACCGGCCCGGTAGACGCTGGCGACGAGGGGCGGGCGCTCCGGCCGGTCGGCGCGCACCCGGACGAGGTCCGCCCGCTTGCCGATGGCGATCTCGCCCCGGTCGGCCAGGCCCGCGGCCCTCGCCGGATTGGCGCTGACGAGCCGGATCGCGGCCGGCAGGTCGAGCGTGCCGTCCCGCGCCAGGAGAAACGCCGCCTGCAGCATCGAGAACGGAATGTAGTCCGAGGAGAGGATGTCGAGATGACCGGCCGCAAGCAGGTCGTGGGCGGCGACATTGCCCGAATGCGAGCCGCCGCGCACGATGTTCGGCGCGCCCATCAATACGCCGAGGCCGGCGCCGTGGGAGGCCTTCGCCGCCATCGGGGTCGTCGGGAACTCGGCGATCTTCGTCCCGAGGGCGATCGCTTCGTCGACATGGGCCTCTGTCGCGTCGTCATGGGAGGCGAGTGCGATGCCGCGCTCATGCGCCACCGCCGCGATGGCGCGCCTCGAGGGCGCGCTGTTCGCCTCGGATTCGGCGATGCGCTTCTGGCTGAAGCGATCGAACTCTTCGTCCGAAAGCGCCTTCTTCTTCTGGTAGTAGAGCCGGTAGGTCTCGAAGCTGACGAACTGGCGCTGGCCGGGAGCGTGATCCATCAACGAGGCGAGGCGCACCCGGGGGTTCTGCGACAGGCGCTCGAAGCCCTCGACAGCGTCCGGCGCGGAGACCTCGCAGCGCAGGTGGATGAAGTGCTCGGCCCTCGTGTCGTCGCTCGCCGCCGCCTCGGCGATCACGTTCGAGAGCTTCTCCATCGTGTCGACGGTCAGCGTCGCATCCTCGTCGGTGCCGACGCGGATGGCGTCGAAGACGGTGGTGATGCCGGAGGCGGCGATCTGGGCGTCATGGGCCTGAAGCGCCGCGAACATGTCCCAGAACACCTTCGGCCTGGGCATGAAATGCGTCTCGATATGATCGGTATGGAGTTCGACGAGGCCGGGGATCAGCGTGTCGCCGCCGAGATCCTCGCCGGTGGCCGGGCCTTTGCCGATGTCGACGATGCGGCCGTCGCGGATGACGACATGGCCGTCGATCGCCTCGTCGGCAAGGACGATGCGGGCGTTGGAGAGGATCGTTTCGGCGGACATCGAAGGACTTTCGGAAGGCGAGGCGGGCAAGTCTCCCGGTCGGCGGGGAGGGGAGCCCTCAGGTGACGAACTTGCGCAGCTGCTGGGACAGGAGGTCGGTGAGGACGACGGTGAGGACGACGATGATGAGGATCGCCGACGACTGCGGATAATAGAAGCCGCGGATCGATTCGAACATCACCTGGCCGATGCCACCGGCACCGATGACGCCGAGGATCGTCGCGGTGCGAACGTTCGTCTCCAGGCGGTAGAGGGTGTAGGACACCCAGAGCGGCAGCACCTGCGGGATGACGCCGAAGACGACTTCCTGGATGCGCGTCGCGCCGGTGGAGCGGATGCCCTCGACGGGGCGCGGGTCGATGGATTCCACCGCCTCGGAGAACAGCTTGGCCATGATGCCGGTGTTGTGGATGAACAGCGCCATGACGCCGGCGAAGGGGCCGAGGCCGACGGCGACGACGAACAGCACCGCCCAGACCACCTCGTGGATCGCCCGGAAGAAGTCCATCAGCCGGCGGCAGGGATGCAACACCCACCAGGGCACCATGTTGTGGGCGCACAGGATGCCGAAGGGGATCGAGACGATCAGCGACAGGAAGGTGCCCCAGACCGCGATCTGAACGGTGACGATCATTTCGTGAAGATAGTACCGCCAGTCGGTGAAGTCGGGACGCAGGAAACCCGAGGCGTACTCCGCCATGTTGGAGGAGTCGGTGAAGAGATAGGTCCAGCGGCCCATCTCCGAGGGGCCCCAGCTGATCGCGAGGGCCGCGATCACGCCGGCGAGGATCACCAGGTTCCAGACGGAACGCGACCAGTCGCGACCGGCATTGATGTCGGAAGCCTTCGCCGCCGGTTTGGCCGCCGGGGCGCCCGCGAGGGTTTCGCTCGTCGTGCTCATGTCGGATTCCCGCCCTTGCCTCGGACAATCTCGTCAAAACGGCTGGCCGCCCTGTGGCGGCCAGCCGTCATGTCAGGTCTGCGGCCCGGACGGGCCGCGACGCCTGTCGTGCCGGATCAGGCGCCCGAATTCTTCTCGTTGGCGTCGATCTGCTTCTGGTACTCGGCCTTCTGGGCCTGAAGCTTCTCGATCTCGGCCTTCTTGGTGGCCTCGTCCTTGTTGGCGTCGGCGTTGATCTGGCCGATCTGCTTCTCGACTTCCATCACGCGGATCGGCAGCAGCTGATCGTTGGTGGACTTGCGGAACGGCGCCCATTCGAGAGCGGCGAGAACTTCCTTCTCGGCGGCGGCGTCGCCCTTCGAATTCTCGGTGCCGTAGTTGAGGACGAAGTCCTCGATCTTCTGGCGGGCCTCGGCGTCGACCTTGTTGGAGATCACCAGCGGGTCCGACGGGATCAGCGGCGACTTCCAGATGACCTTGATCTTCTTGAAGGCTTCCGGCTGGTTCTTCTCGATCAGCGCGAGGCTCTCGGTGTTGTTCGAGGCCGCATCGACCTGGCCGTTGGCGACGGCCATGGCGTTGGTCTCGTGGTTGGCGTTGGTCACCGTCTTGAAGCACTCCTTCGGATCGACGCCGTTCTGGGCGAAGACGAAGGTCATCGGGACGAGATAGCCCGAGGTCGAGTTCGGATCGCCGAGGCCGAAGTTCAGCGTCTTGTCGCACTTCAGGAGGTCGTCGAGCGAGGTGAGCTCGGAATCGGCCGGGGCGAGGATCAGCGACCAGTAGCCCGGGCTGCCGTCGAGGGCGACGGTCTGGGCGAAGATCGAGCCGTCGGCGCGGTCGACGGCTTCCATCGCCGACTTGTTGCCGTACCAGGCGAGCTGGACCTTGCCGAAGCGCATGCCCTCGATGACGCCGGCATAGTCGGATGCGAAGAACGGCTTGATGGTCAGGCCCGTCTGCTCGGCCATGTCGGCGAGGAACGGCTCCCACTTCGGGCGCAGGTTCTGCTGGCTCTCGGTGGAGATGATGCCGAAATTGATCTCCTGGCTGTCCTGGGCGACGGCCGGGGCGGAGAGCGAGAGCGCGACGGTGGCGGCCGCGACGACTTTCGAGAAGAGTTTCATGGGGTGTGGTTTCCCTGTTGGTGGTCTCGTGGATGCTCGACTTCCGGTCCGCGCTTGCGTCACGCGGGCTGGAGGATCTTCTCTCTCTGGCCGGCGCCGGGACGGTTCTCCGGTTCGGCCTCGGCGACAGGTCGCGGCTTGCCCTTGACGGGCAGTTTCTGCGGCAGGACCAGTTCCTCGGAGGCGGCGCCGTACAGCTCGGTGAGGAAGCTGTCGGACAAGGCGTCGGACGGGCCGTCATAGACGACCTTTCCGTCCCTGAGCGCGATCGTCCGGTCGCAGTAGACCCGGGCGTATTCGACCTGATGCAGCGAGACGAGGACGGTGAGCCTGTCGGTGCGGTTGATGTCGGCGAGGACGTCCATCACCCGCCGCGCCGAGGCCGGATCGAGCGAGGCGATCGGCTCGTCGGCGAGCAGGATCTTCGAGCGCTGCAGCAGCGTCCTGGCGATTGCCGCGCGCTGCTGCTGGCCGCCCGAAAGCGTCGAGGCGCGCTGCCAGGCGACCTCCGGAATGCCGACCCGGGCGAGCGATTCGATCGCCGCCTGCTTCTCGGCCTTGGTGAAGATGCCGAAGGTCCCACGCCAGGGCGAGATGTGGCCGAGAATGCCGCACAGGACGTTGGTGATCACCGGCAGCCGGGCGACCAGATTGAACTGCTGGAAGATGACCCCGGTCTTGCCGCGCAGTTCACGCATGTTGGGGCCGAACTTGCCGTCCTGCTGCTGGACCTCGCCGAGGATCCTGACGATCGAGCCGGCATCGCCGCGCTCGAGCCCGCAGATGTGCCGCATCAGCGTCGACTTGCCGGAACCCGAGGCCCCGATCAGCGC
This sequence comes from Aurantimonas sp. 22II-16-19i, assembly GCF_002088275.1. GTDB lineage: Bacteria > Pseudomonadota > Alphaproteobacteria > Rhizobiales > Rhizobiaceae > Jiella. The sequence goes on from NZ_AQQS01000002.1 coordinate 222,075, forward strand.
CACCATCTCACCTTCCGATATCGTCAGGTCGACGCCGGCCAGCGCCTGCTTCTTGCCGAACCGCTTGGACAGCTTCTCGACGGCGATCGCGGTCATGGGGCGGGCTCCTGATCGGGTCGCTCGGTGAATTCGGCAAACCATTAGAGCCGGCGAATGTGACCTCGATGACGGTTCTCTGACGCTTCCATGACAACTGAACCGGTATCGCTCAGAGGGGCTTAAGCGGCATATTTGGCGAGGAACGCCTCGGCATCGAGGGTGCGGAAATCGGCGAGCGCCGCCCGCAGCGCCGAATGCGGCCAATCCCACCAGGCGAGCGCCGCCATGCGGGCCGCGATGTCCTCGGAAAACCGCCTGCGGATGAGCCTTGCCGGCACGCCGCCGACGATGGTGTAGGGCTCGACGTCCCTGGAGACCACCGCCCCGGCGCCGACCACCGCGCCGTCGCCGATCGTGACGCCGGGCAGGATCGTCGCGCCGTGGCCGATCCAGACGTCGTGGCCGATCGTGACGGCGTTCGAGCGCCGCCAGTCGAAGAATTCGGCCTCGTTCGCCTCGCCGTCGAAATAGTCGCCGGCCCGGTAGGTGAAGTGGTGCAGCGTCGCCCGCCAGGTCGGATGGTTGGTGGCGTTGATCCGGACGGCGGCGGCGATGTTGACGAACTTGCCGATCGCGGCGGCCCAGATGCCGCAGTCCTGCATGACGTAGGAGTAGTCGCCGAGCCGGGTCTCGGAGATGCGGCAGCGCTCGGCGATCTCGGTGTAGTGGCCGAGATGGCTGGCCTCGACCTCGGCGCTCGGATGGACCAGCGGGGTTTCGGAGAGCCTGGCCATCACGCGGCGGCCTTGCGGGCCGAAAAGCCGGAGACGTCGACGATCCGGGTCGCGATGCGGCTGCGCACCTCCTCGTCGTGGAAGATGCCGAGGATCGCGACGCCCTCCCGGCGCTTGGCCTCGATCAGCTCGCAGACGACATCGCGATTGGCATTGTCGAGGGAGGCGGTCGGCTCGTCGAGGAGGAGGACCGGGTGGTCGGTGAGAAAGCCGCGGGCGATGTTCACCCGCTGCTTCTCGCCGCCGGAAAAGGTCGCGGGCGGCAGTTCGAAGAGGGCGGTCGGCAGGTTCAGCCGCTCGAGAAGAAGGGCGGCGTGGCGACGGGCTTCGCCTGTGTCCACGCCGCGCGAAAACAGCGGCTCGGCGACGACGTCGAGGGCCGAGACGCGCGGGATCGCCCGCAGGAACTGGCTGACATAGCCGATCACGTCGCGCCTGAGCGCGATGATCTCGCGCGGGCTGGCGGCGGCGAGATCGACGAAGGGCGTGTCCGCTTGGCCGCGCATCCGGATGTGGCCGGTCTCGACGCCGTAATTGCCGGTGATCATCCTCAGGATCGACGACTTGCCGACGCCCGAGGGACCGCCCAGCACCACCACTTCGCCGGCCTCGACGTGGAAGGAAACGTCCCGGACGACGGGCAGGTGGATGCCGCCGCGCAGATGGTTGGTGAAGCTCTTGGCGACGGCTTCGAGGCGGAGCCGGGTCTGCGGGGATGCGTCATGCATGGCTCAGACCTCCAGGATCGAGGCGACGAGAAGCTGGGTATAGGGGTGCTGCGGGTCGTCCAGCACCCGGTCCGTCAGCCCGTGTTCGATGACATGGCCCTGCTTCATCACCATGATCCGGTGCGACAGCAGCCGTGCGACCGCGAGATCGTGGGTGACGACGATCGCCGACAGGCCCATCTCGCCGACCAGCCCGCGCAAGAGATCGAGGAGCCGCGCCTGCACCGAGACGTCCAGCCCGCCCGTCGGCTCGTCCATGAAGACGAGGCGCGGCGCGGTGACGAGATTGCGGGCGATCTGCAGGCGCTGGCGCATGCCGCCGGAAAAGGCGGTCGGCCGGTCGTCGATGCGCGCGCCGGGGATCTCGACCCGGGACAGCCAGTCCTCCGCCGTCGTTCGGATGCGGCCGTAATGCCGGTCGCCGACCGCCATCATCCGCTCGCCGATATTGGCCCCGGCCGAGACGCGCATCCTGAGCCCATCGGCCGGATTCTGGTGGACGAAGCCCCAGTCGGTGCGCATCAGGAAGCGCCGCTCGGCTTCGCTGAGACTGGCGAGATCGCGCATTGTGCCGCCGCGCATCCGGTAGCTGACGGTGCCGCTGGTCAGCGGCATGCGACAGGAGAGGCATTCGAGGAGGGTCGACTTGCCCGAGCCGGATTCGCCGACAATGGCGAGGATCTCGCCCGGATAGAGGTCGAAGGAGACGTCCTCGCAGCCGACATGGGCGCCGTAGAGGCGGGTGAGGGAGCGGGCGGAGAGGAGGGGGAGGTCGGTCATGGGTGAGACACGCTGATGGTCGCTTCGCCGATGGGATGCAGTCGGTGGATGTTGCTCGCAGGATGGCGTAGAAAGGCAGTCCGAGCGGCTTTCCGGCGTGGTGCGATTTGAAGTTTCCAATCGCTCGTCCCCCCGAATTTGACTGGGATCCGGAGAAATCGTCGAGGAACGACGATGAGAGGGGCCTGCCCTTCGACCGAGCGAAATCCTTCGACTTCGAGTCGGCCGTCTATCGGCTCGATGATAGAAGCGATTACGGAGAGCAACGGATCATTGCGATCGGCCTCATCGGCGGTTGATTGCACGTGGTTGTGTTCACGATGCGAGGCACCGTTATGCGCATTATATCCCTGCGCAAGGCGAATGATCGGGAAGGGCGCATGTATGTCCACAGCAGAACGCAAGGCAATCGATAGGGCTCTGGCCCGCCATGCGGACGTCTTGGAAAAGACCAGGCGTGCAAGGGCGGAGATGACGCCCGAAGAAGACGCGGCGATCACTGCCGATGCTTTGAATGATCCCGACAACCCGCCCATCGACGATGACGCGGAGTTCATGAGCTGGGATGAAGCGAGGGCACGGTTGCTCGGCCGTACGCAGGTGGCGCTCGAACTGGATGTCGTCGAACGCTTCCGCCGGGCCGGCGACGATTGGCAGGAGCGGATCGACGCGCTTCTCAGGGAGGCCGCGCCTGCTGAGTGATGCGCCGGGGCGGTGGTGGCGCTGACGAGCCTGGAAAGGATCGCGGACGTCATCCGACCGCCGCCGTCGCGGTGGGGTCCGCCCCCACATGCCCATCCTCCCGCCGCTCCTCGCAATAGTCCGTGTCCGAGCAGGCATAGAGCCTCCCGCCGCGGTCGTCGGTGACGATCTCGTCCAGATAGACCCCCGTCGCGCCGCAGAGGCCGCAGGGCTGGGAGAAGGTCTGGACGCTGAAGGGATGGTCCTCGAAATCGAGGCTTCTCACCCGGGTGAAGGGCGGGATCGCATAGATGCGCTGCTCGCGGCCGGCGCCGAAGAGCTGCAGCGCCCGGCAGTCGTCCATCTTCGGATTGTCGAATTTCGGGATCGGCGAGGGATCCATGACGTAGCGCCCCTCGACCTTCACCGGATAGGCGTAGGTCGTCGCGATGTGGCCGTGCTGGGCGATGTCCTCGTAGAGCTTGACGTGCATCAGCCCGTATTCTTCCAGAGCATGCATGATCCGCGTCTCGGTCTCGCGCGGCTCGAGGAAGCGCAGGGGTTCGGGGATCGGCACCTGGTAGACCAGCGTCTGGCCTTCCGACAAAGGCGCTTCGGGAATGCGGTGGCGGGTCTGGATGATCGTCGCCTCCGCCGTCTTCGTCGTGACCTTCACATTCGAGACGCGGGCGAAGAAGGCGCGGATGGAGACGGCATTGGTGGTGTCGTCGGAGCCCTGGTCGATGACCTTCAGCACGTCCTCCGGCCCGATGATCGCCGCCGTTACCTGCACGCCGCCGGTGCCCCAGCCATAGGGCATCGGCATCTCGCGGGAGGCGAAGGGCACCTGATAGCCGGGGATCGCCACGGCCTTGAGGATCGCCCGGCGGATCATCCGCTTGGTCTGCTCGTCGAGATAGGCGAAGTTGTAGCTGGGCAGCGCAGTCATCGGCTTGGTCCCCCAAGGGCTGGATGGGCCGGCAGAGACAGGGAAGGACGAATTCCGTGACATGGATGGCGCTCGGCGAGCTTTTCGCGATCCTCTTCGGTCTCGCCCTTGGCTGGTTCTTCCTGATCTATCGCGATCCGGTCACCGGCAAGCTCGGGCGCGGCATCTCCGGGCGTCCGCGTGTGCCGGAGGGCGAGCGAGAGAGCGACGCCCGTCCGTCCGAGTGAGCAGGACAGACCGGTCATTTCTCCGCGTCCTCGTCCCGGACACCGTTGCCTGAAGGCCGACCCGCACCGCTGGGCTCGGCTCCATCGGCGGGCCTCGCGCCATGCTCGGCCTTCATCCGGCGCAGAAGCTCCAGCTCGGCCTGGAAGTCGACATAGTGGGGCAGCTTCAGATGTTCCACGAAGCCGGTCGCCTGGACGTTGTCGGAATGGGCGAGGACGAATTCCTCGTCCTGCGCCGGCGCTCGGCGCTCCTCGTCGAACTCGCCCGCCCGCAGCGCCCGGTCGACGAGGCTCATGGCCATCGCCTTGCGTTCGAGCTGTCCGAATACCAATCCGTATCCGCGAGTGAACTTCGGCGGCACGTCTTTCGAGCCGGCGAACTGCGAGACCATCTGGCATTCGGTCACGCGGACGCGGCCGATGGTGACGGCAAAGCCGAATTCCGGCAGGTCGACCTCCACCTCCACCTCGCCGATGCGGATCTCGCCGACGAAGGGATGGGTGCGGCCATAGCCGCGCTGGGTCGAATAGCCGAGGCCGAGCAGGAAGCCCTCGTCGCCTCTGGCCAGTGCCTGGAGCCGAAGATCGCGCGAGGCGGGAAAGGCCAGCGGTGAGCGGGTGAGGTCGGCGGGCTTGCCGCCATGATCCGCGCCGTCGCCCTCGATCAGCGCTTCGTCGCCGAGAATGTCGGTCACCCGCGGGGCGGGGCCGTCCTCTGCCGGCCGGCGCGATGCCGGCGCCGCGACCTCGCCGTCCTCGGCCATTTCCGGCTCGATCAGCCGGTGGGTATAGTCGAAGGTCGGGCCGAGCAGCTGCCCGCCGGGCAGGTCCTTGTAGGTGGCCGAGATCCGCCGCTCGATCAGCATCTTTCCGGTATCGATCGGGCGCGAGGCGGCAAAGCGCGGCAGGGTGGTGCGATAGGCGCGGATGAGGAAGATCGCCTCGATCAGGTCGCCGCGCGACTGGCGCACGGCCATTGCCGCGAGTTCCGGATCGTACAGCGATCCCTCGGCCATCACCCGGTCGACCGCGAGCGCCAGCTGGCCGGCGATCTGCTCGAGCGTCAGTGCGGGAACCGAGCGGTCGCCGCGCCGCCGGTCGGCGAGGAGGCGATGCGCATTGGCGATGGCGGCCTCGCCGCCTTTCACGGCAACGTACATCTCAGCCCTCCGTGACGATGGTGGAGCGGGGCAGGCAGAGCGCCTGCGTGCCGGCGGTCAGGATCAGGTCGAGCCCGCAAGGGTCGAGCGTCCGGTTGGCCCGCCGCGCCGCGACGAAGCCGTCACCGAGCCCTGCGACGCGGATGAGCGCGTGGCCGGAAATGCCGGGCCCGGTCAGGCGGAGTGCCTCGCCGCTGTCCAGCGAAGGCACCTCGACCAGCAGCGTCGCCGAGCGGTCCGGATAGGCGAGGGTGCCGAGGGCGAAGGTTTCCAGCGCCGACCTGTCGAAGCCGCGGGTGACGGCGAACCGCGCCGCGCCCGGCTCGGCCAGCCGGGCGCTGGTCTGGAAGCCGAGCCAGGCGGCGAGCGCATCGCCCGCGCCCTCGACGCTGACGGGCGTGTCGGCATCGGCGAGGGTGCAGAGGATCGCGCCCTGGGCGGGGGAGAGCGGCGCGGGCGGGGCGCAGCGGGACTCGAGATCGACGATGGTCCCGGGGCGCGACATCGCCTGCAGCAGGGCGGCGAACACCGCCTGCGCGTCGAACACCGGATCGGCGAAGCCGCCTTCGACCGCGCGGCGGGAGAGCTCAGTGGTGTCGGCCATCAATCCTCTCCGCGCATCATGGTGAAAAAGTCGACCCGCGTTGCTTCGGTCTCGGATCGCCGCTCGCGGTCGGCTTCGGCAAGCGCCGCTTCGAGGACTGCGACGACCTCGCTTTCCACGCCTTCCCGCGCCGCCTCGACCTGCCAGAGCGCGTCGAAGGCCGCGGCGAAGGTCGCGCGGTCGCCGTCGCGGCCGAGCACCATGGCGTGGCCCACCGGTCCTTCGTCGAGCCGGACGCTCGCCCGTGTCACGCTGGCCTCGCCGAGATTGAAGGGCGCGCCGCCGCCGCCCGCCCGGCCGCGCACCATGACGAGGCCGGCCTCGGGGCCGCGCAGGGGCAGGATCTCGCGGCCGCCGCCGAGCTTTCCCCAGGCTTCGCACAGGAACGCGGCATCCGCCTTCGCGAAGGCCGAGACCGCACGCCGACGGCCATTGTCCGGGGATGAGGGGGAAGGTGTGTCGTCGGGGCGGTGCATGATCTTACCGTCACTCGCGAAGAGCAGTTCGTTCGGACCTTATTGTCTATTTGTATAGACAACTGGATGATGTCTATTTAGCATGTCGGCTATGACGGGTAAATGACGATTCGCCCGAGTTTCTTCCGGATCCCCGTCGCGCAAGTCAGCGACGGCGTCGCCCTGTGGGAAACGAAAGGGGTCGAGATTCGCCGCGCTGGCCTTTGGGAGCCTGCCGGCGGTACGTCGCAGGCCGGTCAGTGGGACCAGTGGCCGCCGAGACATGCCGGGGCGAGACATGCCGGGACGACTGCAAAATCGAGAAAGGCTGCGATGACGTTAGAATCCAGCGCCGGCATCGCCCGATGGCGGCAGATCGCCGACCATCTGCGCCTCGACATCGCCGAGGGGCGGCTGTCCGACATGCTGCCGAGCGAGGCGCGGCTGGCCGAACGCTTCGCCGTCAACCGTCACACGGTGCGCCGGGCGATCGCGACGCTCGCCGAGGAGGGGCTGCTGGCGGCGACGCGCGGCCGGGGCACCTTCGTGACGCCCCGGCCGGGCCGCATCGCCTATCCCGTCGGATCGAGCAGCCGCTTTTCCGAAAACATCGGCGCCGCCTCCCGCGAGCCCGGCGGGTCGATGATCGGCGCCGTGCGCGAGGCGGCTCCGGCCGACATCGCCGCTCGTTTCGGCTGTCGCATCGGCGCGCCGCTGGTCCGGCTGGAGTTGTTGCGCGTCGCCGACGGCGCACCGCTGATCGTGTCGACCGTCTGGTTCGAGGAGGCGCGGGTGCCCGGCATCGTCGCCGCCTATGCCGAGGCGGGCTCGATCACCAAGGCGCTCGCCAGCCTCGGCTTCGCCGAACAGCGCCGGCTGTGGACGCGGGTCGCGGCGATCGCGGCGGAGCCGGGCGACGCCGAGCATCTCGCCTGTCCGCTCGCGGCGCCGCTGATCTCGACGACCAGCCTCACCGTCACCGCGGCAGGCGAGCCGCTGCAATATGCCCGCTCGCGCTTTCTCGGCAGCCGGGTGGAACTGGTCTTCGATCACGCCGGCGAAGCCAGGCCGCCGGAGGGACGCTGACGGCTCGCGTCCCCGAAAGCCTTCAGTCCGGGAAGATCGGGTTCGACCAGGCGAGCTTGCCCGCATCGTCGCAGACGACGACGCGGCACCAGTCGCCGGCGACGCGCTTCAGCGAGAGTTCGGCCGAGACCAGCGAGCCGTCCTGCTCATAGGCGGTCTCGGCCCGGCTGCCGCGGCCGACCAGCGAGATCATCCGGGCCGGCGAGGTCCGTACCAGGAGCGTGTCGCCCGCAGTCTCGATCGCCTCGATCGCCGGTCCCTGGCTGGAATAATAGAGGCCGTCCTTCATCGCCGCGAGGAGGGCGTCCGGCCGGTTCGTTTCGGCCTTGACCATCATCCAGCCGCCGCCGGCGTCCGGGATCTTCAGATGGGCATCGTCGGTGGCGTAGCCGGTGAGGTGCCGGTGCCCCTCGTTCAGGAGCTGGTCGAGGAGCGCCGTGCCGTCGCCGCGGCCGGTCTCGATGGCGCAGCCGGTGTTCCAGATCTCCACCGCATGGGCGACGTCCGCCAGCGCCCGGCCGTCCTCGATCGTCAGCGACGACCATTGCGGATGGGCGATTCCGACGAAGGCGCCGGCATCGCGGGCCCGACGGGCGAGGGACTCCATCCGCTCGTCGGGAAACGGCGGGTCGAAGTCGGCCGGCAGGCCACAGGCGAGGACGTGCCAGATTTCGCCCTGGCTGTTCTGCGGCGCGTGGATCTCGGCACCGAGGATCGTCGTGAATCCGTCGCCGCGAAACTCGTTCGTATCGGTGATCGGGAAGTCGAAGGCGGGCAGGAAATGGTCCGACAGGCAGAGGAAGTCGTAGCCCATGCCGCTGTAGAGCCCGCACACCTCCCCCGGCGACAGCGCGCCGTCCGAACGGGTGGAGTGGGTGTGGATGTTGCCGCGGTGGAATCGCCCCGCGGCGGAGAATGCCTCGCGCCCGTCCATGTCTCAGTTCTCCGATGACCAATCGCCGGATCCTTCCGGCAGTTCGATGACGCGGGGATGACGCCCGAATGAACACCCCGGCGCTGGCGCTGCGGCCCCGTCACCGCTCTGTCATCGTGCCGATAACGAAACGTCATCTGCGAGGGCTACAAGGCGCGGTCAAATTCTCCCCTTCCGGATGGGACTTTCCATGACCTTCGCCAACCCGATCACCCGCCGCTCGATGCTGAAGGCAGGCGCCGCTTCCGCCACATTCCTCGCCGCTCCGGCCATTCTCACCCGTCCGGGCTTCGGCCAGAGCTCCGGCACGGTCAACGTCTTCGTCTGGGGCGACTACGTCCAGCAGAACATGATCGACAAGTTCCAGAACGACACGGGCATCAAGCTCAACCTGTCGACCTACGGCTCCAACGACGAGGCCACGCAGAAGCTGAAGGCCTCCGGCGGCAAGGGCTTCGACATCATCTTCCCGTCGGTGACCAACGTCGCCAACTACCAGGACGGCGACACCTTTCTGCTGCAGCCGATCGACGAGACGAAGGCCAATGTCGGCAACGTGATCTCGTCGATGTATCGCGATTCGATCCAGCTCGGCGCCGTCCAGAACGGCAACCGCGTCGCCATCCCGTTCAACTGGGGCACCGAGGCGGTGACCTTCGATTCGACGGTGTTCGAGGGCGTCGCCGATGCCGACGTCTCCTACGGCATGCTGTGGGATCCGAAGGCCAAGGGCAAGGCGGCCTTCCGGCAGAAGTCGGTGCTGATCGGCACCGGACTCTATCTCGATGCCATGGGCGAGGTGCAGTCGAACCGCATGCTCGACGTCTACAAGAGCGAAGAGGACATGCGCCGGGTCTTCGACACGGTCGCCAGCTATATCGTCGATCATCGCGAGAACTTCGGCGCGTTCTGGAACAACGCCACCGAGGCGCTCAACGCCTTCCAGCAGTCCGGCTGCGTCGCCGGCCAGACCTGGGATTCCACCGGCCTGCTGCTCAACCGCGACAAGCCGGAGCTGAAATACCGCATGCCCAAGGAAGGCGGCATGACCTGGATGGACTCCATGGCGATCCCGTCCGGTGCCGAGAACCTCGACCAGGCCTATGCCTTCATCAACGCCATGCTCGACCCCGAGATGGCCGGCCTGATGAGCGCCAACACCGGCTACAACTCCTGCGTCGACGGCGCGGCAGCGAACGCCGGCGAGGTCTATGCGCGCCAGTTCCAGGAAGTCTACACCGCCGAGAACCTCGCCAATCTCTGGTGGTGGCAGCCGGATACGCCGTTCTTCGCGTCCGGCCAGCAGGAATATGTCGACCGCATCACCAACGCGTCCTGAGCCGAATGGGGCGCGGCTTCGAGCCGCGTCGGTCGATCAACCGCGGCGCGCGAGACCATCTTGCGCGCCGCCGTCAAAACCAGAGGGTTGCGGCGGCTCGCCGCGCCCTTCCGTCCTGAAGGGTGCGGGAATTGGACGAGCGCAATCCGACAGCCTGTCTTGCCGGCGAGAAGACGACCGGCAGGTCCCATGGCGAAGTGCGGCTTTCATACGCGGCGACGATCGAGCACCGCCTCATGCGCCAGCTGTGCCTCGGCCTCGAGGCGATGACCGGCCGGCGCCGCCTCGAGGCGCTCTACCGGGACTATGTCGGCGACCCTTCGCGCGGCGACTTCTTCGCCGAGGCGATCGCGCGCATGAACATCCGGCTGGCCGGCCAGGGCGTCGCGCACATTCCCCGGCAGGGGCCGCTGGCCGTCGTCGCCAACCATCCCTACGGCGCCATGGACGGGATCGCCCTCGGCTGCCTGCTCGGCCGCTTTCGCGGCGACGTCCGGATCATCGCCCATTCGGCGCTGGCCAGGGTTCCCGAACTGGCCGAGAAGCTCTTCGCCATCGACTTCTCCGGCACCCGGGAGGCCGAGCGCGCCAACATCAAGGCGCGGGCTGCCGCGCTCGCCCATCTGAAGGACGGCGGCTGCCTGATGGTGTTTCCGGCCGGCGGCGTGATGACGACGCCGCATCCGCTCGCAAGGCGCGCCGTCGAGCTGACCTGGGGCCCGCTGTCGGCCCGGCTGATCATGCGCTCCGGCGCGACCGTCCTGCCGGTCCATGTCCCGGGCCAGAACTCGCGCCTGTTCCAGATCGCCAGCCACCTGTCGCAATCGCTTCGCTATGCGCTGCTATTCCACGAGGCGGCGCGGATGATCGATGGTCGGATCGCGCTGCATGTGGGACGGCCGATCGATCCGACGGTGATCGCCGGCTTCCAGGACGCCGTGGCACTGACCGAATGGCTGCGCTGGCAGGTATTCTCGCTCGGCACGGCCGCCATCCCCGACGAGCCCGACTTCTTTGCCGGCATGTTCGAGGAAGACACCAGCGAGAGCGAGGCGATGCCGGCGGTCTGATCGCAAGTCCTGACGATCCCTCCGGGAGATCGAACTTCAGCACCTGTCGATAACTCCGGTCGGTCGCCACGCGGATTTCACATGCTGTCCGGTCCGATCGGTCGGACAGCGCGTGACAAGGCGGTTCGGGTCGCCGGAAGAATGGGTGCGGCTGGCCTTCAGGCCCCGGCCGGAGTTGCAACGAGGGGATATTCCGGCATGGATGGGAAAAGCGTCGAGCTTTCCGGCATCACCATGGTGTTCGACGGCTACACCGCCGTGCACCCGACCGATCTCACCATTCCCGCCGGCGAATTCCATTCCATCCTCGGGCCCTCCGGCTGCGGCAAGACCACGCTCCTGCGGATCCTCTCCGGCTTCCAGCGGCCGAGCCGGGGCCATGTGCTGATCGGCGGCGAGCCGGTCGACCACCTGCCGGCCAACCGACGGCCCACCGCGATGATCTTCCAGTCGCTCGCCTTGTTCCCCCGCATGAGCGTGCGCGACAACGTCGCCTTCGGTCTCGAGGCGCGGGGCATGTCAAAGCGCGAGCGCGGCGAGAAGGCCGACGAGCTCCTCGCGCTGGTGGCCCTCGAGGCCCATGCCGACAAGCGGCCGGACCAGCTCTCCGGCGGCCAGCGCCAGCGCGTGGCGGTCGCCCGTGCGCTCGCGGTCGAGCCGGCGGTGCTCTGCCTCGACGAGCCGCTGTCGGCGCTCGACCTGAAGCTTCGCCAGCACATGCGCACCGAGCTGCGCTCGCTGCAGAAGCGCACCGGCGTCACCTTCATCTACATCACCCACGACCAGGGCGAGGCCCTGACCATGTCGGACCGGATCTCGGTGATGAACAAGGGCCGGATCGAGCAGGTCGGCACCCCCACCGAAATCTACGACGCGCCCGCCACGCCCTTCGTCGCCGGTTTCGTCGGCGAGCAGAACGTCTTTGCCGGAAGGGTGACCGCGATCGAGAACGGCTTCGCCCGCCTCGACGGCCCCGGCGGCACCTTCACCGGACGCCGCATGATCGACGTTTCCGTCGGCGACGAGGCGATCCTGATGGTCCGCCCGGAGCGCACGGGCTTCGCCGGCCCGGACACCGACGACGGCAACCGGCTGAGCGCGCGGGTCGAGGGGCGCGAACTCGAGGGCCCCTACCTCAATCTCGTCGCCCGCGACGCGACCGGCCGCCGGATCGTCCTGCACCTGGCCAATGACGGACGCGCGCATCCCGAGGGCGGCCCGGCGGTGATCGGCTTCCGGCCGGAGGACGCCATCGTCATGACCGCCGCGAGCGGCGCCGCCGATGCCGCGGCACGGGTCGACGATGCGGGCGCCGACATGGCGGCGAGAGGTTGAGATGACCACGCTCCTGCGCACCTATGGCGGGCCGCTGACGACGCTGATCGTCGCCCTGGTGGTCCTGTGGATCGGCGGCATGATCGCCGCGCCGCTCCTGACCATGGCGGAGCGCTCCCTCGTCCATGTCGACCGCGGCGACGAGCTGACCCGGACGAACACCGCCGTGAACCGGCTGTCGCGGGACATCGCGACGATGGACTACGATCTGGCGGCGCATGAGCGGGAACAGGCCGATCTCAGGGCCGCGTCCCCCGGTGCGGCAAGCGGCGCCGAGGCCGGTGGCGGCGGCGGCTTCCTCGTCCCCGGCATGAGCGTTCCCTCTGCCGGCAACCGGCCGAACCCGGTCGAGCCCCCGTCGCCGTCACCCTCACCCTCACCCTCACCCTCACCCTCTCCCTCGGCGCCCTCGCTGCTGCCGTCCTTCGGGGCCGGCCCTGCCGCCGAGCGCACGTCGGACACCATCGCCCGGGAGATCGCCGACCTGCAGACGCGGCGTGCCGCGGCACAGGCCGAAATGGCGTCGCTGAAGGAGCGGCAGGCCGAACTCGTGGAAGCGAAAGCCAACGCCCCGCGCTATTCCTTCAAGAACTATTCGACGATTTCGCCGCTGCATCTGACGATCTTCGTCAAGACGATCTTCTACGCGGCCCTCGTCACCCTGATCGCCTTCGTCGTCTGCTATCCGGTCGCCTATTTCGCCTCGAACCTGAAGGGAGCGCTCGGGGCCGGCGTGATCCTGCTCCTCCTCGTCGTGCCCTATTCGATCAACGAACTCCTGCGGGTCTATGCCTGGGTGATGATCCTCGCCCGCGAGGGCGTCCTCAATTCGGCGCTGCAGGCGGTCGGCCTCGTCGGCAGCGACGGGCCGCAATGGGCGGCCTCGAACAACGCGGTGTTCCTGGTCTCCGCCTACACCTTCGTCCTGTTCATGATGTTCCCGCTGATGAACGCCCTCGGCACCCTCGACCGCAGCCAGGTCGAGGCGGCGCGCGATCTCGGCGCCTCGGTGTGGCGTGTGCACTACCGGGTGGTCATGCCCCACGCCAAGCCCGGGATCGCCATGGGAGCGATCCTCGTCTTCATGCTGTCGGCGGGCGTGATCACCGTGCCCGAACTTCTCGGCCGCGGCCTGCATCCGGACTGGTTCAGCCAGGTGATCTACCGGCGGTTCTTCGAAAGCGGCAACTGGAACCAGGGCTCGGCCTATTCGCTGATGCTGCTCTTCAGCTGCATCGTCTTCATCCTGATGGTGCTGTCGCTGTTCCGCGTGTCCATCCGGGAGATCGCCAAATGAGTGCGACCGTCGGCGAGCCGCCCGTCCTCGATGTCGGAGTGCGGACGAATTCCGGAACGCGCTTCTTTGCCAGTGGCGCCGGATCCGTCCTGATCAAGCTCTATCTCGGCGTCTTCTTCGTCGTTCTGTTCGCGCCGATCGTCATCATGGTGGCGGCGGCCTTCAACGCCTATCCCTCGCCCTCGATCACCGTCTGGCAGGGCTTCACGCTGAAATGGTTCGCCGCGATCTTCAACGATGCGCGGATGATGACCGGGCTGATGAACTCGCTGCTGATCGCCTGCGGCGTCATCGTCATCGCCATTCCGCTGGGCCTGTCCGGGGCGCTGCTTCTGACCCGGCTCGAAAGCCGGGCGAACGGTTTCCTCTACACCGTTCTCGTCGCCCCGATCATGATCCCGGGCATCGTTCTCGGCTGCACCTCGATGATCTTCTGGCGCGATGCCTTCGGCGTCGATGCGGGGCTGTTCACGGCGATGATGGCCCAGGCCTCCTTCATCGCCTCCTATTGCCTGCTCCTGTTCATGGCGCGGCTGTCGCGCCAGGACCGCAGCCTCGACGAGGCCGCTGCCGACCTCGGCGCGACGCCCCTCTTCACCTTCCGGCGGGTGACGCTGCCCTTCCTCGCGCCGACCATCGCGACGGCCTCGGTGCTGGCCTTCCTGCAGTCGATCGAGAATTTTCCCACCACCTTCTTCGCGATCGGGCCGGACTATACGCTGGTCACCGAGATCGCCAGCCGCATGCGCTTCGGCCTGTCGCCGATGATCAACGCCATCGGCGTCATCTTCATCGTCGTGACCATCGTCGCCTCGCTGATCTGGGCAAGCGGCCGGGTGCGGGCCGAGCGGCAGGCGCGCACCGGCGCGTGACGACGCTGCGAGGGACGGGGGGCGAGGTCTGGAGCTGCGAGGGCAGGGGGGCCAAGGTCTGAGGCTGCGAGGGCCGGGCGTGCGCCAAGCGGAGAGGGCGGCTTGCCTCGCGTGTGCCGGCACGCCACTGTTCCGCGCATGAAGCTACAGTTCCGCTGCCTGCCCGGCTGGAAGGGCAGGATCCCCGAGCCGAGACCTGCCACTGGCAACCTGCCGGCCTGGCTGAAGGCCATGCCGCGCAGCGCCATCTCCGGGATTGCCGGCGGCGAAGTGCGCACCGTGAAGCAGTGCCCGCCCTTCGTCGACGCCATGGGCGCCGGCGTCCTGTTTCCGCTGATCGCAGATCTGCAGGTGAAGGACGGCGTCTTCGAATGGGACAGCGGGCTGCCTGCCCATCCGCTCGCGAGGCTCACGCGCTCGCCGATCGGCCTGCATCTGCCCGAACAGCTGACCGGCTTTCCCGGCGCCGATCCGGCGAGCTTCGCCGTCAAGTTCACCAACCCCTGGACGCTGCAGATGCCGGAGGGCTGGTCGATGCTGTTCTCCCATCCGCACAACCGGCCGGAGCTGCCGTTCCGCACGCTCACCGGCCTCGTGGACGCCTTCCCGGCCGGCTTCGTGCATTTTCCGGCTCTGTGGACCGATCCGGCCTTCGAGGGCGTCGTTCCGGCCGGTACGCCGGTGGCGCAGGGCGTGCTCGTCCGACGGGAGGCGGTCACGATCTCCTGCGGTGAGATGGACGATGCGGAACTGGCCGCGAGCCTCGACCTCCAGGATGCCCTCGACGCCGATCCCGGCGTCTATCGCAAGCGGTTCAGGACGGGGCCGACCGGGGATTGAGCGCCAGCCTGCCGCGCGCGCCTTTCGAGCGCAGCGACAGGACGATGCCCGCATGGGCAGGATCGACGCTCGCCCAGGCCCGCTCGGCCTCGTCGAAGCGGCCGAGATCGCGCAGTGCCTCGCCCCGGCAGAGATGATGGCCGTCGCCGAGGGCGCTGGCGGCGACGTCGCCCAGGACCGCGAGCGCGTCGGAGGGGCGGCCGAGCAGCAGCGCCGCGCGGGCGGTGTTGAGGGTTGCATCCGCATCGCCGGGATGGCTGGCGAGATAGGCCATGCCGGCGTCGAAGGACGCCTGCGGTTCGCCCGCCTCGAGCCCGCAGGCAGAGATCTCGAACAGTGCCTTGATGTTCGCGGGATCGAGCTCGCGGGCCCGGCGTGCGGCGGCGAAACCGTCTCGTGGCCGGCCCGAAAGCCGCAGGGCGAGGGCGTGGTTGTAGTGGAGGGCGGCGTTGTCCGGCTCGGCGGCGACCAGAATGTCGAGCGCGGCGGCCGCGGCCGGAAAATCGCCGCGGGTCAGAGCGTGGAGAAGCGCGGCCGTGGCGGCGTGAGTTTCGGGCGCCGGCGCCTTCGGTCCGGCCTGCCGCCGCCGTGTCGCCGGCTGCCTGCCGCCGCCAGAGGTTGCGCTTTGCCCGTTCCTGCCTGCCCGGCCGCCTCGCATCGCGCCGTCTCCCGCGTCTGACCCCTCGGTCCGGCATCCATGGCAGGTCATGCGGCACGGCGGCAAGTGGGGCCGTCGGGCAGGCGGCGGCCCGGGCGAAACGGTTCAGTCCGCGCGGTCGCGGGTCAACAGTTCGGCATGGGGGAAGAGGGCGGGGGAGCCGCCGCAATGGACGAACAGCACGCGCCGGCCGGGCGCGATGCGGCCCCGTTCGACGCAGTCGATCAGCCCGGCCATCGCCTTGCCGGTATAGACCGGGTCGAGGAATAGGCCCTCGCTGCGCGCCAGCCGGCCGATGGCGGCGTTGCCCTCGGCGCTGGGCACGGCATAGGCCTCGCCGACATAGCCGGTCTCGATCGCGACGTCCGCAGGATCGAACCGCTTGTCGAAGCCGAGGAGCTCGGCGCCCGCATTGGCCATGGCGGCGATACGCTCGGAAAACGGCACCGCGCTGCCGCTGACGGCAATGCCGATCACCTTGGTCCGGGGCCAGAACATCGCGCAGCCTACGAGCAGGCCCGCCAGCGTGCCGCCGGAGCCGACCGGGGCGACGATCAATTCGGGAGCCGGCCGTCCCGCCTCGCCATATTGCTCGCACAGCTCCTTCACCGCCGCGACGTAGCCCATCGCGCCCAGCGCGCTCGCTCCGCCGAGCGGGATGATGTAGGGCGTCTCGCCCCTGGCCGATGCGGCGTCGGCGTGCTGCTGCATACGCGGATTGATTTCGGTGAAGTAGGCGTCCGGATCGAGGAAATCGATCTCGGCGCCGAGAAGATGGTCGAGCAGCAGGTTGCCCTGCATGACGTCCGGCCTGTTGCCGCGCAGCACGAGGACCGGCTTCATGCCGAACTTGCGGGCGGCGGCCGCCGTCATCCGGGCATGGTTGGACTGGTGGCCGCCGGTAGTGATGAGCACCTTCACGCCCCGGTCGACCGCGTCGGCCATCAGATATTCGAGCTTGCGCACCTTGTTGCCGCCGCCGCCGAAGCCCGTGAAGTCGTCGCGCTTGACCGTCAGCTCGATGCCGAGTTCCGCGCTGATCCGCTTCAGATCCTCGAGGGGGGTCGGCAGGAAGCCGAGGGAGATGCGGGGGATGTCGGAAAGCTTCATGTTGCGCTCGAACTTGTGCCGGAGGGGGTGTGGCGGGGCACGGTGGAAGCAATCGCTCCTGTTGTGATATATGATATATTTGGTAGGATCGGCGCAACGCCTTCGGTGGTGTATGAAGGAATTCTGCGCCTGAACGTTGCGCATGGCCGCAGACGGTGATCATAGGCGTACACGGTGGAGACGAAGATGGCCGATCCGATCATCCGCGTCGACGGTCTCGGCGCGTCATTCTTTCGCGACGGGGCGTGGCACGAGGTTGTGCGCGGCGTTTCCTTCGCCGTCCATGCGCGCGAGACGCTGGCGCTGGTCGGCGAATCGGGCTCCGGCAAGAGCGTGACGGCGCTGGCGATGATGCGGCTCCTGCCGCGCGAGACGAGCCGGCTGACCGGCAGGATCGTCCTCGAGGGGCGGGACCTCCTGGCGATGCCCGAGCCGGCGATGCGCCGGGTGCGCGGCAACGAGATCGCGATGATCTTCCAGGAGCCGATGACCAGCCTCAATCCGGCGCTGACGGTCGGCGACCAGATCTCTGAGGTGCTCGTCCATCACGACTCGATGTCCTTCCGAGAGGCGAAGGCCGCGACGCTGCGGCTGCTCGACAAGGTGCGCATCCCGGCCTCGGCGCGCCGCTTCGACGAATATCCGCACCAGCTGTCAGGCGGCATGCGGCAGCGGGTGATGATCGCCATCGCGCTGGCCTGCCGGCCGAAGCTCCTGATCGCCGACGAGCCGACCACGGCGCTGGACGTGACGATCCAGGCGCAGATCCTCGAACTCATCAAGATCCTGCAGGAGGAGGAGGACCTCGCCGTCCTGTTCATCACCCACGACATGGGCGTCGTCGCCGAGATCGCCGACCGGACGGCGGTGATGTTCAAGGGCGAGGTGGTGGAGACCGGCAACACCGCCGCCATCTTCCACGCGCCGCGCGAGGCCTATACACGGGCGCTGCTCTCGGCCGTGCCGGAACTGGGCTCGATGCGCGGCACCTTCCTGCCGGCCCGCTTCCCGCTGATCGATGGGGCGACCGGCAAGCCGGACGGCGTCGGCGAGACCGCCCGCGCGCCGGACCAAGCCGCGACGCCGCTGCTGCGCGTCGAAGGTCTCACCGCTCGGTTCGACACGGCGTCCGGCTTCTTCGGCCGCGTCACCGGAAGGGTCCATGCGGTCGAGAATGTCTCCTTCGATCTCGCCGCCGGGGAGACGCTGGCTCTTGTCGGGGAATCGGGCTGCGGCAAGTCTTCCACCGGCCGGGCGATCATGCGGCTCACGCCGGCCCAGGCCGGCTCGATCGCCCTCGACGGGCGCGAGATCCTCGGCCTGAAGGGTGCCGATCTCGGCTTCCTGCGGCGCAGCGTCCAGATGATCTTCCAGGATCCCTTCGCCAGCCTCGATCCGCGCATGCGCGTCGGCGCGGCGATCGCCGAGCCGATGCTGGTGCACGGCACCGCCGGCCGCGAGGAGGCCAGGCACAGGGTCGCCGAACTCCTGCCGCGGGTCGGGCTCGAGCCGGCGATGGCGGGCCGCTATCCGCATGAATTCTCCGGCGGCCAGCGCCAGCGCATCTGCATCGCCCGGGCGCTGGCGCTGGAGCCGAGGCTCATCGTCGCCGACGAGGCGGTCTCGGCCCTCGACGTCTCGATCAAGGCGCAGGTGATCAACCTGATGCTCGACCTGCAGCGCGACCTCGGCCTCGCCTTCCTGTTCATCTCCCACGACATGGCGGTGGTCGAGCGGATGAGCCACCGGGTGGCGGTGATGTATCTCGGCGAGATCGTCGAGATCGGGCCGCGCCCGGCGATCTTCGAAAATCCCCAGCATCCCTATACCCGCCGTCTGCTGGCGGCGGTGCCGATCCCGGATCCGGCCCGCAAGGGCATCCGGCGGCCGCTCGACGATGCCGAGATCAGGAACCCGATCCGCCCGGTGGACTACGTGCCGCCGAAACGGCAATGGCGGACGGTCTCCCCCGGTCATCTCGTCCAGGTCTGGGGCGAGGAATGGGCGGAGCCGGCCAAGGCGGCCTGAGCCGCAATGCGGGGCGGTCACGCCGACGCGGCGGCGGCGAGGGCGTCAGAACAGCGGCACGACCGTCCCGATGCCGCCCGCCTCGGCTTGTTCGAGCACCCGCGCGGCGAGGGCGATGTCGAAGACGTTGAGCCCGAAGCTCGAAAAGAACACCGAGTCTTTATGGTCTGGGCGCCAGCCGTCGACCACGATGGCGGCAAGGTCGGCGGCGACGCGGGCGGGCTGGAAGCGCCCGGCGCGATACATCTGGAAGAGGCTCTTGGCGCTCTTCTCGGCAAATCCGCCCCAGAGATCGACGGTCACGGCATCGAAGGCGTCGATGGCGCCGAAGCGAACCTCGTTGAAGCCGGCCTGGACGACCAGCCGCCCGGAGCGAACGGCCTCGCGCCCGAGAAGCGGCGTCGGTGCCGCCGTGCAGCAGAGGACGACGTCGGCGTCGGTGATCGCCTCGAGCAGCGTCGCCGCCGCCGCGACGGGCGGCCCGTCCGCCTGCCGCAGTTCGGCGAGGAGAGCGTCCCGCCGCTCCGGCGTCCGGTTCCACAGGCGGATCGCCGAAACGCCCGGGAACAGCGCCCGGACCATCTCCGCATGGGTCTTCGCCTGCGCGCCCGCGCCGAGAATCGCGACGCTGCGGATCCGCTCTGCGGCGAGCATCCGCATGGCGATGGCCGAGACGGCGGCGGTGCGCATCCGTGTGAGGAGGGCGCTTTCGACGAGGCCGAGGGGCCGGCCGTCGCTGAGCCGATTGACGAGGGTGGTGCTGGTGATGCTGGGCAGCTCGGCGCTGGGGGCGGCGCGGTGCATCGCCCATTTCAGCCCCGCCGCGTCATAGCGCCCGCCGACCGAGGCGGGCAGGCCATAGGCCTTCTCGCGCGGATCGGTGCCGACCGGCAGGACGCATTCGTCGACCATTGCCGCCTCGCCGAGACGCAGGAGCCGCGTCGTCTCGCGCACGTCCTCCACCGCCAGCGACCAGTCGCCGGCGCCGGCGGCGAGCGCCTCGGTGCGGGAGAGGATGCGAAGCGTGATCATCCGTCGCCGTCTCCCATCCGTCCCATGGCGGTGAGCCAGGCCTCGACCGACCTCAGGAAGCGCGGATAGCCTTCGAGGGTCAGGAACTCGTCGACGCCATGGGCATTGCCGCCCCGCCCGGCACCGCCGATCAGGAAGGATCGGGTGTGCGGCGCAAAGGCATAGGCGGGCGCGGCGCCGATCGCCCAAGGCCAGATCTGCGGCGGCCGGGAAGTCTCGGCATAGGCGGCAAGCAGCGCCTCGACGCCGGCCGATTGCCGCGGGAAGCGATGGCCCGGATAGGAATCGGCGAGGTCGATCGTCACGCCGTCCAGCCCGTCCTGCGCGAGTGCCGCCCGATAGGCGGCGACGAAGTCGGCCGGATCGAGGCCCGGCGGGCATCGCAGGTCGAAACCGGCATGGGCCGACGCGGGAATCACCGCGTCGCCGGCGGCAGGTTCGGTCGCAAGGCTCGAGATGGTGGCGGAGGCCGTCGACAGCACGTGGCGGAGCAGCGTCTCGGCGTCGCCGTCGATGGCGTAGCGCCGGGTCTTGCGGAAGGCGAGTTCGGCCATGGGATCGAAGGACTTCGCAAGCTCTGCGACGATCTCTCCCGCCTCGGCGTCGAGCGCGATCTCGGCGAGCCGCCCGGTCGGCGACTGGCCGAAGCGGGAGAGGGCCGCGACGAGCCGGCTCGCCGGATTGGCGATCCAGGGCGCGTTGCTGGAATGGATCGCGGCCGACGGCCCGCCCCATTCGCCGCCTTCGACGCCGATCCTGCCCTTGGCGATGCCGGAAAAGCCGAGAGTGAGGCGGGGAGGCCCGCCGCCATATTCGCAGAAGGACGGGAACAGCCCGCCGAGCGACGGCCGCACCGGGCAGTCCGGCTCGGCCAGATAATCCCGCAGCGCGCCGCTGCCGCTCTCTTCCTCGCCCTCGACGACGATCTCGACATTGACGCCGAGGTCGCCCCGCTCGGCGAGGTCCTTCAGGACCGTCAGCATGCCGGCCAGCGGCCCCTTGTTGTTCTCCGCCCCGCGGGCGACGAAGCTCGGCCCGATCCCTTCGAGGTCGACGATCCCGCCCGCAAAGGGCGGCGCCTGCCAGCCCTCCTCGCTCGCCGGCATCACGTCATACATGTTGTAGAGGACGACGCTGGTCGCAGCGCCGGTGTCGATGCGGGCGTGGACGACCGGCGCTCGGCCCCGGCTCGGCCTTGCCGAGACGATCTCGGCGCCAAGGTCTCGGCTCAGCCAGTCGGTGAGGGCCGCGGCCTGCCGGGCGAGCGACCGTTCGTCGCCGCGCACCGACGGGATGGCGCACCATTCCGCCGTCAGCGCCAGGGCCGCTTCAGTGAGTGCTCCGGAAGCCGCGGTCACAGCCGGATCCTCGGATTGAGGAAGACATAGGCGATGTCGACGAGGAAGTTCATCACCACGAAGACGAAGGCCGCGAACAGCACCACCGCCTGGACCACGGGAAAGTCCTTCGTCTGGATCGATTCGACGGCGAGGCGCCCGATGCCCGGCCAGGCGAAGATGATCTCGGTGATCAGCGCGCCGCCGAGCAGCGAGGCGAAATACATGCCCTGCACGGTGATCACCGGGATCAGGGCGTTGCGCAGCGCATGGTGCACGACGATGCGCCAGCTGGAGATCCCCTTGGCCCGGGCGGTGCGGATGTAGTTCTCGCCGAGCACCTCGATCAGGCTGGCGCGCACCAGCCGGGTGATGGCGCTGAAATAGTAGGCGCCGAGGGCGATCGAGGGGAGGATCAGCTGCCATGGCGTGCCGATGCCGCTGCTCGGCAGCCAGCGCAGGTTCAGCGAGAACACGATGATCAGGAGCAGCGCCAGCCAGAAGACCGGGATCGCCTGGCCGAGCAGCGAGATCACCCGGATGGCGAAGTCGATGCCGCTATTCTGGCGGATCGCGGCGATGGTGCCGAGGACGAAGCCGAGCAGCGAGCTCCATGCGAGCGAGACGCAGGCGAGCAGCGCCGTCGCCGGCAGGCGCTCGAACAGCAGGTCGAGAGCCGGGCGCTGAAAGCGCAGCGACTTGCCGAACTCGCCGGACAGCACCCCGCCGACGAAGCGGCCATACTGGATCCAGACCGGGTCGTTGAAGCCCATGGCCTGGCGGAAGGCTTCGATCTCGGCGCGGTTGGCGTCCGGCGGCAGCATCAGCGTCGCCGGATCTCCCGTCAGGAACAGCGCGAAGAAGACGATCAGCGAGACGCCGATCATGACCACCACCCCTTGCAGGGCCCGGCCGGCGATGAAGGACAGGGTTTTCACGGGGCTCAGGCGTTCCTGCGGTCGGCGCGGCGGACCAGCCAGTCGCCGAGGAGGTTGCAGCCGACCACCAGCGCGCCGATCACCAGGCCCGGATAGAGCACCAGCCAGTCGGCGAGGAGGATGAAGGACCGGCCCTCGCCGATCAGATTGCCGAGGGTCGGCGTCGGTGGCTGGACGCCGAGGCCGAGAAAGCCGACCGAGGCTTCCAGGATGACGAGGCGGGGCAGGTCGAGGGTCAGGAGCACGGTCTGCGGCCCGACGATGTTCGGCAGCACGTGGCGGAAGATGATGGCGAGGTTCGACATGCCGATGGCGCGCGAGGCCTCGACATATTCCAGTTCGCGCACCTCGAGGGTTCGGGCGCGGGCGACGCGGGCGAAGATCGCCCAGCCGGTCACCCCGAGGACGAGGACGAGATTGCCCATGGACGGGCCGACGACCGCGACGATCAGGAGAATGAGCAGGATGAAGGGGATCGCCATCTGGATGTCGACGGCGCGCATGATGACGATGTCGAGCCAGCCGCCGTAGTAGCCGGCGAGCATGCCGAGCACCGTGCCGAGGATCACCGAGATCACCGAGGCGGACAGGACGATGGCGAGCGAGACCGCCGTCCCGAGACCCAGCCGGGCGAGGAGGTCGCGTCCCAGCTGGTCGGTGCCGAGCGGGTGGAGCTGGCCGTCGATGACGCTCATCGGCGGCCGGAACGTGGCGGTCAGCGCCCCCCGCACCGGGTCGAGGGACCACAGCAGCGGAACGAGGATGCACAGAGCCGCCACCGCCACCAGGAGTGTGACGGCGAGCACGGCATCGGCGTTGCGCCGGACGGTCCAGAACTGCGTCATCCCTTACTGCGCAGCTTCCAGCTTGATGTCGAAGACGGGAATGCGGGCGTCGGGCCGGCCTTCGAACGTCACGTTCTTGGCTTTGCCGTAGAGGGCGTCTTCCTGGTAGAGCGTCAGCAACGGCACCTGCTCCCGGGCGACCGTCTGGATCTCCTCGAGGACCTTCTTGCGGGCCTCGGGGTCGACGATCTTGCGGCTCTCGTCCAGCAGCGTGTCGAGTTCCGGGACGGACGCGGTGGAATAGGGCTCGCCGCTGCGCATGATGGCGTAGATGGCCGCATCCGCGTCGAGGGTCTGGGTCGAGCCCCAGCCGAGCATGAAGATCGGGCCCTTGCGCGGCACGTCCTTGGTGTAGACCGCCCAGTCGAGAACCTCCTGGTCGATCTTGACGCCGATGTCGCCGAACTGCTGGGCGATGGCCTGGGCGACCTCGGAGTCCTTCATGTAGCGGCGGGTGGACTGCATCTTGATGGAGAACCCGTCGGGATAGCCGGCTTCCTTCAGGAGTTCCCTGGCCTTTTCCGGCTCGTAGGCGGTGGGCGGTACGTCGAGATAGCCGAAGTCGGCAGGGCCGACCTGGGTGCCCTTGACGCTCGCCATGCCGCCGAGAATGTTGTCGACGATGCCCTTGCGGTCGATCGCCGCGTCGAGAGCCTGGCGGACCTTCAGATCCTCGAGCGGCTTTTCCTTCATGACGAGGCCGAGATAGACGGTTAGGCCGCCGTTCTTCACCTGGACGAGATCGGCATCGGGGCTCTGGCGGACCAGCGGCACCAGATCGACCGGCACGTTCTCGACCAGATCGGCCTCGCCGGTGAGGAGCGCGGTCATGCGTGCGGTGCCATCGGGGATCGCCCGGAAGGTCACCTTGTCGATTGCGGGCTTGCCGCGCCAGTAGTCGGCGTTGGCTTCGAGGATGACGTGCTGGTCGGGCACGAAGTCGACGAGCTTGTAGGGGCCGGTGCCGATCGGCTTGGAGGCGAAGACGTCGTTGCCGACCTTCTCCACATATTTCGGCGGCACGATGTAGGCCGGATAGCGGCTCATCCGGGTCGGGAGCAGCGGATCGGGTCCATCGGTCTTGATCCGGACTGTTTCAGGATCCACAACTTCTACGCTGGCGACGGTCCGGATATAGGAGAGAGTCGGAGAGTTCGCCTGCGGATCGATGATGCGGTCGATGGTGAACTTCACCGCTTCGGCGTCGAAGCTCTCGCCATCATGGAATGTGACACCCGTGCGCAGCTTGAATTCCCAGGTAGTGTCGTCGATCGCCGTCCAGGAGGTGGCAAGTCCCGGAACCAGCTTCATCTCCTGGTCGCGCATGACGAGGGTGTCGAAGATGTTGTCGACGATCGTCGCCGCCTCGCGCAGGAAGCCCGGATCCATCGCGGTCGTCGAGACCGAGCGCGCGATGGTGATTTCCTCTTCGGCGGCGGAGGCCGGAAGATGCGCCGCGAGAAGCGCCGCTGTAGCGATGGCTAAGGCTCTGATATGTTTCATGATAGGACACAGCTCCAGTGAGTCGCCGGGGGCTGGGGGCGACAGCGAGACGGATCAGGGCAGAATGAGAATATATGATATATTTTTATGTGCAAGGCATGAGCTGAGGGGAGTGCGGGCTTAGGATGAAGCAAGCGAGCGGGGACAGGGGGCCGGGGTCGCCGTTGGGCCCGATGGGATTGGCGCCGCGGCGGAGCCTTGTCGCGCATGTCGAGGATGTGCTGCGGCAGGCACTGATTGAAGGCCGCCTGGAGCCGGGAACGCGTCTGGTGACGCGGGAACTTGCCGACAGCCTCGGCATGAGCATCACGCCGGTGCGCGAGGCGCTCGTGCGCTTCGTCGCCTCCGGTGTCCTGACCGCCGAACCGTCGCAGTCGTTCCGGGTGCCGACGCTCGATGGGGCTCAGTATGGGGAGATCGCCGAGGTGCGGAAGGCGGTTGAGGGACTGGCGGCGGCAAATGCAGCGCTGCGCATCTCGGCCAGCGAGATCGAGCAGATGGTCGAGCTGCTCGCCCGTTATCTGGCGGCGAAATCGTCGGACGATCCGCATCTGGCGCTGACCCTCAACAAGGAGTTTCGATTTGTCCTCTATGCAGCTGCCAATATGCCTACACTTCTGGGCGTGATCGAGATGCTCTGGCTGAAGGCCGGGCCGGGATTCAATTATCTTTACGACGGCGAGAAGCGGACGGTCACCGAACACGCCAATTACGAGGACCTTCTCGCCGCCCTGCGCTCACGAGATCAGGATGGCGCGCGCTGGGCGATAGAACACGCAATCGACGACGGTGCCAAGCGCGTCGTGGAAGCCATTGCCCGAAGAGGGGGGGCGACCAGCACGGTCTGACGCCTGGGCCATCGTGTTGCACCGCCTCAGTCTGCGCCGAGGGATTGGCGGGGCAGGTCGGTGCGGCGTCCCCACTCGTTCCAGGACCCATCGTAGATCCGCCAGCCGGATTTTCCCATTCGCTCGAGCTGGAATGCGAGCACCGCGGCGGTGACGCCGGAGCCGCAGGTGGTGACGATCGGCCGGTCGGGATCGATCCCCGCTTCGCGGAAGGCCTGCTCGGCCTCCTCTGGCGGGCGAAAGACGAAGCCGCGCTCGGGATCGATCATGCTCGTCCAGGGCAGGTTGATCGCGCCCGGCATGTGGCCGCTGGCAAGCCCCGGGTAGCCGGAGGGAAGAGCGCCGCTGAAGCGGTCGGGCGTTCGCGCATCGACCACCTGCGCCGAACCGGTCTCGAGGGCCGCGAGAACGTCCTGCCACGCCGCAAGGTCCGCCGGTTGCGGCTGCGGCGTGAAGACCTTCACCTGTAGTTGAGCCGGATCGCCCGTCTCGACGGGACGGTCCTCGGCCTGCCAGCGGCGCAGGCCGCCGTCGAGGATCGCCACCTTGTCGTGGCCGAAGCGGCGAAACATCCACCAGACCCGCGCCGCGACATAGGTGGCATCGTAGATCACGACCGGCGTCGAATTGCCGATCCCCAGCGCTCCGAGGGTCGCGGCGAAATGCTCCGGCGTCGGCATCGTGTTGGGATAGGGCGAGGCCGGATCGGAGGCGGCTTCGAGATCGAAGTGCCGGGCGCCGGGGACATGCCCGTCGCGAAAGGCCTCGATGCCCTTGCGTCCGGCCTCCGGTGCGAACCAGGCGCAGTCGAGCACGACCGCATCCTCACCGTCGCGTCGGCGCACGAGCTCGTCCGGTTCGATCAGCATCACCTGGCTCTCCTGGAAATCAACGCGGCACCACGAAGCATCGGACGGGCGCTCGGTCAACGGCGGGTGGGTCCCCGGACGCCGTCATTTCACCGGGTCGCGCATGGCGCGGCCTGCGCCGGGATTTTTGCGAAGAGGCGGGAATTCCGGCCCTTTAGAGTTTGCCGACAAGGCGATATGTCTCGCAGACCGTCGAATCGCCTGACAGTGAGGCGCGTGACGACATTCGGACCTACGCCGGCTGGCCATTTGCGGGCAGATACGGCATGCGTTGTTGTGCCCATTCGCTGGCATGGGTCTTATGTGATTGATCGAGCGAGGAACATCCCCCTCGCATGAGCAGACTGAATGGCTGAGACGGCTCGAGATGGCTGACCACAAGACTCTGCGCCTCGACGATCAACTCTGCTTTGCGCTCTACGCCGCGACGAATGCCGTGACGCGGGCGTACCGGCCGCTGCTGGCCGATCTCGACCTGACCTATCCGCAATATCTGGTGATGCTGGTGCTTTGGCAGGACGGCCGCTCCACGTCGCGCGCCATCGCCGATCGCCTGCATCTTTCCGCCAATGCCATCAGCCCGCTGCTCGAGCGGCTGGAGCGGGGCGGGCTGATTTTGCGCCAACGCGATCAGGCCGACCGGCGCGTCGTCCACATCGATCTGACGGAGCACGGCCGCGCGTTGCAGTCCCTGGCCTACGACGCACAGCAGGCGGTCGAATGCCGCACCGGTCTTGCTCTCGATGAGCTGGAACGTCTCCGCGACGAACTGGTAGCGCTCGCCATGCGCATGGGCGGGAATGCCGTCTCCTGTCCTTGACGCCCCCATCGGCCGCAGCCGCGGGCGTCAGAAGGGCGGGATCGACCGGACCGAGGCGGCGAGGCGCCACCTCGGTCGGCCACGACCGGATCAGTCGAAGCAGGTAGCCCGATGGACCCCATCGGCAGGTCGGACGTCTGGTCCGCTCACCCGCTGAGCCGAGCGGGTCGGATACACGGTCCGATCCGGGCGATCGGACGGGCGCTCAGTTGTTCGGCCCGTCGATGCGGGACGGAGAGATTGGATCGGAAGCCGGAAAGGTCTCGTCCAGCGCTTCGTCGAGTTCGGCTTCCTCGTGCTTGGCCTCGTCGCGTTCGCGCTTCTCCCGCTCGCGCTTTGCCTCGGAAGTCTCGTCGGCATCGTTCAGGCGGTTGTTGTTGCCATTGGTCATGGATTGCACCCTGTGACGGAATTCGTCCTGCCTGAACGATCATCCTCGCCGATGGTTTCCTTCGACCTCTTCGGCTGGCCGGTGTCCGGGACGCGCGGACGGCGCAACGTCGCCGGCTTGGCCGCTCCCCTGCGTCAATAGCCCGCCTGCCGGTCGACGACATTGTCCAGCGCCTCGCCGCGCTCGTGCGCCGCGATCTGGCGCATGATGATCGGCGCCAGTGCGTCCGGGTCCGAGAGCGCCGCCGCATGGGGCGTCACGAACACCTTCGGATGGCTCCACAGCCGCGATTCCGCCGGCAGCGGCTCGGCATTGAAGACGTCGAGCGAGGCCTCCATCAGCCGGTCCTCGTCGAGGGCGGCGAGGATCGCGGCCTCGTCCTGAAGCCCGCCGCGCCCGGCATTGACCAGCACCGGCCCACCGAGGGGCGTGTCGCGCTTCAGCCGGGCGAGGAGATCCTCGCCGATGATGCCGCGGGTGTCGGCGGTGAGCGGCAGGAGGACGACGAGAATGTCGCTTGCCGCGAGGAACGGGCCGAGGCCGGCGCTGCCGGCGAAGGTCTCGACGCCGTCGACGCGCTTCTCGCCCCGGCTCCAGCCGGTGACCTTGAAGCCCAGCACCTGCAGCTTCCTCGCGGCGTCGATGCCGAGAACGCCGAGGCCCATGATGCCGACGGTGATCTCGCGCGCCGCCGGCTGCATGCGCTCGTGCCAGATCTTCTGCGCCTGCTGCTGGCGATAGGCCCGGCCGCGGCGGAAATGATCCAGCACCCGCCAGACGACGTATTCGCTCATCCGCTCCTTCAGATCGTCCGCGACGATGCGCACGATGGGCACCGCGGGAAGTTCGCGGTCGGCGAGGATGTGGTCGACCCCGGCCCCGAGGGAGAAGATCGCCTTGAGCTCAGGCAGGGTGGCGAGCAGCCCCGGCGGCTGCTTCCAGACCACGGCGTAGTCGATCGGCTCGCCGCCGGCCTCGCTGGCGTCGACGACGATCCGCCGCTCGGGCGCCGCCTCGTGCAGCGCCTGCCACCAGCGGGAGGGATCGAATCCGGTGACGGAGAGGAGAATGGCCATCAGTCGCTTTCGCTGTCAAAGAGGCTGCCCTGCAGCGCCTGCGCTCGCGCGCGGCCCTTGCGGGCGAACCAGTGGGTGCAGGCGATGAGATAGCCGTTCAGGACACGGCCATCGTCGACCGCCGCGATCAGATCCTCCACCGGGGCGAGGATCGGGCGGATGTCTTCGTGCTCCTCGTCCTTGCCGGCGCTGATCCCGAGATGACTCGCATCGACGATGGCAAGGAAGATGTGGGCGTGCTCGTCGGTCAGTCCCGGCGAGGGCAGCATCGAGAAGCAGCGCTCGATGGCGAGGGCGGCAAGGCCGGTCTCCTCCTCCAGTTCCCGCGCCGCGGCCTCGGCGACATTCTCGCCGGCATCGACCATGCCGGCGGGAAGCTCCACCGCCGCCGCGTTCGGCGTGGCCAGCGACGCGGCCAGCCGGAACTGGCGGATCACGACGATCGAATCGCTCTGCGGATCATAGGGCACGATCACGGCCACCGCGCCGGTTGCCAGATATTCGCGCTCCATCGGGCCGATCCTGGCGCCGCCCTCGAGGGAATCATGCTCGATCGTCAGCTTCTTGAAGTCGCGGAAGCCGCTGTGGAGCAGCGCCTCGTCGACGATCTCGACGCCGAGCGGCTGGTCGGCCAGTTGGTCGCGATAATGCCCGCTCATTCCGATACGACTCCCGTCGGCGCCGCCTTGATGTCGAAGGCGGCGGCCATCAGCGCTTTCGTGTAGTCGGTGCGCGGCCGCTCGAAGATCTCTTCGGCGGGGCCGCGCTCGACCACCTGGCCGTTTCGCATGACGACCACCTCGTTGGCCAGCGCCCTGACGACCTTCAGATCGTGGCTGATGAACAGATAGGCGAGGTCGTGGCGTTTCTGCAGGTCGCGCAGAAGGTCCACCACCTGCGCCTGGACGCTCATGTCGAGGGCCGAGGTCGGCTCGTCCAGCATGACGAAACGGGGATTGAGGACCATGGCCCTGGCGATGGCGATGCGCTGGCGCTGGCCGCCCGAAAACTCATGGGGAAACCGGAAACGGGCGGCGGGATCGAGCCCGACCTCGGCGAGAACGTCGACGACCCGCTTGTCGCGCGCTTCGGCCGAAAGCCCGCGCTCGTGGATCGACAGGCCCTCGGCGATGATGTCGGCGATCGACATGCGCGGCGAGAGCGAGCCGTAGGGATCCTGGAAGACGATCTGCATCTTCCGGCGCAGCGGCTTCATCGCCTTGAAGGAGCGGGTGTCGATACGGTTCCCATCGAAGATGATCTCGCCCTTCGACGAGATCATCCGGCACAGCGCCAGGCCGAGGGTGGTCTTGCCCGACCCGGATTCGCCGACGACGCCGACGGTCTGGCCGGCCCGCAGCGTCAGGTCGATGCCGTCGACGGCCTTGACGTGGCTGGTGGTGCGGCGCAGCAGCCCGGTCTTGATCGGGAACCAGACCT
The DNA here is from genome assembly GCF_002088275.1 of Aurantimonas sp. 22II-16-19i. Taxonomy (GTDB): domain Bacteria; phylum Pseudomonadota; class Alphaproteobacteria; order Rhizobiales; family Rhizobiaceae; genus Jiella. The sequence continues at coordinate 252,160 of NZ_AQQS01000002.1, forward strand.
TGACGTCGCGGGCCTCCATCACGACCGGCGAATTGACGTTGGCGGCCGGCGGGCGCCCCTTCGGCTCGGCGGCGAGCAGGTGCCGGGTGTAGGCGTGCTGGGGAGCGTCGAACAGCGCTCGCGTCGGCCCCTCCTCGACGATCTTGCCGCGATACATCACGCAGACCCGATCGGCGATGCGGCGGACGATGCCGAGATCGTGGGTGATGAACAGCATCGCCATGCCACGCTCGGCCTGGAGGGTCTTCAACAGCTCCAGGATCTGCGCCTGGACGGTGACGTCGAGGGCGGTGGTCGGCTCGTCGGCGATCAGGAGATCGGGATCGTTGGCGAGCGCCATGGCGATCATCACGCGCTGGCGCTGGCCGCCGGAGAGCTGGTGCGGATAGGCGCCGAGCCGCTCCTCGGCATTGCGGATGCCGACCTTGGCGAGGAGTTCGAGGGTGCGCTCGCGGGCCGCCTTGTCCGAGAAGCCGCGATGCAGCTTGAGCACCTCGCCGACCTGCTTCTCGATCGTGTGCAGCGGGTTGAGCGAGGACATCGGCTCCTGGAAGATCATCGAGATCCGGTTGCCGCGGACCTTCATCAGATCGCTCTCGTCGTCGTCGATGAGGTTTTCGCCCTCGAAATACACCGCGCCGCCCGGATGGCTCGCCGCCGGATAGGGCAACAGCTTCAGGATCGACAGGGCCGAGACCGACTTGCCGGAACCCGATTCCCCGACGAGGGCCAGCGTCTCGCCCTTGGCGATCGAGAAGGACACGTCGTCGACGGCGAGCACCGTCTTGCCGCTCTGGCTGAAGGCGACGGAGAGGTTCTCGACGGAGAGGAGGGCGGAAGCCTCGCCGACCTTCTTGATAGGTGTGCTCGTCAAGGGATGACTCCGCTGTGATCCGGCCCTGGATGTGGGTTTCGGTCGCGATTTGCGTTCAAGAGAGGGCGCCTCGATGTGCTGAGGGAGAATCAGAGCAACCGCATGGCTATCTCTTTCTCGGAAATTCGCGTCAGAGACGCCGGAAATCGAAGCCGTCGGTCGCTGGAGAGGATACTCGTGCAACCGGTTTCGACAGCCGTCGCAACGTGGATGGCATCCGGCAGCTTGCCGCCGTTCTCTGTCCGCACTGCAGCACTTCGGATGAGGATGTCGACAGTGATCGGAATGGTCCTGAGACCGAGTGGCTGCGTGAGGAGCGCTCGATAGGCGCGGACGAGATCATCTCTTGCCGCCGCCAGGGGCCTGACCATCACCTCAGCGAGAGAGAGTTGGCTTGTCAGAAGATCGAATTGGCCTCTGGCGGACAACTCGAAGAGCTTCATGACGTCGGGATGCTTCTTCTCCACGAACGCGATCAGGATGTTGGTGTCGACGTAGATCGGCGCCACTCTCAGTCGTCCCACTCGTCGCGAAGCGCACGGATACGCTGGACCGCCTCCTCTGTCGTGGTCCCGAGGTCGGCGCCGGCTCCCCAGATCCTCCGAAGAGCCGCAAGCCGTTGCTCCAGTTCCTCGGGTGAGATCGAAGGGGGCGTCGCAACCGCTTCACTCGCCGACAACTCCCCTTCGAACGTCACGCTCACCGGCGTGCCGGGAACGAATTTCTCCCGCATGTCCTCCGGCAGCTCGTCGACGCTGACCGTCCTCGTAATTCGCCCGACCTCACCCATCGAAACCTCCTCGCCTCATTTGAAGCTCTTGCGCGGATCGAAGGCGTCGCGCACCGCCTCGCCGATGAAGACCAGCAAGGATAGCATCAGGGCGAGGACGAGGAAGCCGGAAAAGCCGAGCCAGGGGGCCTGCAGGTTGTTCTTGCCCTGGGCGAGGAGCTCGCCGAGCGACGGCGAGCCGGGCGGCAGGCCGAGGCCGAGGAAGTCGAGCGCCGTCAGGGTGGTGATCGAACCGGACAGGATGAAGGGCAGGAAGGTGAGCGTCGCCACCATCGCGTTGGGAAGGACGTGGCGGAACATGATCGTCCAGTCACCGACCCCGAGCGCCCGGGCCGCGTTGACATATTCGAAGTTGCGGGCGCGCAGGAACTCGGCCCTGACGACGCCGACGAAGGCGACCCAGGAAAACAGCATCATGATGCCGAGCAGCACCCAGAAGCCCGGGGGCAGGATCGCCGCGATGATCAGCAGGAGGTAGAGGACCGGGATCGATGACCAGATCTCGATGAAGCGCTGGAAGAACAGGTCCACCAGCCCGCCGAAATAGCCCTGGACCGCGCCGGCGGTGACGCCGATGATCGCCGATCCGGCCGTCAGGATGAGGCCGAACAGCACCGAGATCCGGAAGCCGTAGATCACCCGGGCGAGGACGTCGCGCACCTGGTCGTCGGTGCCGAGCCAGTTCATGTTGCCGATGACGCAGCCGGGATCGTCCACCCCTTGCGGATAGCCCTGGCAGCGCTCTTCCTTGGACAGCGTCCAGAAGGGCGGCGAGGGGGCCGGCGTCGGCGGCTCGAGGTTCTTGGTATCGTAGGAATAGCGGATCGGCGGCCAGATCATCCAGCCATTGGCGTTGATCTCTTCCATGTTGACCGGATCGCGATAATCCGTCGTCGGCAGGAAGCCGCCGAACACCTCCTCGGGATAGTCGACGAAGACCGGATAGTAGAACTCGCCCTTGTACTCGACGAGGATCGGCCGGTCGTTGGCGACGAATTCGGCGAACAGCGCGATGAAGAACAGGATGCCGAAGATCCACAGCGACCAGTAGCCGCGCCGGTTGGCCTTGAAGTTGCGCCAGCGGCGCTGGTTGATCGGCGAGATCCGGGGCCGCCTGGTGAGCGCGCTGTCGGGCGCGAGCTGGGCGATGCCGCTGGTCTGTTCGCGGGCGATGTCGGCCGCCCGCTCTTCGGGCTGTTGGCCATTGCGACGCTCGGCGTCCAGACGGTCCTTCAGGGCGTCGTCCATGGTCAGACCTCCCGCCACATGGCTGCTTCCGAAAACCGGTTCCCACTTTTCGGCGCCATTCTCAGACCTCCCGCCGGTCGAAGTCGATCCGCGGATCGATCCAGGTGTACATGAGGTCGGAGATCAGCGTGGTGACGAGGCCGATGAGCGAGAAGATGTAGAGGGTGGCGAAAACCACGGGATAGTCGCGCTTGTAGATCGAGTCGAAGCCGAGATAGCCGAGCCCGTCGAGCGAGAAGATCGTCTCGATCAGCAGCGAGCCGGTGAAGAAGGCGGAGATGAAGGCGCCGGGAAAGCCGGCGATGATGATCAGCATGGCATTGCGGAAGACGTGGCCGTAGAGGACGCGCCGCTCGTTGAGCCCCTTGGCGCGGGCGGTGGTGACATACTGCTTGCCGATCTCGTCGAGGAAGGAGTTCTTCGTCAGGAGCGTGGTCGTGGCGAAGGCCGACAGCGACAGGGCGATCAGCGGCAGGGTGAGGTGCCAGAAGTAGTCCGGGATCGTGCGGGTGACGCAGGCGGCCGCGTCGAACTTCGACGACCAGGGCGCACACCAGGCGCCGCTGACGCCGTCCGACAGGAGGCCGCGCAACGGGAACCAGTCGAGGAACGACCCGCCCGCGAACAGCACCATCAGGAGGATCGCGAAGATGAAGCCGGGGATCGCATAGGCGACGATGACGATGCCGGAGGTCCACACGTCGAAGGTCGAGCCGTCCTTCAGCGCCTTGCGGATGCCGAGCGGGATGGAAATGCCGTAGGAGATCAGGGTGATCCACAGGCCGAGGGAGATCGACACCGGCATTTTTTCCAGGATCAGGTCCCAGACGCCGATCGAGCGGAAATAGCTTTCGCCGAAGTCGAAGCGGGCGTAGTTCCAGATCATCAGGCCGAAGCGCTCGAGCGGCGGCTTGTCGAAGCCGAACTGCTGTTCGAGCTTCTTGATGAATTCCGGATCGAGCCCCTGTGCGCCGCGATAGCCGGAATCCTGGGCGCTGGAGGACGAGCCGAAGTCGGAGCTCGCACCGGAGACCCGGTCGGCCGCGCCACCGGCCTCGCCGCGCAAGCCGGCCACGACCTGCTCGACCGGGCCGCCGGGCGCGAACTGCACCACGATGAAGGAGATCGCCATGATCCCGAGGATGGTCGGGATCATCAGCAGCATTCGGCGAAGGATGTAGGCGCCCATGTCGGGTTTCGCGTCTCCGTTTGGCGTCACACGACCCTTCCGGGCGGCGGCGCGGAATTCGCCTGTGTTTCGACGTTGTTAACCAAAAGCGCGGCGCAGCGCAAAAGACCGACCGCCAGGCGGGCGATCCTCCCGGCCGAGTGCCGCCCAGACCCTTTCGTGCCAGGCTTGCTCAGGCCTTGCCGATCGCCCTGGCCTTGGCTTCGTCCAGCCACCACAGCCGCTCGACCGGCCAGCCATAGTCGGGCTTCGGCTCCCTGAAGCCGAACATGTCCCAGTAGGCGGCCCGGTGGCTTTCCGAATGGATGTTCGGGATCCAGTCGAAGCGTGCGCGCAGCACCCGGTCGAGCGCCCGCATGGCCATCGTCAGGCTCTTGCGGTCCTCGGCCCGGTTGACGACGTCGATCAGCGCGTCGACGGCCGGATCGGCCATGCCGACGAAGTTGTTCGACCCCTCCCGGTCCCTGGTGAGGCTTCCGAACAGACCGACCAGCGTGTCCCGGGTGGGGGTCGAGCCGAGCGAGAAGGCGCCGCCGATCAGGTCGTAGTCGAAGCGGTTCTTGCGCTCCTGATACTGGGCGCCGTCGACCAGACGAAACGAGGCGTCGATCCCGAGCGACGTCAGGTTCTGGATGAACTTCGAGTAGACCCGCTCGAACCCCTGGTCGTCGATCATGTATTCGAGGGCGAAGGGCTGGCCGGCCGCGTTCACCAGCTTGCCCTCCGCCTGTTTCCAGCCTGCCTCGGCGAGCAGCCCGAGAGCCTCGCGCAGCCTCGCCCGATCGCGGCCCGAGCCGTCCGAGACCGGCTGGGTCCAGACGTCGCCGAAAACCTCTTCGGGCAGCTTGTCGCGCAGCGGCTCGAGGATCTTCAGTTCCGCCGGCGAGGGCGGTCCCTCCGCCTTGAAGTCGGATGTCTCGAAACACGAATCGGAGTGCTCGTAGATGCCGTAGAACATCTGCGCATTCGTCCATTCGAAGTCGAAGCACAGATTGATGGCGTGGCGCACGTTGCGGTCGGCGAAGCGCTCGCGGCGCTGGTTCAGCGCCCAGGACTGGAATGTCGGCGTCTTCTCGCGCGGAAATTCGCGCTTGATCACCTTGCCTTCGACGACCGCCGGAAACCCGTAGTCGGTCGCCCAGGTCTTCGAGGTGAACTCCTCGCGGAAGGTGATGTTGCCCTTCTTGAAGGCCTCGAAGCCGATCGTGCGGTCGCGGAAGAAGTCGATGCGGATGGTGTCGAAATGATCGAGGCCGCGGGCGAAGGCCATATCCCTCGCCCAGTAGTCCTGGCGCTTGCCGTATTCGACATAGCGGCCGAACTCGAATGCCTTGACCTCGAAACGCCCGCTGCCGGGGATCGGCTTCGCCGTCACGTTCTCGAAGGCTTCGGCGTCGAAGAAGGCCTTCGGCACGATCGGGATGCCGAAGGCGCCGAGGGCGTCCTGGTCGGTCTGCCGGCCGGAGAAGACGAGGCGGACGCGGTCCGGCGCCTCGGCGACCACCGCGTCCAGCTCCTGCAGCGTGATCTGCAGGGAGGGGTGCCCCTTCTCCTTGAACGTCTCGTAGCTGAAGACGACGTCCTCCGCCGTCACCTTGGCGCCGCTCGAGAACGTCGCTTCCGGGCGCAGCGCGAAGACATAGGCATTGCGATCCGCGGAGATCGTCACCGAGCTGGCCAGCGCACAGTAGAGCGAGTCCGGCTCGTCCAGAGACGAGGTCATCAGCCCGTCATAGAGCTTCTCGATCCGCGGCGGCGCATTGCCCTTGAGGACGAAGGTGTTGAGCGTGTCGAAGGTGAGCGGCGACTGGTTCAACGCCCAGTTCGGCACCGACATGTTGAACTGCCCGCCCGCCGGCGCATCCGGCGTCGCATAGCCGAAGTGTGAAAAGTCAGCCGGATATTTCAGGTCGCCGAAGGCCGACAGGCCGTGCAGCGGCGTCTCGGTCGGCGAGGCGGCGAAGCCGCGGCCGGGCAGGAGGGCGGATGCGGCGAGGCCGAGCGCCATCTGACCGAAGCCGCGCCGGGTGAAGCGGAACGTCGTGCCCATCAGTTCGACGCGGCCTTCTCGGCGCTCTTGATCCACCAGGCGAAGGGGTCGATGGTCGAATAGCCGGGCCGCTTGCCGGACATTTCGAGCTTGTCCCAATAGGCGAGCCACATGTCGGCATTGCGATACTGCGGAACGACGTAATACTCCCACAGCATCACCCGATCGAGCGCCCGCGTCGCGGCGACGAGGTCGTCGCGGTCGGTGGCATAGACGATGTTGTCGATCAGCTTGTCGATCGCCGGGTTCTTGATGCCTGCGTAGTTCCGGCTTCCGGGAGAGTCTGCTGCGGCGCTCGACCAGAAGTCCCGCTGCTCGTTGCCGGGCGAGAGCGACTGCGGATAGTATTTGACCGATACCATCTCGAAGTCGAAATTGGTGATTCGCTCGATATACTGGTTGGTGTCGACGATGCGGATGCTGGCATCGATGCCGAGACGCTTGAGGCTGTCGGCATAGGGCTGGAGGACCCTGGCGTCGGTCGGGTCGTCGCCGAGCATCTCGATCGAGAGCTGCCGCCCCGTCTTCGAATCGACAAGGCGTGTTCCCTCCAGTTCGTAGCCGGCCTCCCGAAGCAGCTCGAGGGCCTTGCGCAGATTGTCGCGGACCGAGCGGTTGTCGGTATAGACCGGCAGCTCGAATTCCTCGGTGAAGACTTCCGGCGGGATCTCATCCCGCAGCGGCTCCAGGAACTTCAACTCTCCTTCGCTCGGCAGGCCCGTCGCCGCGAGCTCGCTGTTGTCGAAGTAGCTGGCCATCCGCGAATAAAGGCCGAAGAACAGCGTCTTGTTCATCTCCTCGAAATTATAGGCGAGCGTCAGGGCCTCGCGCAGCCGGCGGTCCTGGAACTTCGGCAGGCGGTTGTTGAGGACGTAGGCCTGCATCGATTCGACCTGATGGTCCGGGATCGCGACCTTCTTCACCTGGCCGTTCTCGAAGGCCGGGAAATTGTATTCCTGCGACCAGCGCCGCGCGCTGTTCTCCAGCCGGTAGTCGTTGAGGCCGCCCTTCTTGAAGGCCTCCCAGGCTGCGTTGGCGTCGCGCAGATAGGTGTAGTCGATCCTGTCGTAGTTGTAGCGGCCCTTGTGGGTCGCGACGTCGGCGCCCCAATAGTCCTTCACGCGCTCCCACTCGATCGACTGTCCGGTGACGAAACGCCCGATCTTGTAAGGGCCCGAACCCAGCGGCGGCTCCAGCGTGGGCTGCGAGATGTCGCGCTTGTTGCCGTCGGGGCCGGTCCCCTCCCACCAGTGCTTCGGCAGCACCGTCAGGTCGCCCATGATGTGCGGCAGTTCGCGATTGCCGGTCTGGTCGAAGGTGAAGGTCACCTCGCGCTCCCCGGTCTTCTCCGCCTTGACGACGTTCTTGTAATAGGCGCCCCACTGCGGATGGAGCGCCTTCAGCGTGTCGAAGCTCCAGATCACGTCCTCGACGGTGATCGGTTCGCCGTCATGGAAGCGGGCCCGGGGATCGAGGCGGAAGGTGACGAAGGAATCGTCTTCCGGAAAACGCACCGCCTCGGCGATCATCGCATGGGAGACCGACGGCTCGTCCGTCGATTGCTCCATCAAACTATCGTAGAGCAGGCCGCCGCCGAAATTGGCGAGGCCCGCCGCCGGCGTGCCGCGCACGACGAAGGGGTTGAAGCTGTCATAGGAGCCGAGCGCCACCGAATTCAGCGTCCCGCCCTTCGGCGCATCCGGGTTGACGTAGTCGTAATGCTCGAAGTCGGCCGGATATTTCGACGGCTCGGTCAGCGACATCGATGTCTGCCACTCGCCGGCGGACGAGACATCCGGCGCTTCGCCGGCCGGAGCCTTCGACGTTGCCGCAGCCGCAGCGTCCGGCGCCGCCTCGCCGGCGGCAGCTGCCGGCTGCGCCGCCGAAACGGCGGGCTTTGCGTCCGCTCCGGTCGCGGCGCCATCCTGATCCTGCGCGGGTGCGGCCGATAGCGAGAGGCAGAGGGCCATACTTGTGGTGGCGATGAGCTGGGCGGCGCGCGTCATGATCGGCAAGGGCAGGTCTCCGTGGGCGGGGGTCCGTTCGTCGAAGGCTTCGTCACATCACAGCTTTATGGCGACCGTCGGGACGCCTTGCCAAGTGACGATTCGTTCATCTCGTGGAGGGAGCGGCCGTGCCCGTCAAAGCAAAGGCCCCGGCGACGAACCGGGGCCTTGCGGCAGGGCGGTATCATGAGAGCCGGTGAAGCGGGTTCACTGGCCCGTCGTCGCGCCGCTCTCGTCGAAGGTGGCGAGATAGGCGATGACGTTGTCGATGTCGGCGGTATTCTTCAGGCCCGGGAAGGACATCTTGGTGCCGGGCACCAGCGCCTTCGGGTCGGCGAGCCAGGCGTGCAGCTCCTCGACCGTCCAGGTCGGGTGCTCCGCGGCATAGCTCTGGAGCGGGGCGGAGAAGGTGTAGCCCTCGACCGCTGCGACGGCTTCGCCGACGATGCCGTTCAGCTCGGGCCCGATCTTGTTCTTGGCCCCTTCGCCGACGGCATGGCAGGCCTTGCACTTGTTGAAGACCTTTTCGCCGGCCGCCGGGTCTCCGGCGATGGCGACCTCTGTCGCTCCGCCTTCGGCCGGTGCGGCAGCGCCAGCTGCGGCAGCCTGCTCGCCGGCGGGAGCGGCTTGTTCGGCCGCGCCGGACGCCGGCTGCTCTGCCGCCGGGGCCGCCGGAGCTGCGGTCTCCTGGCTGGCAGCCGCCGGCGGGGCGGGCTGTTCACCCTGCACGCCTTCGGCGGACATCTGCGCCTCGGTCGTCGCGTCGCTGCTCTCGACGGGCGGCGCTTCCGGCGCGGATCCAGCCGCAGCCGGCGCCTGGGCCTCCTCGCCGCCTTCGCCCATCTTGGTGGTCGTGGCGGGGTTGGTGACTTCGGCCGCCTGCTCGCCTTCGCCGGCCGCTGCGGCGCCTTCGGCCGGAGCCTCGGGAAGCGCTGCCGGGTTGTCGGACAGGGAGCGCAGATAGGCGATGAGGGTGGCGCGGTCCTCCGGGCTCTTGATGCCGGCAAACCCCATCTTGGTTCCGGGAATGTAGCCCTTGGGATCCTTCAGGAAGTGATAGAGATGCTCGTAGTCCCACGGGACGGAGCCGCCCTGGGAGAACTCCGCCATCGCGGGGGAATAGGAGAAGTCGGCGACCGACGCGATGGGACGGTTGACCACGTCCCACAGATGCGGGCCGACCTTGTTGGGGCCGCCCTTCTCGCCGGAATGGCAGGCGCTGCACTTCTTGAACACGTCCGCACCGGCGTCGGCGCTGGCGGTCTGGAGCAGCGCGGCGATCGGCGGATCTTCCTGCGCGGCTTCCTGGCCGCCGGCGGGTGCCTCCGACGGATCGGCAGCGACGATCTCGTAGCCCGGCGTCTCGGGAGCCTCGGAATGGAACAGTCCTTCGGCGAGAAGGCTGCCGCCGAACAGCACGAAGACGGTGCCGAGAATGGCCCCGAAAATCTTGTTGGCTTCAAACGAATCCATGTGCGGGACCGATCCTCCCCATCCAATTCCACAAGCTGCCGCAAGCGGCAGACCCCCACGCAAGCGGCCGGACCCTAGGTGTTTTGCCGATTCATGGCAACACCTGTAGATAGCCCGGCAGCGGGGCTTTTTGTCACTTTCTAATGTGGGACTCAAGCTCCGGTCAAACCTCGTCACGGTTCAGCGAAAGTCTCATGTCGACACTCGTTCTCATCCCCGCGCGGCTCGGCTCGACGCGGCTTCCGAAGAAGGCGCTGGCGGTCATCGCCGGCCGCCCCATGGTGGTGCATGTGGCCGAGCGGGCCGCGGCTGCGGGCTGCGGGCGCGTCGTCGTCGCCACCGATGCCGAGGAGATCCTGAAAGAGGTCGAGGCGGCCGGCTTCGAGGCGGTCATGACGTCCACCGGGCACCAGTCGGGCTCGGACCGCATTCACGAAGCCTTGCAGAAAGTTGATCCGCAAGGCGGCGCCGAAACGATCATCAACGTCCAGGGCGACCTGCCGACGATCGATCCGGAGGCGATTCGCCGGGTGCTCGTGCCGTTCGAGGATCCGGCCTGCGACATCGCGACGCTCGCCGCCGAGATCCGCCACGACGACGAGCGCACGAACCCGAACGTCGTCAAGCTGGTCGGCTCGCCGATCGGGCCGGAGCGTCTGCGCGCGCTCTACTTCACCCGCGCCACCGCGCCCTGGGGCGAGGGGCCGCACTACCACCATATCGGGCTCTACGCCTATCGGCGCGAAAGCCTCGAGCGCTTCGTCGGGCTCTCCCAGTCTGTTCTGGAGAAGCGCGAGAAGCTCGAACAACTGCGGGCGCTGGAGAACGGGATGCGAATCGATGCCGAAATCGTCGATACCGTCCCCCTCGGCGTCGATGGTCCGGACGATCTCGACCGGGCGCGCCAGATCCTGGGAGCATGACGATGGCCGACGACCGCCCGATGATCGCCTTTCAGGGCGAACCCGGTGCCAATTCCGACATGGCTGTCAGGGACGTGTTCGGCGAGGCCTACGAGGCGCTGCCCTGTCCGTCCTTCGACGACGCCTTCGCGGCGCTGAAGAACGGCACGGTGGAGCATGAGGGCCGCGAGCGGCGGGTCGAGCGGGCGATGATCCCGATCGAGAACACGCTCGCCGGCCGGGTCGCCGACATCCATCTGCTGATGCCCGATTCGGGGCTGCAGATCGTCGGCGAACACTTCATGCCGATCCATTTCCAGCTGATGGCGCTGCCGGGCGTCCGCCGCACCGAGATCCGCAGCGTCGCCAGCCACATCCACGCCCTCGGCCAGTGCCGCAAATATCTGCGCGCCAATGGCTGGAAGCCGCAGGTCTCGGGCGACACCGCGGGAGCGGCCCGCGAGGTGTCGGAAGCCGGCGACCGGACGCGCGCGGCGCTCGCGCCGCGTCTTGCGGCGGACTATTACGGCCTGTCGATCCTCGAGGAGGACGTCGAGGATGCCTCGAACAACGTCACCCGCTTCGTCATCCTGGCCAATCCGTCCCAGCAGCCCTTCGCCGACCCTGACGAGCAGCGCCTCAGCCTGTGGGCGGCCCGCGATCCCGAAAAAAGCGACGACGGCCGCCAGATGATCAGCCGCGACGTGGTGACCACCTTCGTCTTCCGGGTGAAGAACATCCCGGCGGCGCTCTACAAGGCGCTGGGAGGCTTTGCCACCAACGGCATCAACATGACCAAGCTGGAGAGCTACCAGCTGGGCGGCAGCTTCTCGGCGACGCTGTTCTACGCCGATGTCGAGGGCCATCCCCACGACCCGGCGCTCGGCCGGGCGCTGGAGGAGTTGCGATTCTTCTCCGCCGAATACCGCAATCTCGGCGTCTACCGCGCGGCCGAGAACCGCCAGGCGCTGCTTCTGCCGGGGGAGTGAGGCAACGCGGTGCCGGCAGAAGCCCCTCGTCCTTCGAGGCTCAGCGTCGCTGCGCTCGGCTTAGCCCCTCAGGATGATGGGTCTTCTGCTCCGGCACTCGTCAAAGGCATCGCTGCGCAAATCCCCGTATTCGCTCCGGTAAGCCACCGCTCTCCAGGAACGGCGCATGGCCCTGGCCGGCGACTTCTATCGCTTCGAGATCGTCGTGGCGCTCCGTCATCGCGGCAACGGTCGCGCGGCTGAACAGCGCGGAGGTCTCGCCGCGGATGACGAGCAGCGGTATCGCCTTCATCAGGTCGAAGAAGGCCCAGAGTTCCGGCAGGTCGGCGCTAAGATCCATCGCCCGCAGCGGCTCGAGGAGCCGGAGATCGTAGTTGCCCAGGATCCGGCCACCGCGCTCGGTGAAGCCGGCACGGGCCATGCGCTCGAAGTCCTGACGCGACGCGGCGGGAAAGCTGGGACCGAGCGAGGCCGCCACCGCGTTGGCCGCGCTTTCCCAGTTGGCAAAGGATTCGACCATCCCCACCGTGTCGCGGATCTGCCTGAGCCCCTCGGTCTCGATGCGCGGGCCGGCGTCGTTGAAGACCGCGCCGGCGATGGCTGAAAGGCGCATCGCCGCGATCAGGTGGATGACCAGTGCGCCGCGGGACGTGCCGACGAAGACCGCGCGGGAAATGCCGAGATGGTCGAGGCCGGCGAGGGTGTCTGCGGCTTCGGCCGGCACCGTGTAGGCTTCGGGGCCTTCTGCATATTGCGACAGGCCGCGGCCGCGAAAGTCGAAGGATAAGACTGGACGCGTGGGATCCGGCTCACGGATCAGCCGGGCGAGTTCTGCAAAGTCGCGGGAATTGCGGGTGAGGCCGGGCAGGCAGACGATCGGCAGCGGAGCGGGCGCCCCGTCATCGCCACTCTGTCCGATCCCGCCCCAGAACCGGCCCGCCAGTCGCAGCCCGTCGTGGTCGAAGAAGAACGGTTCGCCGTCCGTCGGTGCCATGGCCGCCTCTCCGGAAAGTAGCAGTGGAGAAGCGTCTCCGCCGCCGATCATCGTCGAGCTATGGCGCGGCCGGGCGAATGCGAGCCGGGTGAAGCGAATTTCGGTGCAGTCCAAGCCGAAGCGGCGGCCGTGGCGCAAGGTCGCGCAACGGCCCGCCTTGCCTCAGCCGCGCCGGCCGTTGACGAGGTCGCTCTCGATGGAGAAGGGCGCGCCGAGGCGCATCTTGTAGACCTGGTAGTTCTCCATGATCCGCTGGACGTAGTTGCGCGTCTCGGTGAAGGGGATGCGCTCCACCCAGTCGACCACCTGGTCCAGCGACATGCCGCGCGGATCGCCGAAGCGCTCGATCCACTCGCGGGCGCGCCGCGGACCGGCATTGTAGGCGGCGAAGGTGAGGACGTAGGAGCCGTTGAAGTTGTCGATCTGGTCGCCGAGATACTGCGCCCCGAGGGTGGCATTGTAGGCGGGGTCCGAGGTCAGGCGCTGGGGCGAGTAGGCGACGCCGACCTTGCGGGCCATGCTCTTGGCCGTCCCCGGCATCAGCTGCAAGAGGCCGAGGGCGCCCACCGGCGAGCGGGCCTTCGGGTTGAAGGCGCTCTCCTGCCGGGCGATGGCATAGGCGAGCGCCTTGCCCGAGGCCGAGATGTTGGCGCTCGCGGGGATGACGCCGATCGGGAAGGCGAGGGCGGGGGCGTCGATACCGCGCCAGTAGGAGATCTTGCCGACCTGCAGGACGAGATGGTGGTCGCCGCGCCGCTCTGCCATGACCGAGAGAAGGGCGAGTTCGCCGGGACTGTCGAGCTCGCGGGCGAGATCGCGGTAGAGGATGTCGGCGCGCCAGTCGGAGCCGATCTGCTCCAGCCGCTGGATCGCCCGGACGGCCGGGCGCGAGGCGAAGCGGCTGCGGTCGGCCGAGCTCGGGTTGGGGAACTCGATCGCGCCGGGCCTGTGGCCGAGCCGCGAGGCGGCGAGCTGGCCGTAATAGGTCGCGCCGTAATGGGCGGCGCGCTGGTAGTAGCCGCGGGCATCGCCGCCGCCGCCGGCCTCGGCGGCGCGGCCGAGCCAGTAGTAGCCCCGCGACAGCGACAGCGGCTTGTTCGACATCTGGACGATGCGGGCGAAGTGGCGGGACGCCGTCCCGGGATCGCGCAGGAAGCGCATCGCGATCCAGCCGGCGTGGAACTCGGCCTCCACCGCCTCGGTGGAATCGGCCGCCGAATGGCCTGCCGCGACCCGGTAGGCCTGTTTCGCCTTGCCGAGATCGAGAAGGTCGCGGGCGACGATGCGCCGCTCGTTCCACCAGGCGTCGGGATCGATGAGGACCGCCGGATCGCGCGGCGCATTGGCGATGATCTCGGCGGCCTCGTCGACCTTGCCGGCCTTGCGGTTGTATTCGACGAGGGCGAGCAGATAGCCGGGATCGGAGCGCTGGGACCGCGGCACCGCCGCAAGCAGCCGCCCGGCATTGCCCTCGCCGCGGATGACGGCGGTGCGGGCGGCATAGAGCTCGCGCGCGCCGGCGAGCTTGGCGACCCGCGCGGCGTCGCTCACCCGTTCGCGGTAGAGCAGCATGTCCATGCGCGCCTTGTGATCGGCGGGCCCGATCAGCGTGCCGAAGGTCGACAGCATCGTGCGCTCGAGCGAGGTGTCCATCACCTCGCTGCGCCAGGTCCGGGCGATCAGCTGCTTGGCGCGGCCCACTTCGCCGACGCCGAGATAGGCCCTGGCGAGGGCCATCGCGCCCTGCGGGCTCTCCGGCGTGCTGTTGGCGAAAGCGGCCAGAACCTCTCGCGGGCCGTGATTCTCGCGCCAGATGGCCTTTTCGGAATTGATCCGCAGGTCCTTCATGCCCGGCCAGCCGGCGAGCGTGCGGGCGGCATTGGCGATCTCGATCGCCGGCACGTCCCTGCCGCCGGTGAGGGCGATCGCCCAGGTGAGGATCTCCCGGTCGAGGGAGCCGGGGGTCATGCCCTCGCGGATGGCCCGGGCGCGCAGGGCGTTGTTGTCGGAGAGCGCCTGCAGCCCGTTCTTCAGATCGCCCTCGACCGGCCGGACCGGATTGACGGCCCGCGGCATCGCCGCGATCGAGGCGGTGAAGGCGCTGGTTCCTGACGGCATCTCGGCCGGCGGGCGGCGCGGGATCGGGATGTCCGCCGGCACCGCGGCGGCCGGCGCGCCGAAGCGTCCGGCATCGAGGCCGACGCCGGCCCCCATGCTGCCGGTGAGGCCGGCGGGCCGGCCGCTCGGCAGCGGGCCGACCTCGGGCAGAAGTCCCGGCTGCGCCAGGCTCGGCTGCACGATCAGCGACGCCGCGAGCGTCATCAGCAGGCATCGGGTGATACGCGGAAGTCTCGGCATGGACATCCTCATCGGGTGTCGGAAATCGGGCGAAGCGCCGGGGCGATGTCTTCCGGCATGGTTGCCGACAATCTCACGATCGCCGTTAAGGCCGTGTTACCAGCAGGCTTTTCGCCGGTACCCCGGCAAATGACGACCCCGCTTGTCTCCTCCCCGGAGCTTCAATATGGTCGCGCTTCCAGCGAAGGGTCGGCGACGGTTCACGCCCCGCTCGGGGGAGGATCGATCGGGCCGCTCGGGGCGACGGCTGGCGGTTCTCCGGCAAACAGAACAAAATTCGCGGGGCACAGTCCCGAAGGGTGGATATAACATGTTCAAGGGCTCGATTCCGGCGCTGGTGACGCCGTTCGACAAGGACGGCGGCCTCGCCGAACAGGTCTTTGCCGACTTCGTCGAATGGCAGATCGCGGAAGGCTCGAGCGGGGTCGTTCCGGTCGGCACAACGGGAGAGAGCCCCACCCTCAGCCATGACGAACACAAGCGCGTCGTCGAGCTCTGCGTCAAGGTCGCGGCGGGTCGCGTTCCCGTGATCGCCGGGGCCGGCTCCAACAACACCGACGAGGCGATCGACCTTGCGGTCTTCGCCGAGAAGGCCGGGGCCGACGGGCTCCTGGTGGTGACGCCCTATTACAACAAGCCGAACCAGCGCGGCCTCTATGCCCATTACGCGGCGGTGGCCAAGGCGGTGTCGCTGCCGATCCTGATCTACAACATTCCGGGTCGCTCGATCATCGACATGACGCCGGAAACCATGGGCCGGCTGGCGGCGGACTTCGCCAATATCGTCGGCGTCAAGGATGCCACGGCCAAGGTCGACCGGGTCTCCGAGCAGCGGCTGACCTGCGGCAAGGATTTCGTCCAGCTCTCCGGCGAGGACGCGACGGCGCTCGGCTTCAACGCCCATGGCGGCCATGGCTGCATCTCGGTGACGGCGAATGTCGCCCCGCGGCTCTGCGCCGAAATGCAGGCCGCCTGCGCCCGCGGCGACTATGCGGGCGCGGTCGAGATCCAGGACAGGCTGATGCCGCTGCACAAGGCGCTGTTCATCGAGCCGAGCCCGACGGGCGTCAAATACGCGCTGGAAAAGCTCGGCAAGGTGGCAAATTCCGTCCGCCTGCCGCTGGTGCCCATCGAGGCATCCACCGCCGAGACGATCGACCGGGCGCTCGCCCATGCCGGCCTCCTGAACTGACGCTCCAGCCCCGCGCTCCCGCCTGCCGTGCCAGGACACGCGGCGAGAGGGCCTGGCACGGGGCGGCTGCGTGCCGGCGGTCCCTCTGGCGGTGCTCCCTCTGGCGGTGGGGGCCGGCAGGGACCAGATGTCGGGTCGAGACGACGACCCGCCCCAACTCAGAAGGACGTGCGCTTTTCGCGTACTGCATCGCACCATGGCCAAGAAGAAACCCGCCGATTCCAACATCGCGGCCGAAAACCGCAAGGCGCGGTTCAACTACGAGATCATCGAGACGCTGGAGGCGGGGCTCGTCCTCACCGGCACCGAGGTGAAGTCGCTGCGCGAGGGCAAGGCGTCGATCGCCGAGGCCTATGCGACGGAAGAGCAGGGCGAGCTCTGGCTGATCAATTCCAACCTGCCGGAATATCTGCAGGCCAACCGCTTCAACCACAACCCGAAGCGCCGCCGCAAGCTGCTGGTCCACCGGACCCAGCTGAACAAGCTCGCCGGCGCCGTGCAGCGGGACGGCATGACGCTGGTGCCGCTGAAGATCTATTTCGACGAGCGCGGCATGGCCAAGATGGAACTCGCCGTCGCCAAGGGCAAGAACGCCCCCGACAAGCGCCAGACCATCAAGGAACGCGAATGGAACCGCCAGAAGGCGCGGATCCTGAAGGAAGGCTGAGGCGCGGCCGCTCCCTCTCTCCGTCCCCGGCGCCGGATGCTCCCGCTCGCGGCGACACCGATGACCGCGGCGCCCGAAGAGAACGCGTGCGAAAATGCCCGGCGGCGCGGTGCGCCCCGAGATTGGCTGCAGTCCCTTTGCCGGGGCGCTTCGAGACGCGCCGCGGCGATGTCTGGCCGCCCCGAACGGAGGGGCAGCGGAACGCCGGAGGCAAGCCCTCCGATAATCTAGTCTAACGGCTCGCCTCCGGCGTTCCGCACGGTGTCTTTTCGGGCCCTTCTGGCTTGCCACATCCTGCGTGGTCCCTTGGGCTTTCGCCGCAGGGCCGCACCGAATGCGCTCACCGGCTGCCGGCGCTTCACGGGAGCCCCCTTTTCAGGGCCTCCCGTTGTAGCGGCCCGATCCGCACCCGCGCCGTAGTACGCGAGGGGCCGGCGGAGCCTCGAACCCGTCCGAGCCGTGAACAACCCTCCGGAAGGGGCCACGCCGCGGACACCGCCCGTCTTCCCGAACGATCCCGGCGATCATTCGTGTCCCTCGGGAAGACGGCGAGAGGATCGTAGGGCGCGTAGGTGGGGGCGGGGATATCTTTTTGGCGCTCGCTCTCTTCCCTCGTCCTTCGACTGGCTCAGGATGAGGGACGAGAACGGTTGCGCCCATCACGGCGTCGGCCGAAGATATTGACGGGTCGACGCCCACGCCGACGTTGCCACAGGGTGGTCCCAGTAGCCCCTCATCCTGAGCCTGTCGAAGGACGAGGGGCGCTTGGTGATGGAGGCCGGAAATCAGCCCTGCGCCCATCTCGGCCGTTATAATCATCGTGTCTGCCGCTTGAAACTGAACGTTCTTGCCAGATGCGTAAACGCCAGTAAGGCGCAAAATTTCTGGCCGATTCATTTCAGCCTGAGAGAGAACAAAAAAGGACCGAATCGTCCCCGTTCGGGTTTTGCAACAGGGCCTAGATGGAAGAGTTGGCCGCGCACGATCCTCCGGTTGCCATCGCTATTTTTCTGAATCTGCCGCTGTCTCTTCGCGACTTAGATTGTTACTTTTCACTCGCTGCAACTACAGTGGCAATGTGAACCCAAGCCTCGGAGCGCTCATTTCTACGCCCTTTCATATTCCCCGCACTCTCCGCGTAAGAGATAGGACAATGCCCGAGGCGGAGCTTCTCGTTGAGCCGGGCCTCGCCATTGTTCTTGCCGAACCCGGCGCAGGGAAGACCGAGCTACTCGCCAGCGCGGCCCGAAGGCTGGGAGGGACGCGCATACGGGCTAGCACCGTACGGAATTCCACCCGGTCCGCACTCCTCATCGTAGACGCATTCGACGAGGTGGCGCGTGTTGGCGAAGCTCGCGTGCACGACATTCTGCACAAAATCCGAGATTCAGAGCCCGAACGCGTTCTCCTCTCAAGCCGTTCTGGCGAGTGGGAGGATGCCCGGACCGGACTCACCAAGGAGATCTTCGGGATAGAACCAATGGTCGCTCATCTCGTGCCGCTGGACGAGGGAGAACAGCGACGGCTCTTCGAGCACCTCCACCCCGACCGCTCATTCGATGCGTTCTATAGGGGGATACACCAGTTCGATCTCCACCACCTCCTGGGCAATCCCGAGTTCCTGCGGCTCTTCGCGGGCGCCTACGACGAAGCCGACGGACGATTGACATCGCGGGATGGCGTTTTCACCCTAGCAGTCGAGAACCTCGCGAAAGAGTCAAACCCGGACGTCACAACGCGGGGGGCGCCGGCACGTCAGGCGCGCATTGCATGGGCGAACGAGGTCTTCTCGAAACTGCTCCTTTCCGGTGCGGATGGCATCGCTTTGGGCGATATCGCAGAGGACGACCTCCATCCGCAGTTCGAGACCATTGGTATGGGCGGTGATGGGCCGCCATCCGTTTTGGGGACGAGGCTTTTTCGCCCGGGGGGGGGGCGACGAACCAGCACGAGCCGGTCCATAGGATAGTCGCTGAATACGGGGCAGCGAAACATCTTGTCGGCCGCATCGGCGATCCGTCGTACCGTTTGACGATCACGCAATGTCTCGCCTTGGTCGCTCCGAACGGAACGGTGCGGGATGATCTGCGCGGGCTATTGGGCTGGGTGGCCGCTTTAGGGCCTCAGACGATCCAGGACGCGGCGATTGCGCTCGATCCCTATGCAGTGTTGTCCAACGGCGATCCGTCGCGGCTTACCTCGACCTCACGGATGAAGCTGATCGGCGCACTGGCTGATCTGAACGCTGACGACCCCTACTTCCGCCGCAGCGACAGATGGCGGACCTTCAGTGCATCCGGCTTCTTCACCGGAAACGTAGTTCACGCAGTCCGGCCGATGCTCGCCGCATCGGCTGATGGGCACCTTAGAGGATTGCTGCTGGAGCTTCTCGTCGGATCTCCCGCCGTTGTCGAACTTCGGCCTGAACTCGAAGCCATTCTCCTCGATGAAAACGCCTATATTGGTCCTCGCCTCAATGCACTGTCCTGCTTGTTAGGTGACAGCACTTACGAGCTGGACGAAGCACTTCGAAGTCTCGTGGCCATGCGGGACCTCGATGCCCTCCGGTTGGCCTCCGAGATCTTCATGAAGATGGCAGACGCGGCGCCCTACGAGCCGCTCCGCTCGGCACTTCAGGCTTCCGCCGGCCTTTACCCGACAGATCGTTTTGACCGTTCGCGTGTCATTGGCGAGCGATACTTCATCAAGCGGCTCGTCGGGGAACTCGCCCTTGATCTCACGGTCCGACTGCTGGATGATCTGACGGATGGGCTCCGCTGCATCTGTGGTCAGGAGCGATACCGCTGCCACTGCCGCGACGGCATCAGCAAGATCGTGGGCCTGCTCCTCGACAACTATTTCGAACGTGCTCGTAGCCTCCATGATCCTGATCGGGTTTGGAGATGGGTACGAAGCCTCCAATTTCACGGCCAGATTGGGACCGATCGGAGCGCCTCCGTGGCGGCGCTTCAAGCAGACGACACTCTCAGGCGAGCGCTTTATAAACGCGCCTTTGCGGCGCTGACGTCCCGAAGTGAAATCTCCGACGTGGCCTTCGACGTCATGAACTCCCGTGGGCATTCCGGCTTATGTCAGCGTGAGGGCGATGCGCGCTGGCTAGTCGATCTCGCATACGAGACCGACAATCCTTCGCTCTGGACCGTATTTGCACCGTCCCACCGATACTATGCTGCCAGCGAATTACGAGGGCCGGTCGATCTACGCCGGCATTGCCGCGAACAGGCGCGAGAGAAGCCGATCTTGATGCGCGAATGGGCAAGGATGAACCGCGCGCTAAAGAAAAACTGGGAGCAGCATCGGCCACGACGATATCGATTCGAAGCAAGGCAGCGGGGACGAGTACGCCGTTTGGCTGAGGCCAACACTGCCTTCTTCCGAGAGAATCGGCTGGCGATCGAACAAGGCGAGAATGTTCGATGGACCTGTGATGTTGCTAGGACCTACCTCATTCAGCCTGACATGCTTCCTGAAGTGACTCATGGTCTGTTCGATCCGGAGATCATTCTCAGACGTAGCCTTCTAACTCTGAGCGATCGTTGCCCTTCAGTCGGAGAAGTTGGGGAAGGTGATAAACAAGGATGGGTGCAGATTTTCCTCGCCGGAGCCGTCGCGGAATTTCGCGCGACAGGAACCCTAGCGACGGTCGCGCCAAACATTCTTCGAACCATCCTGCTCGGCACCCATGGCTACAGCGCTTTTGCGGAAGGTGAACGGGAGGCATTCCTTGCCGAGCTCCGCCAGCGGGTCGCTCTGCCACCCGAAGAAGTGGAAACCTATGCTCGCTCGTATCTAGAGCCCTCGCTATCGGGTTCGGCGGCCTACACTGACCTCCACTTTCTAGACCGCGAGCCGGCGCTGAAGCACTTGCGTGCCTCTCTTCCGCTCGAATGGCTGCGCCGGTTTCCCGACCTGCCCCTCGAGACTCTCGAGACTCTGTTCGACATGGCCGCGGGTCACGGCGATCGGGGAGAACTGCTTACGTTGATGAGAGAGCGGTGCATGGCACTCAACGAGGGCATGCTACCTCATCGAAATGAGAAGCAAAGACGCTTCTGGTTCATCCGCGACTTCTGGTTTTCTCAGGAGGTCCATCCACTCGTCTGGGCGTACATGGAACGAGATCGCGATACTGTCTTGTGGCTGGAGCAGCTACGGGAACGCGGCCGGGCGGAGGATGCTATCTGGACGACGTTGTCCGCCCCGAAGATCGAGCGAATCCTCCGCACGTATCTCACCGAGTGGCCCGTCGTCCCCCTCCCGTCGAGTTGGGGAACCGGCAGCCCTAGGGGAGAAACGGCGTATCGCTACCTCCGAGATATCGTCTGGCAAATCGGTCGGGACGATCCGGCCGTCGCGCTGCCCGTCGTCGAGAGGTTGCTAGCCGAGACGATTGCTTTGCCCTCCCTCAACGATCTTCGCAGCATTCGGGCCGACCTTCGCCGTCGGGCAGCGACGGCCTCGACGCGCGCCCGTCCGGCAGAGGTCGCGGCCTCTCTCGACGCCGGGCTCCCCGCCAGTGTCGAACAGTTGCGTGCGCTCGTGCTCGAGTTTCTTCAGGAGATGCAGAAGGACATCCGGGCTGGGCACAATAAGGTGCGCGATCAGTTCTATGACGGCGGCGAACGCCTGAATGAGGTCCGCGCGATGGCCTGTGTGTCCTCATGGCTCGAACCCCGTCTGGCCCCGTATGATGTGCACGATGTGGTCGAGCACCAGTTGGCGGACCGGAACCGGTGTGACCTCACCACAACCCGGATGGTCGCCGGCCAGGCACGGATGCTCGTGATCGAGGGCAAGGGACAGTGGCACAGCGATTTATTCACGGCGGCCAGTGCGCAACTCGCTGACCGCTATGGAATGCACCCCCACGCCGACGAGCAGGGCATCTTCCTCGTCGTCTGGTACGGGGCGGGGGTCGAGGTGGCCGGACGCAAGCGCCATGGTTTCGCGTCTGCCGCTGAGCTGCAAGCTTCCATTGAGGCTAGACTGTCAAGTCACCTGAAAGGGCGGGTCGATGTCGTGGTCCTAGATGTATCGCGCGCTTGAAGCGCCAAGCATGTCCTAGCTGCATCCGCGAGCATTTCGTGAAGCGTTTCAGTGATGGATCTGCGAACGGCAGTGCACCGCGCCAATACCTCTTGTCCCGCCGGAAGCTATCCCGCGTCCCCGTCATTGGCCTGGTGGTCGCTTTGAGTTGATTGTCGAATGGCCAATTTCTGCGCTCACCCACCCCAAAGCTTCCAGGCAGCTTCCGGCCATTCCAGCCGAATCCCGCCTTGACGACCACCGACGTCGGCCCCCCTCACCGATAAACCATATCAATACTATCAAACGCCCCCAGCGCGTGGTCCTCGCGGAAGAAGGCGTGGTCTTGCTCGAGGCGGTCGGAGGCTTCCTCGGCGAAGCGGACGAGGTCGGCGATGAAGAGGGCGCGGGGGGTGGCGGCGGCGACGATGGAGGGTTCGATGTCGTAGTCGATCTGGCCGAGATCGTCGGAGAGGGCGTGGGCCTGGGCCAGCACCGCGCCGCAGACCTCGGCGTATTCCTTCCAGGTGGGGTTGCTCAGCTCGTCGAGATCGATGTCGTCGCGGAAGGGGGCGCGCTCGCGGCTCATGAAGCTTTCGCCGTCGATGGTGACGGCGCCGTAGAAGATGTCGCCATGGGCGAGCTGCACCGCCTGGCCGTGGGCGATGCGGTCGGCCTTGGCGCCGGCGTTGAAGTCCGACGGCGGGGCGATGCCGTCGAGGGCGGAGCGCCGGGCGCTCTTGAACTCGATGATGATGTCGTCGGTGGCGTCCTTCGAGGGGCCCTCGATCAGGACGTAGTAGCGCGGCAGGCCCAGCGACGCGGTGCCCTGGCCGTGGCGCATGCAGACGTCCTTGACCTTGAGCTCGCCGGCGCGCTTCGGCGCGTCGATGCCGTTGGCCTTGGCGAGATCGTCGATGGCCTTCTGGAACTTGTCGATCTCGCCGGAGATCGGCTGCAACTCGTCGGAGGCGCGAAAGCCGCGGCCGGAGCCGTCGAGATAGTCCTCCCAGAGCCAGGCCTCGCGCTCCTCCCAGGCCTCCTCGAACAGCCGCTGGATCACCTTGGGGGAGTTGTCCATCCGGTAGCTCTCGTTCTTCTCCGTCGCATGCTCGGCATAGGCCTCCATGGCGGCGAAGTAGCCCTTGACGAAATGCTCGACGATCTTGCGGCGCTTCTTGCGCTTCAGGCCGCCCTCCTCGCGGGCGGCGATCCAGAAGCCGACGGCGCCGCGCTTCAGGTCGAAAGTGAAGGGGGCGTAGATCGTCTCGTCGAAATCGTTGACGCCGAAGATCGGCGCGCCGTGCTCGTCGGGCATGACGCCGAAGTTTTCCGGATGGACGTCGCCGAGCGCCATCACCGAGGGCATGTCGGCATCCTCGCCGACCATGTCGCGGTAGAACAGGAGCGCGGTGCCGCGGAAGAACTTGAAGAAATCGTTCGCGAGCTCGTCGAACTTCATCCGGGCCGCCTCGTTGCGCTGCTCGATGCGCTGGGCGTGATCCTCCCGCAGGGTCGAGCGGACATGCTCGCGCCGGGCCTGGCCGGTGAGGAAGCGCGGCGGCATGATCTCTTCGCCGGAAGCGATGCGGGCCGACAGCTCGCGGAACGCCTCGACCCGGCCCTCCGCCTTGCGCGACGGCTTGACCTCGACCTTTTTCGATTTCGTCGTCGCCGTCTGCTTCTTCTGCGCCTTGGCCATGGTCCATCCTTCCGCTCGCTGAGGTTCCGGAACGCGGCGGGGGGATGGCCGTTCCGTCGGCGGGGCGGGCCGACCGGTCCGGGGAACATGCAAGGAGCGGCGGAGCCCATGCCACGCGTCGGGATCATCTCGGACACCCACGGCCTGTTGCGGCCGGATGCCCTGGCGCTGCTCCAGGGCGTTTCGCACATCATCCATGCCGGCGACATCGGCGCGGCGCAGATCGTGCCGCGGCTGGCAGAGCTCGCGCCGGTGACGGCGATCCGCGGCAATGTCGACATCGCGGGCTGGGCGCGGCGCTTTCCGGAGACGGTGGCGGTGGAGCTGTTCGGGCGGCGGTTCTTCGTCATCCACGACCGCGGCGACCTCGCCTTCGATCCGGCGGCGGAGGGCTATGACGCGGTGATCTCAGGCCATTCGCACAAGCCGGGCATCGAGACGCTCGGCGGGGTGATGTATCTCAATCCCGGCAGCGCCGGGCGTCGGCGGTTCAGGCTGCCGGTGACGGTGGCGACGGTGCTGGTGGAGGGGGAGGGAATGGTGCCGGCGATTCACGCGGTTGTTTAGAAGCGGGGGCCCGCCTGACGGGGCGCCGCCGGTTGTCGTTTCCAGGGAGTGGCCACGACCACCGTCGCCATCCGGCAGGTACGCCCGCCGCGCGGCCGGTTGAACGGCGGGGGCGGTGCTCCAGCTAGGGGCGGAGGTCCACCAGCGACGTTCCAGGGCATGAACTTGCAGACAGGCAGCTCCCGGCGCGGCGAGGACGCCGCTTTCCTCGTCGGGCTCGCCCGGGCCTTTGCCGGCGCGCTGCTGTTCGCCCTGCCGATGCTGATGACGATGGAGATGTGGCAGCTCGGCTTCTCGGTGGATCCGCTGCGGCTGGCGCTGCTCCTCGTCCTGGCGGTGCCGCTGCTCACCGGGCTGTCGCACTACAGCGGGCTTCGGCCGATGACGCGGATCCGCGACGACATCGCGGACGTCTTCGTCGCGCTGCTCGTCGGGGCGGTGACGGCGGTGCTCGCCCTGACGGTGTTCAAGGTTCTGAGCTTCGACATGTCCGTGGAGGAGATCGTCGGCAAGATCGCGATCCAGGTCGTGCCGGCGAGCATGGGCGCGATGCTCGCCCGCGACCAGTTCGGCATGGAATCAGCCGGTGCCGACGAAGCCCGCCAGACCGGCACGAGCTATCGGGGCGAGTTGTTCCTGATGGCGGCGGGCGCGCTGTTCGTCTCGTTCAACGTCGCCCCGACGGAGGAAATGATGCTGATCGCCTTCCAGATGACGATCTGGCACGAGCTGGCGCTGGTGGCACTCTCGCTGGTGCTGATGCACGGCCTCGTCTACTCCCTCAGCTTCAAGGGCGAGCACGGCCATGACGGCACGGCCTCGTTCTTCGGCATCTTCGCCCGCTTCACGCTGGTCGGCTACGTGCTGGTTCTGGCGATCAGCTTCACCATGCTGTGGATCTTCGGGCGGACCGACGAGACGTCGCTGGTGGAGATCCTCAGCGCCACCATCGTCCTCGGCTTTCCGGGCGCCCTCGGCGCCGCAGCGGCGAGGCTGATCCTGTGACGGCGACGGACGAGGACCGGCAGCCGCAGTCGCCCGCGGACGCTCCCGCCGCTCCGCCCTCGACGTCGCCGGTCGAATGGCTGACGGCGGCGGCCGGCTTCGCCGTCGTCGCGGCGATGGTGGGCTATCTCGCCTTCATCGGCTGGTCTCGGCCGGAGGGGCCGCCGGCGGTCGAGGTGTCGCTCGTCGCCATCGTCCCGCAGAAGGGCCATCATCTGGTGCGCTTCGAGGCGCGCAACGAGGGCAACTCCACCGCGGCCGGGCTGGTGGTCGAGGGCCGGCTGGAGCGATCCGGCGAGGTCGTCGAGACGGCGCAGGTGACGATCGACTATCTGCCGCAGCAGTCGGTCCGGGACGGCGGTCTGTTCTTCGACGCGGATCCTTCGGGTTACGAGCTGGTTCTCGCGGCGAGGGGCTACATGACGCCGTGACGGCGACCGGACGACGTCCGGTGCGCCATGCGACCGGTGCCGGGCCGGGCCGGGCCGGGGGGCTACTTCAGAAACGCCGCCACCTCTGCGAACACCGCCTCGAACATTTCCGTCGTCAGCCGGCCGGTATTGGTGTTGTAGCGCGAGCAGTGATAGCTCGAAAAGATGCGCAGGCCCGCGAGATCCGTGGCCCCGGCGTGGCGGAAGGGATGTGCCGCGAGGCGGCCACCGAGCGTGCGGATGGTGGAATCGTGGGCGATCTTGCCGAGGGTGACGACGGCTGCGAGATTGGGCAGGCGGTCGATCGTCCCGGTGAGGAAGGGCCGGCAGGCGTTGATCTCGGCGCCGACGGGCTTGTTCTCCGGCGGCACGCAGCGCACCGAATTGGTGATCGCGGCGCCGATCAGCTCCAGCCCGTCGTCGGGGCGGGCGGCGAAGCGGCCATTGGCGAAGCCGAAGCGGGTCAGCGTCGCGTAGAGAAGGTCGCCGGCATAGTCGCCGGTGAAGGGGCGGCCGGTTCGGTTGGCGCCCCGAAGGCCGGGCGCGAGGCCGACGACGAGGAGGCGGACGTCGTCCGGCCCGCCGGGCGGCAGGAGGCTCGGAACCGGCGCATTGTGCCAGGCCGGTTCCTTGGCGCGCCATTCCTCGCGAAAGGCCGCGAGGCGTGGGCAGCGTGGGCAGTCGCGAGAAGGCTCGGCCGGGGTGTCGGCAAAGGGATGGGCCGGGCCCGGATGGGCGCCGGCTGCCGCTATGGACGTCGATGTCGACACGGACGCTGCTGCCTCTTGCGGCTCAGTAGTCGTCGTCTTCGGCTTCCGCCTCAGCGCGGCGGGCCATGCGGGCCTCGCGCTCGGCCGGATTGCGGCCGATCTCGCCGCGCAGGGTAACGATGTCGATGAAGTGGTCGGCCTGGCGGCGCAGGTCGTCGGAGACCATCGGCGGCGAGGAGGTCAGCGTCGAGACGACGGACACCTTGCGGCCCTTGCGCTGCAGCGCCTCGACCAGCGAGCGGAAATCGCCGTCGCCGGAGAACAGCACGAAGTGATCCACCGTATCGACCAGCTGCATCGCATCGATGGCCAGCTCGATGTCCATGTTGCCCTTGATCTTGCGGCGCCCGGACGGATCGGTGAATTCCTTCGCCGGCTTCGTCACCACGCGGTAGCCGTTGTAATCCAGCCAGTCGATCAGCGGGCGGATCGAGGAATACTCGTTGTCTTCGATCAGGGCCGTATAGTAATAGGCGCGAAGCACAT
Source organism: Aurantimonas sp. 22II-16-19i (assembly GCF_002088275.1). Taxonomy (GTDB): domain Bacteria; phylum Pseudomonadota; class Alphaproteobacteria; order Rhizobiales; family Rhizobiaceae; genus Jiella. Next base: position 278,899 of record NZ_AQQS01000002.1, read on the forward strand.
AGGCCTGGCGCTGGAACCAGGTCAGCATCTTCTTGTAGTCGATATCGAATCCAAGATTTTTCGACGTAGCGTAAAGGTTGGCACCGTCGATGAATAGGGCAAGTTTTTCACGTTGATCAAACATTTTTGCGCAACTTTCGCTAGAAAACCGAAAAAAGACGATGGTTCAGTCGCCGACTGGATGGCAATGCCTGAGCGATGCAGTTTGAAGCGGGGCCGTAGCAGGTTTTCGCGGCGGACTGCAAGTCGTCATGCTGTCGCTCGATTGCGGCGATTTCACCGATGCAAGACATTCCGAAAGCGGCTCGGGGCGCCGCCGCGCCGGTGCTCGTGCGGATCGGCGGTGGGGGCTGGATCCCTGCGGACGCGGCGACCGGGGTTGATGGCGGCGATGAACCGGTCGCGGTAGAATCCGTGGGCGCGGGAGAAATCAGTCCGCGCGGGGGACTTGTCGCGCCGCGGCGAAACGGTTATGTCCGCGACTTCGTCACCGAATTTATTCGTTTCAGGAGACAGGCATGGCCCGCGTCACCGTAGAAGACTGCGTCGATAAAGTTGAGAACCGTTTCGAGCTGGTTCTCCTCGCCAGCCACAGGGCGCGCCAGATCTCGCAAGGTCAGACCATAACGGTCGATCGCGACAACGACAAGAACCCCGTCGTCGCCCTGCGCGAGATCGCCGACGAGACGCTGTCGCCGGGCGATCTGAAGGAAGACCTGATCCATTCGCTGCAGAAGCATGTCGAGGTGGACGAGCCGGAGCCGCGTCCCGACCAGGACCGCCGCGACGAGAACCAGCGCCTCGTCACCGCCGCCGCCTCGGAAGTGCCCGCCGCGATCCAGCCGGCCGCCGACGACGAGGAGCCGGTGTCGTTCGACCGGATGTCGGAGGACGACCTCCTCGCCGGCATCGAGGGCCTGGTGGCGCCGGAAAAGACCGACGATTATTGAATGAGCGAGGCGCTTGCCTCTACAATGCCGCCAGGCGTTGACACTATATCAAGGGGGTGTCGTTCTTGATGGGGCGACGCCCCCTTCGTCGTTCCGTCACCTCCAAGGTCTGATCGCCAAAGCCCATGATGCGGCAATACGAACTCGTCGAGAAAGTCGCGGCCTATAAGCCCGATCTCGACGAAGCGCTCCTCAACCGAGCCTATGTCTACGCCATGCAGAAGCATGGCTCGCAGAAGCGTGCCAGCGGCGACCCGTATTTCTCCCACCCTCTCGAGGTCGCGGCGATCCTCACCGAGATGCATCTCGACGAGGCGACGATCGCCGTCGCGCTGCTCCACGACACGATCGAGGACACCGACGCCACCCGCAAGGAGATCGACCAGGTCTTCGGGCCGAAGATCGGCCAGCTGGTCGAGGGCCTGACCAAGCTGAAGAAGCTCGACCTCGTGTCGAAGAAGGCCGCCCAGGCGGAGAACCTGCGCAAGCTGCTTCTGGCGATCGCCGACGACATCCGCGTCCTGCTCGTCAAGCTCGCCGACCGGCTCCACAACATGCGCACGCTGGGCCCGATGGCGCCGGAAAAGCGCGCCCGCATCGCCCAGGAGACGATGGACATCTATGCTCCGCTCGCCGGACGCATGGGCATGCAGGACATGCGCGACGAGCTGGAGTCCCTGGCCTTCCGCCACATCAATCTCGACGCCTACGAGACGGTGACCGCGCGGCTCGCCGAACTGCGCGAGCGCCATGAAGGCACCATCGCCGCCATCGAGCGCGACCTGACGGCGCGGCTGAAGGAGAACGGCATCCACGCCACCGTCTCCGGCCGCCAGAAGACCGCCTATTCGGTGTTCTCGAAGATGCAGAGGAAGGCGCTGTCGCTGGAGCAGCTGTCGGACATCTTCGGCTTCCGGGTGATCGTCGACAACGAGGAGGCCTGCTACCGCACCCTCGGCATCGTCCACCGGACCTGGCCGATGGTGCCCGGCCGGTTCAAGGACTACATCTCGACGCCCAAGCAGAACGACTACCGCTCGCTGCACACCACCATCGTCGGCCCGTCCCGGCAGCGCGTCGAGCTGCAGATCCGCACGATGGAGATGCACGAGGTCGCCGAATACGGCGTCGCCGCCCATGCCCTCTACAAGGACGGGGCGGCCTCGGGGCCGGTGCATCTGTCGAAGGATTCCAATGCCTATGGGTGGCTGCGCCGTACCATCGAGCTTCTGGCCGGCGGCGACACCGCCGAGGAGTTCCTCGAACACACCAAGCTCGAATTGTTCCAGGACCAGGTGTTCTGCTTCACGCCGAAGGGCCGGCTGATCGCGCTGCCGCGCGGGGCGACGCCCATCGACTTCGCCTATGCCGTCCATTCGGAGGTCGGCGACAACTGCGTCGGCTGCAAGATCGACGGACGGATCATGCCGGTCGTGACCGAACTCGCCAATGGCGACGAGGTGGAGATCATCTGCGCCAAGGGCCAGACGCCGCCCCAGGCCTGGGAGAACATCGCGGTGACCGGCAAGGCGCGGGCGGCGATCCGACGCGCCGCGCGCACGCAGATCCGCAAGCAGTATTCCGGCATCGGCCAGCAGATCCTCGAGCGCACCTACGGGCGGGCCGGCAAGACATTCTCGCGCGAAGCGCTGAAGCCGCTGCTCGGCAAGCTCGGGCACCGGGAGATCGAGGATGCGCTGGCCGCCGTCGGGCGCGGCGAGCTGAAGCCGACCGACGTGCTGCGGGCGGCCTTTCCGGACTATCAGGAGAGCCGGGCGGCGCGGCCGGCGGAAAAGGGCGAGGACGAGGGCTGGTTCAACCTGCGCACGGCCGCCGGCATGATCTTCCGCATGCCGGGACGCTCGAGATCGAAGCCGCGCACCAATGGCAAGGCGATCCCGATTCGCGGCGCCGGCGACGACATGCCGGTGCATTTCGGCCCGGACGGCGCGGTGCCGGGCGATCGCATCGTCGGCATCATCGAGCCCGGCAAGGGCATCATCATCTATCCGATCCAGTCGCCGGCGCTCACCGCCTATGACGACGAGCCGGACCGCTGGATCGACGTGCGCTGGGACATCGACGAGGCGATGAGCGAGCGGTTCCCCGCCCGCATCATGCTGTCGGCGAAGAACGAGCCGGGCTCGCTGGCCGAGATCGCCGAGACCATCGCCGTCAACGACGCCAACATCCACAACCTCTCGATGGTCTCGACCGCGCCGGACTTCACCCGCATGGTCATCGAGCTGGAGGTCTGGGACATCCAGCATCTCAACCAGACGCTCCGGCAGCTCAGGGCCAAGTCCTGCGTCGCCGACGTCGCCCGCGTCAACGGCTGAACCGGCGGCTTGCGGCAGCGCCAGCCGGTCACTAACGAAGGGGCGATGACGACAAGCGGAGCGACCATGACCAACGAGGACGTCCTCGACATCTTCCGGAAGGCCGGTGCCTATCTGGAGGGCCACTTCATCCTGACCTCCGGCCTCCGGAGCCCGGTGTTCCTGCAGAAGGCGCGGGTGTTCATGCATCCGGACCTGACCGAGACGCTGTGCCGGGCGCTCGCGGACAGGATCCGCGAGACGGTGGACGGTCCGGTCGACTTCGTCGTCGGGCCGGCGGTGGGCGGCCTGATCCCGGCCTACGAGACCTCGCGGCATCTCGGCGCGCCGGCGATCTGGGTCGAGCGGGAGAACGGCGTGTTCCGGCTGCGGCGGTTCGAGATCGCGCCGGGCGCCCGGGTCGTCATCGTCGAGGACATCGTCACCACGGGGCTGTCGATCCGCGAGACGGTCGCCTGCATGCGCGATCTCGGAGCCGACGTCGTCGCGGCGGCCTGCATCATCGACCGCTCCGCCGGCAAGGCCGATGTCGGCGTGCCGCTGATCGCGCTCGCCGAATACGAGGTGCCGGCCTATCCCGCCGACGCCCTGCCGCCGGAACTCGCCGCCATCCCGCCGGTCAAGCCCGGCAGCCGGTCGCTCTGACGACGGTCGGCAGGCGGCGGCCGGCGGACCTGACCTGCCCGGCTGCCTGGCTGCCTGCCGTGACGAGGCAAGCGCAACGTCGCTGCCGAAAGGTTTTTTGCCGCAATCGGATGCTCTTGAGTGGCGCGGGATGCGGGCGGCGCGATCGGCAGCACCCGCGATCGCCCCATCCGCGTATGATCGTCTCCGAACGGTTCCCACTGTCCGAGATCATGCATTAAGCTCGTGGTCGCGGGGGAGGGGACGGCCCGGAGCGCGCCGAGCGGAACGCGTCCTTGCGAGCCGGCCGTCGTCCCGGCGCCGATCTTGGTTGGCCGGTCTTGGTCGAACGTCCCGGGAGAGTGGAACGGTCATGTTGTTTCGGCGGCGGATCCCCGAAAGCCGATGGGAGCGGTTCTCGGCGTTGCTCTGGCCACGCCGGTCGTTCCGGCGCTCCTATCGCTATTTCGTCAAGCGGGTGATCCGCCTCGACGCCGCGCCGCATGCGGTGGCGGCGGGATTTGCGGCCGGGGTGTTCGCGTCGTTCACGCCCTTCATCGGGTTCCACTTCCTTCTCGCCTTCGCCATCGCCTATGTGATCGCCGGCAACATGGCGGCGGCGGCGCTGGGCACCGCGGTCGGCAATCCGGCGACCTTTCCGTTCATCTGGGGCGCCACCTACGAGATCGGCCGCACGCTGACGGCGAGGAGCATCGACGCGGCGCCGCATCCGGCGACGCTGGAATCGGCGCTGTCGCCGTCCAATCTCCTGGCCATCTGGGACCCCATCGTGAAGCCGATGCTGATCGGTTCGATCCCCCTCGGGCTCGCCGCCGCCATCGCCGGCTATGTCCTCGTGCGCTCGGCGGTCGGCAGTTTCCAGGCTCATCGCAGACGGCAGATCGCCGCGACGGGCAGGCCGCCCGGCCAGCCCGCGGCCCCGGCCGGGCGGCCGATCGTCGAGCGGCTCGCCGGCCAGGGCCAGTCGGGCGGCGGCGACACGGCCGGCGGCGTCCGCCCGCAGCCTGACAAAGTTTAACGCCGCCGCCGTTGCGAGCCGGCTTTCGAGTGGGTAGAAGGCGCTCTGCGGCCGGGCCGCGCCCGGTGCAATGGCTGGAAGAGAAGATGATGGTCGATCAGGCCGAACGGACGGACAAGGGCGGCTTCGGCGAGACCGTCAAGGTCATCATCCAGGCGTTGCTCCTGGCGCTGGTCATTCGCACCTTTCTGTTCCAGCCCTTCTCCATCCCCTCGGGATCGATGATGCCGACGCTGCTGGTCGGCGACTATCTGTTCGTCTCGAAATGGAGCTACGGCTTCTCGAAATATTCGTTTCCGTTCTCGCCGGACCTCTTCGAGGGGCGCGTCCTCTCCTTCGAGCCGGACCGCGGCGACGTGGTCGTCTTCCGCAAGCCGCACGAGGAGGAGGTCGACTACATCAAGCGCCTCGTCGGCCTGCCCGGCGATCACGTCCAGATGCGCGACGGGGCCCTCTACCTGAACGGCAAGGCCATTCCGCGCGAGCCGGCCGGCGACTTCACCTTCGACGACGGCACCACCGCCCAGCAGTATCGCGAGACGCTGCCGAACGGCGTCTCCTACACGACGCTCGACCTGTCGCCCAACTCGCCGGGCGACAACACCCGGGAATTCGTGGTGCCGCCGGATCACTACTTCATGATGGGCGACAACCGCGACAACTCGCTCGACAGCCGGTTCGACGTCGGCTACGTGCCGTTCGAGAACCTGGTCGGCAAGGCGCGGGTGATCTTCTTCTCGATCAAGGACGACGTGTCGCCGCTGGAGGTCTGGAACTGGCCGACCGACCTCAGGCCCAGCCGCTTCTTCACATGGCTCGGGTGACGCGGGAAAAGTCCCTCGAGGCGCTCGAACGGACGATCGGGGTTAAGATTCGCGACAGGGAGCGCTTCGAGCGGGCGCTGACCCATGCGAGCCTTCAGACCGAAGGCGGCGCCAAGAGCTACGAACGGCTGGAATTCCTCGGCGACCGGGTGCTCGGCCTCGTCATCGCCGAGCGGCTGTTCGGGCAGTTTCCCGAGGCCGACGAGGGGGAGCTGTCGCTGCGGCTGAACGCCCTCGTCAGCGCCGAGGCCTGCGCCGAGATCGCCGACGAGATCGGCCTGTTCGACTATGTGCGCCAAGGCACCGACCTCAAGAAGCTGAAGGGCGAGCGGACCCGCAACATCCGGGCCGACCTCGTCGAATCGCTGATCGCCGCCATCTATCTCGGGGAAGGGCTGGACACCGCCCGCGACTTCGTCATCCGCCACTGGGGCGAGCGGCTCGACGCCGCCGTGGTGGCGCGGCGCGACCCGAAGACGGCGCTGCAGGAATGGGCCCATCAGCGCGGGCCGACGGCGCCGCGCTACGAGATGATCGACCGCTCCGGCCCGGATCACGAGCCGGTCTTCGTCATCCGGGTGGCGATCGAGGGCATTGCGCCCGCCGAGGGGCGAGGCCGCTCCAAGCGGATCGCCGAACAGGAAGCCGCCGCGGAAGTCCTGCGGCGCGAAGGGGTCTGGAAGGACACGGATTGAGCGACGAGACCAACGACGACGCGATCGGAACGGCAGGCGCGGCAGGCGCGACGGGTGCGGCCGCACCGACGGGCGAAGCTTCCGGCACCGGGCGGCGCTCGGGCTTCGTCGCGCTGATCGGCGCGCCGAACGCCGGCAAGTCCACCCTCGTCAACCAGCTCGTCGGAACCAAGGTGACCATCGTCACCCACAAGGTGCAGACGACGCGGGCGCTGGTGCGCGGCATCGCCATGCACAAGACCGCCCAGATCGTCTTCGTCGACACGCCCGGCGTCTTCAAGCCGAAGCGCCGGCTCGACCGGGCGATGGTCAAGACCGCCTGGTCCGGCGCCCGCGACGCCGACATCGTTCTGGCCATCGTCGATGCCGAGCGCGGCGTCAGCGAGGACGTCGAACGCATCCTCGAGCGGCTGAAGGACACGCGGTCGACCAAGGCGCTGCTCCTCAACAAGGTCGACCGGATCCAGCGCGACAAGCTGCTCGGCCTGACCCAGCAGATCACCGAGCGCACCGAATTCGACCGGGTGTTCATGATCTCGGCGCTCGACGGCTCGGGTTGCCCGGACCTGATGGACTGGCTGGCGCAAACCCTGCCCGAGGGGCCGTGGTACTATCCGGAAGACCAGGTCTCGGACCTGCCGCTGCGCCAGCTTGCGGCGGAGATCACCCGCGAGAAGCTGTATCTGCGGCTGCACCAGGAACTGCCCTATTCGTCCCATGTGGAGACCGAGCTGTGGGAGACCCGGCCCGACGGCTCGGCCCGGGTCGAGCAGACGATCTATGTCGAGCGCGACAGCCAGAAGGCGATCGTCCTCGGCCACAAGGGCGAGACGATCAAGGCCATCGGCAAGGCGGCCCGCGAGGAGATCATGGAGGCGGCGGACCAGAAGGTGCACCTCTTCCTGTTCGTCAAGGTGCGCGAGAACTGGGGCGACGATCCCGAGCGCTACCGGGAAATGGGGCTCGACTACTCGAGCTGATCGGCAAGGGCGCTTTTCGCGATGGAATGGCGTGAGGAGGCGATCGTGCTCGGCGTCCGGCGCCAGGGCGAGACCAGCGTCATCGCAGAGGTGATGACGCGGGCGAGGGGGCGGCATCTCGGCATCGTGCGGGGCGGGCGCTCGCGCCGCCAGCAGCCGGTTCTGCAGCCGGGCAACAGCGTCGAGGCCCATTGGCGGGCGCGGCTCGACGAGCACATGGGCACCTTCATCCTCGAACCGGTGACGCTCCGGGCCGCCTCGCTGATCGAGAGCGCCGCGGCGCTGAATGCGGTGCAACTGGCGGCGGCGCATCTCAGGCTCCTGCCCGAGCGCGATCCGCATCCCCGGCTCTATGATGGGCTGGCCGTCCTGATCGAGCATCTCACCGAACCGCAGACGGTCGCCGCCCTGATGCTGCGCTTCGAGATCGCGCTTCTTGAAGAATTGGGCTTCGGCCTCGATCTCACGCGCTGCGCGGCGACCGGCCAGACCAGCGACCTCGTCTATGTCTCGCCGAAGACCGGCCGCGCCGTCAGCCGCGAGGCGGGCGCGCCCTGGCACGACAAGCTCCTCGCTCTGCCGGCCTTTCTGGCGGAAGAGGGCGGTGCGGAGGGGGAGGACGAGCTGCGCGCGGCCTTTCGCCTGACCGGCTACTTCCTCGCCCGCAACGTCTTCGGGCCGCGCGGCATCAAGGAACCCGAGGCGCGGCACGGCCTGCTGGCCGCCCTGGGGAAGGCCGGCGTCAGGCCGCGGCGCAACCCCTCTGCCGAGGAATGATCGCGGCGCTCTCGTCGTGCTTGCGACCGGTTTCCAGTTGCAGGTCGTATGACCTCTGGAGGTTCAGCCACAGCTCCGGCATCGTGCCGAAATAGCGCGCCAGCCGCAAGGCCGTGTCGACCGTGACCGGCGTTTCCTCCCGGGCCAGCCGCTCGATCCGGGTTCGCGGAACGTGCAGCGCCTTCGCCAGGCCATAGGGCGTCATGGCGAGCGGCGCCAGAAAATCCTCGCGCAGGATCTCGCCGGGGTGAATGAGCGGTCGTTTCAGATCTATTGCACGGACTCGATCTCGCTCGGGCAGCCGGTTCACACCGCCAACGCAGGCCGCTCCACCGCGCTCTCCCGGATCGGCCAGTGCATGAGCGCCGCGAAGAGGCCGAGGACGACGCCGAGCCACCAGACGACGTCGTAGGTACCGTAGATCTCGTAGAGATAGCCGCCGAGCCAGACGCCGAGGAAGGAGCCGATCTGGTGGGAGAAGAAGACGAGCCCGCCGAGCAGGCCGAGATACTTCGTGCCGAACATGATGGCGACGAGAGCATTGGTCGGCGGCACGGTGGAGAGCCACAGGAGACCCATCACGACGGAGAAGACCACCACCGTCGCCGGGGTGATCGGCGTCAGCATGAAGATCGTGACGACGATCGAGCGGCCAACATAGATCCAGGCGAGGAAATGCGGCTTCGACACGCGCTGGCCGATGATGCCCGACGAGATCGAGCCGATGATGTTGAAGAAGCCGATCAGCGACAGCGCCACCACCGCCCATGTCGGCGCGATGCCGACATCGGCGAGGAAGGCCGGGAAGTGGGCCGTGATGAAGGCGACCTGGAAGCCGCAGACGAAGAAGCCCGAGGTGAGCAGGAGAAAGCTCCGGGTCGCGAAGGCCTCGCGCAGGGCCGCGCCCATGGTCTGCTCGATCTCGGGCTTGAGGTCGCGGCGGGTCTGGCCGTTGCCCCTGAGGGCGAAGGAGAGCAGCGGAACGAGCAGCATCATCGCCGAGAGAACGAGCAGCGCGTCCGACCAGCCATAGCTGTCGATCAAAGCCTGCGACAGCGGCGCGAAGAGGAACATGCCGGCCGAGCCCGCCGCCGTGCCGAGGCCGAAGACGAAGGAGCGCTGCTCGGCGCTGACCCGCCTGGCGAAGGCGGCCAGCACGATGCCGAAGGAGCCGGAGGCGACGCCGAGCCCGACGAGGACGCCGGAGCCGATGGTGAGGAAGAAGGGCGAGGGGGCGACGGCCGTCACAGCGAGGCCCGCGGCATAGAGGAGGCCGGAAAGGATCAGCACCCGGGCGGTGCCGAACTTGTCGGCGATTGCCCCGAACAGCGGCTGGCCGGCGCCCCAGCATAGGTTCTGGATGGCGATGGCGATGGCGAACTCGTCGCGGCTCCAGCCGGTGTCCATCAGCATCGGCAGCTGGAAGAAGCCGATGGCCGAGCGCGGCCCGAAGGTCAGGAGCGCGATCAGGCAGCCGGCGCCGATGGCGATGAGGGCGGCGTTGTCGGGACGGTCTCGGGCGGGAGCGGCGCTCATGACGATCAACCTCGAGACGGATGGACGTGATCCTCGCTTTTACTCCGCAAATGGCCGGCGGCAAACGCGCAATCGCGATGGGTGTCATCAGGAAATGCGATGGGTCGTCGCTTGGGGGGCTGGGCGGGTGTGGGGGGCCGGTCTCGGGACCGGATCGCTTGACGCGATCCCGCCTGTCGGGCTTTTCCCTTCCGCTCGGCGGTTCGAGCCGATAGAACGCCGTCGCGGCGCAGCAATGGATGATGACCCGTGGACAGACATGAGACGATCGAGGCGTTGCGGGCCGCGCTCCGGCCGGCGCGGCAGGCGGGCGAGAGCATCGGCGTCGTGCCGACCATGGGCTATCTCCATGACGGCCATCTGGAGCTGGTGCGTCGGGCCCGGGCCGAGAACGACCGGGTGGTGGTGACGATCTTCGTCAATCCGACGCAGTTCGGGCCGAACGAGGATTTCTCGACCTATCCGCGGGACATGGAGCGCGATCTCGCGCTGCTGGATGCGGCAGAGGTGGACGCGGTCTTCACGCCCGGCGTCGCGACGATGTATCCCGAGCCGCTGCAGACGACGATCTCGCTGAAACCCTTGGGCGACATGCTGATCGGCCAGGTGCGGCCCGGCCATTTTTCCGGCGTCGCGACGGTGGTGGCGAAGCTGTTCAACATCGTCCAGCCGACGCGGGCCTATTTCGGCGAAAAGGATTTTCAGCAGCTCACCGTCATCCGCCGGATGGTGGCGGATCTGAATGTTCCGGTGGAGATCGTCGGCGTGCCGACGGTGCGCGAGGCGGACGGGCTGGCGATGTCGTCGCGCAATGTCCGGCTGTCGCCGGAGGATCGGCAGGCGGCGCGGGTGCTGTCGAAGGCGCTGGCCGAGGGCGCGGCGATGATCGCAGCGGGAGAGGGCGATGCGGCCAAGGTGCTGGCGCAGATGACGACGACGATCGCCGCCGAACCCGGCGTGGCGCTGCGCTCCCTCGACATCTGCGACGCGCGCGATCTCGAACAGGTCGAGGCGATCGACCGGCCGGTGGTGATGCTGGTGACGGCAGAGGTCGGGCCGGTGCTCCTGATCGACCAGCGCGAGGCGCGGACGGCCTGAGCGAGGCGATGACGGGAGACGGGCGATGAGCGCGCAGAACGAGGGCAAGCGCCGCACGGCGCCGCAGGTCCGGGCGCAGAAGGGCGGCGATAAGATCGTCTCGCTGACGGCCTATAGTGCGGCCCTCGCGCCGCTGGTCGATCCGCTGGTCGATTTCATCCTCGTCGGCGACAGCCTCGGCATGGTCGAGCACGGGATGGATTCGACGCTTGGCGTCACGCTGGACATGATGATCGCCCATGGCAAGGCGGTGGTGGGTTCGACGGCCGAGGCGCTGATCGTCGTCGACATGCCCTTCGGCAGCTACGAGGCCTCGCCCGAAGCGGCGTTCCGCGCGGCGGCAAGGGTGATGGCGCAGACCGGCTGCGGCGCGGTGAAGCTCGAGGGCGGCGCGCATATGGCGCCGACGGTCGCATTCCTGGCCGCGCGCGGCATCCCGGTGATGGCCCATGTCGGCCTGACGCCCCAGGCGGTGAACGCGCTCGGGGGCTTCCGCAGCCAGGGCCACGACGCGGCGGCGCGCGACAAGATCCTCGGCGATGCGGTGGCGGTGGCCGAGGCGGGGGCCTTCGCGGTGGTGATCGAGGGAGTGGTCGAGCCGCTGGCCGAGGAGATCACCCGGACGGTGGCGATCCCGACCATCGGCATCGGCGCGTCGGCGGCCTGCGACGGGCAGATCCTCGTCCTCAACGACATGCTGGGGCTGACGGCGCGGGTGCCGAGGTTCGTCAAGCGCTACGGCGCGATCGGCGAGGCGGTGTCGGAGGCGGTGAAGGCCTATGCGCAGGAGGTCCGCGGCCGGACGTTTCCGGCCGAGGCGCATGTGTACAAGCCGCGGGGTTGAGGGCGCGGCGACGAGCGGCGGACTGACGCCCGCCGATCGTCTTGTTCGTGGGCCCGATGCGGCCTCGTGCGGGCCGGTTCAGGCGGCCGGGTCGAGCTCGACCTTGATCCAGCCCTTCTCCTGGCTGTCGAAGGTCTCGTAAGCCTTGATGACGTCGCGCATCGGTTCGGTCTCGGTGAGGATGTGCTCGGGCTTGAGACCGCCCTTGCGGGTCAGCTCGACCAGCTGCTGGACGTATTTCTTGTGGTTGGCGTTGCCCATCCGCATGGTGATGTTCTTGTTCATCGCCGCGCCGATGGGGAAGAACTGGTCGCTCTGGGGATAGACGCCGATGATCGACAGGGTCCCGGCCTTGGCCAGGCTCTCGACCGCCCATTCCAGCGACAGTGACGGGGCGTCGCCGGCGGCGTAGTGCGCCGCGTCGGTGGCCGCGCTGGATTCGGCGATCTGCTTGACCTGCATCGCATACATCTCGGCGCGCTTCTCGACCACCTCCCTCATCGGGCCCTTGACCGGCTTGAAGGCGTCGACGCCGACGACGTCGATGGCCCGGTCCGGGCCGATGCCGCCGGTCAGCTCGCGGACCGCCTCGATGGGGTTCTCCTCCTCGAAATTGACGATCTCGGCGCCGAGTTCCTGCGCCTTGGCGAGCCGGTCCGGCCGGCGGTCGACGGCGATGACGCGCTGGGCGCCGTAGTGCCAGGCGGCGAGGATGGTGAACAGGCCGACCGGGCCGCAGCCCATGACGAGGACGGTCTTGCCGCGGCCCATCTCGATGTCGGCGATGTCGGCGCCGAACCAGGCGGTGGAGGCGATGTCGGACAGGCAGATCGCCTGGTGGTCGGTGATCTCAGGATGCAGCGGCACGAGATTGACGTTGGCATAGGGGATGCGGGCATATTCGGCCTGCAGACCGTCGAAGGGACCGGTCGGGGCCGGGCCGCCATAGAAGGACGTGCCGGCGAGATGGCCGTTCGGATTGGCGGTGTCGCACTGGGCGGTGTAGCCGTCGCGGCAGTAGGAACAGCAGCCGCAGGCGATGGTGGAGGGGATGACCACGCGGTCGCCGCGCTTCAGGTTGCGGACGTTGGAGCCGACTTCCTCGACGATGCCGACGCCCTCGTGGCCCATCACGGTGCCGGCCTTCATGCCGGGCATGGTGCCGCGGATCATGTGAAGGTCGGTGCCGCAGATGGCGGAGGACGTCAGCCTGACGATGGCGTCGGTGGGGGCGGCGATCTTGGGGTCCGGGACGGTATCGAGACGGATGTCGCGGACGCCATGGAATACCACTGCTCGCATGTCTGGATCTCCTTGACTGGGTCGCACGCGCGCGGCCCGGCGGGGCGCGCGGATGTCGTCAAGGCAAACCGGCCGTCTTCCGGCATCGTTCCAACGCTCGTGAGACGCCTACGGAGTTCGCGTCGGCGCGCATGACATCGGGCAGTTTCGCGCTGCCGCGCTCAGGGCCGGGGGGTTTCGCGCTGCCGCGCTCAGGCCGACACGAGCGGAAGCCAGAGCCAGAGGCCGACGAGGGTCGCCAGAAGCACCGGCGGCGTGATCAGGAGGCCGATCTTCATGTACTGGCCCCAGGTGATGGTCTGGCCCTTGCGCGAGAGGACATGGAGCCAGAGCAGGGTGGCGAGCGAGCCGATCGGGGTGAATTTCGGGCCGAGATCGTTGCCGATGACGTTGGCGTAGATCATCAGCTCCCGCGTCAGCGGGTCGAGATCGCCCTGGCCGATCGCCAGGGCGCCGACGAGGGTCGCGGGCATGTTGTTCATCACCGAGGCGAGGATCGCCGCCGCAAAGCCCGTGCCGACCGTCGCCACGAGGGAGCCCTTCGAGGCCAGCCATTCGAGCACGCCGGCGGAGAGGTCGGTGAGGCCCGCCTGGCCGAGGCCGTAGACCACCAGATACATGCCGAGGGAGAACAGGACGATCTGCCACGGTGCTTCCTTGAGAACCCGAGGCAGCGAGACGACCGCGCCGCCGCCGCCAAACCAGCGGCCGGCGATCGCCATCAGGACGAGGGCGCCGGCGCAGGTGACGAAGGCGACCGGCACATCCAGCGGGGCGGTGACGAAATAGGCGATCAGGAGGACGGCCAGGAGCGGAAAGGCCGCCCTGAACACCGCCGGATCCTTGATCGCCTCGCGCGGCTCCTCCAGCGTCGCCGCATCGTAGCTCTGCGGCAGGACGCGGCGGAAGGCGATCCACAGGACGGCGAGCGTCGCAGCGAGGGAGACGAAGTTCACCGGTACCATCACCGCCGCGTAGCGGTCGAAGCCGATGCCGAAATAGTTGGCCGAGACGATGTTGACGAGATTGGAGATGACCAGCGGCAGGCTGGTGGTGTCGGCGACGAAGCCGCAGCCGATGATGAAGGCGAAGGCCGCGGCGGGCGCGATCTGGAGGCGCAGCAGGATGGCGAGGACGATCGGGGTGAGGAGCAGCGCCGCGCCGTCATTGGCGAAGACGGCGGCGATGGCCGCACCGAGCAGGATCACCAGCGGGAACAGCCGGCGGCCGTTGCCGCCGCCCCAGCGGGCGACATGCAGCGCCGCCCAGTGGAAGAAGCCGGCCTCGTCGAGGATGAGGGAGATGACGATCAGCGCGACGAAGGTGAAGGTGGCGTCCCAGACGATGCCCCAGACCAGCCCGACGTCGGCCAGATCGACGATGCCGAGCGCCAGCGCGACGACCGCGCCGCCGCAGGCGCTCCAGCCGATGCCGAGGCCCTTCGGCTGCCAGATGACCAGGACGAGGGTGGCGAGAAAGATCGCGAAAGCGAGCATTGGGTCAGACCAGACATCGCGAGAGGGGAGGAACGGTGGTTGGATTCGTGCGATGTCCGGCGGCTCCCTTCGGGACGTCGGACATCAAGCCGGAGCCGGCGCCGAACGGGCTGGATCGGCCGCCGGATCCGGCCGACCGGACGGCCGTCAGATGCTGCGCTGGTTGACGCGGGCGGACAGCGCCTCGGCGGTCTCGACGCGCTCCGAGTAGCGGTCGGTGAGGGCGCCGGAGCGCCCGCGGGTCATGTAGGTGAACTTCGTCAGTTCCTCGCAGACGTCGACGATGCGCTCGTAGAGCGCCGAGGGCTTCATCCGGCCGGCCTCGTCGAATTCGTTGAAGGCCTTGGGCACCGAGGACTGGTTGGGGATCGTCACCATCCGCATCCAGCGGCCGAGGATGCGCAGCTGGTTGACGGCGTTGAAGCTCTGGGAGCCGCCGGAGACCTGCATCACCGCCAGCGTCTTGCCCTGGGTGGGGCGGACGGCGCCCTGCGACAGCGGGATCCAGTCGATCTGCGCCTTCATGATCCCCGTCATCGCGCCGTGGCGCTCGGGACTGACCCAGACCATCCCCTCGGACCACTGGGCGAGACCGCGCAGCTCGGCGACCTTCGGATGGTCCGGCTCGGCGGCGTCGGGAAGCGGCAGGCCGCGCGGGTCGAAGGTCTTCGCCTCGCAGCCGAGAAAGGTCAGGAGGCGTCCGGCTTCCTCGGCGACGAAGCGGGAATAGGAGCGCTCGCGCAGCGAGCCGTAGAGGGTGAGGATGCGGGGCGCATGGCCGGGATCGCCCGGCGCCGCGTAGAGCGCCGGGTCGACGGGCAGAAGCGCGCCGGCGACGAGATTGGGAAGGTCGGGAAGAGGCATGTCGGGCAAGCGATCGTCCATTCCGGAAAGGGAGGCGGCCCGGCCGGAACGGCCGGGCCGAGAGCCATGGGCCGGCCCGTCAGTTGCGGGCCGGGACGACTTCGCCGTCTTCCTTGGTGAAGGCGCCGATGTCGGGATTGGGAAGGATCTCCAGCACCTTTTCCGAGGGACGGCAGAGCCGGACGCCCTTGTCGGTCACGACGATCGGCCGGTTGATCAGGATCGGATTCTCCATCATCGCCTGCAGCAGCTCCTCGTCGGAGAGCTTCTCGTCGTCGAGGCCGAGCTCATGATAGGGCGTGCCCTTCTCGCGCAAGAGATCCCGGGGCTTCATGCCCATCATGTCGAGCAGTTCGATCAGCGTCTCGCGGCTCGGCGGCGTCTTCAGATATTCGATCACCTCCGGCTCCTCGCCGGACTGGCGGATCATCGCCAGCGTGTTGCGGGACGTGCCGCATTGCGGGTTGTGGTAGATCGTGACGGTCATGGGAGCTCGGTCTCTCTCGGTCGATCGGCGGTGGTGCCGCCATGCGGAGGGCTGCGGAACGGGCGGTCGGCCGCGTTCCGGGTTCAGGTAGCCAGCCAAATATGATGGCCACCAGCCGCACGCCAAGTGTTCTGGCGTGCGTGACGGGGAACCGCCGAGAAGCCTCGCCCCGGACGGCGTCGACCAAGACCGGGATCGGTATCGATGCTCACGCGACCTTGTTCTCCGGGGCGGCGATGGTGGTGCCGATCGAATCCAGATGACGCTTCAGGCTGATCCTGTCGAGGCTGGCGATCGGCAGGCTGGCGAAGATCGAGATGCGGTTGTTCAGCTGCCGGAACGTCTCGGCGAAGGCGAGGGCACGCTCCGCCGGTCCGCCTTCCGCGCTGGCGGGATCGGGGACGCCCCAATGGGCGCTCATCGGCTGGCCCGGCCAGACCGGGCAGGCCTCGCCGGCCGCGTCGTCGCAGACCGTGAAGACGAAATGCAGCTTCGGCGCGCCCTCGCGGCCGGCGGCAAACTCTTCCCAGGATTTCGACCGCAGCCCCTCGACCCGAAAGTTCAGCCGGCGCAGGAGGTCGGTCGTCAGCGGGTGGACCTCGCCGCGGGGCTGGCTGCCGGCCGAATAGGCACGGAAGCGGGTGGAGAAGTCGCGATTCATGATGCTCTCGGCGATGATCGAGCGGGCCGAGTTGCCGGTGCACAGGAACAGGACGTTGTAGATTTCGTCGGTCATTTCTTCCTCCCTTTGGAACGACATTTCATACCGTCGGCCCCGATCCTCGACCGGTGCCAAGGGGTACCCGTTCAAGCGCCGCCAAGGCTCGATACCAGTGCGCCGGGAGGCTGCCTCCCGGGCCACGGGTATCAGCTGACGGTCTGGCGCCGCTTCGCTGCCTTCTCGCCGTCCGCACATCCTTCGTCGCAGGACGCGGATGCACCGACGCCGCAGATCTCGGGATGACCGTCGCAGCAGTCCTCGGCCAGGAAGGCGAGGAGAGCCCGCATCGCCTCGAAGCGCACCGCGTAGCGCACCATCCGGCCGTCGCGCCAGGAATGCACGAGGCCGGAGCGGTCGAGCCCGGCCAGGTGAAAGCTCATGCGCGTCGGCATGATCGACAGCCGCTCGGCGATCTCGCCCGACGGCAGCCCGTTCGGTCCGGCCTTGACGAGCAGGCGGAAGGCGCGCAGGCGGTCGGCATGGGCGAGGGCGGCAAGGGCGGCAACGGCGTGGTCATCTTCCATGGATGCGATCATACAAGGATCGTTGGAGGATGCAAGATCGAGACGGCGTCCCGGATGAGCCTGGCCGCCTGTGTGGTCGACCTCGGCGAGCCACCGCCAGGAGATTCACGGTGCCGGTCTGTTCGCGGCAACCCGCCTGTGCCGGTGGCGCGCCGAACGGCGCTCGACGCGCTATCCCAGATCAGCCCGGTATCGGATGGGGCGAGCCCCCATGGCGCGTCGGAACGCCTCCTCGAACTGCGGCACGCTGCGGAACCCGCATCTTGATGCGATGTCCGCGACGGAGAGGTTCGTTGAGCGCAGCAGATCCCTCGACCGCAGGATTCTCCGTTCCAGGAGGAACTGATAGGGGGACTGGGAGGTCGTCGTCTTGAAAAGTCTCGAAAAATGGAACCGGCTCAGTCCCAGCACCTTCGCGAGGTCCTCGACGGAGAGATCGTCTTCCAGATGCGCCTCGATGAAATCCAGGAGCCGGTCCAGCTCAGCTTCGCTCAGGCGCGGGCCCGAACGCACAGCGTGCATCTGCAGCAGTTCGCCGACCGCCACGAGGCACAAGGATTCCAGATAGGCGGCACCCGAGCCGACGGTGATGGCGTTGGCCAGCTTTTCGAGTGTCACGCGAAGCGACAGGTCGAGGGCATAGAGGAAGGGCGGCGGACTGTTGACGGTGAAGCCGGTGCGAAACTCCTCGACCAGCGTCGTCGCATCGAAATACAGCGCCGTGAAACTGTTGCTGCGGATCTTCGGCACGGACCAGCCGGCGACCTGGCATCCGGCCGGGACGAAGGTCAGCCGGTGGCCGAGGGAGCGGCGGTGAGAGCGCGGGCCGTCGGAGAGCTCGACCTCACCGTCCTGCAACTCGATGTCGTGCAGGGCGAGGTAATGGCTGTTGCCCACGACCTTGTATTCGAACCGTTCGTCCGGGAGCCGCACATGCTCGATGCTCAGCCCCGACAGCTGGCGCAGCGGACGATCCGGCGATCGGACCCTCGCCGTTTCGAACTCAAGTTCACAATCCGGATTGATGAACCGTGCGGGCAAGATTCAGAATTCCTGCTTCAGTGTCAGTTTTCGTGCTGCTAAGGTCGCATTGTCAACCTCATTACGGGACGAGTGAATGGACGACAATGCTACACTGCTAGCACCGCGGCGATCCTATCCAGATGCACGGCCGGATGCCATCGCGAAGAGGCCCGCGCCATCGCCTCTGGTGGCCGAGCCCGGCCGCGCGCTGCGCGCCGACGAGCTTCCACGCGCCGGTGCATGCTTCGTCGCATGGTACGAGGTGGAGCGGCAGACGCGTTGTTCCCAAGCCGAACGGTCCGTCGCTTGAATCCGCAGGTGGCACCCCAGTTCCTGCTCGATCTCAGCGACCGTTTGCGCGAGATCGCCGCTCCGCGCGCGGTCATGACGGCCGCGGCCGAGCTCTTGGGTCGGCACCTCGGGGCCATGCGCGTCGGCTATTCGGAAATGGAGGAGGACGGTGTCCACCTTCATGTCGAGGGGGACTGGCGGGCGGAGGGGGTGGACTCGGTCGAGGGCCGTCACAATCTCGAAAGCTACGGCCCGGAGATCGCTGACGCCTACCGGACGGGCCAACTGGTCGCCATCGAGGATTTCGATGCCGACGCCCGCACCGCCGGCAAACCTTCCGCCCAAGCGCATCACGCACTCGGTGTCCGCGGGCAACTCGCGGTGCCGCTGATCAAGGCCGGACGGCTGATTGCGCTCCTGTTCGTGCATTCGGCCGAACCGCGTCGCTGGAGCGAGGCGGACGTCGCGCTCGTGCGGGAGGTGGCGGAGCGCACCTGGGCCGCCGTCGAGCGGGCTCGTGCCGAAGAGGCGCTGCGGCTCAGCGAGGCACGGTTTCGCACCGCGCTGGAGATCGGGACGGTCGGCGCGATCTATTTCGACATGGACGGGATGCTCATCGACGCCAATGACGCGTTCCTGCGAATGGGCGGCTACAGCCGGGAGGACCTCGAGGCGGGACGCCTGACCTGGCAGCGCCTGACCCCTGCCGAGTGGATGGACGATTCCGAGCATGCCTTCGCCGAGCTGAAGGAGAAGGGCCACACCACACCCTACGAGAAGCAGTACATCCGCAAGGACGGCTCAAGGTGGTGGGCGCTGTTCGCCGCCAAGCTGCTGCCCGACGGCACGGGCTTCGAGTTCGTGCTCGATATCAGCCACAACAAGCAGACGGAGGAGCGCCTGCGCGCCACGACGCAGCGGCTCAACGCGGTGCTCGACAATGCTTCGGTTGCCGTGTTCGTCATGGACGAGCAGCAGCACTGCATCTACATGAACCCGGCCGCCGAGGTGCTGACCGGCTATACGCTGGCGGAAACGCAAGGGCGGCCGCTGCACGATGTCGTGCACCACACCTATCCCGACGGTCGTCCCTTCCCGATCGAGGAATGCGCCATCGACCGCGCCTTTCCCAGGAACAACAAGGAACAGGGGGAGGAGGTGTTCGTCCACAAGGACGGCAGCTTCTACCCGATCGCCTTCACCGCGAGCCCGATCCGGGACGAGGACGCCAAGACGGTCGGGACCATCATCGAGGTGCGCGACATCTCACGCGAGAAGGCGGCGAAGGAGCGCCAGGCGCTGCTGATCGGCGAGCTGCATCACCGGGTGAAGAATACGCTGACCACGGTCCAGTCCGTCATGAACTTCACCCTGCGTACGTCGGACAGCATGGAAGCGTTCCGACAGGGGATGACCGGCCGGATCTCCTCGCTCGCCCGCAGCCATACGCTCCTGACCGACAACGAATGGGCCGGAGCCGATCTCCAGAAGATCATCCGCGCGGAACTGGAACCCTATGATGACGGCAAGCGGCTGACGCTCGATGGCGCGATCTTCCATCTCCCCGTCGATGTCGCCGTCCCGCTCGCCATGGCCGTGCACGAACTGACCACGAACGCCGTGAAATACGGCGCGCTGTCGGTCCCGGACGGGCGCCTGACCGTCGGCTGGAAGACGGAGCGGACGGAGAGCAGCACCATGCTCCATCTGGAATGGGTCGAGAGCAACGGTCCTCCCGTCACGCCCCCGGCCCGACGCGGCTTCGGCTCGACCTTGCTCGAGCGGGTGCTGGGCGGACAACTCGGCGGCACCGTGGAGGTGAACTATCCGCCGGAGGGCGCGCGCGTGCGCATCCAGGCCGTCATCTCGCAGGCCTGACATGGAAGGCAAGGCCAGAACCGCTGGTCCGACCGCTGCTGCTTTGCGCTGCCGCGGTTCGACTTGCAGCGGCACCGGTGCGCGGCTTCATCCGGTCGTTTCCACCAGCTCCGCCGCTCCCTACGCGTCGCCGGAAATGTGCGGCGCCACGTCGGCGCCGCCCATGCGGTTGTAGGCGTCGAGGGCGGCGACCTTGTAGGCCTCGGCCAAGGTGGGATAATTGAAGGTGTTCTCGACGAAGTAGTCGAGGGTGCCCTTCAGGTTGAGGACCGCCTGGCCGATGTGGATCAGCTCGGTGGCGCCCTCGCCGACGATGTGGCAGCCGAGGAGGCGCCGGGTCTTGAGGCTGAAGATCATCTTCAGCATGCCCTTGTCGAGGCCCATGATGTGGCCGCGGGAGGTCTCGCGGAAGCGGGCGACGCCGATCTCGTAGGGGATGCCGCGCTCGGTGACCTCCTTCTCGGTCATGCCGACCATGGACATTTCCGGCACCGAATAGATGCCGTAGGGAAAATATTCCGGCGGCTCGACGGCGGAAAAGCCGAAGGCGTGGCAGGCGGCGACGCGGCCCTGTTCCATCGAGGTGGAGGCAAGGCTCGGAAAGCCGATGACGTCGCCGGCGGCGTAGATGTGCGGGACCTCGGTCTGCAGCGTCTTCGGATCGACCTTGAGCCGGCCGCGATGGTCGGTGGTGAGCCCGCAGGCCTCAAGGTTGAGCGCCGTGGTCGAGCCCATCCGGCCGGCGGCGAAGAGGACCATCTGGCTGCGCACGTGGCGGCCGCCCTCGAGGACGATCTCGCAGAAGCCGTCGGCGAGCTTTCGCACCGCCTCGACCTTGTGGCCGAAGCGCAGGGCCATGCCGCTGTCGCGCAGCTGGTAGGTGAAGTCCTCGAGCAGCTCCCTGTCGATGAAGTCGAGCATGGTGTCGCGCGGCTCGATCAGCGTGACCTTGACGTCGAGGGCGTTGAAGATCGTCGCATATTCGACGCCGATGACGCCGGCGCCGATGATCGCCATGGAGCGGGGCAGGGCGGCGAGCTCGATGATCTCGTCCGAGTCGAGGACGGTCTTGCCGTCGAAGGGGATGTAGTCCGGCCGGAACGGCTTGGTGCCGACGGCGATGAGGAAGTTGTCGGCGGTGAAGCGATGGCTTTCGCCCTCGTCGCCATGCACCTCGATCGAATGGGCATCGACGAAGCGGGCCTCGCCGCGCAGGGTGGCGACGCGGTTGCGGGCGAACTGGTGCTCCAGCACCTCGACCTCGTGGCCGAGGGTCAGGTGCAGGCGGTCGCGCAGGTCGGCCGCGGTGATGTCCTGCTTCACCCGGTAGGCGCGGCCGTAGAAGCCCCGCTCGCGCCAGCCGGAAAGGTTGAGGACCGTCTCGCGCAGGGTCTTCGAGGGGATCGTCCCGGTGTGGACCGAGACGCCGCCGACCTTGCGGCCGCGCTCCACGACGAGGACTCTGTGGCCGAGCTTGGCGGCCTGGATCGCCGCGCGCCGGCCGGAGGGACCGCTGCCGATGACGATGAAGTCGTAATGTTCCACGCGGGGTGCCTCGATGGTGGGGTGTCGCTCGGGTGGCATGCCGACGAGCCGCAGGAGGCGCGTCTCGCCGGCATGCAGGAGTGGCTTGCAAGAAACGTGCCTATGCTTGACCGGGCCTTGAGGGACGCCAATCCCGCTCCGGCAAGCTGCTGCAACCGGCGGCGAGACAGTGGCGGCAGACGGGTGGCAGGTCGGCTGGGGCGGCCCGCGGGCGGGGTGAAGCATGGCGATCATCCCGGCGCGGCGGGCGCAGCTGCCGCTCGCAGCGACGGTCGATGCCCGTCGCCGCGGCAGATGCCGGCCTCGCCGGAGCGTCCCCGGACGCGCCGAAGGGTGACCGCGCCGTCACCGGCGATGCCATTGCCAGCGCCGCGGCCCGGCGCTACCACCTGCGGCAACGATCATTGTTAGCGGGGATGCCGCCATGGCACTCGATGTCGCGGTCCAGATGGACCATGTCTCGTCGATCTCGATCAAGGGCGATTCGACCTTCGCCATCTGCCTCGAGGCGCAGCGGCGCGGGCACAGCCTGTTCCACTACACGCCGGAGCGGCTGTCGCTGCGGGACGGCAAGGTGACGGTGCGCGGCGAGGTGATGGAACTGCGCGAGGAGGAAGGCAACCACTTCACCCTCGGCCCGCTGGAAAAGCGCGATCTCGGCGACAGCGACGTCGTGCTCCTGCGCCAGGATCCGCCCTTCGACATGGCCTACATCACCTCGACCCACATCCTGGAGCGGGTGCAGCCGAAGACCCTGGTGGTCAATGATCCGGCCGAGGTGCGCAATGCGCCGGAGAAGATCTTCGTCACCGATTTCCCGGACCTGATGCCGGAGACGCTGATCACCAAGGATCCGCTCGAGGTGGCCGAGTTCCGCAGGGAGTTCGGCGAGATCGTGATGAAGCCGCTCTACGGCAATGGCGGGGCGGGGGTGTTCCACATCACCCGGGAGGACCGCAACATCACCTCCTTCATGGAAACCTTCGGCCTGCTGTTCCGCGAGCCGTTCATCGTGCAGCGCTACCTCAAGGACGTGCGCCAGGGCGACAAGCGGATCATCCTCGTCGACGGCGAGGTCGCCGGCGCGATCAACCGGGTTCCGGCGGAGACCGACGCGCGCTCCAACATGCATGTGGGCGGGGTTGCCACCGCCACCGAGCTGACCGAGCGCGAGCGCGAGATCTGCGCGCGGATCGGCCCGGCGCTGCGCGAGCGCAACCTCCTCTTCGTCGGCATCGACGTGATCGGCGGGCTGCTCACCGAGATCAACGTGACGTCGCCCACCGGCATCCGCGAGGTGGCGCGCTTCGGCGGCAACGACATCGCGGCGATGATCTGGGACGCCATCGAATCGCGGCTCTGAGAGCGAGGGTCCCGGCGAGAGGCGTCGCGTCCCGGACGGGGCGGGCCGGGCCGGGCGTGACGGGCCGGGCAGGATGGTCGATCGCAGGCGTCGGCAGCGGCCGGACGCTTCAGTTTCCGTTCAACATGAATGGCGGATGAAGGCGCCGTTACGGAACTGTTCGGGCGCACTGTGTTTTCCTCAGGTCGAAAAGGTCGGGATCCCCCGGCCAGGAATTTTCGGCAGGAGGAACACCCATCATGATGAAGACGCTTCTCGCAGCGGCCGTGCTGGCGGGCGCCGTCGCGGCCCCCGCGGGCACGGCCAACGCCTCGGAACGGGCGGTGGCGACCACCGACGTCAACCTGCGCGCCGGACCCTCGACCGAATATCCGGTCGTCGACGTCCTGGTCGCCGGCGAACGCCTCCGGGTCTTCGGCTGCCTGCAGACCCGCTCCTGGTGCGACGTGCGCTTTCGCGGCCAGCGCGGCTGGATCTCGTCGAACTACATCGCGCTCACTGGCGGCAACTATTCCGGCCGGCAGGACTTCGACCCCTATTCGTCGCCGGTGATCACCTTCTCGGTCGACAGCTACTGGGGCGACCACTATCGCAGCCGCAACTTCTACGGCGACCGGGACCGGTTCCGCGGGCATCGCGACCGCGACCGCGGCCATCGCGGCGACCGCGGGCGGGATCACGATCGCGGCGATTACCGCGACCGGGACCGGGACGGCGGCCGTGACCGGGATCGCGGCGACCACCGCCGCGGCCGCGACGACGACCGGCGGGACTATGGCGGTCGGGGCGACCGGGGCGGATGGGGCGACCGCGACGGCCGTCCGGGCTTCGACCGCGATCGCGGACCCGATCGGGCCGACTTCGACCGTGGCGGGCGGGGCGGCCGGGGCGACCGCGACGGCCGTCCGGGCTTCGACCGCGATCGCGGACCGGATCGGGCCGACTTCGACCGTGGCGACCGTGGCGACCGTGGCGGCCGGGGCGGCCGGGGCGACCATGATCGCGGCCCCCGCCGTGGTTCCGACACGCGCGGCCCGGGCAACGGCGGGCCGCCGGTGCCGCTCTACCGGGTCGACTGACCCCGCGGCTGAGCGCCGGGCGGGTCGCGGGTCGTCATGCGCGATCCTCTCCCCGGCGGCATGACCGGAAACGAGCAGCGGCAGCCGGATGGCGATCCGGCCGTCGCTGTTTTCGTATCCCGCCCTTGCGTCGGATGGCTGGGACGACGTTCGTCGCTGGAAGACGACGGGCGTCACGCAGCGACGCGCCGGTCACGTCCGAAATCGTCTGTTCCCCGCATTTTCTGGTTGCCCTTGGGAAACATCTCGTAGAAGACTATCGTGTCACCGTAGCGTGCGCTCTTCCGGGCAAGAGCAGACGGCGACGGCCGATGTTGCGAGTATCAGGGGCTGCCGTTTGACCGAGCCATGGAGCGGATATCGCAAAGGTTGTATCGGGGGCATGCCTTGAGCGGCGCCGTTCGCTGGCTCGTGGCCGGCGCCGGCTTCACCGGGGCCGTCGTCGCCGAGCGGATCGCCCGGACGCTGGATCAGAGGGTCCTCATCGTCGATCGCCGCGACCATCTGGGCGGCAACGCCTATGATTTCACCGATGCGGACGGCAACGTCATCCACAAATACGGCCCGCATATCTTCCATACGGGCAGCGATCGGATCTGGGAGTATCTCTCGCAGTTCACCGAGTGGCGGCCCTATGTCCACCGCACCATGGTGGCGATCGGCGACCAGCTGGTCACGCTGCCGTTCAACCTCGATTCGCTGCAGCGGGTCTTCCCCGGCCCTGCCGCCGACAAGATCTCGGCGGCTCTCGTCGCCGACCACGGCTCCGGGACGCGGGTGACGATAGGCAAGCTGCTCGAGAGCCCGACGCCGGCGATCGCCGAGTTCGCGCGGTTCCTCCATGAGAACGTCTATCTCAACTATGTCCGCAAGCAATGGGACCTCGAGCCGGAAGAGCTGAGCCCGTCCGTGCTGGCGCGCCTGCCGGTGTCGATCAGCCATGACGACCGATACTTCCAGAGCCGCCACCAGGCGATGCCGGTCGACGGATATGCCGCCTTGTTCGAGCGGATGCTCGCCCATCCCAAGATCGAGGTCGCGCTCGGCACCGAATTTGCCGACGCGCGCGCCAGCCATCCGTCGGCGAGGATCGTCTATACAGGACCGATCGACGCCTATTTCGACCATCGCCACGGCGAACTGCCTTATCGCAGCGTCCGCTTCGACCTGAGCTTCGCCGCCGCGGAAAGGGCTCAGCCGGTGGGGACGATCAGCTATCCGGGGGCGGACGGCTACACGCGGATCACCGACCTCTCCCACATCACCGGGCAGACGAGCCGCAGCGTCCTCGTCAAGGAGTTTCCCGAAGCCTATGCCCGGGGGCGCAACGAGCCGTTCTACCCGGTGCCGACGCCGCAGAGCGCAGCGATGCTGAAGCCCTATGTGGAGGCCGCCGGCAAGCTGCGGGGCAAGGTCTGGTTCGCCGGCCGGCTCGGCGACTACGCCTACTACAACATGGACCAGGCCTGCGGCCGGGCGATGGCGCTGGTCGACAAGGAACTCGCCGGCGCGGCATGACCGCCCGTCGGCGCGTTGCGCATCCGCCGGATGCCGGGCCGCCTGATGCCCGGCCCTCCGATGTCCGGCGTCCCCTCGGCGCGGACGCTGCGCCGCCATGCCGCGGCACCTTGGTGGCGGAGGCCGGCAAGGCCGGCGACTGCCGGCGCGAGGCTGCTTGGAGATGATCCGGGGCTGTGCTAAGTCGCCTGCTCCGGGCGGGCCCGCGCAGCGATCCTCGTCCGCTGAGGCCAGGCCCCGCCGCAGGGCGCCGATCGCCACAGAGAGCGCCATTCGCCACAGGGAGAGTGACAGCATGAGCCAGGCCCAGAGCGCCGATCCGAAGACCGATTTCTCCGGTTTCTTCACGACCCCCATTTCCGAAAGCGACCCGGACGTCTTCTCCGCCATGGAGAAGGAGCTCGGCCGCCAGCGCCACGAGATCGAGCTCATCGCCTCGGAGAACATCGTCTCGCGCGCCGTCATGGAGGCGCAGGGCTCCGTCCTCACCAACAAATATGCCGAGGGCTATCCGGGCCGGCGCTACTATGGCGGCTGCCAGTATGTCGACCTCGTCGAGGAACTGGCGATCGAGCGGGTGAAGCAGCTGTTCGGCTGCGAATATGCCAATGTCCAGGCCAATTCCGGCAGTCAGGCCAACCAAGCGGTGCTGCTGGCGCTGTCGAAGCCCGGCGCGACGCTGCTCGGCATGAGCCTCGACGCCGGCGGACACCTGACCCATGGCGCCAAGCCGAACCTGTCCGGCCGCTGGTTCAACGCGGTCCAGTACGGGCTCGACACCTCGACCGGCCTCATCGACTACGATCAGGTCGAGCGCCTCGCCGTCGACCACAAGCCGGAAGTGATCGTCGCCGGCGGCTCGGCCTATTCCCGCCACATCGACTTCGCGCGCTTCCGGGCGATCGCCGACAAGGTCGGGGCGTATCTGTGGGTCGACATGGCGCATTTCGCCGGTCTGGTTGCGGCGGGCCATCATCCGAACCCGTTCCCGCACGCCCATGTCGCCACCTCGACGACCCACAAGACCCTGCGCGGTCCGCGCGGCGGCATCGTTCTCACCAATGACGAGGACATCGCCAAGAAGATCAATTCGGCGATCTTCCCGGGGCTGCAGGGCGGACCGCTGATGCATGTCATCGCCGGCAAGGCGGTGGCCTTCGGCGAGGCGCTGCAGCCGGGCTACAAGTCCTACATCGCGGCGGTCTGCGAGAATGCCAAGGTGCTGGCCGAGACGCTGCGCGAGGGCGGCCTCGACATCGTCTCGGGCGGCACCGACACCCATCTGATGCTGGTCGACCTGCGCCCGATGAACCTCACCGGCAAGGACTCCGAGAAGGCGCTCGGCCGGGCGAACATCACCTGCAACAAGAACGGCGTGCCGAACGACCCGCAGAAGCCGATGGTGACCTCGGGCATCCGCCTCGGCACCCCGGCGGCGACCAGCCGCGGCTTCGGCACCGCCGAGTTCCGCGAGGTCGGCAAGCTGATCCTCGAAGTGCTCGACGGTCTTCGCAAGGCCAATTCGGAAGACGGCAATGCCGAGATCGAGGCCTCGGTGAAGGAACGCGTCGTCGCGCTGACGGACCGTTTCCCGATCTATCAGGCGATCTGAGTCGGCACCGGCTTTTGGGCCGGGCCGTTCGTGACTATCTGGAAAAGGCCGCGTCACCGCGGCCTTTTCGTCGTGTGAGACCTGGCGCCATCGCAGATGGCCAAGGGTCGCGGATCGCGCGCTTCGTCGAGGCTTCGGCCCGGCGTCGAAGCCGCGACAGGTTCGACGGGCGGACGCCTCGGCGTTGCGGCGCGTTGCCATGAGTGCGGGAGCAGAAGACGATGCGCTGTCCCTATTGCGGGTCCCAGGACAGCCAGGTGAAGGATTCGCGCCCGGCCGAGGACGGCGCGGCGATCCGCCGCCGGCGGATCTGCCCGGACTGCTCGGGCCGTTTCACCACCTTCGAGCGGGTCCAGCTGCGCGAGCTCCATGTCCTGAAGAAGTCCGGCAAGCGGGTGCCGTTCGTGCGCGACAAGCTCGCGCGCTCGGTGGAGATCGCCCTCAGGAAACGGCCCGTCGATCCCCAGCGGGTCGAGCGGATGATCTCGGGCATCGTCCGGCGGCTGGAGCAGATGGGCGAGCCGGAGGTGCGGTCCGAGGCTATCGGGGCGATGGTGATGGAGGCGCTGCGGGGGCTCGACGACGTCGCCTATGTGCGCTTCGCCTCGGTCTATCGGGACTTCGCCGAGGCGAGCGACTTCGAGTCCGTGATCGGAGAACTCGCCCGCTCCCATACGGCGATCGCGATGGAGACGGTCAAGCCCGCCCCGGCTTCGAAGGAGGACGATCCCCATGACGACTGACGCAGCCCCCGTCGCGAATGGCGCCTCTGGCGCCTCGGCCTTCGCCCCGGAACGGCCCGAGGACCGCTGGTTCATGGCGGCCGCGATCCGCTATGCGATGCGCCATGTCGGGCGGACCGGCACCAACCCGTCCGTGGCGACCCTGATCGTGCGCAACGACGGCGAGGGGCCGCGCATCGTCGGGCGCGGCGTCACCGCGCTGGGCGGCCGGCCGCATGCGGAGGCGGGAGCGCTGGCCGAGGCGGGCGAACTCGCCCGCGGCGCGACCGCCTATGTCACTCTCGAGCCCTGCGCCCACCACGGCCGCACGCCCCCCTGCGCCGAGGCGCTGGTGCGCGCCGGCATCGCTCGGGTGGTCTCGGCCGCCGCCGACCCCGACCCGCGGGTCGACGGCAAGGGCCACCAGATGCTGATGGCCGGCGGCGTCGCCGTGACGCGGCGCGTGATGGAGAGGGAGGCGGCGCGCACCATCGAGGGCTACCTGACCCGGCACCGGCGCGGCCGCCCGGGCGTCACCCTCAAGATGGCCCTGTCGCGGGACGGGCGGATCGGCATTCGCGGCGGCGGCCAGGTGAAGATCACCGGCCCCGTCTCCGACGCCCAGACCCATCTGGTGCGGGCCCGTCACGACGCCATCCTCGTCGGCGCCGGAACCGCGCTGGAGGACGATCCGCGCCTCGACTGCCGGCTGCCGGGCATGGCGGGCCGCTCGCCGGCGCGCATCATCCTCGACCCGAACCTCAGAACCTCGCCGGAGATGACTGTCGCCCGCACCGCCCGCAGCGTGCCGACGATGATCGCCACCTTCGAGACCTCCGACCCGCAGCGGCAGGCCGCGCTCGCCGAGGCGGGGGTGACCTTCGTCGCCTGCGTCGCCGATCCGGCGAGCGGCCGCGTCGCCCTGCCGGAGCTGCTCGAGGATCTCGCCGCCACCGGCATCACCTCGATCCTCGTCGAGGGCGGGGCGAACATCGCCGCGAGCTTCCTCGCCGACGGGCTGGTCGACCGGCTGATCCTCGTCGAGGGCGCGGTGGAGATCGGCGAGGCGGGGATCGTCCCGCCGCTGGACGTCGCGGCGGCCCGAAGCCGCTACAGGCTGCTGCGGCAGGACGTGTTCGGCGCCGACACATGGTTCGACTTTGCCTGCGAGGAGATTGTCTGATGTTCACCGGGATCGTCACCGATATCGGCCGGATCGAGGCGGCGGAGCCGCGCGAGAAGGGCTGCAGCTTCCGCATCGCCACCGCATACGATCCCGCGACGATCGCGATCGGCGCGTCGATCGCCTGCGCCGGCGTCTGCCTGACGGTGACGGCGCTGCCGGAGGCCACGGCGAATGCGAGGTGGTTCGAGGTCGAGGCGTGGGAGGAGGCGCTGCGGCTGACCACCGCCGGCGGCTGGGGCCCGGGAACGCGGGTCAATCTGGAGCGGTCGCTGAAGGTCGGCGACGAGCTCGGCGGCCACCTCGTCTCCGGCCATGTGGACGAGCTGGCGGAGATCGTCGCGCGCGAGGACGAGGGGGAGGCCGTCCGCTTCCGTCTCAAGGCTCCGGCAGCCCTCAAGCGCTATATCGCCAGGAAGGGCTCGATCTGCCTCGACGGCACGTCGCTGACGGTGAATTCGGTGGAGGACGACGTCTTCGACGTGCTGCTCATCCGCCACTCGCTCAGCGTCACCACCTGGGGCGATCGCGCCGTCGGCGACAGCGTCAATCTTGAGATCGACCAGATTGCGCGCTATGCCGAACGCCTGTTCGGCGGCAGCAGCAGCGAGATTTGATCAAGCTTCGTCCCAGGATAATGTATCCCTTCGGGCGACTTCGACAGCAGTGGGAATCACCGCAGCTGCTGTCGATGGCCATCGCGCTTCGAGGAGCCGATCCTTTTTGATCCAAGCGAGTGAAACCGAGTCTGACTGGTTGCCGCCCAAGATTCGATATGCTGAAGCATCCTCGCCGGCATAAAATCCCACGTGACCTTTGCTGCTTCCTCGCGATTCCCGCCAAAAAACCATTACGGCCCCCGTCGTTGGCTCGGTCTTGTAGCCAAATCGCCTCCAGGCGCGAGCCCACAATGGGGCGGTTGGGATGGGCTCCCGGTCGAGGGTTGAACCGATGCAGTGAGCGACGAACAGGCCGCACCAGGGTGTGTCATCGGAATCGTATGGGATCCCAGCGTCGCTTGCCCAGTCGAGAATTTCAGGATTTGACCCGGTGCCGGGTTTCTCCTTAGTCCCTATCAGTCGGCGCGCTTCCTTGAACCAGACGAGATCGACCTGGTCGAGACCGGTATACTTCGGTGTGTTCGGAAACAGAGCGCCCAGCGTCATTGGACCGACGATGCCGTCGACTTCCAAATTTGAACGGCGTTGAAACTCTCTCACGGCTGCGATGGTCTGACGGCCCCAGATGCCGTCGATAGGACCGGGATTTATGCCGTGGGCGGCCAGCGCCTTTTGAATGTCGGATACTTTCATAGCGACAGGGCTCCCAAGGATGAACGCTTTTGACGCACTGGCCCGTAGGACCATCATTTTCATGGCCCCTGTTTGCGTGCGAGATACACGCTCTGAATGTGGACGAGGTTATTAAATCCCTTTAGGGAAGGCAAGGCCACTACCTAAATTCACAAGGAAAAAAATAGCTCTTCTATTCGCATTGAGAGCAGTATCAGTCAGCAATCATAGAAAATTTGAAGGAGGTGCCCTAAGGAGATATATCGCCTTCTGGCGATGATGGTCTCCCGGCGGCCGGTGCCCCCGCTACTATGGAGCAATGCGGCCCCGACCTTGCGAAAAGCCATGGGTCTTCCCGCCAGTGCCTGTTGCCTGTGGTGCGGCGGAGGCGTATCCCCGCGACGACCCATTTCCGGAAGGACTTCCCATGGCTTCCAACCCGCACATCCTGATCGTCGAGGCGCGCTACTACGAGCACATCGCCGATCATCTCCTCGCCGGCGCCAAGGCGGCGCTGGATGCCGCCGGCGCGACCCACGAGGTCGTCACCGTGCCGGGCGCGCTGGAAGCGCCCGCGGCGATCGGCTTCGCCTTGTCCGGTGCCGACGGCGGCGGCACCGAGTTCGACGGCTATGTCGTGCTCGGCTGCGTCATCCGCGGCGAGACCTTCCATTTCGACATCGTCGCCGGCGAATCCGCCCGGGCGCTGATGACGCTGTCCATCGACGAGGGGATCGCCGTCGGCAACGGCATCCTCACCGTCGAGAACGAGGAGCAGGCTCTGGTGCGCGCCGATCCGGCCCGCAAGGACAAGGGCGGCGAGGCGGCCAAGACGGCGCTGCGGATGATCGCCCTCCGCGAGCAGCTGGGAGACTGACCATGGCCGATCCGCATCAGCCGCCCCGGCCGGTGAAGGCCGCCAACAAGCGCGGCGCGGCGCGGCTCGCCGCCGTCCAGGCGCTCTACCAGATGGATGTGGGCGGCTCGAACCTGCTGGAGACGGTGGCGGAGTACGAATCCTACCGCCTCGGCCAGGAGATCGACGGGGAACAGTACCGCTCCGCCGACGCCGGCTGGTTTCGCGACGTCGTCTCCGGCGTGGTGCGCCAGCAGACGGTCATCGACCCGATGATCCACGCCGCGCTGCCGAGGGACTGGCCGCTCGCCCGCCTCGACACGACGCTGCGGGCGATCCTGCGGGCCGGCGTCTTCGAGATCCGCTCGCGGCTCGACGTGCCGGTGGCGGTGATCGTCAACGAATATGTGGACGTCGCCAGAGCCTTCTACACCGACGAGGAGCCGCGCCTCATCAACGCCGTGCTCGACCGCATCGCCAAGGAAAACCGCCCCGACAAGGTCGACAGGCCACAGCCGGGCGCCCCGGTGGACGAGACCCGAGGGGCGGACGAGACCCGAGGGGCTGACGGAAGCGAACCGTCGTGATGTCGGCCGCCGCCGGCGGGCTGGCGCAGGCAAGGGGTGCCGCAACGGCGCGGCGCAACGCCTTCGTCCTCGCCACCGCCCAGGCGGTGGTCGGCTCGGCGGCGCCGGTGGCGATCTCGACGGGGGGGCTCGCGGGAACCTGGCTGCTCATGGACGACAAGTCCTGGGCGACGCTTCCCGTCACCGGCTTCAATGTCGGCGTGGCGCTGGGGGCGCTTCCGGCGGCAGCCCTGATGCGGGCGATCGGCCGCCGCCTCGGCTTTTCCGCCGGCGCGCTGTTCGTCTCGGTGGGCGGCCTCTGCGCCGGGCTGTCGCTCATCGCCCAGTCCTTCTGGCCCTTCGTCCTGTCGCTGATCCTCGTCGGCTGCGGCAATGCCTTCACCCAGCAGTACCGCTTCGCCGCCACCGACGGCGCACCGCGGGACTACCAGGCGCGGGCGATCGCCATCGTGCTCGCCGGCGGCATGTTCTCCGCCGTCATCGGCCCGCAGATGGTCAACTTCACCACCGAGGTGTTCCGCCCGGCCGAATTTGCCGGCGGCTTCTTCGGCCTGTCGATCCTCGGGCTTCTCGGCGTCGTCGTCCTGTCCCGGCTGCGCATTCCCGAGGTCCCCGCCGTCCAGGCGGGCGCAGCGCCCGCCGAGTCCGCGCGCCCGCTCGCCGCCATCGTCGCCCAGCCGCGCTTCCTGACGGCGCTCGTCTGCGGCGTCGGCAGCTTCGCGATGATGAGCTTCGTGATGACCGGCGCGCCGCTCGCCATCGTCGCCTGCGGCCTGCCGAAGGAGGTCGGCTTCTTCGGCATCCAGTGGCACGTCATGGCGATGTTCGGGCCGAGCTTCTTCACCGGCCGGCTGATTGCCCGCTACGGCAAGGAGCGGGTCATCGCGGCCGGCCTCGTGGCGCTCCTCCTCAGCTTCGCGGTGTTCCTTTCCGGCGAGGCCGTCTGGCAGTTCTGGCTCGGCCTCGTCCTGCTCGGCCTCGGCTGGAACTTCGGCTTCATCGGCGCGACGGCGATGGTCGCCGAGACCTACCGGCCGTCCGAGAAGAACAAGACGCAGGGCTTCCACGACCTCGTGCTGTTCACCACGGTGGCCTTGTCCTCCTTCATGTCGGGGCGGGTCTTCGTCGCCAGCGGCTGGGAGACGATGAACCTCGTCGCCGTGCCGATCGTCCTCGTCTGCCTGGCGGCCGTCGTCCTCGAAGCGCGCCGGGCCGGTGCGCGTCTGCTGCCGGGCTGACCTTCCCCACCGCCGCGATCCCATCCGTTCGCTGCGCTTGACGCGGCGACGCGCTCATATAACCTCCGCTTGCCCGGGCCGTGGGGGGAGCAGGATCGGTCGGGGCTCACGAACGCCAGGACCGCAAGAACGACAAAACCGAAGAACGACAATGGGATCGTCGTCGGCCTGAAGCGCCGGCGACCAAGTGAGGAAACGGCATGCCGACAATTCTACTGGTGGTGG
Organism: Aurantimonas sp. 22II-16-19i; assembly: GCF_002088275.1. GTDB lineage: Bacteria > Pseudomonadota > Alphaproteobacteria > Rhizobiales > Rhizobiaceae > Jiella. The sequence continues at coordinate 312,411 of NZ_AQQS01000002.1, forward strand.
CCCTCTGCGGGCTACTCGCGATCGCCTACGCCATCTGGGCGACACGCTCGATCCTCGCCGCCGATCAGGGCTCGGCGCGCATGCAGGAGATCGCCGGCGCCATCCGCGAGGGGGCGCAGGCCTATCTCGCCCGGCAGTACACGACCATCGCCATCGTCGGCGTCGTCGTCTTCGCCCTCACCTGGTTCCTCCTGTCCCTCTATGCGGCGGCCGGCTTCGCCATCGGCGCGATCCTGTCCGGTCTCGCCGGCTTCATCGGCATGAACGTCTCGGTCCGGGCCAATGTGCGCACCGCCCAGGCGGCCGCCCGCTCGCTCGGTCTCGGCCTCTCCGTCGCCTTCAAGGCCGGCGCCATCACCGGCATGCTGGTCGCCGGCCTGGCGCTCCTCGGCGTCACCCTCTACTTCTTCGCCCTGACCTCCTGGTTCGGCTTCCAGCCGGCCGACCGCACGGTCATCGACGCCCTCGTTTCGCTCGGCTTCGGAGCCTCGCTGATCTCGATCTTCGCCCGCCTCGGCGGCGGCATCTTCACCAAGGGCGCCGATGTCGGCGGCGATCTCGTCGGCAAGGTGGAAGCCGGCATCCCCGAGGACGATCCGCGCAACCCCGCCACCATCGCCGACAATGTCGGCGACAATGTCGGCGACTGCGCCGGCATGGCGGCGGACCTGTTCGAGACCTATGCGGTGACGGTCGTCGCCACCATGGTGCTCGGCGCCATCTTCTTTGCCGGCTCGGGCGTCATCGAGAGCGTGATGCTCTATCCGCTGGCGATCTGCGGCGCCTGCATCATCACCTCGATCATCGGCACCTTCTTCGTCCGGCTCGGCGCCAACGGCTCGATCATGGGCGCGCTCTACAAGGGGCTGTGGGTGACGACGCTGCTGTCGATCGTCGGGCTCGGCGTCGCGACCTGGGCGACGGTCGGCTTCGGCGACGTCGGCCAGTCCTCGGCCGGCATCATGATCAACGGCCTCAACCTGTTCATCTGCGGCATCGTCGGCCTCGCCGTCACCGGGCTGATCGTCTGGATCACCGAATACTACACCGGCATCGGCTTCCGGCCGGTGCGCTCGATCTCGGAGGCGTCGGTCTCCGGCCACGGCACCAACGTCATCCAGGGCCTCGCGGTCTCCCTCGAGGCGACGGCGCTGCCGACCATCGTCATCGTCGCCGGCATCATCTCGACCTACCAGCTCGCCGGCCTCTACGGCACCGGCATCGCGGTCACCGCCATGCTCGGCGTCGCCGGCATGATCGTCGCTCTCGACGCCTTCGGCCCGGTCACCGACAATGCCGGCGGCATCGCCGAGATGGCGGGCCTGCCCGCCGACGTGCGCCGTTCGACCGACGCGCTCGACGCGGTCGGCAACACCACCAAGGCGGTCACCAAGGGCTATGCCATCGGCTCGGCCGGCCTCGGCGCGCTGGTGCTGTTCGCCGCCTACAACTACGACCTCCAATTCTTCATCCAGCAGGCCGATGCCGGCAACGGCTTCGAGTACTTCCGCGGTGTCCAGCCGGACTTCGCCCTCACCAACCCCTATGTCGTGGTCGGCCTGCTGCTCGGCGGCCTGATCCCCTTCCTGTTCGGCGGCATCGCGATGACGGCGGTCGGCCGGGCAGCGAGCTCGGTGGTCGAGGAGGTGCGCCGGCAGTTCCGCGAGAAGCCCGGCATCATGGCGGGCACCGAGCGGCCGGACTATGCCCGGGCCGTCGACCTTCTGACCAAGGCGGCGATCAAGGAGATGGTGGTGCCCTCGCTCCTGCCGGTGCTGGCGCCGGTCGTCGTCTACTTCGCCGTCTATCTGATCTCCGACAAGAGCCAGGCCTTCTCGGCGGTCGGCGCGATGCTGCTCGGCGTCATCGTCACCGGCATCTTCGTCGCCCTCTCGATGACCTCCGGCGGCGGCGCCTGGGACAATGCCAAGAAGTCCTTCGAGGACGGCTTCGTCGACGCGGCGGGCGTGCGCCACATGAAGGGCTCCGACGCCCACAAGGCGTCGGTCACCGGCGACACGGTGGGCGATCCCTACAAGGACACGGCGGGCCCGGCGGTGAATCCGGCGATCAAGATCACCAACATCGTGGCGCTGCTGCTGCTGGCGGTGCTGGCGCATCAGTAAGCCGGACGACCGCTCCCGGCGCCGAATCGCGCCGGGAGCGATCTCGGCGCAGTAACGGGCGGCATCGGCGATGCCGCCCGATCCATCGGACACCGGTCCCCTGACACCGGCCCCCTGACACCGGCCCCCTGACACCGGCCCCCTGACACCGGCCCCCTGACACTGGCCCCCTGACACCGGCCACCGGATACCGGACACCGGATGCCAGGCCGGCCCGATGCGAAAACTCGGTCCTTCTGCCTCACCCTCCCTTGCCCGCGCGCGGCAGATCGGGTAGGGAACGGCAGCTGGAAAATCGGCGCCTCGCGCCGGACTGCACCCGTAGCTCAGCTGGATAGAGTGTCGCCCTCCGAAGGCGAAGGTCACAGGTTCGAATCCTGTCGGGTGCACCACAAGCCGGCTTCGTTCAGAATAGAACTGCGAGCCCATCCCGGCAGCCCTGAGCGGGTACGCCAACGTCGCGGCGGCGCGCGGCCGAAAGCCGGGGTCCACCTTCGGCGAGCGATCCGGTGTGGGACCATTTCGGTCATGGCCCGGAGCGGAGAATCCGGCCTGTGTTTCGGCCCGGCCTGTGTTTCGGCCCAGCCTGTGTTTCGGCCCAGACTGTGTTCCGGCCCAGACTGTGTTCCGGCGTGGTGCATTCCGCGTCGATTGACGAGCAGACCTGCCCTGATCGGCAACGGCCGAGCCCGCGCTGCCTCGCTCAGCGATAGAATGAAGACTGAAGTGAGCCGCTTCCGTCGCACCGGCGGTAAGGCGGGGCGATCCGCGCTCACTTCCGGAAAGGATATAGATATGGCTTTGGCGCGTATGACGGCCGAAAGTCGGTCGCTGCTCACCAGGCTCGTCCGCGAACCCGCGGATCACCCGGACACCGGCTTGATTCCCGATCTGACGAAGCTCGGCTTCATCGAACGTCGCGACCAGAAATGGTATCCGACGCGCGCGGGGAAGGACTATCTGAAAACCCAGCGATGACGCGCCATCCAAACGGCCAAGCGTTGAAGGGTCCGCTGGCTGAACCGGCTCCGGTTCGCTGGAGCGCGATGAGATCGGCTTCGATCGACATCCCGCTCTGTCCTCTTCTTGCCGCATGATCTTTCCCGAAAGCCGGTTGCCGCTTTTCGGGATCATGCTCCAGCCCCCTGCCAAGAACAGGGGCCGCAACACCTCAGGAGACAGAATGGCCAGAAAGCCGAACTTCAACATGGAGCGTCAGGAACGCGACAAAGCCAAGGCCGCGAAGAAGGCCGCGAAACTGGACGCCAAGATCGCGAAGAAGGAAGACGACGGAGCGTCCGGTCCCGACCAAGCGGCCGAGACGGCCGCCATCAGGAACGAGACCGAATGAGCAGCGGCTCAGATTCCCGGACGAGCGCCGACAAGCATTTCAAGCAGCTGCGAGAGGACAAGACGACGGCCAAGTCCCAAAAGATGGAGGCCACTCGGGTCAAAGCGGATGCGGACAAATCGGCGCGCCTGAAGGCCGCCCGGATGGCGAAGGCGGCCGAGACCAGCGAAGAACAGTAGACGCCTCCTTCGAAGGGTGGACCGGGTGCCCGACATGAAATCGCCCGGTCCACGGTTGGCGCTCAGGCCATCTGGATGTTCACCGCCTTCGGCCCCTTGCCGCGATTGTCGGGCTCGGTGTCGAAGGACACCTTGTCGCCGTCGTTCAGGGACCTGAGGCCGGATCGTTCGAGAGCCGAAGCGTGGACGAAGATGTCACTGCCGCCGCTGTCGGGAGTGATGAAGCCGAACCCCTTGTCCGCGTTGAAGAACTTTACTGTGCCTGTCTGAGCCATGTGTCTTCCGATTGCTTGCCTTCCGGGCAGACCCTCGTGGCCTGCCTTTTGCACCATCGACGGGCTGCAGTCAGGACGCAAGTCGGCTCGATCGTCTCCCTTCTAATCGGGGACGATCGTGAATGCGAACGCAGCCCTCGGTATCGGCGATACGGAGGCGTGGAGACGGGCTCCCGCCAGCGCATCGGCTTCGGCGCGATCGGCGAGTTCCTCCGGCGGCATGCCGATCGCAGCCGTGAAGTCCCGCTGGTATCGAAGCGCGCGGAGCAATCCTGCGGCCCGTCTGGCGTGCCGCAAGGCAGGCACGTCCTTTCCCTCCCGCAGCTTGACGCCAGCGGCGCAGAGGAGGATCAGCGCGTGCAGGAAGGTCCGCTGCCCGGGTGCCTCCCGAGACGTCTGCCACAGGCCTTCCCACGCTTCGTGAGCTTCCCAGTAGTAGCCGAAATTGAAGAGATCGACGCCCCATCGAAACGCCTCCGACGTCAGCGCAGCATCCACACGCACCGTCGCGTCCGGCTCCGCGTCGTAGCTGTGGCCTTCCGGATGCCGCAGAGGATGGGGAAATCGTCCGGGGAGATAGGCGTAGGGCGGGAACGCCCGGTCGGGCAGAAGTCGCGGGCGGGGTGCTGATCCGAGCATCATCGGCGCGAAACTAACGCGGCCATCGGCGAAGACGAGGTGATGCAGGATGCGGGCCGGCGCAATGCCGGGGCATCTGCCCGGCCAGGATCGAAGCGGGAGCCGGGATGGTCGGCTTGCCCGGTAACCGACCTGCCTCAGTCATGAGAGCGGCGGCATCCGCGAGGATGCCGCCGCCGGTTGGTCTGCTTCTGATGGCGCGTGCTTCAGGCGGCGCGGACGTCGGACTCCGGACGCTCGATCGTCTTCTCGCGCAGCGAATCCATCAGCGACGGCGTGATCCGCTCGATGCCGAGGGCCTGGGCCTGGGCGATCGCCCGGCGGATGACGCCGGCCTTGGTGTCGGCGCGGATGACCCGCTCGCACGCCGGAAACACGGTGCTGCAATCCAGTTCGTACATGGTGCTCCTCCCAATTTGTTTCATTGGTTCATACGGGAGGAAAACGCAGTGAAATATATAGTGGTTCAACCGCAGCGACAAAAATTTGCGTCGCGTCGATAGATCACGGCCATTTAACTATCGGCGGCATGGAAGACAGGATCGACTGGACATTGCCGCCGGTCTTCAGCCCGAACAGCGTTCCGCGGTCGTAGAGGAGGTTGTACTCGACATAGCGGCCGCGGCGGATCAGCTGTTCTTCGCGATCCTCGGGGGTGAAGGGCAGGGGGGCGTTCTGGCGGACGATGTGGGGGTAGACGACCAGGAACGCCTTGCCGACGTCGCGGGTGAAGGCGAAGTCCTCGTCCCAGCCGCCGGCGTCGGCGGCCGAGTGCAGCCAGTCATAGAAGATGCCGCCGACGCCCCGCGGCTCGTCGCGATGCGGCAGGTAGAAATACTCGTCGCACCATTCCTTCAGCTTCTGATAGTCGGCGACCCGGCGATGCCGGTCGCAGACGAATTTCAGCGCCCGGTGGAAGGCGACGGCGTCGACGTCGTCCTCCTTGCGGCGGCGGTCGAGGGTCGGCGTCAGGTCGGCGCCGCCGCCGAACCACTGGCGGGTGGTCACCACCATGCGGGTGTTCATGTGGACGGCGGGAACGTTCGGATTGTGCAGGTGGGCGATCAGCGAGATGCCCGAGGCCCAGAAGGTCGGATCGTCCTCGGCGCCGGGGATCTGCTGGCGGAACTCCGGCGAGAACTCGCCATGGACGGTGGAGACGTGGACGCCGACCTTCTCGAACAGGCGGCCGCGCATCATCGACATGACGCCGCCGCCGCCGTCCCCGTCGCGGGACCACTCGGTGCGCTCGAAGCGGCCGGGCTCGGGCGAGACCTCCTCGCCGAACTCGTCCTCCAGCGCCTCGAAGGCGGCGCAGATCCGGTCCCTCAGGGCCTCGAACCAGGCGCGCGCCATCGCCTTCTTGTGCTCGATGTCCTCCGGCAGGCCCGTCGGCAGATCAGGTCTTTGCATGGCGGCTCTATCCGTTTCCCCCGCACGATCGGCAGCGCCCCCGCGAAGCCTCGCCGCCTCGCGGCAGCCGGCCGGCGCGCGGGCTGGCAGCGCCCGCACCGACCGACCCGCAGCGCGGGGTCAGTGCCGTGGCCCGTCCGATTCGTTATTCTGTCGAGATCACACTATCTTGGGGCGAAGTCGAGACAAACCCGCTTTTCACCGGAGTTCCCATGTCGCCGCTCGCAAGGCCACCCCTCGAGGGGTTGAAGCGCCAGCTGCGCCGGACCCGCGATCATCGGTCGCAAGGCGGCGAGCCCGGAGCCGACAGCTTCGTGCGCGAGACCTTCACGCTGGAGCGCGGCGAGGCGCGGGTGAAGGCGCGCGAGTGGTTCGAGAAATATCCCAAGGCCGCCTACTGGACGCAGGTGGAGAGCTGGCGGCAGCTGCCGGGCGACCGGATCGAATTCACCATGCGGCGACTGCCGAGCGCCGATTGAGGGCGCGGCCGCGCCGGGCCGGGTGGTCGGGGGGCGCGGCCGGTCCTGCGGGAGGCCGGAGAAGCCGTCCGGCTGGTGCCGACGCGAAACGGCCCGCCGCTCCATGGGAAGCGGCGGGCCGGAACGCGCGATTGCCGAGCGAAGGCGATCAGAAGCGGTAGTTGATCGCCGCCTTCACCGCGTGGAAGTCGAGGCTCTCGTCGACGGAGAAGTCCGTGCCGCCGACCGTTCCCGACAGGATCGTGTCGTCGCCGAGATCGGTATAGGAGTACTCGGTCTGGAACGAGACGTTGTCGAAGATGGCGTATTCGACGCCGGCGCCGACGACGTAGCCGGTCTTGGTGTCGTTCTCGTCGTTGGTGACAGAGCCGAGGCCGGTCAGCGAGACCGTCTGCTCGGTCTCGCCATAGGCGAAGCCGCCATGGCCATAGACCATGAAGCGGTCCATGGCGTAGCCGAGACGGGCGCGCACGGTGCCGAGATACTGCAGGTCCGAGCTGACCGAGGCCGAGCCGACGCCGCCGATCGAGGCGGTGAGCTCGGTGTCGATGTCGCTGGCGGCGATGTCGGCGACCGCACCGATGACGAAGTTGCCGATCTGGTAGTCGTAGCCGGCCTGGGCGCCGCCGAAGAGGCCGCCGGCAGAGTTCTCGAGCGAAGCGTCGCCGATGCCGCCGACAGCGGGGGACACGGCGAAGTCGTAGTCGAAGTCGCCGGTCGCCGCGCCGCCAAACAGGCCGATGTAGCCGCCGGTCCAGCTGTAGGGCGCTGCCTCCATCGGAGCCATCGGGGCGACCATCGCCGGCTCTTCATAGATCACGTCGGCGGCCTCGGCGACGCCGGCGAAGGAAACGACCGCGCAAGCGGCCAGGGAAGTCTTCAGGAAGTGACGCATCTGGATCCTCGTAGGTATGACGAGGCCCTCATGCACGCCCGCTCCCTGAAGCGATATGACGTCGATGCAACACATAGCAATCACCACTGACGGTTAGCCGTCTGGCGATTTCGCCTCAGGGTTTCGGCTTCAGACCGATCCCGCCGTAACCCCTGCGTTGCCTGGAAAGGCTGTGGATTCCGGGGCTTGCTCCAGCTGCCGGCGGCGGCAGGACCGCTTAGCCGGCTAGAGTCTTTTCGGCCGCGCCCGATCATGGCGGCGGCATCGGTGATCCGGCGGCCGGCGCCTTACTTCACCGCGACCTGCGGAGCGGCCGCGTCCCGGAACTCGACCGTCGTCACGGCGGGCTGGACCAGATGCGCCAGGGCTTCGACGTCCCAGTTGGTCAGCCGGACGCAGCCATGGCTGCGGCTCTTGTCGATGCGGGTCGGATGCGGCGTGCCATGGATCCCGAAGGTCGGCTTCGACAGCGCGATCCAGGTCGAGCCGACCGGGCCGTTGGGGCCGGCCGGGATGGTCAGAACGCCGGTGTTGTTGCCTTGGGTAAAATTCTTCGCCGGGTTGTAGCTGTAGGTCGGGTTCTCGGCGACCGCCGTGACCATGAGGTGGCCGGAGGGCGAGGGGGTCTCGTCGGATCCGATGGTCGCCGGGTTCATCAGGACGACGTTGTCCTCGGCGTCATAGGCGATGAGTTCGCCGCGCTGCTTGTCGACCACGATGCGGGCGACCTTGACGGTCGGGACCTCGCCGACATCGGCGACGAGGATCTGCGTGCCGACCGCCATGAGGTCGGCGGCCGGGTTCATGGCGAGGAGCAGATCCTCGTCCATGTGGAAGCGCTCGGCCAGCATCTCGGCGGGCGACTTGTAGCCGAGCCAGTCCAGCTTCGCCATTTCGCCGTAGTCGTCCGGGATCGGGTCGACGAAGCGTGCGTCCACGTCGGCCTGGCTGATCGTGTAGAGCCGGGTGGCCTGCCCCTGATCGAGGGAGAGGATCACCCAGAGATCCGGATCGACTTCACCGTCTTCGGGAAGGCCGCGCATCGCCTCGTAGGCGGCGATGGCCTTGCGGGTGTTCTCGCCGTCGAAGCCGTCGATGGCGCCCGGCGACGCGTGGGCCCGGTCGAGCAGGATCTGCAGCCGGATCAGGAACGGATCGGGCCGCTTCTGCTCGTCGACCGTCTCGAGGCCCGCCTCGTCGGGCAGGTCGGTCGAATTGTGGGGCGTGGCGATCTCCAGACCCGGTTCACCGGTGACGGCGACGCTCTGCGTTTGCGCGGATGCGAGGGCGATGGGAGACGCCGGCTGCGAACCCGTAGCGGAGGCAGCGCTGGCGGCCTCGGCCGCCCTTGCGATTTCGCCCGCCGGCTGAACGCTCGGGCCGGTGTCGTTGCTGCGCGCCGTCGCGGCGACGGCGTCCCGCTCCCGCACCGCCGCCTGCCAGCCCTTGAAGGTCGCGGTTTCGATGGCTTCCTTCGACAGGGGGCGCCAGGCCGCCTCGGCGGCGTGCGGCGTCGCGCCGGCCAGCAGGCCGGCGACGAGGGCGAGTTGGATTTTCATGGAGGGGCGCCTCGAAACGGAGCAGATCCTGGACCTCGAACCATCGCGAGGCGATCTTTCACTCGCCATTCCATCGATACAAGTGTATGCTTAACAAACGCTTAATCCAGTCGGGGACGCCGTTCCGGGCGCGATGCGAGGGACTGGCCCATGCAGCCGGAAGAGAGATATTCCAAGCCCCGGCCGTCCAGCCTGAAGCTGCAGCTCGTTCTTCTCCTCGTGTTCTTCCTCGTCCTGATCGGCGGCATCTGGATCTATGAGGGCGCGTCCCCGCCCGGCCCTTCGCCGGCGCCGTCGCCGGCCCCGGCAGACGTGCCGCAGCCCGCATCCTGACCGGCGGCGGGGCGTTGCGTCCCGTCATTCGACGCTCCAACGATCGCCTCGCAGTCTCCGGGCGCCCATCGGGTCAAGCGCCTCGCCCGTCCATCCGCGATCCGCTGCGACGGACCGGCGAGGGTGTCAGGTGCCGACCGGCCACGCCAACTGCCGCATGGCTTCCGCCGCGACGATGCCGGCGGAGACGGCGAGGTTGAGGGAGCGGGCGCCGGGCACCATCGGGATGGTCAGGCGGGCGTCGGCGAGCGCGTGGACGTCATCGGGCACTCCGGCGCTCTCGCGGCCGAAGAGCAGGCGATCGGTCGGGCAAAGCACGAAATCGGTGTAGGCGGTGTCGGCGCGGGTCGTCAGGAGGACGATGCGGCCGGGGCGCGCCTGCCGGTCGGCGAGGAAGGCGGCGAAGTCGTCGTGGCGGCGCAGCGTCGCCATGGCGGCATAGTCCATTCCGGCGCGCTTCAGGGCGCGGTCGGAGGCATCGAACCCCGCCGGCTCGACGATCTCGACGGCAAGACCGAAACAGGCGGCGAGCCGCAGGATGGTGCCGGCGTTGCCGGCAATGTCGGGCTGGTAGAGCACGATCGACGGCCGCGGCGAGGCGGCCGCCGTTTCTCCTTCGTCTTCCATGGGTTTTGCCATAATCTGCGGTCAGATCCTCTTGGTGGGCCGGGCTTCGACATCCGGTTCCGGGCGGCGGCCGGCAGGACGGGCGCCGGCGGGGCGACTGCCAGCCGGACGAATGCCGGTGACGAAGGCTATGCGAAGAGCATATCGGCTGCATCGGACCTTTCGAGCCCGACGCCCGACGCCCGACGCCCGATGCGCGCGGGCGGAACTGATATGTCGAACCCGATCCACCCGGATGCGGATGCGAATGGACGAGCGGTAGACCGGCATGCTCCTCGACGCCTTTCAGGACAAGGCACGGCTTCTGCTGGCGCGCGCAAGACGCGGCCGGCCGGGGGGACGGCTGTCCGGTATCCGCGGCTGGGTCAAGCGGCGCGGCGCGGACGGCCTGCGCATCGGCGCGGGGCTCGCCGGGGGTCTGAAGCGGATTTCGACGTCGACCGTCATGCGCCTTCGGATCCTCCGGCATGCAGCGGCGCGGTCGGCGGCCCGCAAGCCGGAAACGGGAACCGGGGCGACGGGACCGGCGAGATCGGTGAGACCGGCGCCCCGGATGGCTCGTGCCGCCCTTGCGACCTTTGCGGCGAAGACCTCTGCCGGCTTCGCGGCCGCACTGGCCAGAACGCGCAAAGCCAAGGGCGAGAACCGCATCGCCGGGACGATGGCCAGGCTTCGGCGGCAGGCGAGGGCGGCCACCGGAGCGATCCCAGGGGCTGCCGGTCGGCTGAAGCAGCGCGTGGGGAAGCCGGGGGAGCGGCGGCGCCTGGCCTTTCCGCCGCAGGGCGTGCCGGAAGCGCAGCGCGGTGCCGGTCCGGCCTGGGAGGCGCCGGTGGCCGCGGCGACGCCGGCCGAAAGCCGGTTCAAGCTCGCCGAGGTTCTGGGGCTCGCGACCCGCCTCGGTCTCGTCGCCCTCTTCATCGCCGGCGGCCTTGCGGTGATCCTGCTCAACACGCCGGCCGGCGAGGCGATCGGCGACAGGCTGAAGCGGACGGCGCCGACCGGCTCGGTCTTCGATGCGCCCTTCCCGTCAGCAGCCGGCGAGGAGCCGCCGGAAGAACCGGGCGCGAGCGCCGCGACGAGCGGACCCGTGCCGAAGGTCGCGCCGATCGCCTCGCCGCGGCTCCTGAGCCCGCCCGTCACGGCGACGGCGGAAGACTTCGTGCGCCTCGCCATGGTCGACCCGAAGCGCGTCTGCCAGGCGATCGATCCCGGCGACGGCATCATGGCGTGGCACGAAAGCGCGCTTTTGACGGGACAATGGGAGTGCTTCGCCACCGCGACGGCTTCGGGCGAAGAGGTGGCGCCCGAACCCGATTTCGAGGACGCTCCCATCGACGATGATCCCGATGTGGTGGCCGAGCCGGCGCTTCCCGATGTGCCGCAGCTCTTCGTCATGGCGCGGGGCCTCGAACGCGACGCCCTGACCAGCGTGCGGATCAAGCTGGTCGCCGACGGCGCGGCCAAGGCGAAGCGCGGCGCGAAGCGGCTGGCGGCCCTGACAGCGGCCCTGTTCGACACGCTGCAGTGGCGGGCGCCGGACGAGCTGTTCGGCAAGCTGGAAAAGCTGGAGGATTTCGAGCTCGTCCAGGCCGGGACGCGGTTCCGCTTCAAGCGCGAGCTCAGCCAGGGGTGGCAGTACAACCTGATCGTGCTGTTCCCGAACTACGTCAAATATCGCCAGGCCTCGGCGTTCCAGACGCCCAAGCCCGAGCCGTCCGACGGGGACGCTGCGATGGAAGAGCCCTCAGGACCTTCGGCCGTTCCCGGCGGCGAGCCCTGACGGGAGGTTCCGCCGCCGCCCGAAGGCGGCCGGGCGGCCTTGCGTCGCCGGCCGCAGGCCGGCGCCTTCGGCGTGGAGCGGGCGGTGCTTCGCCCGGGTGCCGACGTTGCTGAGCTTGGCCGACGCGCCGGCCTCGAGGCCCAGGGCCTCCTGACACGCCGTTTCCGACACGTCGTCGTAGAAGCGTCGCAGCGCCCGGAAGGCGTCGACGTCGCGGCCGGCGGTCGCGTGGACGAGCAGCACGACCGTCATCGCGTCGGCGGCCGACAGGCCGAGCAGCTTGAGCGCTGTGGCCAGCGCCCGGCCGTCCGAGCCGATGGGAAGCGTCGCGGCGATCTCCGGCGAAAGCTGGAGGCGGTCGGCGATCATGCGGATGGTCCGCTCGGGGCTGCCGCTTCGGGCCTCCTGGAGGAGATCGGCGATGGAGCTGGCGGGCCGGGCGGGCGCCGCGGCCCGAGGCTCGGCGGGCGGCGCGTCGGCCACGGGTGCGGCGGCCAGTGGCGCATCGGCCTGGGGCGCGGCGCGGCGGGGCTTGACGCGGGCGAGGGCCAGCAGGGCGTCGCGTGCCGCGGCGGCGCTGGTGAGGGGCGGCCGGGTATCGTCGCCACCGCCGGGAGCGACGCGGCGCGGCGCCGGTGGCCGGCTGGACGTCGCCTCGGCGGCGGCCGTGTCCGCAAGGTGAGGGCTGGCCGCATCCGGGGCCGTCCCACGATCCTCGGGCGAGGCGAGTGCGGCGGCGTCCTCGCCCGTCAGGCAAGGGCTCGAGAACAGGAAGGGCGCGGAGATCTCCGGCGGTTCCGCCAGGAGGAGCTCGACGACGGCGCGGGGGACATGCGGAGACGGGGCGAGGGCGATCGCCAGCTGCTTCCTGGTCGCTGCCGGCAGTTTCGACCAGATCGACGTCATGAGATGGGAGAAATCGGCGATACGCGCCGGGGCCGGCTGACGGACCTCGAGAAAATCGGCGACGGCCGCCTTGGCGATGGTGTCGAAGGCGCTCCGCCCGTTGCGGGTCTCGAGCGTTCGAAAGATGCGTGGCATCCGGTCGGCCATGACGCTCCGCTGAACTCTGTTCACGCCGCGCACAGCAGTCATCGCTCCGGTCAAGGATCCCGCAGCTCGCGTGAGCCGGGGTCGATAACGGGGGGTTACGGAGCGTTGCGGCTGCGTCACGAAAGGGTGATTTCGAAGACTTTGGATAGGTTTACGCAAGATTTCTTAGCAAGCTGTTAACTGTGGGACGGTGTCCTCTGAGCATGTCGGGCGAGCTGCCTGTCCCTGGGGAACGGCGAGCGGCGTGGGAGCGGTGGGTGACAGCATGGGAACGATCGTGATGTTCGATCCGGGGGGGCGAACCGGCCCGGTTCCCCGGGCACGGGGAGATCACCGGCAGCGGGGCGCGGTCGTCCTGATCCTGCCCTGCATCCGCCACGGGCGGATCGAGGCGCGGGGGACGCCAGCGCGGCGGGCGGCCGGGAGCGACCAGGCGGGGGCGCTGCGGGAGGCATCGCAGGCTCGCCACCTCTGCCAGGCGTCCGCGGGTGTGCCTGCGGCGATCTGAGACTTGGCCGATTCCGGATCGCTGCCCGGATCGCCCCTGCACGACAGATGGGACAGGAGGCGGCCCGGCTCTATCCGGCGCGCGGAATGGCATTGGTCGAGACGGCGTCGTCCGTCGGCGACACCTCGCAGGTCATCGACGAGACGAAGGCGTCGACGGCCGGTCGCTTGCTCTCCTCGTCGACGAGGACGCGGATCGTCATGTAGCCCTCGGTCATCTCCACCTCGACCGGGATCTGGGTCTCGGGCTCGTTCTCGGCGGCCGCCTTGTCGACGAGCTGGTCCTTCGTCCCGACCAGGAGATCGAAGGCGTTCGCGACGGCCGAGCGGTCGTTGATGCTGTAGAGATTGTCGCCGCGGCGGTCGTAGATGGACGCCGACCAGAAGGCCGGATCGTTCTGCGCGGCGCGGATGCGGACCGGGCCGTCGGCGAGGGAGAAGCGGCAACCGGCGGTGACGAAGGCGGGATCGACGAAGGCGAAGTCGCCGGCCGGCGCGTCGGCCGAGGCGAGGACCGAATCCGGCGCGCTGTCGAGGGCCGCGACGCGAACCAGATCGTCGATCTTGCCGAGTTCGGCCAGCCGGCCCCAGGCGTTGCGCCGGGCGACGTCCGGCATGGTGAAGATCACCGCGATGTGGACGAGGCCGGCACCGACGACGCCGATCAGGAGAGCCAGAGCGAGCTTACCCATCGAGGCAGTCTCCCCGCCGGATCGAGGGCAAAGCGAGGCTGGAGGCGCCGCTGGCGGCGCTCGCCGGGGTGTCGTAGAGCGCCAGCATCAGCGTCATCGGGCCGGTTCCCGAGGTGGCGAGCCAGTTGCCGGCCATGGTCCGCGGCCCGACGGCGATCTTGAAGGCGTTGTCGTCGTCGCGCATGAGATTGTTGGAGGTCAGCCAGCCGGGACGCCCGGCGCTCGGCCGGATCAGCTGCCCCTCGGGCTGATAGGCCGCGAGGGTGAAGATGCGGGCCGGCGGGGTGGTGCCGGCGATCACGTAGCTGCATTCCCGGCGCAGCGGGCGGCCCGCCTCGTCGGCGTTGCTGCGGAACTGGATGCCTTCGCCGATGCCGAGGGTGAGATTGCCGAGAACGGCGAGCCGCGCCTTGGAATAGGGATCGGCGTCGGGCGCGCCGGCGAAGGGCGTCGCCTGCCACTGACCGACGACGACGGTGCCGATCTCGGACGAATGGTCGACCGCCCAGCGCGCCGACCAGCCGCCGAGATAGAGGGCGATCGTGATCGCGATCATGACGAGGAGGGTAAAACGCATCGGTTGGACTTCGCCGTGGCTTCGAACGCGCGGCTACTGCGCGCGGGCGGTGACGGCGGCCCCGCCGCTGCCGCTGCCGGACGCCTCGGCGGAGGCCAGCTGCTCGGCCTCCAGCGGCTTCATCGCATCGAGCCGGTCGGCGATGTCGGAGAGGACGTCCTGGGTCTTCTTGCCGAGGGTCTCGGGCGGAGCCGGCCGGACCCCGTCGCCCTCCGCATTGGCGACCTTGGCGCTCTCGGCCGGGAAGGGATCGTCGAGATAGGGGATCGGCTTCAGATCGATGTGCTGGTGGGCCGCCTCCATGAAGCGCTGCCAGGTGAGCGCCGGCAACGAGCCGCCGGTCAGCCGGTTGGTCGGAGCGAAGCTGTCGTTGCCGAACCAGACGGCGCCGACATAGTTGCCGGTGTAGCCGACGAACCAGCCGTCGCGATAGGACTGGGTGGTGCCGGTCTTGCCGCCGACCCGGGTCATGGTCAGCTGCGCCTTGCGCGCCGTGCCCCGTTCGCTGACGCCGACCAGCATCTCGTTCATCGACTTGGTGGCGTCTTCGGAGAGGATGCGCTGGCGCGGCGGCATGTCGTTGCGGGCGTCCCAGACCACCTTGCCGGTGCCGTCGGACAGCTGCTGAATGGCGTGGCGGTTGGGGTTCATGCCGCCATTGGCGAAGACGGTGTAGGCGGTCGCCTGGTCCATGACGGTCACCTCGCTGGTGCCGAGCGCCATGGTCTTGTCGCCGCGCAGGGGAGATTCTATTCCCATCGCCTTGGCGGTCGCCACCGTGTTGTCGAACCCGACCTTCTGGTAGAGCTTGACCGCCGGCACGTTGAGCGAGCGGGCCAGCGCATTGGCGAGGGTGACCCTCCCGGCAAAGGACCGGCCGTAGTTCTGCGGCGACCACTTGCCGATGGTGATCGGGCTGTCGACGATCGTGTCCGTCGGCTTCATGCCCTGCTGCATCGCCGCCGCATAGACATAGACCTTGAAGGACGAGCCCGGCTGGCGGAGCGCCCGGGTGGCGCGGTTGAACTGCGAGACGCCGTAGTCGCGGCCGCCGACGATCGCCCTGACGCTGCCGTCGGCGGACAAGACCACCATCGCCGCCTCGCCGACGTCGTAGGTCTTGCCGAACTGGCGCAGATTGTATTCCACCGCCTCGTCGGCGAGCTTCTGCAGATCGAGGTCGATCGTGGTGCGGGCGACGAAGTTGTGCTGCGTCAGCCCCTTGGCCTTGGCGATGCGTTGCACCTCCTCGAAGGCGTAGTCGAGGAAATAATCCGGGGACGGGGTCGAGGAGCGGTCGATCGCGGTCGCCGGATTGCGCCGCGCGGCGATCACCTGGCCTTCGGTGAGGAAGCTCGCCTGGACCATGTTGGTCAGGACTTCGTTGGCGCGGGCTCTCGCCGCAGGCAGGTTGATGTGGGGCGCGTATTTCGCCGGCGCCTTGAACAGGCCGGCCAGCATCGCCGCCTCGGCGAGGGAGACCTCGCGGATGTTCTTGCCGAAATAGAACTCGGACGCCGCCGCCGCACCGAAGCTGCCGCCGCCCATATAGGCGCGGTCGAGATACATCGCGAGGATCTGGCGCTTGGAGTAGTGGGATTCCAGCCAGAGCGAGAGGAAGGCCTCCTTGATCTTGCGATCGAGGCTGCGTTCGTTGGACAGGAAGATGTTCTTGGCGAGCTGCTGGGTGAGGGTCGAGCCGCCCTGCACGACGCCGCCGGCCTGGGCATTGACCGTCATGGCGCGCATCAGGCCGAGGAAGTCGATGCCGAAATGATCGAAGAAGCGGCGATCCTCGGTGGCGAGCAGCGCCTTGATGAAACTGTCCGGCATCTCGTCGATGGGGACAGCGGCGGCGCGCAGGATGCCGCGCCGGCCGATCTCGTCGCCATGCTTGTCGAGAAACTGCACCGAATAGTCGCTCTCCTGCGGCAGGCCGTTCTTCGTCATCTTGATGGCCGGCTGGGCGAGGGCGAAGAGAATGACGAAACCGACGAGGCCGAGGGTGAGCCCCTCGCAGGAGAGTTCGACCAGCACCCGGTTGAAGCCGCGGGCGCGGAATTTCCGCGAGACGATGGTGACGCCTTCCCACCAGGCGGCGAAGGCGTGGAAGGCGCGCCAAAGGCCCGAATCGATCCAGGCGTCGACCTCGATGAGTCGCGAGGGCTGCCGGCGCTTCCGGGATTGATTCGTGTCGTTCTGCAAGGGCCAGCCCATCATTCTGCGCAACGCCCGCACGGAAGCGGGCCTTCAAGCCTGCCTCCCACTGGCGGTGCGGTCGATCATGGCCGCGACTTGTGCGGCCATCCATGACATCTTACGTCGTCCCTCACGCCTCTTATAGGCCGAAGGCACCGAAAAATCTTCAAAATTCACCGCATGGTTTCCCGATGAACGATGGCAGCGCCGATCACGATCCCGTGCCGTACTGGCGGGCGAAGAGCCTCGAGGAGCTGACGGGCGAGGAGTGGGAGCGGCTGTGCGACGGCTGCGGCCGCTGCTGCCTGAACAAGCTGGAGGACTGGGACACCGGCGAGATCGCCTGGACCAACGTCGCCTGCCGGCTGCTCGACGGCGAGAGATGCCGCTGCGGGCAGTACGAGACCCGCCACGAGGTGGTGCCGGACTGCGTCGGCCTGACGCCGGAGGCGGTGCGCTCGCTGACCTGGCTGCCGCCCTCCTGCGCCTACCGCCTGGTCGGCGAGGGGCGCGACCTCTACTGGTGGCACCATCTGGTCTCGGGCGACCGCGAGACGGTGCACCAGGCCGGAGTGTCCGTGCGGGGCCGCACGGTCAGCGAGGAGGGCCTGGCGCTGGAGGACTACGAGGATCACCTGGTGGAATGGCCGGGGGAGGACGAGGATGCGGCCGAGGCGGAGGACGAGGCGGACTTCGAGCCGATGCCGGAGAAGCAGATCTAAGAATAAATTCCTTGACTGCGTGACGGTGGTCGGGTAGGGTTCAGTCATCATCGAAAAATCAGTGGGCGGCACCGGGATACCGGGGCCGCCTTTTCGTTTCCGGGTCCGGGCGGTCGCGAGGCCGGGTCGGGTGCGGGACGCATGCGGGTTCGAGGCGCGGATGGCGGAACTCTTGTCGGACCGGCTGTTCGCGCTGTTGCTGCGCGAGGTGGAGCGCCTCGAGGTGGGGGCGGAGGACGATCATCCCGCCATCACGGCGCAGGGACAGACACCGGGGCCGGCACCGGGACCGGACGTCGTCGCGAGCCGCAGGGAGAGCCGCGGCGCGCTGAAGGGCCCGGCCGCCGGCAGGCCGACGCCAGTCGGCGCCAAGCCGGCCGCGGGGCGGGGCGGCTTCAAGGAACGGGCCGACGCGCTGATCCTCCTGACCCGGACGCTGGAGAAGCTTCTGGAGCTGCGCGCGCTGGAAGCCAGCGCCGGCGAGGACGACGAGGCGGAGACGCTGCGGCTGCGCGAGGCGTTCATGCGCCGGCTGCGGGCCCTCGATGCGCGGCGCGCCGGCGGGCCGAGGCTGTTCGGCGACGAAGCCGGGACGGGAGCGACGCCGGCGGCGGCGAAGGCGGCGACGGCGACGGTGGCGGGGGCGCGCGGACGGCAGGCGGGACCGAAGAGGGGCCTCAAGGCGCCGACGAAGGCGGGCGCAAAGCCGAACGGGCGAGGCGCCGATGGCGGCGCATAGCGCGGACGAGGACGAAGCCGAAGCCGCTGGCGGCGAGGACGCGGGGCCGCTGACCGAGGCGGAGTTCTGGGGCGAGACGGACGGCCTGATCTCCCGGCAGAAGGCCCGGGTGCTGGCCGGCGCGCAGCCGTCCTGGGCAATCACCGCGCGGCCCTCGCAACTGCCGCCGCCGGGCGACTGGCGGCAATGGCTGATCGTCGGCGGCCGCGGCTCCGGCAAGACCCGGGCGGGTGCCGAATGGGTGCGGGCGATGGCGGCCGGCGAGCCGCCCTTCGCCGACCGGCCGCACATGCGGATCGGGCTTCTCGCCGAGACGCTGGCCGACGCCCGCGAGGTGATGATCGACGGGGAGAGCGGGCTGCTGGCCGTCGCCGGCCAGCCGCGGCCGGTGTTCGAGGCGAGCCGGCGGCGCCTCGTGTTCGCCAACGGGGCGATCGCCCAGATGTTTTCCTCGGAGGATCCCGACGCCCTGCGCGGCTACCAGTTCGACCTCGCCTGGGGCGACGAGCTGGCGAAATGGGTGCATGGCGAGGCCTCGTTCGACAATCTGCAGCTGGCGCTGCGGCTGGGGGAAAGCCCCCGCGCGCTGTTCACGACGACGCCGCGGCCGATCCCGCTCCTGAAGCGGCTGATCGCCGATCCGCAGACCGTTTCGACCCACATGACGACGGCGGAGAACGCCGGCAATCTCGCGCCGGGGTTCCTCGCCGCGATGACCGAGCGCTACGGCGGCACGCGGCTCGGGCGGCAGGAACTGGACGGGCAGATCCTTGCGGCCCGCGAGGACGCGCTGTTCGACATCGGCCGGATCGAGCGGGAGCGCTGCGCGGCGCCGGACGAGTTGCAGCGGGTGGTGGTCGCGGTGGATCCGCCGGCGACCTCGACGGCGAAGTCCGACGCCTGCGGCATCGTCGCCGCGGGACGCGGGGCCGACGGGACGATCTACGTCCTCGCCGATGCGAGCCGCCGGCGCGCCAAGCCGCACGAATGGGCGGCGGCCGCGATCGGGCTCTATCAGGCGCTCGAGGCCGACCGCATCGTTGCCGAGGTGAACCAGGGCGGCGACATGGTCGAGGCGGTGATCCGGGCAGCGAGCCCCGACACGCCGTTCCAGGCGGTGCGGGCGACACGGGGCAAGTGGCTGCGGGCGGAACCCGTCGCCGCGCTCTACGAACGCGGCCGGGTGCGCCATGCCGGCCGGTTTCCCGAACTCGAAGACGAGATGGCGGATTTCGGGGCGGACGGCTTGTCCGGCGGGCGGTCCCCGGACCGGCTCGACGCGCTGGTCTGGGCGGTGAACGCGCTGGCGGGTGGCGGGGAGGCGCCGCGGATCCGGGGGCTTTAGGGGAAGGGCTGCGGGGGAGCGGTATGTGCCGGTTAGGTTTGTGCCGAGGCACCCCCCTCTGCCCTGCCGGGCATCTCCCCCTCAAGGGGGGAGATCGATCCCGCGCGAAAGTCGCTCCCTCACCGAGACAAGTCTGCTGCTGGCGCCAGCGTCGAAGGGGCTCCCTCACCGAGGGAAGCCTGCTGCTGGCGCTATCGTCGGAAGTGCGCAAGCGTCAACGCTGCCGATCTCCCCCCTGGAGGGGGAGATGTCCGCCCTTCGACTGGCTCAGGAGGACAGAGGGGGGCGCCGAAGGGCTCCCGCGCTGACAGGTGGCCGGCCGCGCAAATGGCCAGCTTCCCGAACGGATTCCAGAACATCGGAGCAATCGCATGGGACTTGCGGGAACGATCGCGGGCTGGCTGGGTGCGCCGCCACGGCCGCCGGGCGAGGGCGCTGGCGCGGCGGCGGGCGAGCGGAAATCTGCCGCCACGGTGGCCGGGACGCTGGTCTTCACCGGCGGCGACGACGGAGGATGGGTCGAGCGCTCCTATGCGGCGCTGGCGCGGGCTGGCTTCATGCAGAACCCGGTCGCCTATCGGTCCGTCAGACTGATCAGCGAGGCGGCCGCGGCGATCCCGCTGGTGCTTCACGACGGCGACAGCGAGGTGAGCGGGCATCGGCTGCTGGAGCTGTTGCGGCGGCCGAACCCGATGACCGACGGGGCGGCCTTCGTCGAGGCGATCTGCGGCCATCTGCTCCTCTCCGGCAACGCCTATGTGGAAGCAGCGCTGATCGACGGCGAGGTGCGGGCGCTGCATCCCCTGAGGCCGGATCGGGTGCGGCCGATCGAGGGCGCCGACGGCTGGCCGGAGGCCTATGAGTATCGGGCGGGGGCGAGCGTCCGGCGGATCGCGGCGGAGGGGCCCGGCGGCGAGCCGGCGACGATCCTGCCGCTGGCGCTGTTCCATCCGCTCGCCGACCATCGCGGCTTTCCGCCGCTGGGGGCGGCGCAGAACGCCCTCGACCTCCACAATGCCGCGGCGCGCTGGAACCGGGCCCTCCTGGAGAACTCGGCGCGGCCCTCCGGCGCCCTGATCTACAAGGCCGAGGGCGGCGGCAACCTGTCGCCCGACCAGTTCGACCGGCTGAAGAGCGAGCTCGAGACCGGCTACTCCGGCGCGGCGCGGGCCGGGCGGCCGCTGCTGCTCGAAGGCGGGCTCGACTGGAAGGCGATGGCGCTGACGCCTAAGGACATGGACTTCATCGAGGCGCGGAACGGCGCGGCGCGGGACATCGCGCTCGCCTTCGGCGTACCGCCGATGCTGCTCGGCATCCCCGGCGACGTCACCTACTCGAACTACGCCGAAGCCAACCGTGCGCTCTACCGTCTCACTGTGCTGCCGCTGGTGAAGCGGATCACCGGTGCGCTCGGCGCCTGGTGTAACGCGACAGATCAGGTGAGCCTGGCCGGGATTTTCCGGGATCAGGCGGAATTTGGCGGGAAAGTGTAGGCGGGGCGGGGCTTTGAGGGGAGATTGACGGGCAAAACGGCAAGGGCCGAGGCGTCAATTCAAATGCTCCCTCGGGGCGGAAATCGGCGCCGGGGGCGTCACTTCAAATGCTCCCGAAAACGCGGTTCATGAGCAGGGTCCGGGAGGAGCAGGCGAGCAAAAGTCGTTCGCGTCAGTCGTCGGCGAAGTCAGCGGGGAGCTGGCCGGCTCGGAAGAGGAGCTTCGGCTCCTCGAGCGTCTCGCCGGTCTCGTCGTCGGCGAGCTGCTCGAAGGCGACGGCGCCGGCGAAGCGATCGGCGATGCGGGTCGCCCGCCCGATCGCGGCCTCGGCGGTCTTTTCCTGGAACGTCTGGCCGGAAATGAGCCGGCGACCCTCTTTGACGAAGCCCTGGGCGACGAAATAGCTCTTGGCGGTCATAATCAAATCCCTCTCAAATGGCCGCGGACGCGGCCTGCGATACGCAGTTCGGGCAATTCGGACGGTGGAATAACCTCGTCGTCATAGCCCTCGTCCCGGTTGTCGCTGGACAGCTTCACTGTGCCGTCCCGCATGAGGCGGATGCGCTTGATGAGCGAGAGGCCGCCGTAGACGACGGCGTAGAGGCCCTCGTCGACCACGGAATCGATCGAGGTATCGACGATCACCCAGTCTCTGTCGGCGAGCGTCGGCATCATCGAGCGACCACGGACCCGGATGGTGGTCGCGAAGGCCGGGTTGACGCCGATTTCCCTCAAGTAGGCCGCGTGCATCGCGAAAAAGCTCTCGACGTCTTCGCTCTCCACCAGCGCGCCCGCGCCTGCGGACAGCTCGACGTCCAGACGCGGCAGCATGACTAAAGCGCCTTCGCGAAACGCTTCAGGATCAACGAGTTGCAGCATTGGAACGCCTCTGTGTTCCTGTTCCGTTCTGGCCGGAACATGACTCGTTTCTCTCCCAGAGTCACGCGCTGATTCGCCGACCTCCATGGGACCCTCGCCGGTGGCGAGCCATTCCAGCGATGAGCCTGCGGCCTCGCAGAGTTGCACCAGCGCGAAAAAATCGGGTCTCGATCGCCCGAACTTCCAGCTCGTGAGCTTTGCGACTGAAGCGCCTGCGAGCTTCGCGGCGGTTTTTTGATCTCCAATCTTGGAAATCAACGATTCCATCCGCTGCCCGAAATCATCACTGAAACTGGGAACTGGCTTCCCAGTTTCTTTTTTGGGGCGAGGCATCTGATAACCTACTGATAATCATGCAGAAAATAGCGTTCTCACTCTCAATCATGATTTTCTGAAGTGGGAACTCGATTTTCCGCTTTTCAATCATGATTAATCGAGATACGTTCTGCGTTGCGTTCGTAATTTTTACCCCAAAAAAGACCGGCTCTGCGAAAGCCGGTCCAAGGAGCATCGATGGCCAGTCCAGACGAGGAGTGGGACCGCTTCAAGATCAGGGCGGAAGTTCACCGCCGCGGCTCGACGCTGACCGAGATAGCGCAGCAGGCCGGCATCGCCGAAAGCTCCTGTCGCATGGCTCTAGTCGGCGCTTCTCGCGCCGGAGCCGAGGCGCTTTCCGCGTTCCTCGACGTTCCGCTGCCCAAGCTCTTCCCCGGTCTCTACCTCCGCGCTCGTCCCAACCAGCGCAAACCTAACCCGAAGAACCCCGCCCCGTCGCGGCAAAAGCGCAAGGCGGCGGCTTCCAGGGAAAGGGCATCCGCATGACCTGGCTGTCGGCGTTAACCACGGTCGTCACCAGGCCGGAAATGATCATGCTGGCGATGACCTACGGGCTCGGGATGATCGCCCTCAGCATCGGCCTCTGGTGGAGGGACCGGGCGTGAACTCTCCCTTCGCCAAGCTCCACCGCATCCTCGCCGAGATTCGTGACGGCGATCCGATCCTGCGCTCGCGGCTCGGCCGCGCCCGCATCGTCGAGGCGACGCTCGACCAATCCCCCCTCCCACCACCCGCCGCAGCTGAAGGAACGTCCATGAGCGAGACCAGCGACTTCATCGCGAAGTGCGAGGCTTTCGCCCGGGAGTTCCCCGCGGCGACCCTCAGCGCAAGCGATCCTACCGAAGCGGTGGAGGGGGCATTCTCTGCGGATCGCCACACGCGGCTCACCGGGCACCGCCGGATGAAGCTGATCGCCCGCCAGCGGATCGATCAGATCCTCGCCTCCGACCTCGCGGCGACGACGGCGGCGAAGGCTCGTGCCGAAGAAGAGGAGGAGAAGGCGCGGCATCGTGAGCTGCTCGAGAGCACCGTTGCCTCGATCATGGGCTTCGACAATGCCGCACGGAAGGAACCATCGGACACCCTGAATTCCAAGGACCCGGCGCTGGCCAGAGCCAGCGCCGGCCGTGAGACCGCTAAGCGCTTCGACAGGCCTGAGGCCGTGATGCTCGCAGGGCTTTATGGTCTCGAGGTTGCGGATGTGATCGCCGCCCAGGCCGTCGCGCTCGCCGTGTTGGCCGTTCTCAAGCCGCAGACTCACCGATGATTGGAGCGAACACTCCTCGGATCAAGATTTTCGCAGTGGGTGTGATCATGTCCATCGCGGCTGCTGCCTCGGCGGTTGTGGCTTTGCGATCGTCGAGCTGGCGCTCCAGCTCATCTCGCCATGCCCGCAGGCCATCCGTGCCCGTTCCGAGCTGTTCGCTCATCAGGACGTATAGCTGTCGGATCAGCATGTGCGTGGCGAGCTCCTTCGCGGCGAATGCCGCTGCGGCTTCCGCATTCATCATTTCTTATTCCCTCGGTTCGGTTGTTTGCGCGTCGACTATGAGGGAAACGCGCCACCTGCGTAAGTGGTGGGGCGACGGGGCTACCCGTGTTTCCTCCAGAACTGCGGACGGTTTCGCTTCGGCGGGCCGTCCGGCTTTTCGGACGCCCGATTCATGACGGCGGGCGAGTTCCTCAGCGCTTGCACCTCCTTTGCCCGTCGCCATCCGGCGGCGGTGCTGGAAATGGCCGCACCGGAACTCGCCGTCGATCCCAGAGCCTCCGCCCGTCACGTCCGCACCACGGTGCTCCAGGCCCGCAAGCGGATGATCACCACCGCCAAGCTGACACTGCGCACCGCGGCGATCGCCAGCGACGGCGCAGCCGATCCCGACCTCTTCACCACGCCAGAGAGACTGACCGCATGACGACGCATTCCATGATTTCCCTCGCCTCGATCGAGACCGAAGGCCGGCTTCGCGCCCTCGACCCCGTCTGGGTGAGCGTTCTGGCGGAGGAGTTCGCCCGCGACGGCCAAACGGACGCCATCCGCGTCGTCGCCCGCGGCAACGGCTTCAAGCTGGTGAAGGGCGCGCGCCGGATCGCGGCGGCCCTGCAGCTGGGCTGGAGCGAGATCGAGGCGCGCATCGAGCCGGAGGAGGCGCTTCCCGACGATGCCGCCGTTCGGCTCGCCGAGATCAAGAGCAACATGCTCCGGAGCGACCTGACGGCGCTCGATCGGGCCGTCTATGTCGCCGCCTGGTGCGAGATCTACCAAGGCGCCCAGCCGGCGCAAAAGCCGGGCCGCAAAAAGGCTGCCGAGGCCGCGCCGGAGAGTGATGAGGAATTGAGTACCAAGTTGGTACTCAATTGGACGGAGGCCGCTCAGCAGGCTCTCAAGATCGGCCGAATGGGGATATTCCGCTCCCTGAAGATCGCTAAGATCGAAGGCGATCTGCGCAGTCGGATTGCCCTTCATGCCATTGCCGACGTGCAGCGCGAGCTGCTGCTGCTCGCGGAACTGACGCCGGTCCGGCAGCGTGCCGTCGTCGATCTCCTGACCAGCGATCCTGCGAAGGCGACGAGCGTCACCGAGGCGCTGGCGCTGCTCGACCACGCGCCCGGCGCCAAGCCGGTTCCCGTTTACGAGCGGATGTATGAGCGGTTCGTCCGGCTGAAGGCGCCCGAGAAGGAAGCGTTCTTCGAGATGAACGCCGAGGCCATCGACGTCTGGCTCGCCAAGCGGGCGACCAAGCGCGGGCGGGCCGCCTGATGAGCCGCCGGCGCGACGCCCACACTCGCGACCTGTTCGCCGCGCCTGAGCCCGTCTCTGTCGGGTTCGGACCGGAGGTGACCGGCCGAGGCTCACTCGCCTCGCAGATCGCCCGGGTCGTTAGCCGGACGACGCAGGACGCGCGCGAGGAGGCCGGGATGACGCGCCGGCATCTGGCGGAGCTGCTGACCGTGAGGCTGGGCCGTCCCGTCTCGGAAACGTCGATCGAGAAGTGGGCGTCGGAAGCGGCTGAGGAGAACCGCATCCCGCTCGACGCCTTCATCGCCCTCATCGCGGAGACCAAGGGCTACGAGGCGCTCGGCTTCGTGCCCTCGCTGTTCGGCTACGCGGTGGTCGAGGAGAAGTATGTCGAGATCATCGAGATGAAGCAGATCGAGGATCACCAGCGGCTGCTCGATGCCCGCATGGCGACCCTCAAGGCCAAGGCGAGGGCGCGGACATGAAGCTCTCGCTCGCCAGCCAGATCGCCTGCGTGAGGCGCGAAATCGCCCAGCGCCGCAAGGTCTATCCGCGCCTCGTCGCGACCCGAAAGATGCGCCAGGTCGAGGCCGACCGGCACATCGAGGAGATGGAGGCGGTCCTCGCCACGCTGGAATGGCTGCAGCCCAACGAGGCGGCCATCCGAGCATTCGTCGAAGCACGGCGGGAGGCGCGGTCATGAAGGAATGGCT
Source organism: Aurantimonas sp. 22II-16-19i (assembly GCF_002088275.1). Lineage (GTDB taxonomy): Bacteria > Pseudomonadota > Alphaproteobacteria > Rhizobiales > Rhizobiaceae > Jiella. The sequence continues at coordinate 338,062 of NZ_AQQS01000002.1, forward strand.
GACGGCGCAGGAGCTTGCCGGAGAGTGCCTGCCGCATCTCCCTTCGACGAAGCGGGGCATCAACGATCTCGCCATCCGCGAATCCTGGAACGAGCACCCCGCCTTTGCGCGTCCCCGGAAAGGCCGGGGCGGCGGGACGGAGTACCACATCCGGCTTTTGCCCGCGCTCGCGTCTCTCGAGTATCAGCGCCGCTATCTCCGGCTCGGCCTCGTCGACCTGCCGACCGCAGCGAATGACGAGGACGCGGTTCCTGCCTCCCGGCTGAGTGCCCGTGCGAGCCTGGAACGGGACGCGCGACTTACGATCATCAAGCACTTCGACAGCTTCCGATCCGGGCTGCGCCTCAACCAGCAAGGGGCGATGCAGGCCTTCGTCGACCGCTACAACGCGCGGACCCTCCATATCGAGGAGTGGGTCCTGGAACTGGTCGAGACGATCTCGAAGGGTTCGCTCAAACGCTGGATCCAGAAGCATCGTCGCGGGGCGCCGATCGGCGTCGATCGCGGCCTCGCCCGCAAGGGTACGGGGATCCTCGACACCGCCAATGGTGGGGCAGTGCGAGCGACCATTCTGGCGCTTCTGGCGGACAACCAGCATTTTACCGCGGAGCATATTCGGGACGTCGTCGAATCGGAGTTCGGGAAGACGCTCACGGTTCCGGGCAAGGCCGGCGACAAGACCGTCCCGCTGCCGCCGATCCGTGCCTTCCAACGGGTTTCGAAGGAGCTTCGAAGCTCGCAGGAAGTGACCTTGATGCGGGTGCAGAACCCGGATCGCTTCCGCTCGACGATGGCGCCGCGAGGCATCGGGACCCTGTCCTATGTCAGCGAGCCGAACCAGCTCTGGCAGATCGATGCCTCGCCGGTCGACGCGCTCTGCACCGACGGGCGGCACGCGATCTATGTCTGCCTCGACATCGCGACGCGGCGGATGGTGCTTTCCGTCAGCCGGACGCCCCGGGCGTCGGCCGTGGCCCTGTTGATCCGCAAGGCGATCCTCGCCTGGGGCGTCGCCGACAAGATCAAGACCGACAATGGCTCGGACTTCACGGCTCGCGACACCCAGCGCCTGTTCACCTTCCTCGGCATCGAGGTCGAGCTGTCGGACGCCTACACGCCGACCCAGAAGGCCCATGTCGAACGGGCGATCGGCGACTTCCAGAAGGATTTCGCGACGATGCTGCCCGGCTTTGTCGGGCACAACGTCGCCGACCGCAAAGCGATCGAGGAACGTCGCAGCTTTGCGGCCCGGCTCGGCACCAGCGACGAGGAAGCCTTCGGCGTCGCGCTCACAGGCGACGAGCTGCAGCGGGAGGTCGATCGCTGGGCAGCATTGCACCAGCACGAGCCGCATGCGGGCCTGAAAGGCCAGACGCCCTTTGCCGTCGCCGCCCGCTCGACCAAGCCGCCGCGGACCGTCAACGAGAGGGCCCTCGACCTCCTCCTGATGACCGTGCCGCAGGGCGGGACGCGCCGGGTGACGTCGAGCGGCATCCGGGTCGACGGCAACCACTACATGACGCCGGCCATCCTTCCCGGCACCGAGGTCCTGGTGCGGATGGACAGCGCCGATCTCGGCGTCGTCTACGCCTTCACGCCCGACGGCGAGTCGTTCCTCGGCGCCGGCATCTGTCCGGCCCTGTCCGGCATCGACCCGGCCGAGGCCGTGCGCGCCCTGAAGGCGATGCAGAACGAGATCACCTCACGCGGCGCCGCGGCGATCAAGGCGGAGATCCGCCGCCTGAAGAAGGGCGGTGCCTGGCACGAGCGCATCCTCGGCGTCCGGGAGGCGCGCGCGCCGAACGTCGTCGCCCTGCCGAAGCGCGGGGAGGCCCATGTCACGCCGCAGATCGCGGCCGCCCTTGAGGCGATGGATGCGGCTGACGACCGGCGCGCGCCGGTGCCAACGGATCCCCGCGTGGCGGAAGAGCAGCGCCGCCTGATCGCCGAGATGGCGGCCGCGGACGAGGCGGCGCTGTGGGAGCGCGGACGTGAGCGCTCGCGCCAACGCGAGGCGGAGATCGAGGCCGAACGGACGGCTCACCTGCCGGAGACCGTGCGCGCGCTGCCGGAATCGCCGCGCGCGAAATACGTCCGCATGGAGCTGCTGCGCCGCCGCATCGAGGCCGGCGAACAGGTCGAGATCGAGGATGCGATCCTTCTCGGCCGATACCAGGAAACCGCCGACTTCAAGGGCCAGCGCGACATGCACGAGGCCTATGGCGACGAATACCTCGCGCTCTGAGGCGCGACGAAAAAAAACGGCCCGGCGAAAATGCCGGGCCCGAAAAGACGGCCTGGAGGCCGCAAGTGCAACGCGGAGAGAATGATGAACATGACGCCCCACGTCAATCCACCCGTCAACAAGCCGGCGCCGCTCAGGAACGTCGCGGCCTTCACCAGCCTGATCAACCGGGTGGTCGACCGGCGGCCCGGCCTGCCGGGACTTGCCTGCTTCTATGGCCATTCCGGTCTCGGCAAGACCAAGAGCGCGATCTTCGGGGCGAACCGGCACCGCGCCGCCTATGTCGAATGCGGCCAGATGACGACGGCCCGCTCGTTGCTCGTCTCGATCCTGATGGAACTCGGCATGCCGAAGCCGAAGGGCACGGCAACCGACATGCTGAACGAGATCGTCGAGATCCTCGCTCGCGATCCGCGTCGCCCACTGATCATCGACGAGGCGCATCACATCGCCCACAAGGCGTTCGTCGACGTGGTGCGCGAGCTGCATGACAAGAGCGACGCCCCGATCGTGCTGATCGGCGAGGAGACGCTGCCGAAGCATCTGGAAGCCTATGAGCGCGTCCACAATCGGATGCTCGACTGGGTGGCGGCGGTGCCATGCAACGGCGAGGACTGCGTCATGCTGGCGCGGACCGTCGCGCCAAGGATCAAGATCGGCGCCGACCTTGCCGAAGAGATGCTGGCCGTCACGGCAGGCAATCCCCGCCGCATCGTCGTCAACCTCGCAAAGGCCGAGGAAGTCGCCGCGCGGGAGGGCATCGAGACGATCGATCTCGCAGCCTTCGGTGGGCGCGATGCGATCCTCGGTCTCAGGGCGCCGATGCCGAGGGCGGCCCGATGACGCACGTCCGGGAATCGAAGGATCTGCGCTCGAAGGTGGAGATCGCGCTGCCGAAGGGTGAGCCGGCCATCTGGGAGATGATCCAGAAGCTCGACAAGGAAGGGTCGTGGTCGACGGCCGACATCGCACGCTTCGTCGGCTCCTCGCCGAAGGTCATTCTCCATTACGTCGCAAGGCTGGACGCTGCCGGCTTCGTCAAGCGCGTCGGGCGATCGCAGGAACGCGGTACGCCGCATCTCTACCAGATCGCCCGGCCGAGCATCTTCGCGCCGCGGGTCTCCAGTTCCGGCGAGGTCCTGCCTGAGCTGATCATCGAGACGCTCTGGCGCACCATGCGCATGCTCAAGACCTTCCGGGCGGAAGATCTCGCCGCCTATCTCGCCGAGACCGGCCGGGCCCCGAACATCAAGTCGATCCGCGTCTATCTCTGGCGGCTGCATGGCGGCGGCATTCTCGCCCTGGCAGGGCCGCGCAGCCAGCGCCAGGAGCAGCGGTTCCGGCTCGTCCGGATCCCTGGCCCGCGGGCGCCGAAGATCCTCACGGCCAATGTCGTCTGGGATCCGAACCGGGGCGAGCAGCTGGGCACGGCGCAAGCCGAGGAGGTCGGGCTGTGAACCAGCGCCAGAGCTTCGAGGAAAAGACGCTCCTCGCCTGGGGCGACGATCGCCCGGACTGGATCGTCGAGCTTGCCCGCTTCGCGGATGCCGAAGGACTGACGGGCGCCGGCAAGCGGGTCGGCCGTCCGGCTTCCACCCTCAGCCAGACCCTCTCCAACACCTATCGCGGCGACGTCGGGAAGATCGAGGAGCGGGTTCGGGGGGCGCTGATGGCGCTCACCGTGGAATGCCCGGTCCTCGGCGAGATCGGTCGCGACCGCTGCCTCGACGAGCAGGGGAAGGACTTTTCCGGGACGAGCGCCATGCGCGCCCAGCTCTATCGGGCCTGCCGGTTTTCCGGCTGCCCCCACTCCAAGCATACGAAAGGAACCGACCATGGATAAGAAGCCCGCGCGCCTGTCGGCGCGCATTCGCGAGCTGCGGACGTTCTTCCGCGAATATGACCGCGCCGGCGTCGTCCTCGGCGGCGTCGCCGTCGATGCACTCTCCGAGCGCCTGCGGAACTTCGAGATCGACGCGGCGGACCTGGAGACCGGCACCCGGGTCGGTGCCGCAGCCGCCCGCCCCATGTCCGAGATCGCCCGGCGCTACGCCGGCACGGCGGCGGGAGCGGCCCGATGATCCCGTCTTCCGCGCAACCCGTCATCCGGCCCGCCGTCGACCGGATGCTCCAGGCCGAGGAGATCATCCGGGCGATGCGCCGGAAGATCATCGCCCCCAAACAGGCGACGCAAGCCGACGAGGCTCTGGTGGCGATCGACAACGCCATCGCCGAGCTCGTGGCAGCCCGCGTCGAGATCAAGGCCGGCCATCTCACCCGGGCTGCCGATCGGGTGGCGTCATGAACGCCATCCGGACCATTACGGCGGCGGTGGCGGATATCCGCGGTGTTGCCCTCGATGACATTCTCTCGGACCGGCGGTCGCAGCGTGTCGTGCGGCCGCGGCACGAGGCGATGTATTTCGCCAAGGTGCTGACACCGGCCTCGCTGCCGGCGATCGGGCGGCGGATGGGCGGGCGCGATCACACGACGGTCCTGTCGGGCATTCGTCGGGTCGAGGACCGGATCGCCTGCGAGGCCGGTTACGGCGACGAGATCGAGGCGATGGGCACGGCGATCCGCCAGAAGCTGCCCGCAACGGGACGGTTCGAGCTGGTGCCGCCCGAGGACGTCGACGTCGAGGGTCTGGCGGCTCGGGTCGAGGCCGCGATCGCCGCCGGCGAGCAGATGACGATCTACGCCGACCAGGTTGCGGCGCTGGCGGCGCAGGTCCTGCGGCTGGAGCAGCGGCTGGGTGCGGTCACCGCCGCGGCTGAGCAACAGCGGGCGGACCTCAGCGAGGAGCTGACCGAATACCGGGACGCGTTGGCGATCGCCGCCGCTTCCACCGAGGACAGCCCAGCCGTGCGCGCCGTCCTCGCAGCCCATCGGCAGTTCGAAAGTGACCGCTACAGCAGCCGCGAGCGCTTTGCCCAGCAGCAGCTCGACCGGACCTTGAAAGCCCTTCAAACGCACTTCGCAGCAAAGGACATCGCAGCATGAGCGCGACCGCAGCCACTCGCCCTGAAACCCAAACCACCGAGCCGAAGACGGTTCGCCCTGCCGGCGCGATTGAGGCCGCAGGCAAGGTGCTCTGGCCGGACTCCAAAGGGCGGTTCACGCCCGAGGAGATGATCAAGGCCGAGGACCGGATCGAGGACGAGATGGTCCGCAAGATCCTCGGCCATGCGCAGGAGCTGTCCGCGCAGATCGCCCGGTTCAAGGCCCACACCTTCGCCGACATCGGCGACTTCCAGGCGGTGCTCGACCAGGAGTATGGCGCTCAGAAGGGCGGCGCGAAGGGTAACGTGACGTTCCTTTCCTATGACGGCCTCCTGAAAGTGCAGGTCCAGGTCGCCGACCTGATCGAGTTCGGGCCGCAGCTGCAGACGGCGAAGAAACTGATCGACGAGTGCCTGAACGAATGGGCGGCGGATGCGCGGCCGGAGCTGAAGGCGATCGTCTTGCGTGCCTTCAACACCGACAATGCCGGCCAGGTGAACCGGACCGAGCTCTACCGGCTGCGGCGCTGGGACATCGAGGACGCGCGCTGGCAGCGAGCGATGCAGGCAATCGCCGACGCCGCCCGGGCCGTCGGCTCGAAGGAATATGTCCGCTTTTACGAGCGCGACACGCCCGAAGGCGGCTGGCGGGCCGTCACCATCGATCTGGCGAGTGCGTGAGGAGGCGGAGATGGCGATCGACACGGTCAAAGTCGCCGGTCTCATGGGCCGCATCGACGAAGAGCTTGCACAGGTCGGCCCGGTGCCGGCGATGAGCGATTACGAAGGTTGGCGCGCCCACCAGGGCGCCTACCGCAAGATCATCGACGGGCTGGTCGCCGAGGAAGGCGCTGCTTATCGCTCCGGCTCGGGTGACGGTTACCGTCTGGCCCTGGCCGGAATCGCGACCACCTGCACCGGCGGCGATGCCGGCCTGCTGCGCAACTGGGTCAACGCGGCCTCTCGCCGCCTGGCCGCAATGCAGGCCGCGTCGGCGTCGTCGGAAGGCGGTGCCGCATGAACGCCCTCCCTGCAGCTCGCATCCTCACCGAAGTGCCGCTCGCCAAGGGCGGCGGGAACCGCTCGATCGCTATCGACGCCGGCGGCGTCTGCCACGTCTTCACGGTCGAGGATCACCGCGAGGAGCACAAGCCCGAGCAGAGCTTCACGGCCGAGACGGCGCGGGAGATGGCGCGCCGGGTGCTTGCCGGCGACGAGCGGGCCCAGACCACCCATGACGTGCTGCGGATCCTCGCCGCGGCCGTGCTGGTAGAGGGAATGGTGGGATGAGCCAGCGCACCTGCCGCAAATGCGGCTGCCATGATCGCAGCGCCTGCTGGAGCGAAGAGTCCGGCGCGTGCTGGTGGGTGGAGGAGGATCTCTGCTCGGCGTGCTCCGGCGCGCAGCCGGGGGCGACGCGGGATTCACCTGCCGACCTGATCGAGGCCGGCTACCCTGGCGACGAGCTGCTGTACGGGCCCGTCGAGGATGGCGGTGAACTGCGCTGCCGCGAGTGCGGCATCAGCCACATTGAGCCAGGCATCGAGATCGACGGCCAGCCCCTGTGTTGGGCCGATGACGATATCTGCTCGCGCTGCCAGGACGTCCTGTTCAAGCAGCAGGAAGCGGATGCGGCGCGCTACCGGTATCTGCGGAATCGCAGCACCAGTTCGGCCGCGATCGCCGAGGGCGGCGTGTTCGGCGGCCAGATCCCGGACAACCTCATCCTCGGCGGCGAAGATCTCGACCGAGCGATCGACGCGGCAATCAGCCAGAGCGTCGGGCGCTACGGAGACACCCTGGAGCGGCGGTTGGCGCTTTGCCTCGCCGAGATCGTCGACGCGACGCTGCTGGAAGGCCGGGACGAGCCGGGCGGGTTTTCCTCGCCGCTGCAGATCCGGCTCGGCTTTTTCCAGCCGGAGATGGCGAACCGGGCGGCCGAGCTGCTGGAAGAGGTGGGACTATGACGCAGACCAAGGAATTGAAGAGCCTTCTTGATCGGCTCGAATGCGCCAAAGGCGCGGATCGGCAGCTCGACGAGGCGCTGATGGCGCTGCTCTACGTGAGAGGCCGAAAGCACATCGGAACTCAGGAGGATTCCGGGCCGGGCGGTCGATGGGTGCCCGTCGAGAATGACGTCTGGATCGACCCCGCGACCGACAAATGGGTGTGCACGGCCGCCCTCGATTTCACAAGCTCGCTGGACGATGCAGTCCTCTTCGTGGAGCGTGCCATCACGCAAGCGGAATGGGAGGTCCAATCCAAGACGCCTTCCCGCGACTTCTGCATGGCCTTTGTGCGCCTGAACGATCTGACGCGGGTTGCGGGCACGTGTGAAACCCCGGCGCTCTCGCTGATAGCGGCCACACTTGGCGTCATGATCCGCCGGGACGGTGGCTCATGACCGCGCTCGCGAAGATGCACGTCGCCAAGCGCGACCTCGGCCTCGACGATGACACCTATCGGGCTGTGCTCGTCCGGGTAACGGGCAAGCGCTCGTCGAAGGACATGACCGACCGCGAGCGCCAGGCGGGGCTCGACGAGTTCGTGCGGCAGGGGTTCAAACCGGCTTCGAAGCGCAGCGGAAAGGCAAACAAAGCCCTGTCCGGCCCCTACGCCAAGAAGGCGCAGGCGCTGTGGATCGCGCTGTGGAACCTCGGAGCGGTCTTCGACGAGCGCGACTCCGCGCTGCTCGCCTTCGTCGATCGGCAGACGGGCCTTCAGCGGACCGAATGGCTTCGTGACCCTGAACAGGGGAAAGCCCTCATCGAAGCGCTGAAGAAGTGGTGCGAGCGCGAGGGCGTCTCTTGGGTCATCTCTCGCAACCTGCCCGCCTTCGCCGCCCGCTCCGGCTACAAAATCGCTCGCGCGCAGTATCGCAAACTCTCTCCGCGCGACGAGAGCACCGCAGGCTTCTGGCCGGAGATTACCGCGATCCTCAAGCGGCCGCAGATCAGCGAAAAGCCGACCGACGCCGAATGGATCACGGTGATGAACGAATTCGGCAAGCGGATCCGCGCCGGAAAGGCAGGCGCCTGATGGCCCGCCGTCGCAAACTCCGCATCGTGGACCTGCCTGAGACCAAGGCCGCACCGATCGCCGCGCAGCTGGAGTTCGCGGGGCTCGTCGCCGGGTCCCACCTGCAAAGCCCCACCCGCTTGTGGGGGCGCAAGGCCGGCAGCTGGACCGGGCAGTTCGGCTACACCAACCCCGACGATCCGAAGGACAGGATCATCCTGACTTCGAAGGGGCTGCGCTTCGCATGAATGGCGGTCTTCGGCCCAGCTTCTGGCGCCTACTCAGCCGGCTGCACGATGCGGCCGCGTTTCCGCTCGACTGCCGCGGCCTCGATCTCGCTGACCTTCTTGAAATCGGTCCCGTTGAACTGGAGGAAGCTGCCGAGCAGCGTCGGCCAGAGACCGATGTGAAGGCGCTCGCTCCGGTCGAAGCCGCCGTCCTCGGTCGCATCGATGGCGTCGTTATAGGCCTTGGCATCAAGCGCCCGCAGGACAGGCGGTTCGTCGCCGGCGATCCTGATCATCTTCCCGTCCCACTGGCGGCGCTTCGCGTCATCCGGGGTTTCGGCTTCCTCGATCTCGGCCAGGAGCTGGTGGTAGTCGCGCTGCAGCGTCTGGTGGGTGCGAGCCGAGCCGCCGAAGTCCATCACGAGCTGCAGGGTGCCCACGATGGCGACGGCCGCGCCGATCGCCATCTGGGAAATGCCGAGGCTGGTCGTCAGATCTGCGATCGCAGCGGCGCCCAGCGCCACCACGATGAAGTTGAAGAACCGGTTCCACCATTCGAACTGCCGGCGACGCGCGGTGTGGTAGATCGCGTTCCGCAACACGTTGAACCGGATCACTTCCACAGACCTGGCCATCGTCAATCGTCCTTTTTGTCTCCGGACTCGCTCGGCTTGTTCGAGCCGGACTGCGATCCGCTGTCCTCAGAAGGGCTTTGCGTCGGTTGCGGTTGCCTGACGCCGGCGCTTTTGTGCTCGTCTTCCCTGCCGCTCATGCTCGGCTGCCTGACCCCGGCGCTGTTCGTCGCAAGGTCTTCCCGGTCGAGCACCATGCGGCCGAGCCCATGGTTCCTGCCGTCTTTTCCTGACGTCATCCGTATCGTCTCCAGGTTCTGTCTCCGCCTGGGGATGCCAGGCCTTGGTGCGCGTTGCCTCGCGCGCCAAGGCCGCCTTTCTACCATGGGTTTGGTCGCGCCCCTAACGCAGGGGCACGGGAGATCATGAGCGCTCCGGTCCCTCGCTCGATCGGCGGCGCGCGCCTCGAGGCGGCGGATTCGCTCGACTATTTCCCGACGCCGCCCTGGGCGACCCGGGCGCTGTTCGCGGAGATCCTCGGCACGAAGCCGTTCCGGGACCTCAGCGTCGAGGAACCCGCCTGCGGCGAGGGCCACATGGTCTATGTGCTCCAGGAGGTCTTCGGGACGGTCCGGGCCAGCGACGTCCATGATCACGGCTATCGGCTGGATGGCGGTCTCGCCATCCGCGACTTCCTGGAGCCTGAAGCCTGGGGCGGGATCGACCGGCCCGACTGGATCATCACCAATCCACCCTTCGGCGCCAAGCTGCTGGCCTTCGTGCGCCGCGCTCTCGCCAGGGCGAGGACCGGCGTCGCCATCTACATGCCGACGGTGAAGCTGGACGGGATCAACCGCCACCGCTTCGTCTACGAGACCAATCCGCCGCACACGATCGCCCAGTTCGTCGAGCGGGCGCCCTGCCACAAGGGACGCTGGGAGCCGGACGGCGGCACCTTCACGGCCTATTGCTGGCTGATCTGGCGGCTCGACCGGGCGGTTACAGATCCCGTCTTCAAGTGGATCCGCCCCTGCCGCTCGCGCCTGACCTTTCAGCGCGACATCGATCTGTTCGGATGGCCCGCCGAAAGCGAGGGGTTTTCTGCCCCGCCCTTGAGCGGTGAACCGCTGGCGGGGGCCCGATGAGCGAGCGGCTGGAAGACGAGCTGATCGAGCTGCTCGGGCCTCAGGACTTCATCCGCCTGGTCGAGGCCTATGGCGGCGAGCGGCGCTATATCCCGAAGAGCGAGACCGGCACCGAGATCGCCGGGAAGCTCGGGGAAGAAGTCGCGCGGCGGCTGGCGAAGCGCTTCGGCGGCGACGAGATTTCCATCCCTCTTGCCCGCACGTTCCGGGCGCGCCACTATCGCGCCGCCGATCTGAACAATCGCGAGATCGCCAGGCGGCTCGGAATCAGCGTCAACGGTGTCGAGAAGCTGTTCCGCCGCCGCCCCTCCGCCCGGCCGCCGCGTCGGCGCCAGGCCGACCCGCGCCAGACCGACCTCTTCGGATCGCCCGGGAACTGACCCTGCCTCGGGACATGTCCCGACTGATACCCCGCCGTCCCATCCCGCATGGTCGGGCCTCATCGTCACCCGCGAGAGGCTCCCCGATGAGCGCACCCATTCCCTTCATCCCGTGGCTGCAGATGCGCCTGACGGCGCACGGCTTTGCCTGCGGCGCGATCGACGGCATCGTCGGCGACATGACGCGGGCGGCGATCCGCGGCTTCGAGGCCTCGAAAGGCCTGCCGGTGGACGGCATGGCCGACGAAGACGTGGTGGCCTGGCTGCGCACCGAGGGCAATCCGACGCTGGCGGCGCTGCGCTCCTCGTCGAGCACCGTCGACGAGGATACGAGGGCAATCGTCGGCCACCGCGAGGTGCCCGAGGAAGACATCCAGAAGATCGCCCTCGTCGGCAACACCTGGCCGCGCCAGTCGGGCGTTTCGTCCTTCTACGGCGCCGTCGGCACCAATCAGACGACGATCGAAATCCCGTTCGACATGGTCCTCGCCTGGTCGAAGACGACGCGGGCGCGGAAGATGACGCTGCACCGGAAGGTGGCACCGTCGGCCGAACGTGTGCTCCAGCGCGTGGCGCAGATCTATTCGGCCAAAGAGCGGGCCGATCTCGGCCTCAACCTCTTCGCCGGCTCGCTCAACGTGCGCCGGATGCGCGGCGGGTCGGCCTACTCGATGCATTCCTGGGGCATCGCGATCGACTTCGACAGCGAGCGCAATCAGCTCAAATGGGGCGCTCCCAAGGCCCGGCTGTCCCATGCCGACGCGCTGCCCTTCTGGCAGGCCTGGGAGGCCGAGGGCTGGCTCTCTCTTGGTCGGGCCCGGAACTACGACTGGATGCACGTCCAGGCGGCTCGGCTCTAGTCTCCCCTTCAAACCGCCTTCGAAAGGTCTCCCATGCGCTTTCTGGCTTTCCTCGCGCCCCTGCTCGGGACGCTGCTCGCAGTCTCGCGACCGACGGTGGTCGTCGCCGATCCCGTCGACCTGTCGGCCTCGCGCTTCTGGCGTCTCGTCGCCGGAGGGCTTTCGTGGGCAATCCTTGTCGGCCTGGTCGTGCTCCTCGCGGTCCTCGTCCTCGCCGGCATCGCTCATGCTGAGGTCGCGGCCGCGGCGCCGGCGCCGATCGATTTCGGCCCGATGGCGGGAGCGATGATCGAGATCCTGGCGCCGGCGGCGCTCGCGGTTCTCTCGGCGCTCGCCGCTTGGGCTTTCGCGCTGTTCCGCAAGAAGACCGGCTGGCAGATCGACGGCGAGGTCGGCAAGATCGTTGACCAGGGATTAGCGAAGGCCGTCGATTTCGCGGCCTCGCAGCTCCATGCGCGTGCCTCGAAAGGGATCCCCATCGCGTTCAAGCATCACGCGATCGAAATTGCTGCCGGCTATGCTCTGGAGAAGTTTCCCGGGGCGCTCAAGCACTTCGGGATCACCAGTGTCGGCGACAGTCGGCTCGCCGAGATGGTGGAGGCGCGGCTCGTCGACTGGCTGGCCGATCCGGAAGCGGAGCGGCCAGGCGCCGCCGCTTCCTCGTGACGCCCAGCGTGCTGCATGGAATGGTATGACCTCGCTCTCCGACTGCTGTCGCCGCTCGTCGCGATCGCCGCCCTCGTGTTCACGATCAATTCGGCTCGCTCACGGGCGTCGAAAGAAGAGAGCGACAAGCTCGACAGCCGCCTTTCGACCCTGGAGCGGACCGCGATCAAGCGGGAAGACGTCGACGGGCTCAAGGCGAGCATCGGCGAACTGTCCGGTATCGTCCGTGACATGAAGGCAGTCGCCAAGGAAGCGGAAGAGGCCGGCGAGCGGTCGCAGCGCAACGAGGGCCGGGTCATGGCGCTGGAGCGCGATGCGCATCGCTGGGCCGAGATCGAGGGCCAGGTCGATCGGATCAGCGAGGACCGGCTGAAGGTCGCCCAGATCCACCAGGCAACCTTCGAACAGCTGCGCGACCGGATCGGCCGGGTCGAAGAGACGATCAAGCATTCGCCGAGCGCCAACCAGGTTTCCGATCTGAGAACGCTCGTCGAGAAGATGGGCGGCGACATCCGGGTGTTGTCGGAGGGGATGCGGCCGCTGGCGGCAAGCGTCGGGCGGATCGACGACTTCCTGATGGGGCAGGCCGGCAAGCGAGGGCAGGCATGAATTTCAACGAGCATGCGACCCGGGACGCCCGGCTGGTGATCCTTAAGGCGCTGGCCGAGCAGACGGACGGCCGTCTGAACGAGACGCTGTTGCAGGTGACGATCGAGACGTTCGGGCATCGGCGCTCACGCGACTGGGTGCGGACCCAGATGCGGGCGCTCGAAGAACTCGGCGCGATCCGCGTGATCAAGGCTGGCGAGGAGTTCCTGATCGGTGAACTGACCCAGCTCGGCCAGGACCATGTCGATCGCCGCGCAATCGTCGAGGGCGTCGCCCGCCCGTCGCCGCGCTGAGGGACGCATCATGGTCACGGGACGCGGACGGCTCTCTTCGATCGATCTCCTGCCACCGGAGGCCGATCCGATCGTCCAGTGGGCGGTCGAGGAACTGCAGGCCAGCGAACGCACCCAAGCCGATATTCTGTTCGAGATGAACGACAGGCTGGAGGCGATCGGTAGCGACACGATCTCCTCCTCGGCCTTCAATCGGTACTCCACCCGGCTCGCGGCGACGACGCGCCAGCTGAAGGAAACCCGCGAAATCGCCAAGGCTGTGACCGAGCGCCTCGGTCCGGACACGGCCGACGACATCACGGTCATGTTGGTCGAGCTTCTGAAGTCCGCAACCTACTCCGTTCTACGTGGTGGGCAGGTGTCCTCGAAGGAGGTGATGGAGCTCTCGCGCGGCCTGCAGGGGGCCCTGTCGGCGCAGAAGATGAGCGCCGACGCCCGCAGGCGGCAGGAAGCCGAAATCGCCGCGCGCGTCGGGGAGGTCGTCGACGCCGCCGGCAAGGCCGCCGGTCTTTCCGCCGAGCGGATCGGCCAGCTGCGCCGTGATTTCCTGGGCGTCAGACCGTGAGCGACGCCCCGATCCTGCCGCGCGATCCGGCGGCCTTGCCGGACGCGCTGCCGCGCGGCGCGGAGATCCCGGCCGATCAGGACCCCTTCGCAGAAGGCATCCTGATGAAGCACCAAGCGGACTGGCTCGCCGATCCGTCGCCCCTCAAGATCGCCTCAAAGGGGCGTCGAACCGGCATCACCTATGCCGAGATGCTCGACGCCACGCTGATCGCGGCCGCTTCCCGGGAGGCCGGCGGCGACAATGTCTTCTATATCGGCGACACCAAGGAAAAGGGGCGGGAGGCGATCGGCTATGTCGCCCATTTCGCCAAGGTTGTTGCGGGCGAGCTGGCGGGAATCGAGGAGTTCCTGTTCGAGGACGGGCAGGCCGACGGCTCGACCAAGTTCATCTCGGCCTACCGGGTGCGCTTTGCCTCGGGCTTCCGGGTCGAGGCGCTGTCGTCGAACCCGGCGAACATCCGCGGCCTGCAGGGCATCGTCGTCATCGACGAGGCGGCGTTCCACCGGGACGTGCGCGAAGTGATCGACGCCGTCAATGCGCTGCTGATCTGGGGCGGCAAAGTGCGGGTGATCTCGACGCACAACGGCATCCTCAACCCGTTCAACGAGCTGATCACCGAGGCGAAGGCGGGGAAGAACAAGTTCAACGTCCACCACATCCCGTTCCAGGCAGCCGTGGACAACGGTCTCTATGAGCGCGTCTGCCTGGTGCGGGGACGCGTTCCGACGCCCGAAAGCAAGGCCGAGTGGGAAGCGGACATTCGCGGCGCCTACGGCACCCGCACCGCCAAGATGCGCCAGGAACTGGATGCGATTCCGACCGACGCCGAGGGCGCGGCGCTGACCCGCGTTCTCATCGAGCGGGTCGCCGACCGGTCCGTCCCGGTCGTGCGCTGGCAACTCGGTGACGACTTCCGCAGTCTGTCAAAGGAAGGCCGCGAGGCCGTCCAGAAGGATTTTTGCGAGCGAGAGCTGAAGTCGATCCTCGCCGCACTCGACAAGCGGCGCGGCCATGTCTTCGGCCAGGACTTCGCGCGATCGGGGGACGTTTCCTCGCTGCGCGTTTACGAGATGGGCGCCGACCTGGTGCGCCGCCTGCGGCTCATCCTTGAAATGCGCAACATCACCTTCGACGCCCAGCGCGATACGCTGTTCTATATCGTCGACCGATTGCCGCGATTCCTGAAGGGGGCGCTCGACGCGACCGGCAACGGCTCTGCTCACGCCGAGAGCGCCGCGCTCAAATACGGCGACAGCATCATCGAGGTGAAGCTGACGGCGCAATGGTACCAGGCCAATGGCGGCGCCTATGTCGAAGCTTTCACGGATCAGACCGTCACCGTCGCTGCCGACGAGGACGAGATTCGCGATCACCAGGCGCTGCAATATGTGAACGGTGTCATCCGCGTGCCGGAGGATCACCGGAACAAGGGACAGGACGGGCAGAACCGCCACGGCGACAACGCGATCGCCGGCATGCTGGCCTGGTTCGCCTCGCGGCAAGAGTCTCACGACTATGGCTACACGCCCGTCTCGGCTCTCGATCAGGCGGGCGGGCTCGGCTTCGCGACCGGGGGGACCAGCCTCAATACGGGGGACAGAACGCTATGGTAAAGGCCGCGATTGTCCGCTTCCAGGACCGGTGGGGCCGCTCGCCGGAAGCCTCGACCCTCGGCTCCGTATTTGCGACGCCGCAGGAATGGGGACCGCGACGGGTGATCGGCGATGCCGTCGCCTCGGGGCTCGGACCGGAGCGGCTCGCGGGGATCCTGCGCCAGTCGGCGGACGGGGACGCCCGCGCCTACCTCACCCTCGCGATGGAGATGGAGGAGCGATATCTCCACTACGCCTCGCAGCTGCAGACCCGGCGGCTGGCGATCGAGGGGATTCCTGTCTCGATCGAGCACGACAAGGAAGTCCCGACGAAGATCGTCGACGCCGTCAACAATCTCGTGGAGGATCCGCGCTTCGAGGAGATGTCGGGAACCCTGACCGATGGGATCGGGAAAGGTTACGCGGTCACGGAGATCATCTGGGACTATCAGCGAGGGATGCTTCGCCCCGTCGACTTCGTCTGGCGCGATCAGCGCTTCTTCCAGTACGACGAGGCGACGCGCACCGAGCTGCGGCTGCGCGATGATTCCGACCCGCGCAATGGGCTGGCTCTGCCGGCGGCGAAGTTCATCATTCACGAGCCGCGCACCCGCATGGGGCTGCCGATCCGGCGCGGCATGGCGCGCCCCGCCGCCTGGGCGTTCCTGATCCAGAGTTTCGCCCTGAAGGACTGGGCGAGCTTCGCCGAGATCTATGGCGTGCCGCTGCGGATCGGCAAGTTCGGCCAGAACGCCTCGGATGCCGAGAAGAGCATCCTTCTCCAGGCGGTGCGGTCGCTCGCCAATGA
>NZ_AQQS01000020.1 GCF_002088275.1 Aurantimonas sp. 22II-16-19i
GCCGAGGGTCGAGGCTTCCGGCGAGCGGCCCCACCGGTCCTGGAAGCGGACGACCGCGGCCTTTACCATAGCGTTCTGTCCCCCGTATTGAGGCTCGTCCCGCCGGTTGCGAAGCCGAGCCCGCCCGCCTGATCGAGAGCCGAGACGGGCGTGTAGCCATATTCCAGGACATCCGCCTTCGCGGCCTGATGGCCGAGGCAGAGCGCGACGGCGAAGTCGCCGTGCCGCTGGCCGCCGTCGGCGCCCTTGGTGCGCGCATCGTTCGGCACCATGGGGATGCCGCGAACCATCTGGATCTGCCGCAGGTCGCCCTTCAGGTCGACGTCGCGCGGGATGAGAAGCGTGCGGTCCTCGATCGCCGCCTTCATCGGCGGCATGTTATCCAGATACCAGGCCTGGCTCAGCATCACCGCCTCGATCGCCAGCGCGCCGTAGCGCTGGATGGCGTATTCGGCGAGGAACTGGCCGTTGCCGCGGGCGTCGTGGCGGCCGTTGCCGAAGCGAGGCAGGCGGTCGACGATCCAGAACAGCAGCTGCTCCTGCTGGCGGAACGGCACGTTGCGCAGCTCGACGACGAAAGGCACGCGCCGGACAAGATCGCGCTGCTCGACCACAGGCACGAACACCGAAAGATCACCCGATCGCCCGAAGTCGAAGCCGTAGTGATGGCGCAGCCGCCGGTCGAGGGCGTCGAGATGCGGCGCGACCGTCTGCTCGAGCCATGCCTGGACATAGGCAGCGCGCTCGTTGTCCGGCTTGAGTTCAAAACCGATGGGGCAGGAGAGACGAGAGACCGGCGCGTCCGCCACCATCACCGCCTCGATCTGCGCCGAGGTGAGATAGACGCCGGAGCCTTGGGCGGGGATGCAGTCGAGTTCCTCGGCCGCGCCGTCGCCGTAGAAGGCGCGGATCTCGGCACGGAACGTCGCCTCGGCTTCGGGCGACCATTCGCGGCTGCGGATCAGGCAGATGCGTTGATAGAGACCTTGCTCCAAGGCGTCGTCGAAGGTGCATCTTACGACGTTGCCTGGGCGGCGGCCTTCCCGGATCTCCTGGATCAGGAGGTTGTAGGGATTGTCGACACCGTTGTGCGTCGAGATGACGAGCACCTTGCCGCCCCAGATGAGCAGCGCCATCGCCGCCTTCAGCAATTCCTCGGCATCGTCGTGAAAGGCGAACTCGTCCAGGATGACGTAGCCCTGACGGCCGCGAAGCGATCGGGGCTTCGACGACAGGGCGACGATCTCGAAGCCGGAGGCAAAGGAGATCCGGAACGCCTGAATGGCCCGATCTTCGCCCCGCTCGCCCTCCTCGAGGAAGAGGAACTCCTGCACGGTCGACGACACGCGGTTGAAGGCTCGCGCCCACATGGCGCAGGTGTCGATGAACTCCCGCGCCATGTCGAGGTTGTAGCCGATATAGAGCGTGTCCATGCCGCCCGCGGTGCGCGTTGCGCCCGATGTGAGAACAGCATCAGCACCGACCCCCCAGGTGGCACCGATACGGCGGCTCTTGTCGACGACGGTCAGGGCAAAGAGCGACGTCGAAGCGAGGATCTGCTGCTGGTAGGACAGGAGCACGTCGGGGACGTCGAGATCCTTCAGGACATCCGGCATCACGGCCAGCGCCTCCCGGCGGTGCCTTGCCCACTCCGCTTCGGTGACGGGTGCCGTCATGTCTGGATTCCGAGGATCTTGCTCTTGATGTCGGCGACGGTCTCCTTGGAGAAGCCGCGCTCGGTCGACACGGCATCGATCGCGGCATTGGCCTTCTCGGTGAATTCCTTCTCGAACCCGCGGCGACCTTGCGTCGACAGCCCTTGCGCTGCCGCCAGGTCCTTCATCGCCCGCGCGATCTCCATGAAATCCTTCGGCACCAGATTTTCGCCCTTCTCGAGCAGCTTCAGGACGAGGTTCTTGATGACCTGCGCAATCGCCCTGACCATCTTGTCGTCATCCTCGGGACGCAGGTGATCGACCAGCGTGCTCGCGATCGCTCGCGTCCGCTCCAGATCTCGCGTCAGCTTTGCCAGTCGCACGGTGTGCCGGCTGAAGGCACCGCTGCTGATCGGGGCGATCCCCCGATCGGCGAGCCGCGAGTTGAACTCCTTGAGGATCGCCGCCTGCGTCATCGAGCGATCGCGCAGCTGCTCCATCGCCCAGTCGATGTCCGGATCGGCATCGTCAGGCAGGAGGTCGATCGAGGAAAGGCGCCCGCGTCCTGTCGCCATCGTAGCGTCCTCAGCGCCTGGACGGGCGCGCGATGCCCTCGATCGTGGTCACACGCTCGACGTGGCTCGCCCCGGCTTCGGTAATCTTGGCGATGACGAATTCGCCGACGCGGTCGAGCCGCACGGCGCCGAGATCCTCCATGACCCGAAGCTCGGTCCGCACCCATTCCTTGGTCTTGCGGTAGCCAAACGCTTTCAGCGTCGTCAGAAGCATCGTTTCGTTGAGGGTGTCGTCCGGCTGCTCGTGCAGTGCGCGCAACATGACGAGGCGGGCGTCCTGCCGCTGGTGTTCCGCATAGTCCATCATCGACCCTCGATTCGCTTGGCGCTCTGCCCCATCAGGAAATCGTCGATCCGCCCGACGCTCGCCGCCAGCGGCCGCATCCCCTCCGACAACACCCGGATGTCGCCGCCCATCCTCTCGACGAGCGTCCGCAGATCGGAGACCTGATCGGCGCTCGGCGAATGCTTGATCGTTTCCTCGACCCGGCCGATCCGGTCGCGCAGCTGCTCGAAGGTTGCCTGATGGATCTGCGCCACCCGCAGCCGGTCCTCGCTGATCCGATCAACCTGGCCCTCGATCTCGGCCCAGCGGTGGGCATCGCGCTCCAGCGCCATGACCCGGCCCTCGTTGCGCTGCGAGCGCTCGCCGGCCTCCTCAGCTTCCTTGCCGATCGTCCTCAGATCACGCACGATGCCGGACAGCTCGCCGAGGCTTGCCTTGAGCCCGTCGACGTCTTCCCGCTTGATCGCGGTCCGCTCCAGAGTCGAAAGGCGGCTGTCAAGCTTGTCGCTCTCTTCTTTCGACGCCCGTGAGCGAGCCGAATTGATCGTGAACACGAGGGCGGCGATCGCGACGAGCGGCGACAGCAGTCGAAGAGCGAGGTCATACCATTCCATCAAAGCACGCGAGCGTCAGGAGACCTCGACCGCGCTGCGCCGTTCCGTCTCCGGATCGACCAGCCAGTCGGTAAGCCGCGCCTCGATCATCTCGGCGAGCCGGTGGTCGCCCTGGTCGGTGATCCCGAAATGCTTGAGCGCCCCGGGCAGCTTCTGCGCCGCATAGCCGGCGGCGATCCTGATGGCTTCGTTCTTCATTGCGATCGGAATGCCGCCGGCGGCGCGGTCCTTCAGCTTCTCCGCCGCGTAGTCGACGGCCTTGGTCAGTCCCTGGTCGACGATCTTGCCGACCTCGCCGTTGATCTGCCAGCCGGTCTTCTTGCGGAACAGCGCGAAGGCCCAGGCGGCGAGCGCCGAGAGGAAAGCCAGCACCACCGGCACCAGGATTTCGATCATCGCCCCGGCAATCGGGCCGAGGTCGATCGGCGCTGGCGCAGCCGTCGCGACCTCGGCATGGGCGATGCCGGCGAGGACGAGGACCGCGAGGAGCGCGACCAGGCCGGCAAGGATCGCCCAGGACAGCCCGCCAGCGACGAGCCGCCAGAAGCGCGAGGCCGACAGGTCGACGGGGTCTGCGACGATCACCGTCGGCCGCGGGGCTGAAAGGAGCGCCCCGAGCAGGGGCGAGAGGAAAGCCAGAAAGCGCATGGGAGACCTTTCGAAGGCGGTTTGAAAGAGAGGCGAAGGGACCTGCGGGACGCGCCTAGCGCGTATCGCCGAGCGAACCGACCGAGGGAGCCGAGCCCTGCAGCGCCGGGTACTGCTTGATCGGATAGGTCTCCGGCCAACGGAAGGCGATGAACTTCGAGCGATCGAACGAAGACAGCGTGATCGCGTTCGACTGATTGCCGCCGAGCAGGATGATCTTCGACCCGTTGACGCCAGCCACCGGCCCGACATGGCCGGAGCTCGCCGACCAGCGAATGACGCCGATCGCCCCGACGATCGCCGGAACCTTGATGCCGAAGGTCGCCCAGCCCTGCGCCCAGAACGGGTTCGACGGCAGCGGCTCGTCCGGCAGTGTCTTCGCGATCGCGCTTTCGATGGCATCGCCGCACCAGGGCAGCTTGGCCGGGTTGCCGAGATACTTGCCGATCTTGAGGAATTCGATCAGCGACTTGTTGTTGCGGGTCTCGTGCAGGCCCATCCGGCGGTGAAGCTCCGCCATCCACGGCGGCATCGCCTCGATCGGGGGGACGCTATGCGTCCCGGTCGCCTCGGCAGGAGCGAGCTTCAGGGCCGTGACCGTCTCGCTGGTCGACGTACCCGTCACCCGGAGCCCGCGCGCTGCCTGAAACGCCTTCATCGCGGCGATCGAGTTCCGGCCCCAGTCGCCATCGACGGCGATGCGTGCGCCATGGGCGTTGAGCCGGGCCTGCAGCCATTTGATGAATGTCATCGGATTGCCTCTCGCGGATGACGATGAGGCCCGACCATGCGGGATGGGACGGCGGAGTATCAGCCGGGACATGTCCAGAGGGAGGGTCAGTTGCCGGGCGAGCCGAAGAGATCGGTCTGGCGCGGGTCGGCCTGGCGCCGGCGCGGCGGCCGGGCGGAGGGGCGTCGGCGAAACAGCTTCTCGACGCCGTTGACGCTGATTCCGAGCTTTCGGGCGATCTCGCGGTTGTTCAGATCAGCGGCGCGATAGTGTCTTGCCCGGAAGACGCGGGCAAGAGGGATCGAAATCTCGTCGCCGCCGAAGCGCTTGGCCAGCCGTCCGGCGACTTCGTCCCCGAGCTTCCCGGCGATCTCCGTGCCGGTCTCGCTCTTGGGCACGTAACGGCGCTCGCCGCCATAGGCCTCGACCAGGCGAATGAAGTCCTGAGGCCCGAGCAGCTCGATCAGCTCGTCTTCCAGCCGCTCGCTCATACGACCTCGCTTTCGGCGGGCCATCCGAACAGATCGATGTCGCGCTGAAAGGTCAGGCGCGAGCGGCAGGGGCGGATCCACTTGTTGAGGGGATCTGTGACCGCCCGGTCGAGCCGCCAGATCAGCCAGCAATAGGCCGTGAAGGTGCCGCCGTCCGGCTCCCAGCGCCCCTTGTGGCAGGGCGCCCGCTCGACGAACTGGGCGATCGTGTGCGGCGGATTGGTCTCGTAGACGAAGCGATGGCGGTTGATCCCGTCGAGCTTCACCGTCGGCATGTAGATCGCGACGCCGGTCCTCGCCCGCGCAAGCGCCCGGCGCAAGAAGGCGAGGAGCTTCATCCCGAAGGGCGGATTGGTGATGATCCAGTCGGGCCGGTCGATCCCGTCCCAGGTCTCTGGCTCCAGGAAGTCGCGCAGAGCGAAGTCGCCGCCGAGCCGATAGCCGTGATCATAGACGTCGCTGGCCCGGACCGTCCCGAAGACCTCCTGGAGCACATAGACCATGTGGCCCTCGCCGCAGGCGGGCTCCTCGACGCTGAGGTCCCGAAACGGCTTCGTGCCGAGGATCTCCGCGAACAGCGCCCGGGTCGCCCAGGGCGGCGTCGGGAAGTAGTCGAGCGAATCCGCCGCCTCGAGGCGCGGGCCGCCCACCGAGCGAGGGATCGCCGCCTGCGTCATGCGAAGCGCAGACCCTTCGAAGTCAGGATGATCCTGTCCTTCGGATCGTCAGGATTGGTGTAGACGAACCGCCCGGTCCAGCTACCGTCCTTGCGCTCCCACAAGCGGGTGGGGCTTTGCAGGTGGTATCCGGCGACGAGCCCCGCGAACTCCAGCTGCGCGGCGATCGGCGCGGCCTTGGTCTCAGGCAGGTCGACGATGCGGAGCTTGCGACGGCGTGCCATCAGACACCTGCCTTGCCGGCGCGGATCCGCTTTCCGAATTCGTTCATCACCGTGATCCATTCGGCGTCTGTCGGTTTTTCCGAGATCACCGGACGCTGCAAGACGCGCGAAACCTCGTGCCAGAATCCAGACATGTTCTCGTCGTCAGGGTTCGACTTGCGATACTGCGCGCGGGCGACCTTGTAGCCGTCCTGCGCGACGAAGCCTCTCCAAAGCCCCCGAGGCACCAACCACTCGACGCCCTCGCGGGCGCACCAGCTCTTCAGGGCCTCGATGATCGCTCGGCCGTCTGCCGCATCGAGGATCCACTCGGTGCGCTCGATCCCGGTCTGCCGGTTCACGAAGGCGAGCAGTGCGGAGTCGCGCCGGTCCTCGACTGCGCCAAGGTTCCACAGGTCTTTCCACAGCGCCTGCGCCTTCTTTGCGTAGGGGCCGGACAGGGGCCTCGCCGCCTTTCCGCGCCTCGTCGAAGCTGGCTTGAACCCCTGCCGCACGAACTCGTCGATCACCGCCTGGCGCTCGCGCTCGCTCATGTCCTTCGACGAGCGTTTGCCCGTCACCCGGACGAGCACGGCCCGATAGGTGTCGTCGTCGAGGCCGAGCTCGCGCTTGGCGACGTGCATCTTCGCCAGCGCGGTCACGCATCCTCTCCCTTCGCCTTGCCTGCGAAGGCGACGTTCACCTCGAAACGATCGTCGTCGACCTCGAAGAACCACTTTGCCCGTGCTCCCGGCACGGCCACATCGAGCTTGCGGACCCTCTCGGCCATCTCGACGATCTTGCCCGCGATGTTGAACGCGTCATCGACACTGAGGTCGGAATCGAAGGGGTCGCTCATCTCACACCTATCGCGTCGAGCTCAGCCGCGATCGGCGACGGAGCCTCAGGAGCTTCGGGAACTGCGGAGACTGGCGCCCAGCGGATCAGCACGCCGACGAACCAGCCCGCGGGCTGTTCGGGATCGGCATGCGTCTGGGTCCAGAACAGCTTCATCGAGCGCCAGCCGGCAAAGCCGTCGGCCTCGGCGAACCGATCCCTGTCGATGATCTCCTTGGCCTCAAATTGCGGGCCTTCGTCGAAGGAGATTGGGAACGTGCGTTCGTGATCGGCGCCGACGGCCGCCGAGATATGGCCGACGACGATCCGCTCATCTTCCACCGAGATCGCGATCGGATCGACCGAGAGGCACCGCCTACGGCCGATCAGCCGGCAGTGCCGGGTGCGCATGCCCTGGTAGAGCTGTAGCTCCTCGCCATACCGGGCATGACGCTTGCGCAGCCCCCGGATCGTCTGCCGCTTCTCGTCGGCCTCGATTGCGTCAACGAACCGCTTCTGGAAGGAATAGGCGACCATCAAGCATGGCCTCCGGCAAAGGAGGCAGGGTGAGCCGAAGGGAGGCCGCGATGGCAGATCCTGAGCCTGCATGTGTCCAGTTCGGCAACCACCGGATCGACGCGCGGCCCCACTTCATGCAGGTGATCGGCGACGGCAAAGTCATCCGACCAGAGCATTTCGAAGCCTTTATCCAATTCGCTGCGGACGTCTTCGAGAGCGGGGAAGAATTCACTTCCATTCGGCGACGAGTGCGCCTGTTTCCAATGCTGACCGACCGTTGGCGAAATCGGACGTTGGAAGACATCGAAGATCGCCTCTCGCCTATGCTCAGGCTGGTTTACCGCGAAGGTCACCGTCTGAGCTTCGAAAGTCAGCACGCCATCGAGACCGAGCGGGGCCGCGCCCTGGTCGTTCGCTTCGTCCCCGGCGTTTGGGATCTCTGCGACGCCGCCGAGGCCGCGAAAGGCAAGCTCTTCGCCTGGCCGGACGCCCCGAAAATTCCCCTGAAGGGCTGCCGCAAGAGAGACTGCGGTTGCTCCTGGACGGGCACCAGCCGCGCAGAGCGCGATGCCTTTCTTGCGCAGCAGGGCAAACGCGAAAGCTGAAGCGCTCATCTCGTCACCCCATCCGTCAAAAGCGCCGCTGCGAGGATCCGCAGCGTGCCGGGCGCCGTCACCACCCGCTCGTCGCCGGCGAGTACCCGCCGGGCGATCTCGCGGGCCATCTCGGCGGTGAAGCTCTGCTCAACCGTCTGCACGTCGCTTCCAGTTTCGACTTTGCAGACGTGGCAGACGCCGCCCTCATCGACAGCCACCGCCCGGCTACCGCCGCCCTTGGCGAGCGGCACCGCGGCGATGATCCGGGCTTCCGGAAGGGCGGTCATTTGGCACCGCCTTCCGACGACGCCGACGCGGCCTGCATTGCGGCCAGGCGGCGAGAGGCCGCGTTGACCCAGTTGCGCAGCAGGCCGGCATCGCCGCCGGTGCAGGTGGTCGAGATTCCGGCCAGGGCCAGACGGTAACCGTCGCCCGAGCCGGAGCGATAAGCAGCGCCTTCCTCGGCGACCAGATCGTCGATGATCTTGCGGTAGGCGCCCTGGTGGGCCCGCCAGCCTTCGTAATCGCTCATCGCCGGCACTGGGCCGACCTGTGCAAGCTCTTCGTCGATGCGGCCCATCAGGCCGGCGACTTTGACCGTGTCGATCGCCATCACCGCCCCCTCACGCGCTCGCCAGATCGATGGTGACGGCGCGCCAGGCGCCCTCCGGCGTGTCGCGCTCGTAAAAGCGGACATATTCCTTCGAGCCGACGGCCCGGGCGGCGTCGGCGATTGCCTGCATCGCTCGCTGCCAGCGCGCGTCCTCGATGTCCCAGCGCCGCAGCCGGTAGAGCTCGGTCCGGTTCACCTGGCCGGCCTTGTCGGTGTTGAAGGCACGCAAGACGATCGCCTTCAGCTCCGGCCGGGCGTCGGCCGCCCATTCGTTCAGGCACTCGTCGATCAGCTTCTTCGCGGTCTGCAGCTGCGGCCCGAACTCGATCAGGTCGGCGACCTGGACCTGCACTTTCAGGAGGCCGTCATAGGAGAGGAACGTCACGTTCCCCTTCGCGCCGCCCTTCTGGGCGCCATACTCCTGGTCGAGCACGGCCTGGAAGTCGCCGATGTCGGCGAACGTGTGGGCCTTGAACCGGGCGATCTGCGCGGACAGCTCCTGCGCGTGGCCGAGGATCTTGCGGACCATCTCGTCCTCGATCCGGTCCTCGGGCTTGATCATCTCCTCGGGCGTGAACCGCCCCTTGGAATCAGGCCAGAGCACCTTGCCGGCTGCCTCAATCGCGCCGGCAGGGCGGACCTTCTCCGGCTCGGTGGTTCCAGTTTCAGGGCGAGTGGCTGCGGTCGCGCTCATGCTGCGATGTCCTTCTGTTCGACGGTGGTTTGAAGAGCCTTCAGCGCTCGATCGAGCTGCTGCTGGGCAAAGCGCTCGCGGCCGCTGTAGCGGTCGCTTTCGAACTGCCGGTAGGCGGTGAGGACAGCACTGACCGGCTCGCGCATGGTCAGTGAGTGGATCTGCGCGAGTTCCGCCAGCTGTGCGGCCAGCGCCTGGACGCACGCCTCCAGCGCCGCGACGCGGTCGACCAGCGGTGTTCGGACGGGAACTTCGGCGCATCTCAGGCGGGGCATGATCGCGGCACCCATCGCCTCGAGCTCGTCGCCATAGCCGACGACGTTGTCGATCCGGCGCTCGATCGAGTGGATGGCGTGGCACACCGTCGAATCGTGACGGTTGATGCGGCGGCCGATCTCCACATTCGCTTCCAGTGTCAGCTTCCTGGCGAGATACATCGCCTCCTGGCGCGGCTTGGTCAGCGCCTTGGCTCCGCCACTGGCACGAAGGTCGTTGAGGGAGACGCCGCGCATTGCCGCGACCTCCTCCAGCACGATGTCGATGGCGTTCACGACACCACCTCTTCGCGCTGAAGGTTCCCCGCGACGATCTCGACACGCGCGTGGACCAGAACGGCGATGGCGGCCTCGATCGACGCGGCGGCTTCCTCAGCCTTGATCGGGACACTGACGGTGCCGATGATGCGCTTGCGAGTAAGGCGAACGATGCTCTCCGCCTCGAGGAGATGATCCACGCCGCGGCGCAGGATGGGCTTTCCCTGCGAAGGCATGATCGCGCCAGGGTTTGCTGGCTCGATCATCGGGCCGCTCCCGTCGCCGTGCTGGCGTAGCGCCGGGCGATCTCGGACATGGGGCGCGCGGCGGCGATACCGGCCCGGGTTCCCGTCTCCAGGTCGGCCGCGTCGATCTCGAAGCTCCGCAGGCGCTCGGCCAGGGCATCGACGGCGACGCCACCGAGGACGACGCCGGCGCGGTCATATTCGCCGAAGAACGTCCGCAGCTCGCGAATGCGCGCCGACAGGCGCGCGGGCTTCTTATCCATGGTCGGTTCCTTTCGTGGGCTTGGCCGAATGCTTGGAATGCGGGCAGCCGGATCGGCAGGCCCGGTGGATCGCGACGCGGAGCGACGACGTCGCGGCGAAGGGCTTGGCCTGCCAGTCGAGGCAGACGTCCCGGCGCATCTCGTCGAGGACGGGGCAGATCACGGTCTGCCGCATCAGCGCGCCGCGCACCCGCTCCTCGATGTTGGAGATCACCCCGGGATAGCTCTTCGACAGGACCTGGCTGACGGTCGAGCCGCCGACGCCGATCTTCTGGGCGGCGCCCTTCAGTCCCTGCGCGTCGGCGAGATCGGCAAGCTCCTCGACCCAGTCCGGCAGCGGCGTCCAGCGCTCGCGGGCCTTCGCAAGATGGCTCACGGCCGGTCCTCCTCGGCTTCGAGAGGGCTTTGCGCCTCGCGGCGGTTCTGGTCGAAGACCACTTTGGTCTTCAGGATCAGCGGCGCGAGTGGGCCGGTGTTCATGTCCGGTTTCAGCTTCCAGAGGCCGTGCTTGACTTGGGCGAGGTAGCCCGCCGCGTTCAGCCGCTTCAGGAAGGCCTTCGCCGTCTCGACCGTGACCGTGACCTCATCCGTCGCGGCGCGCAGCGCGAGATCCTCGGCGGAGATGCCGAGGCGGCTTTCGGGGCCGCGCAAGACGTTCCACATGTGCTGCTGGCCGCGTCCCTGGACCGCTTGTGTCCCGTCGCGGTTGATCCGCGGCGTCGCCAAAGGTCTCTTCAGGAGCCGGTAGAGCGGCTGCGGCCGCTTCCTGCCGGCATATTCCCGACATTCGCCGGTCTCCTCGGCGATGCCTGCCTTGACCAGCCGCTTGACGTAATCCGCGACGGTCGAGCGATCGGTGCGGTTCGTCCGCAGCCAGATGTCATAGACCGTGAAGTCTTCGCCCCCAGCGGCGAGCGACTTCATCACGGACCAGAAGAAGGCGTGGCCGCGCAGCACCGGCTTGCCCGGCGCCGTCTGGAATTCGAGGATCGCGCTCATTTCGCCGACCTCACCGGCACATGTGCCGTGTCGATCGGGCCCTGGTAGGTTTCGACGTCGAGCGTATCGGTGCCTGACCGGCGGGCGAACTTGCGCACGTCGTTGAGCGTGTTCACCAGGCGCTGCGTCCGCCCCTTCGTCTTGTCGAGGAATTGCTGCAGGAGCCCGTCCGAGAGATCGAGCTTCGGGCAGAGAAGCCGCGCCAGCGTCTTGGCGTCGTCGAGGTCGCAGGGCACCGCCAGCACCCGTTCGAGGACGCGGTTGTCCACCTTCTCGATCAGCGCCAGCTTGCTCGGCAGCTTCTCCTCGCCGATCAGGATCACCGGCACGCCGGCACTGTCGCCGAAATCGCGGGCGTATTCGACGAGGCCCTTGTCGAGGAGATAATCCGCTTCGTCGATGATCAGCGGCCGCATCGGGTCGCTGCCGAGGCGCTTGACGATCTCGAGATACATGTCGCCGCAGGTGCCGCGCGGGTTGTTCTCGCCGAGCTCGATCAGCAGCGACGTCAGGAAGATCTTCCGCGTCCAGCCGAACTTCACCTCGACATAGATTCCTTGCGTGTAGTTCTGGGCGTAGCGGGCGGCGAAGCTCTTGCCGTAGCCCGACGGGCCGCTGAACACGGCAAGGCTCGAGGAGTGCTGATCGCGTGATCGCATGGCGTCGATCAGCACCATCATGTTAACGACGTTCTTCAGTGGTGCCGTCGATCGGTTGACGTTTGCTGTCTGCATGTCCATTCTGGTCTCCGCTCTTGATAATGGGCCCCGGTTCGCCGGGGCTCTTTTTTTGCCGCCTGTTCAGCGGCCGTCCCGGTTCAGAAGCTGAGGGCGCTCCCATGCTCGGCGCTCATCTTCTTCATCACCCGGTATTCGGGG
Organism: Aurantimonas sp. 22II-16-19i; assembly: GCF_002088275.1. Lineage (GTDB taxonomy): Bacteria > Pseudomonadota > Alphaproteobacteria > Rhizobiales > Rhizobiaceae > Jiella. Next base: position 12,057 of record NZ_AQQS01000020.1, read on the forward strand.
TCGTCGCGGTATCCCATCAGCCAGCGCGCATCCTCGGCGGAGATGTCCGAGCCGGCTTCCATGGCCGCCTCGATCGCGAGTGCGCGGCGCCAGCGGGTCTCGCGCGTCTCCAGCTGGACGACGGTCGCCGAGGGGCGTGAAGGCGCCTCGGCACCGAGATCGCGCTGGATCTGGTCGCGGATTTCGGCCGCGCGTCCTTCGAGCGGCTTCTCTGCCTTCGGCTTGCGCGTGCCGTGCTCGGCCGCCGCCAGTGCCGCGGCGATCTGCGGGGTCGTATGGGTGACCTCAGGCTTCGGCAGGGGGGTGACGTTCGACATGTCGCGGATCGCCACCTCCAGCGAGCGCTCGTGCAGGGCCGGCCCCTTGGCGATGTCCTTCGAGGCTTTCCGGATCGGCGCCGTCTGCTCGCGCAGATACTCAGCCTGCAGTTCCTTCTTCGCCTTCAACCGGGTCTTCATGTCGATGCCGGCGATCGCCCCGCAGATCGCTTCGTCGAGGAATCGTCCGTCGGCAGGATCGAAGAGCAGGATGCGGCCGACGTCGTTCGGGTCGCGGCGCACGAACACCTGCCGCCCGGGCAGTATGGTGCCGCTTTCTGCCTGGTAGAACTCGTCCTCGATCCGGACACCGAACTTGGTGACCTTGCGCAGCCCGTCCTTTCCGGCGACCGGGGAGAGCAGAATGTCGAGGATGCGAGGATCCTTGAGGCGGCGGACGGTGTGATGGCTCGTTGCGGCCACCTCGAACGGCGTCTTGCCGCCGAGCCCGGAATGCGGGCTGTGCTGATAGTCCGTTTCGGCCCACCGATCACAGATCGTCTGCAGCTCGGAGCCGGACAGCTTCACGTCGAAGATCGCGGCATCGTCCTCCTGCCGCCGCTTGGCAAAGCTCTTGCGATTTTCGATGACTTTCCGGTCGGCGACCGAATGGCCGACATACCCGGGAAGGGTCGCAACGAGGCTGTGCTGGAAGGTCTTGATGACCCGCTCAACGAAGCCTTTCTGCTCGGGAGCGTAAGGGTCCGACGGGGTCAACGTAATATCGAGGGCTGCCAGGAGCCGTTGCGTCGCCACGGCCATGAAGTCGGAGCCGTTGTCGCACTTGATCTCTTCCGGCACGCCCCATGCAAGGATGGCGCGGCGGATCAATAGCCCGACGGCCTCGGCCGTGGGCGTCCGCGAGATGTAGAAGAGCGCCCGTCGGGTCGCGATGTCGATGCAGGCATAGACCGTCTGCCGACCGTCGGTGCAGATCTGGTCGACCGGCGAAGCATCGATCTGCCACATCTGGTTCGGGTCGGTGACGTATGCGAGGGAGCTTGTTCCTGACATCTTCATCGTGGACCGGAAGGCGTCGGGATTGGTGATCATCAGGAGTTCGGCCCGGTGCGCTTCCTTCTGCACCTTCAGGAAGTGCTGGAAGGTGCGGACGGGCGGCACCGCAATGGCCTTTGAAACGCCCTTCGAAACGGCTTCGAGCGAGTCGCCGAACTGACCTCTGACCTGCTTTCGGACTTCCTTGGCCGAAAGGTGCGGCGCATGCGCGATCAGCCCGAGGATGAAGAGCTTCACCGCACCGTCGTTTGCCGTGTCGAGGACGCCCTTGCCCTTGCGGGCCGCGGCTCGATCGACGGCGAGCCGCTGACCGCCTTTCTTCGCTTCCGCCTGCCAGCGCTCCAGCGAGCGCTGTGTCAGCTTCGGGACGAGCTCGACGATCCAGTCCTCGATGGCGAGCGAGCGGTTATTGTATTTGCGCACGAACTGATCGTGCGCGCCGTAGTGGCCGAGCGTCAGGCCTTTGCGGAACGACTGGAAGTGCTTGACGATGGCAAGCCGGGCGTCGCGGCGGCGGGCGGCTCGCTCCGTGACCGCATCCGACCGGGACGCCTCGTCGTTCGCGGCAGGCGGCAGATCGACGAGACCGATCAGCAAGTGCCGACGCTTGTATTCGATCTGCGCCAGCGTCGGCAGGATGCGGCAATGGTACTCCATCCCGCCCCCGCGCCCTGATCGGGGTCGCGCAAAGGCCGGGTGGTCGTTCCAGAATTCGCGTTCGGCGAGCTTCTGAATCGCACGTTCCGTCGAACCAATCTGCGGCAGGTTCTCCGCCGCAATCTCGCGGGCCGTCAGCCATTCCTTCATGACCGCGCCTCCCGCCGTGCTTCGACGAAGGCGCGGATGCCCGCCTCGTTGGGCTGCAGCCATTCGAGCGTGGCGAGGACCGCCTCCATCTCGTCGACGTGCCGGTCGGCCTCGACCTGGCGCATCTTCCGGGTCGCGACGAGGCGCGGATAGACCCTGCGCCGCTGGGTGATTTCGCGCCTCACGCAGGCGATCTGGCTGGCGAGCGAGAGCTTCATGTCCGCGCCCTCGCTTTGGCCTTGAGGGTCGCCATCCGGGCGTCGAGCAGCCGCTGGTGATCCTCGATCTGTTTCATCTCGATGATCTCGACATACTTCTCCTCGACCACCGCGTAGCCGAACAGCGAGGGCACGAAGCCCAGCGCCTCGTAGCCCTTGGTCTCAGCGATGAGGGCGATGAAGGCGTCGAGCGGGATGCGGTTCTCCTCCGCCGATTCCGACGCCCACTTCTCGATCGAGGTTTCGGAGACCGGGCGGCCGAGCCTCGCGGTCAAAAGCTCCGCCAGATGCCGGCGCGTCATCCCGGATTCCTCGCGCGCGTCCTGCGTCGTCCGGCTGACGACCCGGGCGATCTGCGAGGCGAGCGAGCCCCGGCCGGTCACCTCCGGTCCGAACCCGACCGAGACGGGCTCGGGCGCGGCAAACAGGTCGCGTGTGTGGGTGTCGCGCCGGCGGCTCATCAGGCGGCCCGCCCGCGCTTGGCCGCGCGCTTGGCGAGCCACGCATCGATGGCGTCGGCGTTCATCTCGAAAAACGCCTCCTTCTCGGGCGCCTGCAGGCGGACGAAGCGCTCGTAGATCCGCTGATGGGCCGCAACCGGCTTGACGGCAGGGGCGTGGTCGATGATTGCGATCGCGCCTGCGATCGTGTCAGTCTTCGGATCGTCGGCGAGGAGGACGTCCGCGATGGCCTTCTGGCGCCAGGTCGTTTCGTCCGCGAGAGCCAGCAGCTCCTTTTGGCTCGATGCGATCCGGTGAAAGGCAATCCGGGCGCGGACACCTTGGTCGATCTTCCGGGCCACCTTCAGGTGCCTGAAGAGCGTCTTTTCGCCCAGTTGGAGAGCCGCCTGAGCGGCGTCCGACCAATTCACTGTCATCGTGACAGTAAACTCCGCCAGAGCCTCGTCCGAACCGCCGTCGATGACCTCGAGCTTCGGCTTCGGGCCCCGCTTTGCCGCCCCGTGCGCCGCCTTGTACAGGTCGCACCAGGCCGACACGGTGACCGCACGATCGAGCGCAGTCAGCTCGCCCTGCAGCATGTGCCCTTTGATCTCGGCGAGCCGAACGGCGGCATCGTCGGGAAGCGCCTCCTCCGGCTCGATGCGCGCCTCGATCTCGCTCCAGCCGAGCTGCAGCGCCGCCGCGATCCGGCGCGCGCCCTTCACCAGCTTGAAGCCGTTCCCGCGGGCGACGACGCGGATGGCGTCCGTCTGGCCGTCCCGGGCGAACTCCTCCGCCAGAACGCTCACCCATACGGGGTCGAGGGCGCGAAGCCGGCCTTCGGTCTCGATCGAGGCGAGGGAAATCATCGAATGCTTCGTCATGCGGTCAGTCTTTCTGGCGTGGTGAAGAGGTCGGGATCGGCTGCGCCGTCGCTGGCGATCGCCGCGGTGCGCAGGGTGAGTTTGGCGGTGGTGATCATCCGCTTGCGGGCCTGGAGCACCGTCGTTCGGACGTGACGGGCGGAGGCTCTGGGATCGACGGCGAGTTCCGGTGCGGCCATCTCCAGCACCGCCGCCGGATGGCGACGGGCGAAGGAGGCACAGGCGCTGAGGAACTCGCTCGCCGTCATGAATCGGGCGCCCGAAAAGCCGGACGGCCCGCCGAAGCGAAACCGGCCGCAGTTCTGGAGGAAACACGGGTAGCCCCGCCGCCCCACCACTTACGCAGGTGGCGCGTTTCCCTCATAGTCGACGCGCAAACAACCGAACTAAAGAGGGAAGACGTGAAAAACGAAACTGAGCGTAAGGTGGCCTCGGAAGCGCGATTGCTGGCGATCGAGACTGCGATCCGCCTCATCATTGAACAAGTTGAGGCGTTGTCGGATGGAGAGCCGTTCCGGGAGAGGTCCAGACAGCGTGCCGATGAAGTCGCCGTTTGGGTGTCTGAGAGGGCTCGCGCTGACCTCCTCAATCCGGCGTCCGAAGAATTTTGTCTGCGGTTGCTGGAAGCGATGAGAATCCATCTGCGCGATTTGTTCGATGCCGAGAGATCAAGCACCGACGCACCCTGATATTTGGATGCCCTGCCGGACAGCTTCTCGGACGTATGTCTCGATGATTGCGCACTGCTTGGCTCTCTCACCGATTGACAGATCATCCCGCTCGTCTAGCAACTCGAGTTCGATTTTTGCTGCCAGATCGGCACGACGACCGAACAAGTGCCATCCGCAGCGCCGTTCGCGGCAGATGGCACCCCAGACGTGAACCTCTCCGTCGTGCCGGATGCGCACATCGAGGTTGCCCTTCGAAAGAGCGTAGTTTCGGATCATCCGGTCCGTGATCTTCGACATCACGCAGCGTCCTTTGCTGAGAGGCCGACAAGCGCCGCCTCGATGTGAATGAGGGTGTCGTGGCCGACCGCAGCCTGCAGCCGCTGGCGAAAGACCGCGTCGAGGATCGCCGGCTGACCGGCATCCAGCGCCGGCGCCAGATGAGGGCGCTTGATCGCCCCCTCTCGGACCAGCAGGCAGTAGCGGTTGAAGCTCGACGAGCTGATCGGCGGAAGCCCAGCAGCGCCGAGCAGCCGGTTGAAGTCAGCCAGGATGTCCTGCTGCGTCATCCGGTGATCGACGATGCGATCGAACGCCCACTGCACGGCGTCGAGGCCGGAATCGGGGATCAGCTCGACCTTGGAGAGCCGGCGGGTCATAGCGCGCGATCCCTCCAGACCAGCGCGAGCCCGAGGGCGATCATGCCGAGCCCGTAGGCCATCGCCAGCATGATCATCTCCGGCCTGGTGACGGCCGTGGTTAACGCCGACAGCCAGCTCATGCGGATGCCCTTTCGCTGGCAGGCGCCGCCTTGCGCTTTTGCCGGGACGTGGCGGGATTTTTCGGGTTAGGTTTGGCGTGGCTCGAACGCGAACGGACGAACATGTCCGCCGGAAACAGCGTGTCGAACGGGATCTGGAGAGCGGCCGCGATGGCGTCTGCGCCCTTGCGGCTGAGGCCCATCAGGGCGTGCCGGCAGGCGCTATCCGGCAGACCGGCGTCACGCGCGATCCCGGACAGGGACATGCCACGCGAATGGACCTCCGCCTTGATCGAATGGCGGTTCCATTCGGATGGCGGCCTGGCAGCGTCTCGCTTCATTCGGGCTCCTCGGGAGAGGCTGGCTGGCAGGCCGGCCTTTTTCTGGGGTGGATTTAACGGTTAGTGACACGGAAATTCGCACGTTAGTACGGTTAACGCAACCGGTTTTCGTGGAATTATCCGTTTCGGAGTTCCGATACGCGCAAACCTACGCGAAAGGCGAATTTCCTCTGAGTTCTCAGGGGGTTGACGCGTTTCGCGTGCGTTTCCGGAACTCCGAACAGCATTCGGAGTTCGCAGTTGTCTACGTTTCAAGATCGGTTGGCGGAGCTGATTGGGGGTGATCGGCAGAAAACTGCGTTTGCCCGAAAGGTCGGCATCTCTGAGGGGTCTGTCAGGCAGTACCTTGAAGGCTCGCTTCCGAGACTGGATGCGCTTGTTCAGATTGCCGAGCGCGCTGGCGTCTCAGTAAATTGGCTCGCGACAGGCTCCGGACCGAAGGAGGCTGCCGAATCGACGCGTGACTCGTCCGCAATTTCGAGTCATGGTCCGACCGGAACACAACAGGAACAAAGCAGACCGCCCATGCTGCAAATCGTTGATACTGAGGCCCTTCAGGAAGGAGCGTTTGTCCTCATTCCCCGCATGGATGTCCAAGCTTCGGCGGGATCGGGCCGGATCGCGCATTCCGAGACGGTGGACGCTTTCGTAGCGTTTCAGGAGGCGTTCCTGCGCTCGATCGGCGTCAATCCGGCCTTCGGCACCATCCTGCCGGTCTCAGGCGACTCAATGTATCCAACCCTCTCGGACCAGGATCAGGTCCTGATCGACACATCCATCGACCACGTCGTCGACAACGCCCTCTATGCCGTCGTTTACAGCGATCTAGTGCTCGTGAAGCGGGTGCAATTGATGCGGGATGGGTCGATCATTCTGTCGAGCGACAACAAGTCTGCCGGCTATGTCGACGAGCGCGTCGAGCCGCACGAACTGCCAAGCCTGCACATCGTCGGCCGGGTGAAGGCGCATCTGCGCTATATGTGAGAAAATCCGTCGAAACAAAAAAAACGATAATTTTGCATGCAGACGAAACTAAGTTACCACTCGGGAACATCTAGTTCGTAATGCATTTTAGCATGATATCTCATGTGTTCCTGCGTTGCAGCTTTGATAATCAGCCGATGCGTCTCCGGGTAGGCTATAGAAAGCTCCGTCACCAATCGCAGGCGTCCTTTTTCTTCAATAACAAAGCAGTCTCCATACCTGTCGTTACTCCACCGTGCCAGAGCGCGAGCCGGCGCTTTCTCAAAGGACTGCAAATCGTATACAGCAGTTGGAACAGACCGACGCTGACTGCTATTGAGAGAAATATATTCCTTTGCGGTATTAATATCTATTGGAATCGCATTGTCAGCAGCTGCAATCAAATCCTCGCTAGTATGACCTGGAGGAAAATGTAGCGTTACATCCACACCCATATCAACTAAAGCTGCTATAAGCGGCTTGAAGTCCAGATCTCCTGTGACCAAAGTTAAACTAGAAAATAATCCTTTACTGGCGGCATTCATGGCATCAACGGCGAGTTGGACATCAACCATCTTTTGCTCGTTGCCCCGTGTCTTTCGATGCTTCATATCTCCTGTTCTGACATGGCAAGCAGGCTCTCGCTCGATCGCACTCAGTTCATCTCGCTTTGGTCTTACACGCACTGCGTAGGCATTTTCGTCTTCATCTGCGCGTTGAACGGGTACCGCATCATAGTAGAAGACTTTCTGGTGTCCTTCTCGTAAACGACTCCAATCCACTTTGATGACTGCACGATCAAAATATATACTTGATATATCTACTAAGGCATGCCTGAAGCTCTCCGCGTCTACGAAAAGGTAGCTGCTCTGCTTACGGTCATGCGGGTTGTAGAGGGGCATTCTTTGGCTACCCGATGTGTCACGAAACGCGGACCACAACATGACTCGGCGGAGGAATCGACACAACCTCCAGAAGTCCATTCGCCGAACCGCCGCCATTTTGAAACTTGCGCCCGAATCCTCAATCCACGCTATCTCTACGCCACTCTGATCTTGCGCGTCGCCGCCACGAACGACGCTCTGCCGCCACTTTGATGTTGCGCGCCGGTCGCGGTTATCCCGTCGTCTGCCGCGTCCATGTCCCCGCAGATCAGCCCTTTGCGACGGTTATTGACGGTTTCCCACGGGGCTTTCCACATCCGCCATGTGTTCTTGCGCGTTACACCATGTGCCATGTTCCCACGGAAGTTCCCAAATCTTCGACACGACGACGCCGTCCCGCGGAGCGGGCGCGAACCATCGTCCCCTATATGAGCCGGCACGGACAGGGGTGGCGCTTTGCCTTCCGACTCCCAGCTGAGATCAGTGATACAATCAACCGCACCGATTCTCTCAGTGAGAGGCGGAGCGGCCTCCTTCGGATCAACTGCGGTCCGATGACCAGACGGGACGCTCGATCAATCGGTCCAAGGTTGGCTGCGATCTGCCGCGATTATTTCGCTGTTGCAATCGCAGAACTGGAGGCGTTGCATATGCAGGCGGAGGGAACGGAGCATGTCCCGAAGATCGACGATCTTCCCGCTCGGGAGCGACAGATCGTGGAACGAGCAATCGGAGGCGCGCACGCTGCCTTGGCGGCTATCGCAGCCGGTAAGTTCAAGTCAACGATCCCGGCCCTGACCGGCCTGTTGGACCGCGCTAAGGCGCTTGAACTGCTATCTCGAACCGATCCCGCAATGGCGCCCGCTCTCCTGAACGGGGCATCGGACCTTGTCGGAGACCTTGCGAGCAAGTTCGGATCTTCTCATCGGGACCAGGCAGTCTCTGCATCGTCGCAGACTTCGGGTTCCACTTCGCAATCGAACGATCTAGTGGAGAAGGATAAAACACGAAATCGACAAACCAAGACGAAAATGATGCCGACTTTTTCGCAGGCTGCGGGGCGCTACCTGTCGAAGCACCGTGAAGATGGCAAGATGGGTGAAAAAGATGTGCGTCGGTACGAGAAAATACTCAACGCTTTTACACGTTTGTATGGGGATCGGCCTATCGACCAATACGAGACAGATGATCTCGACGATTTTCTTGATCTGATTGAGAACGTCCCCCTATATACCGATCTTTCAAAAATCACTCTGGATGAGCGTGGAGAATTTGTTGTTCCACCGGCCAGCCATGTTAAGACATTGAGCGCAGCGTCAATTGTCTCGACCCTTGCTCCAATACGTTCGGTCATGTCGAGTGAATGTCGGAAGCTGAGGATTACAGATCCTTTTGCGCCCGTTCGCTACGATCGTCCGAAGGCAAACGCTCCATACCGCCCCCTCAAAGTCGACGTCATCAACCAGGCTATCCATCTTGGGGTCGAGCGCAGAAACCTCCTGTCGTCTCTTATGATCCCGCTCTCCATTCTGACTGCTAGACGTATCGGCCTTCTATGTTACCTCAATGCGAGCTGGCTTGAGAAGACCGGCGACTATTACATCGTCCGACCTACGCGTGAAGTAGACTTACCTAATGGCGAAGGCCGGGTACCGGTTAAGACGGACGAAAGCCTAATGGCATTCGCTTTGCATCAGTATCTGGTCGAGCGCGGTATTGTTCAGTTCATGAATGAAACTAGCTTCCTGTTTCCGGACATCCTGACTACTGAGAACCCTGCCGCGGCAGCTTCCAAGAGAATGAACCGGATCCTTCGCTCCGCTGGGGCCGGAGGCCGCGCAGTTGGCGAGACATTCCACTCGATCCGCACGAGGGCAATTACGCATTATCGGCGCCACGTTCCCGATGCGGTACGTATCCAGGCCGGTCACGCCGCCGCTGATGTCCACGAGAGTTACGATTGGGCCGAGGTGACGCCGGAGCTCGTACCAAGAGTCGCAACCTGTCCTTTGCCGGAAGGCATCTCCTTCGATCCGATCGGCGCGTGGGACTTTTCCGTTTTAAAGAAGCTTGCCGCTGACGAACCGAGAAAGCAGACGTTTACCGGTTATAGAAGAGGAGTGCGGTGAGGCAAAGTCGATCGTCGTTCAAGGTGTTTAGCCGATATACTATCATGCTTCGGCCTTCTGTCAGTCCGATGATATATGGACACGGCGACGGCGCTCCAGCTGCTGGAGGGCCTCGACATCGTCGTCGCCAGGTGGACGCCGCCCAAGGCAACCTCGCCTCGCTGGCCCGTTTCCACAGGGGCGCCCCGATGGCAGGGCGGACGCATCTGCAGCACGCCCTTGCTGGTAACCTTTGGCTACAAGGCGGCCGTCTGGCTGTCTGCCTTCGACCGGCATGCCGAGAGGCTGGAGGAGATCCTGCGGCGGCTCCTCGTCGTCCCGGCGGCGATCGCCGAGGTGCTGGACCTCAGACATCCGGCGATCACTTGGCATCCGATCCGCCATACGCCACCGAAGTCGTCCAGCTCTTCGCCCACGTCTCCGCGAGCCTGCTGAATTGTGTTTCGGCGCAGTGATGGGACTCCGGTCAATGGTCAGCTCCGCTGATATTTCAGATCCTTATTTGAGGGACCCCACGCCGATCGGCGCCGAAACCCTTGCCGATTCACACTTCAACAGGACCTACGAGGAATTCGGCCTCTTCGCCAAGGCATTCAGCGACCTCTTCGAAAGACTACATGAATACAAGGACGAACTCAAAAGTCTCATCACAGACAGGTTCCACTTCATCGGAAACGCTGAAAACCGAATTCCGTCGGCGTAGGAGTATATGATGATGGACCAACACTCCGGTTACATGGGCTGGATGCCTCTTGGCATGGGGCTGTGGGGCCTTCTCGTCGTAATCATCCTTGTCTTGGTATTCGCGGCGCTGGTGAAATACCTGCGCCGCTGACAGCCATGGCTCAGAAGATGCCGCTCGCTTTCTGGACCTCGCGGACATAGGCGACGATGTCGGCGACTTCCGCAGACTTACGGCCTCAAGCGGCAGCAAATTCCCAAGGCCCAGTGGTGGGCTTGGGCGCCCTGCGTCCCTGCAATCGGGAATGACTGCCTTTGCACAAAGCAGACACCCGTCGTGCAAAGCTCAGACGGGAAGGCTCACCTCATCAACCGGCCAGCAAGGGTCCCGCCGCCGCCAGTACACGCTCCCGCACCGCTGCCCCAAGCGGGAGGATCGGCCGCGGCGGCTCCATTTTTCCGAGGCCAAGGAGATTGAGGAGCACGTACATGACGCGTAGGCTTCCGAAGGTCCTAAAGACCTCCCAAAGCGGCGACAGCTCGGCATCGATGCGACGTGCGTCCTCGGCATTGCCCGCCCGCGCAGCGCGAGCGAGGGCAACGACCGGAGCGGGCAGCATGCCGCCGAGGACGCTGTAGAAGGCATCTGCCCCAGCCAGTAGCGCATCCGCGGTACCCCAGTCGCCGCTGTAGCCGACCGCAAGCGCCGTCCGGGCGCGCAGGGTAGTGATCTCGCCCGCGTAGTCGCCGTCCGAAGGCAAGGGCATCTTAACGGCTTGGATCGTGGAAAGGCGGGAGAGCCGCTCCAGGAGATCGAGGCCGAAGGTGAAGTGGGTGGTGCCAGGATTGTTGTAGATGCAGAGCGGCAAGCCGGAGGCGTCCGTCACGGCCCGGTAATGCTCGAAGGCTTCGCCCTGCGTCAGGGGCGTGTAGGAGACCGGCGCCATGAGGAGCGCGTCGGCGCCTGCGGCCTCGGCGTCCCGGGCCAGATCCCGCGCCCAATCCGTGCGGAGCGCCCCGACGCCGACGACGAGCGGCACGCGCCCTCGTACGCACTCCACTGCGGCTTCGACCGCCCGGAGCCGCTCGTCTCGTGTCAGGTAGGCGTAGGTGCCGGTCGAGCCGAGGAGGCCGATTGAGTCGACGCCCGCCTCGCACAAGCGGTCCAGAAGCCTCGCGAGCATCTCGACATCGACGCGCCCGTGTTTGTCGGCGGGCGTGATCGGGAAGGCGCATAGGCCGTGGAAGGGAGAAGGACCGGGCATAGTCGGCTCCGTTGCAATGATCATTGAGATAGGAGCGGCGGATTGCCCGCAAAGTAGACTGCGCGCACGCCCTCGGACCAGCGCTGGGCGCCGTCATGGACGAGGAGTAGATCGGGGACGGTCATCGGTGGGGTCAGCCTAACTGGTTGAAAGTGCCGAGCACGAGCGAGGCCGCAAGCGTCAGCATGACGATGCCGACGCCGGCGTCGAGGATGCGCCAGGCAGCGGGGCGTGTGAAGACCGGTTGCAACAGGCGCGCACAATAGCCGAGTACCGCGAACCACGTGAAGCTCGCCATCGCTGCCCCCAAGACAAAGACCGGGCGCAGCGCTTCCGGCTGCGCCGATCCTGCCGTTCCCATGAGCAGGACTGTATCGAGGTAGACGTGCGGGTTGAGGAACGTGAAGGCGGCACCCGTCGCCATGGCGCGACCGAGCGACAGACCGCCAGTTGCCGCGACCGCCATCGCACCAGGCGATGCCGTCCGGCGAAGGGCGGCGATGCCGTACCATGCGAGGAAGGCTGCGCCGCCTAGGGCCAAGACCGTCGTCAGCTGCGGAGCAGCCGACAGGAACGCACCGACACCGCCGACGCCCGCAGCGATCAACAGGGCATCGGACATCCCGAAGAAGAGGACGATGGCTCCGACATGCTCTCCCCGCAGCCCCTGTCGCAGGACGAAGAGGTTCTGGGCGCCGATCGCCATGATGAGCGCGGCCGAGAGCGCGAAGCCGGACAGGAAGGGTGGGAGAAGGTTCATCATGATGGTGTTCGTGCGCGTCAAGCGACGCGAAGTAAAACTTGTTCTCCTTAGCGTGATGAAGCATTGCTTCATTCATGCTGGACTATTCCGCCCTTGCCGCAGTCGGCGCCGTGATCCGCGAGGGGAGCTTCGAGCGGGCCGCCTTCGCGCTTGGCATTACGCCATCCGCCGTCTCGCAGCGGGTCCGGGCGTTGGAGGAGCGGCTCGGCGCGATCTTGGTCGTGCGTGGTCAGCCCTGCCAGCCAACCGATCTCGGCCGCATCCTCTGTGCCCATCTCGACCGGGTGCGACTGCTGGAGTCCGATCTCGCGCCCGATCTCTTCCATGATGCCGGGACCGAAACTACCCGCGTCGCTCTGAAGGTGGCGGTGAACTCCGACAGTCTCGCGACATGGTTTCCGCTGGCGGCGACGGCATTCGGGCAGTCGACAGGCATCCCGCTCGACCTGACGCTGGATGACGAGGCGCACACGGCCGACCGACTTCGCTCGGGCGAAGTCCTGGCTGCGGTGACCGCCGACGCGAAGCCGGTTCAGGGATGCCGGACGTTCGCGCTTGGCGCGCTGCGTTATGCCGCCTGCGCGAGTCCAGACTTCGTAGCGCGATTCTTTGCTGACGGCGTGAACGCAGAGGCGCTGTCGAGGGCACCCTGCTTGCGCTTCGACCGGCGCGACGGACTACAGCGGCGTTGGGCCAGGGAGACGCTCGGCATCGAGTTCGACGCCCCGACCTACACCGCCGCGTCGACACATGCCTTCCTCGATCTCGCGTTGGCGGGACTAGCCTGGGGCATGCAGCCGGTTACGCTCGCAGAGCCGCATGTCGCCGCCGGGCGCCTCGTCGAGCTTAGGCCTGGCGCGCGGATCGACGTACCGCTTCACTGGACGGTTGCCCGTCTCCCAGTAGCATCTCTCCGCCATCTCACTGAAGCCGTGCGCACAGCGGCGCATGCGGCGCTAACCTGACACTTCATGTGCACGATGCTTGTCCCGCTTCGAAGCCGACCGTCCCCTCGGCACCGGATCAGGAGTAGTTTCTGCCTGTTAGAGCGGTCCGAAAACGGACTGACTCGGGTCCGCCTGGAACTTCTCAAGGCAGCCCTGCGAGCAGAAGAAATAGGCCTTCCCGTCTGCCTTGGCTCGATATTCCGTAATGTCTGCATCGACCGTCATTCCGCACACGGGGTCGGTGACCTCGCCTGACGGGCCCTCGGCGACCTCGTGGTCGCGGCACCGATGGTCGGGCCCATGCCGATGCCCGGAATGGTCGTGAGGAGCGGAATGTGTGGGTTTTTGAAACGATCCGGACATGTCTCTTTTCCCGATTCGGAGTGATCGGGCAAACGTGCGCCTTCCCACCGTTGGAGGGTCAAGGCCCAAGGTGTCCTTCTCGTCACAAAGGCGGTTGCAGCCCAAATAAGAGGAAAACGCCTTGTGAATCGGCGCCGGGGTTCGACGCCAATCGGCGTGGGGGGCACGCTGGTAAGCGTCTGAAATAGCAGCGGAGCGTATTATGAACCGGGGTCATGGCGTCGCGCCGAACCACAGGAGAACGCACATTCCGTTCACTCTGCTGAACGCCCGCTCCCAACAGGGCGGCTAGCGTTCGCTTCATCTAAGCTAGCAGGCAGATACCAGCTAGCTAGAGACTGCCAGCAGGCAGATGGCAGCTAGCCAGCTTCTAGCCAGCAGCCTGCCATTCTCATCCATCGGGCACGCTTCTTACTTTCATGGAATCGGTCAACGCTCCGAGGACGATCAACCAAGGAGCAGACACTATGCAAGTGCTCGCATCCGTTTCATTCAAAGGCGGCTCCGGCAAGAGTACGATAGTGCTGGCGCTGGCCAGCGCCTTCGCCGACGCTGGCGCGCGCGTTCTCGTCATTGATGCCGATCCCAATGCGCCGCTCATGCGCTGGTCGCACATGGCCGGCCGGCCCGATACGATCCGCGTCCTTCCTGCCCTGGATTCCGCTCAGCTGGAGAAGGCCGCCCAAGGTGGACGAGCCTATTTCGACGTCGTCATTATCGATTCGGAAGGGAGCCGCCGCTCACTGGGAATGCAGTCCGCCGTGCTCGCCGACGCCGTTCTGGTTCCCTGCCGTCTGTCGGTCCTCGACGCTATTGAGGCGATCGGCGTCGACATTCTCCTGAGGTCGACGACGGGGCGCTCCACTATTCCGCTGGCCTATGTGCCCTCGGCGACCACCATGCTGTCCTGGCGGGAGAGAACGGCCCGGGACGCCCTGGAGCAACTCCAGCAAATGCAGCGGCCGGTCCTTCCCGGTCTTCCGGACAGGGCGGCGCATCGGGCTGTTTGGTCTTACGGCGGGACGGTGCATTCCCTGGACGATGCCGCCGTGTCGGGCCTGCCGAGCGCGCGGGCCGATGCGGAGGCCCTCGCCGCAGCCGTGATGACGAAGCTCCTCGACCGGGGCTCACACATGGAGATGCGTCATGGCTGAGGACAGAACCTCCAAGGGCGCTGGGCACCAGCATCCCGATGCCCGGCTTGATCTTCTGCAGGCAGCACGCGCGTCCCTCGGCCCCGAGTTACACCGGATCGGCTTGCCGCCGGCACAGGCAGCCAGACAGCACGCGGAATCACCTCCGCTGCTCGACGGGCGAGCCTTGCGCCGAAAGGGCCGGACGGAGCAGTTGAACATCCGGATCACGCCGGAGCTCAAAGCCGCCTTGATCGGGAAGGCCGCCGATTGTGGCATGACGATTGCCGATCTGGTCATCCTAGCCCTGGAGAGCAGCCTCGGAAGCGGAGATATCAAGCGGTAGCTCGCGATCTCACTGGGACTTCGTCCGCCAGTGATCTGACCCAGGCATCGAGCGGAGGACGCCTCAAGCAAGAATGCCTGCCCTATTGCAGATCGTTTCCCGCGGGCACGCCGAGGCGATACAGGCGCGAGAGGGTGCGGCCCCAGGTCAGCGATCGATCGACGTGCCAGAGCGGCGAGGTCATCACGAAGCCAGGCCCGCAGTCGGGATGACCCTCGACATGCCCAGCCATCCTGAATGCCGGCTCTGCCACAAGCCCCCAGCCGGTCAGAAGCGGAGCCTCGGAAAGCTCGGTCTCACTCGGTCCCTGGCCGGCGGCGATGCGGTCAAGATCGTCAGCAAGCGCGCGCAAACGGCGGGTGAGGTCGGCCGTTACCTGCGGCGGGATAAAGGGCAGCATCATGGCCCTCCTCTATCATTGATGGTTCTGATGGCGACCCGGCGAGGTGTCTCGCCCGCCGGGTTGAAGGTGGAACTGGGATCTACGCCTGATCGGAGGCTCGCGTGCCGGCGGGTCTGTCCCCGCCGATCAGGACAGAGGTTGGCGACGTGCCTCGCAGGCGTAGGTTCCGGCCCGGTGCTTTCCCGTCTTCGGTGCGCTTCGCGGCCTGTCGGGATACCGCCTCCTTCATCCCGGCCTCTCGATCCGGACCCTCCGGGCCGGAATTCCCGAGCTTTGCCTCCTCGGCCCCATCGATGATCGCTAGCACCTCGGACGGCTCCAGCACGCTTTGCCGCATAAGCGCGTCCGCCAGACGCATCACCGTCTCCCTTTCGGCCATGATGACCGCCTTGGCGCGGGCATAGGCTGCGTCCAGCATCGCGGAAATCCGCCGCCGCAGATCTGGGTCCCCCCCAAGGCGCGCGAGCGCCACGTCTTGCGCCTCCCACACCAGACCGCCGTCATCCCCAAGCCCCAGCCCGGTCTCGATCGAGAGAGCGAGCATCGTGGCGCGGGCCAGGTCGCTTTCCTCGCTCCCGCCCGATCCCGCGCTCGGAGCGCCCAGGATCGCTTCCTCGGCGGCGCGCCCGGCCATCAGCATGATCACATGCCGCCGGAGATCCTCCTTCGATGGGAAGGCAACTCCTGCTCCGCCACGCATCGCGATATATCCCCCGTGCGGCTGATCGATCGCCAGCGTGATGTCGCTCGCCCCTGTCTCGCGCATGGCGACGATGGCATGACCTGCCTCGTGCATCGCCTCGATGCGCCGCGCCTCCTCGGGCCGGCGGGGCCGCTCTTCGGCAATCGCCGCCGCCAGATCGTCGATTGCAAGCGGCCGGCGCGCCCGCCGCGCGATCCGCTCGGCGCGCCGCACGTAGGCCGCCACATCAGCGCCCGTCGAGCCAAGACACTGCCGTGCGACGCCCCGAAGGTCTTCTTCAGCCAGGGCGTCGCTCAAATGCGAGCGCAGGATCTGCTCGAGGGCGGGGACATTCGGTAGGGGAATGGTGATATGCCGATCCAAACGGCCGGAACGCCGCAGGGCGGGATCGATACGGTTGGGATGGTTGGTTGCGCCGACGATGACGACGCCCTCGCCGGAGCAAACTCCGTCGACGAGCTCCAAGATGTTGTTCACAACCTGTTCCCAATACTCGACGTGTTCACCCGTGAGGTGATCGCGCCGGCCGATGCCGTCGAGCTCGTCCAGGAAAAGAATCGCAGGCGCCTTCGCCCAGGCTTCCTCGAAGACCGCCTTCATCTTGCCTAGGACCTGGCCGAGGTGGCCGTCGCCCTGCTGCCACTGCGCTACCGAGGAAGCGATCAACGGTACACCGCAGGTTCGAGCCAGAGCCTTGGCATAAGTAGTCTTGCCGGTTCCCGGTGGGCCGGACAGCAGCAGACCTCGATCTACCGCGCTCCAGCCAATCCGTCCGGCCTTCCAGTCGGCAAGATCGCGGGCGAGATCAAGGCCCCAGGCGCGCGCCGGACCGTAGCCCGCGAGTTCTTCCAAGCGTGGCCCGGACGAGGCATGTTCTCCAGAGCCGAGACGGGCGGCGGCCAGACGCTCCAGGCTTCTGACAGCCTGCGCCGCCGAGACGCCCGGCCGTCCCGCGAGCGCCAGATCGGTCAGGGTCAGGACCTTCGCCTGCCCAGCGGGAAGCCGGCGGACGCGCCGGACATTCAACACATTGCGCAAAGTGGAACGGATGGTCTCCGGATCGAGCTCCGGCAGGATTGCGTCCATCTCGGCATAGGGACTTGCCGCATCGGCGAGATCACTCTTGCCTCGGCTGGCGATGACGATCACCGGGGCAGCGCAGGCGAGTGCCGAGGCGATCAGAACGGATGGACCATTTCTTTCCGCCTTGCGGCCCGGCTTGGGGGCCTCCTCCGTCAGAATGATCACTGCGGTCCGGGCGGTCCGGCGGAAGAACCCGCGCAGATCCGCGTTGCGGAACGGCTGATGGCGATCGGGCGAGAGTACACCGTTGCTGGCGAAACGCGCCATGCGCTCGGCAATCGCCTCGGGGTCGGCGGCGCGCAGCAGAAGCACGGGGGCGCCGCAGGCGAGCCGGTCCAGGATGGCGGGCGCTGGCAAGGCGCGGCCGAGCAGCAGCGCCACGGCGACATCATCCGCTGCAGGCGGGATCACGGCTGGCGCCGGCTGAGCATCGCTGCTGGCGGACGCGACGGGCCCATCCAGCAGGCCATCGTCGTCCTCATAGGAAGCAGTGAACGTAAGCACGGCTCTTTTGCCCTGGCACGCCCACAGGCGCCTGACGAGCTCGCGCCCGGTGGGCGTCACCGCCGTGCCGGTCTTCGGCAGCGCGGGCGCCGGCTTGGAGCGAGCCTGCTTTTTCGACGCGTGTGGCTCCGTGAGCCCGCGCTTGCCGGTGGTCTGCTTCGGGGGGCCGGAAATCGGGCGCTTGGTCATGTCGATCTCCTGTCGGTGGAGGAATTCAGGGACTGCGAGTTGCCGATCATTGCGGCCGGGCGGGAAGCGGGCGGACTGGCGTCCGGCAGTCGGTGCTGGCGGGCGAGAAGGAAGCAGGCGACAACCTGCGCGGCGGCATCACCGCTGGCGAGCAGGCGGCGGATGAGCCTGTCCGCCGTGGCGACATCCAGCCGGCCGGAGCGATGCGCATGCAGCGCATAGGCGATCAGCAGGACGGGAGGTGTGGGAATGACAAGACCCGCCTCAGCCGGTTCACTCTCTTCGGGTTGGACCGGCTTGCAGCGCAAGGCGGGCCTGCCGGAACGGATCAGGTGCAGGGGGATGATGGTCATCACCGGACCCTCCCGAAGGAGCAGACCGCCCCGCTCGCCGCCATGGCCCGCCGCTCGGTCGGGCCGACAAGCCGCGCCGGCAAGGTGACGGCCGGGAAGTTGGAGCCCGCTTCCTGCCCTGCATCTCCGTCGTCTGGCTCCGTCTTGGGCGCCGGCCGCGGCCGGGAAAGGGCGACGATCGAGGCCGCCAGCGGCCCAAGCTGGGCGGCGAGCATTCTGCCAAGGATCACGTCGAAGGCATCGAGTGTCTGCCGAAGCGGCACGCCAAAATGCTCATCCAACTTGTCCGGGCCGATCGTGCGGGTGGGATCAGCGCCGGTGCGCCCATATCGGTCGATGATGCCGTAGGAGACAGTGGCGACATCGTAGCCGATGCCGCGCAGGGCGCTCGCGCCGGTCAGCGCCGCCCCGCGGAGCAGGTCTAGGACCCCCTTGCATGAGGAAAGGGCGGCCGCTCCCCTCTTGGAATCGTAGAGCATAGCGTGGCGGTGTTCCTTCTCGATCACCACCAGATCGACGATGAAGCGCCGGGCGATGGCCTCCTCATGCGAGAGGAGGACGGGATGATCGTCTGCGTTCTGCCGGATGATATCGGCGGCCGTCCGGGTGATCGGCATCTCGACCTCCCTCAGGACCACGAGGCGCTCGTCCGTCCTGAGGCCTTCTGCGATGACGACCGGGATCGCCTGACCGGCCCGGGTGGTGATGGAGCGCGTGATCGAGCCGATGGTGGAGAAGGCGCCGAGCACGGCATCGTTGGGCAGGGCCATGGCTGCGCAGACCGCCTCGGCAACGATGCGGTTGGCCTCGCTTTCAAGGAAATCCGAAAGGCTGATCGGGAGCTTGCCCGGTCCGGAGTCGTTGACGTCGCCCGAGCAAGCGGGCTTCTGAATGCTGGACATACAAGGTCTCCATGCCCGGCCGTGAGCCAGGTCAAAGGGGAAAAATTGGAGGGACGCGTCGCTGAAGATCGGGGCGCGGCGTAACGCGCCCCGGTCACTCAGGCGGATGCGATCAGCGGCGGCTGACGAGCATCCCGATCTCGTCGGGGATGGCGTCGATGAGACCGACCATGACAAGCCGGGGGACGAGATCGCTGTCGACGTAAATACCGTCCGGCGTGGTGAGCCCAGCGGCGGGCAGGGTCAGAGTGCCGACCCTGTGAAGAGTGGCCATGAGCCATCGGCTGGCGCGAATGTTCGCGCTCGAGAAAATCGGCCCGAACGCCTGCATCGGGCCGAGCGACGGAGCGCGATCGGTGATGGCCACCATCGTGGTCGCGGGCGCATCGGTCACGGAGGCGGCGAGGCCGGCGGTCGAGTCCAGCACGGGCGGGATCGCCCGATCCGAAAGAGCGGGCGCGCAGAGGCCGACGGAGCCGTCGGGTTGCCGCAGTGTCGGCGCCACCGGCGCCGCATCGCCCGGATCACCCGAAGCCCGGCATTCCGGAGCCGGGACGGCCGAAAATTTACGGGAACTGAAAAAGTCATTGCGCGGAGTCTCCGCGCGCGCCATCAGGGGCGTAGCCATGCTGATCTCCTTACCCGAGTCAGTGTGGTCAGGCTGCTGGGAGAGCGCCAACTCTCCCGGTGGCCGCTTGTCTGGCGGTCACCTGCATCCGGCTTATCGCCGCCGGGACCATCCCAAGCGGTAGACATCAATCTAGAACTGTCACGCCAGCCGAAAAAGAGCGTCACCTCGGCAACTGTCGGTATGCTTAATATCTGATGTCTTCGTCGAATCCGACCTTGACGGAAGTGGGCGTGTCCCGGTGCGTGTTAAATCTCTAGCAGGCTGCTGAAGAACGCGACAATTCAGCGCGACATGAGATGATTTTTGCGGTTTGGAGGCTGTTGCTCGTCTCGACGCAAGGGCCATAGCCTGGATCGCTCGTCCATTCCCTTCAAGATGGGGCACTTTGGTGCTGTATCGGCCAAAATGTCCCGTTCATCTCGGTGTCTGGGCCAGGAGCTTGGGGATCCGGACGAGGTTGTAGGCGATGGCGGCGAAGGTGAAGACGGCCTCGACCCTGGCTTTCGAGCGGACCTTCACCTCGGGATAGCCGGCCTGGGCCTTGATCCATCCGAAGACCTCCTCGATCCGTTTGCGGCAGCGCTGGCTGATCTCATAGCCCGAGTGGCGGGTGGTGCGTCCGTCGACGGCTGTCTTGCGGACTTTGCCGGTCGCCGATACCGAACCGTTGACGGCGATGTGCGGTGTCACGTTGCGGCTGCGCAAGTGGCCGATGAAGTCCTTGACGTCATAGGCCTTGTCGGCGCCAAGCGTGATCCGGAGCCCTTTGGTCCTGCGTCGATCGCGCATGGCGAGGGTGGCTTCGCGCTCGGCCGTTCCGGTCGCGTGGGTGAGCGTCGCATCGACCACCAGGCCGTTGCGGTTCTCCATCAGGGCATGGCCCATGAAGCACAGCCGGCTCTCGCGGCCAGCACCCTTGCGATACAGCCTTGCGTCCGGATCGCTTAAGGAGGCGTGGGTGTCGTTGGAGCGCGTCTCCTTCCTGAAGTTGCGCTCGCCGTTGCGGCCCGGCGCCGGTGGCTCGCCCGAGCCATCCTTCGGACGGAAGCTCTTCATAGACGCCCACGCCTCGATCAAGGTGCCGTCGACCGAGAAATGATCCGAGGACAAAAGCCGCTTGACCGGGGCAAGGTCGAGAAGGCCGCAGAGAAAGGCCCGCGCCACATCGCTCTCCAGAAGCCGGTCGCGGTTGTGGGTAAACACCGTCGCATGCCACACGGACGCATCCATCGACAGGCCGACGAACCAGCGGAACAGAAGATTGTAGTCGATCTGCTCCATCAGCATCCGCTCGGAGCGAACCGAAAAGAACGCCTGCAACAGCGTCGCCCGCAGCAGCATCTCCGGCGGGATCGAAGGCTGGCCCGTCCCTGAATAAAGCGCGTCGAAGCGCGAGCTCAGCCCTTCGAGAACTTCATCTGCCAACGCCCGGATCGGCCGCAACGGATGGTCGAGCGGGACGCGCTCCTCGAGGCGGACATAGCTGAACAGTTCATCCGACCGATCCTCGACACCACGCATCGCTTCACCTCGCAAAAGCCTCAAGCGAGTGAATCATTCTACAGCCGCGATCGCCAGCGACTTTTGCAGCAGCCTGCTAGAGGCGGCGTTGCCTACCCTGAGTACGGCAACTCAGGGAGTCAGCTCCACTTTCGCGAGCACAACGTCGCGAAGTAGAGAAGCACAATTCCGCTTGCTTGGGCAGAGAGGCTGTGGCGAAGGCCTTCGCCGACGTTCAGGAGAGCCTCAAGCGTTTCTGACGCGCCGCCGGGTTCTGCGGCGAGCCTGGGAACTTGGTGATCCTCACGGCCTAGAGGGTGATCCTGGGAGGCAAATCCGTTCGCTTGCTTCTTCGGCTTCATGGCGGCGATTTGACAATCAGCCAAGAACAACATCGCCTACCCCGGTCGAGCCAAGCCATTCGTGGGAAAGCGTGTCCGCCCCTGCCACTTGGCGATCAGCGTGGCAATGCCCGACTGGTGGTCAAGAGTGATCTTGAGGGCGGCGACGACGTCGCGAAGGGTCTGCGCTTCGTGCGATTCATCCATCTCTAGGATGGCGTGCGACACCGCCAGCCCGTCGTATATGACCGACGCCAGTTCCTTTAAGCGCCGATCCATCTGGGCGTGTTTTTCTTCCGCGGCTTTGCGGCCCTTTTCCAGTGACTTCGATCGCTCGGACAGACGTACACGCAACATCTTTTCAGAGATCTCACGTCCGGAAAGCTCCTGCTCGCGCACCGTGAAAGCTTCAGCCAAAGCCTGACCCTCTGCTTCCCGGCTGACAATCGCCGCTTCGCGATCCGCCAGGTCCATCTCCCATTGTTCCAGTTTGATACGCTTTCGTCTCATCTCCTCATCGAATGCAGTGCGCTCGGCATCCATGGCTGCCTTCCTTGCAGCGAGGTCCGATTTCTCGCGCTCGTGACGACGGTAGACTACGGGCTTCAAATGCCGTGCTGCAGTTATCTCGCTCGGAATCCCGCGTCGAAGACCGAGCGGGGCGCAAACCTCGCCGATCCAGTCCTGCAGGGCACTCAGCTGATGGCGCTTGCCGAAGTGGTGGCGGGTGCTGACGCACGTCTGTATCTTATGCTTTGTCCGCTTCTTGTAGAACGGGACGATGAAGACGCTGAGGTGCGGCGTCGCTTCATCGAGATCAAGCCGCCAGCAGGCGATATTCCATTCCTGTCGTTCTGATACGGCGAGAAGGATCGTCATCGCCCAGATATGGATGCGCTCCGGATTGATCCTGCCCATGGTCTCAACCGTCTTCTCTCCGGCTCTTTCGCGCACGGCGCACCAGCGCTCGACAAGGCTGGCTGGCAACGCCTCACCGCCACCTTCATTGCGCTCCTCGTCCAGCCAGCGATGCCGCCATCCCGCGTTCCGGCACAGGGAATGGTACCGCGTTTGCAGCGCCAGCACCTCCTCTGGGGCGAGAAGGGGTGGAAGGGGCGCGGCGAAAAAGTCGGACGATACGGTGAAGAGGAGTTCCGAACCAATCATCGCGTTCTTCGGCCGCGCCGCGCCAAGCTGGACAGTCGTTTCAATCAGGCAACCGCCGACATCGAAGGCCGAGATTGCCACATCCTTTGCGTTCAGCTTCGGACCTCCAGCGAGAACCAGGGCGGAGCGGTCCCGATCGCAGTGCCGAAGGTCGTAGTCGCCCTGCCGTCGTCCATGCATCGAACAGTGACCTGCATGTGCACGGTCGCGAACCGGTTCATGGCGGCAGGAAACAAAAAGCGGATCGCTCACGGATCGGGTCCTTGATTGGTCGCGACCCATTTTCGCTGCGAACTTGAAAGTGACACGCGAAAAATCGCGCTCTCCGGAGGAAGGCCTCGCGAAAAAGCGCAAGTATGTTTAGGCGATTTTTTTCGCGAAGTGAACCGCACCGACTTTCCCAGAGACCAGTTGGCTTGAATCCTACGAGGCGATCGGGACCGCCTCAAGCTTTGCTTAGTAGGCAGCTTCCGCCTCGGCGGGCGGGGCGTTACCGATCGGCTCGAGCAGTTGGCGGTTGTTGATGGAGTGGACAGAGATGGCTCGGTTTATCTGAACAGCCTCGGCGGTTTGATAAGTGGATCGTCTGCCAAGTTTATACGAAGATATCCGTCGCCGCTTTCTCGCGGGGCGAGACGCTGATTCGGCAGTTTCTCGAAGACGCTCTCTGCCTCGGTCCGGTGCGGCTACATCGCGGCGAAGGCGGACTGGATCGAAGAACTGGTCGACCTTCAAGTGGCCACGAACTCCGGAGGGCCGAGCGTGCTGGCTGCCGAGATCGTGCCGCTTGTTCTGTCGGACGCAAGCTATCGAAGGCATATCGCGGCACTGCGCACCCGTTTGGCGAAGAAACGCCGCGAGGCCTCTGCGCTTCTCGCTTCCCTGGAGATCGAGCCGTGGATCGAACCTGCTGGCGGCTTCTATCTCTGGTGCCGTTTGCCGGGAGATGTCGATTCATCGGATCTTGCTCGTGCAGCCCCTGCCGATGACGTCGTCCTGGCGCCCGGAAATGTGTTCAGCGCCTCGCAGACGGCTGCGGAATGGATGCGTTTCAACGTTGCTCAACTAGCCGATCCAAGATTGCCGAGCCGCCATCGACGGGCGATCACATCCGTGAGGGCGGAAGGCAACGACAGCAACTGTGAGAAGTGATTCGAAAAACGACCGTCGCCTTCCCGCCTGATCGAGCTATCCGCGGGGCGGTCGCGATGAGGCGGAAGCACTGCGTTGGCCTTTCCGCGGCGGAGCTAAGAAGCCGCCATTCCGCACACGAGCAAGGGCGACATCTTCGCCCGCAGACCATCCGTGAAATCTCGGCCGCGTTCCGTTGTGGCATTTTCACTACATGTCTTCGAATAGGCGCAACCGAGAGGCCTTGCACAGCGCAACCATCGTCAAATGACGACTGCCGCTCGATATTGCTGGCAGGTAACCTTCGGGCAATGGTCGAGATGACGGCCTGTCTGCAGGCCCGGACGTGGTGGACTGGGGGCTGTCCATCACTTGCGGGTCTTCGGGCCACGGGGGTGAGAGATGGCTGACAATTGGACGCGTCTGCAGTCGGTGACCACACATGCCCTCCGGCAGGGGCAGAGGTGGTCGGGAGCCTCGACGCCCATTGCGGAGCTCGGCTGGGCGGTCGCCGCCGCTGGTGGCACCCATCCCGCGGGTGACCGCCGGATCGGGCGCGTCTCGCTACTGCTCTGCGCCACCGCGATGACCACTCTCGGGCTGCCCGGCCCCCACCACGCCGCCGCTCAAGTAGTCGTCAATCAGAGCGGTGCCAATGGCCCCAACGGCGCCAACGTTTTCGGCGATGCGGATGGTGACAACGGGTTTCCCGGCAAGAACGCGACGTTCAGCAACTCTAACGCGCAGACCACCGTCGGCTCCGCCGTTGTCGGAACGGCCAATGGCGGCCGTGGCGGCGACGGCGGCAGCGTCGTCCAGATCACCATCATTCCACCGGAGGTGAAGATCGACGGTGGGAATGGCGGCAATGGCGGGGCCGGCGGCACGGTCGATGCGACCAATACGGCGGTGCTGAACACGACGGGCAACAACGGGACGGGCATCGTCGCCGAGGCGAACGGAGGCAACGGAGGCGACGGTGCGTTCGCCTTCTCGCTCTTCGGCACCGACGGTGGTGTCGGCGGGACCGGCGGAGCCGGCGGGACCGCCACGGTGACGACCACCGCCACGAGCCAGGTCATGACGCTCGGCTTCCTGGCGAACGGCATCACGGCGAATGCCAGCGGCGGCAACGGCGGCGACGGCGGCTTTGGCGGTGCGATCGGGTCTGGTGAAGGCGGCAATGGCGGCAATGGCGGGTCCGGCGGGTCGGCGTCGGCAGTCAATGCCGGCGGGATCTCCACGCAAGGGGCCTTCGCCAAGGGCATGCTGGTGCGCTCCGCGGGCGGGGTCGGCGGCGATGGCGCCGACGGCTTCGGCATCGTCTCCGGCGGCGGCAATGGCGGCATACCGACGCTGGGCGGGCCGGCGAACGGCCAGAATTCCGGCACCATCGTGACCCGCGGCGACTACGCCAGCGGCATGGTGGTGCAGTCGGTCGGCGGCGGCGGCGGCAGCGGCGGCGGCGCCTTCGGCGTCTTCAGCGGCGGCGGCGCGGGAGCCAATGGCAACAATGGTGGCTCGGCGACGGGCACCAACACCGGAAACATCACCACGAACGGCCTCGCCGCCATCGGCATGCTGGTCGAATCGGTCGGCGGCGGCGGTGGCGACGGCGGCGGTGCGATCGGATCCGTCGCGCTCGGCGGCAAGGCCGCAGGCGGCGGCAATGGCGGCAACGTGGTCGCCAATGTCGGCGGCACGATCCGCACCGGCGCCGATGGCAGCGGCGATGGCGCCCACGGCGTTCTCGCCCAGTCGGTCGGCGGCGGCGGCGGCAACGGCGGCTTTGCCGTCGGCGTCGGGCCGGTCGCGGCGGTCGGCATCGGCGGCGGCGGCGGAACCGGCGGCAATGGCGGCACCGCCGCGGTCGGGCAGGCGTTCGCCGGAGGCTTCGTCGAGACCAACGGCCGCTCGGCCATCGGCGTTCTGGCGCAATCGGTCGGCGGTGGCGGCGGCAATGGCGGCGGCGCCTATACGATCAATCCCGGCGTCGCGGTCTCGATCGGCGGCGACGGCAACGCTGGCGGCAACGGCGGAACGGTGACCTACAATGTGTCTGACCTTTCCGTGACCACCCGCGGCGCCGATTCGGCCGGCATCCTCGCCCAGTCGGTCGGCGGCGGCGGCGGCAATGGCGGCTACAGTCTCGCCGTGTCGGGGCTCGTCTCTGTTGGCGTCGGCGGTGCCGGCGCGGCCGGCGGCACGGGCGGAGCGGTGGCCGTGACCTCGGGCGGATCCGTCGAAACCTTCGCGGCGCGTTCCGCCGGCATCCTCGCCCAGTCGATTGGCGGCGGCGGCGGCAATGGCGGTTCGACGCTCGACGTCGGCACCGGCGTCAATATCGGTATTGGCGGCAAGTCCAGCGTCGGCGGTTCCGCGGGCACGGTCGACGTCGTCAACGCTGCCGCCATCACCACCCACGGCGTCCAGTCGCACGGCATCTTCGCCCAATCGGTCGGCGGCGGTGGTGGGTCCGGTGGCTATGCGATTGCCGCAGGGCTTGGGCCGGCGGTCTCGATCGGCGGCAGCGGCAACGGCGGTGGCACCAGCCAGAAGGTGACGGTAGAGAATTCCGGAGCGATCGTGACGGAGGGCGACCTTTCGGTCGGCATCCTCGGCCAGTCGATCGGCGGCGGCGGCGGCGACGGCGGCTTCTCCTTTTCGGGCGGCACCACGGTCGGCGTGTCGGTCGGCGGCTCGGGTGGCGGTGGCAATAACGGCGGCGTCGTCGAGATCACCAACGACGCGAATATCGCGACGTCCGGCGGCCTCGCCCACGGCATCCTGGCCCAGTCGATCGGCGGGGGCGGCGGCAATGGCGGATCCGCCGGTTCGGTGGCGGTCGGGCTTGCTGCAGTATCAGTGTCGGTTGGCGGCTTTGCCGGCGCAGGGCGCGACGGGAATACTGTCGCCGTCGACCATTCCGGGAATATCTCGGTCGCCGGTGCCGGTGCCAAGGCAATTCTTGCCCAGTCGATCGGCGGCGGCGGCGGCAATGGCGGCGATGCGACGTCGGTCGCGATCGCCGGCAACTACTATCCCTATCCGGCCGGCTCGCTGTCGGTCGCCGTCGGCGGCAAGGGTGGCAATGGCGGCGCCGCGGGCAATGTGACGGTCGACGCCGACGGCATCATCGCCGCAGATACCGGGTCAGAGGCTTCGGGCGGCGTGGTCGCCCAGTCGATCGGCGGGGGTGGCGGCAATGGCGGACGCTCCACGACTCTCTCCGGCAGCGTCAGTCCCACCGTCAGCATCAATCTCGGCGTTTCGGTGGGCGGCGCCGGCGGTGCCGGCGGGACCGCCGGCACGGTCCGCGTCAATACCGGCCTCGCCACGGCCAGCGAAATCCGCACGACCGGCAACAATGCGGCCGGCATCCTCGCCCAGTCGATCGGCGGCGGAGGCGGGACGGGCGGCGATTCCTTCGCCGGCGCCGGCGGCTTCGGCGGCAGCGTCACGGTCAGCGCCGTCGTCGGCGTCGGCGGCAAGGGCGGCACCGGCAACACCAGCGGCGCCGTCCACGTCGTCAACGCTGCGACCGTCAAGACGTCCGGTGACATGAGCAACGCCATTCTGGCCCAGTCGATCGGCGGCAGCGGCGGCAGCGGCGGCTCTTCGAGCGGCAACACCGGCAGCATCAACACCGGCAGCGGCGTCAACGTCACCGCCGCGGTGTCGATCGGCGCGTCGGGCGGCAGCGGCAACCACGGCAACACGGTGGAAGTGCGCAACTCCGGCAAGCTTACCACCACCGGCGATATGTCGGCCGGCATCGTCGCCCAGTCGATCGGCGGCGGCGGTGGCATCGGCGGCGACAGCTCTGCCAAGGCCTATACGGTCGGCAGCGGCGACGGAACCAACATCAACGCCAATGTCTCGGTCGGCGGCAAGGGCGGCGCCGGCAGTGACGGCCGGAAAGTGACGGTGGACAATTCCGGCGCCATCGCGACCTCGGGCTACGCGTCGAGCGGGATCACCGCTTTGTCGGTGGGCGGCGGCGGCGGTGCCGCGGGCGCGGCGGCGGCGGCCGATGAAGCGGTGCTCGGCGGCGGCAGCGCGACGGTCTCGCTCGGCGCGGCAGTCGGCGGCGGGGGAGCGGCAGCGGGCGACGGCGGCGAGATCTCGCTCACCAACCGTGCCCTGATCGTGACGGACGGCGAGGATTCCTACGGCATCAGCGCGAGCTCGATCGGTGGCGGCGGCGGCTTCGGCGGCGCGGCCTCGGCCGGCGCGGACGCCGATTATGCATTCGGTGGCGCCGTGGGCGGTATCGGCGGCGCGGCGGGTTCCGGCAAGCTGGTCGAGGTGATCAACACCGCGAGCGCGGGCGTGTGGACGAAACAGGATCGCTCCGTCGGCATCTTCGCCCAATCGGTGGGTGGCGGCGGCGGCGTTGGCGGGGCGGGCGCCAGCACCGGCAGCAGCGGCGACACCGTCGAGGTCAAGTTCGCCATGGGCGGTATCGGCTCGAGCGGCGGCAATGGCGGGCAAGTCCGCATCACGAACGATGGCTTCGTCTTGACCGACGGCACGAACGCCCACGGCATCATGGCGCAATCCGTCGGCGGCGGCGGTGGCAATGGCGGCGCGTCGGCGGCGTCCGCCGGCGGCGCCGACGTCGCGGTCGCGCTCAGCCTCAGCGGCACCGGCGGCAAGGGCGGCTTCGGCGATTTCGTCCAGGTGACCAACGGCGCGGGCGGCAATGTCGTCACAAACGGCAACAACGCCTATGGCATTTTCGCCCAATCGGTCGGCGGCGGCGGCGGCACAGCCGGCGCCGGATCGACGGAAACCGGCGACGGCGAGCTCGGGGTGAGTCTTACCATCGGTGGGCTGGGCGGCTCCGGCAATCGCGGCGGCAACGTCGCAGTCGACAATGCCGGGCAGATCGTGACGGCCGGCGCCCTGTCGCACGGTATCTTCGCCCAGTCGGTGGGCGGCGGTGGCGGCGCTTCGGGCGTCGCATCGAGCACGTCCAAGGCTGACATGAAGATCGGCGGGCAGGTCGCGCTGCCGGCCGGCGACGGCGCCAATGGTGGCGTGGTGACGGTCGACAATTCCGGCCGGATCGATACCACCGGCAACGGCGCCCTCGGCATTTTCGCCCAGTCGGTGGGCGGTGGCGGCGGCTTCGGCGGCGTCGTCTCGGACGAGGCATCGGGCGACAACTCCTACGGCCTGCAGCTCGGCGGCTTCGGCGGGCGCGGCGGCGACGGCGGCGACGTCTCCGTCGATGTGTCCGGCACCATCGTCACACGGGGCGAGCGGGCCCATGGCGTCGTCGCCCAGTCGGTGGGCGGCGGCGGCGGCTATGGCGGCGACGCCAACGGCAAGGCGGGCGTCTCCCTCGGCATCGGCGGTCTCGGCGGCAATGGCGGCGACGGCGGCGACGTCAGCGTCATCCGGTCCGGCACGATCCTCACCACGGGCAAGGACTCGATCGCCATCATCGCCCAGTCGGTCGGCGGCGGCGGCGGCATCGGCGGCGCCGGCTTCGGCCGGTTCGGAGCCGACGACGACGGCAACGGCCCGAACGCCATCGGTTTCAATACGCCGGGCGGGTCCAAGGGCACCGGCGGCAGGGTGACGGTCGTCCAGACCGGCGCGATCGAGACGATGGGCGATCGCGCCCACGGCGTCGTCCTGCAGGCGGTCGGTGGTGGTGGCGGCCTCGGTGGGACGGCCTCACTGGCGATGGACCAGTCGGCGGCAGGAACGGCAGGCGGCGTCGGCGATGCGGCGGCCGTCGACGGGACGGTCAACAGCAGCGTCGTCGTCCGTGGCGACAGTGCCTATGCCCTGTTCGGCCAGAGTGCGACCGGCAACGGCAATTCCGGCAATGTCAGCCTTGAAGCCAGGGACAGCCTGCTGGCGCAGGGCGCAGACTCCATCGCTGTCTACGGCGAGAGCACCGCCCGTGGCAGCAAGGGCGACATCAAGATCGACCTCGGCGGCGCCTTCACGGTGGGCGGTTCGGGCACCGGCTCCGCCGCGATGCTGGTCGGCGGCCGGAACAACGTCCTCACCAACCACAGCCTGCTCTTTGCCTCCGGCGTGGTCATGTCGACGAACGACGTCCTCGCTTCGCGGTTCGGCGACTTCAGCGCCCTTGCGATCACCGGCACCTCCGGCAACGACCAGATCGAGAACCAGCGCACGGCGACGACGCTCGGCCGCATCATCGGCAATGTCGACCTCGGTGGGGGCACCAACGGCTTCCACAACCATGAGCTCTCCTCGGTCATCGGCCTCGGGGCGCTCGATCTCGGCGGCGGCCTGTTCGTCAATGACGGGCTGATGAGCAACCGCGGCATCGGCACGGTCGCATCGGTCGCCGTGACCGGCGGCTTCACCCAGAGCCTGACCGGCGACCTCGTGACGGACATCGATCTCGACAACCAGACGACCGACCGCCTGGCGCTCACGGCCAACGGCCAGTTCGCCGGCGAGGCGCCGCTGAACTTCGTGTCGATCGACAAGCTGTTCGAGGCCTATACCCTGGCGACCGGCGCTGCCATGGTGAATGCTGGACTGATGCCGACGACGCTCCACCCGACGGTCGGCTTCGACTTCAAGACCCGCGTCGACAACGGCACGGATCTCGTTCTTTACGCCGACAAGCCGACCTTCCTGTCGCTCGCCAAGGATCCGGCGTCCGGGACCAAGGATCCGGGCGTCTACCAGATGGCGAGCTATCTCGACGCCGTCGAGGCCGCAAAGAGCCCTGACAATCCGCTGGCCCGGCTGCTCAATATGCTGCGCTTCCTGCCGAACGAGAAGGAGCTCGGCGACGCTTTGACTCGGCTGACCCCGCATTACGCGGTGCACAGCTTCGAGATGGTCAACCGCTCGGCGGACACGGTCCAGCAGATGGCCCGCGCCTGCACCGAAATGCCTTCGGCGCTGGCGCCGGACGGCAAGCCGTGCGTCTGGTTCGACGCCACGCCGAACATGACCTACACCCGGGACACAGGCTCCGGCACGACGATGCGCGACGACAAGGACGAGAGCTACTCGCTCGGCGCCGTCTACGACATTGACGAGAACTGGGGCTTCGGCCTCGGCGGAGGCTGGACCGACTTCAAGTCGCGCATCTCCTACGGCGGCGAAACTCTCTCGGACACGGCGGGCGACGCCTGGCAGGCCTACGCCATCGCGAAGTACAAGAGGGATCGGTTCTTCGCCGACCTCCTCGTCGGCGGCGGCACGGGCAATTTCTCCGGCGAGCGCGATACGTCGCTGGCGCAGGTCGGTTATATTCCCGGCGAAACGCTGGGCGGTGTCTACCTGCCCGAGATGCTGCACGATGGCATCGGCAATTCGGTCACCTACGACCAGGACACCAAGCTGTTCGGCGCCTCGCTGCGGCTGGGCTACACCCAGCCGATCGACATCGCCTATCTCCGTCCGACGCTGCAGTTCGATGCCCGCTGGCTCGAGGCCTCCGGCGAAGAGAGCGGCTCGATCGCCGCGTTCACGTTCGACGGCAGTTCGAACAGCTATTTTGCGGCGACGCCGGGCCTGGAGATCGGCGTGGACATCCCGATGAGCGAGACGGTCGCATTGCGCCTCACGGCCAATGGCGAAGTCTCGTTCTCCAATACCGACTGGGAGATCGAGGGGCAGTTCAAGGCCGCGAAGGGCCTCGGCGCGGCTCCCCTGACGCTGACGCAATCGGTCGACTCGCCGCTCTATCGCGTTGGGGCGGGCGTCGACCTATTGACCCAGGCCGGCTTTTCGATCGGCGTGCGCTACGATGGCGTGTTCGGCGACACGGTCGAGGCGAATTCGGTCAGCGGCGGTCTGAAGATCAATTTCTGACCGGCGCTCCATCGCCGTGAAACGACCGATGTTTGCAGGTGCCGGAATAACGCGCTTTTCATGGCGCTGGCCCCGATCGCGCCTCGTCGCGGAACCGGAAATGCGACTGGCGAGACGCTGGCTGGATGCCGACCTCATCGGGATGCGCGTGGAGGAAAGACGATGAGGATCCTGCGTGTCGTGACCGTCGTCCTGACGCTTTTTCCGGCCCCCCTGGCCCTTGCACAGGGCGATAAGGCCGGAAAGACCGTCACCCTGCCGGGCGGGGCGTCCTCGATCGTTGAATCCTACCAGGACTGGTCGGTCAACTGCCGCGTGACCGGGAACGCCAAGCTCTGCCGCTTCTCGCAAAAGCTGGCGAACCAGGAGAACGGCCAGTCGCTTCTGACGATCGAATTTCAACCGGTTGAGGCCGGCGTGCTGTCGGGCGCCATCGCACTGCCGTTCGGCCTGCGGCTCGCCGAGGGGATCCGGCTGTCGGTCGACGGCAAGGAGGCCCAACAGACTTTCACCTTCAGCACATGCCTGGCGATCGGTTGTCTGGTGCCGATCCGCCTCGGCGCCGCCGAGGTCGCCACGCTGCAGGCCGGAATGAAGCTCGAAATTCTCGCCATTGCGCATGATTCGGGGCAGCGGCTGAGCTTTCCGGTTTCGCTCCTGGGTTTTTCCACCGCCGCGTCGCGAACGGCGACGCTGGCAGAGCCGTGACACGGATCGACCCATAGTCCGGAGCCGGATCGTGCCATCTCGGCTTCGCCTCATCTGCGGGACAGTCGAGAGCCGGTCAATTCGCCCAAACAGCGGCAGGTCCAGCCATCCGATAGACGTTTCCGCCTGAGCCGATGCCGGCTGGTTGCGGCGTCTACCGCGGCGTCGTCATCCAGCTCTCGAGCCGGCCGTTGCTTGTCCCCTCATTCGAAATATCGTTCCGGCCGGAAAGCGGTTTAACAGTCAGTCTGAATATGTGGTAACCTGCGATGTCTTGCCTATTGGGTGTGGATGGTGCGAAATGTGCAACGGTGCAAGAATCCATGTCAGTTGCCAGGATAACTTTCTTTCGGTGGTGTGGCATGCAGCAGACGTGGATCGGCGGGTCGCCTACGACCGTGACGGCAAGGTGACTGAGCGAGGAGAACTCGGAGCGCTCGATCTTCGAGCGGATGCGCGATCGGCGGAAAATGTAATCCCGCTAAAGCGCCGCGCGCGTCCTCGGTCGCAAGAATCGGCCCGGCGGAGTCCCTAGCGTGATTCCCGGTGCCACATGCGCGCCGCTCTGTCCGAACTCAGAAATCGCATCTACGATGCCGTCTTCGAACCCGGCCTCTGGCTGGAGGTGTTGAGAGAGACGGAAGATCTGAGCGGTGCCGCCGGCAGCAGCATGACCGTCTATGAGGCGGGCGTTCCGTTGCGCCACGTCTCGACGGCTCTCACCTCACCTCTCTTGGATCGGTTCATCGGCGAAGGGCTCTGGCGGACGAGTTGCGGTATCGATCACTCCCACCGGCCCCCAGCCAGCGGCTTCGTTCGGATTGCCGGCCGCCATCCCTCCGAGTTCCTTGCATTCGACGCACAGCACGCCTTGTGGGCCGAGAGCGGTCTCTCCATTCAGGTCGAAGCCATCATTGCGATGGCGAACGATCATCTCCTCGCCGTTACCTTCGCTTGGAGGAAAAGCGAGGCAACTGTCTCGCAGTCTTATCTCGATACCCTTGCGAGCGTCCATCCCGATCTTGTGAGAAGTGTTGGAATGGCGGTTCGGCTTACCCTGGAAGCTGACCTCCAGAGCCTGGCGACCCTGGCCGGGCTAGGCGTTCCGGCGGCTTTGCTGACGGCATCCGGTAGGATCTGGGCGGCCAATGGCCTCTTCGGCGCTCTCAACAACCTATTCGCTTTGCCGTCCTCGGAACGACCGAGGGTGCTCGACCGGGTCGTCGACGCGCTGCTCCACAGCGCGCTCGTCGAGCTTCTTTCGCCCAATGGCGCCGGTCAGGGGGAAGGGAACGTCCGATCCGTTGCTGTCCCCGCCACAGAGAGCCGTCCACCGACCGTGATGCACCTCGTCTTGCTGGCTTCTTCGAAACCGGCCTTGTTCTCTTTCGGCCGCGTTCTCCTTCTCGTATCGCCCTTGTCGCGGTCTGATCCGATAATGTCGCCGGCCATTGTGTCAGGTCTCTTCAACTTGACCCCCTCAGAGGCCAAGCTGGCGCTTTGGCTGGCAACGGGAGGTTCTCTTAAGGCTGGGGCGGCACGGTTTGGCATCACCGAAAAGTCTGCCCGCACCTATCTCGAGCGCATTTTTCGCAAAACCCGAACGGCCAGCCAAGCCGAACTAAAACTCTTGTTGAACAGTGGACCAATATCGAGGCTTTGCAGGAATATTTAGAGTCGCCTCTCTATTGTCGGTCTCCATCGGCCCGAATGGCCGAAGAAGAAGGATCGAAGATCGTCAGCATGGATAGTACGGGCCGGCAGCGGAACATCAGCTTCGGCGTGATGTTCAGAATGGAGCTGCCGTTCCGCACTCAACCCGAAACGAACCGCCAGCTTCGCGGTATCGCCGGAGAAAGCTTGTCACACGGCTCTCGACCTGAAATCGGACATTCGCCTGAGCAGGGGGCGGAGCCGAGAGTCTGCCCTCCACTAGCTTCGATTTGATCGAGACGGCTCGGATCACCGCACCGTGCGGAAGGTCTCGCGGACATGCTCGATGAACGCCTTCAGGTGTTCCATTGCCGCGAAGTGACCGCCGCGCTGCGCCTCTGCGAAGACGCGCAAATCGGCGAAGCGGCGCTCGGTCCAGTGGCGTGACAGGCGCATCTGCTCGCCCGGGAACATGCTGACGCCCGCTGGAAGCGGCACCGCGACGGACGGCATTCCGTTTACCAGCAGCGCCGCCGCCTGATTGGGCGCGCGCAGATACTCGAACGACTTGGGCTCGCCGAGCGGCACTGGCTCAGCCCTTGGCTCGGCCATCTCATGGTCAGCCGGCAGGAAACAGCGCGCCCGCTCCTGACCGCAGCGAGATGATGCAGCTGCCGTCCTCGGACAAGATCGTTTTCGTCTCTGGAGCGCCGCCCGTGGGGGCGGAGAAGGCGCGCAACTGTGGGGACCGCCAGTTCACGGCGCGGCTCAGCATCGTCATGAGAACGTTGCGTTCGTCTTCGATAATCTAAAGGCGGACTGTCCTCGTCGACCTCGGCTACAACGTCCGCCGCATCCTAGCCTGGCTGAAGCTTTTCGACGCCTTCATCTGCGATGCGATCATCAGCCTATTCGGCCCCGTGAAACCACCGTCGCCGCTTAACGAGCCTTCTTCACGGATGGCCGATGATCAACGAGCGATCGGGGCGCCCTTCAACGCGGCGCGAGTGGGAACATTTTTCAATGTTCCCACTCGCGCCCGCCTCGATGTCACTCCGGCTTTGAGGTAGCGACGTTCTCCGGCCAGATGATCTGGTTCTTGCCGCCCTGGATCTGGGCGACCGGAACCGGGATGAAATCCGGGCCCGACTGCACCGCATGGTCCTCGGCGAACTTGGCGCGGCCGACGACGCAGTCGTAGTCGGTCTGGCTGAGCTTCTCGGCGATGGCCTTCGGATCGGTGCTGCCCGCCGCGTCGATCGCCCGCAGCGCGATCTCCATGGTGCAATAGGCGTGGGCGGTGCTGTAGGTGCCGGGATTGCCGAACTCGGCCTCGACCTTGTCGCTGAACGCCTTGTGCTCGGGGTTGAGTTCGGAGCTGAAGGTCAGGGCGGCCCAATACATGCCCTCCGCGATGTCGGCGGCCTGCTGCATGAACTCCGGCTTGGTCGGGTAGTAGATCGCTAGATGCGAGCCTTCCAGCGCCTGTTCCTTCATCTGCCGCACGAAGGCGACGCCGGAATTCGGCACTGTGAAGACCGAGACGATCACGTCGGGCGCGGCGTCGCGAAGCTTGGAAAGCTGGGGGTAGAAGTCGGTCGTCGCGGGCGGCACGGTCTCCGTCGCCGCGACGGTCCAGCCGTCCGCCTTGAAGAGGTCGCCGATCTTTTCGGCATTGGCGATGCCGTAGTCGGTGTCCTCGACGACGAAGGCGATCTTCTTGTCGCCCGGATCGACGGTCTCGTTGGCGAAGGCCCAGTCATAGAAGTCGTGAACGGCGGTGCCGTAGCCGTCGCTGTTCCAGTTGCCCTTCCAGTAGAGCTGGTAGCGGTCCGGATCCGCCTTGACCTTGTCGGCGATCGCCGAGCTGACCGGCTCGGCGCTGAGGATCGGCAGGTTGTACTGCGGCGCGAGTTCCATCAGCGCCAGCGTCACGTGGCTGTGCAGCGTGTCGCCGATCAACATGTTGATCTTGTCGCGGGTGATCAGCCGCTGGGCGGCGCTGATGGCGACCTCGGGCTTGCCCGAGGTGTCCTCCATCATGAAGGTCACCTTGGGCGGGTTCTTCGTGACGTAGTCGCCCTTGCCCTCGTTCCACTCCTTGACCGCCAGTTCCAGGCCCTGGCGATGGTCCTTGCCGGTGTTGGCCGCAGGACCGGTCAAGGGACCGACGGCGCCGATCGTGACTTCGAAGTCCTGTGCCGACGCTGCGCCTGCGAGAAGGCTCGCGCCTATGATGCCTGCCGTAAGCAGGCCGCGGACTGCTGGAATCGTCATGCTGTCTCGTCTCCATGTTGCGATATCGCGATTGGGATATCCGGCTGCCAGGCGGCGGGGCGTCTTTCGTGACCGGTCTTGTTCAGGCGGCCTCCACCGGCTTCGATGCGGCCTCCGCGCGCTTGCGCCAGGAGGCCGGTTTCAGTCCGGCAAGGCCGGTCGGCGCAACGAAGACGAAGACGACGATGAGCCCGCCATAGAGCAGCATCCGATAGTCGCCGAAGTCTCGCAAAAGCTCGGAGGTGGCGGTCAAAAGGAGCGCGCCGTAGATCGGGCCGAAGAAGCGGCCGACGCCGCCGACGATGATCATCGCCAAGAGGCTGATCAGCATGTCGGGCCCCGCGACGGAGGTCGGCGTCAGGATCAGGACGTAATGGGCGTAGACGGCACCGCTGAGCCCGACGATCGCGGCGCTGACGCCGAAGGCGAAGAGCTTCCAGGCGGCGAGCTTCACGCCGAGGCTCTCGGCCGCCGCCTCGGCGTCGCGGATGGCGAGGAAGGTCAGGCCCGACCGGCTCTTCAACAGTATCAGAAGCAGGAGATGGACGCCGACGAACATGACCGCCGCGACGGCGAAGGAGCCGAAGGCGTTGCCGAGGCCAAACTCGATCGACGTCCCGCCGATCGAAATGGGATCGAAGGGCGGAATGCCCCAGAAGCCGAGTTCACCCCTCGTGATTTCCTTCAGATTGCTGAGGACGAGGCGGACGATCTCCGCGAAGGCCAGTGTCACGATCGCCACATGCGGCATCGAGCGGATCCTGAGGATCGGAAAGCCGATGACGATACCGGCGATCGCGGCGATGACCGCCCCGAGCCAGATGGTGATCCAGGGACTGACGCCGAAATAATGCGACACCAGCGCCGAGGCATAGGCGCCGATGGCGAAGAAGGCGTGATGGCCGAGGGTCTTCAGCCCCAAAATGCCGAGGGTGAGATTCCAGCCCGTCGCGAACACCGCGAAGATCAGGAACAGCGTCAGGACGTGCAGGACGTAGTCGTCGAGCGGCAGGAACGGGACGACGACGAGCAGCAGCGTCCAGATCAGGATGCTGCGATACGGGTGCCCTCCGAAGACTTCAAGCATCGTCCGTCCTCCTCACGCGCCGCGCCCGGCAAAAAGACCCTCGGGCCGGGCCGTGATCACGGCGATCAGAAAGGCGAAGGCGATGACGTTGCTCCATTCGGACGGGACGAAGGCGACGCTGACGGATTCGATCAGGCCGAGCAGGAAGCCCGCCGCGACGGCACCTCCGAAGCTGCCGAGGCCGCCAAGAATGACCACCGCAAAGCCCTTCAGGAGATAGGACACCCCCATCCACGGATTAACGGTGATCAGGGGCGACAAGAGGATGGCGCCGGTGCCGGCGAGGCCCGCCGAGATGGCGAAGACGATGGTGTGAACGTGCCCGGCCGGAATGCCAACGGCGAGGGCTGCCTCCGCATCCTGCGCCGTCGCCCGGACGATACGGCCGAGCTTGGTCCGGTAGAGGATCAGGCCGCAGATCCCCATCACCGCGAGCGCGACGACGAGGATGGCGATGCGCTGCCATGGCATGCGCACCTCGCCGATGACCGCGACGCCATGGAAGAAGTATGGCACGCCCTGATACTGCTCGCCCCAGATGAGCTGGGCGCCGCTCTGCAGGAAGATCGACAGGCCGATCGTCGCGGCGATGACACTGAAGGCCCAGTCCTCCCGCTTCATCAGCGGGGCGATCGTAACTCGCTGGAGCAACGCGCCGAACACCATGATGAGGACGATGGTGGCGATGGCGGCCAGAATCACCGGCCAGCCGAGCGTGACGGCGAAAAGAAGGATGAAATAGCCCGCCAGCATCAGAAGCTCGCCATGGGCGAAGTTCAGGACGCGCGTGGTGCCGTAGATGAGCGCCAGTCCCGAACCGATCAGCGCGTAGATCGACCCGCTGATCAGCCCGTTGATCAGGGTTTCGATGAGGTGTGTGCCGCTCAAGCCGCCGCCTCCCGAACGCCGAGATAGACGCGCTTGACCTCGGGATGTTCAAGCATTTCCTCGCCCGATCCGCTGAGCACCACCCGGCCGCTCTCCAGGAGGTAGCCGCGATGGCTGACGGCGAAGGAGAGCTTGGCGTTCTGCTCGTTGAAGAGGATCGCGACACCTCGTTCGTTGATGGTTTTCATGATCGCAAGGACGTTCTTCACCATCGCCGGCGACAGGCCGAGGAACGGCTCGTCCATCAACAGGATCTTCGGGTCGGCCATCAGCCCTCGGGCGATCGCCACCATCTGCTGCTGGCCGCCGCTGAGCCGGCCCGCCGTCGCCTGCAGATGCGGCTTGATCTCCGGCAGGATCTCCAAGACCCAGTCGTAGGTTTCCTGCGCTTCGGCAGCTTTCCGCACGTACGCGCCGAGCATGACGTTCTCTTCCACGCTCATGCGCGGAAACAGCCGCCGGCGCTCCAGGACGATGCTCATGCCGCGCTGCGGCCGCACGGTGGCGGGCTTCGCCTGCAATTCCTCGCCATTCAGCGAAACGACGCCTGACGACGGCTTCTTCAGCCCCATGGCGGCTTTCAGGACAGTGCTCTTGCCGGAGCCGTTCGGTCCCATGACGGCCACCATTTCGCCGGCGCCGACGCTGATCGACACGTCCCAGAGGACGCGGGTCGCGCCGTAATGGACATTCACCCGTTCAAGCTGCAGCATCGATGTCGCCCAGATAGATGCTGCGGACCGCATCGTGCCCGGCGACCTCTTCCATGCCACCGGTGACCACCAGCTCGCCGCGATTGAGGAAGACGGCGTCGTCGGCGAGGTCGAGCAGCACTTCCATATTGTGCTCGACGACGACGATGGTGGTTCGGCGTTCTTCTCGCAGACGGCGGATCAGCGACAGCAGTTCCGGAATGCTCGGGCGATCGACGCCGCCCGTCACCTCGTCGAGGAGGAGGAGGCGCGGATGCGTCGCCAGGGCGCGGGCGAGTTCCAGACGCTTGCGCTGACCGGTGCTGAGCACCCTGGCGGGATCCTCCGCCTTGGCCGTCAGACCGACGAAGTCGACATAGGTCGCCGCCTCGTGGCGCGCTTTGGCCATCGAGGCGCCCTTGGTCGCGAGGGCGACCATGACGTTCTCGATGACGGAGAGGCCGCCAAAGGGCTGGGTGATCTGGAAGGTCCGGGCGATGCCCGAATGGCAGCGGCTGCTCGGCGACTTCGTGCTGATATTCTCGCCGAAGAAGCGGATTTTCCCCGCCGTCGGCCGCACCGCGCCGGAGATGGCGTTGAAGAGCGTCGTCTTACCGGCGCCGTTCGGGCCGAGGATCGCGGTCGTCCGCCCCTCCTCGATCGATAGGGAAACGTCGTTCAGCGCAAAGATGCCGCCGAAGGCCACCGTCAGTTGCTCCACCCGCAGAAAATCAGCCGCCATCCACCATCCTCGCCCATGGGTTGGCGGAAGGCTAGTCGGCGGATGGATCGTAAGCAAGTCTGCCGAGCCACAAAATGCACAGTCCTTCATCAATAGCGTTGGCTGTCGATTTTTTGCCCTCGCTCGCCCCGTCGATCGTTGACGCAAGGCGGATCGCCTGCCTATTCAAGGAGGTGCGAGTTTCGACCTTGCGTTCCCCCTTTGCCTCTCGCTGCGAGTTCTGCGCCCATGTCTCTCGATCCTAAGCTGCGCCAGGACATCCTCGATTCGGTCGAGGCGGGCTTCGAAGAGCAGATCCGTTTCACCCAGAAGCTCGTGTCCTTCCCGTCCACCCGCGGCGGCGAACACGCCATCCAGGATTTCGTCTTCCGCGAATACAAAAAGCGCGGCTATGCGCTCGACCGGTTCTCCATGGACCGCGACGCAATCCTCCGCCATCCGGGCGGCTCTCCCTGGTCCGACGAGCATTCCGACGCGCCGATCGTCGTCGGGATTCATCGTCCGCGCGAGGAGAAGGGCCGCTCGCTGATCCTGCAGTCGCATCTCGACGTGGTCCCGGCCGGGCCTGCCGGCATGTGGGAAAGCCCGCCCTTCGAGCCACGGATATCCGGCGACTGGATGTTCGGGCGAGGCGCCGCCGACATGAAGGCGGGCGCGGCGGCAAATGTCTTCGCCATGGACGCCCTCGCCCGTCTCGGCCTGCAGCCCGCTGCCACGGTCACCATCCAGTCGGTCGTCGAGGAGGAATCCACCGGCAACGGTGCCCTGATGGCACACCTCCGCGGCTATCAGGCGGACGCCGTGCTCGTTCCCGAGCCGGAGGACGAGATGCTGGTGCGCGCCAACACCGGTGTCCTGTGGTTCCAGGTCGAGGTGAGTGGCCTTCCGGTGCATGTCCGCGAGATGGAGACCGGCACGAACGCGATCGACGCGACATACCGGCTGATCGCGGCGCTGCGGGAGCTAGAAGAAGCGTGGAACGCGCGCCGGCACGAGCACCCGTATTTCGACGATCTGGCTCACCCGATCAATCTGAACATCGGCAAGATCGAAGGCGGCGACTGGGCCTCTTCGGTCCCCTGCTGGTGCCGCATCGACTGCCGCATCGCGATCTATCCGGGGACCCGTGCCGCCTCCGCGGCCGAGGACATCCGCGGCTGGCTCGCTGCCTTTGCCCACGGCGATCCGTATCTGTCCAACCACCCGCCGCAGGTGACCTTCAACGGCTTCCACGCCGAAGGCTATGCGCTCGAGCCCGGGTCGGATGCCGAGGCCGTTCTCGAACGAGCCCATGTCGCCGCAGTCGGCGAACCGCTCAAGAGCTTCACCACGCCCGGCTATCTCGACACCCGCGTCTACGCCCTCTACGATCGGATTCCGGCGCTGTGCTACGGCCCGGTCTCGCGCAACGTCCACGGTTTCGACGAATGCGTCCGCCTGTCCTCGGTCAAGCGGATCAGCGGCGCTATGGCCCTGTTCATCGCCGAATGGTGCGGCACAGAATCAAAGTCGTGACGTCGGCGCATCCCGGGGGATCGTCCGCCGGCAAATGCGGCGCAAGGCCCGGATAGACATGGCTCTGACGCCGAATTTCGGCCGACGCGGAAAAATTCGGGTTGACTACGGTCACGCGTGGCCATGTTGAAGGATCGAGATCATGAGCACCATCCGCACCGTCGAGGAACTGCGTTCTGTCTACAAGCCGGCGCTCGAGCGGTCCCTCCAGAAGGAAATGAAGTCTCTCGACAAGCACGCCAAGGCGTTCCTGGCGATCAGCCCGTTCCTTCTGATCGGCTCCAGCGCTCCCGGCGGGCGCGGCGACGTCAGCCCGAAGGGCGACCAGCCAGGCTTCGTCTGTGCCCTCGACGACAAGACGATCGCCATCCCCGATCGGCCGGGCAACAACCGGCTCGACACATTCGAGAACATCCTCGGTAATCCGCAGGTCGGCCTGATATTCCTCGTTCCCGGCATGAACGAGACGCTGCGAATCAACGGGCGGGCAGAGCTGCGCACTGACGCTGATCTGCTGGCGATGTTCGAACATCAGGGCAAGCTGCCGATCAGCGTCGTCGTCGTCCACGTCGAGGAGGTGTATCTCCACTGCGCCAAAGCCTTCATGCGGTCCGGGCTGTGGGATCCCTCGACCTTCATCGAACGCGGCAGCTTCCCGTCCTTCGGCGCGATGCTGAAGGATCAGATCGCGCTTGAAGAACCGGTCGACGAAATTGATCGAAACCTAGCTGAGCGCTACAAAGTGACCCTCTACTGACACTTGTCGCACTGAAATAAAGCACCTATTGGTTTAAATCGAGCACTTTGAACTCGCGATTTCTAACTGTAATGATTTCATCCGGATCGGCTCTCAAGGCGAGGTGCTTTGGTTCGCTCGCAGACCAGCCGGTCCACGCGCCGCCCGGAGGAGAGATCCGCCAACACGGCGTCGATCGCGGCTGCCTGATCAGGGGTGAGAACATGGCCGAAGCGAGCGGCAAGGCGCTCGAAGCGCGCCGTCTCGGGGACGAGCTTCGGAGCCTTGCGGGCATGCCTGTCGTGGACCGCGTCGACCAGCTTTTCCGCAGTTGTCCGGATCGCCCTGTCGAGCTTGGCGCGGCGCTCGCCCAGCGCTCGCCCTTCAGCCGGTCGAGCGTCACGGCGCAAGCGTCGCCGCCATAGCTCCACAGTGCCTCGATCTCGGTGGGCCGGGACCATCAGCGTCGCATCGCCCTCGTAGCACAGCCGCAGGGCATCGTGGGGCGTTCCCTCCGGCAGCGCGATCTCCTCGATGCCTTCCAGCAGTCCGATGCCGTGGTCGCGGTGGATCACCGGTTCGCCGATCCGAAACATCGGGCCGGCAGGCGCAGGACGATCGATGCCGGCCGCCGGCTGCCAGACCTCGGCGCGGCTGCCGAGGAGATCGGCCGCCGCGATGACGGCAACGTCGCCGGCCGAGGTCGCGAAGCCATGATCGAGCGGCAAGTCGAGGCTGAGAAGGCTGCCGGGGTCGGACGCCGTCGCCTCGCGCCAATTTGCGACCGGGCGGGATGCTCGGCCGAGCAGACGCTCGGCCCGTCGGCGGAAGCTGACGAGACCCAGGTCGGGCCGGCAAGGACGATGCGACCGCCGGCCTGCAGCCGGTCTTCGACAAAGCGGCGGAACCCGCGCTCGGCGTTCCGACCGGTGCAGAATCGCGGCAGGCTTCGTTCAGCGACGGGGGCGGCTGCGGTGGAGGGCATGCCGACGGTCGCGATCGTGCGGGCGGCCAGGGCCTCGTCCCAATTCGTCTGCGGCAGGAAGACATAACGCCAGCAGGTCGGCGGCAGTGGCTCCCACCGGCTCCAGGGCGGCGAACAGCCGGCCCTCGGCCTCGAGGCCCGCAACGGGCGCATCGTTCATGTCATGGCTCGGTCGGAGGTCGAAGGAGGGTTCTGCGGAGACAGTGCCGCCCGCCGCCGGTTCGCACGGCGGCGGGCGGCCGATTTCCCGACCCGTCCGGCTTAGAGGGGATCAGCGGGAGGATGTCGCGCCGGCGGCGTCGAGCTCGAGGAACCGGCGGGTCAGCTTCGGGATGTTGTCGCGCACCCAGGTCGCCATCGCCTCCTCTTCGGCGAGTGACTCCTTCAGTAGCGTGATGGTGGCGGCATGGGGCGTCGCCTCGGCCATGGTGATCAGGCCGATATAGCTTGCCGCCTCGAAATTCTCGAAGGCGAGGTTGGCGAAGCTGTTCTTCAAGACTTCGTCGCCTGCGATGACATGCCCCAGCGCCGCCATGTTGCCGCTAAGGGACAGCGCCGCGTCCTTCAGGTTGGAATGGGACTCGCCGAGCGAGGAGAGAATCTCCTCGACGCGGCGGATCTGCGTTTCCGTCTCGCCGCGGTGCATCCGCAGCCGCTCGGACAGGTCGGGATAGCTCTTGAGACGGTCGAGTTGGCGGTCGATGAGGGCAAGCGCCTGGTTCTCGACCGCATGGACGTCGCGCAGCCCCACGATGAAGTGGGAGGTGGCGCTTTCGCTCACTGTGGTTGCCATCTGTGCTCCTCGTTCGGCAGGGTGCTGGCGGCCGTCTGTCGGCAAGCCGGCACCAACAACGATCTGCGCAGAAAGCGTTCAGTGCGCCCTCTCGTTCCGGCGGCACGAGGGGGAAATCGTCAGCCTGCCACGAGACTGGGCGCCGCCCGCGGCGACAGGCCGCACCCGCAGTCGGGGAGCTGCGGGGCTTCAGGCGCCCGAGGCGGCAAGCGCCGGCACGAAGGGAAGCGTCCGCAGGCGCTTGCCGGTCGCGGCGAAGATCGCATTGCCGAGGACTGGTGCCGCCGAGACCGTCGCCGTCTCGCCGATGCCGCCAGGGTCCTCGGTGCTCTTCACGATATGCACCTCCACCGGGATGCTCTCGTCCATCCGCAGCTGGCCATAGTCGTAGAAGCTGGTCTGCTGCACGCGCCCTTCCTCGATGGTGATGCCGTTGTAGAGCGCCGCGGAAAGCCCGAACAGCAGGCCTCCCTCGATCTGCGCCTCGACGGTGTCCGGGTTGACCACGTGACCGCAATCCACTGCGGCCACGGCGCGTTTCAGCTCGACCGCGCCGTCCGGGGTGACGGCAATGTCGAGGACCACGGCGATGTAGCTTCCGAAGGAGTGATGCAGGGCGACGCCGCTTCCCACGCCTTCCGCCGCCTGTCCCTCGCCCCACTTCGCCTTTTCGGCCGCCAGCTTCAGGACCGCCGCGGCCCGCGGGCTGTCCTGCAGGAGCGCCATGCGGTAGGCCACCGGGTCCTGCCCGGCCGCAACCGCCAGCTCGTCCATGAAGCTTTCGACCACGAAGACGTTATGGGTCGGTCCGACGCCCC
This sequence comes from Aurantimonas sp. 22II-16-19i, assembly GCF_002088275.1. GTDB lineage: Bacteria > Pseudomonadota > Alphaproteobacteria > Rhizobiales > Rhizobiaceae > Jiella. Next base: position 56,608 of record NZ_AQQS01000020.1, read on the forward strand.
GCCACCAGGTCACCGGAACCGGCGGATCCTCTCGCACCCAGTCGACGAGGAAATTCGGGAAAGCGTAGGGGGGCTCGGCCGCCCCTTCCACCGCGTCGGTGTCGAGGGCTCCCTCCGGCAATCCCACCGGCAGGTAGCTCCCGAGCACCGACCCGCCGGTGACGTGGTCGATCCAGGCGACGGGTTTTTTCTCTTCGTCGAGCCCGGCGGCGATGCGATCGAAATAGGCGGGGCGATAGAGATCCTGACGAAAATCCTCCTCCCGCGACCAGATTACCTTGACCGGATAAGGCAGAGCCTTGGCGATCGCGGCGGCCTGGGCGACATAGTCGGCTTCCAGTCGGCGACCGAAACCGCCACCGATCAGATGGTTGTGCAGGATGACCTTCTCGGGCGGGATGGACAGGACCTGCGCGGCGGCCGACTGGGCGGCCGTGGGAACCTGCGTGCCGCACCAGATCTCGCACTCGCCGTCCCGCACGTGAACGAGGCAGTTGACCGGCTCCATCGTGGCATGCGCCAGGAACGGCAGCTGATAGGTCGCCTCGACCCTCGTCGATGCCGACGCGAAGGCAGCCACGGCATCGCCGACCTTCTTAGCCAGAACCGGCTTCCCGGTCTTCGACGCGTGCTCGAGGTCCGCGAAGATCTCCGTGGTCGTCAGATCCGCGTTCGGGCTGTCGCCCCACTGGATGTCGAGGGCTCCCAGCCCCTGATAGGCTGCCCAATAGTGGTCGCCGACGACGGCGACCGCCCGATCCAGCTTCACCACGTCCCGCACGCCGGGCATGGCCCGCGCCGCAGTCTCGTCGACGCTCTCCAGCTTGCCTCCGAAGATCGGACAGGCGAGAACAGTGGCGACCTTCATTCCCTCGACCTTGGCGTCGATGCCGAAGACCGCTGTTCCGTCGGTCTTCGAGGGTCCTTCCACACGAGCCGCAGGCGTGCCGATGAGCTCGAACTTCGCCGGATCCTTCAGCGTCACCTCGCCCGGCAGAGGCAAGCCGGCCGCATCCTCCACCAGTTCGCCATAGGTCGCTGAGCGATTGCTGGCTTGATGGCTGACGGTGCCGCGCGACGCTCGGCACGCGGCAGGGTCGACTCCCCAGCGGTTGGCAGCGGCCTGGACGAGCAGCGTGCGCGCCGCCGCCCCCGCCTGGCGCAGCGGCGTCCATGTCGCACGGATCGAGGTGGAACCGCCGGTGGACTGGGACTGCAGGATCGGCTGCTTGTAGAGTTCCTCGTTCGGCGGCGCCGGAAGAACGCTCACCTGGTCGAGCCCGACCTCGAGTTCCTCGGCGATCAGCATGGCTTCCGCGGTGTGGATGCCCTGCCCCATCTCGATGTTCGGGATGATGAGCGACACGTCTCCCTCGGCGCCGATGCGCACGAAGCCCCCGGGCGCGAAGCCCTGGAATGCGTCGCCGGTGTCGTCGCCAGCGACGTTTCGCTGGATGGAGAGGAGGCTCGGCTCCTCCCCGCCCTGTGCCCAGACCTTCCTGCCGAGCGGCGAGGCCGCGAAGGCGATGGTCAATCCACCGCCGAGCAATCGACGCCGGGTGAGGCGCAGATCGGTCGTCGGAACGCTCTTGTGAAATGCGGCTGCAAGGGACTCGCCCATGGTTCGATTCCTCCTGTCAGGCCTTGGCGGCGGTCTTGATGGCTGCACGAATGCGCGGATAGGTCCCGCAGCGACAGATGTTGCCCGACATGGCCTCGTCGATCGCGGCGTCGTCGGGCGCCGGATTGCTCTCGAGCAGGGCGGTGGCCGACATGATCTGGCCGCTCTGGCAGTAGCCGCACTGGACGACCTGATGCTCCAGCCAGGCCCGCTGGATGCGCTTGCCGACATCGCTCCGGCCGACCGCCTCGATCGTCGTGATCGCCGCGCCACCGACCGTCGATGCCGGCGTGACGCAGGAGCGCACCGCCTCGCCGTCCACATGGACCGTACACGCGCCGCACTGGGCGACACCGCAGCCGAACTTGGTTCCCGTCATTCCGACGACGTCCCGCAGCACCCAAAGGAGCGGCATGTCCTCGGGAACGTCGACACTGTGGCGTTCGCCATTGATGGTAAGATCGATCATGGGGCCTCGCGACTTATTCGGCAGCGGATGTCTGAAACTTGGAGACATTCAAAAACATGGTGCTGCTCGGCGCTTGGCAAGTGAACGATCCGTCAAGTCACGGAGGCGACTAACGACTTTGCGCGATGAGCCGAAGATCGCGGCGCGGGACGAAACCTTGTCTACGGCAAGGCAAACCATGGAAGGATGGCGTCTCCGTCCGGGGGCCGTCCGCTGCGCCTCCGAGGCGGCATGCTCAGGTCGTTGCGATTGAGCGATTTCGCGATCTCTCGTCGGGCGCAGGTGAGAAGTTCGGCTTCAACGTTTCGGCGATTGCCGGGATGATGCTCGGGACACCGAAGCAATCCGCGCCCGGCGCTAGCCGTTCATCCTTATTGCGAAGAGAAACCCTTTCCTGCCCAACGACCACCAGCTTATCCCTAACGAGAAATACATCGTCCCTGACAGGAGCAGGATCCATGGCTGGCACACTTGCCGCAGGCGGAGCGCATCGCTCTGGGCCGACCACACACATCTTCTGGAGCCCCCATGCAGATCCAGGCGACCGTCATGGAACGTCCTGACGGGACGCTGAGCAATTACAAGATCTCGATCGAAACAGTGGAACTCGAAGGCCCGCGCGGCGACGAGGTTCTCGTCAAAGTCATCGACGCTCGAACGCGGGGCGAGCCTGCCGCTCATCATCGCGCTCTATCGATGGTTGTGCCGCTATTTTCCTTCGCGTGGACTTCGACCGGAAGTCAGCGCTTCGGCCACTGCCAACGCGGAACATCGACGCCGGACGCGCCGGTTTCGCCGAAGGATTTCTCGAGGTGTATCTCGGTCGCATCGCCCTCGTTGCGGATCGCGCGGATCAGCGGTTCGCTATGGCTGACGAGAACGACCTGCCCGTGGTCGGAGTCTTGGCCCACGAGCCGCGCCAGAGCCGGCATCAGCGAGGGGTGGAGGCTTCCTTCCGGCTCGTTCAACTCCATCAGTTCCGGCGGGCGCGGTGACAGGAGGGCTGCGACGAGCAACAGGTAGCGCAACGTCCCGTCCGAAAGCTCGGCGGCGCTCAGCGGACGCAGCAGCCCCTTCTGGCTGAGCCGGAAGCCACCGAGATCGTCGGCATCGGTCTGCAGCCGGGAGCCAGGGAAGGCGTGTTCGATCGCCTCGTTCAGGGCCTCCCGATCCCCGATCGCGCGGATCGTCGCAAGCGCGGCGGCGAGGTCGGCGCCATCGCCCGCCAGCACCGGCGTGTAGAGGTCATGACCTGTCCGCGGCGTGCCGGGGCGCCCGATCGGTGCGCAAAGCGTCGTCATGAAGCTATTTTTCAGCTAGCTGAACATAAAGTTCACGATATGACACCCGCTCTCTCGCAGGTAACTCAAATGATGGAAACCAGATTTCTACGTCTGATGAACGAGCATCTGACATAAATCCTCATGATGTCGCGGGCGATCCGAATATGTATGCCCGATTATTCCTGCATCATCTGGCATGATGTATTACTTGATCGGATCCCAACCCGCATCCGAGAGACGGATGGATTGGCTCCGTCTTCCAAGATAGCCACGTTCGATCTGCTGGTCGAATAGTGGACTTTGTAAGGACTTTGCGGAGGAAGCACAGGCCCCAAGAGAGAAGAGAACACACCACTCGGCTGCAATAAGATCCGTGGTCATCGGCATATATGACTCAGGAAGTCGACTATGAAAAATCTTAAACTATCGAAACCCTAAAGGAAGAGCCTGCCAATCACAAACGAAAGTCGAATTTTCTATCAGTTCCTCCTGGAACGGAGAATCCTGCGGTCGAGGGATCTGCTGCGCTCAACGAACCTCTCCGTCGCGGACATCGCATCAAGATGCGGGTTCCGCAGCGTGCCGCAGTTCGAGGAGGCGTTCCGACGCGCCATGGGGGCTCGACCCATCCGATACCGGGCTGATCTGGGATAGCGCGTCGAGCGCCGTTCGGCGCGCCACCGGCACAGGCGGGTTGCCGCGAGCAGACCGGCACGGAAGACCTCGTCGCGGTGGCTCGCCGAAGTCGACCACAGAGGCGGCCAGCCGCATCTCGATAGCCTCGGCAGGCAAGTCCGGGTTGCCGGCCCTGAGCAGGATGAGCGGGCGGGGCGAATGAGGTGCCGCTCGGCTCTGGCGCAATGATGGGACCCCGGTCAATGGTCAGCTCCGCTGATATTTCAGATCCTTATTTGAGGGACCCACGCCGATCGGCGCCGAAACCCCAGCCGATTCACAGCCAAAGCGCAGCCATCTCTTCGGTCTGCTACATGCCCTCCCTAAGCAGCCTCTTCGTTCACTCCCTTTGGCACACCACCTCGATGTTGTTGCCATCAAGATCGAGGACGAAGGCGGCGTAGTAGGACGGATGATATCGGGCGCGGATGCCGGGCCGACCGTTGTCCCGGCCGCCGGAGGACATGGTCGCCGCGTAGAAGGCGTCCACCGTGGCCCGATCGAGCGCGGCGAAAGCGAGATGAACACCACCAGGCGCGGGCTCGCCGTCGTGAAGCCACAGGCGCGGATATCCGTCGCTTCCCAGGCCATGCCGCTTGGTGCCGCTCGCCGAATGGTCCGGCGAAACCGACACGATGCAGGCCACGCCGAGGGGTCCGAGCGCCGCCTCGTAGAACGCCTTGGCCGCATCCGCGTCGGAGACCGGGATCTCGACATGGTCGATCAGCATGGGGCTTCCTCCGTCGCGCAAAGAACGACTTTTCCCGAGAGGCTGCCGGATTCAAGGTAGCGGTGCGCGGCCTGGACCTCAGTCAGTGGAAACGTGCGGTCGATGACCGGCCGCAGCGCGCCTCGGCGGACCGCCTCGCGGATGTAATCTTTAGCGACGGCAAAGCGCTCGGCATTCTCCGTCACCTCGAACAGTTCTGAGAAGGTCAGCGTCCTACGATCGAGCGCGATCAGGGGGAGATTAACCCGGGCGGCTTTGAAATCCGGAGAGCTCTGCGCGCCGTAGGATATGATGTGGGCGCCTTGGGCGGTAGCGCCGATGCATTCGGTGAGCATGTCGCCACCCACCGCCTCGATGACGAGACCGACTCCGGCTCCCCCGGTGATCTCCTTGACGCCCTTGGCCAGATCACCGGCCGAGCGCGTGACGATGACCGCGGCGGCGCCGCCGGCAAACAGCGAAGTCTCTGCGTCCTTGCGGCGGGTGGTGGCAATGGCGCGGAGCCCCAGATCGCGTGCCATCTGCAAGGCCATCAATCCCACTGCCGAGGTGGCGGCCGTTACCAGAACCCATGTTCCGGCGGGCAGATCGTGGCGCGCCATCATGTTCCATGCTTGCAAGGCCGCCATCCAAAGGCCCGCCTCCTCCGCCGACGTCAGTTCCGCGATGGCGGGCGCGACCGCGTGAGCGGGCATATTGGCATTCGTCGCATAGGTCCCCGTCCCCATGACGGGCGAGACGACCGGGAGAACCGCGACCCGGTCGCCCGGCGCAACATGACTGACGTCGGCACCGACGGCGCTCACCACGCCGACGGCTTCGTTGCCCATCGCTGAGGGGAAAACGGGCGCGACAACGTAGTGGTCGCGCCGCATTAACGCGTCGAAGCGATTGGTGCCGACGGCAAGGATCCGCAACTGCACCTCGCCTCGACCCGGCTCCGGGAGATCGAAGGGTTCGAGCTTCAGGACCTCGGGACCGCCGAGCTCACGATAGACAACGCGTTGGACAGTGGACATGAAAACCTCGATGGGAGTGAAGCCGACGCAGATCGCTTGGCGCGGCAAGACTGGAAAGGGATATGGAGGGACCCCAGGGCACCGGGGCTGCTTGAACCCGGCTACGCCGAGGACGCTGGCTGTCGGTTCGTCGGCGCTGATCGATGCCGGACGTACATCCTCCCGGCGAGTTTAGCGGGCCTCAGACCTGCGAGGCACCGCCGTCGGCAAAGAGCTCGGCGCCGTTGACGTAGCTGGCCGCGTCGCTGGCGAGGAAAGCCACCGCGCGTCCGATCTCCTCCGGCTCGCCGATGCGGCCGATGGTGCTCTGGCCGTTGAGGAAGCTGATCGCGGCTTCGGCCTCTTCGGGTGTCGGAAACATGTTCCGCAAGGATGGGGTGTTTACCGGGCCGGGGCTGAGGAGGTTGATGCGGATGCCGCTTCCCTTGATGTCGAGGACCCAGGCTCGGACGAGCGCGCGAAGGGCGGCCTTGGTTGCGCCGTAGACGCTGAGCCCCGGGCCCGGACTGATCGATGCGGTCGAGCCAACGATGACGATCGAGCCGCCCGGGCGCATCAGAGGCAATGCGTGCTGGACGGTGAACACCACGCCCTTGACGTTGGTGTCGAAGATCCGGTCGAACGATCCTTCCGTGATCGATCCCAAAGGCTCCAGCTCTCCCTTGCCAGCGTTCGCGACCAGGACGTCGACGCGACCATGCTCGGCGCCGACCTGCGAGAACAGTCGGCTCAGGTCCTCCAGCTTCGAGACGTCCGCCTGCACCGCGGCGCTCATCTCGCCAAGCATGGCGACAGCTTCGTCGAGTTCCTTCTGGCGCCGACCCGTCACCACGACGCGGGCTCCCTGGCTCACCAGCTCCTTTGCAATGGCGAAGCCGAGGCCCGTCGCCCCGCCCGTCACGACGGCGATCTTTCCTGTGAATGTCATAAGTTCGTTCCCGGTACCGGAGGCATCATCGCCGCCATTCATGTAGCGAACGCTATATGGACGACAATGCGCTGGCAAGCGTTTTATTTACTGGTCACTACATAAAAGAGACCATATCGGCTTGTGCGTCGGTGTAGCGACCGTTATATCTCGGCTTCGAAACGGAGGCTTTCATGGAGGCACAGAAGCGCAAGCGGCGACCGGCGTTCGATCGTGAGGAGGGTGTCGCCAAGGCGCAGGCACTCTTCCACCGACATGGCTACGACGCCGTCAGCATCGCCGATCTGACCAAGGAGCTCGGGATCAACCCGCCGAGCCTCTACGCTGCCTATGGCAGCAAGGCCGAACTCTTCGAGCGCGCGATGAAGCGGTACTCGTCGCTACGTGCATTGCCGCTCGACAAGCTGCTCGCACCTGGGCGCCCGCCTGCCGAGGCTTTGAGCGCGCTCCTCGTCGCCAGCGCCCGTCAGTATGGTGGCGACGCGGTCCTCAAGGGTTGCCTTGTCACGGAGGGAATGCGGGCAGACGACGAGACCGCGCGGCGGATGGCCATGGAGCTGGGCCGGGGCGCGATGGATGCCATCCATGCCTATGTGGCGCTCCATCACCCGATACGCGCCCGGGAAATCTCAGACTACGTCCTCGTGACCATGCGCGGCCTGTCGTCCTTCGCGTGCCTTGGCATGTCGCAGAAGCGATTGGTCGAGGTTGCGCGAATGGCAGGACGCACCCTGAATGGCGAGTTCCAGCACGTTGATGTGGCGGCAGACGCCGGTTAAGCGCTCAGCGTCATAGGTCGGTGACCCTCGTCCCTGGGATGGTCTCGGCAAAGCCTGCTCCGAACGCCGTGACCGGGGTCTGGAAGCCGGGTTCGTGTTCGCCCGCCAGCACCCGCCGGGCCGCCTCGACCGCGGCCAGCGGCGTGAAGGAGTAGCCGTTCAAGGTCTCGATCTTGGATCGGGTGACGATCCCGTCGGCTCCGGTGACCTCGGCAACCGCTCGCGCCCGGTGCGCATCCCGCTCCTCTGCGCTTGGTCCATCCGGCAACAGCGAGAGATCACCCTCCGGGAAGGCGTCGCCCGACACGTGCACGAACATCTCGATGTTCGGGATGCCGGTCGAGTGCCAGGCCGTCACGAGGTCGCCGAACGAGAGCGGGGCGCAATCCACCGGGCCATCGCCGAAGTCGAAGGTGGCGAAGGCGGTGTCGGCTTTCGGCACGAGCGCGCCGTCGACGCGGGCCATCAGCCCGGCGCCGACGATCTCGCCCGCGCTCACCGCCGAGCCGCGCGACATGGATCCAGCAACCTGAAGCGCGATCCGCAGCCGCTGCGGCCTTTCCACCCGTCGCATGACGTGTGCCGCGAGACAGTCCGTGGGCACCACGTCCCAGCCGACGCCCGGAAGCAGCATGGTGCCGACGGTCGCGGCGACGTCTCCTAGGGATTCGGCCTGGCGATAGACGTTGATCTCAGCGGTGATGTCGAGGTAGTGCGCGCCCGCCTTCATGCAGGCGCGCATCAAAGGTTCCGCGGTCCTGGCGAAGGGGCCGGCGCAGTTGAGCACGACGTCGCAACCCGCCATGTGCCCGGGAAGGCTATCCGGGTCATCGAGCGTGAAGACCCGGTGGGCGACGCCGAGCGCGGTCGACGCCGCAGCGAGTTTTGCCGGGTCGCGTCCGGCGATCTCGAAGTCGAGCCCGACAGCTTTTGCCCGCTCGGCGGCCAGCAGGCCCGTGTATCCGGTGGCGCCGTAGATCAGCAGCTTGGTCATGGTTCACTCCTATCCGGCGCGCCCAGAAGGTCAGCGCGGGTTGCTGTTCGTGCAGGTCGAGAGTCTGGTTGGTGCCAGGGCGAAGCCCGAAGGCTGGGGCCAGCGAACCGATGTCACTCGAGATCGGCATCGATGCGGACGATGAGCCCGTCAGGGTCGACTGACAGGTCCAGGATGCCGATCTCGTGGCCGAAGTCGCCGGTGAAATCGACCCGCACCCGAGCCCGATCCTTGCGGACGGCCTCGACCGACAGAAGGGTTGTGACGGTGTGGTACCCGACGAAGAACTGCGTGAGGTAATCGCGGATGCCGGAGTGACCATCGAAGCGATGGCCCGTCGAAGGATCATCGATCACCGCATCCGGCGTGAACAACGCCAGGGCCTTGTCGACGTCAAAGGCGTTCGTTGCCTCGATCAGCGCATCGGCAAGCCGATGCGTCGTGCCGTCCTTGATCATGGATTGAGCTCCGACTGCTGCCAGCTCTTGTGGACGAACTCGAGGCTGTAGCCGTCGGGATCGAGGACGTTGGCGGCGTAGTAGCGGGGGTCGTAGTAGAGCCGTGAAGAGGGCATACCGTTGTCGGTCGCCCCGGCCGCCATCGCCGCCGCATAGGCGGCATCGACCGCGGCGTTGGACTTCGCGACGAAGCCGACATGGGCGGCCCGCCCCTCGACAATCCCTGGGCGCAGCCAGAAGAAGATGCGGCCGTCGCAGCCGAACCCCTTCAGGTCGGGATGCCCGGGCGGACCGTCAGCGCCGTCGTAGTCGACGCGATCCGTAATGCCGAGCGGCGCGAGGGTCACGGTGTAGAAGGCGATCGAGCGGTCGAGATCGCTGACCGAGATGAAGACGTGATCGAGCACGGGGCTCTCCTGCGGCTGAGGTTGTACGGGTGGATCAGATGACGTAGCCGCCGGCGACCTCGATGGTCTGGGCGTTCACCCAGGCATTGTCGTCCGAGAGGAGGCTGGCGATCATCCGACCGACGTCGTCGGGCTCGCCGACCCGGCCGAGTGCGGTTTGTCCGGCGAGGAGCGCCTCGAACTCGTCGTTCAAGCCGCCGCCGAGGTCGGTGCGGACGGCGCCGGGCGCGACAGCGTTGGCTCGGATACCGCGGTCGCCGAACTCCTTGGCCATGTAGCGGGTCAGCACCTCGAGCCCGCCCTTGAAGGCGGCATAGGGCGCGACGCCGGCGGTGGCGACGCGGTTGGTGGCGCTGGTCAGGTTGACGATCTGCCCGCGCGCCATCAGCGGCAGCAGCGCCTGCGTCAGGAAGAAGGGCCCCTTCAGGTGCACGTTGAACAGGCCGTCGAATTCGGCCTCGGTCACGGTCTCGATCGGGTTGTAGAGGCCGTAGCCCGCGTTGTTGACCAGATGATCGAAGTCGGCACGGTCCCACGTCGCCGACAGCGCCTCGGCCACCTGGTCCCGGAGGCAGGAAACGAAGCGGCGTCAGAGACGTCGAGCTTCAGCGCCACGGCCTTGCCGCCCTCGGCTTCGATCGCCCGGACCACCTCGTCCGCGCCGTCGGGATGGCTGTTGTAGGTGACAATGACACCCGCGCCGCGCCGGGCGCAGTTGAGGGCGGTACTCCGGCCGAGGCCGCGGCTGGAGCCGGTGATGATGGCGATCTTCATTGGTGTTCTCCGCGTTGTCCGTGGCTTTTCTCTACTGCCGCCACGGACAGGAGGTCGCGCCCGATCCTGTCCGGTTCTTGCCTATTCCTGCTTTCCGGGTTGCGCGCCCGGTCGCCGCCTGCAAGTCTCGGGGCATGGAAGATCGCCTGAACGAACTGCGCGCGTTGGCCTCGCATGCCGAGAACAGAAGAACCGACACGGGCATCCCGCGCGTTGCCATGGTGCAGGGAAAGATTCCCGAGCACGAGCTCGCCGCCGTTTACGACCCGATGGTCAACCTCATCCTCCAGGGACGGAAGTCGATGACGATCGGCGACCGCACGCTGGACTATGATCCAGCGAGCTACTTCGTCATGTCCATCGACCTGCCGGCGGTGGGAGCGATCCACGCGGCGGCGACGGGCGAGCCCTACCTTGCGGTCAGCCTGACGATCGATCCGCACGTGGTCGCGGGCATGCTGGCGGACGCACCGCCCCTATCCCTTGCCAACCTGCACGTCGGCGGCTTCTCCGTTGCCTCGGTAACGCCCGATCTGCTGGACGCCTGGGAGCGAATGCTGCGCCTGATGAGGGTTCCGGGCGACATTCCGGTTCTCGCCCCTGCCTACGAGCGGGAGATCCTGTATCGGGTCCTGCAAGGGCCACACGGCGCGATGCTGCGCAACATCGCCATGCCGGACACTGCCCTGTCCCGCATGCGCCTCGCGATCCAGTGGATCCGGGGCAACTTCCGCAGCCCGATGCGCGTCGAGGCATTGGCAGACATGGTGGCGATGAGCGCTTCCTCCTTTCATCGGCACTTCAAGGCTGCGACCGCGATGAGCCCGCTCCAGTTCCAGAAGCAGATCCGGCTGCTCCATGCCCGAACCATGCTTATCGGTGGGGCCGAAAGCGCCGCCGCGGTTGCCTTCGAGGTCGGTTACGAGAGTGCCTCGCAGTTTAGCCGAGAGTACGCGCGGTTCTTCGGCCTTCCGCCGTCCCGTGACGCCTCCAAGGTTCAGAGCGAACTGGGACGCTCATCCTGACATCCAAGCTGCGGGGCCCCGTCCTGACCGCGTGTCCTCAACTCTGCAAGGCGCGGCGACGAACTTATTATAGTGACCGCTAAAAACTTCTTGACCGCGGCACGCAACGTATGTAGCAATCGCTATATCAGCCGTTCCGATCGGCGAACGGGGTTGTCACACGCAGACGTCTGCGCGGCGCCCGTCTGACTCGACCGCGCCTTAGGCGCCACGGTTCCAGCATCATCAAACTCGGAGGCGGTCAGCATGTCGACCGAACAGATCGGGCGCGACTTCGCCGCCCCGGGCAACCGCGCCCTGGCCCTGGCCACGATCCTGGCGGCTCAGTTGATGCTTCAGATGGACTTCCTGATCGTCATTGTTGCGCTCCCGCGCATCCAGGCGGACCTCGGGTTCACACCCGCCGGGCTCTCCTGGGTGCCGAACGCCTTCGCATTGGCGTTCGGTGGCCTTCTGCTGCTCGGCGGGCGTCTCGGGGACATGTTCGGTCAGGTGAAGGCTTTTCAGGCCGGCCTTGCCGTCTTTGTCCTCGCGTCCCTCTTGGGGGGGCTGATCCAGGCCCCGTCCATCCTCATCCTCGCCCGCGTCCTACAGGGTGTCGGCGCCGCTCTTGCCGGGCCAAGCGTCCTGGCGCTGATCACGGTCATGGCCCGTGATGAGGCCGAACGGAACCGAGGTCTGGCGCTCTTCATCGCGGTGTCTTCAGTCGGCGCATCGGCGGGGCTCATCCTCGGAGGTGTGCTGACCGACCTCGCATCCTGGCGCTGGTCCCTCCTCATCAACGTCCCGGTCGGCGCCGTTGTCCTGGTGATGATCCGTTACCTGGTGGCCGAGACCGTCACCAAACCCTCGCGTCTCGACTTCGGCGGAGCCGCGACGGCGACGCTCGGGTCGGTGGCCCTCGTCTATGGTTTCATCAACGCGGCGGACCGGGGCTGGACCTCCTTCGGCACCGCGCCCTCGTTCGCGGTTGCCGCGGTGATGTTCGTCGCTTTCGCATCCATCGAGAGGCGCGTGTCAGAACCGCTCCTCGATCTGGCCCTGCTGCGCAGCCGACCAAGAATGGCCGGAATCGTCGTCATGGCCCTGATCGTCGGCATGCACTTCTCGATGCTGTTCCTCATCGTCCAGTACCTACAGCGGGTACTCGGTTTCGGGGCGCTCGCGGCTGGCTTGGCCTATCTGCCGCTGACGGCGACTGTTTTCGTCGTCACTCACTTCATTCCGAAGCTGATCGTCCATTTCGGCGCCCGCCTGCTGCTTATGGCGGGAAGCGTGCTTGTAGCCTTCAGCTTGGCCTGCTTCGGGCTCGTCGGCGACGGCAGCCGTTATTTCCCGGCGATCATCATCGCGATGATCATCCATGCGGTCGGCATTGGCCTGGTCTTCGCTCCCGGTACCGTAGCCATCATGGAGGGCGTACCGGGCGAGCAAGCCGGCACGGCATCCGGCCTTCTCCAGATGGACCAACAGATCGGCGGGGCACTCGGCATCGCCGTCATCGCCGCGGTCTATTCATCGGCGTCTGTGCCCGGAGAGTTCGTTCCAGGCTTGTGGGCTGCATTCAACGTCGGGGCGGTCGTCTCGCTGGTCGCGGGACTCATCGCCTGGAAAGGCATTCCCCCCAAAAAGGTTTGTCCCGGCCTCTTGGTCCCCGGCTGAAAGCCAGCGGTGGCTCTCCAAAGCTGACCCCGTAATCCATCCCCGAAAGGAAAAATCTATGTCCACGTCCGCCAAGAACTCGATCGGAATCCTTGATCGTCTGGAGATCGAGAACGCCGTTCACCGCCTCCTATCCACATACGTGCACCTGCTCGACGACGGAAAGTTCGATGAGGTCGCGGAGTTGCTCCAGCACGCTGAGATGGGCATCCCCGGGTCCTCGGGGAAAGGTCGCGACGGGATTGAGCAGTTCCTGATCAACGGCGTCCGGAGGCATGCTGACGGGACGCCGCGAACCTGGCATTCCGTCTCCAACGTCCTGATCGACATCAGCGAGGGTGGAAAGCGGGCGAAGTCCGTCAGCTACTTCACCGTCCATCAGGAATTGGAAGGCTTTCCATTGCAGCCGATCTGCACTGGGCGATACGTCGATCAGTTCGAGGTCATCGAAGGCAATTGGGAGTTCGTGAAGCGGTCTGTCGAGCCTCGGCACTTCGGCGAGCTGCGCTTCCACGTTGTCTAGTCCTAGGCGTCGCAGCTCCGGGAGAGCGAGAAAGCGAATGACCAACAAGAAGCAGGCGCTCGTGACGGGCGGCAACAAGGGCATCGGCTTGGCTATTGCCAAGGGTCTTGCAGAGACCGGCATGGCCGTTTGGTTGGGTTCCCGTGATCGGGGCCGCGGAGAGGAAGCTGTCGCGGGACTCAATGCACAGGGTCTCGATGTGAGGTTGCTTGAGATCGACGTCGCCGACGATGCCAACGTGAAGCGTGCGATCGCGGAGCTCTCGTCCGAGGTCGATGCCCTCCATGTCTTGATCAACAACGCAGGCATTATCATCGACACGGCTTCGCCACCGAGCGAGGTCCGGATGGAGGACATCAAGGCTACGTTCGAAGTAAACTTTTTGGCCCCATCCGGGTGACCCAAGCCGTCGTTCCCCTTCTGAAGGCTGCCGATGACGCAAGGGTCGTGATGATGGGAAGCGGCGTCGGGTCGCTGGCGCTGATCACGGATCCAACCTCTCTCGACTCCAGCGTCAATTTCCTCGACTACACAGCTTCAAAAGTGGCGCTCAACGCCGTGATGGTATCCTTCGCAAAGGAGCTGGAGCCTTTCGGCATCAAGGTGAACGTCGTGGAGCCCGGTCATGTCCAGACCGACCTGAACGGCAACAGCGGAATTTTGACGCCGGATGAGGGCGCCGCTACCGCTATCAGGATGGCGTTGATCGGACCCGATGGTCCGACAGGCGGATTCTTCGGGAGCCATGGCCGTCAGCCGTGGTGAGACCACCGGCCGCGACCTCGTCGAATACGACCGCTGGGTAGAGATGCAGGCCTCAATGTATGCCGGTCCCGGCGGCGAGATCGTCGCCTGGCACCAGGCGCTGACCTCCGACATGGTTTTCAACCAGCCGGTGGTGCACGAGTTCAGTGCCGTCACCGTGCCGACCGTGCTGATGATCGGCGAGAAGGACAACACCGCCATCGGGAAGAACCGTGCACCGGCGGAACTGAAGGGCCAACTCGGCAACTACGCCGTTCTCGGCGCCGACGCCAAGGCCGCGATCCCGGGAGCGCCGCTCGTCACCTTTCCGGAGCTCGGCCATTCGCCGCAGGTGCAGGACCCAGAGCAGTTCAACGCTGCCCTCCTCGAGGCCATGGCGACCCTCGGCGGGCCGCGCTGACCAGCGGCTGCACGCAAAGGAGGGACAGCCTTAGTCCGGATTCAGACAACCTCGTCCTGTTCGGCCAGGCCTGCGGTGTGGGTCAAGCGTAAAGTCCTTACGTCCCTAGCCGGGGGAGCACCAAAAAGTCTGCGATACTCCCGACTGAACTGGGTGGCGCTCTCGTATCCCACGGCCAATGCGGCACTCCCCGCATCCATCTCCTCGCTGAGCAGGAGCCGTCGCGCCTCGTGAAGCCGCAGATGCTTCTGGAACTGCAAGGGGCTCATCGATGTCATCAGACGGAAATGGTGATGCAGTGTTGAAAGCCCCATGTTTGACAGCTCCGCCAACTCCTCGACCCGCAGTGGCGCCTGGTAATTCTCGCGAAGCCAGATAACGGCCCGCGCGACGCGGTTGCTCTGGGTGCCGATGCGAACGATTTGCCGCAGACGGCTGCCGGTTGGACCAGTCAACACGCGATATAGAATTTCCCGTTGGATGAGATCTCCAAGGATGGGTATGTCGGCCGGAGTCGCGAGAAGGTTGACCAAGCGGGCAAGCGCATCGAAAAGTTGAGGCGTTGCGGGACCAACCGCCATTGCCGAGCCCGGAGCAGCGGGAGCCTCCTCAAGATCCGCGTCGGTGATGATCTGCTTGGCGACCGCAAGATCCAGCTTGAGCATAATCGATACATAGGGCCGCTCCGGACTGGCTTCGGCAACCTCCGTAATTGTCGGGAGGTTTACCGCCGTCAGAAGAAATTGCGACTCATCATAATGATACGACGAGTTGCCAAGCACGATATTCTTGCTGCCCTGCACGATCACTGCAAGTGATGGACTGTAAAGGTACGAGGTTGGCGGCACAGGTTGACGCCGCTGTATCAATGTCAGACCCGGTACCAAAGTCTCCAGATCCTCTCTGCCAGCAAGAGCCGCCAGTATATTTCTGACAACCTTCGCGCGAACAGCGTGAGTGTTCAGGCAACTGGTGCTCTTGGCGATGACCCGCCTCTGTTCCATCAAACGCTTCTCCCGCTGTGGCCATATGCGCCGATCAAGACCGCAGGTTCGCGGAATTTTCGGCGCCTCAGACGAATAGGCAAGAACCAGGCAGGATCATGCTAACGGTCTCGCCGGCGATTGCACACCCTGCGGCTGGATTTGGACATCAGCGTCAAGGAGTCGAGTGATGCAGGGGAGACTTGAGGGAAAGGTCGCCATAATCACCGGAGCGGCCCGCGGCATCGGTGAAGGGCATGCCGATCTGTTTGCGGCAGAAGGGGCCCGCGTCGTGGTCGCGGACGTTCTGGAAGAGCTTGGCGAAGCGGTCGCCGCGCGCCTGCGCGAAGAGGGCCGGCAGGCGATCTACCAGAACCTGGATGTCACCAGCCCGCGCGCGTGGACGGACACGGTGGCAGCCGCCGTCCAGCACTTCGGCAAGCTCACGACTCTCATGAACAACGCAGCGATCTTTAATGCTTCCGGCCTGGAAACCACGACGCTCGATGACTGGAACAAACTGCTGGCGGTAAACCTGACCGGCCAGTTCCTTGGCATGAAGATTTGCATGCCCGAACTGCTGAAGACCGGCAATGCAGCCATCGTCAACATCTGCTCGTTGTATGGCCTGATCGGTACGCCGAGCTTCACTTCGTACCACGCCTCAAAGGGCGGGGTGCGAATGCTCAGCAAGTCGGTGGCGATGGAATACGTCAAGCGCGGCGTGCGCGTGAATTCGGTATTCCCGGGGGATACCGGAACTCCGGCGATGGAGAATCTGACCGAGGAAGAAAACGCCAAGGTTCTGGCATTGGTGCCGATGGGCGTTGCGGGCAAGCCGCTCGATATGGCGTTCGGCTCTCTCTATCTGGCATCTGACGAAGCGCGCTACCTGACAGGCTCCGAAATTGTCATCGATGGTGGCTGGAGCGTGCCCTGAGCCGGCCGGCGGCGCTTCTCGATCAAGCCCCCAGCTTTGTACGTCGGGCTCCAGCCGACGCCGACCAGCGCGATCTCCTAAAGCTTTGGCGAAGAGTTATCGCGGTGAATCAAGATCCATCAATTGGATCGAGACGATGGACACCTTCCAATCACCGTCTCCATCAACGCTGATCAGCGAGGAAGACATGCACTTTAATATCAACGGTATCACTCACGATGTCGGAACCCTGGACATCAGGGTGTCGCTCCTGGATCTGTTGCGCGATCACCTTTCGCTCCATGGGACCAAGAAGGGCTGCGACCAGGGGGCCTGCGGGGCTTGCACGGTCCTGGTCGATGGACAACGGATCAATTCTTGTCTGGCGCTCGCCGTTCAATACGAGGGACGCCAGATCACGACGATCGAGGGCCTGGGAGAGGCAGACAACCTCCATCCGCTCCAGTCGGCGTTCGTTGCCCATGACGGCTTACAGTGCGGCTATTGCACGCCAGGTCAGATTTGCTCGGCCGTCGCCATGGCCGCGGAAGTCCGGCGGGGACTGCCAAGCTATGTCACCGCCGACCTTTCCGGAACCGAGCAAGTTCTGACATCCGACGAACTGCGTGAGCGGATGAGTGGGAATCTGTGTCGTTGCGGCGCGCACAACGGCATCGTTGCCGCCGTGCAAGATGCTTACGGACGAGGAGCGATCTGATGCGCGAGTTCACCTATCTGCGGGCCAGCAACGTCGCAGCGGCACTAAATACCGCCCGCGCCGACGGCGGCTCGCGCTATCTCGGCGGCGGTACGAACCTCGTCGATCTCATGCGCGAGAACATCGAGACACCCGACACGTTGATTGACGTGTCTTGCCTATCTTCCGCGATCACTGTCGATGACGATAGCCGGATCATGATCGGCGCGGCGGCCACGAACACAGCGGTCGCCGAGCACCCGCTTATCCGCCAGCATCATCCGATGCTCAGTCGTGCCATCCTGAGCGGTGCATCGGGACAGATACGCAACATGGCGACGGTCGGCGGCAATCTGTTGCAACGCACGCGCTGTCTTTATTTCTACGACGATGCGGCGCGCTGCAACAAGCGCTTGCCGGGCGACGGCTGCGACGCTGTCGATGGTTTCAATCGCATGCACGCGATCTTTGGCGCGACGCCGTCCTGTGTTGCGACCCATCCATCGGACATGTGCGTGGCGCTCGCCGCTCTGGACGCAGTCGTCCATATCAAGGGGTACGATGGGGCGCGCACCGTGCCGTTGGTCGATTTTCACCGGCTGCCTGGAGAAAGCCCTGACGTCGAGACCATCCTCGCCGATGGCGAACTGATCACTGCCGTGGAACTGCCTCCGCCACCCCCTCGGGCGATAGCGACCTATCGCAAAGTCCGCGATCGCGCGAGCTATGCGTTCGCACTGGTCTCCGTCGCGGCCCTTATTCAGGTCGAGGACGGTCGCATCGTCAGCGCGCGGTTGGCGCTGGGCGGCGTGGCTCATAAACCTTGGCGCGCGCATCTGGCCGAACAGGTCCTCGAGGGCGCTCCGGTGAACGCAGCCACCTTTGGCACCGCGGCCGCAGCGGCGATCGCCGATGCACGCGCCCTCAAGGACAACGAATTCAAGATCGAGCTTGCGAAGAACACGGTCTTCGCGGTCTTGACCCAGTTGGGAGACAGGACATGAGTGACTTGGACAAGGCGCAGACGTTTACCCGCAAGAATTGGAAGCCGGGCGAGACCTTCGATCCGTTGATCAGCAAGCGTGGCGCCGTCGGGACGCAGGTCGTCCGGATCGATGGCCCCCTCAAGGTCGCTGGTGCGGCACCGTTCGTGGCCGAAATCGAGGTGGAGGGCATGGTCTATGCGGCAATCGCCCATAGCACCATCGCGCGCGGCCGCATCGACACGCTCGACGTGACCAAGGCCGAGGCTGCGCCGGGCGTGGTCCTGGTTATGACCTTTCGCAATGCGCCCAGAATGGCGCCCACGCCGCTCTATCTGACCCAACCTCTGGCGGCAGGGCCCAACACGCTGCCGGTCATGCAGGATGACGCTATCCATTGGAACGGTCAGGCGATCGCCATAGTCCTGGCCGAAACCCAGGAACAGGCGACCTACGCCGCGACACTCATCAAGGTCACCTATGTGGAAGAGACCGCTCGGTTGTCGTTCAACGACGGAAAGCCGAACGCACGCGTGCCTGAGACCATCATCGGCGAGCCTTCGACAGTCACGATCGGTGATGCCGAGGCTGCCCTCAGCGCGGCCCACGCGAGCGTGGATCACGTCTATCGCTCGCAACGCCTTGCGCACAGCGCCATCGAACTGCACGCGGCCACCGTCCGCTGGAAGGATGGCTGCCTCGTCGTCCGCGATACCACACAGATGGTCAATCACACCCAGTGGACCTTGGCGCAGGTGTTCGGCATACCCCCTGAAAAGGTGCGGGTCTCCTCGCCGTTCGTCGGCGGCGGCTTCGGGGGCAAGAGCCTTTGGGATCACCACATCCTGGCTGCCGCCGCATCGAAGCTCTGCGGGCGGCCGGTGCGTATCGCCCTATCCCGCGAAGCGGTCTACCGCCTGGTCGGTGGTCGCACCCTGACGGAGCAGCGCGTCGCCCTTGGTGCGCGCGGGGACGGAGCACTGGACACGTTCATCCACGAAGGAATTGCCGCCGGCACGCCACACAATGATTGGCCCGAGCAGTTCAGTCTCGTGGGGCGGCAGCTTTATGCGGCCGACACGTTCAAGATTGGTCAGAAGGTGGTCGACCTCGACACGCTCGCCAACACCTACATGCGCGCGCCGGGCGAGAGTGTCGGCACCTTCGCCACCGAAAGCGCCGTCGACGAGCTCGCCGAAGCCCTGCACATGGATCCGATCGACCTGCGGCTGCGGATCGAGCCTGATAAGGAGCAGACCTCCGGTCGGGCGTTTTCCTCCCGCAATCTCCTCAAGGCCTATGAGCTCGGGGCGGAGCGGTTCGGCTGGTCCGGGCGCAATCCGAATCCAGGTCAGCGCCGCGACGGCGAATGGCTGATCGGCATGGGCTGCGCCAGCGCCACTCATCCCTACTATCGGCTTCCCGGTGGCGCGGCGCGTATCCGGCTGACCGCGGATGGCCGCGCCACCATTCAAATGGCCAGTCACGAGATGGGCATGGGGACCGCCACGGCTCAGGTCCAGATCGCCGCCGACCGCCTGGCTCTGCCGATGGACAAGGTCAGGTTCGAATATGGGGACACGGACTTGCCCCCGGGAACCATGGCGGGTGGTTCGTCACAGACGGCCTCGATCGCCGCGGCGGTGATCGCCGCCCACGAAGTTCTCGTCACCGAGCTGTTGAGGCTGGCGGGAAATGACTCGCCACTGGCGGGCTTGGCCACCGATGCTGTGGAATCCGCCGATGGTGGCCTGCGCGCCATTGGCGATACAGCCCGGCACGAGACCTATGCTTCGATCCTGGCACGGGCCGGACGCGACGAACTGGCCTGCGAGGCCAACGCCGCCGACCCGACCGAGTACCAAAAGTGGGCAATGCATTCCTACGGCGCGCATTTCTGCGAGGTCCGGGTGAACGCCTTCACCGGCGAAACCCGGGTGTCGCGCTTCGTAAGCTGCTTTGACGTCGGACGGATCATTAACCCGCAGACTGCTTCCAGCCAGTTGCGGGGCGGCATTATCATGGGTTTGGGCATGGCCCTGACCGAAGAGGCGCTGTTCGACGAGCGAAGCGGACGTATCATGAATCCCTCGTTGGCCGAATATCACATTCCTTCCCACCTCGACGTCCCAGAGATCGACGTCTTCTGGACGGGGATACCCGACCCCTATTCACCGCTCGGCGCACATGGCGTCGGCGAGATCGGCATCACCGGAGTCGGGGCAGTCGTGGCCAACGCCGTGTACAACGCCACCGGCGTGCGCGTGCGCAATCTACCGATCACGCTGGACAAGCTGATCGGACGTTTGCCGATACCCGTGTGATGGGGTGCCCGAACGCAGGCTTCACGATGACGCCGGACGCAGGCGCGGCGTTGTCGTTCTCACGTAAGGCCCTGGCCGACTGACATTGGCTTCGACACCACCATGTTTTCCCATCGATATCGAGATCGATGGGCGGCCGGGGCGGCGCAGGCTAAGACCCAATCCGCTCTGACTAAATGTACGGCTGGACTGTGGGAAAGACAGACTGGCGCCCTAGCCGCAGAGATGGGTGCAGTCAGTTGCTTTTCGCAATCGACTTGCATGTCTGCTTCCTCGCGATCAGCTTTCGAACTGGAGGTTCCGCACAGACACACGGTTCCGAAAATAACTTCTGATTGCCAGTACGGGGCCGAAACCGGACCGGCAGGTTTCAGACGAAGACGCCGGGAAGCAGCCGTTCCGCTCACGACCCATTCCGGACCTTCGCCAATAGTCTCCGCCATCCTGGAAGCAGCCGTGCACCCATTATAACAAGCCGCTGATTACCCAACAGACCCTCGCGCCGCAGGGTGCTGATTGAGACCGAGGCGATTGCGACAGCGTTCCTTGTCAGCGTGCAGAAGCGAGGCTGCATCGAAGACAGTGGGCCACCGTCCGGATGACTCACATCGAGAGATGAGGCGCCGAAGCTTATTAACCCGGACCTCCATGTCCTCATGTACGTCGAGCGTCCCGGCGAAGCCGCCGTTCCGGTCGTAGAGGTAGATCCCGGCTGAGTGGTCGATCGTGTAGTCACCACCTCCAGTTGTAACCTTCTTCCGATAAGCCTTAAAGGCTGAGAACGCGCGATCAACCTCGGCTTCCGATCCCGTAAGGCCGACGATCCTCGGATCGAATGACTGGAGGTAGCCGGTGAGCACCCCGGGCGTGTCCCTCTCGGGATCCCCGCTGATCGACACTACCTGAAGCTCGTTGGCTTGCTCTCCGAGGTCGTCGAGGAGCACCGACAGTTCACCGAGCGTCGTCGGGCAGATATCGGGGCAATGCGTGAAGCCGAAGAACACCGCGACGGGCCTGCCCCGAAAATCCGACCATGTCCTGGGCTTTCCGTCCTCATCCACCAACGAGAACTCACCACCGAGGGGCGTCGCCGATCTCGTATCGGCGGTGGGTGCATGTTCGTAGCCCGGTGACGTCCAAGCCGCTCCGACGAGGGCTCCCGCGGTCGCCGCGACAGCGACCCAAAGCCAGCGTCGAGCCGAGCGCAGTGTCATTGCCCGTGACCCTCGTGAGTGGCAGCCGCACCGGCTCCGCCGAAGCCCTCGACCGAGAAGCGGACGGGTACGGTTCCTGCATGCTCGAACAGCAGTGTGCCTTCGAAGGAGTTGTCTCGGACGATCGGCTCCTTTAGGTCGAGCAGCATGATGTGCGTTCCCCCGGAAGCCAACGCGACCGTCGCACCCGGTTCGATGAGTATCCCGTCCTCGACCGGACGCATCCGTGCGACGCCGTTCTCCACCGACGACTCGTGGATCTCGAATCTGCCCGCGATCGTTGCCGAACCGCCGATCGGTCGGTCCGCTCGACTTCCATCGTTGGTGACGGACAAATACCCCACTCCGACTTTCGCGGTCGGCGGGGTCGCTCGGGACGACGGATGGTCGATCGTCAGACTTCCGGCTTTGAACTCATGTGCCGTGGTGGGGCCGACAATGCCGAGGCTGAAGGCCGTCGCGGTCGCGATATGCATCAACCTCATTTGGGGTACCGCGCGAAGACGGTGGAGGTGCCGTCTCGCGCTAAGAGGAGCACCTCGTAGGGTTCGTCGCTCTCGCCCATCCCGGGACTGCCGGCAGGCATGTCGGGAACGGTGAGACCGATCACGTCGGGCCTCTCGGCGAGGAGCCGTTTGACCTCCGCAGCCGGAACGTGCCCCTCGACGACGTAGCCGCCGACGAAGCCCGTATGGCATGAGGTCTGGCCCGGCTTCAGCCCCGCCTGCATCTTCTTGGCGTAGAGATCCGCCATCGCCAGGTTCTCGTTCTCAACCTCGAACCCGGCCTCCTCGAGATGCTTCATCCAGCCGATGCAGCACCCGCATCCGGACGTCGAGAACATCTCGACGTTCTCGGCCGCTAGGACCGACGTGGACAGAAGGGCAAGCGCGCCTGCGAGGAATGTCGTCCGCTTGGACATCATCGGTTCGTCCTTTCGTTTGTCGTCAAATCCAGCGCCGGACGGCGCTTCGGTATTTTGCATAGTCGGGGCCGAACGAGCGCTGGAGGAAGCGCTCCTCGTCGCGGACCTGGATCTCGCACGCGATCCAGAAGGCGATCGCGCAGGCGATCATCGGCGGGGTAGGCACCGCTATCGCAAATCCGGTTCCCATCGCGAGCATTCCCAGAAACACAGGGTTACGGGACAGGCCAAATAAACCCGTCGTGACCAAGGCATCGGGCGCCGTCTCCGGCACGCCCACACGCCAGCGCCGCCCCATGTCACCCTGGGCGAACAGCGTCAGCGCCAGCCCGGCAACGGCCAGCGCAAGCCCGGCGATGCGGATGACCGCGGCTTCGCCGACAAGGGGCGAGAGGTAGGCCGACGCGTATCCCGAGGCATGGGCTCCGAGGGCTAACGCGGCACCGATGATCGAGCCGGCGAAGAGCAGCCTGGCGAGCCGTTGCCGGAGGCTTGCGCCAAAGCCGTAGGCCCGGCCGCCGATCAGGGACGATGTCCGGCGAGTCGCGACGGCGAGCCACGCCGCGGTGACGGCGAGCACGATCAGCGGTCCATATCGAAGAAGAAAGTCGGTGGCTTCGCTCATGACGGCCTCCAGCCGAGCAGCCGCATGGCGTTGGCGGTTACGAGAACGGTCGCGCCGGTGTCGGCAAGGATCGCGGGCCAGAGGCCGGTAATCCCGATGATGGTGGTGACGAGGAACACGGCTTTCAGTCCCAGCGCGATGGCGATGTTCGTCCGGATGTTCGCCATGACGCTCTTCGACAGGGCGATCATGTCGGGGATATCCTTCACCCGTCCGTGGAGCACGGCGGCGTCGGCCGTCTCAAGCGCGACATCGGTCCCGCCGCCCATGGCGATGCCGATGTCGGCTGCCGCCAGTGCCGGCGCGTCGTTGATGCCGTCGCCGATCTTGGCGACCTTGAAGCCCTCCGCCCGGAGTTCACGGACGATGCGTTGCTTGTCCTGCGGCAGGAGTTCCGAACGCGCCTCGATCCCAAGACCCGCGGCCACGGCCTCCGCGGTGCGCCTGTTGTCGCCGGTCAGCATGATGGTTCGGATGCCGCAGGCCTTCAGGCTCGCAAGCCCCTCCATCGCGTCCGGGCGGGCTTCGTCGCGCATGGCGAGGTAGCCCGCGATCGACCCGGCGACGACCACGACGGAAACTGTCTTGCCCTCGGCATTCAGCGCCGCGATCGCGTTCTCCTGATCGGCGGTAAGCGCCGTCCGCCGGGAAGCGGCCCACGGCGATCCGAGGAACACCCGCTCTCCGCCGACGCTGCCCTCGACGCCCTCCCCGGAAACGGCGTTCGCGTTGAAGGAGGGAGGGATTGGTACCTTGTCGGCCTTCGCCCGGCCGAGGATCGCCATAGCCAGCGGGTGGCTCGAACCCTTTTCGAGGGCCGCGGCCAAGGACAGCACTTGATGGGACGAGCGGCTTCCTCGAACTATGTCGGTGACGACGGGCTTGCCCGCCGTGAGTGTACCCGTCTTGTCGAAAGCGATGACGGTGATCGTGCCGAGGCTTTCCAGTACCGACCCACCCTTCATCAGCAGACCGCGACGGGCACCAGCGGAAAGTCCTGCGGCGATGGCGGCGGGCGTCGAGATCACCAGCGCGCATGGGCAACCGATCAGCAGGATGGCGAGGCCCTTGTAGATCCACTCGCCCCAGTCACCACCGAAGACGAGCGGCGGGACGATGGCGACGAGGGCACCGACGACAAGCACGGCCGGGGTGTAGACCTTCGAGAAGCGGTCGATGAAGCGTTCGGTCGGCGACTTCGATTCCTGGGCTTCCTCCACGAGGCGGACGACGCGGGCGATCGTGTTGTCGGACGCTGCGGCCGTTACCCGCACCCGGAGAACCGAGCCCGCGTTGACTGTGCCGGCGAAGACAGGATCTCCTACAATTTTCCGCTTCGGGACGCTCTCGCCGGTGACAGGCGCTTCGTCGACCTGGCCGGATCCTTCCACTACGCAGCCGTCTGCCGGGATACGATCCCCGGGACGGACGAGAATAGTGGAGCCTACAGCAAGGCTTTCGGCCGGAACCTCCGTCGTCTGACCGTCCGTCTCAAGGAAAGCCATCTTCGGCACGAGAGCAGCGAGGCTTCGGATACTCGTCCGGGCACGGCCCGCCGCGACGCCCTCGAGCATCTCGCCGACAAGGAACAGGAGCACGACCATCGCGGCCTCCTCCTCGGCGCCGATGAAGACGGCCCCAATCGCGGCGATGCTCATCAGCGTCTCGATCGAGAAGGGCGTGCCGAAGCGAGCGGCGGTGATCGCTCGCCAGGTCACCGGTACCAGACCGATCGCGAGTGCGGCCAAGAAGGCGGGACGCTCCAGAGATGGAACGAGGTTGCCGAGGACGTAGGCCGCCAGGAGCGCGACGCCGCAGGCCGCCGTCAGCCGAGCCTTCCGCGTCCGCCACCAGGGCAGGTCAGCGTCTGTTGGACGGGCTTGCGATCGGCTGGCGTCCGCCTGCGCATCGTCCTGCCCCCGACCCTCGCGGTCGGCAGATCCCGAGTTGCGCTCTCCCGCGGGCTCAACTCCATACCCGAGGTTCCGGACCTGTCTGATCACCGCAGACCCTTCGAAGCTTTCGGCGTGGCGGACCCTTACCGTTCCGGCGGACACGGAAACGGCTACGTCCTCGACTCCCGGGATTCTTCGGATGGCGGTGTCGACCTTGTTGGCGCAAGCCGCGCAGTCCATGCCGGTTACGCGGTAGCGGCTCTCGCCCGTTGTCGCGCTCATGGTGCTCTCCTTGCGTCGTCGTCGACGCAGGCTTACTTCCTCAAGTGGCTAGAGGAGCAAGAGGCAAAATGAGGAAATCGGTTCCGATCGGCACGGCATCGAGGGAAAGCGGGATCAAGGTTCCGACCATCCGTTACTACGAGGAGATCGGCCTCCTGCCTTCACCTCCGCGGACGGAGGGCAATCGGCGCCTTTACGACGAGAGCGACCTTCGCCGCCTACGCTTCATCCGTCATGCGCGCGAACTTGGATTCGACATCGATCCGATCCGTCAGCTTCTGGCCCTGTCCGGTCACCCGGCACGGTCCTGCGAGGGCGCTGACCAGATCGCGAAGGCACACCTTGCCGACATCGACCACAAGATCGCTCGACTGACCTCCTTGCGAAGAGAGGTCGCCAGGATGACGGACTGCGAAAATCATTCGGTCTCCGAATGCCGGGTTATCGAAGTGCTCGGCGACCACGGCGAGTGCATTTCAGAAACGCATTGATCGGCTGATCTGATGAAGGAGCGGGCGGCGGCGTGAGTGCTGAGGCGCAGCAAGCCTTCGCCCTTATCAGGCGACGCGGGTTCCTCAGACCCGAGACGCCGGGATGACGAAGCTGGATGGGTGCGAGCTGAGGTCGCGCGACGCAAGTCCAAGAAGCCACTTGGTCTGCTCGTCCATCTCGGCTCCAGCGGCGAGAAGTCGAAGCTCCCGTCCGATCCCTTCGGGATCCTCTATCGGTGCCGAGGCTAGTCGAAGAACCTTCCGGATAATGTCGGCCTCAATCTTACTAGTCGAAGGCGAGATAGCGATTTTGCCAAGTCTATAAAGGACGTGTCCGAGGGACAGGGATGCGAGCGCATCATCGACCGCCTTAACGTCTGCCCGCGACCTGATGGCCATGCTGAACACGAGAAATCGAAGCCGGGCGAGATGACGCTCCGCCATCGGCGTGGCGGCGCGGATCGAGATCGCCGCGACCTCTTTGCGGATCGAGGTTCGAATGCGTCCCCGGCGACGCCCAACGTCCATGGGGATCAGCCAGCGATACGATACATAGCTAAGCGCAATGCCGCTCAGGAGCATCGCCTCGATTCCGACGAGGACAGACGGCGCTCCCGAAGCCAGGTCGACCGGACGCGCCAGCACTGCAAACAGCATGTTGAACGCGAGGCCGACGAAGGCGGTGCCTCGTGCGGCTTGCACCATGGCCGCCGCGAACACGATCGGCACGGCAAGAGCGAGCGATATCCAGCCGCTCGCAACATTCGGGACAACTCCCTCCCTCCAGAGAAGCGCCGTTGCCGCGGCGCAGAGGCCGCCGATGAAGACTTGGCGTACGGCCGGAACAGGCTCGTCCGCCGCGGCGAACAGCACTGTAAAAATACAGGTCCCCAGCACGAGGTATCGAAGCGGATCCCAATCGATCATTGACCAGGCACCGCCCGCGATAAAGACAGCGAGAGCGCCCCTCACGACGGCGAGGCGCAGGCCGGCGACATCCGGATGCGCCATTGTCGGTCGGGGAACGACCTGACCTTCCGGCGCATCGAGCCGTGCATATCCGTCGGCGAGCCGACCCAGCAGGATTCGCATCTCGCCGATCACCGGGGACATCAAGGGGTCCGCGGCTTCTAATGCGCGAGCGGCGGACGCGATTGCCCGAACATCCAGTCCGTTTCCGGCCCTCAACTCGACAGCGGCCCGGAGAAACATCTGGCGAAGGTGCGCGGTCGCCGCGTGTCCGGGTGCCGACGGTGGTGCTTCTCGAGCGCGGATCGCGCGCGCCATGACGATCAGGTCCAAAAGGAAGGCGAGCAGCGTGTTGAGGTCGCGCAACTTCCTGCGTCCCGCAAGGGACCCCGCGGCGGCATCCTCCGCGGACGCCTCCAAGGTCGCCAAAGCCAAGAGGAAGTCTCGTTCAATCGCGGACTTCCCCATCCCGGGGCTGCCGAGAGCTGCCGCAACGAGGTCCAGCGCGTCGGCTGTCACGGCACGGGCACGATCCGGGATGCTCGGTCCCGATTTGGGTGACCCTAGAGCCATGCTTACCAGCAGTGACGCACCGATCCCGATGAGGTTGTCGGCACCACGAGCAAGGGCGAAGGTCCACGGGTCGATTTGCGTGCCGAGCGTCAGCGAAACAATGACCGCCGATGTCAGGCCGCACAGAACAGCGCCATAGGCCCGCTGATGACGCATGGCATTCGCGACGCCGCAGCACGTAGCGATCCAGACCGCCAGGCCGACAAGGGATGCAGCAGGGTTTTGCGCCCCCATCAGGACAATCGCCGCTCCGATCGCCGCCCCCAGAAGGGTGCCGACGAGCTGGGCGGCGCACCGCTCCACCAAAAGTCCCCGCGGCGGCTGTCCAATCATCCAGACCGCCATCGCCGCCCACCAGGGATTCTGGAGCGACAACATGGATGCGAACGCCATCGCACCTGTTGAAGCGACCGTGAGGCGGATGGCGGTCGCACGAAGGGCGGGATCGGTTACGAACGCGCGGAGCACCTTCAAACTAGCACCGTCTCGGCTGTTTCATGATCAGGGCGCTCGCGGACCGTTTGGCACCAGGGAGACCGCCTGTGTAGTTCCTCGGGCAGCTTTCAGGTCTCTGCATCATCGCCTCTGTCGTGCTATCGCGCAGTCGAAAGGTGATCGGCAATCCATCGCTCGACGTCGGCGTGCCGAGGCTTCCAGTCCCATGCCTTGGCGTGGACGCTGCGGACGCGGCTGTTCGAGGCCAGCGAGTAGAGCGCCCTTTGCTGTCCCCATCGGGCGACCGCCGCCTCGATCGTCATCGAGACCGGCTGGCCGAGCCCCAGCGCGTCGGCGATGGCCCCCGCCATGTCCCGGAAAGAAGCCTCGCCGCTTTCGACGAAAACGAACGTCCCGGCCGGAGCTCCGTCCAACGCGCGTAGATAGAGGTCCACCACATCCGCGATGTGGACAGTCGACCAGCGATTGAGGCCCCGCCCGATGAAGTGGGCCCTTCCCGTCTCGCGTGCCTGGTCGAACAGAAGCGGAAGCTGAACGCTTCTCGCCTTCGGCCCGAGCGCGTCGCCGAACACAAGGGCGTTGCAGAGGACGACGGATCGTACCTCCGGCACCGACAGGATGGCCCGGTCCAGCTCAACGCGCGCCCCCTTATCGGCGGCAGGCGGCGGCATGTGGTCCTCGTCGAAGACGGCTTCGCTCGGTTCGCCAACCGCGTGATCGGCAACGATGCTGATGCCGCTGGTGTGGAGCAAGGCCTTCCTCGAACCGGCGAGCGCCCGTAGCAGCGCGTCGACGGCTTCCCGATCGTCACTACTCGCCGCGTTCACGACGGCGTCCGCCGCCTGGGCCTCGTCTGCAAGCAGGTCGAGATCGGCCAGCGTCCCGTGGACCGGGACAATGCCGCACGCCTCGCAGGCCGCGGCCTTCTCGGCGGAGCGGACCAGCCCTCGAACCTGGTGGCCTCGCCTCACCGCCTCGGCGGCCACGGAGCCGCCAATGAAGCCGCTTGCCCCGGTCACGAACAGTCTCATTTTCGGGCTCCTCGACGGGGGCGGCCTGTCAGGCAGGCAGCTTTCAGGATCAGGCGGCGATGTCGTCGTGAAGGGGAACTCCGGTCCTCTCCGACATCCTCCGGCGGTAGGCATCGACCGCCGGAGGGTATGAAACGTCCCGGACGATGGACATCGCCCGCAGGTGGGCGAAGAGATGAATGTCGTCCTCCGAAAGCTCGCCATTGACAGCTTCCGGCGAGCGCACGAGCGGCTCCAGTTGGCGGAGATGCGCGTTCGCCGCGGCCACGAGCGCCTCGGTCTCGGCCAGCCTGCCGGCAAAGGGGCCGATGGCCTTCTCCTTGTTGGCCGTGAAGAAGGCGCGCGCCTCGTCCGTGGCGAACTCCGCCAAGGGTGCAGCAGCCCAGCGCGGCATTGCCAGACGGTACAGCGTCTCGGATCCTTCCTCGATCCAACGGGCGACGTCCGGGTTGGTCGGTCCCACAAGGACGCGAGGCTCCGTCATGGCGTCGACCGCGCGGACGATGTCCATGCTCTCCGGTGTGTATCGCCCATCGTTTTCGAGGATGGGCGCCATCTTCCGCCCGATCATCCGCTCGGGTGTCGCGGCGTCGTCGTTCGCCATCACGACGAGCTCGAAAGGCAGGTCCTTCAAGCCGAAGATCGCCTGTGCCTTCACGCAGAACGGACAATGGTCGTAGACGTAGAGCTTCATGCGTTGTCTCCTGTGGTCATTGCAGACCCGCACCGTTCGGGGCCGGCGGGGGACCCGGGAGACGGTCCGATGAAGCGTCTCCCGGGCATCGTCAGCGTGTGAAGCCGTCGAACAATGTCATGTAGATGGCGCCGAACCCGTCCAGCGTCGCGCGGATCTCGGGCGTGGTCGATCCATAGACGAAGAGCTGCTCGATCGTCACGAGTTCGAGGAAACGCTCGGCGAACGGCGCGAACGTATCCTTGAGGTGCCCCAGGAGGTCGGGGGTGCGGTAGCGCTCGACGATGTGCGCCGCTGTCTGGTCGGCGTTGACGCTATACTCGTAGCTGAGCGTGCCCGGCTCCTGGCGCGTCGCGGACACGATCCGGCCGACCAGCTCCTCGAACGTCTCGAAGTTCGCGGGATCCAGGGTCAGGTGGTAGATGCAAACGGTCTCGTCGGTCATGTGAGCTCTCGATTTCAATTGGTGGAATGGTCCGGCAGGACGGGCGCTATGCGCGTCCGCTTCCGGAGGCTTGTCGTGTCTCAGTTCAGGTACCGGGCCGCAGGCGACATCGGACTTCCGCGCTCGCGCTCGGCGCAGCGGAAACTGGCGGCGCTCGACGGGTCGCCGCCCGTGTACTCGGGAAACTTCGGATAGGCGCAGATCGGCCGTTGGGCCTGAGGCTCGGCCTCGTTGCCCCCTTGCCCGTATCGTGTTCCCAGAAGACTGGCGGGCGCCGTGCCGTCCTCCACCCACCGCACGAGGGACATGAGGCCGTCGGCATCGGGGTCACTCGGCACCACCGAGGAGAAGGGCTGCCCGAAATCCGTCGCGCCGGCCCCCCCGAAGCAGTGGCCCATGCCGGGTACGAGGAAGAGGCGGAGGAACTCCTGCGTCAAGGCAAGGCCGCCGCGGGCGGTGACGGCGCGCTCGTAGTAGTTCACGACCTCCTGGAAGGGGACGGCCGGATCGGCAAGCCCCGTGTAGATCATCGCCTTCCCACCCCGGCGGCGGAAGTCGTTCAGGTCGACGCCGTTGGTGTTCAGCCGCGAGGACAGGAGCGCGTCCAGGCGGTCGACGTCGCGGTCGAAGTCGAAGGATTTCGTGTCAAAGCCCGCCCCAAACGCCCATTTGAAGAGGTAGAACTGCTGGTCGGGCCAAGCCTCGGGATCGCCTTGGAGCGAGGGGCCGAGGGGCTGGTCCTCGCTGCCGGGCGTGAGGCCGGATAGATCCGCTCGTGCGTTCGCGGGTTGACGGCGCCCGCGTAGAGCTTGTGGAGCGCCCCGACCTGCGGCTCGGTGAGGCATTGGTCACCCGCCGCGCCCGGCTCGCATCTCGGGAGCGTCTCCGGGTCGAAGCGGCATTGCCGGGGATCGGTGAGGAACGCGTCGCCGGAGGCTCCGCCATCCTTGCCACCGCACTGGTCGATCACCGCCTTCGACACCATCGCAAGGCTTGCAGGCGAAAGGCGGCTGCTAGGCGTCTCGTTCAGTGCGTTGTAGTTCCACAGGAATGACGTAGCGACATGGGTCCGGTTGTTGCCGGGATCGCCGGCGAGCACGCCGTCGTAGTCGTCGGGATATCGCAGCGCCGATCCAAGTGCCTGCTGGCCGCCCGTCGAGCAGCCCTCGAAGTATGAGCGGAAGGATTCGGACTTGTAGAAGGCGCCGACAAGGAGCTTGCCCACGCAGGTCATCTCATGTGTCGCGCGGTGGCCGAAGTCCGTCCAGCGCTCCGGATGGTCGACGGTCAGGTTGATGTCCGGCGCCGTACCGAGGTCGGTGTTGGCAACGGCGAACCCCCGCCGCAGCCCCTCGATCATGCCCATGCCGTAGGCGATCGATCCCGCCCCGCCGCCGTTTCCCGTGCCGAGGAAACGGCCGTTCCAGCTTTCGGAGGGCAGCCAGACCTCGATGCCGATTTTGGAATCAGGTGTCGGTGTCACGATCGCTTCGACGCGGCAGAAAGGGGGCATCTTGGCCGCCCGTTCGGCGAGATCCGGAGCGTAGGATGCTGGAGGCGGAGTGAACTCCCCTGCACCTACAGCGGACACCGACACGATCGTGGCCCCGGGTACCGGAAGACCCGTGAGGTCGTTGCAGACCGACGGAGCCGGGTCAGCGGCGTCAGCCGATGGGATGCCCGGGAACACTGCACTCAACGAAAGCCCCATCGCCAGAAGGGTCGGGATCCTCATCGGCCTTGTCCTCTTGCGTGAGGCGGGCGGCGGACGTTGCCGCAGCCGCCGCGTTCAAGCCAGACGAGGGCACGCCGACCCTCGCCAGACCTTTGGGAGTCGCATAGCGGGCACGGAAGCCCGCTCCGTTCCTAAGTGCTCGGCGCCGCGGTGGGTTCACCGAACAACTTGCCGGCGCCGGCCCAATCGCTCGGCGCGACGTCGTCGAAGATGACGTAGATGTAGTTCGCGTCAGTCCCCGTGTTGCGGACGATGCTCTCCGTGATCTCCGCGGCGACCTTTTGCTTCTGACCGTGGTCTTTACCCTCGAACCAGCTTACCCGTACGACCGGCATGATCCCGTCTCCATGAATGTTCCGCCGCTCTCCGTCGGCGGACGCCGAAGGCCCGAGACAGGCAACCGCAATATACTGTATCCTTGCGGCGCTTAAAGGCGCTTACAATCCATTCTGAGTAGCGCCACGAGATACTGTGGAGGCTTGCCATGAACGAGATCGAACCGTTGTCGGGCATCGGCGTCTTCGTGGCCGCAGCTCGGGCGGGAAGCTTCACGGGGGCCGCCGAGCGCCTCGGCATTACCAAGTCCGCGGTCGGCAAGACCATTGCCCGCCTCGAAGCGCGACTCGGATTGAAGCTGTTTCATCGGACGACGCGGAGCAACAAGCTGACTGTCGACGGCGAGGCCTACCTTGCCGCCTGCGCCTCCGCTCTCGACGAGATCGCGGCCGCGGAAGCCGCCCTCACGTCGGCGAACACCGTCCTCACCGGCCGGATCCGCATCGACATGCCGGTCGCCTTCGGGCGGCGCGTTCTCCTGCCGATCTTCATTGACATCGTGCGTCCGCATCCGGAACTCACGCTGAGCTTGACCTTCACCGATGCTCTCACGGATCCCTTCCAGGACGATGTGGACCTCATGATCCGCTTCGGCGCCCTCAGGGACTCGAGCCACCTCATCGCGCGGCACCTAGCCGACCAGGATCGGGTCATCTGCGCCTCTCCAGGCTACCTCGAGACGCATGGACGTCCAAAGGAACTGGCGGACCTTCGCGGGCACCGCTGCATCGTCGGCTCGCCCAAGGGTCCGCCGCTGGCCTGGGTGGTTCGCGAGGACGGCACGGTGAAGCGCTTGTCGCCTCCCGCCACGCACCAGGTCAGTGACGGCGAGGCCATGGTCGACGCGGCCGTCGGCGGGCTTGGCATCTGCCAGCTTCCGGCCTCCCTGGTAAGGCGCCACGTCGAAAGTGGCGCGCTCGTGCCGTTGCTCGAAACCTTCTCGACCGTTCCCGTCGAGGTGCACGCACTATGGCCGCGACAAGCGCACCTCAGTCCCCGGGTTCGTTACGTCGTGGACCAGCTTGTCGCGCGCGCTGCCGCAGGCGAGCTGAACTAAGCCATCAGGGCAGGACGACGATCTTCCCGCCCGCTTCGTCGGCCTCCATGCAACGGTGCGCCTCGGCGATCTCGTCGAGGCGGACCACGCGGCCGACCTTGACGGGCAGCATACCCATCTCGACCTCGTCCACGAGCCTTTGAAGGGGCATCGCCATGAACTCCTCCACTCCGCGGCTGTAGGTGGTCAAACTGACCGCCGTCGGGATTGCCGTCATCGGCTCGAAGGCTTCGAGCGTCCAGCGATCACCGACCATCCCGCTCATACAGACCGCCCCGTGGCCTTGGCGCACGCGAGCGAGTCGAGAAGAGTGGTTGTGCCCACGAGTTCCAGCACCTTGTCGACGCCGTCCGGGAATGCGTCGCACACCTGTCCCACGATTGCGCCGTCGTCGATGAACACGCGGCTCGCGCCATGGAAGCGAAGGAGGTCTTCCCGGTCCGGACGTCGCGTGGTTGCGCAGACGATTGCGCCCTCCGCCTTCGCGATGGCGGCAGCGCCCAAGCCGACGGAGGTCGTGCCGCCGCGGATGAGCAGGATCTCGCCGGGCCGCAGGCGCAGCGCCACGAAGAGCGAACCCCAAGCCGCCTGGAGCATCTCCGGCAGCGCCCCAAGCGTCTCCCAGGGCAGGTTGGTCAAGAACCGCCGCTCCATCCATGACCGTCCGGCCGAGGTCGCGGATCGCCGACAGGTCGGGCATTGGGAGGCCGATCTTATCATCTGCAAGCGCGCTCGCCCGGTTCTCGTCCTTCATGAGCGAAAGACCCGTGTGACGCTCGCCACGAGGCTCAATGGAAGGACCGCCGCCGAAACCATCGCAGCGATGACCGCCGTCTTCCGGCGTGTCGCTCCCGGCCTGCGCTCCTCGGTGACGTTTGATAACGACACCGACTTCGCCCGCCACCGCCTCCTCGACGACCTGTTCGGCATGTCGACCTGGTTCTGCGACGCCTACGCTTCCTGGCAGAAGGGCGGCGTCGAAAACGCCAACGGACGATTGCGACGATGGCTGCCCAGATGGCTCGATCTCGACACGCTGTCTAAAGCCGATCTCCAGGACGCCATCGTCAGTCTCAACACCATTCCGAGAAAATGCCTCGGCTTCATCACGCCCTTCCAGTCCCTCCTCCAGGAACTTGGCAAGGACGTCAGAATCCGCTCCTCATGAGCATGTTGCGCTTCGCGCTGGAATCCACCCGCAGCGATCCGGCGCCTCTTCTTCCCCGCATTCGTCATCTGCTATGCGCTGACGAAGGATCGTACACCCGTCGTCGACGCTACGTGGTGGTCGACGCGGCAGTCAATCGTCGCCACCCTCGTTGGGGTGCTCGTCTCGGCGGTCGGTCTTTCCTGGATGATCCTCGCGGCTCCGGCAAACCTGCCGCAGTTCATGAGCAGCGACCGCGACGTCGGCGCGCTCTGGCAATACGTTCCGGTGCTGTCGCTCATTCTCTATGCCACAGGTCTAACGCTACTCTAGCTCCGACGCAGATCTCTTCTCGATCTCTGGCTGATGGTCGTCCTCTCGACGCTGGCGATCGAGATCATACCCTTGTCCAATGCCAGCGGCGGAACACGTCTCACGCTCGGCTGGTGGGCGGCGAGGGTCTATGGACTGACCCCGGCCAGCATCGTCCTCATCGCCCTTCTATCCCAAACGACGACGTTGCAGTCGCGGCTCGAAAGCTCGATCGCCGCCGAGCACCGAATGCGCGAGGCGAGACTGACCGCGATGGAGGCCCTTGCGGCCTCGATCGCCCACGAGATTAACCAGCCTCTGGCCAGCATGGTAAACAATGCCGATGCCGGCCTGCGATGGATCGGCAAAGCGCCGCCGGACATTCTCGAAGCCGAGCAGGCGCTGAAGCGCATCGTCAGCGACGGTCACCGGGCCGGGACGGTGGTCTCCAGCATCCGTTCCATGTTCAAGAACGGCGCGCGCCAGCGTATGCCGCTCGACCTCAACATCGTCATCGACCGTGCCATCGCGCAGGTCCGTCCTGAGGCAAGCCTCAAGCGTGCCAGGATCGAGTCCGCACTCGAGGCGGGGCTTCCCCCCGTATTCGGAGCCGAGGCTCAGTTGCAGCAAGTCCTCCTGAACCTCATCAGCAATGCGCTGGAGTCGCTGCGCACCGTCGATGGCGGCGGGTCCCGAATCGTGCGCATCACATCGCGGTCGCTGTCCTCGGGAGAGGCTGGTCGCCATGTCGGACACGAGCGCAGGGCTCGATCCCGGCTTTCGGGACAGGATTTTCGAGCCCTTCTTCACGACGAAGCCCGACGGCATGGGAATTGGCCTCGGAATCTGCCGCTCGATTGTCGAGGCCGAGGGAGGCAGGCTATGGGTTGAGGCGAACGAGCCGCGGGGCACCGTGTTCTCGTTCACGCTTCCAGCCATGATGGCTCGCGATATGGCGACGTCGGAAAACCTGTCGTGATCGAGAGGGAGTCTACCCTGTCCGCACTCGTTTTCGTCATCGACGACGATCCCTCCATCCGTGCCTCCTTGACGAGCCTTCTGCGCTCGGTCGGACACGAGGTGCTGAGCTTCGAGACGACGGAGCAGTTCCTCGGTGCCGAACGGCCGGATGCACCGGCCTGTCTCGTCCTCGACGTTCGCCTGCCGGGGACAAGCGGGCTGAAGTTCCAGCGGGCACTGGCGGCGTCCGATATGTCGGTCCCGATCGTCTTCATCACCGGCCATGGCGATATCGAAATGTCCGTCGCCGCGATGAAGGGCGGCGCCCTCGAATTTCTCATCAAGCCGTTCCGCGACCAGGATCTTCTCGACGCGGTCCACAAGGGGCTCGAAACCGATCGGCTTCGTCGGGAGAAAGCGGCAACGCTGACCGGACTGTGGGAGCGTTATGCCTCTCTCACGCCGCGGGAGCAGGAGGTCATGGCCTTTGTCGCGGATGGTCAGATGAACAAGCAGATCGCCCATGCACTCGCCTTGAGCGAGGTGACGGTCAAGGCTCACCGGGCGCAGATCATGCGCAAGATGCAGGCAAAGTCGCTGCCCGATCTCGTTCGGATCGCGGACCGGCTGAACGCGTCGATCCAAAAGGCGTAGTTCCACGATATCAAAGGATCATTGTTTCGACCCGCAGCGACGGTCCATCCTTCGGCTGTCGCATCGCTCCGGTGCGTCGATACAATCGGTCGGCCGATAGAGTCTCAGTCCGGTTCGACACATCCAGGCATGGCTGGAGAGGCCTTGATCGTGATCGTCGACGACGATGCTTCCGCTCTGGAGGCGGCCCTTGGACTGGTGAGATCGCTCGGCTTCGAGGTCAGGGGCTATCGAAGCGGCCGGGAGTTCCTAACCTCAGGCTCTGTCGAGGAAACTCGATGTCTCGTCGTGGACTGGCGAATGCCCGGCATGAACGGCCTCGAACTGCACCGTACGCTGACAGAAGCCGGCCATACGATAGCGACCGTGCTCGTGACGGCCTTTCCGGAGGAGGGAGCAGTCCGGGCGCAGGCCGAGAAAGTCGGTATCCGGTGCATTCTCAGCAAGCCGCTCGAAGCGGATGTCCTTCACGCCTTCATTCGCAAGGCCCTCGCCGACTAACGGGTGAGAGATCCGCCCGAAACCGACGTTGAACACAAAGCTCGTTCCCCAAGGAGATGGCTGTGCCCCACATCACAACGCACGACGACGTTGAAATCTACTACAAGGACTGGGGTCCGAAAGACGGGGCTGTGGTCATCCTCAGCCATGGCTGGCCCCTTTCCTCCGACAGCTGGGAATCGCAGGCGCTCTATCTGGCCGATGCCGGCTATCGCGTCGTTACGCATGATCGCCGCGGCCATGGGCGTTCCAGTCAGCCCTGGCACGGCAACGACATGGACCATTACGCGGACGATCTTGCAGCGGTGATCGACACGCTGGATCTCCAGGATATCTCGCTTTTCGGCTTTTCGACCGGCGGCGGCGAAATCGCGCGCTATGTCGGTCGCCACGGCACGAGGCGCATCGCCAGGCTTGGCCTGATCGCCGCGGTTCCGCCCTTGATGCTGAAGACGGAGGCCAATCCCGGTGGCTTGCCGATCGACGTATTCGATGGCATCCGAGCGGCCAGCATCGCCGATCGCTCCAAGCTTTACCAGGACATTGCGTCGGGCCCGTTCTTCGGCTTCAACCGGCCGGGCACGACGCCTTCCAAGGGCATGATCGACAGCTTCTGGCTGCAAGGCATGATGGGTGGGCACAAGAACACCTACGATTCCATCAGGGCTTTCTCGGAGACGGACTTCACCGAGGATCTGAAGAAATTCGATAAGCCGACGCTGATCGTCCACGGCGAGGACGACCAGATCGTACCGATCGACGCTGCCGGCCGGGCGTCGAAGACGCTCGTCCCGCATGCCGAGCTGAAGGTCTATCCCGGCGGACCGCATGGGATCACCGACACCCATAAGGACCAGCTCTGCCGGGACATGCTGGCGTTCATGAAATCCTGATGCCTCGCTGACGGCCCGGGCGCCGCGCGCCGCGCCGATCCTCACATCACTCAGCCATCCGGCCTCCTCCTTCGAGGCGACTGCCGGAACGCAATGCCATTGCCGACACGGACCACCCACATTCCGAAAAGGACCTCTTTGCGATGCCCATCTCCGCGACGCCCACACCCGGTAAGACACTCGTTTCGCCGACCGACCACGTACTGATCATGATCGACTTCCAGTCGCAGATGGCCTTCGCGACGAAGTCGATCGATGCCGTTCTGCTTCGCAACAACGCCGCGCTCATCGCCAGTGCCGCAGCGGGTTTCAAAGTCCCGACGATCCTGACCACGGTCGCCGAGAAGAGCTTCTCCGGGCCGATGTTCGACGAGATCACCGAGGCCTTTCCGGGCCAGCCGCTGCTCGACCGCACGTCGATGAATACCTGGGAAGACGCCGGCGTGATCGATCACCTCAACACGCTCGGTAAGACCCGCGTCGTCTTCGCGGGCCTCTGGACCTCGGTCTGCATCGTCAGCCCGGCCCTGTCGGCGATCGATCAGGGCTTCGAGGTCTATGTCATCGCGGACGCCTGCGGGGACGTGACGGACGAGGCGCATGACCGGGCGATGGATCGCATGGTGCAGGCCGGCGCCCGGCCGATGACCTCGCTCCAGTACTTGCTCGAGTTGCAGCGCGACTGGGCGCGCACCGAGACCTACGACATGACGACCGGCATCGCCAAGAAGCTGGGCGGCGCCTACGGCCTCGGCATCATCTACGCCAAATCGATGTTCAACGCGCACGAGGGATGATCGGTTGAACGGGTGGGCGGACATCTCCGCCTGCCCGTTCCCATCGATCCCCGAACGAAGGAGAGCGGAATGAAGATCTATCTCATGGCACTTGGCGCGGGGCTCCTCGTCGGCGCGATATACAGCCTCATCAACGTGCGCTCGCCTGCTCCTCCGGTGGTAGCCCTCGTCGGCCTCCTCGGTATCCTCGTCGGCGAGCAGATCGTGCCGGTGATACGGGAGATGGTCGCCGGTCGATCGGCCCTCTCCTACCTTCATCTCGGATCCCGCCCTCACATCTTCGGATCCCTCCCCCATGGGCCCGCTCACGCTGCGGCGACGGTCTCGCCCGTAAAGGAGACTGGCGCAGGGGCGTCGTCATGACGGCGCGCTTCACAAGGCGCTCGACGCTGGTGGGAGCCGCATCGCTCTTCGCTGCCGCGCCCTTTCTCGAAAAAGCCCGGAGCCAGACCATGACCGACGGCGACGTCATCATCCTCAACGTCAAGATCACGACGCTCGACCGCGCCAACCCCCGCGCCGACGCCGTCGCCATTCGCGACGGACGCTTCCTTGCGGTCGGGACGGGAGCGGAGGTTCGCGCGGCCGCGCCCGATGCCGAGATCATCGACGGCGGTGGGCGGCGTCTCATACCTGGCCTCATCGACAGCCATATCCACGTCATCCGCGGCGGGCTGAACTACAACATGGAGCTGCGCTGGGAGGGCGTTCCCTCGCTCGCGAACGCGATGGCCATGCTGAGGCGGCAAGCAGAGAAAACGCCGGCGCCACAATGGGTGCGCGTCGTCGGCGGCTTCACAGAGCACCAGTTCGCGGAAAAGCGTCTGCCGACCCTGGAGGAGATCAACGCGGCAGCGCCCGAAACCCCGGTCTTCATCCTCCACCTCTACGACCGCGCGCTTCTCAACCGCGCGGCGCTCCGTGTCGTCGGCTATACCAAAGACACACCGAACCCACCGGGCGGCGAGATCGTGCGCGATGCTTCGGGCGAGCCGACCGGTCTTTTGCTGGCCCAGCCGAACGCGACGATCCTCTACTCGACGCTCGCCAAGGGACCCAAGCTGTCACCGGAGTACCAGCTGAATTCGACGCGCCACTTCATGCGCGAATTGAACAGGCTCGGCATCACCAGTGTCATCGACGCCGGCGGCGGCTACCAGAACTATCCCGACGACTACGAGATCATCGAGAAGCTCCATGCCGACGACGAGCTGACCTTGCGCATATCCTACAACCTCTTCACGCAGAAACCGAAAGAGGAGCTGTCGGACTTCTCCAGCTGGTCCAAACAGGTGGCGCCCGGCGAGGGTGACGACACCTACCGCCACAACGGGGCCGGCGAAATGCTGGTTTATAGCGCCGCCGATTTCGAGGATTTTCGCGTCGAGCGGCCGGAAATGCCCGCGAATATGGAGGCTGATCTCGAGCCCGTGATCCGGCTCCTCGTCGAGAACCGGTGGCCGTGGCGGTTGCACGCGACCTATGACGAGACCATCACGCGCGCCCTCGACGTCTTCGAAAAGGTGAACCGCGACGTTCCTTTCGGGGGTCTCCATTGGTTCTTCGACCATGCCGAGACGATCAGCGAACGCAACATCGACCGGGTCGCGGCGCTCGGTGGCGGCATCGCCGTGCAGCACCGCATGGCGTTTCAAGGCGAGGACTTCGTCGAACGCTACGGGGCGAGAGCGGCCGAAACGACGCCGCCGATCGCGAAGATGCGGGCAGCGGGCATTCCGGTTGGCGCCGGCACGGACGCAACGCGCGTCGCGAGTTACAATCCATGGGTCTCGCTTTCCTGGCTCGTGACGGGACGCACCCTCGGCGGCCTGCGTCTCTATCCCCCGACGAACCGGCTAGACCGCGAAACGGCACTCAGGATGTGGACGACGGAGAACACTTGGTTCTCCAACGAAGAGGGCAAGAAGGGGAGCATCAAAGCCGGCCTCCTCGCCGATCTGGCCATCATCAGCGACGACTTCATGGAGGTCGCCGAAACAGAGATCCCACACCTCCACTCGGTCCTCACGATGCTCGGCGGCAAGATCGTCCATGGCGAGGGCGACTTCCTGCCGCTCGCGCCGGCGCTTCCCGCGCCGATGCCGGACTGGTCCCCGGTCGCAACGTTCGGCGGCTATCCCCGGCGGGCCTCGAACGAGGCTCTTCGCATGGCTGCGAGTTGCGGCTGCGCCAATGCCTGTACCCTGCATGGCCACGCTCATGCCGCAGCGCTCGGCGCCAACGTGCCGACCTCAGATGCCCGCAGTTTCTGGGGGGCCTTGGGTTGCGGATGCTGGGCGGTATGACCACACCCGCACCGATCGCCGCGCTTCTCGGCAACCGAGCTTTCATCAGGGCCGCGGTCACGCTCCTGACGCTGCCCTACTGGTCGAGTGGAATTCGCAAGCTCTTCGACCTCGACGGCGCGCTCGGTGAGGCGAGGAATTTCGGGCTCGAGCCAGCGGCCCTCATCGTCATGGCGACGATCCTCGTCCAGATCGGCGGCTCGCTGCTTCTCGTCTTCGGGCGAATGGTATGGCTGGGTGCCGGTGCGCTCGGGGTCTTCACCGCTGCCGCGACGGTCGTAGCCCATGCATTCTGGACTGTCTCCGACCCGATGGAGCGCTTCCACGCGACCAACACCTTCCTCGAACATGCCGGGCTCATCGGCGGCCTGATCCTCGCGACGATCATTGTGGAAACGCGAGAGGCCCTCGCATGACCGATGCGACCGTCGCTCCTATCGCCCCAGTTGCCGACGATGTCTCGCCGCTGCGCCAGCCGTTGTTCCGCGCCCTTTGGATCGCCACGATCGTTTCCAATGTGGGGACGTGGATGAACGATGTCGGAGCGGGATGGCTCATGACGTCGCTGTCGAGCGACCCGTTGCTCGTCGCACTCGTGCAAGCAGCGACGACGCTGCCGATGTTCCTTTTGGCGCTGCCAGGCGGGGCACTTGCCGACATCGTCGACCGGCGGCGGCTCCTCATCGGTGCGCAGGTCTGGAGCCTCATCGCTGCGACCTGCCTTGCCGTGGTGGTCGCCCTGGGTCTGACAACCCCTGCGATCCTCCTCGCCCTCACCTTCGCCATTGCGGCGGGAGCGTCGCTGAGCGCGCCGGCCTTCCAGGCGATCGTGCCGGAACTGGTTCCCGCAAAGTCGCTGCCCGACGCCGTGTCGCTGAACAGCCTCGGCATCAACATCGCGCGCGCCATAGGACCAGCGCTCGGCGGCGTCGTCATTTCCCTGTCCGGTCCTGCCTCCGTCTTCGCGCTGAACGCCGTCTCGGTCGTCGGCGTGATGTTCGTGCTCTACCGATGGAAGCGGGTTTCCACCGCGACCAAGTTGCCGCCGGAGCACTTCTTCGGAGCACTGCGCGCCGGCGCGCGCTATGCCCGACACTCTCCGTCGCTCCAGATCGTTCTCGTGCGGAGCATCGGCTTCTTCCTCTTCGCAAGCGCCGCCTGGGCACTTCTG
Organism: Aurantimonas sp. 22II-16-19i; assembly: GCF_002088275.1. Classification (GTDB taxonomy): domain Bacteria; phylum Pseudomonadota; class Alphaproteobacteria; order Rhizobiales; family Rhizobiaceae; genus Jiella. The sequence goes on from NZ_AQQS01000020.1 coordinate 98,495, forward strand.
CCGATCATCGCGCGCCGAGAACTCGGCCTTGGGCCCTCCGGCTATGGCGGCATCCTCGGCTGCATGGGCGCGGGCGCGATCGTCGGCGCGTCGGTGTTGCCGGTCCTTCGCAAGCGCCTGTCGCCGAACGGGCTGACGATCGGCGCCACCGTGATCTTCGCGCTGGTGACCTTCGCTCTTTCGCAGGTTCGGGGCTTTGCTTCCGCCGGTATCGTCATGGCCTTTGCCGGCCTCGCCTGGATTGCCATGCTGTCGTCCTTGAACGTCGCGGCGCAGCTGGCAGCGCCGTCCTGGGTAAAGGCCCGCGCGCTTTCGGTCTATCTCGTCGTCTTCCAGGGCGCGATGACCGCCGGCAGCATCCTGTGGGGCTTGCTCGCGGCGCGCACGGACATTCAGACGACGCTGACGGTCGCGTCCATCCTGATGCTCGCAGCATTGCTGCTCGTCGTCTGGTTCCCGATCGGCGGCGGAACTAAAGCGGATCTGACGCCGTCCCGCCATTGGGTCGAGCCCGATGTCGACGACACGGTCGGAGCCGATCGGGGGCCTGTCATGATCATGGTCGAATACGCCGTCGATCCCGCAAGGGTCGCCGAGTTCACGATGGCGATGCACCGCCTTTCACGCGTCCGCAAGCGGGACGGCGCGATGCGCTGGGAGTTGTACGAAGATGCGACCCGGCCCGGCGTCATCGTCGAGACCTTCGTGGTCGAAAGCTGGCTCGAGCATCTCCGCCAGCATGAGCGCGTCACAAAGGCCGATCGCATCGACCAGGATACCGTCAGGGCCTTTCACATCGGCGCCGACCTCCCCATCGTGCGCCATCTTTGGGCCCCGAAACTCGCACCCATCCATGCCGCATCGGAGACGAGATCATGACCTGGACCCCTTGCCCCGATCCCGTGATCGGTGACCGCGCCACGACGAACGCGATTGAGACGCTCATCATTCCCCGTGCCGTCGACCTCGGCGAGATGGTGGTACGCCGCGCGCTGCCGTCGACGAAGCGGCAGATGGTCGGGCCGTTCATCTTCTTCGACCAGATGGGTCCCGCCGAATTCCTGACCGACCAAGGCATCGACGTGCGACCGCACCCGCACATCAATCTCGCAACGCTTACCTATCTCTTCCAGGGTGAGATCCTGCATCGTGACAGTCTCGGCACGGAGCAGGCGATACAGCCGGGCGCGGTGAACTGGATGCGGGCCGGCCGCGGCATCGTTCATTCCGAGCGGACGGCGGAGGAGCGCAAGCGCAATGGCCAGCGGCTCTTCGGCATCCAGACCTGGATGGCGCTTCCAGAGGCCCAGGAGGAATCCGATCCGGCCTTCCTGCATATCGGCGCGGATGCTCTCCCTGTCGTCGAAGCGGACGGCGTGACTGCGAGGCTCATTGCCGGTCGTGCCTTTGGCGAAGTTTCTCCTCTGAAGACCGCTTCCGAAACTCTCTACGCGGACGTCGTGCTTGCCGCGGGCAGCAAATTTCCCGTCGATGCGGCCTATGAGGAGCGAGCGCTCTACACGTTGAAGGGTTCGATCGAGATCGGCGGCGACGTCTTCGAGGCCGGCCAACTCGTGGTTTTGCGAGCGGGCGACGCGATCACGGTTTCCGCTCTCGCGGATGCACAGTTCATGCTGTTCGGCGGCGCTCCGATGGAGGGGCCACGCTACATCTGGTGGAACTTCGTCTCGTCCCGCCTCGAACGCATCGAGGCGGCAAAGGAGGAATGGGCAAGAGGCCGCTTCGATACGGTGCCCGGCGACGAGGCGGACTTCATCCCGTTGCCGACACTGCGGGACGCTCCGAAGCGCGCGACGGGCGGTGTGGTCTATCCCTGACGTGTCACGGATCGCATGCCTTGTCACCGACATGCGCATGGCCGGGATGAGCGGATAGCCCAGCCCATCGGTGACGGGGCCTTCCGAAGACACCTCCACATCTCCTGCAGCGCGTTGCGATGATGTCCCAAGGGACTTCAACCGAAGGAGAATGACATGAAGGTTCTGATTGGTTTGACGTCGCATGACCAGCTCGGCGACACCGGTCGCAAGACCGGCTTCTGGCTCGAGGAGCTCGCCGCTCCCTATTATGTGTTCAAAGACGCCGGCTACGAGATAACGCTCGCCTCGCCAAAGGGCGGCCAGCCGCCGCTCGATCCCAAGAGCAACGAGCCCAACTTCCAGACCGACGACACCCGCCGTTTCGAGGCGGACGACGAGGCAGGAGAGGCACTGGCAAGCACGGTAAAGCTTGCCGACGTTTCGGCGAACGACTTCGATACGATCTTCTATCCGGGCGGTCATGGTCCGATGTGGGATCTGGCCGAGAGCAGCGACTCTCGCGCCCTGATCGAGAGCTTCCTGGCAAGCAACAAGCCGGTCGCTTTGGTCTGCCACGCTCCAGGCGTGCTGCGGCATGTCGAGACCCCAGAAGGTCGCCCCCTGGTCGAGGGGAAGAAGGTGACCGGCTTCACCAACACCGAGGAGGCCGCCGTAGGCCTGACCGAGGTCGTTCCGTTCCTCGTCGAGGACGAGCTAAAGGCCAAGGGCGGTCTCTACTCGAGCGGCCCGGACTGGGGTCCGTATTTCGTGCAGGACGGTCTGCTGATCACCGGCCAGAATCCGGCGTCGTCCGCCAGCGCCGCGCAGCGCTTGGTGGAGGAACTCAAGGCTTCGGCATGAGCGCCTACTTCGTCTACATCCGTGGGCGCTGCAAACTGCCGCTTAGGAAAGCGGCGGTCCCATCGCTCCGTCCGAGCCATGCGCGTGAGGGCTAATAGAACGGGTTTGACTGACGAACCGGAAAGAATTGACGATGTCCGAGGGAATAGAGAACAAAGTCGTCTTGATCACCGGTGGTAGCACCGGACTAGGGGCTGAAACCGCCCAGTTGCTCGCGGCGCGCGGTGCCATGGTCGCGGTGGCGGCCCGCCGGAAAGACAAGCTGGATGAAGTCGTCGCCGGGATCGAGGCGCTGGGCGGCACGGCCAAGGCTTACGCGCTTGACGTGACCAACAAGACGCAGGTCGAGGCAGTGGTTGCAGGCGTCGTCGCCGATTTCGGCCGACTGGACGTGCTGGTCAACAACGCCGGCCTGATGCCGATCCGTCCCATGTCGGAGGTGAATACTGAGGAATGGGATCAGATGATCGACGTGAACCTGAGAGGTGTCCTCTATGGCATCGCCGCGGCACTCCCGCGATTCCTGGCGCAGGAGAGCGGCCACATCATCAACCTGAGCTCGGTCGCAGGGATCAAGGTGTTTGCCCCGGGTGGCACCGTCTATTCGGGCACCAAGTTCGCCGTGAGCGCGATCTCCGAAGGCCTGCGCCAGGAGGTTGGTGACAAGGTGCGCGTCACCTCTATTGAGCCGGGCGCCGTCGACAGCGATCTCAAGCTCGGAACATCCGGCGCCGCCACGGACTCAGTGCTCGACTTCTACAAGCAGGCGATCCCCGCCTCCTCGGTCGCGCGCGCGATCGCATTCGCGATCGAGCAGCCGGCGAACGTCGACATCAACGCCATTGTGCTGCGGCCGACCAGCCAGCAGTACTAACCCGAAATAGGCGCGCTTGGCGCCCGGTGGAACGATCGGAACGCAAGATGGCGGTGATGTCGATAGTTGTCCCCCGCGTGGAGACCCCCACACCCATGGCGCCCGTCCCGCCGTCGGGCGGTCGCCCTGACCGAAACGTCACCGCCTGACCGCTGTGGCATGCCGTGCGCACGGCAAGGAAACCCAGCACGGAGAGCAGAAATGAAGGTTTTCATCATTGGTATCGCCGGCGGCGTCGGTCGCCGGGTCGCAGCGCTGCTCGCGGAGGCCGGCGACGAGCCGACCGGCCTCGTTCGGAGACCAGAGCAGGCTGAAGCCCTCGGGGCGAAAGGTATCCGTACGGCGCCGGGCGATCTGGTGGCTATGTCGGTCGATCAACTGGCTGAGGCTATGCGTGGCTGCGATGCCGTCGTTTTCAGCGCCGGTGCGGGTGGCAAGGAGAACGACGAAGCAACGACCCGCATCGATGGGGACGGGCCGGGCAAGCTGGCCGCGGCAGCGAAGATCGCCGGGGTTCATCGCTTCATCCTCGTCTCGGTGTTCCCCGAGGCGTGGCGCGAACGGCGCATGGATGCGTCGTTCGAGCACTACATGGTCGAGAAGAAGAAGGCGGAGACCGAATTGGTCCTGACCGGCCTGGACTGGCTGATCTTGCGCCCCTCAGCCCTGACCAACGACAGTGGTACCGGCCGGGTCGATCTGGGGCTCGCGAAAGTCCATGTCGAGATTACCCGCGACGACGTCGCTGCGGTGATCGTGGGGCTCCTGCGAACACCGGGACTCAATCGACTGATCCTGGAAGTGACCGGTGGAGCGGTAGAGATCGGAGAAGCGATCGGCGCGCTCGCGTCGTCGTCGACCCAGGCGGGTCGGAGGTAAATCGATGACCTCAGGCGATGATCCGCGCCGCTCCATCCTCGCCATGCTGGCTGCAGGACCGATGAGTTCGGTCCTTCCTGCGATTTCTCTCCCCATCTTGGTATCTGATGTCCCCGGTCGGATGAAGAAACAAGCAAGATCGGCACCTCGAGGGCAGTCCCGGTGCCGCACGGCACTCAAACAAACCCTAAGATTAAGGCTCTAGACGCTGCGTCTTATGTACCGCAGCCGGGCAGTCGTGGCTCAGAAGCGGACTTGGGACTACAGCAACTGGCGCGCCCCCTGCACCCCCTCGGACCTATGAACAGACAGGAGTTCATCATGGCCAAGCTTGCTGCAATTGCTGCAATTGCGACCGCACTTTTTTCGGGTATCGCAATTGCCGAACCGGCCAAGCCGGCGATCGTGCTCGTCCACGGCGCGTTCGCCGACTCCTCGAGCTGGAATGGCGTCGTCGCCCGCCTGAAAGAAGGCGGCTACACGACAGTTGCGGTTGCGAACCCGTTGCGGAGTGTTTCAAACGATGCACGCGTGGTCTCAGACGTCGTCGCAAGCATCGGTGGGCCGGTGGTCCTCGTTGGCCATTCCTATGGTGGCCAAGTCATCTCGAACGCCGCGCAAGGGCACGAAAACATCAAGTCCCTGGTCTATGTGGCGGCCTTCGCGCCGGATGCCGGGGAGGCTGCGGCAGAACTGGCAAGCAAGTTCCCCGGTGGGACGCTCGGCGAAGCACTTGCGCCGCCGGTCGAGCTCTCGGACGGTGGGGTTGTTCTGTACATAGATCAGACGAAGTTCCACGATCAGTTCGCGCATGATGTTCCAGCCGAAACAGCTGCTCTGATGGCAGCCGGTCAACGGCCGATCGCCGAAGCCGCGCTGACGGAAAAGTCCGGCGAACCGGCCTGGAAGTCGCTGCCGTCGTACTTCGTCTATGGCGACGGCGACAAGAACATCCCCGCCGAGGCGCTCGGGTTTATGGCCAAGCGAGCTGGCTCCAGGAACACGGTGGTTGTCGCGGGTGCGTCGCATGTCGTGATGGTATCGAACCCACAGGTCGTCGCGGACCTGATCGAGCAAGCAGCCAAGCAATCCTACACGATCGGCTGAATCACACCACGGTGTCGGACAGGGCTGCAGACCAGGTCGAACTTCGTCAAACCACGATCGAGTCTCCCCATGGCTCAGCTTCAACCCTATCTCGTGTCGCTATCAGTTGGTCTGGCCATTGGCTTGATCTACGGCCTTGTCTCGGTCCGTTCGCCAGCCCCTCTGATCATCGCCCTGCTCGGACGTCCGGGCATGCTTGTAGGTGAGGCCAGCGTCCAGTGGCTGAAGGGCCATACGAACCTCGTCCAAACGGTCCGACACGAAAGATCCTTCGCCCTTCGACGCGCCAACGAGGCAGCCAAGACAGGCGACGTCGCCTGAGGCGCGTCGATCATCGTTCACATCATCCGGAGAGCGGATGCCGATGTCCACCAAACTGGTCGTTGTGACCGGTCGCAAACCCGCCGAACCGGCCGTCTGTGAATCGGCGCCGGGGTTCGACGCCAATCGGCGTGGGGGGCACGCTGGTAAGCCTCTGAAACAGCAGCGGAGCGTATTATGAACCGGGGTCATAGCGTCGCGCCGAACCACACTGCACCTCCTCGTCGGGATTGAGGCTGATCGCGCCGGAGCGGTCTTGCCAGTTTTCAGCCGCGGATCGACTTGGCCTGGAAGGTCGGCGAAGCCCTTGGCAGACACACCGATGCCGTGTCGGCGCGCCAGACTTGCCGAGGTGATGAGACCGCTCGTTCGGATTGCGTTGCCGTTCGTCTGGCCCAGATCGTGTCGGCCCGTCTCCTGAAGACGGCGCGGAGGTGGTCAGCTCGCCTTGGCTGCGGCCGTGCCGGATGCCTGGTCTGCGGTTTCCGGTGCCTGGGCGCGAGCAAGCGCCGCGAGAAAGCGTTCCATGAGGGGCGAGTCACCGAAGCGGCGATAGTTGCGCTCGGAGGCGATGGACAGCGCCGGATTTTTCGCCCGCAACCTGTCCATCGCCGCGCGAGCCTCGTCCAGCCGCCCGAGATCGGCCATCAGGGCGCTCCAGATCAACAGGCAGTTCGGCTCGTCCGGCGCCGTCAGGAGGCACTCCGCCAGAACCGCTTCCGCCTCGTCTGTCTCGCCCGCCGCATAGAGCGCTTGGCCGTGCACGGCGATGTAGTATTGCGGCGCGAGCGGATGCAGCCGTCGCGCCCGCTCGGCATTGTCGACGGCGTCCGCGTAGCGGTCAAAACGCACCTGCGCCTTGGCCAGCGCCATCAGGCTGTCGGGATCGTTGGGGTTGAGTTCCACCGCACGGATGCCAGCCTGCATCGCCTCCCGATAATCGCCTTTCGCGGCGAGGCCGAAACTCAAGATCTGGTAGCCGGCCGCCAGATTGGGTTCGAGCCGGATGGCCTGGCGAGCCTCGCTCAGTCCGGTTTCGATCTCCAGCGTCGCCGCCCGCCCGGTCAGCCCGTCCACGGCGTCGACGATGTAGGTTTTGCCCAGCTCTGCGCGTGCGGCGGCATAGCCGGGATCGAGTTCCAGGGCCCTGAGAAGCAGGGCCCGGGACGCCAGAAGCGCATCGCCGTCCGAGGAGCCGTGGCGGTATTGGGTGCGGGCCCTGAGGACGAGGTCGTAGGCCTGCAGGCTCTCCGTCGGCCGCTCGGCCACCGCCGCCACTTCCGACTGCCGGACATAGGATCCTGCATGGGAGACGATCTCTGCCGCCAGATCGGCCTGCAGGAGGAAGACGTCGTCGACGCGCCTGTCGTAGCTGCTCGACCACAGATGCGCGCCGGTCTTGGTCTCTACCAGCTGGGCGACGACGCGGAGCTGGTCGCCGGCCCGTCGCGCGCTGCCCTCGACGATGTAGTCGGCACCGAGCCGCCGGCCGAGCTCGCGCACGTCGGCGGCCTGGCCGCGCACGGCGAAGGTCGAGTTCCGGGCGATCACCTGCATGTCGGAGTAGCGCGCCAGCGCGGCGATGACGTCCTCGGTGAGGCCGTCGACGAAGTACTGGTCGTCGGCCGCCTCCCCCATGTCGTCGAAGGGCAGCACCGCGATGGTGGGGCGCTGCTCGCGCGCCGTACCGGAGATCCGCAGCACGTTGTCGAACGTGCTGCTGGCGAAGGCCGACAGCCAGGGCCGGTCGAGAAAACCCACCGCCACCAGCGCCAGCGCTGCCGCACCGGCCAGATAGGCGGGTGCCGCGCGCCTGGCACGCATTGCAGGCAGCCAGCGGCCGACGCCGGAGGGGCGATCCAGCCTGACCGCATAGACCTCGAGAGCCTCGGCGATGTTCTTGGCGCGGCGCCGACCGACGCGGCGAAAGGATTCGGCGCGATTGCGGTCGGCGCTGCGAACCACGGCGGCGCTGACAAAGATCCCGCCCGGCTCGGCCATTTCCTGGACCCGGACGGCGACGTTGACGCCGTCGCCGAACGTGTCACCATCGGTTTCGATGACGTCGCCGAGATTGACGCCGATCCGCAGCTTGAGGGGATGTTCGGCAAAGCCCGCCTGGATCTCGATGGCCGCGTCCAGAGCGTCGTTGACGCTCGGAAACGTCGCCAGGAAGCCGTCGCCGGTGTTCTTGAAGCTGCGCCCGCCGTGTCGCGAGAGGGCCGGCTCGATGATGTCGCAGAAGGCGCCCTGCAGGGCGGCATAGGTGCCGGCCTCGTCCGCTTCCATGAAACGGGTATAGCCGACGACGTCGCCGGCGACGATGGCGGCAAGCTTTCGCTCCATCTGCGCACCCTGTCGTTCAGAGGCCGGGCCTCGGTCTGCCAATCGTGTGCTTCTTATGGTGGCGATCGCAGACGGGATCAAATGACCTTTTCTTGCGGGCCGGACGGTCGATTTCAACAACCGACATCGCGCTTAGTGTCGGTCGAACGGAACATTTCGTCACGGCCCCTTTCCGAAAGAAATCACCTCGTTTGGAGATCATATCCTAGTGGTCGATGTGGGCGGAATTCGGCCGGCCCCGGCGCGCCGTTTTTGGGGACTGGTCGCAGGCGTGGTCGGCTGGACCGAGAAGGACCGGTCCGGTTACTGCGACATCCGGGCCGGAGGCGATGGCCGACTGTGGCCAAGCTCGCGCCTCAGCGTGGCGCGCAACTGCGCGGCGTCGTCGCTCGGCGTTAGGTTGAAAAGCCGGCGATAGTCGCGATTGAACTGCGACAGGCTTTCATAGCCGACGTCGTAGGCCACCGACGAGATGGTGCTCGCCCCCGAGAGCCCGCGGCGCGCTTCCTGCAGCCGGACCCGCTTCTGGAACTGGACGGGCGACATGGAGGTCACCGCCTTGAAGTGGCGGTGGAAGCTCGGAACGCTCATATTCGCCTGCGCGGCGAGATCCGGAATGCTCAGCGGCGCGGCGTAGTTTTCACGAATCCAGGCGGTCGTCCGTCCGATCCGGGCGGCGTGGCCGTTGGCGAAGGCCAATTGGCTGAGCAGCGGGCCATGCTCGGTGTGCAGCAGCCGCCAGACGATCTCCCGCCGGATCAGCGGCGCCATCACCTCGATGTCCCGTGGCCGGTCCAGGAGTGAGAGCAGCCGGATCAGCGGGTCGAACAGTTCCCGATCGAGCCGATATTTCGCTGCAACGAGATTGTCCGGCGCCTTGGGGCGGTGTCGCGCCTGCTCGCGCAGGAGTTCGGCGACGACGGCCGGATCGATATCGAGATGGATCGCCAATATGGCGCAGACGGGCTGGCCTCCGTCACCTGCGAGGTAACCGGGACGTCGACGGCGCACAACAGAGACTCCCCCGCAGCGTAGTGGAATGGATTCTCGCCGACCATCATCTCCTTCACGCCGCGCCCGACTAGTCCGAAGGAGGGCTGGTAGATCGAATGGCCGACGTCGGACGGCACGTCCGTGCGGCCGACCTTCAGCCCGTCGATCGGTGTCACGTAGTCGTAGCGGGCATGGCGCTCGATGACGCTCAGGAGGTCGGAGAATGTTGGTTGCACCATCGGAGCCAAGCGTCCTCAATCGGGTGATTGGATCTTCGAAACTCGTGCCTGAAACCCTGTGTGCTGTCGGTCGGCATCGGGCCCAACACCTTGTTTCAATTCATCATGGAACGGCGCCGGGCACTATACACATTCTATCAGCAGCACGCCCTGTCCGCTCAAACGACAAATTGGCCGCAACTCCTCATCGCCCCGCCGCAGGCTCCACTGAGTGGCTGCCGGCTGATCCATAGATGGGATGGTCCCCGTCATTTGTTGCGATGTATTCGATTTTCTTGCGAGCTCGCCGACCGGTAAACTTCGGGCGATGCCCGTCCGTCACGATGCCGCCCTCAGCGAGCCGCCGTCGATGTCGTCCGGCGGCGGTTCGCGCTGATCGGCTGCCGTTCAGGCGGCCGTCTCTGCTGCCCGGTTCAAGGCGGCGACGAGCGCTTCCGCCGCCTCGGTGGAAGAGGCCGGGTTCTGTCCGGTGATGAGCTTGCCCTCCACCACCGTGTGGACGCCCCAGTCCTTCACCTTGGAGTATACCGCGCCGAGGCTGAGGAGTTCGTCCTCGACCAGGAAGGGGACGACCTTGGTCAGGCCGACCGCCGCTTCCTCGCTGTTGGTGAAGCCGGTCACGCGGCGGCCATCGACGAAGGGCGAGCCATCGGCGTTCTTGACGCGGTGCAGGACGCCCGGAGCGTGACAGACCAGCGCGATCGTCTTGCCGGCCGCGACGAAGGATTCGATCAGGCGGATCGAAG